>CAVZPE010000019.1:0-91020 GCA_963776915.1 uncultured Acidobacteriota bacterium | reverse complement strand
TCTGGTCGAACCTCACGTAGCGCGTCGATTTCTCGAGGAACGAGATGCCGACGCGCGCGTCCTCGAGCGTCTGCGCCGCGACGTTCGACGCCCGCTCGACGGCGACGTGCGCCGCCCCGAGCTGGGCGACGGAGTCGTCGCCGTACCCGACGAGGACGCGGTCGTAGAACGCGCGCGCGCGCCGGAGGGACTCGCCGTCGTCCCGTGCCGCGCCTCCGAGGAGGCCCTCGGCGAGGCCCTCCTCGCCGACGAACTCGTCCAGGAAGACGCGCCTCAGGCTCTTCGCCGTCCGGCTGTAACGCGAGAAGAGAGCGCCGGACACTTCCTGCGGGAGCCGGAGGCCGAACACCGGAGCGTCAACGTTCGTGAAGAAGCGCTGCAGGACCTCCGCCTCTTCCCGCGTGAACTCCGACGTCATGTTCGTGCGATCTTAGACCGTCAGTCCGCCAGGATCCGCACGGCCGTGAGCGGGCCGAGGGTCCTGCCCTCGACCGGGCCCGGGGCCGCGTAGACGAGGACCCAGTAGCTCCCGGGTCCGGACAGGAGCGTCACCTTCGCCCGGACGATCCCGTCGGCGACGTCGACCTCGCCCTTCGAGCCGTCCGCGTACTGGAAGGGCGCGGCGAGCCGCGGGAGGAGCTTCTGCGAGGCGGGCGGGAAGGCGTACGCCCGGCGCCGCCGGATCTCCTTCGCCGTGAGCGGACGCGGGAACCTCTCGTGTCCGATCTCGACGGCCGCGAGGCTCCAGCCCTTCGGGAGCTGGACGTTCACGCTCACCGTGCGCCCGGCCCTCACGCGGCCCGCGGGCGCCTCGACCCACACCGCCACGTGGCGCGTGAACTCCTCGGTCATGCGGAACTCGCCGCCCTCGAGCGCGACGCCGAGTCCGACGTGCGTCCACGCCGGGTCGAGGATCGTCCGCCGGTGGCCGTCGTCGGGGGCCTTCTCGGCCATCATCCGGCCGTGCGCCTCGAGGAGGAGCCCCACGAGCTCGTCCCGGCGGAACGCGTCTCCCCGGCGCGACGTCCCGCTGAAGTTCTCGCCGCTCCAGTCGACGCCGCCTGCGTCGGCGTAGCGGTCGTACGGAGCGCGGCCCGCGAGGTCCCAGTGGCCCATGACGCCGGTCCGCGCCGCGTCGAGGCAGAAGTCGTCGGCGGCCTTCGCGGCGACGAGGTCGTACGCGACGGGAGGGGCGCCGGCCGCCGCGCGGTCGGCGTTGATCCGGGCGAGGAGCGCGACCTTCGCGTCGCGCGCCCGCTCGACGTAGGGCGTCGTCGCGCGATCCGGCCCGTGCCTCACGAGCGGCACCGGACCCTGCGCCGGCGGCCGGGACGCGCAGGCGGCCGCGCACGCGGCCGCGAGTACGGGGGCGAGCGAACGAGACGCCACGGCAATGCGGGCACGCACCGTAGAATCCTAACCGCCCCATGATCCGCTTCGGCACGTCCGGCTGGCGCTCCATCCTCGGCGAGGAGTTCACGTTTCCGAACGCGCGGCGCGTCGTCGCCGCGGTCGCGCGCGTCGCGAAGGCCTCCGGGGACGCGTCCCGCGGTCTCGTCGTCGCCTCCGACACGCGTTTCCTGAACGAGCGCTTCGTGGACGAGGCCGCGCGGGTCCTCGTGCGCGAGGGCGTCACGCCTCTCCGCGCGGACCGCGACGTCCCCACCCCCGTCGTCGCCTTCACGATCCGGGAGAAGAAGGCGCTCGGCGCGATCAACTTCACGGCCTCCCACAATCCGCCCGAGTACAACGGGATCAAGTTCTCGACGGCAGACGGCGCCCCGGCGCTCCCGGACGTCACCGCGAGGATCGAGGAGGAGATCGCGAAGACTTCGGACGCCGACGCCGCTCCCGCGCCCGCCGCGGACACGCCGACCTTCGACCCGAAGGGGCCGTACCTCGCCGAGCTCGTCCGCCGCGTGGACGGCGCCGCGATGAGGAAGGCGGGCCTGCGCGTCGCGGTCGACCCGCGCTTCGGGACGTCACGCGGGTACCTCGACGCCTTCCTCGTCCGCGCCGGCGTCGACGTCCACCTCATCAACGGCCACCGCGACCCGTACTTCGGCGGCCTCTCGCCGCAGTGCGACGCCCCGAACCTCGTCGAGCTCGGAAAGGTCGTCGTCTCCGAGAAGCGCGCCCTGGGCCTTTCGACGGACGGCGACGCGGACCGCTTCGGCATCCTCGACGCGGACGGGACGTACGTGAACCCGAACCACTGCCTGATGCTCCTCGCGGACCGCCTGCTGCCGCGGCGCAAGGCCGGCGACGGGCGCGGCGTGGCGCGCTCGGTCGCGACGACGCACGGCCTCGACGCCGTGGCCCGGTCTTACGGAGCCCCCCTCTTCGAGACCGCCGTCGGGTTCAAGTACATCGGCGCGCTCCTCCTCGAGGACAGGATCGCCATGGGCGGCGAGGAGTCGGCCGGCTTCACGATGGAGGGCCACGTCCCCGAGAAGGACGGCCCGCTCGCGTGCCTCCTCCTCGCCGAGCTCGTCGCGGCGACCGGCAAGACGCTCGGGACGCTCCTGCAGGACCTCTTCCGGAGGGTCGGTTCCTTCCATCCCGACCGCGCGGACGCGCGCCTCGACCCCGCCCTCGCGGCGTCGGTCAAGAAGCGGCTGGCGGAGAACCCGGACACCTTCGCGGGGCTGAAGGTGCAGTCGATCGACCGCACGGACGGCCAGAAGCTCCTCCTCGGCGACGGCCGCTGGATCCTCTTCCGCGCCTCGGGGACCGAGCCCGTCGTGCGGATCTACGCGGAATCTCCGGACAAACGAGAAACGGATCGCCTGCTGACGAAAGCAAAAGAATATGTTCTTAGAGGGTAATAAGGCCGCGGGGAGCGTCGGCGCACCTCGTGCGACGTCGGCGCGCACCAGCCTCCGGACATTCACCTTCTAAGAAAATCTTCTCTTCTTCTTCCTCTTAGGAGCCCACATGTACGCCATCGAAAGCATCCACGCCCGCGAGATCCTCGATTCCCGCGGCAACCCCACCGTCGAGGTCGAGTGCCTTCTCGAGGGCGGCGCATCCGCCCGCGCGGGCGTCCCGTCCGGCGCCTCGACCGGCTCGCGCGAGGCGCTCGAGCTGCGCGACGGCGACAAGAAGCGCTACGGCGGCAAGGGCGTCCTGAAGGCCGTCAGGAACGTGAACGAAACGATCGCGCCCGAGGTCCTCGGGATGGACGCGCGCCAGCAGGCCGAGATCGACCGTCTCATGATCGAGCTCGACGCCACCGAGATGAAGACCGCGCTCGGCGCGAACGCGATCCTCGGCGTCTCGATGGCCGTCTGCCGCGCCGCGGCGGAGTCCTGCGGGCTTCCGCTCTTCCGGTACCTCGGCGGAACGGGCGCCGTCACGCTCCCCGTCCCGATGATGAACGTCGTCAACGGCGGCGCGCACGCGGACAACCCGCTCGACATCCAGGAGTTCATGCTCGTGCCCGCGGGATTCGGCGACTTCCGCGAGGCGCTCCGGGCCGGGTCGGAGGTCTTCCACGCCCTCAAGGGACTCCTCAAGAACAAGGGTCTCGCGACGGGCGTCGGCGACGAGGGGGGCTTCGCCCCGAACCTCGAGTCCACGCGCGCGACGCTCGACTTCCTCGTCGACGCGATCGGGAAGGCCGGCTACGAGGCCGGCGGAGACGTCTTCCTCGCGCTGGACTGCGCCGCGAGCGAGTTCTTCGACAAGGGCGCCTACGACCTCGAGGGCCGGAAGCTGTCCCCCGCCGAGATCGTCGCCTTCTACGAGAGCCTCGTCTCGGACTACCCCATCGTCTCGATCGAGGACGGATGCGCCGAGGGGGACAAGGCGGGCTGGAAGCTCCTGACCGCGAAGCTGGGCGCGAAGATCCACCTCGTCGGCGACGACAACTTCGTCACGAACCCGAAGATCCTGAAGGACGGCATCGCGAACGGCATCGCGAACGGCCTCCTCGTGAAGCTCAACCAGATCGGGACGATCACCGAGACGCTGGAGGCCGTCCGGATGGCGCAGACGGCGGGCTACATCACGGTCCCGTCGCACCGCTCGGGCGAGACGGAGGACACGACGATCGCCGACCTCGCGGTCGCGACGAACGCGGGCTTCATCAAGACGGGCTCGCTCTGCCGCTCGGAGCGGATCGCGAAGTACAACCGCCTCCTGCGCATCGAGGAGGACCTCGGCGAGACGGGCGTCTATCCCGGACTCGCCGCGAAGAAGGCCTGAGCCCCGCAATCCCGCGCCGTTCCGGCGGAATTGGGGGAAAATGAGGGGTGCGCTTCGAACGAATCGTCGGCGGTGAGGGTCCGCCCCGCCTCGTCGGGGTCAAGCGGCTGCCGCAGCGGCCCGCGCGCGTGGAGCCGCCGCGCGAGAGCGAGCCTCCCCCGCGCCGCGCGCGCACGGATCACGGCGAGGAGGCTCCCGCGGCGCGGCCCGAGGGCCGCCACGTGCGGCCGGCCTCGGTCGTCGTCGTCTCGGCGCTCCTTTCGGCCCTCGTCTTCGGCATCTTCCTCGTGAGCGACCACGGCGTCCTCCAGGTGAGGAGGCAGCGCGTGCAGCTCGCGAAGGCCCGCGACGAGGTCGCGCAGCTCGAGGCCGACAACAAGCGGCTCGAGGCCGAGGTCGCGGCGCTGAAGACCGACCCGCGTGCGCTCGAAAAGGTCGCGCGCGAGCAGCTCAACCTCGTCAAGCCCGGCGAGATCGTGCTCGTCCTGCCCGACGGATGGGAGCAGCGCGTGAAGCCGCCGGCCCCCGCCGGCCCGGCCCCGGCGTCGCGCTGAATCCCTAGGAGACGGCCTCGAGGTCCTTCGCGACCTCGCCCGCGTGCTTTGCGGGCGCGACGGACTCGTAGACCTTCGCGATCCTCCCCTTCGAGTCGATCAGGAACGACTTTCGCTTTGCGATGCCGAACGCGAGGCCGACGCCGTAGCGCTCGATGACCTCGCCGTCCGCGTCCGCGAGAAGACGGAACGTCAGCTTGTTCTTTTCCGCGAAGGCCTTCTGTGCGCGTACGGAGTCTTTCGACACGCCGAGGACGACGACGTCCCTCGGAAGCTTCGGGCCTTCGTCACGGAAGGCCTGGGCCTCCACGGTTCAACCGCTGGTGTCGGCCTTCGGGAAGAAATAGAGGACGACGCGCTTGCCCTTGAGCGACGCGAGCGAGACGGGCTTGCCGTCCTGGTCCTTCAGCGTGAAGGAGGGGGCCTCGTCGCCCGGCTTCAAAGTCGTGCCCGAGAAGAGTCCCATGAAGACCTCCGAGGCGCACTGTACGCCTCGCGAACTTGACTCGCAGGGAGAGAGCCGCTATGGTCCCCCTCCCTGACGCGGGGTGGAGCAGCCTGGTAGCTCGTTGGGCTCATAACCCAAAGGTCGCAAGTTCAAATCTTGCCCCCGCAACCAATTACAAAGCCCGCAGGTTCATGCGGTTGAGGCCCGGCGGAAACGCCGGGCCTTTCGTTTCGTGGCGTCCGAAAGACGGATCTGGTGCCGATGCTCCATGGCGCCTCGTCCCGTCGGACCCTATGGAGAGGGAAACGCCCTGCTCCGATCCCCACGAACAACATGAGGAGATGAAACGTGAAAAAGTCCGTAGTGGCCGTCTTCGTCCTCGCCTTCGCCGCGTCGATGATCGTCGCGCTTCCCGCAACCGCCACCGATACCCCCTCGACCGCGGAATTGAACTTCACGCTGATCTTCAGCGTCGCGGGGTCGACGGACGCGCCGTACACCGCCGCGTTCGGCGCGACCTCCATCCAGGGGCTTCTCAACAGCCAGATGCGCTTCAACGGGGTCTACAAGGACGCGAAATACGCCAACGTCAAGTTCTACCAGTCGCTGGTCGTTCTCGATCCGAACGTCGGCGCGTGCGTCCAGAAGGCGCTCACGGTAGCTGCCGCCCAGATGGTCATGAGTCCGTCGTCCGACGGCCGGAACGCACAGCTCGTCATGAAGGTAACCGGTGACGTTCGCCTCAACGAGGGAAACGGCGGGTACGACGGTGGCCAGAACCTCACGATCGTCGAGGTGCGCGCCCTCAGGAGCCTCGCCTGCGAGGCTACGTTCTACATCCCGCAGCCCTAAAGCCGCGAGGGCCCGGGGCCGGGTGACAATCGCTTTCGCCGAGGCCCTGGTCGGCGCTGATCTGGACAACCTTCGCCCTATCCGGTCTTCAAAGGCCCCGCGACCCTGTAATGACTGAGGATGATGCCGGACGGCATTGCTTTCGTGCTGACGAGCTCGAATGAGCGCGGCGGCGTTCCGTCCGAAAACAAGCGCTTACCCGTGCCCAGCACGACCGGATAGACGGGCAGCACGACTTCATCCGCAAGCCCATGTTCGAGGACCGTCGATGTCAGCGTGATGCTCCCGGAGAGGACAAGGTCCGGGCCGTCCTGCGACTTGATGCGGCGAATGCCCTCGACGATGTCCGGTCCGAGGCCCTCGAACGGGCCCCATTCAAGACTTTCCGGACGGTGGGTGGCGACGTACTTCTTTGCCGCATTGAGGCGGTCCGCCATCGGACTGCTCGGCGCCTTTGGCCAGAAGCCCGACCAGCCATCGTAGGTGCGACGGCCAAGCAGCAGATCGAAGCTCTCGCCATGCGCGGCGAGCATTGCGTCCCGGCCAGCGGGGGTCCGATAGGGCGCGGTCCAGTCGCTGTAGGGGAAATCGCCGTCCTCGCCGGAGACCTGGATCACGCCGTCCAGCGAGATGTGTTCGATGATCTTGAGCTTTCTCATTTGAGCCTCCGTGTTCCGGAAATGTCGGCCTTCACTCCATCGACGAACGGCCAGACCAGAATTCGACAGAGCGTCCCGGAACTCTTGGTTCTTGCCTCGGTTTTCCAGGAATGCGTGAGGGCCCGGCGGCGATGCCGGGCCTTTTCGTTCCGAACCCAGGCACGGAGGCGCGTCAGGGGCGATCGAGGAACCGGACGGCGCCGGTCGCGAACTCGAAGACCGCGCCGACGAGCCGCATGACGCCCTCCTTCTCCCGCGCCTGCGCCTCGGGAGTCGCCATGATCCGGCTCACGGTCCAGCGCACGTTCGCCTCGACGGCGGCGCGCATCTGCTCGTCCTCCGGCAGCCGCGGGTCGACGTCCTGAAGGCCCGGCAGGATGTTCTGGAGGAGCGCCTCGATGCGGCTCCTCTCGCGCGTGCCCTCGCGCAGCGTCTTGAGCGCGGCCTGGACGGCGCCGCAGCCCTCGTGCCCGAGGACGACGAAGAGCGGCGTCTTCAGGTGCACGCCGGCGTACTGCATGGTGCCGGCGACCTCCGGCGACAGGACGTTCCCCGCGAGGCGGATCACGAAGAGCTGGCCGAACCCCGCGTCGAAGACGAGCTCGGGCGGCACGCGCGAGTCGCTGCAGCCGAGGACGGTCGCGAAGGGACGCTGGCCCTTCGCGAGCGCGGCGAGGACGTCCTTCTGGACGGTCGGGAACCGCGCCTCGCCGCGCATGAAGCGCGCGTTCCCCTCCACGAGGCGCGCGAGCGCCTGCTCCGCGGTGACCCGGACCCCGGCCTCGTCGCTCATGCTCCGGCCCCGACGAGCCTCTTCCGGTCCCGCCAGGCGACGCCGGCGACGACGAGGAAGACGACCTCGACGAGCGTGACGAGGACCATCCACTTCACGACGGGCGAGTCGCCCATGCCGTAGGAGTGCATGCCGGCGTTCAGGACGAAGTTCACGCCGAGGTAGGTCATCAGGATCGTCTGGAACGCGGCGATGCTGATGACCGCCACGCCGAACGTCCCGATCACCTTGTCGACCTTCAGGTGGAGGATCGCCATGTAGGCGAGGAACGCCACGAGCGACCAGACCTCCTTCGGGTCCCAGCCCCAGTAGCGCCCCCACGACGAGGCGGCCCAGACCGAGCCGGTGAGGATCCCGGTGAGGAGGAAGATCGACCCGACGTGCATGTACCAGTAGAGGAGCTCGTACATCTTCTCGACGAGCGCGCCGCGCCCCTTCCCGAAGGCCGCGAAGCCGATCTGCATGTGCGCGACGACGAGGCCGAGCGCGAGGACCGCGTAGCCGACCATGATGATCGGGACGTGGATCGCGAGCCACGGCGTCCCCGCCAGGACCGGCGCGATCGGGTGGATGAAGCGGTCCATCGGCAGGAGGTCGGTGAGGGCCATCGTCAGCGCCGACATCGCCGCGGCGTTCACGACGACGACCCGGTTCTTCAGGAGCGCGTAGGCGACGACCGCGAAGAGCCCGACGCCCCACGCCAGGAAGAGCAGCGACTCGTACATGTTCGCCGCCGGGATCCGCTCCCCCGCGGCCCAGCGCATCCCGATGCCCCACGTCATCGCCCCGAAGCCGAGGAGGAGGAGCGCGAAGGCGACGCCGTCGAGGAGGCGGCTCGACCGCGCCCACGCCGCGATCGAGACGACGAGCGAGGCGAGGAGGACGATCCAGGCGATCGCGCGACGGGTTGACGCGGTTGTAGAGGATCTCCCGGTCGATCTTCTTCGCCGACGGCCAGCCCGGCGAGGCGCGGGCCGTTCGCGAGGCCGACGAGCGCCTCGGCGAGGTCGTCGAGCGGCAGGTTCCACCGGGCGTTCGGGTCGCCGGGGATGGGGATCGGCCGCACACGTCGCCGCTGGAGGACGGCGTAGAGCGTCGTCGAGGCGCTGCTCGAGCTTCTCGGCGTCCTTCAGGACCCCGCGGCGCGGCTCTCCCGCTCGGCGGCCGCGCCCGCGGCCTGGACGAGCTGCATGACCGTCGCGGTTCGCCGACGAGCTGCTCGAACGAGGCGTGCGTCACCGACGGGTCGAGGCCGGCCGCGCCGGCGAGCTCCTTCGCCGCCGACCTTCACGACGGGCGCCGCGGCGGCCGCCCTGCGGGTCGAAGAGCCAGCCCGTGAAGGTCGCGACCGGGTCCTCGCCCTTCCAGGCGTACGAGCCCGTCACGTTCCAGACCGTCTCGCGCGCGAGCGTGTCGAGCGGCATCACGCGCCCGTCGTGCTGCACGGGGAGGCGCTCGAGCGCCTCGACGGGCGCCGGACCGCTCGGCGCGGGCGGGCGAGGCGAGCCGGGAGGAGCGCGAGGGCGACGAGGAGCGAGCGCCCCATCGTCGGGAGCGACATCCCGCTCGAGGCGACCTTCGCCTCGAAGGCCTCGCGCTCGCGGGCCTGGGAGACGCGCGTCAGGAGGACGACGAGCATCCCGAGGACGAGCGTCGCGTAGCCGGCGAAGACGACGAGCTGGCCCGGGTCCTTCGAGACCGAGAGGACCGTCGCCTCGCGCCCGCCCTGCTGCTGGTAGCTCGACTGGAAGAGCGACCAGCCGCGGTGGTGGAGCTCGTGGTTCATCCAGATCGTCGCCGGGAAGCTCTTCCCCGTGTCGAGGTCGGTCACCTGACGACCTGGCTCACGAAGCCCGACGGCCGCATCGTCCCCTGGTAGGTCTCGAGGACGAAGTCGTCGAGCTTCACCGAGAACGGGAGCTCGCTGCCGCGAGACGACCTTCCCCTCGTGGTCGCGGTTCTCGATCGATCGACGCCGCTCTCCCCTTCCCAGAGGCCGAGCTGCCCTTCGACCTTCCAGAAGTACGTCAGCGCCGCGCCCACGAGGATCAGGAGGAGCGAGGCGTGGGTCACGACGAAGCCGATCCGCTTCTTCCCCCACGGGAAGAGGTTCGCGATCGAGCAGCGCGACGTTGACCGCGAAGAGCCCCTGGAGCCCCAGGAACCACCACGAGTAGTAGACGAGCCGCCCGGCCGTCGCCGCGTCCGTGCGCGACTCGAGGATCGTCCCGGCCGACAGGCCCGACGAGGAGGACGACGAGGAGGATGACGGCGAGCTTGAGCGAGGCGAGGAAGTCGAGGAGCTTCTTCAACGATTGAGTCCTTTTCCGCGTCGGAGGGCTTCCCCAGATCTTCGGGGTCCCCGATACTACGCCGACCGTCACGCGCGAGGCTCCCGACCAGCCCCGCCGCTCCATCCACTTCGCGATCGAGGACCGGGGACACCGTGAAGGCCGCGGCCGCGACGATGACCCAGTCCATGGCGGCATCGAACGTCCCGAACGGCTCTTGAGGACGGGCACGTAGATGATCAGCGCGAGGGCGGCGATCTCCCAGGCGACGGCGAGGTTCAGCCACTTGTTGGCGAACGGCCGCTCGAGCACGGAGTTCCGTCGGAGCGGAAGTTGTAGGCCTTGAAGAACTGGATCAGCACCAGGGAGACAACGTCATCGTCACGGCCTCGGCCACGCCGCGCCCGAGCCGAGCGCCCAGGCAAGAGGCCGACGTTACCAGCGTCGACCAGACGCCGCCCAGCAGCGTCAGCGTCAGGACGGGGCGCGTGGATCCCCGCCCGCGGGTCGCGGGGCGGGCGGCTCATGAGATCGGCCTCCGGAGGATCTACGGCCAGCGCGAGCGCCGGAAGGCCGTCCGTGGCGAGATTCACGTAGAGATCTGGACCGCCGTCAGGGGGAGCGGCAGGCCGAGGAGCGAGGCTCCCGCCATGAGCCCGATCTCGCCGACGTTCGACGAGATGAGGTACATCAGGTACTTCTTGATGTTGCTGAAGACGCCCCGGCCCTCTCGACGGCGCCACGATCGACGCGAAGTGTCGTCCGTCAGCGCAGCCGGCCCGTCGTCCCGGACTTTCCTGCAAGCTGCTCAGGTAGCCTATAGAACTCGTATCCTCCGGAGGTCATGAGCGCCGACCGCCCCGCGCCGTCCCCGACGCCGGACCTCGCGCCGCAGGAGGTCGTCCTCCGCTTCCTCGAGAGCGCGGGCCGCCCCTCGGAGGCGCGGCTGTACCTCGACCTGTTTCGCGCGCGCCCGCGCGAACAGTTCGCGGCCCTCGCGATCGACGCGAACGTCATGGCGGGCGCGGCGGACGCCGTCGTCCAGGACCTGAGGTTCCTCGCGGCGCTCGATCTCTTCCCGACCGTCGTCCTCGGGATCTTCAACCCGTCCGACGCGGCCGCGCACGCGCGCGTCCTCACGCGGCACCTCGAGGCCGAGGGTGTCGGCGTCGAGAGTCTGCCCGCGGCGACCCCGACGGACTCGCGCGCACGCGTCGTGGCGTCCGCGGGGGCCGGCCGCGTCCCCGTCGTCGTCTTCGACCCGGCCGCGGCCGAGCAGCCGGGCGACCGCCTGACGCGGCTCGGTGCCCTCCTCCGCGAGCTCCAGACGCGCAAGCTCCTCTTCCTCCATCGCCCCGGGGGTCTTCGGCAGGGAGGCGTCCTCGTCCCGCTCGTGAACCTCACGACCGACGTCCCCGCGCTCGTCGCGAGCCGGGAGATCTCCCGCAAGGAGGCGCTCATCCTCGAGCACGCGCGCCGGCTCTGCGAGGAGGCGGCGCCGCTCCCCTTCACGGTCGCCATCACGTCCCCGCTCAACGTCCTGCGCGAGCTCTTCACGGTGAAGGGCGCCGGCACGCTCCTCCGCCGCGGCGCACGCATCGTCCGGCGGGAGGGCTGGGACGGCGTGGACGTGACGCGCCTGCGGGAGCTGCTGGCGTCGAGCTTCGGACGCGCGCCGCGTGACGACTTCTTCGCGAAGACGCCGGGCCGCGTCTACCTCGACGAGGACTATCGCGGGTGCGCGATCCTGGTGGACACGCCGCTCGGCGCCTATCTCACGAAGTTCGCCGTGTCCCCCGAGGCCCAGGGGGAAGGGATCGCCCGGGATCTCTGGGAGGCTCTCGCCGCCGACACCCCCGTCGTCTTCTGGCGCGCGCGCCGCACGAACCCGATCCGGGAGTGGTACGACAAGCTCTGCGACGGCCTCGTGCGCGTGCCCGAGTGGACCGTCTACTGGAAGGGCCTCGCGGCCCAGGCGATCCCCGAGGCGATCGACTGGGCCGTCAAGCAGCCCGTGGACATCCCGCGCGACGAGGACTGACGCCGGCGCTCGGGAGCCTCCGCCGCGGGAAGGGGCGTCAGGTCGGAATCTCGTCCTCGGCCGCCTCCGCGTAGAACTCGGCGTGCCGCCGCCGCGCCACCCACCCCTCGACGATCTCGTAGAGGGTCGGGAGGACGATGAGCGTCAGGAGCATCGAGGTCACGACGCCGCCGATCACGACGCTCGCGAGCGGCCGCTGGACCTCCGAACCGGCCCCGCGGGAGAGGGCCATCGGGACGAAGCCGAGCGCCGCCACGAGCGCCGTCATCAGGACCGGCTTCAGGCGCGTCCCCGCGGCGCCCATGATTGCGGCGCGGAGCGACGCGCCCGCCTCGCGGCGGTTGTTGATCGCCGTGACGAGGACGACGCCGTTCAGGACCGCCACGCCGAAGAGCGCGATGAAACCGACCGCCGCCGAGAGGCTCAGGTTGAGCCCGCGCAGCCAGAGGGCGCCGATGCCGCCCACGAGGGCGAACGGCACGTTCACGATCACGAGCGCCGCCTGCCGCGACCTTCCCGAACGTGACGAAGAGCAGCAGCGAAGATGATCGACGAGCGAGAGCGGGACGACGACGGCGAGCCGCCTCATCGCCCGCTCCTGGTTCTCGAACTGGCCGCCCCACTCGAAGTGATAGCCGGCCGGGAATCTTCACGTGGCCGCCGCGAGACGGTCCTTCCCCTCCGCCACGAAGCTCCCCATGTCGCGCCCGCGCACGTTCGTCTGCACGACGAGGCGGCGCTGTCCCGACTCGTGGTTGATCGCCTCCGGCCCCCGGACCGTCGCCACGCGCGCGACGCTTCCGAGCGGGACCTTCTCCCCCCGGCGCCGTCAGAAGGAGCGCCTCGAGCGCCGCCGCGGCTCGGCCCGGAACGCGTCCGGGAACCGGACGAGCACGCCGAAGCGCCGCGGCCCGTCGAGGACGTCCGTCGCGACCGCCCCGCCGACGGCGGTCTCGACCACCTGTCTCAGGTCCGAGACGTTGAGGCCGTAGCGCGCCATCGCCTCGCGGTCGACGTCGATCTGGATCTGCGCCGCGCCCGTCAGGGCCTCGACCTGCAGGTCGGCCGCGCCCCGGATCGGCTCGAGCGCCTTCCGCACCTCCTCGCCGAGCGGACTCCAGCACGGCGGCGTCGGGACCGAAGATCTTCACCGCCACGTCCGCCTTGACGCCGGACACCACCTCGTCGAGGCGCATCGCCATCGGCTGCGTGAAGTTCGAGGAGAGCCCGGGCATCTCCGCGAGCGACCGCGCCATCGCGTCGATGAGCTGCTCCTTCGTCCGGCCGGTCTTCCAGCCTCCCGCGGGTGGAGGACGACGTAGACGTCCCCCTGGTAGATCCCCATCGCCTCGGTCGCCACGTCGGGCCGACCGATCTTCGTGACGACCTGGCGGACCTCCGGGAAGCGCTTCAGCATCTGCTCCACGCGGCCCGAGATCGCGGCGGACTCGGGGAGCGAGACCGAGGGGAGCTTGCGGGTCTCGATCAGGATCGAGCCCTCGTCGAGGCGCGGCATGAACTCGGTCCCGAGGAAGGGAACCGAGGCGATCGCGGCCCCGACGACGGCGAGCGCCACCGCGAGAGTCCGCCGCGGGTGACCCATCGCCGCGTCGAGGTGGGTGACGTACTTCCGGCGCAGCTTCCGGAACCATTCCTGCGGGTGCTCGGCGGCGCTCACGGGGAGCACGAGCGAGGCGAGGACCGGCACGGCCGTCAGCGAGACCGCGAGGGCCCCGAGCAGGGCCGAGCAGACGGTGACCGCCATCGGGCGGAACATCTTCCCCTCGAGTCCCTCGAGCGCGAAGATCGGAATGTAGACGGCGATGATGATGAGAACGCCGAAGAGGATCGGGCGGGCGACTTCCGTCGCGGCCGACGTGAAGAAGGCGGTCGGGCTCTCCCGGCCGGGTCCGACGGCGTCGCCGCGCTCCTCGCGCCGGCGGATGACGTTCTCGACCATGACGACGGCGCCGTCCACGATGAGGCCGAAGTCGATCGCGCCGAGCGACATCAGGTTCGCCGAGACGCCGAAGACCTTCATCCCGAGGAAGCCCGCGAGCATCGCGACGGGAATGACGCTCGCGACGAGCAGCGCCGCGCGGAGATCGCGAAGGAAGAAGAAGAGGACGAGGATGACGAGGAGCGAGCCCTCGAGGAGGTTCTTCTGGACCGTGTGCGAGGTCCGGTCGATCACCTCCGTCTGGTCGTAGAAGGGGACGATCGACAGCCCCTTGGGCAGGCTCTGGACGATCTCCTTCACCCGCGCCTTGACCCGCGCGGCGACGGTTTTCCCGTTCTCCCCCTTCAGCATGATGACCATGCCGGCGACCGACTCGCCCCGCCCGTCGCGCGTCACCGCGCCGTGCCGGGGCATCGCGCCGATGCCCACCTGGGCGACGTCGCCGACGAAGACGGGCACCCCTTCCACCGAGGCCACGACGAGCCGCTTGAGGTCCTCGACGCCGCGGACGAGGCCGACGCCGCGGACCGTGAAGCGCTCCGAGCGGTGCTCGATGAAGCCGCCCGAGAAGGAGACGTTGTTCTCCGCCACCGCGTCGAAGAGCTGCCTCAGCGACAGCCCGTACTTCTCCAGCTTCCGCGGGTCGACGACGACGTGGAACTGCCGCGTTTGTCCGCCCCAGGAGTTCAGCTCGGAGACGCCCGGCACCGACCTCAGGCGCGGCCGAACCTCCCAGTCCTGGAGCGTCTTCTTCTCCATCAGGTCGACGGCGTCTCCCTCGACGAGGTACTGGTAGATCTCGCCGAACGCCGTCGCGACCGGCCCGAGCGACGGCTCGAGGCCCTGGGGAAGCCGGCCCCGCGCCTCGGACAGCCGCTCCGTCACGAGCTGCCGCGCGAAGTACACCGGGACGCGGTCCTCGAAGACGACCGTGACCATCGAGAGGCCGAACTTCGAGAGGGAGCGGACCTCCGTCGCGCCGGGCGCCCCGGTGAGCGCCGTCTCGACGGGATAGGTGACGCGCTGCTCCACCTCGACGGCGCCGAGCCCCGGCGCTTCGGTGACGACGACGACCTGGTTGTTCGTCAGGTCCGGAAACGCCTCGACGCCGATGGAGCGCCGGGCCCAGAGACCCACGCCGACGAGCGCGGCGAGGCAGAGAAGGACGAAGACCTTCTGCCGGAGGGAGGCCGCGACGAGCCGCTCGACGAGTCCCATCTCAGTCGCCGGAGCGTTCCGTGCTCTTCAGGAGCTCCGACTTCAGGAGGAAGCTCCCGTCCGACGCGACGGACTCTCCCTCCTTCAGCCCGGAGGCGACCTCGACGAACCCGTCGGCCTCCGTCCCGACCGTCACCTCCCGCCGCGTGAAGCGGCCGGCGGCGCCGGGAACGAAGACGATGGTCTTCCCCTCCATCTCCTGCACGGCGCGCGCGGGGACAGCGAGGACGGGCCGCGGCGCTCCTTCTCCCATCGCGATGGAGGCGTACATCTCCGGCTTGAGGCGGCCGCCGGGGTTCGAGACCTGGCAGCGGACCATGACGCGCCGCGTCCTGGGGTTGACGGAGTCGCCCACGAACGCCACGCGCCCGCGGAAGACCTCGCCCGGCCAGGCGGAGACGCGGATCTCCGCCAACTCGCCGGCCCTCACGAGCGGAAGCTTCGTCTCGTCGATCTCCGCGAGGGCCCACAGGCTGCCGAGGTCGCTGACGACGAAGAGCGGCGTTCCCGGCGTCACGGCCGTGCCGGTCGTGACCTTCTTCTCGAGGACGACTCCGGCCAGCGGCGACTTCACCGGGATGTCCTCGCCCTTTTCGCCCGAGGGGTCCTCTCCGGACGTGATGCCGAGGTGCTCGAGCGCCTCCTCGGACCGCCGGACCTCGGTCTTCGCGCGGTCCAGCTCCTCGGCGGCGGCGACGCGGTCGGCGTCGGCCCGCTGGCGCTCCTGGACCGAGATCGCCTTGGCCTCGAGGAGCCGGTCCGCGCGGCCGGCCGACGCCGAGGCGTAGGCGAGCTCCGTTTCGCGCCGCCGCCGGTCGGCGGTCGCCTTGCGGTAGTCGGCCCACGCGTCGTGGATCACGCGGCTGTTGAGGTGCGCCAGCCTCTGTCCGGCCGCGACGCGGTCGCCCACCTCGGCGTTCACGGAGAGGACGACCCCCTCCACGAGCGAACCGATCCGCGCCGTCCGGGCCTCGTCGAGGGCGAGAACGCCCGGAGCTTCGAGCCGGTCCGCGCGCGACATGCGCTTCACCGTCTCGACGGTGATCCCGGCGTCGCGACGCGCCGATTCGTCGAGCACGACGGCGCCGGTTTCGGAGGGCTTCTCCGTCCCCACCTCGGGCGCCTTCCGCGTCAGCCGCCTCACGAGGACGACGCACGGGACGAGAAGGATCAGGACGGCGACCAGGAGGCGCGCGCGGCGGAACTCGGGACGCCCCAGCACTCTGCGCCACAGGGTCGGTTCCATTCCGGGACTCTCGCTCAAGGGATGGCCTCCTCTCCGAGCAGCAGGCGCACCTCGGCCGCCCGGAACGCCGCCTCGGCGAAAAGGTCCAGAGCCTCGCGGCGCGCGTCGAGATACAGGCGGCGGGCGTCGACGAGACGCAGGACGTCCGACGCCCCTTCGCGGAAGGCGGCGGTCGCCGCGTCGCGGGCGCCTTCCGCGGGCCGGACGAGGTCCTTCTCCACCGTGAGGGCGCGCGCGCGCAGCTCGCGGGCCGCGGCGATCTGCGCCGCTCCCGCCGCGAGGAGCCGCGATTCGAGGGCCGTCAGCCGCGCCTGGGCCGCCTTCTCCTCGGCCTCGGCGCGGGCGACGTTCCCGGCGTTCGCGTCGAAGATCGGCACGGGGATCGCGAGGCCCGCGATTCCCGTGTCGAGGCCGAAGGTCCTCTTGTAACCCGCGGTCAGGGCCAGAGTCGGAACGCGCCGTGCCCGCTCGAATCGCGCCGCCTCGCGCGCCTGCGCCACCCGGGCGCGCGTGGCGGCGACCTCGGGACGCCGCTCGAGCGCGGACCGTGCGAGCAGCTCCTCCTCGCCGTCGGGGATCGCGGGAAGCGCGGGCTCGACGAGCCGCGCCGGTGCCACGGCGGCCGGCTCTGCGAGAAGCGCCGCCAGGAACCGCAGCTCTCGATCCCGGTCGAGCCGGACCCTCAGGAGCGCCTCCTCGGAGCGGGCCAGCTCGGCGCGGAACCGGAGAAGGTCGGCCTCGGCCGACCAGCCTTCCGCGACGCGACGGTCGAGGATCGCAACGATCCGGGAAAGGGCCTCGCGGTTCTCCTCCTGCGCTTCCATGAGGGCGCGGGCGCGGAGCACAGCGAGGTACGAACGCACGGTCTCGAGGATCACCTCGTGACGCGTCTGGTCCGCCTCGAAGGCCGCGGCGTCCCGTGCGGCCGTCGCTTCGGCGGTGCGCGCCGCGCGCTTTCCCCCAGCTCGATCGGCTGCGCGAGGGTCGCGAAGAAGTCGACGTTGTCCCACCGGGGCGTCGCGTGGTCGGCGTGAAAGTCCCAGCTCTCCACGCGCACCTCGCCGAGCGGGTTCGGGAGGCGGCCCGCCTGGTGCACGGCGCCGGCGGCGGCGTCGACCCGGCCGCGCGCCGCGCTCATGAGTGGCGAGACCTCCGCGGCCCGCCGGACGGCCTCGCCGAGGGTGAGGGCGCCGGTCGGAAAGTCCTCGGCGCGCATCACGCCCGGCCTCGCGATCACGATCGCGAGCAGCAGGACCACGAGGACACGACGCACGGCCTGAATGTCGGGCCCGCCCACGGGCCTGTCAACGGGCGATGCTCCCGTTTGGTTCATCCGCATCAGATGCCGTTCCGGCGGAATCGGATACTTTCCACGCTGGAGGAGACTCCGATGTCCTCGAAGACAAAGACCGCGAAGAAGCCCGCAACGGCGAAGAAGGACGTCTTCGTGTACGCGAACCCGTTCCCGAAGGGCCACGACGAGACGAAGTACCGGCTCGTGGCCGGGCCGAAGGGCTACGTGAAGAAGGCGAAGTTCGCCGGCAAGACGATGCTCGTCGTCGAGCCGAAGGCGCTCACCGTCCTCGCGCACGAGGCGATGCGCGACGTGTCCTTCCTCCTCCGCCCGAAGCACCAGCGGCAGGTCGCGTCGATCCTCCAGGATCCCGGCGCCTCGCCGAACGACCGGTTCATGGCCACGACGCTCCTCAGGAACGCCGTCGTCTCGGCGAAGTTCGAGCTCCCGTTCTGCCAGGACACGGGCACGGCCACCGTCGTCGCGTGGAAGGGTCAGCAGGTCTTCACGGGCGCCGACGACGCCGAGAAGATCTCGAAGGGCATCTGGCAGACGTACACGCAGGAGAACCTCCGCTACTCGCAGACGGCCGCGCTCAACATGTACGACGAGGTCAACACGGGCAACAACCTTCCCGCGCAGATCGACATCTACGCGACGAAGGGCGACGCGTACAAGTTCCTCTTCGTGGCCAAGGGCGGCGGCTCGGCGAACAAGACGTACCTCTTCCAGGAGACGAAGGCGCTCCTGAACCCCGCGAGCCTCGAGACGTACCTCGTCGAGAAGATGAAGACGCTCGGCACGGCCGCGTGCCCGCCGTACCACATCGTCTTCGTCGTGGGCGGCACGTCCGCCGAGGGGTGCCTGAAGACCGTCAAGCTCGCCTCGACGGGCTACTACGACACCCTGCCGACGTCCGGGGACAAGTACGGCCGTGCGTTCCGCGACCCCGAGCTCGAGAAGAAGCTCCTCGAGAGGGCGCAGGGGCTCGGCTTCGGCGCGCAGTTCGGCGGCAAGTACTTCGCCCACGACGTGCGCGTCATCCGCCTCCCGCGGCACGGCGCGTCCTGCCCCGTCGGGATGGGCGTCTCGTGCTCGGCCGACCGCAACGTCTTCGCGAAGATCGACGCGAAGGGGCTCTGGCTCGAGGAGCTCGAGCGCCACCCCGAGACGCTCCTGCCCGTCCACACCGGCGCGAAGGAGCACGAGGGAATCGTCAAGATCGACCTGAACAAGCCCATGAAGGAGATCCTCGCGGAGCTCAGCAAGCACCCGTGTCGACACCCCTGGCTCTCACGGGCCGTCTGGTCGTCGCGCGCGACATCGCGCACGCGAAGCTCAAGGAGCGCCTCGACTCCGGACAGGACCTCCCGCAGTACTTCAAGGACCACCCCGTCTACTACGCGGGCCCCGCGAAGACGCCGAAGGGCAAGCCGTCGGGGTCGTTCGGGCCGACGACCGCCGGGCGCATGGACTCGTACGTCGACCTCTTCCAGAGCAAGGGCGGGTCGATGGTCATGATCGCGAAGGGCAACCGCTCGCCACAAGTCACGGCGGCGTGCAAGACGCACGGCGGCTTCTACCTCGGCTCGCCGGGCGGTCCGGCCGCGATCCTCGCGCAAGACAACATCAAGAAGGTGGAGATCCTGGAGTTCCCCGAGCTCGGCATGGAAGCGGTTTACGCGATCGACGTCGTCGACTTCCCCGCCTTCATCCTCGTGGACGACAAGGGGAACGACTTCTTCCAGAGGATCAAGTAGCGGTCCCGAACGGCTTCCCGGCGCGTATGACGGACGTCATACCCGCCGGGCGCCGCCGGCCCTAACATGCACGGCATGTCCACGCCCGAGCCCGTCCCCGCGACCGTCGTCCCCGGCCACGACGTCCTGTCCCTCGTCGCCGTGCGCGGCGGACGACTGCACCGTGTTCGAGCTCCAGAGCCGCCGCGGCGCGGACCTTCGGGCGCGGACGCGGTCTTCGGGAACTGCCACGGCGACCTCTTCGACTTCGACGCCCTTCTCGCGTTCTTCGAGCGCAAGGGCAAGATCGCCCGCACGGGGAACGAAGTCGCCCTCGGTGCCGTCCCGGCCTGCTCCGGGCACTGACCGTCAGGGCCGGCGAGTGCCGGCCGGAGCGATCTCGGGCGGGAGCCCGCTGATCTCCATCAGGTTCGAGGCGGGCTGCCGCGCCGCGACGACGGCGAAGCTCATGTCCGGGGCGAGGCCGAACGAGTGGAGCTCGACGTCCGGCTCGAACGTCGCGAGCTTTCGCCGCGTCGCCGAGGTGTCCGCGCCGGGCACGACGTCCTGCACGTAGAGCGCCGTCCCGGCTCCGTCGCCCCCGAGGAACGCGATGCCGCGGCCATCCGGCAGCCACCGGTGACGGCCCGAGATGAAGCCGTTCCCCTGCGGGACGTCGGAGATCCGGAAAACGGGCGCGCCGTCCGCGAGACGCACACCCCGGATGCTCAGGGATCCCTGGCTCACGAAGGAAACCCATTCTCCGTCCGGAGAGATCTCGGGCAGGATGTTGCGGCCGGGAACGAGGAGCCGGGCGTTCGTTCCGTCCGGACGGATGGTCCAGATGCCCGATTTCTTTTCGTTGAAGGAGACGTAGACGATCGTCGAGCCGTCCCGGGAGAGCGAGGGATTCTCGGCGTCCACGCCGTCGTCGGAGATCCGGTGGGGCGCGCTTCCGTCTCCTCCGGCTCCCCAGATCTCGAAGTGGCCCGTGCGGGCCGAGGACCAGAGCAGGGTCTTCCCGTCCCGGCTCAGGAAGACGTCGGCGTCGCTCGCGGGGTGGCTCGTGAGCCGGCGCACGGCGCTGGATCGCCGGTTCAGCTCCCAGATGTCGCTGTTGCCGTCCCGGTTCGAGGTGAACACGAGCGTCTCGCCGTCTCCCGCGAGGAGCGGCTGGAAGTTGACCTGGATCCCCGCGTGAGCCACTTTCGCGTCCTTGTCACCGCCCGCCAGCGGGATCTCGAGCAGGTTTGTCGGAATCACGAGCGACGTCACGATCAGACGACCGGGGGCCGCGATGTCGAGCCCCTGGCCGACGCCGAGCGAGAACGCGACCGTCCGGAGAGCGCCCGTTCCCACATCCTGGAGGGAGTAGGCGCCTTCGCTCGACGGGACGATGGCCTGGTCCCGGCGGCCGTAGACGAGGGCGCGGCCGTCCCGCGTCCACGCGACATTCGAGAGCTCTCCGAGGCCGGCCGGGGCGGGGAGGGTTCGCTTCTCGGCGGTATCGGGATTGACGAGCACGACCTTCCACGGCGATCCGATGTTGATCAGCCCCACGGGTCGTCGCGACCCATTTCCCGTCGGGCGACCATCGTGGCGAGCGAAGTTGAACGGTCTCCGCCGTGTCCACCAGTCGCTCTCCGCTGCCGTCGGCCCCCGCCACCCAGAGCTCCGGGGTCGGCCCCGACTCCGAGGCGCGGATTCGGACGAACGCGACGCGAGTTCCGTCCGGGGACACGTCGGCCTCGGCCGCATTCGCCAGCACGCGCTGGGGCGGTCCGCCGAGGGTGGGCACCCGGTAGAGCGCCGGGGCGGAGGGCTCCTGCCGGATGAAGAAGATGCCCGCCGAGTCGGGTGTGAACCGAGGTGCCAGGTCCGGGCCCGCGGTCAGCGCGATCTCGGATCCGTCGGCCAGCTGCTTGAGCCAGATTCGGGACACGCCGTCGCGGCTGGAGGCGAACGCGCACAGGCGCCCGTCCGGCGAGATCGCCGGGTCGCCGTCCCGTCCCGAGGACGTGATGTACGCCAGCCGCGGCGGTGCGAGAGGAGGCGGGGCCGTACGCCGGCCCGCCATCGCCCCGAGGACGAGAAGGAGCAGACCGCCCGCGACGAGCGGGATCCAGCGGGAGGCTCTCCTCACCGTCCGATTCGACGGCGTCGGGCTCGACGTCCACGTCGACAGGTGATCGCGAAGGCCCTTCAAGTCGCGCGCGACGTCCCGGGTCGCGTCGTAGCGCTCGGACGGCTCCTTGGCGAGCAGCCGTTCGACGAGCCAGCGGACCGGCGCCGGGACGTGAGGGGCTCTCTTCTCGAGCGGCTCCGGTTCGTCGCGGATGATGGCCGTCAGCGTTTCGGGCACGGACGCGGCCTCGAACGGCTTGTCGCCCGCGAGCATCTCGTAGAGGAGGGCGCCGAGGGAGAACTGGTCGCTCCGGAAGTCGACCGTCGTGCCCCGCGCCTGCTCGGGCGACATGTACGCCACCGTTCCCAGGACGACTCCCTTTTCGCTGATCGCCGCGAGCGTCGGCGAGCGCGTGTCGCCCGGATCGCGGCGCGAGACGTCGTGGCGGGCGAGCCCGAAGTCGAGAACCTTGGCCCGCCCGTCTTTCGTCAGGAAGACGTTCTCGGGCTTGACGTCGCGGTGGACGATCCCCTTCTCGTGAGCCGCCGCGAGGCCGTCGGCCACCTCACGGGCGATGTCGAGCGCCCGCCGCGGCGGGATCGGGCCGTGGGCCATCGCCACGCGAAGCGTTTCGCCTTCCAGCAGCTCGCTGACGGCGTAGCGAACGCCGCCCTCCTCGCCGACGTCGAACAGCGCGAGGATGTTGGGATGCGAGAGCGCGGCGACGGCCCGTGCCTCGCTCGCGAATCGGGCGAGCGCCTCGGGGCTTCCGGCGAGCGCCTCCGGCAGGACCTTGACCGCGACCTCCCGCTCCAGGCGCGTGTCGCGGGCCCGGTAGACCTCCCCCATGCCGCCGGCGCCGAGAGGGGCAAGGATCTCGTACGGGCCGAGCCTGGTTCCTGCGGTGAGACTCATCGGGTGAGGGGGGAATTCTAGTTCCCGGGGAATAATGCCGATCCGAAGCGGCATTCACATCCGGAGGCCCTTGCCCGCATGTCCCTCTTCCGCCCGCGACCGGCCGACGCCGAACAAGCGCTCAGGGCGGACTTCGACCGCGAGGCGTGGCCGCATTTCCGCGAGATCACGCGGGCCGCGCTCCGCCTCACGCGGCGGCCCGCCGAGGCCGAGGACCTCGCCGCCGAGGTCTTTCTCCAGGCCTGGAAGTCGTTCGGAAAATTCGAGCGGGGCACGAACTGCCGCGCGTGGCTCTACAAGATCCTCTGGAACGTGAACCAGCAGCGCAGCCGCAAGAAGGTCCCGTTCACGCTCGGTGCCGAGGGCGAGGCCCAGCTCGCCGAGACGCTGGCCGCCGAGGAGCCGACCCCCACCGAGATCAAGGACGAGGAGGTCGCGGCCGCGCTGGACGGGATCTCGCCCGAGCACAGGCAGATCCTCCTCCTGTCCGACGTCGAGGAATTCACCTACAAGGAAATCGCCGCCATCCTCCGCGTGCCGATCGGCACGGTCATGTCGCGCCTGTCCCGGGCGCGCGCTGCGCTGCGGGAGAAGGTGCGCGGGACGGCCGCCGCCGCGACGATCGTCGCGGGGAGACCGGCCGCCCAGGGAGGGACGCCGTGAACGCCGCCCTGAACGTGAGGGACTACGGCTGCGCGAAGGTGCGCCGCCGCCTGGACTCGTACCTCGCCGGAGAGCTCTCCGTCGACCTCTCGCACGAGATCCTCGAGCACCTCGACCGGTGCGCGGCGTGCTCGAGTGAGCTCAAGGCGCGTGAGAACCTGCGCGCCGCGGTCCGCCGGATCGCCGCCGCCGCCCCCGAGCCGCGCGAGGGCTTCGAGGCCGAGCTCCGCGCGCGCCTCGCAAGGACTCCCGTCCCGTCGGCCGGAACCGCCACGTCGCTCCTCCTCGCGGCCTCGCTCGTCGCCGCGGCCGGCGCGGGGACACTGCTCCTGCTCTCCCGCACGGCGGGGTCGCCCGCGACGAACCTGGCGGCCGCCCGCGACGCGAAGGCGTTCCTCTTCGCCGCCCTCAACCACAAGAACTGCGCCCTGCGCTTCGACAAGTGGTCGAAGACGCCGGTCCCCGCGGCCGCGGACCTGGGCGCGCAGCTCGATCCCGAGCTCAAGGCGGCCGTCGCGGCGGCCGCCGGCCGCCTGCCGGGCTACGTGCCGGTCACCGCGCACGAGTGCAGCCACGCCGGCGAGAAGATCTTCCACATCGTCTACCGGAAGAACGGCTCCACGTCGAAGAACGACCTCGTCTCCGTGATCGCGACGCGGCCGGGCTCCTCCCTCGCCTCGAACGTGAGGCTCGCGGGCCTCGCGAACGGCGGACGCCGCGACGGGCTCGCCGTCGTCGGGACGAGCGCGGCCGACGGGCGGCTCGTCTTCCTCGTGACGAGCGCGAGCGACGACGAGGCGATGCGCCTCGGAGAGCTCGTCCTCCCCGCCCTCGCGACGGCGTTCGCCGCGCGCTGAGATCCGGGAGGCGTGCTCCGCTTCGCGCGCCTCCCGGAATAGTCCGAGCCCGCGACGTCATTCAAGGCCATGTCGATCTCCGGCCTCTACGCCGCCCTCACGGATCGCCTCGAGCGCGCCTTCGCGCCGCTCGGGAACGTCGTCCTCCTCGTCCTGCGCCTCGTCTGGGGGTGGCAGTTCCTCGTCACGGGGCTCGGCAAGCTCGAGAACCATGCGCGCGTGGCGGACTTCTTCACGTCGCTCGGGATTCCGATGCCGGGCCTCAACGCGTGGTTCATCGGCGGGCTCGAGCTGGTCGGGGGCGCGCTCCTCCTTCTCGGCCTCTTCTCGCGGCCGATCGCGCTCCTCCTCACGTGCAACATGCTCGTCGCGTACGTGACCGCGGACCGCCCGGCTCTCTTCGGCGTCTTCCACGACCTCGACGCGTTCCTCAGGGCCGACCCGTTCTGGTTCCTCTTCGTGTCGGTCGTCGTCCTGACCCTGGGTCCCGGCGCGCTCTCGCTGGACGGGATTCTCGGGAGGAGCCTCGAGCGGCGGCGGGAACGCGCCGCCGCGCCGCCGGACGTCAGCCTTTCTCGCGCTCCTCGAGCGTGACCGGGCCCGCGACCTCGAGGGCGAAGCGGCCCCGGCGGACCGGCACGATGCGCACGCCGAAGCACCGCTCCTCGAGACGCTTCTTGAGAAGGATGAGCCGGCTCTCGAGGTTGTCCTTGACGGGCGGCAGCCCGAGCGACGGGTCGAGCCGCAGCTCGCGGTTCGTGAACTCGCGCCGGCCGGTCCTCACGTGCTCGTTCAGGAGCTTCCAGAAGATCTTCGCGGGCACGTTGCGGACGAGGTACTCCCCGTCCACGAACACGCAATCGTCGTTCCGGAAATACAGGAACGCCCGCGGCGGGCCCGCGGCCGATGCCGGCGCCGCGCAGGGCTCGGCCGGGGCCGGCTCCTCTTCGGCCTCCGACAGCCGGTCGATCCCGATCGCGATCTGGTTCGCGAGGACCGAGAGGAACGCCTCGTGCCACTCCGCGCACGCGAGCGGGTTGCGGCTCTCGATCGCGAGGACGCCGAGGAGCCGGTCCTCGACGACGAGCGGGAGCGCGAGCTGGCTCTCGGCGTCCGGGAGGCCCGGGAGCGGGACCTCGGCCGTCAGCGCGGACGCGTCGCCCGCGACCTCGACGCGGCCGCGGACCGCGCGGCCGTAGCGCAGGAGCTGGTCCATCCCGGAGAGGCGGATCGGGACGCGCTTGGCCGCGACGTACCCGACGAGCCCCTCGCCCATCCCGACCTCCGCGCCGATCCCGCTCTCGCCGTAGCCGTGGCTCGCGATCGCCGTGAGGGTCCCCGCCCTCTCGTCCGCGAGGAAGACGATCGAGTGGCGGAACCGGAAGACCTCCTCGAGCGCCTCGAGGACGTCCCGGTAGAGGCTCTCGAGGTCGCGCGCCCGGTTGATGCGCCCGGACACGAGGGACAGGGCGCGGAACTCGTTCATCGGCCCGTCCGCGATCGGCGCCTCGGGCGGCTCGGCGCTCTCGTCGAGGAATCCCTCGACCTCCTCGAGCCAGAGGACCTCGCACACGTCCGCCGAGCGCAGCTTGAAGACGCCGGCCATCCCGGTGTGCGAGCCGATGACCTCGATGCGGTGGGCCATCGTCTCGAAGAGGGGGCCGGACGTCTCCGAGCGCACGTACCTCAGGCCCGCGCGGAACGCCTGAAAGGTCACGGGGTCCCAGAACTCGACCGTCGCGAACGGGTTCTCCTCGAGGTTCCGTTTCGTCTTGTTGAAGAACTGGCAGGAGACCGCGAGGTGCGAAGGGCCGACGTAGTGGACCTGGCTGATGAAGGTCACGTTCGGGACGCCCTCCGCGGAGCACGTCGCGATCGCGCACGGAATGATCCCCTGGAAGCAGCGCATGAGGTCCCCAAGGCGCGGCGTCACCGTGCGCTCCCCGCGACGAACGGCGTCCCCGCCTTCGGGCCCGGCGTCTGCTCGAAGACCTCCGCGACGGTGAACGTGACGGCGCGGCAGGGCCAGCGCCTCTTCTTGCGCACGACGCTCGGCAGGGCGCCGTGCGCCTCGACCTGCGCGAAGAAGCCGCCGATCGAGCGCTCGACGAGGGCGCGCTCGTCCTCGCCGGCCGGACGGATCTCGGCGACACGGCCCTTCACCTGGATCGTGTGGTGGGTCGAGATCTCCTCGAAGACGACGGCGATCATTCCGTTCGCCTCGAGGTCGCGGAGCGTCCTCTCCCCCGTCGCCTCGGGCACGTAGACGGTCGCGCGGCCCTCCCCCGGGAACGCCACGCCCACCGCCATCGAGCACGCGGGCCGCAGCGCGTCGTCGCGCGTTCCGACGGCGATCGCGTCGTGTCCCGCGAGGATTCGCGGCAGGTTCTCGAGGACGGATTTCACGGCGGAAGGATTATCGCAGCGCTTAGGAAACGCTTAGGAAGCATAGGAAGTTCTCAAGGCGCGCGTAGCGACTTCTTAGGTGGCGACTCCCCCGTGAAGGCCGCACGTTTGCGGCGTCACGAAGGAGAACACGATGAACAAAGCCGCCACGACCGTCCACCGCCTCCTGCCCGACCTCGTCGTCCTCGCGCAGGCCGCCCCCGTCCCGGGCCGCGGCTTCCTGCCGATCCAGTCGTACCTCCTCCTCGGCAAGCAGCCCGTCCTCGTCGACACCGGCGCGGTCCGCGGGCGCGCGGGCTTCGTGGAGGCTCTCGAGAGCGTTCTCGACCCGAAGGACCTCGCGTGGATCGTCGTCACGCATGCGGACGACGACCACACGGGCGCGCTCGAGCCGCTCCTCGCGCGGGCGCCGAAGGCACGCCTCGCGATGAACTGGATCACGACCGGAAAGCTCAGCGCGTCCTTCGACCCGCCGATGCCGCGCGTCACCTGGGTGAACCCCGGCGAGGCGCTCGCCGTGGGCGACCGCGTCCTCCACGCCCTGAGGCCCCCGATGTACGACGACCCGTCCACGACCTCGTTCTTCGACTCGAAGAGCCGCGCGCTCTTCACGTCGGACGCGTTCGGCGCGTTCGTGCCGGCGATGGCCGAGACGTTCGCGGACGTGGACGAGAAGGCCGTCCTCGAGGGGATGTCCGTCTTCTGCCGGGCGAACTCGCCCTGGCTCGTGGACATGCGGCCCGACCGCTACGAGGCGTCGCTCAAGGCCTATGCGGACCTCGGGATCTCGTGGCTCCTCAGCGGGCACCTGCCGCCGGTCGAGGCCTCCGCCGCGGGCCGCGTCATCGCGCGCGCCGCCTCGTTCCCGCTCGAGGGGCGTGTGGCCGCCCCGGGCCAGCAGGCGCTCCTCGCCGCGCTCGCGCACGCCGCCGCCGCCTGAACGCCCGAGGCAGCACGCCACGCACGACACGAAAGGACAGGAGACCATGAACGAAACCCGCAGGGCCTCCCGCACCGCGATCGCCGTCGCCGCCGGCGCCGGTCTCGCCGCCGCCGTCGCCATCCTCTTCTCGTCCACCGCCGCGCAGGCCTCGCGCAAGGACGCCGTTCAATCTCGTGTGGAGCGCGGCAAGTACCTCGTCTCGGCCATGGGCTGCAACGACTGCCACACGCCGTGGAAGATGGGCGCCAAGGGCCCCGAGCCGGACATGACGCGGATGCTCTCGGGCCACCCGGCCGCCCTGAAGATGCCGCCTGCCCCAGCCGCCCAGGGCCCGTGGCTCTGGTCCGGCGCCGCGACGAACACGGCGTTCGCCGGCCCCTGGGGCGTCAGCTACGCCGCGAACCTCACGCCCGACCAGAACACCGGCCTCGGGATCTGGCGCGAGGAGGATTTCGTGAATGCGATCCGGAGGGGCAAGCACTTCGGGGTGTCGCGCGAGATCCTCCCGCCCATGCCGTGGCCCGCGTACCGGAACCTGACCGACGAGGACCTCAAGTCGATCTACGCGTACCTTCGCTCGATCCCTCCCGTCTCGAACCTCGTGCCCGACCCGCAGCCGCCCGCGGCGCCCGTGGCGGTCGCCGGGAAATGACGGACTGATGCATCGGATTCAGGCCGGCTCCCCTCCCGGCCTTTAAGATCCCACCGGGGCGCGTGCGGACGCACGGCCCCGGAGGTCTTTTCTCATGACGACTCCGGTTCGCGTCGGGATCAACGGGTTCGGCCGCATCGGCCGCTGTCTCTTCAAGCACCTCCTGCAGCGGGGCGCCGTCGTTGCCGGAATCAACGACCTCGCGGATCTTGGGGACCTCGCCTATCTCCTCAAGTACGACTCCGTCCACGGCTGGTGGAACCACCGGGTCTCGGTCACGGACCACGAGCTCGTCGTCGACGGCATGAAGATCCCGTTTTTCTCCTCGAAGGATCCTGCCGCGCTCCCGTGGGGTGCCTCGGGAGCGGACGTCGTCGTCGAGTGCTCGGGCGCCTTCCGCAAGCGCGCGGACGCCGCCAAGCACCTGGCGGCCGGCGCGAAGAAGGTCGTGATCTCGGCGCCCGCGGACGATCCGGACGGCACGTTCGTCCTCGGCGTGAACGCCCACACGTACGACCCCGCGAAGCACCACGTCGTCTCGATGGCCTCCTGCACGACGAACTCCCTCGCCCCCGTCGCGAAGGTCCTCCACGAGACGTTCGGCGTCGAGCACCTCATGATCACGACGGTCCACGCGTACACGTCGAGCCAGTCGCTCATGGACGCCCCGACGCGCAAGCGCAGGAGAGGGCGCGCCGCCGCGCTCTCGATCGTCCCGACCTCGACGGGCGCCGCGAAGGCCACGGCGCTCGTCCTTCCCGAGCTGAAGGGAAGGATGGACGGCATGGCGCTCCGCGTCCCGGTTCCCGACGGCTCGATCACGGACATCGTCGCGATTCTGCAGAAGGACGCCACGCCGGACTCCATCAACGGGGCGCTCGCGAACGCCGCCGAGACCCCCGCGCTCAAGGGCATCCTCCGCGTCGCCGACGAGGCGCTCGTCTCGAGCGACATCCTCGGCGACACGCACTCGGCGATCGTCGACCGCGACTCCACCATGGTCCTCGCCCAGCGCGTCGCGAAGGTCCTCGTGTGGTACGACAACGAGTGGGGATACTCCGCCCGCCTCGCCGACTTCGCCGCGCTCCTCGTCGAGAAGGGACTCTGATCCGCCGCCGTCACGGGTGCTAGTCTTTCCCGGCTTGAGCAAGACCGCCCGCCTGGCGCTCGCCGTCGCCTTCGCGGCGGGCGTTCTCGCGCGCATGTACGCGGCCTTCGCGCGGCCGCTCTGGGCGGACGAGATCTTCACGCTGACGCTCGCGCGGCGGAGCGTGCCGGACATCCTGGCCGCGCTGCGCGTGGACTCGGGCCCGCCGCTCCACTATCTCGTGGCGCACGTCCTCCTCCTGCCGTTTCCGGTTCCCGGCGCGGGAGACGCCGTCGTGCGGCTCTTCTCCCTCGTCGCGTCCCTCCTTCACCTTCCGCTCCTCGTCCTCGCCGCCCGTCGCCTCGGCCGCGCCGACGAGGGCCGGAGGGCCGCCGCGCTCTACGCGGTCTTTCCGCTCGCGATCCTCTACGGGGTCGAGGGCCGCGGATACGCGCTCGCGTCGCTCCTCGCGCTCGCCGCGTTCGAGCGGGCGCTCGCGCTGCGCGAGCGGCCCCGGTTCGGCACGGGCCTCGCGGTCGCCCTCGCCGCCGCGGGGGCCGTCCTCACGCACTACCTCGCGATCTTCCCCGTCGCCGCGCTCGCCCTCCTCGCGGTCGGCGCGCGGCCCGCCGCGCGGAGGGCTCTCGTGCTTTCCGGTCTCGCGGCGGCGGCGCTCGCCGCGCCCTGGGTCCCGATCGCGCTCCGCCAGCCCGCGGCGTCCATGGCCTGGGCGCGCGGCCCCGCCTTCGCGGAGGCGGCCCGGGACTTCCCCGCGAACCTCGCGTTCGGCGTCGAGCCGGCCGGGACCCTCGCGCTGCCGCTCGCCGTCCTCGGCGCCGCGCTCGTCGCCGCGCTCCTCCTGCGCGAGCGCCGGGGCGTCCTCTCGCCCGTCGCGGCGGTCCTCGCGGGGTCGCTCGCCCTCCTCGCCCTGGCCCAGCTCGCGACCGGCGCGCTCGTCCTTCCCGGGCGGACCGCCGTCGTCTTCCTTCCCTTCGTCGCCCTTCTCCTCGCGTCGGCCCCTCCCCCGCGTGACGGTCGGCGCGGCCGCCCTCTCGGCGGCGTTCCTCGTCCGCGCCCTGCCCGAGCTCGCGGGCCCGTCGCCGGGCGAGATCGTCGCGCGTCTCCTCGAGACGCCGGCCCGCGCGGGCAAGACGATCGTGGCCGCCGGCTACTGGGGTCCCGAGCTCGACTACCGCCTCGCGCGCGCCGGCCTGCCGGGGCGGGTCGTGCTCTTTCCGTCCGCCGTCGCGGCGCATCCGGGCTGGTACCGCGAGGAGGAGATCCCGGAGGACACCCTCGCCCGCGAGGCCGAGGCGCTGCTCGACGCTCCCGCGCACCCGCGCGTCTTCGTCCTGCCGCGCGGCTCGCGCGCGTCGGCGGCCCTCGCCGCGCGACTCGGCCCCGCGCGGCGGCTCCTCTCGAGTCCGCTCGTCGACGTCGTCGAGACGAGACCGCCCGCACCGCACGGAGGCCGCGTTTGCCGAAATCGCCGATCCGTGAGACCCTGACGTCCGGCTGACGGGCGCGAAGGCGCGTCCCGGCCCCGAACCCCACAGGACCCGCCGCCGCCCTCCCCATGGGAAACGGCCGCCCCGGTCCGCTCGATGGCCTGCCGGCGATCCATCGTTCCCCGCCCCGCCGGACCCACCACGGGACCGGTGCGCGCAACGCGGCCGGGCCCGGAAAGCGATTCGTCACGACATGGCCTTTTCCTCGTTCGGTCTCCACCCCGACCTCCTCCGCGGCGTCAAGGAGATGGGCTTCACGCGTCCGACGCCCATCCAGCTCGACTCCATCCCGCCCGCGATGCAGGGCCGGGACCTCCTCGCCTGCGCGATGACGGGCAGCGGCAAGACCGCCGCGTTCGTCCTCCCGATCCTCCACCGCCTCATGGCCAAGCCGCGCGGCACGACGCGCGCGCTGATCCTCACGCCCACGCGCGAGCTCGCCGCGCAGATCGACGAGCACCTCAAGCAGCTCGCCGTCCACACGGCGATGTCGGGCGCGGCCGTCTTCGGCGGCGTCGGGATGGGGCCGCAGGAGCACGCGTTCCGGAGCGGCGTCGACGTGATCGTCGCGACGCCCGGCCGCCTCCTCGACCACTTCCGCTTCCCGTACGCGAAGCTCTCCGGCCTCGAGGTCCTCGTCCTCGACGAGGCGGACCGGATGCTCGACATGGGGTTCCTCCCGGACATCCGCCGCGTGCTGAAGCACCTGCCCCCGCGGAGCCAGACGCTGTTCTTCTCGGCGACGATGCCGCCTCCGATCGCGCAGCTCTCGAAGGAGATGCTGAAGGATCCCGTGCATGGTGAACATCGAGCGGCAGGCCCTGCCCGCCGTCGGGATCACGCAGGCCGTGTACCCGGTGCCGCAGGACCTCAAGTTCGCGCTCCTCCTCGCGCTCATGAAGAGGGGCGACTTCAAGAGCGTGCTCACGTTCACGCGCACGAAGCACCGCGCGAACCGCCTCGCGGACCAGCTCACGCGCCACGGCGTCCTCTGCGAGCGCATCCACGGCAACCGAAGCCAGGCGCAGCGGACGGCCGCGCTCGCCGGGTTCAAGGACGGCAAGTTCAAGGTCCTCGTCGCGACGGACATCGCGGCGCGCGGCATCGACGTCGAGGCCCTCTCGCACGTCGTGAACTTCGACGTCCCGCACGTGCCCGAGGACTACATCCACCGCGTCGGCCGCACGGCGCGTGCGGAGCTGAAGGGCGACGCGTTCACGTTCGTCGCGCCGGACGAGGAGGCGGACCTCCGCCAGATCGAGCGGGCGATCGGCAAGCGCCTTCCGCGCGTCACCGTGCCGGATTTCGACTACTCGACGCGCCCGACGGAACGCTTCGAGGTCCCCATCGCCGAGCGCATCGCCGCGATCCGCGCGCGCAAGGCGGAAGAGCGCAAGCGCGCCAAGGAGAAGGCCGACCGCCGCGCGATCCACGAGGCGGGGATGGCGGGACGGCGGGGGCCCGGCGGGCCCCCCGGCCCGCGCCCCGGACAGCCGGTATCCTCGCGCCATGCCGCGCCTCGTGGACCTCAGTCACACGGTCCGCGCCGGGATGGCCACGTACAAGGGCCTGCCCGGCCCGGTCATCCGAGACCACCTCAGTCGTGAGGCCTCCCGCCCGCTCTACGCGGGCGGGACGACGTTCCAGATCGGGAAGATCGAGATGGTCGCGAACACGGGCACGTACGTGGACGCGCCGTCTCACCGCTGGGAAGACGGAGCGGACCTTTCGCAGCTTTCTCTTGCTTCCCTCGCAGGTCTCGAAGGCGTTCTCATCGCGGCGCCGCATGCGCGGGGGCTCGCCGTCGGAGAAGATTTCTTAGAAGGTAAAGAGGTCCGCGGCAAGGCCGTGCTCATTCACAGCGGCTGGGCCGAGTTCTGGGGCAGTCCCTCTTACTTTCATCGCTCTTCCCATCTCACGTCTTCCGCCGCGCGGCTGCTGGCCGCGCGCGGCGCCGCCATCGTCGGGATCGACTCGCACAACATCGACGACACGGACGACCTCTCGCGGCCCGTGCACTCGATCCTCCTCCGGGCCGGCATCCCCGTCGTCGAGCACCTCTGCAACCTCGAGGCGCTGCCCGCGTCCGGCTTCCGCTTTTACGCGGTGCCGGTCAAGGTGGCCGGCATGGGCACGTTCCCGGTGCGCGCGTTTGCCGAGCTGCCCTGAAGGGGATCCCGTAAGTCCTGTTTTCGCAACGGTGAACCCCGGGGGGTCTCCCCTTCGTATAGTTGGATAGACTGTAGCTTCCATTTTCACCGCCGAAGGAGGTTCCTCGTGGGCCTGCTCGACAATCTCAAACAGCAGATCGGCAATCAGCTCGGCTCGCAGTTCATCGAGATCATCCAGTGGCTGGACGACTCGAACGACTCGCTGGTCTACCGCTTCCCCGTCTACAACCAGGAGATCAAGATGGGCGCCCAGCTCACGGTTCGCGAGAACCAGGCCGCGCTCTTCATCAACGAGGGAAAGGCGGCCGACCTGTTCGGTCCGGGCCGCTACGAGCTCACGACGCAGAACCTGCCGATCCTGACCGACCTGCGCGGGTGGAAGTACGGCTTCCAGTCGCCGTTCCGGGCCGAGGTCTACTTCTTCAACACGCGCCTCTTCACGGACCTCAAGTGGGGCACGACGAACCCCGTGATGATGCGCGACGCGGAGTTCGGGATGATCCGCCTCCGCGCCTTCGGCACGTACGCGATGAAGATCGCCGAGCCGAAGACGTTCTTCGCGACGATCGTCGGAACGCAGGGCCTCACGACGACGGACGAGATCACCGGCCAGCTCCGCTCCACGATCCTCTCGAAGCTCTCCGACGCGATCGCCGAGGCGAAGGTCTCCGCGCTCGACATCGCCTCGAAGTACGACGAGCTGTCGGGCACCGGCAGGCAGATTCTCGCGCCCGAGTTCGGAACCTTCGGACTCGACCTCGCGAAGTTCTTCATCGAGAACGTCTCGCTCCCGGAGGAGGTCGAGGCCGCGATCGACCAGCGCACGAAGCTGGGCGTCCTCGGCGACAAGATGGGGCAGTACACGCAGCTGCAGGCGGCCGACGCCATGAAGATCGCCGCCGCGAACCCGGGCGGCGCCGCGGGCGCCGGGATCGGCATCGGCGCCGGCATCGCGATGGGCGGGATGATGGGCGGCGCGCTCGCGAACGCGGGCCAGGGGATGGGGGGCGGCACGGCTCCTCCGCCCCCGCCGCCGGCTCCGGGCTTCGCGGCGCCGCGCTGGTCGCTCACGGTGGACGGCAAGACGTACGGGCCGTACTCCGACGACGCCGTGAAGGGCATGGTCGCGTCGGGACAGGTCGCCGCGGGCACGCTCGCCTGGAAGCCGGGAGCCGCGGGCTGGGCCCCGCTCTCGAGCTTCGAGGAGTTCGCGGCGCCGGGCGGGTCGGCCCAGGCGCCGCCGCCGCCCCCGCCGCCGGCGCGCTGATCCGCAGCCGGCCGTGAAGGACACCCCGACCGCGGGAGGCGCCGCGCCGGCGAAGCTCCGCAAGTTCCCGTGCGCCGCGTGCGGCGCGGACGTCGTGTGGAGCCCCGGCGAGTCGGCGCTGACGTGCCCGTACTGCGGCGTGAAGAAGGAGATTCCGAAGGCGCCGGGACAGGTGACGGAGCGCCCCATCGAGGAGGCGCTCCGCGGTGCCTCCGACCTCGGCTGGGGCCTGGCGCGCAAGGCCGTGACCTGCAGCGGCTGCGGCGCGACGACGACGTTCGACGCCGGCGTCGCGGCGTCGCGCTGTGCGTTCTGCGGCGCGCCGTCCGTCGTCGAGGCGCCGCCGAGCGACACGATGGTCCGCCCGGCGGGCGTCCTCCCGTTCCGCGTGGACCGGAACGCGGCGACGGGCCGGTTCCGGCAGTGGCTCACGTCGCTCTGGTTCCGGCCGGACGACCTCTCGAAGAAGTCGGCGCTGTCGGAGCTGAAGGGCGTCTACGTCCCGTTCTGGACGTTCGACGCCGCGACGCACTCGGCGTGGACGGCGGACGCGGGCTACGACTATCAGGTCGCGGTCCAGGTCGAGGAGAACGGGCAGGTCCACACGCGCTACGAGACGCGCACGCGCTGGGAGCCGGCCTCGGGCGTCCTCGAGCACTTCTTCGACGACCTGCCCGTCGCCGCGTCGCGCGGCCTCCCGCCCGACCTCGCGCGCGCGATCGAGCCCTTCCCGACGGCCGACCTCCTCGCGTACGAGGCGTCGTACCTGTCCGGCTTCCTCGCCGAGGAATACGCCGTCGGGCCGAAGGACGCGCTCGCGTCCGCGCAGCGCCGCATGACCGAGGAGCTGGTACGCGGCCTGCGGCCGCGAGGTGCCCGGCGACCGCTTTCGGAACCTGCAGGTGCGGACCGCGTGGTCCGGCGTCGCGTGCAAGAACGGCCTCCTGCCCGTCTGGATCGCGGCGTACCAGTACGGCGGCAAGCCCTACCGCTTTCTCGTGAACGGCGTCACGGGCAAGACGGACGGCCACGCGCCGTGGTCGTGGGTCAAGATCGGCCTCGCGATCGCGGCCGCCGTGCTCCTCTTCATCCTCCTCGCGTCGCTGTCATGAGGCCCTCCGCCCCGCGCCCGATCCTCGTCACGGTTCTCGCGTGGGCGTGGATCGTTCTGTCGGGAGCAGGCGCGGTCGGCGCGGTCCTCGTCCTCTCGAGGAGCTCGAGCACCGGCGAGACAGAAGATCCTTGCTTCCCTCTCCCTGCTCCTCGCGGCTCTCGCGGCGCCGGCGCGTTCGGACTTCTTAGAAGGGTAAGCCTGGGCGCGCGCGCTCCTCGCGACGACGGGGCTCGTCGCGCTCGCGGTGTCCGCGTTCTTCGCGTACCGCGAGCGTCAGCGCCGCGGCCGCTCCCGCCGCTTAGCTCGCGGCCGCCGAGCCCGACGCGGCGAACGCGCTCGCCCTGTTTCGCGCCGGCTCGGCCGTCGCGTTCCTCGTCTCCGTCGCTTCCCCTCGTCGTCGCGCTCTCGGCCTTCTCCGTCACCCGACGGTTCGTGATTGGCGAACCCGGAGGTCGCGGATGCGGCGTCCGCCGGGCGCCGCGGTCCCGACGTCGCTGGTCCTCGTCGTCGCGGGCGCCCTCGCGGTCGGCGCTCTCTCCTTCTTCCTTTCGAAGAAATCCCCCTCTTCCGGCGCTCCGGCAAAGCAGGCGACGCCCGTCGCCCTCGCGCCGGCCGAGACGTTCCTCTGGAGCGACCAGCCCGTCGTCTTCTCGCCTCCGCTCGCGCCGTTCACGCGCGAGCGCCACGCGGAGGGGGGACGGAAGGGCGTCTCCTTCACGCGGTACGCCGTGCCCCCGACGCGCATCACGGTGGCCGAGGCGTTCCTCGAGCCGGAGCCGAACACCCCCGAGGAGGCGATCGCGAAGCTGCGCCTCACGAAGGAGACGTTCCGCTCGGCCGACTCCGCCGAGGTCGGCGAGCCGGCGCCCGCGGCGATCGGGAACGCGCCGGGGTTCCAGACGGACTACACGATCCGCGAGAGGTCCATGGAGCACCAGGGGCGCGAGATCGTCGTCCTCGCGGGACGGCGCGTCTTCGTCTTCACGTTCCTGGGACGCCCGGCCGACGTCCCGGTCTTCGACGCCCTCGTCGCGTCCGCGACCTTCCCCGCGCCGGGCGGACCGCGGCGGGCGCCGTGCGGACGGCGCGCGCCGACGAGCTCTCCGCGAGCGGACGGACCCCCCCGGCGTGACGGAGATCCGCGTCGGCGAGCACCGCGTCCGCGTGAGCGTGCCGGACGGGTGGGAGCGCGTCGACTACGGCAGCGCAGCAGGAGTTCCGGCGCGGCGAGGTGCGGATCGCCCTCGTTGACGGCGGCGAGCTGCCGCCCGGCACGGGGCCCGCGAACCTCGAGGACGAATGGCTCGTCCAGCGCGCCCTCCGGCTCTTCGGGCACGACCAGCGTCGGTGGGAGGTGGCGTCGCGGACGCGCGTCTCGGCCGGAGACCGCGACGCGCTCGTCGTGGACACGCGGGACCCGCTGAGCCACGCCTTCCACGCGCGCACCGTCCTTTTCGTGCACGGCGGGCGCCTCCTCGCCGGCGGGATGGTCATGGGCCGTTCCCGACGAGGGCCGCGACGCCCTCGACGCGCTCGCGCGCTCGATCCGCTTCTCTCCCTGAGTCAGCGCCCGGTGCGCGCGCGGCGCAGCATCCGCTGCGGCTCCGTCCGGACCGTGTCCCCCACGGCCCAGGCGGTGTCCGCGTCGAGGACCTGCAGCGCGCGCAGCTCCTCGCCGTCCAGCGTGCGCTCGACGGCCCACGTCGTGCCGCCGTCCGAGGTCCTGTAGACGAAGGAGCGGGCCGCGTTGTCGGGAAGGTAACCGACGATCCACCCGTCCGAGCCCGCGAAGGAGATCGCGCTGAGCGTCGCACGACCCGCGCCGACGTTCACGGCCTCCCACGTCTCGCCGCCGTCCCGGGTGCGGAGGGTCGTCGCGGAGTCTCCGACGAGCCAGCCTCGACGCGCGTCCTCGAAGAACACGCCGAGCAGCGTAGGCGACGGCTCGGGAGCCTTCGAAGGAAAAGACAGCGGTACGCGGGCCCAGGTCTCTCCGCCGTCGCGCGTTCGCCACAGGTTGGCGTTCTGGCCCGAGACGAATCCGTTCCGCGCGTCGAGGAATCGGATTGCGCGGGGCGAGATGGATCCGATCCGGACCTCCGCCTCCACGTCCCGCCTCCGCCACGTCATTCCTGCGTCGCCCGTGTGGAACACGCCCGTCGCGCCCGCGGCCCAACCCTCGCGATCGTCGATGAAGTCGACGGCGCTCAGGTGATCCGCGCCATGCGCCCCCTGCGCCGGCTGCCAGCTCTGCCCGCCGTCGAACGTGAGGAAGATTCCCTCTCCGACGGCGCACGCGCGCATGCGGTCGAACCCGTGGACCGCGGAGAGGACCACGTCGGCCCGCCGCCCGTCACGCCGGTGACGTACCGCCAGGTCTTCCCGCCGTCCTCCGTCCGTCCGACGATTCCGCCGGTCACGAACGGGCTCCCGCCGACGATCCACCCGACGTCGGCGTCGACGAAGTGAAGGCCGTTGAAGACGGCGTCCGTCCCGATCCGGACCTCCTCCCAGCCGCCGGCGTTCTTCTCGCGAACCGCCGCCGGCGCCGCGGGCCGCCGCCCGCAGGCCGCCCCGAGCGCGAGCGCCGCGAGAGCCGCGAGCCGCCGCGCCCTTGAGTCGCGTCGTCACGCGGCGGAGGATACGCGCGGCCCGGAGGTTCCGCATGACGCCCGCTCCCGTGAAGCCGACGATCCCGTTCTCCGCCCTCGAGGCGCTCGACGTGCGCGTCGGGACGATCACGAGGGTCGAGGACGTCCCCGCGTCGGCGAAGCTCGCCCGGCTCGTCGTGTCGTTCGGCGACCACACGCGGACGATCCTCGCGGGGATCCGCAAGGAGCGCGCGAACCCGAAGGAGCTCGAGGGGCAGGCAGGCCCTGTTCGTCGTGAACCTCGAGCCGCGGAAGATGGCGGGCGAGGTCTCCGAGGGGATGCTCTTCGACCTCGGCTACGCCGACGGCCTCGGCCCGGCGCTCGCCGTCCCCGAGCGTCCCGTTCCCGACGGCACGCGGGCGGGCTGAACCGTCGCGCGGGCCCGCCGCGAGGGAGGCGGCCCGCAGCCGACTCGAATGGCCCGAAGGGGGCCTCGGGAACCGTCAGTGAACGGTCTGGGTCGTCACGTCGAGGCTCGGAGCCTCCCCGATCTCCCGGAGGAGGTTCGTCGCGCCGTCCACCTCGGACATCGTCCAGAGCATGTAGCGGCTGTCGACGTGGATCGACCGCGTCCGCACCGGGTCGAAGAGATAGTCGGAGGCCACCGTGTCGAACGTGCCGTCGAACAGGAGGCCGCAGAGCTCGCCGCGCGCGTTGAGCGTCGCCGAGCCGGAGTTGCCGCCCGTCGTGTCGACCGTCGAGAGGAAGTTCACCGGCACGTCGTTCAGCTTCGGATCGACGTAGGGGCTCGTCTTCCCCGCGCGGAGCGCCTTGATCGCGTCCAGCTCGGCCCGGGGCGCGTTGAACTCGCCCGTGCCGGTCGCCTTCTCGACGATGCCGGCGAGCGTCGTCTGGGGCGCGTAGAGGAGGCCGTCGCGCGCCGGAACGCCGAGGACCTTCCCGTACGTGACGCGGAGCGTCGAGTTCGCGTCCGGCGAGACGAGCCCGCCGCTCCGCGCGAGGAGCGCCTCCGCGTACCGCGGCCCGAGGCGGTAGAGCGCGCCCTCGCGCTCCCGCGTCTTCTCGCGGATCTCTTCCTGGAGAGGGTAGAGCTCGGCGGCGAGGCGGATCATCGGGTCCTTCGTCGCGACGATGTCCGCGGTGGACTTGTCGAAGAGGGACAGCCGGAAGTCCTTCTCGTAGATCCTCGTCCCCGCGATCAGCTTGTGAAGCCAGTGGTCGATCGCCTTGCCGGCGTCGGCCTCGGCCATCCCCGGCTTCAGGCCGATCTGGGCGTCGAGGACGCCGATCCGCTCGTCCGGCGGGAGCTTCGCGACGTCCGCGAGGGCGTAGCGCATGAGGGCGGCGTCCGCCTTCGGGTCGAGCGTGCGCTGGGCGCGCACCTGCATGTCGTGGAGGCGGCTCCAGTTGCGCTCCTGGAACGAGGGATCGCGGTCGGCGTCCTTCTTCGCCTTCTCGATCGAGTACCGGTAGAGGCCCTGGGCCGCGCCGAGGGCGCTCCCGACGCTCATGTACGTCGCGCCCGAGAGCTCGACGAGAAGGGCGTTGCGCTCGCGCGTCTTCACGCGCGCGGCCGCGAGCGCGTCGAGGGCCGGGATCACGTCGCCGTACTTCGCCCGGCGGACGGGCTCGGCGTCGATCCACTTCACGAAGTCCTCTTCCATCCGCTTCTTGTCCGCGAGGAGGCCGCCCTTGACCATGCCCTGGAGCACGCCCTTGTTCTTCGTCAGGCCGTTGTTGAGGCCCCGGACGGTCTGCGCGACGTGCAGGGCCGTCTCGCGGTCCTCCTTCGCCAGCCTGTCGAGGATCGCGATCCGGTCGGTGGAGCGCCTGATCGAGCGCGGAAGCGTCCACTCGACCGTCTCCCGGACCTCCTCGTACGGGTTCAGGCGGTACGTCCTGCCCGGGTAGCCCACGACGAAGACGAGGTCGCCGGGATTGGCGCCCGCGGGCGACACCTTGAGCCAGTGCTTCGGCTTGTAGGGGACGTTCTCCTTCGAGAACGGAACGGCCTTGCCGTCCTTCGAGACGTACGCGCGGTAGAACGACCAGTCCCCCGTCTGGCGCGGCCACTGCCAGTTGTCCGTCTCGCCGCCGAAGTTGCCGATGCCGGCCGGCGGGGCGTAGACGAGCCGAACGTCCTGGATCTCCATCTGGGCGAGCTCGAACCACTTCAGGCCCTCGAAGAACGGCGCGACCGTGCAGCGCAGGGCGGCCTTCTCGCATTCGGCAACTTTCGCCTTGGTGCGCTGCTCGATCAGGTCGAAGCGCTTGCGGTCGGCGAGCTTCGGGTCGATCTTCCCCGCGATGTCGTCCGTGACGTCCCGGACGGAGACGGTCACGTAGACGCGCGAGCCGGGGCCGCTCCACAGCTCGTCGGCGCGCGTCCTGGCGAGGTAGCCGTCGACCATGAGGTTGCGGTCGGGCTTCGAGTTGTACTGGAGCGCGCCCTGCACGCAGTGGTTGTTCGTGACGATGAGCCCGTCGGGCGACACGAACGACGCGCTGCAGCCGCCGAGCGAGACGATGGCGCCCATCGGCTGTCCCGTCAGGTCGGCGAAGGCCTGGGGATCTCCCTGGAAACCCATCGCCGCGAGGCGCGAGGCGAGCTGCGGGATCTGCTGGGGCATCCACATGCCTTCGTCCGCGAGCGCAGGGGCGGACAGGAGCACGAGAACGCACGCGAGGACGGTACGTGCGGAACGAGGGGTCACGGGTCTCTCCTTCGGGTCGACGTGGCGCGCCCCGGGGGCACGCAAAACGCCCGATTATGACCCCCCGCATGCCCGGGGGGACCCCTATCATTTGCATCGGTGCTGCCCGCCGCACTCGCCCTCGCGGCTCTCGCCCTCCTGGCCGGCTGGGTCGCCCCGGGGGAGGTTCCGCTCCTCCTCGACAGGCGCGTCCTCTCCCTCTTCTTCGTCCTGATCGTGGCCGTCGCCCTGGCCCGGGGGTCCGGGCTCTTCGCCCGCGGGGTGCGCGCCGTCCTCGGGCGGGTCCGTTCCTCGCGGTCCCTCGCCTTCGCCGCCGTCCTCCTGACGGGGGCGACGGCGGCGCTCGTCACGAACGACGTCGCCCTCCTCCTCGTCGTCCCCTTCACGCTCGCCTTCGAGTCGGCCGCGCCGGCGTTCGAGGTCGCGGGCGTCGTCGTCCTCGAGATCGCCGCCGCGAACGTGATCGGGTGCCTGACGCCCACCGGAAACCCCCAGAACCTCTTCCTCTTCGTGCGCGGAGGCTTCACGTCGGGCGCGTTCTTCGCGGCGCAGGCGCCGTGGACGCTCGGGATGGCGGCCGCGACGTGCGCGGCGATCCCCTTCGTCGTCCCGCCGCGCGCCCTTCCCCCGCCGGGTGTCGCCGCCTCTCCCGTCCGGCCCGTGCGCGCCGCGGCGGCCGTCGCCCTCCTCGGCCTCGAGCTCCTCGCGATCTTCTCGGCGCTGCCCGAGTGGGTGCCGTTCGCGGCGGCCCTCCCGGCCCTCGCGCTCCTCGGCCGGGACGCGTTTCGCGTCGACTTCTCCCTCGTCGGCGTCTTTGCCGCCCTCTTCGTCGGCGTCGAGGGGCTGCGGCGGTCCGCGCTCTTCACGCTCCTCGACCCCGTCCGACTCTTCGGAACGTCCCCGGTGGGCTTCGCGCTCTCGGGAGCCCTGCTCTCGCAGGGCGTCTCGAACGTCCCGGCCGCGATCCTTCTCGCTCCCGCGGCGGCGGGGCACGCCGCCGCGTTCACGGGCCTCCTCTACGGGGTCAACGCGGGGGGCTGCGGCACGCCGGTCGCGTCGCTCGCGAATCTCATCGGCGCCCGGCTCTACCTGGAGGCGCGGCCGGGCCACCGCCGGTTCTGGCGGCTCTTCTTCGCCGTGTCCTTCGGCCTCCTGGCCGCGGCCCTCGCCCTGTCGATCCTCCTCCTCAAGTATTCTGTGCGGACGTGAAGAAGCTCTCCCGGGACCTCGCGGACGACCTCGACGACCTCCTGTCCCGCGCCTTCGCCGAGGACGGCGAGGACGTCACGTCTCTGGCCGTGTTCGGGCCCGCCGCGCGCCTCTCGGCGCGGATCGTCTGCCGCGAGCGTGCGGTCGTCGCCGGTGCGGCGTTCCTGCCCCGCCTCTTCGCCTTCCTCTCGCCGCCCGCGCGGGTCCGCGTCCTCGTCGAGGACGGGACGGCCGTCTCCCCCGGATCGGTCCTCGCGGAGATCGAGGGGCCCGCGATCACGGTCCTCGCGGCCGAGCGCACCGCCCTCAACCTCCTCCAGCGGCTGAGCGGCATCGCGACGAAGACGAGGGCGTACGTCGACGCCCTCGAGGGGACGACGGCCGTCCTCCTCGACACCCGCAAGACGACCGCGGGGCTGCGCCGCCTCGAGCGCTACGCGGTGCGCTGCGGCGGCGGCACGAACCACCGCTACGGCCTCGCGTGGGGCTTTCTCGTGAAGGACAACCACGCCGACGGCGCCGGCAGCGTGTGGGAGGCGACGCGTCGCGCGAAGGACTTCCGCGCGCTGAACCGGAAGCTCGCGCCGCTGCTCCTCGAGGCCGAGGCCCGTACGCGGGACGAGGTGCACCAGGCGCTCGACGCGGGCGCCGAGCGCGTCCTGCTGGACAACATGACGGCGGCCGCGATGGCCGAGGCCGTCCAGGACGTGCACCTCTACAACGAGGCGACGGGCGCGACCGTCACGACCGAGGCGTCCGGCCGCATGACGCCCGAGACGGCGCGCGCGGCCGCCGAGGCCGGCGTCGACTTCGTCTCGGCCGGCGCGATCACGCACTCGATCCGCGCGATCGACATCGCCCTCGACGTCGACGCGAGCGCCCCGAGGAAAGAAAAGAAGATTTCCTTGAAGGTGAAGGGGAAGAAGAAAGAGAAGAGAAAGATTTCTTCGAAGGTGAAGAGAGGGAACAGCGCGCCATGACCGGCGCGGCATCGACGAGGCGGCCCGACACGGCGCCGCACGCGCCTTCTAAGAAATCCGAAATCTCTTCTCCCCTCTCTCCCCTCGGTTCCCCATGACCTCCTTCCCCTCCCGCCTGCACGTCCCCGTCCTCGTCCTCGGCTCGGGGATCGCCGGGCCTCTCGACGGCGTACCGGCTCGCGCGGCGCGGCGTGAAAGTCCTCGTCCTGACGAAGGCCGCGAACGCGGCGGAGTGCAACACGGCCTGGGCGCAGGGCGGGATCATCTACTTCGGGAAGGGCGACTCGCAGGCCTCCCTCGTGCGGGACATCCTGCGGGCCGGCGCGGGGCTCTGCCGCCGCGAGGCGGTCGAGCTTCTCGCCCGGCGCGGACCCGAGGTCGTGAAGAGCGTCCTCCTGCGCGACGCCGGCGTGCCGTTCTCGCGGACCCGGGGCGGCGACCTCGACTTCACGCGCGAGGGCGCCCACTCGGTCGCCCGCATCGTCCACTCGGCGGACGCGACCGGCAAGGCCATCGAGACGGCCATGCTCGACCGGCTGAAGACCGAGAAGAACGTCACGGTCTGGACGGAGGCGACCGCGATCGACCTCATCACGGCCCGCCACCACTCGACCGACGTCGCGCAGCGCTACGCCCTCCAGGACCCGTGCCTCGGGGCGTACGTCCTCGACGGGGACGACCGGGTCCACACGGTCCTCGCGGACTTCACCGTCCTCGCGACCGGCGGCGTCGGGCGACTCTTCCTGCACACGACGAACACGCGGCACGCGATCGGGGACGGCCTCGCGATGGCCGAGCGCGCGGGCGCCGCGACGCTGAACCTCGAGTACGTCCAGTTCCATCCGACGACGCTCTACCACGAGGACGCCGAGGGCTTCCTGATCTCCGAGTCGCTCCGCGGCGAGGGCGCCGTCCTCGTCAACCGCGCGGGCGAAGCGTTCATGCCGCGCTACGACCGGCGCAAGGACCTCGCCCCGCGCGACATCGTGACGCGCGCGATCGTCACCGAGATGACCGAGCGCGGCGAGCCCTGCGTCTACCTCGACCTCGCGCGGCACTTCAAGTCGCACGAGGGAATCGGGATCCGCGAGCGCTTCCCGACGATCGCCGCGCGGTGCGCGGAGCTCGGGATCGACATCGCGAAAGAGCCGATCCCCGTCGTCCCCGCCGCCCACTACCACTGCGGCGGCGTCCTCGTGGACCTCGACGGGAGGACGACGATCCGCCGGCTGTACGCCGTCGGCGAGGCGAGCTGCACGGGCGTCCACGGCGCGAACCGGCTCGCCTCCACGTCCCTCCTCGAGGGGCTCGTCTGGGGCGACGCGGCGGCGAGCTCCATCGCGGCGCGCCTCCGGAAGGAAGGACATCAGCCCGCGACGGTGTTCCGCGCGATCCCGGACTGGATGTCGCCCGGCGACGCGGCCAACGAGGACCCGGCGCTCCTGCAGCAGGACTGGGCGACGATCCGCAACACGATGTGGAACTACGTCGGGATCGTGAGGACCACGGCGCGTCTCGCGCGCGCCGTCGCGGACCTGCGCGACCTCGAGAAGCGGATCCTGCGCTTCTACCAGGTCACGAAGATCAGCAAGGAGATCGTCGACCTCTTCCACGGCGTGCGCGCGGCCCACGCGATCGCGACGGCCGCCTTCAAGAACCCCGTCTCGAGGGGCTGCCACTACCGGAAGGGCTGATCCGGTCTAGGTGCCTTTTACATGTCCTGCGCATGCTGAGTAGTCTTCTCGCATGTCGACGATGATCCAGATCCGTAACGTCCCCGACGACCTCCACCGGAAGCTGAAGGCCCGCGCCGCCCTGGCCGGCATGTCCCTGTCGGATTACCTTCTCGCGGAAGCCCGCCGGGCCGCCGACCGCCCGACGCCCGACGAGATCCGCCGGCGCCTCGAGAGCTGCTCGTCCGTGAGGTTTCCAGGGCGAGCGCCGACGAGATCCGCCGGCTCCGAGGGGCCGCGCTCTGATCGTCGTCGACGCGTTCGCTCGTCGTCGACGTCCTGCTCGGCACTCCGGAGGCGACGCCCGGCTGCTGCCGCCGCCTCTTCACGGCCCCCAGGCGTCGCTGCATGCCCCTCACGTTCTCGACCTCGAAGTTCTTCACGTCCTCCGTCGGCTCGAGCGCAACCGGGCTCCTTGACGCCGCGCGCGTCCGAAGCTGCCGTCGAGGAGCTCGCGCGACCTTCCGCTCACCCGCTACCCTCACGACGCGCTCGCCTGTCGCGTCTGGCAGCTGCGCGGGCGGCCTGACCGCCTACGACGCCGCCTATGTCGCGCTCGCCGAGGCTCTCGACTCCCCGCTTCTCACGCGCGACGCGGCGCTCGGCGCCGCACGCGGCCACCGCGCCCGCATCGAGGTGGTCTGACCGCTCAGCTCTTCCGCCCGGAGACGACGAGGACCACGACCCCGCGGCGCCCGCCGAGGCGCCTGGACACGCGCCGATATCGTGACCGGCTTTCAGCCCGGCACGAGGATCGCGACGCGGCCGGCGGCGGGGCCGACGTCCACGGGCGTCGTGCCCGCGCCGTCGCCGTCCACCTGCACCTCGAGCTCGTAGCCGGCCCTCGAGCGGGCCGTGAACGAGCGCACCGCCATTCGCGACACGCCCTCGTCCCGGAGGTGCGCGGCCTTCCCGCCCGAGAGGTGGTGGTAGAAGAGCATGAGCGTCTTCCGCGAGCGCGAGGTGAACAGGACGAGGTCCAGAAGGTCGTCCGCGGGATCCGCGTAGGGCGAGAGGATCGGGTCGCCGCCGTAGCGCGACGTGTTCGCCGACAGGACGAACGTGGCCTCGCGCCGGAAGGGTCGTCCCTCCGCGTCGAGGCCCTCGACCTCGATCGCCGGGAACTCGTACTTCAGCCACTCGAGCGTGGCGGTCCAGCCGATTCCCGTCCGGCCGAAGAGCCTCTTGAGGAGCGGCACGGTGTGCGTCATCACGCGCGCGTCGAACCCGACGCCCGCGCCGATCAGGCAGGCGCGGCCCGCGGCGTGGAAGACCGTGAGCTCCCGCGTCCTGCCCGAGAACAGCGCCGCTTCGGCCGCATCGGGGTCCGCGACGCCGTACTCGCGGGCGACGACGTTCGCCGTCCCCGCGGGAAGGATCGCGATCGGCAACGTCCGCCCGAGGAGCGCCTCGGCCGCCTCGCCGACCGTCCCGTCGCCGCCCGCGACGGCGACGAGGTCGATCTCGGACCCGATCCGGGCGGCGACCAGCTCCGTCGCGTGCCGCGGGCGCTCCGTCGGGATCGGGTCGAGGACGAGGCCGCGCGCCGCCGCGCGCGCCACGACGCCGGGCACGTCGATCCGCCGCGCGGCGCCTCCCGCCTTCGGGTTGTAGACGAGCAGGCCGCGGCGCGGGCGCGCGTCAGCCAAACAGCGTTCCCGGACCCGAGGCCGGCTTCAGCCCGAGGTGCCGGTAGGCGAGCGCGGAGGCGACGCGGCCCTTCGGCGTGCGCTGCAGGAATCCCGACTGCAGGAGGAAGGGCTCGTAGAGGTCCTCGAGCGTGCCCTTGTCCTCGCCGAGCGAGTGCGCGAGGGCGGAGAGGCCGACCGGCCCGCCGCCGAAGCGCTCGATCATCGTCGAGAGGATGCGGCGGTCGACCTCGTCCAGCCCGTGGTGGTCCACTTCCAGCTTGTCGAGGGCCGTCTCGGCCGCCCGCGACGAGACGCGCGTCTCCCCCGCGACCTCGACGTAGTCGCGCACGCGCCTGAGGAGGCGGTTCGCGATGCGCGGCGTCCCGCGGCTCCTCTTCGCGATCTCCCGGGCGGCCTCGGCGTCGACCGGACAGCCGAGGATCTCGGACGAGCGCGTCACGATCGTGGCGAGCGCCCCGGCGTCGTAGTAGTCGAGGCGGTGCGTGATCCCGAAGCGGGCCGTGAACGGCTGCGAGAGGAGGCCGGCGCGCGTCGTCGCGCCGACGAGCGTGAAGGGCGGGAGCTTCAGCTCCACGGTGCGCGCGCCCGGCCCCGTCCCGATCACGAGGTCGAGCTTTCCGTCCTCCATCGCCGGGTAGAGAATTTCCTCCACCGCGGGCGGCATCCGGTGGATCTCGTCGATGAAGAGGACGTCGCCCGGCGCGAGGTTCGTCAGGAGCGCCGCGAGGTCGCCCGCCTTCTCGAGGACCGGCCCCGACGTCACGCGGATCTGCGCCTGCATCTCCCGCGCGATGATGTGCGCGAGCGTCGTCTTCCCGAGCCCCGGCGGGCCCGAGAGGAGGACGTGGTCGAGCGGCTCCTGGCGCTGGCGCGCCGCCTGGAGGAAAACGCCGAGGGTCTCCTTGAGCTTCGACTGCCCGATGAACTCCGGGAGCGCGCGCGGCCTGAGCGTGATCTCGGGATCCGCCTCCTCCGTCTGGAGCACGCCCGAGAGAATCCGTTCGTCCATCGGCGTCGATTATCGGGCCAACGACTTCAGGGCGGCGGCGAGGATCTTGTTGAGGTCCGACGCCCCGACGGCCCGGACGGCGCTCTCGACGGCCTGCTCGGCCTGCGCGACCTTGTAGCCGAGGTTCTCGAGCGCGCCGATCGCGTCGTCCACGGCGGACGCCTTCGCGGCCGGGGCGCCCGGCGCCGCCCCGAGGCCGACGCTCGCGAGCTTCTCCTTGAGCTCGAGGCCGAGACGCTCGGCGAGCTTCCGGCCGACCCCCGGGATCGTCGAGAGGAGCCGCGCGTTCTGCGAGACGATCGCGCCGACGAGCTCCGGGAGCGGGAGGCCCGAGAGGACCGTGAGCGCGACCTTCGGCCCGATCCCGGAGACGGAGAGGAGCCGCTCGAAGACGACCTTCTCCTCCCGCGTCGCGAAGCCGAAGAGCTGGAGCGCGTCCTCGCGGACGTGCGTGTGGACGTGGAGGGAGGCCTTCTCGCCCGCCGGGGGCAGCGCCGAGAACGTCCCGAGCGGGATCGCGAGCTCGTAGCCGACGCCGGCGACGTCGAGGACGACGCCGTTCGTCCTCACCTCGAGGAGCGTCCCGGTGAGCCGCGCGATCACGCGGCTATGTTACGTGCTCCGAAGCTAGGTGCGAGCCCCGCCCATCCGCGAGAGGAGGTCCTTGTTGAACTCGACCTTGAGGTCGGCCCTCTTCCGCTGAATGAGCGCCTGGAGCACCCGCGAGGCCTTCTGGCCGCGCAGCTGCTCCCGCAGGGCGTCCTTCTCCCGGTCGAAGGCCGCCGCGTCGAACGGCGTGACGCTCTCGACCCGGAAGACGACGACGCCGCGCCCCTCGACCGGCACGGGGCCCTTCGTCTCGCCGGGCTTCGCGGCGAACACGGCGTCGAGAACGGCCTGCGGCGCGCCGAGGCCCGGGATCGGCCCGGCCTTCGGGAACGCGTCGGGCGTCTCGATCTTGAGGTTGAGCTTCTTGGCGAGCGCCTCGAGGGAACCGGCGGCCTCGAGGGCCTGCTTGACGCTCGCGAGCGTCGCCTCGTCCTGCTTCTTCTTCTGGATGTCCGCGACGACGCGGGCCTTGACCTCCGCGAACGTCGGCAGGCCGGGCTTCTTGATCTCGACGCACTTGACGATCGCCTCGCCGCGCGCGGTCGACACGGGAGTCGGCGACGTTTCGCCCTCCTTGAGGGAGAAGAGCTTCTCCGTGAACTGCGGGTTGAAGCCGATGCCCGCGGGGGCGTCGGTCCGTGCGAGGAAGTCCGTCTCGTTGAACGTGACGCCCGCGGAGGCGAGCTTGCGCAGGTCGTCGTCCGAGGCCTTCCCGAGCTTCGCGACCTTCTCGGACAGAGCGGCGGCGAGGCGCTTGGCCTCCTCGCGGGCGCGGTCCTCCTGGAGGCGCTGGCGGATCCCGGGCGCGACCTCGAAGAAGGGCTGCACGCGCTCGCCCGTCTTGTCGAGCACCTGGAGCACGTGCCACCCGAAGCTCGTCCGGATCGGTCCGACGATCTCCTTCTCCTTCGCGCCGAACGCGGCCTGCTCGAATTCCTTGACCATGCGGCCCCTCGGGAAGGATCCGAGATCTCCGCCATTGCCCTTTGAACCGGGATCGTCGGACTCGGCCTTCGCGAGCGCCGCGAAGTCCGCGCCGGCCTTCAGCTTCCTCACGGCGGCCTCGGCCCTCGCCTTCTGCGCGGCCTCGTTCCCGCCTTCCACCTTGTAGAGGATGTGGCGCACGTGGACTTCCTCGCCCTTGCGGTAGGCCTCGCTGTTCGCGGCGTAGTCCGCCTGGACGTCGGCGTCCGAGACCTGGATCGTGGGGCGGATCTTGGCCGTCTCGACGAGGAGGTACTTCGCCTTGCGCTTCTCGGGCTGCATGTAAGGCGTCGGGTTCGTCTTGAACCACGCCTCGGCCTCGGTGTCCGTGACGGCGACGGGCGGCGCCACCACCGACGGGGGCGCGAGCGCCCAGGCGATCCTGGCCTTCACGTTGCGGTTCTCGTACTCGGCCTTGACCTCGTCGTCGCCGACGACCATGGACTGCGTGTAGAAGCGGTTGAGCTTCTCGAGGACGAGCGAGTCGCGCGTCTCGGCCTCGAAGGTCTCGGGCGAGAGGCGGTTCGCGGCGAGGATGCGCTTGTACGTCGCGTCCCCGACGAAGACGCCGTCCTTCACGAAGAGCGGCCGGCCCGACTGCGGGTCCTTGATGCCGAGGAGGTGCTGCGTGAGCTCCTCGTCCGTGACGCGGATGCCGAGCGCGTCGGCCTCTCGCCTCAGGAGCTGGCGGTCGATCATCCCGTTCAGGACCTGCTCGGGCAGGTTCATCGCCCGGGCGAGCTCGGGGCTGAAGTTCTTGCCGTAGGCCTGCCGGTAGCGGTCCTCGGCGAAGGCGTATTCCTTCTGGAACTCGGCCGTCGTGATGCGGATGCTGCCCGCCGAGGCCGCGAGCGCCGTGTCACCCGCCCCGCCGCGCGAGGAGCCCATGCCCCAGTCGACGAAAACGAAGAGCACGAAGATCGCGATGACGGCCCACAGGATCCACTTGAGGTGCTTGAAGTTCTCGCGCAGCTCTTTGAGCATTTCTTCTCCGGAACCGGGCGCGGCCCGCGGTGCGGGTGCCGCCACCCGAAGAACGGGGGACGATACCTCACCGGTTGACCGCGGTAAAGTTGACCGTTCCCGTCACGAGGGGGCTGCGCACGGCACGTCGCGTGCTATAACATCCGTTCCTAGAAGGGTTTCCGGATCAGCACGACACCATGACGGACAGCAAGAAGGGCCGGGATCTCGAGTCGCAACTCGAGTGGTACTACGTCTCGACGCAGACGCTCGTCAGGATCGTCGTGGGATTTCTCGTCGTCGCGGGGCTCGTCGCGGGCGGCGTCTTCCTCTTCGTGAAGCGGGACGACTCCTCGCGCCGCGCGCGGCACGAGGTCGCCGACGCCGAGGACGCGCTCTCCCGCGCGAAGAAGCAGCAGGACGCCCCCCTCCTGCAGCGCGAGATCGCGGCCGCCGACGAGAAGCTCGCGGACGCCCGCCGGGATCTCGCGGCCGGCCAGAACGAGCGCGCGACGCGGACGGCGCTCGACGTGAAGTCCACCGCATTGAAGATCATGGCGGGCGCGGTCATCAAGAGCGAGGCGAGTGTCGCGGACGTCGCGGGCACCGTGCAGATCCAGCGCGCGAGCCGCACGACGTGGGAGACGCTCCGGCAGGCCATGCCGCTCCACGAGGGCGACTTCATCAAGACGGGCCCGAACGGGACCGCCGAGGTCCTCTGGAACGACGGGACGATGTACCGCATCCGGCCCGAGACTCTCTTCGAGGTCCACGCCGCCGCCGGCGGCTCGAACCCGAAGCTCGTCGTCGGCACGACGGACGTCTCGACGGGCGAGAAGAGCCGGTCGCGCGTGTCGACGGACGTCGCGACCGCGAACATCGACACGAACTCCACGGTCGGCATGGAACAGGACGCGGGCGCGACGTCCGTGTCGTCCTACCGGGGCCGCACGGTCCTGTCCAACGCCGCCGGCCAGAGCGTCACCCTGGGGGCGCGCGAGCGCGCGGTGGCCCAGCGCGGCGGCGCGATCGGCCCCAAGACGTCGCTGCCGGACGTGCCGAACCTCCTCGCGCCGGACGACAACCTGCTCGTCGACGTCCGCAAGACCGAGCCCCTCCGGCTCCGCTGGTCCCCCATCAAGGACGCGAGCGCCTACCAGGTCGAGATCGCGGCGAGCCGGCTCTTCGTGAAGGACTCCGTCCTGCCCGGCTTCCCGTCCGAGCGCGTCCAGCCCGAGACGCTCATCCAGGTCCACGACCCCGGCCTCTACTTCTGGCACGTGCGGACCGTGAAGAAGGGCTCTCCCACCGTCTATTCCGAATGGACCGCCGAACGCCGGTTCAAGGCGGTCGGGAGCGACCTCGTCGCCGTCCAGGCCGACACGCTCCCGCCCGACCTCCTGATCACCCAGCGCCCGAACGTCGTGGGCTCTTCGGTCGTCCTCGTGGGACGGACGGTCCCCGGAGCACTTGTGACCGTGAACGGCGAGACGGCGGACGTGAATGCCGACGGCAGCTTCCGCAAGATCATCACGGTGGGCGGGGAGGGCCTGCAGACGATCGTGATCAAGGCCCGGACCGCGGGCGGCGAGACGGTCAAGCGAGAAACGGTACTCATCAGCAATTGACCCCGGCGGCCTCCGCCGACACCCGAAAGGAATCGTCTCTTGGCCCTGCGCTCCTTCTTCTCGATCTTTTCGTCCGATCTCGCGATCGACCTCGGCACGGCGAACACCCTCGTGTTCGCGGAGGGCCGCGGCATCGTCGTCCGCGAGCCCTCCATCGTCGCGGTCAACAAGATCTCCAACAAGGTGGAGGCCGTCGGAAGCGCCGCGAAGGACATGCTCGGCCGCACGCCCGGCAACATCGTCGCGATCCGGCCCATGAAGGACGGCGTCATCGCCGACTTCGAGGTCACGGAGCGGATGCTCGACTACTTCATCAAGAAGGCGCACGGCCGCTCGCTCTTCGTGCGCCCGAAGATCGTGATCTCCGTCCCGTCGGACATCACGCAGGTCGAGAAGCGCGCCGTGAAGGACTCCGCCCTTCAGGCCGGCGCCAGCGAGGTCTTCATCGTCGAGCAGGCCATGGCCGCCGCGATCGGGGCGGGCCTTCCGATCACGGAACCCACGGGCAACATGATCGTGGACATCGGGGGCGGCACGACGGACGTCGCCGTCATCTCGCTCGCGGGCATCGTCTACTCGAAATCCGTGCGCGTCGCCTCGAACGAGATGGACGAGGCGATCATCCAGTACATCAAGCGCAAGTACAACCTCCTGATCGGCGAGCGCACGGCCGAGGCCATCAAGATCGAGATCGGCTCGGCGTACCCGCTCGACGAGCCGATCTCCATGGAGATCAAGGGCCGCGACCTCGTCGAGGGGGTCCCGAAGACCCTCACGCTCACCGACGCCGAGGTACGCGAGGCGCTCGCCGAGACGGTCGGGATCATCCTCGACGCCGTCCGCGTCGCGCTCGAGAAGACGCCGCCCGAGCTCTCGGCCGACATCATGGACAAGGGCATCGTCCTCACGGGGGGCGGCTCGATGCTCAAGAACCTCGACCGCCGCCTGCGCGAGGAGACCGGCCTCCCGATCGCGACGGCCGAGGAGCCTCTCTCTTCGGTCGCCCTCGGGACGGGCGCGATGCTCGCCGACGTGGACCTCCTCCGGAAGATCAGCCTCGACTAGACGCACGTGGCGTCCCCGTCCCTCGCCGCCCGCCGACCCGAGATCCTGCTGGCGGTGCTGCTCTCGCTGTGCCTCGTCGGGCTCTCGCTCCAGGTGCGGCGGCCCGGGGGCCGGACCGCGGGCGAGACCTGGCTCCTCGCGGCGGTGTCGCCGTTCGTCGAGGCCGTCACGTCGCTGCGCTCCGGGGCGGCCGACGTCGGGACGTGGGCTTCCTCGAGACGGACCCTCCTCGCCGCGAACCGCGCGCTCTCCGGCGAGGTCGAGCGGCTCGAGGGGGAGCTCCTGAGGCTCCGCGACGCCGAGCGCGACAAGAACCGCCTCCTCGAGCTCTTCGGCACGCAGCCCGCGCCTCCCGCGGGCACGGTGCCCGCGCGCCTCATCGCGATCGAGTCCTCGGGGCCCTTCCGGACGGGCCTCCTCGACCGCGGCTCCTCGGACGGCATCCGCGTGGACGGGGTCGTCGTCGCGCCCGGCGGCCTCGTCGGGAGGGTCATCGCGATCGGCCCGAGGACGGCGCGCATCCAGCTCCTGTCCGACAAGACCGCCGCCGCGGGCGTCCTCCTCCCGCGCGGGGCGCGCGCCGGCGTCGCCAAGGGCGACGGCAAGGGCGGAATCGCCGTCGAGTACGTCCCGACGATCGAGCCGGTCGAGAAGGACGACCTCGTCGTCTCCTCGGGCACGGACGGCGTCTACCCGAACGGGCTCCCCGTGGGTCGCGTCTCCTCCCTCGCGCGCAAGAGCACTCTCTTCTGGGACATCCAGCTCGAGCCCGCGGCCGACCCCCGCCACGAGACGATGGTCTTCGTCCTGCCGCCCGTCCGGCGCTCGGACGTCGTGGGCGGTCCCGCGGCCGGAGACCGCCGGTGAAGGCGCTCCGGATCGCGGTGGGCCTCGCGCTCGCGGTCCTCGCGACGCTCGCGCTCGGCGCCCTCCACGTCCCGGCGCCGCCCGACTTCTTCCTCCTCGTCGTGGCGGACATGGCCCGCGGCGGCGCGGTCGGTCCCCGCGATGCTCGCCGGGCTCCCGGCGGGCCTCCTCGAGGACGCCCTGGCGGGGCCCGGCCACCTCCTCGGGCTGCACGCCTTCACGAAGATCCTGATGGGCTACCTGCTCGCCACGATCGGCTCGCGCACGATCGTCGAGAAGCCGCTCGCGGTCGGCGGGCTCCTCGCGGGGGCCGTTCTGGCCGAGGCCGCGACGCTCACGTTCCTGCTCTGGATCCTGCGCGGCACGCTCCTCGCGCCCGCGCCGTGGACCCTTCTCGCGCGGGCGCTCTCGACGGGTCTCCTCGGCGGCGCCCTCCACGCCGCCTCGCGCGTCCCGTGGCGCCAGCGCCGCGAGACGCGGCGCCGGATGAGGCTCACGTAGATGCCCGCGAGCGCCCGCGAGGACCGGCGGCCCGTCCTCTCGCGCATCGACGTCGCGATGCGGATCCTCTGGGGGATCCTCGGTCTGCTCGCGGGCGTCTACTGGGTCCACCAGGTCCTGCGCGGCGAGGACTACGAGCGGCAGGCCGAGAACAACCGGATGCGAAAGGTGCCCGTGACGGCGCCGCGCGGGTTCATCCTCGACCGCAACGGCGTCGTCCTCGCCGAGAACGAGCCCTCGTTCACGCTGCTCCTCTACCGCCGGGAGACGAAGGACCTCGACGGGTCTCTCCGCTTCGTCGCCGAGCTCTTCAACCGGCCGTTCGACGAGCTCAAGCGGCGCGTCGAGCGCGACCGCTCGTACTACGACTTCGTCCCGGTCGTCCTCCAGGAGAACCTGACCGTCGCGGAGGTCGGCGCGATGCAGGCGCGCGCCCTCGAGCACCCCGAGCTCGTCGTCCAGAAGACGGAGCGCCGCGTCTACACGCAGGGGACGGTGGCCGCGCATCTCCTCGGCCAGCTCGGGGAGGCGACGGCCGAGCAGGTCGCCGCGCGCGCGAAGGCGCACCCGGGCGACGCGTCGGTGCCGCGCCCGGGCGAGGCGATCGGACAGCAGGGCGTCGAGGCCTCGTACCAGGACCTCCTCGCGGGCGTCTCGGGCTCGCGCTCGTACGTGATCGACTCGTTCGGCCGCGAGGTCGGCGAGTCGGGCCATCAGGACCCGCTGCCCGGCAACACGCTCCAGCTCACGATCGACGCCGGGCTCCAGCGCATCGCGGAGGACTACTTCGCCGGCAAGGTCGGTTCGGCCGTCGCGCTCGACCCGAAGACGGGCGAGGTCCTCGCGCTCGTCTCGGCGCCCGCCTACGACCCGAACCTCTTCACGCGCCGCGTCACCCGCTCCGAGTGGGAGGGGATCCTCACGGACCCGAATCACCCGCTCAACAACCGGGTCCTCCAGAACGTCTACTCGCCCGGCTCGACGTGGAAGCCGTTCATGGCCTACGCGATCCTCAAGCACGGAATCGACCCGAAGGAGCGCGTCTTCTGTCCGGGCGGGCTCACGTTCTACGGCCGCCCGTTCCGCTGCCACGGCAAGCACGGGAGCGTCGACCTCGCGACGGCGCTCCAGGTCTCGTGCGACTCGTACTTCTACACGATGGGAAAGCGCCTCGGCATCGACGCGATCGCCGAGGCCGCGCGCCTCTTCGGGTTCGGGCGCACGAGCGGGATCGACCTCGCGCACGAGAAGCCCGGGATCGTTCCGTCCACGGAATGGAGCCTCGCCGTGCGCAAGCACCCGTGGTACGCGGGCGAGACGATCTCCGTCGCGATCGGCCAGGGGCCCGTCCTCGTCTCCGCGCTCCAGCTCGCGCGCGCCATGTGCGGAATCGCGAACGCGGACGGCGCGCTCCCGACGCCCCACCTCTTTCACATCGCCGAGAACGTCCAGACGAGCGAGCGCTTCGTCTACCGGCCGGCCGTCAAGGAAGTCCGTGCCGTGGGCGGGGCTTCCGCGCGACATCGTCCTCGACGGGCTCTGGCGCGTCATGAACCAGCCCGGCGGGACGGCGTACCGCGAGCGGATCCCCGGCCTCGACATGTGCGGCAAGACGGGCTCGGTCCAGGTCGTCGCGCAGAAGGAGGCGAAGAAGGGTCACCTCCTCCCCGAGCAGCTCCGCGACCACGGCTGGTTCGTCGGCTTCGCGCCGAAGGACGACCCCCTGATCGTGGTCGCCGTCTTCGCGGAGCACGGCGAGCACGGCAACACGGCCGCGGCGCCGCTCGCGGCGAAGATGGCGCAGTACTGGGTCACGAAGATGCGCGCGGGTCCGGCGCCCGTCGTCGCGCAGGCGGCCGCGCCCCGCGAGCGCCCGGCGGACTGAGTGTCGCGGCTCGCGGAGGTCCTCCCCCGCCGGATCGACCTGCGGCTTCTCCTCCTCGCGGCCCTCCTGACCGTCATCGGAATCGTCATGGTCGTGTCCACGACCGCGGGCTCGCCGCGCTCCGACCTCGCGGGCAAGCAGGTGTTCTTCGCCGTCATCGGCCTCATCGCGGCCGGGATCTTCCTCGCGATCGACTACCGGATCCTCCTGCAGTATTCGCCCGGCCTGTACGGTCTCACGCTCCTCGTCCTTCTCTATCTGCCCGTTTTCGGGACGCGGATCGCGGGCGCGAAGTCGTGGATCAGGATCGGGGGCGGGTTCCAGCTCCAGCCGTCGGAGTTCGCCCGGATCTCGATCGCGCTCCTCCTCGCGTGGATCCTCGAGAACGACGACCGGCCGATCCTCAGGACCCGCACGCTCGCCGCCCTCGCGGCCGCCGTCGGCGTCCCCGTCCTCCTCGTCCTCGCGCAGCCGGACCTCGGCGTCGCCCTCACGTACCTGCCGTTCCTCGCCGCCGCCCTGTTCTTCGGCGGCCTGAAGGCGCGCTGGTGGGCGACGCTGATCGTCGCCGGCACGCTCGCGATCGGCGGCTCGTGGTTCTTCCTGAAGGACTACCAGAAAGACCGCATCCGGACCTTCCTCGATCCCAACCTCGCGGCGCGCGGCGCGGGCTACCAGGTCCGGCAGGCGCGGATCGCGATCGGCTCGGGCGGGATCCTCGGGAAGGGCTGGAAGCAGGGGACGCAGAGCCGGCTCGGGTTCCTTCCCGTGCGCCACACGGACTTCATCTTCGCGGCGCTCGCCGAGGAGTGGGGCTTCGCCGGCGTCGCGGCCCTCCTCGGGATCTACGGCTTCCTGGTCGCCCGGGCGCTCGCGATCGCACGGGACGCCCGCGACCGCGGCGGGTCGATGCTCGTCCTCCTGCTCGTCGTGAACATCGGGGCGCAGTTCCTCGTGAACGTCGCGATGAACGTCGGCGTCCTGCCGACGACGGGGATCACGCTTCCCGTTCCTCTCGTACGGCGGCTCGTCGCTCATCGCGACGTGGTGCATGGTCGGGCTCATGCTGTCCGTCGCGTACCGGCGGTACGTGAACGTCTAGGCGGGCCTCCGCGTACACTCCCCCGGTGCTGAAGGAGCTCCTCGTCTCGGCGTCCGACCGCGAAACGCGCATCGCGGTCCTCGAGGAAGGGGCCGTCGCCGAGGTGCAGATCGAGCGCCGCAAGCAGCGCGGGACGGTCGGGAACATCTACAAGGGCCGCGTCACGCGCGTCCTGCCCGGCATGCAGTCCGCGTTCGTGGACGTCGGGCTCGAGAAGGACGCGTTCCTCTACGTCGCGGACGTCGGCGAGGAGGTCGACGACTTCGACGCGTTCGGCTCGGGCGGCGCCGCCGAGGCGATCTCCGCCGTCGCGGCTTCGAACGGCGCGGAGCCTCCGCCGGCAGCGGTGCTGGCGGACGGCTCGTCCGCCGTGCCGGACGAGAGCCTTCCGAAACCCGTTCTTCCCTCCATCGACGAGCTCCTCCGCGAAGGGCAGGAGCTCGTCGTCCAGGTCACGAAGGACCAGATCGCGCACAAGGGCGTGCGCGTCACGACGCACGTGACGCTGCCCGGGCGCACCCTCGTCTACATGCCGACGATCGACCACATCGGCGTCTCGCGGCGGATCGAGAACGAGGAGGAGCGGGGCCGCCTCAAGGACATCCTCACGGCGCTCAAGAAGGGGCCCGGCGGCTACATCGTGAGGACGGCGGGCGAGGGGCGCGCGCCCGAGGAGTTCGCGGCCGACCGGCGTTACCTCACGAAGCTCTGGGAGCAGATCCGCAAGAAGGGCGAGCGCTCGGGCGCGCCGTCCCTCCTCCACCGCGACCTCGACCTCACGCTGCGCGCCGCGCGCGACGTCTTCGGGTCGGACTTCACGACGCTCTTCGTCGACGACGACGAGGAATACCAGCGCATCGTCGAGTTCCTCGACCAGGTGCAGCCGTCGCTCGTCTCGAAGGTGAAGCTCTACCGCAAGTCGACGCCGCTCTTCGAGGAGTACGGCGTCGAGACCGAGATCGAGAACGCGCTCAAGTCGAAGGTCTGGCTCAAGTCCGGCGGCTACATCGTGATCAACCAGACGGAGGCCCTCGTCGCGATCGACGTGAACACGGGCAAGTTCGTGGGGAAGAAGCGGCTCGAGGAGACCGTCGTGAAGACGAATCTCGAGGCCGTGCAGGAGATCGTCCGGCAGATCCGCCTCCGCGACCTCGGCGGCCTCCTCGTCGTGGACTTCATCGACATGGAGGAGGAGGAGCACCGGCAGGAGCTCGTCCAGGCCCTCGAGACCGAGCTCAGGAAGGACCGCTCGAAGAACCGGATGCTCCCGGTCTCCGAGTTCGGCCTCGTCGAGATCACCCGCAAGCGCCAGCGTCAGAGCCTCGAGCGCGCCCTCACGATGCCCTGCCCCTACTGCGCCGGCTCGGGCCGCACGAAGAGCGTCCCGACGATCGTCCTCGAGATCCGGCGCGAGATCGCCAAGCGCATCGAGGAGGGCGAGGCCCACTCGCTGATGCTCCGGGTCCACCCGGAGGTCTACCGCTCGCTCGTCGGCGAGGAGCGCCGGCTCGTCGAGGAGCTCGAGGAGCGGATCGGCATGCCGATCCACGTCCAGAGCGACGAGCACCTCCACCACGAACGTTTCGACATCGTCCTCGAGGCCTGAGGCGTCCCCCGGGGCCCCCGCCGCGCCGATTCGGCGCGCCGCGGCTGGCACGGAGCGTGCGATAGCAGGGTGGCGCACTTCCAACCTCCTGCCGGCCGCCCCGATGGGCGGCCCTTTTTTTGGGCCGGGCTCTCCCCCTAGACTCCCGCCGTGACCGCGCAGCCGCTCTTCACGCGCCGATTCCTCGTGATGTGCGGGTTCACGTTCACGGTCTTCCTCTCGCTCTTCCAGCTCCTCCCGACGGCGCCCTTCCGCATCCTCGAGCTGGGCGGCACGACGACGACGGCCGGCCTCTTCCTCGGCCTCCTGACGTACGCCTCGGCGCTCTCGGCGCCCCTGACGGGCGCTCTCGCCGACCGCCTGGGCCGCCGCCGCGTCCTCCTCGTGGCGAGCCTCGTCATCGCCGGTTTCTCGGCCGCCTACGCCTTCGCCCCGCGGTGGGAGGTCCTCGTCTCTCTCGTGTTCTTCCACGGCCTCTTCTGGTCGGGGCTGCTGTCGGCGTCGGCGGCCTACGTCACGGGACTCATTCCCGCGGAACGGCGGGCCGAGGGGATCGGCTACTGGGGAATGGCGACGGTCCTCGCGACCGCGTTCGCGCCGGCGCTCGGCCTGGCCGTGTACGCGCTGGGCTGGAAGGCCCTCTGCGCGTCCGTCGGCGTCCTGAACCTCGCGATGGCCGCGATCGCGTGGAACCTCGAGCCGGACCCCCCGAGGCCGACGGGGGGCGGCCCCTTCTTCTCGCGCGATCTCGTCGAGTGGCGCGTCCTCGCTCCTTCCTTCGCGCTCTTCCTCTGCAGCTTCGGGTACGGCGGGGTCACGAGCTTCGTCGCGATGTGGACCGAGAGGAACGGCCTGGCGCCGCGGGGCCTCTTCTTCACGGTCTTCTCGCTCACGGTGCTCGTCCTGCGCCCGGTCCTCGGCCGCTACGCGGACCGGGCCGGGCCGCGCCGCGTCCTCGTTCCGCTCCTCGGGCTGACGGCGGTGTCCTTCGCCGTCCTCGCGGCCGCGACGACCCGGCCCCTCCTCGCGCTCTCCGCGCTCCTCTTCGGCGCCGGGTTCGGGAACGTCTATCCGGTCTTCGCCGCCCACGTGACGCGGCACGTGCCGCACGAGCGCCGGGGCGCCGCGTTCGGGGCGATCCTCGCGGCGTTCGACGTGGGCATCGGCACCGGGTCGATCGCGCTCGGCGCGGTCATCGGACGTTCCGGCTTCCCGGCGGCCTACGCCCTCGCCGCGGCCCTCGCGCTCCTCTCGGTGCCGGCGTTCCTCCTGCTGGACCGGCGCGCATTCCCCCCGGAAACCGCGGTATCCTCGGCGGCATGAAGACCGCCCGCTTCTCCCGCTTCGCCTGGAAGGAATTCCTCCGCGGACCGCTCGGCACGCCGATCGTCCTCGCCCGCGGCATCCGCCCGGTCGGGCGGCTCATGCCGATCCGCTCGGCGAGCCTGGACACGTGGCGGGTGCTGTCGGCGCTCCCGGTCCCGACGCGCGTGAAGAAGGCGCTCTACCGCGCCCTCTACGTCCTGCCCCTCGGGCCCGGCGATCCGGCGACGATCGGCCGGGTCGTCCGCCGGCACCGCGCCTTCTTCGCCGCGCACGCCTGACGCGGCGGCTCCCTTCGCCCGGGGTCAGTGCGCCTGCGTCACGAGCGCGGGCGCGGGCACCTCGTCCCTCAGGACGAAGTGGCCGCCCCGGAAGCTCGCGCCGCGGAGCGTGACGGCGAGCGCCTCGCCGAGGGCGTCGACGGGGTGGACCTCGAGGGCGTCGCGGACCTCCTTCGGCAGGTCCGCGAGGTCCGGCTCGTTGTCCTTCGGCAGGACGATCGTCCGGATCCCGGCCCGCACGGCGCCGAGGATCTTCTCCTTGAGGCCGCCGATCGGCAGGACGCGGCCCGAAAGCGTGACCTCACCCGTCATCGCGATGTCGTGGCGGGCCGGCACCCTCGAAAGGGCCGACACGATCGCGGTCGCCATCGCGATCCCCGCCGACGGCCCGTCCTTCGGGATCGCCCCCGCCGGGACGTGGATGTGGAGGTCGCGCTCGAAGGCCTCGTCGGGGATGCCGAGCTCGGCCGCGTGCGAGCGGGCGTACGTCCAGGCGGCGCGCGCCGACTCCTTCATGACGTCGCCGAGCTGACCCGTGAGGACGACCTCGCCCTTGCCCTTCATGAGCATCGCCTCGATGAACATGATGTCGCCGCCCGCGGGCGTGTAGTACATGCCCGTGGCGAGGCCGACCTGGTCCGTGACGATCTTCTTCTCCGGGTGGACGCGCTTCTTGCCGAGGAGCGGAAAGACGTCCGCGGCGTCCACGGTCACGGCCGTCACGTCGCCGGCCGCGATCTTCCGCGCGACCTTGCGCGCGAGCCTGCCGATCTCGCGCTCGAGCTGGCGGACGCCCGCCTCGCGCGTGTAGCTCGTGACGACCTCGGCGATCGCCGCGTCGGTCAGCGCGAGCTGGTCCCCGGCGAGGCCGTTCTCGACGAGCTGGCGGGGGACGAGGTACTGCCGGGCGATCGCGAGCTTCTCCCTCTCCGTGTAGCCCGAGAACTCCACGACCTCGAGCCGGTCGAGGAGCGGCCCGGGGATGTTCTGGAGGAAGTTCGCCGTCGCGATGAAGAGGACCTCGGAGAGATCGAACGGGACGCCGAGGTAGTGGTCCGTGAAGGAGTCGTTCTGGGCGGGGTCGAGCACCTCGAGGAGGGCGCTCGCGGGGTCGCCCTGGAACGAGACCCCGAGCTTGTCGATCTCGTCGAGGAGGAAGACCGGGTTCTTCGTGCCGGCCTGCTTCAGCCCCTGCACGATGCGCCCGGGCATCGCGCCCACGTACGTGCGGCGGTGGCCGCGGATGTCCGCCTCGTCGCGCGCGCCGCCGAGGGAGATGCGGACGTACTTGCGGCCCATCGCGCGGGCGATGGACTTCGCGATCGACGTCTTGCCGACGCCGGGAGGGCCGACGAAGAGGAGGATCCGGCCCTTGCCGGTCGAGGCCTCCTTCCGCGGCAGGACCGGGGCGCCGCCGGGGGTGCCCTCGGAGGCGTCGGGCGTGCCGGCGGCGGGCTCGGCCTTCTCGGACTTCTCCGCCTTCGCGCGCATCTCGCGCACGGCGAGGAACTCGAGGATCCGGTCCTTCACGTCGGCGAGGGCGTAGTGGTCCTCGTCGAGGATGTTGGCCGCCTCCTTGACGTCGAGCTTGTCCTCGCTGCGCACGCCCCAGGGCAGCTCCGCGACGTTCTCGAGGAACGTCCGGATGACCTGGGACTCCATGGACTCGCGGCCGATGCGCTCGAGCCGCGCGAGCTCGCGGTCGACTTCCTTGCGCACCTCCTCGGTCAGCGGGTGCGCCGCGAGCTTCTTCTTGAGCTCCTCGAGGTCGGCGGCGTCCTTTCCCTCGCCCTCCCCGAGCTCCTTCTGGATCGCCCGGAGCTGCTCGCGCAGGAGCATCTCGCGCTGGCGGTCGCCGATCTGCTCCTTGACCTTGGACTGGATGTCCTCCTGCGCGGAGAGGACGCCGATCTGGCGCTGCACGTGGACGAGGACGCGGCGGATGCGGTCCTCGACGGAAAGGGTCTCGAGAAGCTGCTGGCGGTCGGCCGCCGGGATGTCGATGTAGCCCGCGACGAGGTCCGCGAGGCGGCCCGGGTCGTCGGCCTGGTCGAGGAACTGCTCGACGGCCTCCTCGGGCAGGCCCAGCTTCTGGCCGAGCTCCGAGGCGCGCTCGCGCGCTTCCTTGTGGAGCGCGAGAAAGACCGGATCCTTCGGGTCGGGCGGCGCCATCTCGGCCGCGCTCACGACCACGGCCTCCAGCATCCCGCCCTTCTTCTCCGTCACGCGCATCGCGATGCCGCGGTGCTGGCCCTCGAGGAGCAGGCGCATGCCGCCGAGGCCGCGCTGGACCGAGCTCACCTTCGCGATCGTGCCGATCGTGTAGAGGCCGTCGGGGGTCACCCGTTCGATGTCCGCACGCTGGGCGAGCGCGAAGACGAGCGGCTCGGCCTGGCGCAGCGCCGCCTCGATCGCGCGGATCGTCCCCGCGCGGCCCGCGGAGATCGGCGTCGACACGCCGGGGAAGAGAACGGCGTTGCGGAGAGGGAGAACCGGGAGGGTGAAGCTATCCGTCATGACGGACAAAACGTAGGGCCGCCCGGAGCTATTCCCCAATATGAGCGAACCAAACGCAGATCGGAAGAAAGAATTTTCTTAGAATGGTTTAGGAGGAAGTTCAGGCCGGACCGCCACCTCGCGCGAGGGTCGCCTGGGCGCGCCTGTTTCCCTCTTCACCCTCTAAGAAAATCCCCTCTTCTCTCTCCCTCTCGACTCAGCGTCCCAGCCGTCGCGCCAGGACGTCGACGCCGCGCAGCGCGGCGTCCGGCGGCACGGCCGTGTAGCAGAGCCGCACGTGCGTCGGGTAGGGACCGAAGCTCGGACCCGGGGCGAGGAAGAGGCCCTCGTCCGCGACGTCCTCGAGAAGGCCGCCGAGACCGCGCGAGTCGAGGGCGCGGGCCACGTCGAGGAAGAGGAAGGTCCCCCCTTCGGGCGCCGGAACGCCCGAGCCTCCGCGCGGCCTCGCGGCCGGTCGCCGCATATTCGGCGCGCGCCTCGGCCACCCACGCGTCTCCGCCGCCCGCGAGGATCCGGAGGGCCGCGTGCTGCGACGCCGTCGGCGCCGAGTAGATCGTGTGGGCGCCGATCTTCACGATCTCGGCGAGCGCCGGGGCGGGTCCGACGAGCCAGCCGCAGCGCGCGCCGGCGAGCCCCCACGCCTTCGAGAGCGAGTGCGCGGCGACCGTGCGCCCGGGCGCGGCGGCGTAGGCCGGCCGGTGCGCTCCGGCATAGGCATAGAGCTCGTAGACCTCGTCCGCGATGAGCCAGAGGTTCTTCTCCTCGGCCACGCGCGCGAGCGCGTCGACGGTCCCGGACGGGAGGATGCGGCCCGTCGGGTTGCTCGGCGTGTTGACGTAGAGAGCGGCGCTCCGTTCCGTCACGCGCTCCCGCACCGCGGCGGCCGCGGCCTCCGGCGACAGGTCCCCCGTGAAGAACGGGACCTCGACCGGCGTCGCGCCCGCGAGCCGGACGTGCCCCTCGATGAGCGGCCAGCGCGGGCCGAGGAGGAGGACTTCCTCGCCCGGCGCCACGAGCGCGGCGACCGCCGCCATGAGCCCCGCGGTCGCGCCGCCGGTCACGAGGACGTTCGCGCGCGCGACCGGCGCGCCCGTCTGCGCCGAGGCGCGCGCCGCGATCGCGTCGCGCAGCTCGGGCAGCCCCCACACGTCGGTGTAGCGGTTGACGCCCGCGAGGCCGGACCCGAGCTCCTCCGGCCGGCACCCCGCGGGAGCGGGCCGCCACGTATCTCCCACGTGGAGCGGAAAGACCTCGCCGCGGTGCGTCGCCATGCGACCGAGGAGGGCCGAATACGGGCTGGCGCGGAGCGCGGCGGCGGCGGGCGAGGTGGCCGGCGGGCGGGGCACGGTCGGATCGTATCGCCCGTCTCGACGCCCATGCGACCGGCGCGCCCCGCGAAGGCCGGACGATTGCCTTTTCACCGGCTCTTCCGCATCGTCCTCGGTGGACGACCGCGGGCCTCGGCCGCTACATCCGTCGGGTCGGTCTCGACGCGCCTCCTCCTCCGACCCTCGAAGGACTCTTCTCCCTGCACCGCGCGCACGCGGCGTCGATCCCGTTCGAGAACCTCGACATCCTCCTCGGACGCGGGATCAGCCTCGATCTTCCGTCCCTCGAGGCCAAGCTCGTCGCGGCCCGGCGCGGCGGTTACTGCTTCGAGCAGAACACGCTCTTCGCCGCCGCGCTGACCGCCCTCGGCTTCCCGATCACTCTTCTCGGGGCGCGGGTACGGCTCGGCGGCCGCACGGACGGCCCCCGGACGCACATGCTGCTCTCCGTCGCGGCAAGCGGCCGGGACTGGCTCTGCGACGTCGGCTTCGGCGGCGGCGGACCCTGGGAGCCCCTTCCGCTCGAACCGTCCGGCGAGATCGTGCAGGGCGGGTGGCGCTTCCGCGTCGTCGCAGCAGGGCCGCGAGCGCGTCCTGCAGAACGTGGGAGCGTCGGGCTGGCGCGATCTCTACGGCTTCACGCTCGAGCCGCAGCTCCCGCTCCGACTACGACGGTCGCGAACTACCACACCTCGACGCACCCGGACTCGACGTTCACGAAGATCGCCGTCGTGCAGCGCACGTGGGCGGCCGGCGCCCTCATGCTGCGCGGCGAGGTCCTCGCGACCGTCGTCCCCGGCGAGGCGCCCGTCGAGACGCCCGCCCCCGCGGGCGACGGCCTCCTCGCCCTCCTGCGCGAGCGGTTCGGCCTCGCCTTCCCGGACGGCACGCGCTTCCGGCCGCTCGCCTCCGGGGGCTGAGGCACAATCCGCTCATGACCGCCGTCGATCCCCATCCGCGCGAGGTCTTCGAGCTCCTGCGCCACAAGTCCGGCGCGACGCGCATCGCCGTCGTCGGCGCGAGCAACGACCCCTCCAAGTACGGGAACATCATCGTGCGGAACCTCGCCGCGAAGGGCTACACGGTCCTGCCCGTGAACCCCCGCGAGAAGGAGATCGCGGGCCTGCCGGCCTACCCGGACCTCGCGTCGGTCCCCGGGCCCGTGCACCTCGTGGACGTCGTCACGCCGCCGCCGGTCACGCGCCGCGTTCTCTCGGAGGCCGCCCGTCTCGGCCTCCCCGCGGTCTGGCTGCAGGACGGGAGCTACGACGACGAGACGCTCGCGATCGCCGCTTCGGCGCCGTTCAAGACCGTCTACGAGGCCTGCATCATGGTGGCCAGCAACTTCGGCTGATCCGTCGGGCCTCAGGCCCGCAGCGCCGCGGCGATCTTCCCGATGACCGCCGCCTCCCTCGGGGACGCTGCCCACGAACCGAGCACGCGGCGGATCCCCGATCTCGATGCCGCCGCGACGCGACGGTACGAGTCGACGTAGGCCGCGATGCGCTCTTCACGCTCCGCCCCGGGGAGGACCGAGATCCCGACCCGAAGGACCTCGACGGCGGCGTCGAAGAGCGCCTGGGGCGGCGGCTTCAGGAGCCACTCGAGGATCCGCGCGTGGGAGGGCGAGCCGGGGGCGACGCCGCGGACGGCCGCCATGCCCAGGATCGCGTCCCGCTCGCGGCCGGTCACCTTGCCGTCCGCCCACGCGACCTGGATCAGCGGCGCCAGGAACAGGGCCGGGCCCGTCTCGTGCGTCATCCCGAGGTCGAGGATCCGGCGCCGCAGCGCCGGGTCCTCGATGCGCAGCTTCCGGGCGAGCAGCCTGGAAATTTCGTCGAGCCTGCCGCGTTCGCGCAGCTTCCGGATCAGCTCCTCGTCGCGCTGCCGGGCCCACTGGGCTTCGATGCCGCGTTCGCGATCGTGGAGGACGTCACCTCTCATATGGCCTCTCTTCCGGGCGCTGACCGAGCCGAGCAGACTCGCGTCCGTTGAAACCCTAGTCCCACGATCCCGCCGCCGCAAGGGGGGCGCGGGCACTGACGCGGCGCCATCGCTCCGGGCCTTGGAGGGCCAATCCGCTATCGTTCCCGGGAGATGACCCCCGCCGAACTCGAGGAGCGATTCGCGTCTCTGGGCGTCTGGGCACGAGGAGGAGAACGGGCGCCGCACAAACCCCTCCTCCTGCTCTACGCCCTGGGTCGTGTGGTGCGAAAGAACGAACGGCTGATCCCGTTCACGGAGCTTGAAAGACCGGTTTCGAGTCTCCTCGTGGACTTCGGCCCGCCACGGCTCTCGGTTCACCCTGAGTACCCGTTCTGGTGGTTGCAGAGCGACGGCTTGTGGGAGGTCCACGCCGACGGCCCCATGGCGCCGAGGTCCGGCCACTCGGATCCGAGGAAGTCCGAGCTCGTCAGGGAACACGCCGTCGGGGGATTCACGCCGGAAGTGGACCGCCTCCTGAGGCGGAACCCTGCGCTCGTGCGGAGGCTCGCGAACATCCTCCTCGACGCTCACTTCCCCGAGTCGCTTCACGAGGAACTTCTGAGCGCTACGGGGCTCGACGACTTGCCGCCGGTCGCGGGAAGCCGCCGTGATCCGGCATTTCGGGAGCGAATCCTGGTTGCTTATGAACGGCGCTGCGCGATCTGTGCCTTCGACGTCAGGCTGAGGAACGCCTCGCTCGGCCTCGACGCCGCTCACATCAAGTGGCATCAGGCGGGCGGGCCGGACAAGGAGCAGAATGGCCTCGCGCTCTGCGCCCTGCATCACAAGCTCTTTGATCGTGGGGCGTTCTCCCTGACGGACGACGCTCGCGTTCTTCTGTCGCAGGATCTGCACGGGAGTGACGGGTTCGCCGAACTCCTAGCCTGGCATGGCTGCAGGCTGCGCCCGCCCCAGAATCCGGTCTGGTCACCCGACCCGACGTTCATCGCCTGGCATCGAAAGCAGGTCTTCCACGGCCCCGAAAGGGCGCTGGCGGAGGACTGAGCGGCGGCGCCGAGGACAACGGCGCCGGCGTCAGTCCGAACAGGTGGTGCGCCCGAGGCGATTCGAACGCCTGGCCTTCAGATCCGGAGTCCGTCCCGGTCGCCGAAGCCTGCCGAACGAGGCGGCTAATGCGTTGAAAAGCGGGGGTTGAGAGCCCCCGCTTTCTCTTTCCTTCGGATCCTCTCGGCAGGGGTACACGGACAGAAGGCGGACAATCTCGGGGCGTCTTTCTGCGCTGCCCCGAGCCTCTGGACAGCCCCTTCGCCTAGTGGTGAGTGACCGCCTTTGCCGCTGTTGTCGCCGCCGCCTGCTCCCTCCACGTCTGCGCCCAGCCCAGCCGTTCGGCGGTCGTCATGTTGACCGTCCCGTCCGCGTTGTACGTCCCGTTCGCGATGAGGCGCTTTTTCGCCTCCTCGGTCACCCAGGACGGCATTTTCTGGTCCGGGGAAGCGGGTCGGAAATCAATGCCCTCGGAGATGACCTGCCAGTCCTTGAACGCGCGCCGGATCCCGTTCACGAGATAGTGGAACGTGACGTCCCGCGTGGAGCGGACGACGATCTGGTCGAGATCCTGACTCATGACCGTCATCTGGGCGAACCCGCCGACCGTCGTGAGCTGAACGGTCATTCCTTCCTCCGCCGTCACGATGCGGAAACTCTCGGGGACGGGGATGACGGCCTCGCCGTTGACGGTACTGCTCGTGCCACGGAAGTACGTCCCCGCCTCCGGCCCCTCGAGAGCCACGTACCGGATCGTCATGTCGGATCGGTCGGATGGGGCTCTACGAAGGGCTTCGCCCCGGTCGCCACGAGGTTTCCGAATGCCTCCACACCCGTGGTCGCGGGAGATTCCGCCTCGCCGGCTACCCCAACGCCCGTGCTGCCATAGGCGAGCCCGATGACTCCGGCCCCTCCAGTGATGTTCGAAAGCCCTACGACTCCGGTCTGTCCCTCGCCACGGACGCCGGCGCTGAGAATTCCCGTGTGATACCCCGCTCCGATGTAGTCCTCTCCGTAGACACCTTCCGTGTCGTTCGCCGCAGACTCGGTAATGCCAAGCACGCCGCGGCCGTAATCGGAGACCCCATAAACGCCCGAGTCGAAGAAACTCGCCGAAGGCCCGGACGAGCCGCCATAGATCGCACTGCCACTGCTTACTAACACGGCCAAACCGCAGTTGATACCGCAGTCGGGGGAGGCGTTCGACAGAAGCATGATCGGGTTAATCGAGTTGCTGTTGAGCTTGAAGGTCTGGGTCTGATCAGCGGGCGTCGGCCCGTAGAAACCGTTGATGTCGAGAATCACGTCGCCGCCCGACACGCCGAGCGCCATCGAGATGCCGCCCGACACGCTCAATGGAACGACGGCGGCGTTCACGATGACGTCGCCCCCGAGGTAGTTGAGGGTCGAGACGGGCGGAAATGTCCCTCCCTCCGGGTACAGCGTCAGGAACCCGGGCCCGGTCGGGTGGACGACCGTGGCGTTCAGCGAGACAGCCTGGGCACCCGCGGGGAGGTTGCAGATTCCCGTCAGGGTGTAGCTGCGCACGGTGGCGGGGGGGAGGAAGCCGCCCGTCAGCGGCGCGTTGCCCCGCGTGTCCACCAGGCGACAAGGGGTGAGTGCAATGAACGGAAGGGGTGGAAAGCCCCCGGCCAGCGCCGTCCGCCCGCCCGAGGCCGGCGTCCATGTCTTCGGCGCAGGCCAATTCGGAATGATCGCCGCCGCTGCCGCCGTCGAAATCCCGAGCAGTGCGAACACGACATACGTGCGAGTGCTCTTCATGACGCCTCCTTCGGAACTCTGGGATGAATTGAGACTGATTATCGCCCATGCCCGGGAGCGCATCGGCGCACTCGAGGCCCAGAGAGGGGCGGACGTTCCGGGACGCCTCTAGAGTTAGGTGGTGCGCCCGAGGCGATTCGAACGCCTGGCCTTCAGATCCGGAGTCTGACGCTCTATCCAGCTGAGCTACGGGCGCATTCCGAGGCGAGAAGTACTGGGGTGGAAGACGGGGGTCGAACCCGCGACATTCGGAACCACAATCCGACGCTCTACCGACTGAGCTACTCCCACCGCACTCGATCGGACCGCGGAGGATAGCAGATCGGGGCCGCCTCCCGAGGCGGCGGCCCCGGCGATCGTCGAGGGAACGGACGGCTAGATGGCGAGGAGTCCGGTGCGGAGGAGATACGCGAACGTCTTGCGTTACGCCTCGTTGAGGATCCTCGGCGAGGCCTTCTCCCTCCCCGTGGCGCCTGTGAGCGGAATAGCCGGGGCGGCTCCGGCCGCCCCGCTTCGTTCCGGGCGAAGTTCGCGCGTCTCCCGTAACATCGCCGGTTACCCCATGGACACGCTCGAGGACCTGAGACGGCGAATCGACGAGACGGACCGGCGGCTGCTCGAGACGCTCGCCGAGCGGCTGAAGCACGTCGCGGAGGTCGGGCGGCTCAAGAGACAGGGCGTCCCGTTCCTGCGCGACCCCGCGCGCGAGGCCGCGCTCCTCGCGAAGGTCGAGGCCCAGGCCCGCGAGCTCGGCCTCGACGCCTTCCGGGCGACGGAGATCTTCCGCGAGGTCATCGCGATGTCCGTCAAGGCGCAGGAGGAGGCCCTCCTCGACCGCCGCGCGGCCGAGCGCTCGCTCGGGAACGCGCACCGGGTCGCCTTCCAGGGCGCCGAGGGCGCGTACAGCCACATCGCGGCGCGCAAGTACTTCGGCTCGTCCGCGTCGGACTTCGCCGGCTTCCCGACCTTCGCCTCCGCGCTCGCCGAGGCCGAGCGCGGCGACGCGGGCTACGCGTTCCTGCCGATCGAGAACACGACCGCGGGCTCGATCAACGAGACGTACGACCTCCTCCGGCACACGGACCTGAAGATCGTCGGGGAGGAGATCCTCGAGGTGCGCCACTGCCTCCTCGCGCTCGCGGGCGCCCCGCTCGAGGGGATCACGCGCATCGCCTCGCACCCGCAGGCGCTCGCCCAGTGCGGGCGCTTCCTGGCGCAGCTCCCGCGGGCGGCGGCCGTGCCCTACGTGGACACGGCGGAAGCCGCCCGCTTCGTGAAGGAGTCCGGCGACCCGGCGCTCGCCGCGATCGCCTCCGAGGAAGCGGGCGCGCTCCACGGCCTGACGGTCCTCGCGCGCGACCTCGCGGACCAGGAGGAGAACTGGACGCGGTTCGTCGTCGTGTCGGCGATCCCGATCGCGCTCGACCCGCGTATTCCCGCGAAGACCTCGCTCGTCTTCTCGACGCCGCACCGGCACGGCGCGCTCGCGCACTGCCTGAACGTCCTCGACGCCCACGGATTGAACCTCACGAAGCTGGAATCGCGGCCGGTGCCGCGCCACCCGTGGGAGTACCTCTTCTACGTCGACTTCGAGGGCGCCGCCGGCGAGGACGCCGCCTCGCGCGCGATCGCGGCGCTCGCGGGCGAGTGCCCGTACCTCAGGGTCCTCGGCTCGTACCCCGCGCGCACGACGAAGAGGGGGCGGGTCGACCGCCTCCCGGAGGGGGACCGGTGATCGTCCTCGTCGACGAGGCGACCGCGAAGAACGCGGCCGCCGAGAAGGAGCTCCTCGACGCCCTCGCGCGCCTGCCCGGCATCGAGGTGCGCGTCCACAGGGTCCGCGGCGCCGAGAAGACCGTCACCGAGGTCTACCTCATCGGCGACACGCACCGCCTCGTCCTCGAGGACGTCGCGGTCCTGCCCGGCGTCGAGCGCGTCGTCCGCGTCTCCGAGGAGTACCGCGTCATCGGGCGCCACAAGGACGACCGGCGGGCGAGCGGCTTCACGTACAACGGCGTCGAGTTCTCGCAGGACAACCTGCACGTCTTCGCCGGCCTCTGCGCGGTCGACACGCCGGAGAACGCGGACGCGATGTTCGCGGCCCTGGCCTCCTTCGGGCAGGTCACGACGCGGATGGGCGCCTACAAGCCGCGCACGAACCCGTACGCGTTCCAGGGCCACGGGAAGGGCTGTCTGCCGTGGGTCTTCGAGAAGGCGGGCAAGCACGGCATCCGCGTCATCGCGATGGAGATCACGCACGAGAGCCACATCGACGAGATCGCCGAGTGCCTCGAGAAGACGGGCCGGCCCACGGGCGTCATGCTCCAGATCGGCACCCGCAACATCCAGAACTTCGAGCTCCTGAAGACGGTCGGCCGCCAACCCGGAGTTCCCCGTCCTCGTCAAGCGCGGCTTCGGGATCACGCTCAACGAATCGCTCAACGCCGCCGAGTACCTCGCCTCCGAGGGCAACTCGCAGATCGTCTTCGGCCTGCGGGGCGTCAAGACGAACCTCGGCGACCCGCACCGCAACCTCGTGGACTTCGCGCACGTGCCCGTCGTCAAGCGCCTCACGCGCCTGCCCGTCTGCATCGACCCGTCGCACTCCGTCGGGAGCCGCGACCGCGCGCCCGACGGCATCCCGGACCTCATGCACGTCACGGCGCAGGGCGTGGCGGCGGGCGCGAACATGGTTCTCGTGGACTTCCACCCGCACCCGGCCAAGGCGCTCGTGGACGGGCCGCAGGCGCTCCTCCTCTCCGAGCTCGGCTGGTTCCTCGAGGACGTCGCGATCGCCCGCGCGGCGTACGAGAAGCGCCGCGTGCTCGCGCAGGCGCACGCGGCGCCCGCGCCGTCCGCCGCGAAGGCATGAGCGCGGTCCACCGCGAGACGTTTCGCGTCCGCTCGAGCGAGATCGGCCCGGGCGGGACGATGCGCCTCCCCGCGCTCCTCGACCTCTTCCAGGACGTCGCCGGAACGAACGCGGCGGCGCTCGGATGGGGGTCCGACGCGCTCCTCGCGGACGGCAGGACGTGGGTCCTCTCGCGCCACCACCTCGGGCTCGCGGCCCTGCCGGCGTGGCGCGAGGAGATCGCCGTCGAGACGTGGCCGTCCGGCGTCCACCGCGTCTTCGCCCTCCGCGAGTTCCGGGCGACGGGCGCCGGCGGCCGGCCCCTCGCCGTCGCGACGTCGGCCTGGCTCCTCGTCGCGGTCCCCTCCAAGCGGCCGCTCCGCCAGCCGCCCGGGATCGAGGCGATCGCGGCCGGCATGCCGCCGCGCACGATCCCGGACCTCTTCGATCCGCTCCCCGCCCCCGGCGGAGGCGGCCGCGGCCGGCCCGCAGACCCGGATCGGACGCTTCGACCTCGACCTCAACGGACACGCGAACAACGTCGCGATCTTCCGCGCGCTCCTCGAGGCATTGCCCGACGCGCGGCCGCCGTTCGACCTCGAGGCCGAGTTCAGAGCGGAAGCCTTCGAAGGGGATTTCCTGGAAGGGCGGACGGACGGAAACGGCACCGCACGCCGTGCGGCGCTGGTGCGCGCCACCGACGGACGCGAGATCGCGAGGGCCGTCCTCACCGCACCGCTCTGACTCGCTCGGCATCACCTCCCACGCCTTCGAAGGACGGGCGCGCGCAGCGCGCTGTCCCCTCGCGGACCGGCGCGCGAAGCGCGCTCCCCTCTCTCGTCAGTGCTTTCCGGTCGCGAGCTTCGCGAGCTCTCTCTCGACCGCGGTGATCGCCTCCTCGGCCTGCGGCGTCGGCGCGTCGTCGGACTCCTGGACGATCCCGTAGAGGCGCGTCAGCCGTCTCTCGAGGGTGTCGGCCTTCCCCGCGTCGGCGCCCTTCTTCCGCGCCCCGTCCAGGCGCGCGAGGTCCGCCGCGAGGCGCCGGGCGGCGGCGTGCTGCGCCGCGAGGTCGGCGGCCGACGCCTTCACGCGCGGGTCCATCGCGACCGTGAGCGGCCGCGTGAGCGTCTGCCCGTCGACCGTGAGCGAGACCGTGTAGGTGCCGGGGAGGACGAGCGGCCCCTCGGGCTCCTTCGGCGTGCGGCCGGGGTTCGCGTTGATCGGGTACTCGTACGACCCGGCGGGCGGCGGCGCGTCCCTGAGGTCCCACACGAAGCGGTGCAGGCCGGGCGTGGCCGGCAGCGTTCGCGGGGGGCGCGCCCAGTTCGCGGTCACGACGAGCGGATCGACGGGCGTCTCGGGCCGGTCGTCGCTCGCGTACCGACGCACGATCGCGCCCGCGGAATCCCGGATCTCGAGGACGACCGGCTTCGCGGGCGTCTCGCCGAGGAGGTAGTCGAGGATCGCCCCGTCGGGCGGGTTCTCGCCGGCGGGCTCCTCCGGCGGGAGCGGCGTGTCCGTCCACCGGCTGCGGCGGACGCGGACCGCCTTCTGCGGCTCGAAGAGGTGCGCTCCTCCCGCGGCGACCGCGGCCGTCATCTGGCGCAGCGGCGTCACGTCGTCGAGGATCCAGAACGAGCGCCCGTGCGTCCCGACGACGAGGTCGTCGCCCTTGACGACGAGGTCGCGCACGGAGGTCGCGGGCATGTTCAGGCGCAGCGGCTGCCAGTGCGCCCCGTCGTCGAACGAGACGCAGACCATGGTCTCCGTTGCGGCGTACAGAAGCCCTTTTCGAGCTGCATCCTCCCGGACGGCGTTGACGGGGTCGTCCGGGAGGCCTCTCGAGATGTCCGTCCACGTCTTGCCGCCGTCGTGCGTCTTCAGGACGTGCGGCTTCATGTCGTCGAGGCGGATGCGGTTGATCGCGGCGAACGCGGTCCGATCGTCGTGCGGCGAGGCCTCCAGCATCGAGACCTTGCTCCACGGCGTGAGCGATGGCGGCGTGACGTCGGTCCAGGTCTTTCCGCCGTCGGCCGTGCGGTGGACGAGGCCGTCGTCCGTGCCGGCCCAGATCACCGCGGCATCATGGTAGGCCGGCGCGAGCGTGTAGACGACGCCGCGGCGCTTCATCGTCGCGAGGTCCTTCGTCCGGAACACGCCGATCGTCTCCGGCACCGCGGGCCTCTCGCGCGAGAGGTCCGGGCTGATCACGTCCCAGTGGCGCCCGCCGTCCGCCGTCCGGAAGACGACGTTCCCCGCGTAGAAGAGGAGGTGCGGGTCGGCCGGAGAGAAGACGACCGGCTCCGTCCTCAGGAACCGGTACTTCCCGCGCAGGGGCGCGGGCGAGACGTCCTGGACCTCCTTCGTCGAGTGGCGGTAGCGCGTGAGCTTGCCCCCGTACACGACGTCGGGGTCCTTCGGGTCGGGCGCGACGTAGCCGTACTCCTCGGCGGCGACGGGATGCCAGTCGCGGGACGTGATCGCGCCGTCGTCGCCGCGGCTCGCGATGCCGACGGAGCCGCTCTCCTGCTGGCCGCCGTAGACCCAGTACGGGAACCGGTCGTCCGTGGAGACGTGGTAGAGCTGCGCCGTCGGCTGGTTGTACCAGCTGCTCCACGTCGCGCCGCCGTTCACCGAGACGATCGCGCCCTGGTCGGCCGCGAGGAGGATCACGTTCGGGTTCTCCGGGTGGAACCAGATCGTGTGGAAGTCGTCGCCGCCCGGCGCCCCGCGCACGGGCTCGAACGTCTTCCCGCCGTCCTTCGACCGGTAAGCCGAGGTGTTGGCCACCCACACGGTGTCCTTCGACCACGGGTGGACCCTGATCTCCGCGAAGTCCGAGCCCCGCCCCCAGAGGCGCTTCTCGCCGTTGACCTTCGTGAACGTCTCGCCCGCGTCGTCCGAGACGAAGATGCCGCCTTCCGATCTCTCCTCGTGGCGCCCGTCCACCGTCGCGTAGATGCGCTTCGGGTCCGACGGCGCGATCCCGAACCCGATGCGGCCGCCGCCCTCGGAGAAGCCGGGCAGGCCCTTGCCGATGGCGCGCCACGTCGTCCCGCCGTTCGTCGACTTGTAGAGACCGGTCCCCGGCCCCTCCCACTCCCCGTTCTCCCAGGGGCCCTGCCGCGCCGACCAGAGAGCCGCGTACACGATGTCCGGGTTCGTCGGGTCGAGCGCGACCGCGGCACCGCCCGTGTCCGCGCCCTTGTCGAGGACCTTCTCCCAGGTCTTCCCCGCGTCCCTCGTCCGGAAGATGCCGCGCGTCGCGTTCGGCCCGTAGGGGTGTCCGAGGACGGCGACGAACGCGCGGTCCGCGTCCTTCGGGTCGGCGGCGATCGCCGCGATCTGCTGGGCGTCCTCGAGCCCGATCTTCGTCCACGACCGGCCCGCATCGTCCGAGAGGTACATCCCGTCGCCGACGGAAAGGTCGGGCCGCTGCAGGCCCTCGCCGCTCCCGACCCAGACGCGGTCGGGGCGCGACCACGACACCGCGAGGGCGCCGATCGAGCCCGTCGGCTGGGCGTCGAAGATCGGGACCCACGTGCGCCCCGCGTCCGTCGTCTTCCAGACGCCCCCGTTGTTCGGCGCCATGTAGAAGACGTTCGTGTTGCCGGGAATGCCGGACGCGGCGACGGTGCGGCCGCCGCGGAAGGGGCCGATCATGCGCCAGCGCAGCTCCGAGAAGAGCGAGGGCGCGAACGGCTGCGCGGTCGCGGGAAGGACGGCGAGGAGCGCGACGGGAAGACGAGGCGGCGCGAAGCGGCGAAGCAGGGTCACGGTCACCTCCGGAGGCCCGGAGTCTAGAGCGAAGGCTCGACCCCCGGATGCACCGGCACCAGTTCGCCGGCCGGCCGCGCGGACTACCGTATCGGGGGAGGTGCGTCCATGCGCCCCATCGCCGACGTCGCCCGGACCCTCGGAATCGCCCGCGAGGCGCTCACGCCGTACGGAGAGGACAAGGCCAAGGTCGACCCGGCCGTGCTCGCCCACGGCCGGCCGCCGGGCCGGCTCGTCCTCGTCTCGGCGATCACGCCGACGGACGCGGGCGAAGGCAAGACGACGACGTCGATCGGGCTCGCGCAGGGCCTCGCGCGGATCGGCAAGAGCGTCTGCCTCGCGCTGCGCGAGCCGTCCCTCGGCCCCACGTTCGGGATGAAGGGCGGCGCGACCGGCGGCGGGAAGGCCCGGCTCGTCCCGGAGGCGGACATCAACCTCCACTTCACGGGCGACTTCCACGCGATCTCGTCGGCGCACAACCTCCTCGCGGCCCTCCTCGACAACCACCTGCATCACGAGGGCCCGCTCGGGGTCGACCCGCGCCGCATCCTCCTGCGCCGCGTGATCGACATGAACGACCGCTCGCTCCGGCACGTCGTGATCGGCCTCGGCGGCGCGCTCGAGGGCGTCCCGCGGGAGACGGGCTTCGACATCACGCCCGCCTCCGAGGTCATGGCGGCGCTCTGCCTCGCCGAGGGCGAAGGCGACCTGCGCGCGCGCCTCGCGCGCATGGTCGTCGCGCTCACGCACGCGAAGTCGCCCGTGACGGCGGGGGACCTCGGCGCCGTCGGGGCGATGATGGTCCTCCTCAAGGACGCCCTGAAGCCGAACCTCGTCCAGACCCTCGACGGCGTCCCCGCGTTCGTGCACGGCGGGCCGTTCGCGAACATCGCGCACGGCTGCAACTCGGTCCTCGCGACGAAGATGGCCCTCGCGCACGCGGACTACGCGGTCACGGAGGCCGGGTTCGGGTTCGACCTCGGCGCCGAGAAGTTCTTCGACATCGTGTGCGCCTCGGCCGGCCTCGACACGGCCGCCGTCGTCCTCGTCGCGACGGTGCGCGCGCTCCGGATGCACGGGGGCGCCGCGAAGGCGGATCTCGCCACGCCCGACGCCGGCGCGGTCACGCGAGGGCTCTCGAACCTGGAAAAGCACGTCGAGTCGATCCGGACGTTCGGCGAGGGACCCGTCGTCGCGCTCAACCGCTTCCCGGCGGACTCCGCCGACGAGATCGCCGTCGTCCGGCGCGCGTGCACGGGCCTCGGCGTGCCGTTCGCGGTGTCGGACGCCTTCGCCTCCGGCGCGGCCGGAGGGACCGATCTCGCCGAGGCCGTCGTCGAGGTCGCCGGCCGCGACCCGGGCCGCTACCGTCCGCTCTACGCGCCGGCGGACCCGGCGAAGGTCAAGATGGAGAAGATCGCGCGCGCGATGTACGGCGCGCACGAGGTCGTCTGGTCGAAGGCCGCCGAGGCGGGCCTCGGGCTCGCCGAGTCGTTCGGGTACGGCGGCCTCCCGCTCTGCGTCGCGAAGACCCAGAAATCGCTCTCGGACGACCCGAAGCGGTGGGGCCGTCCGGAGGACTTCGACATCACGGTGCGGGAGGTGCTGCTCGCCGCGGGCGCCGGCTATCTCGTCCCGATCCTCGGAGACATTCTCCGGATGCCGGGGCTGCCGGCCGCCCCCGCGGCCGAGCGCATCGACCTCGTGGACGGCCGGGTGGTGGGCCTCACGCCCGCCTGACGGCGGCGGGGATCACGGGACGAGCGTCACGACGACGCCGGCGTGGTCGGACGGCCACATGCCGGCGGGAACGCGGTCGAGGAGCGTCGCGCCGACGACGTCGGCGTCCGTCACCCGGAACGGCCCCGAGAAGAGGACGAGGTCGAGCCGCTGCGTGAAGCGCGGGACGGGGTTCAGGAGGTCCGGCGACTGGCCCCAGGTGAGACCGGGCCGGCCGCGGTTCGCGTCCGTCCACGCGTCCGTCAGCCCGAGATCCCGCGTGAGCAGCTTGTACGTGGGCCACCTGCGGAAGCCGTCCGTGTTGAAGTCGCCCGTGAAGACGACGGGCAGGCCCGACGCGACGTGGACGTTCACGAGCTCGAGGGCCTGCGCCTCCTGGAGCGGCGTCAGGGCCGCCGGATCCGCGGACGCGTCCTCGAGATGCGTCGTGACGAAGCGGAAGCGCCGCCCCGAGGCCTCGACGTCGACGGACGCCCAGCCCTGCGCGAGAGGGAACGGGAAGTCCGGCGGTCCGAGGATGACCTGGTACGTGCCGCCCTGCGGGTTCGAGACCGCGATTCGTTCCTGCCTCGAGCGCGCGAGGATCGCATTGCGATCCTGGAGCGACACGACCGTGAGGTTGCCCGCCGCGTCGAGGACCGGCAGGTCGACGGCCGTCGTGTCGACGGACGAGACGACCTCGTACGGCAGCCCGATCTCGCGCAGCGCCGCCACGAGGATCTCGAGATGGTCGAGCCTCTCGACGATCGAGCCCGTGGCGTCGCTCTGGACGTAGCGGACGGCCTCCTGGACGCCGACGAGATCCGGCGCCTCGAGGCGGACGCGCAGCGCGATGTCGCGCACGCGGCGGTGGAAGTCCGTCGCGTGGACCTGCCGCCACGCCTCGGTGGCCGCCTGGGCGACGAGCGACGGGTCGCCCGACAGTGCCGCGGCGACGACCGGTGCTTCGTCGAAGCCGTAATAGAGATTCCACGTCATCACCTTGACGGGCTTCGGACCGTCCGCCGAGGCGACCGGGAATGACGCGAGACACAGCGCTCCCGCCGCCGCGGCGAGGAGAGCGAACAGGTTCCGTCGGCTCTTCATGATGGGTTCCTGCCTTTCCGTCCGTTGGACCGGACGCACCGAACGTAGGGGTGCCCGCGCTCCGGGTCACAACGGATTTCCAGGAGATTTCCAGCGCCGCGCCCCCCGGGCGCGGGCGGCCGCCCTAGGGGGCGATCCGGGCGAGCACGGCCTCGAGGTACCGCGACTTCACCTGCTCCGAGGCCAGGGTCCGCTGCACGAGCGGCAGCCGGAGGATCGTCCCGAGGACGGAGCCGAGGATGCGATGGCTCGCGAGCGTGCGGTCGTCACACAGAAGGTCGGCGAGCTGGCCGCGCTCGAGCGCCATGACGACGGTCCGGTGGACGGTGTCGAGCGGCGGGATCACGCGCTTCTCCCGCCTCACGAGATGCAGGCCGCCCGTGCGGCACGCCGCCACGCAGACGCCGCACCCGAGGCAGATCCGCTCGTCGAGACGCGCCAGGCGCTTCTTCGGCGACCGCGCGTCGTTCGCCGACACGGAGCCCATCGCCTCCACGGGGCAGGCTTCGACGCACTTCCCGCAGCCCGTGCAGCGCGCCGTGTCGACCTCCGGGACGAAGCCGGTCGTGTGGACCGGCTTGAGGAAGCCGAACCGGCGCTGCGCGATCAGGGCCTCGCAGCAGCACCCGCAGCAGTTGCAGATGAACGCGGGCCGGCGGCGCACGTTCTCGCCGAACTGGACCAGGCCCTCGCCGCGGGCGCGGGCGAGGAGGTCGAGCGCCTCGGCGGAGTCGGACCGGCGCGCGTGGCCGTGGCGCACGAGCGCCTCGGCCGTGGAGCCGAACGTGAGGCAGATCTCCATCGGCGCGCCGCAGGCGCGCCCGACGTGGCTCATCTTGTGGCGGCAGTAGCAGAGGCCGACGCCGACGTCGCGGCTCGTCCGCGCGACCTCGCTCGCGCGCTCCCAGTCGAGGACCTCGAGGGCGTCGTCCTCGGGCAGGACGTCCTCGTCCACGAAGACGCGCCCGAGCTGCGTCTCGCCGCGCGCGAACAGCGCACGGGCGAAGTCCTCCTCGACGTTCAGGTACCGGTAGAAGAGCTCCGCGAGCGCCTTCTGGTCGATGTCGCCGCGCAGCCGCATCATCGAGAACTCGAAGAACCCCGCCATCGGCGGCGGCAGGACCCAGCGCGTCTCCCCGTTTCGGGTCGTGTCGAGGAGGAGCGCGCGCTCGGCGAGCGCGTCGAGCGTCCGCCGCGCCTCGTCGGGTGTCGTCTTCCAGGCCCGGGCGGCCGTCTCGGCCGAGAACGGCTTGATCGGGAGGGACGAGACGAGGCCCGCCTCGCGCTCCGTGAAGAGGATCCTCAGGATCCGGTCGAGGAGCGCCGAGGGCGGCGCGCCCTGCGGGAACCGGTTCAGCCGGTCCACCAGGTCGCGGTACCCCGTGCGGGCCGTCGCGTGCGCCATCGAGGCCTCCGAGGGCCGCGCAAACACGTCCCCGTGGCCTCACGGTGGTGCCGCGCCCCGGCGGACGGCCATGAGGCAGCTGCTTCAATGGCGGGGCGCACCTCCGCGGGCGCACCTTTTCAGGTGGAGGGATGGCTTCCATGAAGAAAGCTCCGGTGGCCGCGGCGCTCGCGCTTCTCGTCGCCGCGGCGCTGCCGCTCGCCGGCGCCGGCCGCGACTGCAGCAAGATGACGGAGGCGCAGGTGTACGCCAAGTCGTCCAAGACGATCTACGCGGGAAACGTGCCCGCGACGTACCGCGTCTGCGTGTGCGACGCCGAGCCCGTCGTCGAGCTCGTGTCGGACGGGAAGGTCGTCGCCGTGGTGACGGGCGGCCAGTGCGCCGACGCCACGGGCACGAAGATCGAGGTCCACGCGTCCCCCGAGCGTGGCGCCACGGTGGGCTACACCGTGGTCACGCCCGGGCACTGAGCGACGGCGCGTCCGGCACCGGCCGACGCCCCTTCCGGCGCGTCGGCGCCGTGCCGCGTTATCCTGCGGACACGATGAATTTCCGCACGATCATCGAGCCGTTCCGCATCAAGTCCGTCGAGACCGTCAAGGAGACGACGCCCGAGGTCCGCCGGCGCGCGATCGCCGAGGCCGGCTACAACGTCTTCCTCCTCCCCGCCGCGGACGTCCTGATCGACCTCCTCACCGACTCCGGCACGGGCGCGATGTCGGCCGCGCAGTGGGGCGCGCTCATCCAGGGGGACGAGTCCTACGCGGGCAGCCGGTCGTTCTACCGCTTCCGCGACGTCATCCAGGACCTCACGGGCTTCAAGCACGTGATCCCGACGCACCAGGGCCGCGCGGCCGAGCGCATCCTGTTCCACACCGTCCTGAAGAAGGGCGACGTCGTCCCGAACAACAACCACTTCGACACGACGCGCGCGAACATCGAGGTCGAGGGCGCCGAGGCGCGCGACCTCGTGATCCCCGAGGGCCGCGTGCCCTCGCTCGTGCACCCCTTCAAGGGAAACATCGACCTCGGGGCGCTCGAGAGGACGCTCGCCGAGGACGGCGACCGCGTGCCGCTCGTCATGGTGACGGTCACGAACAACTCGGGCGGCGGCCAGCCCGTCTCCCTCGAGAACCTCCGCGGCGTCCGCGCGCTGTGCGACCGCTACGCCAAGCCCTTCTTCCTCGACGCGTGCCGCTTCGCGGAGAACGCGTACTTCGTGAAGCGCCGCGAGAAGGGGCAGGAGGGCCGGACGCCGAAGGCCATCGCACAGGAGATGTTCTCCCTCGCCGACGGCTGCACGATGTCCGCGAAGAAGGACGGCCTCGCGAACATCGGCGGCTTCCTCGCGATGAACGACGACGCGTGGGCCGAGAACGCCCGCAACCTCACGATCCTCACCGAGGGCTTCCCGACGTACGGCGGCCTCGCGGGCTACGACCTCGAGGCCATCGCGCAGGGGCTCATCGAGGTCGTCGAGGAGCACTATCTCCAGTACCGCATCCGGTCGATCGAGTACCTCCACGAAAAGCTCGAGGCGGGCGGCGTGCCGATGATCCGTCCCTCCGGCGGCCACGCCGTCTACCTCGACGCGCGGGCTCTCCTCCCGCACATCCCGCCCGTCCAGTACCCGGGGATCGCGCTCGCGAACGCGCTCTACGAGACGGGGGGCATCCGGGGCGTCGAGATCGGCACCGTCATGTTCGGCCTCAAGCCGGACGGCCGCGAGGAGCCCGGGCCGATGGACCTCGTGCGCCTCGCGTTCCCGCGGCGCGTCTACACGCAGTCGCACGTCGACTACGTGTCCGAAGTCGTGCTCGCCGTCGCACGTGGCGCCGCGAGCCTTCCCGGTTATCGCATCACGTCGGCGCCGCGCGTCCTGAGGCACTTCACGGCCCGCTTCGAGCCGATCGCGTCCTGAGGCGCGTCAGCCGAATCTCACCGCGTACACGGGCGGCAGGTGGGCGGACACGAGCGTCCACGAGTCGCCCGCGTCCTCCGACACGAAGAGGCTGCCCGTCGTCGACCCGAACGCGAGCGTCCGGCCGGACGCGTCGACGTCGAGGCCGTGGCGGTAGACGAGGTCGTACGCGTCGCGCGCCGGCAGCCCCTTCCCGAGGACGTCGAACGTCGCGCCGCCGTCGCGCGTGCGCGTGACGACGAGGCGGCCGTCGACCGGGACGCGCTTCTCGTCCTTGACCGCCGGGACGAACCACGCCGTGCCCGCGTCCTCCGGGTGCGCGGCGACCGCGAACCCGAACGTCGAAGGGCCGGCCTTCTCGATCTCCGTCCAGCTCCGCGCGCCGTCCGTCGTCCGGAAGATGCCGTTGTGGTGCTGCGTCCAGAGCGTGTCGGGGCCGCGCCGCGCACCGCGCGACGCGGTGCGGGTCCTGCACGTTCTCGTCGTACGCCCTCTCCGGCGGCATGTACGCCGCGCGCATGCCCTTCGCCGCCGGGCTCCACGTCGCGCCGCCGTCCTCCGTCCGCCAGACGCCGCCGGAGGAGATCCCGACGAGGAGCGCGCCCGCGCGGCGCGGGTCCGGCGCGACGGAGTGGATGCCCGCGTGGTCGTACCCGCCGCCGAACCACTCGCCGCGCTCGGGCCGGTCCCAGAGCTCGCGCACGAGGCTCCACGTCGCGCCGCCGTCCGCCGAGCGGAAGAGCCCGGCCGGGATCGCGCCCGCCCACAGCGTGCCGTCCGCGGCCTCCTCGAGCGTCCAGATCTTCTGGACGCTCCACGGCGACGGCTTCGTCCGCGCCGCCTCGGCCTCCGCCTCGGCCTTCGTCTGGACGGGGAACGCGGGGCAGCCGGTCTCGGCGAAGGTCGCGCCGCCGTCCGTCGAGACGTGCAGCTTCACGCCGAAGTGCCCGAGGTCGAGCGCCGCGAGGACGGAGCCGTCCCGCCGCGGCAGCACGGCCGAGACGGGATCGCCGAGAAACGCCGGCGCCGGAAGACGCCACCCGTCGCGCGAGCGCGTGAGCCGGAAGAGACCCTTTCGTGTCGCGACGAAGAGCGTTGCGGACATCGTCAGCCTCCGGAGAGCGCCTGAAGGATGTGGATCTCGCCGCCGTCGCCCACCCGGTCCGACAGCGTCTCCCGGTCGCGCACGAAGGCGCCCCCGACGAAGACGGCGACGTGCGCCCGCAGGCGCCCCTGCTCGTCCACGAGGTACGCGCCGAGGCGCGGGTCGGCCCTCACGACCGCGTCCAGCGCCTCGCGCACCGTCCCGGCCTCGACCGTGCGCGGCTCGCAGGGAAGAAAGCGCTCGAGGCTCCTCGCGAACGAGACGCGCACCACGGCGAAATCTTCCACCCGGGCCGCCGGCCGCGTCAATGCGACCGAGACCCCGTCGCCTTAGACTCGGGAGATCGCACGCCCGGAAAGGAGATCCCGATGCGTTTCGCGCTCCTCCCCGTCGTCGCCGCCTTCGTCCTGGTCCCGCTCGCCTCGCCCGCGCCGGCACAGGTCGGCGGCGCCTCCGCCGGCGCGACTCCGGTTCCCGGTGCGGGCGGGGCCGCTGCGGCGGGGGGAGCGGCGGCCGGCGCGGCCGCCGGCGCCTCCGGGGCCGCGGCGGGCGGGAAATCGGCCGCGGGCGCCGCCGCAGGCGCGGCCGGCGGAGCGAGAGCGGGCGCGGCCGGGCCGAAGCTGCCTGACCTCGTCGTCACGATGGGAGGGGGCAACCCGTTTCCGTCCTCCTTCACCGTGAGGAACCAACGAAAAACGCCCCCGGGCGCGGGCCCCGGGGGCGCGAAAGGGCCGCCGGAGCGGCCGGAGCGGAAAGCCGCTTACTTCTTCTCTTCGACGGCGGGAACCTTCGACCAGTCGATCTTCCCGTCCTTGCCCTTGGCGGCCTTGACCTTGTCGCCCAGCGCGTTGAGCTCGGCCTCGCCCTTCTTGGGCGTCTTGGACTTGTGGCAGCTCGCGCACGTGGCCTTCGGGTCCTTGTCCTTCTTGTACTCCTTCATGATGTCCATGGTCGCGAAGGCGGTGCTGCCCATCACGAGGGCGGTGATGGCGGCGACGGCGGCGGTGGTCTTCTTCATGGTCGTTTCTCCTCCGTTTTGTCCCGTCATCGGGACCACAGGTGCGTCTCTCAAGTCCGGTGCCAGCCCCGCCGCGGGACGGATCGGACTCCACGGGCTCGAGTTGCGCGGCGGCTCTCCGGGTCGATCCGCGGATGATCGCCCGGCCCGGGGAAGCCGTTCGCACGAAATCGTCTTGATTCAGATGCTTCATTGACCGGTCCACCGCGGCCGCGGTCCTCAGAGGACCATGGTCTCGTGAATGAGGGCGCCGCGCGCGAACCGGTCGAGCGCGAGCGGCGAGACGTCCACGGCTTCGCTCCGGCCGCGCAGGATCATCTCGGCGACGGCGCGGCCGGCGGCCGGCGCGTGCATGACGCCGTGCCCGGAGAATCCGGACGCGACGAAGGAGCCCGGGGACCGCCGCCGCGGGGCCGAGGACGGCGTGGTGGTCCGGGGTGACCTCGTAGAGGCCCGACCAGCTCATGCGGAGGTCGAGTCCCGCCTCGGCGATCGAGGGGAACCGCTCCTCGAGAGGCCCGGCGAAGCGCAGGAAGAAGTCGGGGTCGAACGCCGCGTTGAAGCCGGGCGGCTCGTCCGCGTTCGACCACGCGATCGCGACGCGGTTTCCCTCGCGCCGCACGAGGACGCCGCTGTCCGCGTCGATGGTCATCGGGATCACGGGCGGAAGGGCCGCGGCAGGGCCCGCTCACGAAGATGTGCCGGCGCACGGGCTCGACGGGCACGTCGACGCCCGCGAGCGCCGCCACCCGCCCCGTCCAGGGCCCCGCCGCGACGACGACGGCGCCCGCCGCGACGTCGCCCGCGTCCGTCTTCAGCAGGAAGCCCGCGCCCGTGCGCGCGATCGCCGACACGCCCGCGCCGTAGAGCGTCCTCACGCCCGAACGCGACGCCTCGCGCAGGAAGAAGTTCGTGAGGCCGCCCGGGTCGATGAAGCCGTCCCGCGCGCCGAAGGTCCCGCCCGCGACGGGGCCGGCGGCGAACGGCGCGCGGGCACGGACGCCGTCCGCGTCGAGGACCTCGACCGCGACGCCGCGCGCGCGCTGGAACGCCGCGGCGGCCTCCATCGCGGCGAGCCGCCTCGCGTCACCCGTCAGGAAGAGGTAGCCGGCCTTGCGGTAGAGCGGCGGCTCGCCGATCTCGGGCGCGAGCGCGTCGAGGATCTCCATCGACGCGAGCGACATCGCGACGTTGACGTCCGTCGTGAACTGCGCGCGGATGCCGCCGTTGGCCTTCGCCGTCGAGCCCGTGCCGGGCAGAGCCTCCCGCTCGAGGAGGAGGACGCGCGCCGACCCGAGCCGGGCGAGGTGGAACGCGACGCTCGTGCCGACGACCCCCGCCCCGATGATCGCGACGTCCGCGCGCTCCGCCATCGACGAGGGAGGCTATCAGGACGGTGAGGCGCCGGCCCGCGCACGGGCCGGCGCCTCCGGGATCAGACGAGCGCCGGGACGAACTCGGCGGAAGGTGCCTCCGAGCGCAGCGGAACGGCGATCGTCGGGAGGTACGCCGGATTCCACATCGCCGCGGCGACCACGCCCGGGATGTCGGCGTCCGGGATGGGCCGGCCGAGGCCGGAGTCCCGCGCGACCTTCACGACGGCCGCGGCGACGCTGGCGCTCACGCGCCGGATCTCCGAGGTGGACGGGAAGAGGCTGCCGGACGCGAGGTCGGAGGCCTTGACCTCGTCGGCGAGGGCCTTGGCGGCGGCGGCGAACATCGCCTCCGTGACCTCCTTCGCCTCGGAGACGAGCACGCCGAGCCCGACACCCGGGAAGATGAACGCGTTGTTGCCCTGGCCGACGACGATCTTCTTCCCGCCGTGCGGCACGGGGTCGAACGGGCTGCCCGTCGCGATGAGCGCGCGGCCGTCCGTCCACTTCACGATGTCGACGGGCTTCGCCTCGGTCTTGCTCGTGGGGTTCGACATCGGGAAGATGACCGGCCGGTCGGCGTGCCTGGCCATCTCGCGGACGATCGCCTCCGTGAACGTGCCGGGCTCGCCGGACGTCCCGATCAGCATGGTGGGCTTGACCGCCTTGACGACGGCGAGGAGGTCGCGCGGCGCGCCCTTCCCCAGCCCCATCTTCGCGGCGAGGGCCGCCGGCCACGCGAACGGGCGCTTGTGGACGTCCTTGATCTCGACGTCGTCCACGACGAGGCCCTGGCTGTCGAGGTTCGCCGTCGCGAGCGCGAGCGCCTCGCCCGCGAGGCCCTGGCGCGCGAACGTGTCCCGCAGGAGGCGGGCGATGCCGACGCCCGCGGCGCCCGCGCCGAGGATCACGACGCGCTGGTCCTTGACCGGGACGCCCGTCACCCGGCAGCCGGCCATCATGCCCGCCACCGCGACCGCGGCCGTTCCCTGGATGTCGTCGTTGAAGCACGTGATCGACTTCTGGTAGCGGTCGAGGAGACGGAACGCGTTCGCCTTCTTGAAGTCCTCCCACTGCAGGAGGACCTTCGGGAAGCGGCGCTTGACGGCCTGCACGAACTCCTCGACGAGGGAGTCGTAGTCGGCGCCCCTCAGGCGCGGGAACCGCCAGCCGAGATAGAGGTTGTCGTTCAGGAGAGACTCGTTGTCGGTTCCGACGTCGAGGCTGATCGGGAGCGTCTGCGAGGGGTGGATGCCCGCGGCGGCCGTGTAGAGGGCGAGCTTGCCGATCGGGATCCCCATGCCGCCCGCGCCCTGGTCGCCGAGGCCGAGGATGCGCTCGTTGTCCGTGACGACGATCAGGCGGACGTCCGCGAACGGCGCGTTCCCGAGGACCTCGTAGATCCTTCCGCGGTGGCCGGGCGTGATCCACAGGCCCCGCGCGCGCCGGAAGATGTGGCTGAACTCCTGGCAGGCCTTCCCGACGACCGGCGTGTAGACGATCGGCAGGAACTCCTCGATGTGGTCGACGAGGACCCTGTAGAAGAGGTGCTCGTTGCGGTCCTGGAGCGCGGCGAGCCCGATGAACTTCTCGAGCTCGTCGGCCTTGCGCGAGATGTTCGCGTAGACCCGCCTCTCCTGCTGCTCCATCGTGCTGATCGCGTGGGGCAGGAGCCCCTCGAGGCCGAACGCCTCGCGCTCCTCGTCGGTGAAGGCCGTGCCCTTCGTGTACATGGGGTGGCGGAGCAGGCGGGTGCCGCGGTAGGGCACCTCCAGCCGGGCCGTTCCCCTCGAATCGTGACGAACCGAGTACTTCTCCATGATCGGAAGCCTCCGTCTCTCAAACGTGGGCTCCCGACCCGCGTCAGGCATGAGGCATTTGCTTCAGTCGGGCAGCATCACGACGAGGTACTTGCTCCCCTTCCAGAAGCGGGCGGGGTCCGTGACGGTCAGCGTGCTCGCCTTCGGTCCGGCCGCGGCGAGGGTGTAGCTGTCCTTCGGGTGGTCCGACAGGATCCGCGCCTTGTTCGGGGCGGCGGCGACGTCGAAGGTCGTGACCTTCCGCGTGTCGATCTGCTTGAAGAGGGTCTCGTCGAACTGGCCGGTGCGCTGCCAGTTTCCGCCGAGGCCGAGGACGGAACCCTTCTTCTCGACGAGGCCGGCCTTCTTGAGGGCGCTCTGCGGCGCGATGAGGACGTACGCGGTCGCCATCTGCGTCTCGCGGTCCGCGATGACGGCCTCCTTCTGCTGGACCGCCTCCTCCTTCTCCTTCACGGTGCCGCGCAGCTCCTCGGTCGTCTTCGTGAGCTCCTTCGTCTTCTCCTCGAGCGCCGCGATCGTGGCTTCCTTCTCGTCGAGCTGCCGGCGCAGCTCGCCGACGAGCCGCTCGAGCGACGTCACCTTGGCGTCCGACGCCTTCAGCGACTTCTGGAGGGTCGCGAGCTTGTCGAGGTTCGCCTTCACGGCCTTGCGGATGTCCTCGATCTCGGCCTTCAGCTCCTCGCGCTGCGCGCCGGCCGCCTTCCCTTCCTGCGCCACGGAGATCGACGTCTTGATCGCCTTGAGCTCCTTGACGCGAAGCTCCTCGAGGCCCTTCTGGACCTCGTCGAGCGTCCCCTGCATCTCGGCGGTCGCGGCGCCGGCGGCGCTGAGCTCCTTCTGCGCCCGGGCCTTCTCCTCCGTGAGGGCCTTGTTCTCCGCCTGGGCCTTGTCGAGGTCCTTTTTCCACGCGCAGCTCGTGAGCGTGAGCCCCGCGAGGACGAGGACGGGAATCCGGGAACGAACGAGCGATTTCATCGTGCTGGCCATGCTGACTCCTCGTGGTCGTTTTCCGAAATTATCGTATGCCCGCCCCGCGGGCGCCGCCGCGTCCCGGCCGGCGGTTAGGTTACGCTCCGTCCGCCTCGCGGAGGAGGTGGCCGTGGCCAAGGGATTCGTCCTGGGTTTCGTCGCCGCGATCGCGACGCTGGTCGTCGCGGCTTACGTGTTCGTGACGCGCGGCGCGCTGCCGGCCGGACAGGACTCGGCGCCGGGCGCGCTGGAGAAATGGGCCGCGAAGACGTCGCTCCGGGCGACGATCGGCCGGGAGGCCGGGAGCCTGAAGAGCCCGCTCCCGCCGACGGACGAGAACCTCGCGGCGGGCGTCGCGCTCTACCGCACCCACTGTCAGGTGTGCCACGGCGGGGCCGACGGCGGCGCCTCGTCGGTCGCGAAGGGCCTGAGCCCCCGGGCGCCGCAGCTCGCCAAGCACGGGGTCGAGGACGATCCCGAGGGCGTGACGTACTGGAAGGTCGCGCACGGGATCCGCTTCACGGGGATGCCGGCCTTCGGCGGGAGCCTCTCCGAGAGCGAGATGTGGCAGCTCGCGCTCTTCGCGAAGCACATGGACGCGCTGCCGCCCGGAGCTCGCGCCGCCTGGCAGGCGGGGAAAGCCGCGCCCTGACGGGCGATCAGCGAGCCGCCGGCTCGACCGCCGGCGTCCCGGCGCGGGGCCAGATCCGGTTGCTCTCCTCGAGGTCCGCGAGGTAGCGCATGAAGCGCTGGACCTTCCAGTACTCCCTCGCGTGCGCGCCCAGCCGTCCCCTGCGGGCGATCCCGTTCCGGTCGACGAAGAACAGGTCGGTGCCGATCAGGACGATGCCCGGCTCGTGCCCCCGGCGCGGCGAGAAGATCGAGCGGCCGAGGAACGGGTTGGGCCTCTGGGGCAGGCCGAGCAGGTGGATGAGGGACGGCGCGAAGTCCACGGAGGTCCGGAAGTCCGCGTCGAATCCGTCCGGAAGCCGGTGCAGCGGCGAGTAGACGATGAGCGGGATCGGGTCCACGGGGACGTGCGGGAGGTCGGGGAAGTACCGCCGCATGACCTCCGTGTAGGTCCTCTCCGTGTAGTGACAGTGGTCCGCGGTGAAGACGACGACGGTGTCCTTCGCGAGCGGCGAGTTCAGGAAGAACTCCAGGAATCGTCCGAACGCGTCGTCGAAGCTGTGAACGGTGTTGAGGCTGTAATGCGTGCCGTCGCCGTACTTCGGGCCGTCGGCCGCCGAGTCCTGGAAGGCATGGGTCTCGACGTTGTAGAGGCCGACGAAGAAGGGCCGCGAGCCGCCCGGGCGTTCCGCGCGCTTCTCGAGGAAGCCCACGAGGGCCTCGAGGAGCTGGTGATCGGTGAGAGCGTCGCTCCGCAGGGGCTCCGCCCCGCCCAGGTACCGCGCCGAGAGGTCTTCCGCGGTCAGGACGTTCTCGAAGCCGATCCGTCTCAGCATCCTGTCGACGCGGGCCGCTCCCCGCCGGTGCGTGTCGAGGAAGCTCGTCTCGTATCCCAGCTCGCGGAGGTAGTCGGCGAGACTGAAGTAGCTCCGCACGCCCCCGTCCTCGGGGCCCTCGAGCCAGGCCTCCGACCCCTCGTCCTTCGGGAACAGCGAGCAGAGCTGCCCGTGCAGACCCCGGTACGTCGCGAAGGTGTGGTTGTAGTAGTTCGTCACGACCATCGTCCTCGGGTCGGCCGCGAAGCGGTCGAGATTCGGCGTGATCCCCGGAAACGGCGAGCCGTAGGGGCCGATCAGGCGCGCCGACAGGCCCTCCGTGAAGAAGACGACGACGTTGGGAAGGCGAGGCGCTCCCGGCTCCCTCGCGAAGGGCGGATCCCCTTCGTAGATCCAGTCCTTCCGGAGCGGATAGGCGCTCGAGAGCGAGATCTCGAAGCCGTATCGCTTCATCGCCGCGGCGTCGGTCCGGGTGAAGACGTCCCGGTCCCCCGCCGGTGTCCCGACGAGGACCTCGATCAGGGAGACGAGCGGCGACCGGTCCGTGACGTTGTTTCCCTCGAAGAGCTCCTCCCGGATCTTCCGGGCGCTCCCGGGAAGGGCCCCGGGGAGGAGCGCGACGACGGCGGCGAGAGAGAGAGCGGAGAGGGAGAGGGTCCCGGCCTCGCGCCAGCGGACGACCTTCCGCGCGGCCTCCGTCAGGAGCGGCACCGAGAGCCCGGCGGCCACCGCGACGGCGGCCCCGGCGAGCCTCTTCGGGCTGAGGAGAAGCGACACGTGGTTCGCGTTCTCGACCGCCAGCCTCGAGAGGTATTCGCCCGTCAGGTAGTGCGCGAAGAGCTGGAGCGCGCCGGCGAGAAACTGGGCGAGGAACAGGCCGTAGGCGAGAAGCCGGAGCGGGAGCCGGCCGTTGACGAGAAGCGTGCCGGCGGCGAGGACGAGCAGCACGTCGACGAGGTGGCTCGAGAAGAACGAGAACACCGCGAGAAACGAGGAGGGCGCGGCAGATCCGGTCGCGAGCGAGAACTCGGCCGCGAACCCCGCGAGGAGGATCGCATTCCAGAAGAGAACGAGACCGGCGAAGGCGTACGGCCGCCTCGCCGAGCCGAAGAAGGGCATCCAGACTCCCACCTCGGGACGGCCGCCACGCCGGCGGCCGCCACGATCCCGGACTGACCATCACATCCCGGTCAGGCGGGATTCTGGAGCATGATCTCCGTCGCCGTCAGCGTGCCGTCCGTATTCGCGGTCGTCTTCACGTGGACGCGGTCACCGGCCTTCAGATCCTTCGCGGTGAGAGTCGTGTTGCCCTTCCGGATGACCGTGCTCTTGGTGATGGCGGCGGTCTCCGGCCCCGCGGTGCTCGCGTTCATCACGGTGATCGACGTGTCCGAGACCGCGGTGATGGGACCCTCGAGCTCCTTCGTCTGGCCCCCCGTCGTCCCGTCGTTCTGCAGCATGATCTCGAGCGCCGTCAGGGTGCCGTCGGTGTTCGCCATCGTCTTGACGTGTACGCGGTCGCCGATCTTCAGATCGCTCGCGGCGAGGGTCGTGTTGCCCTTCCGGATCACCGTGTCCGGGGTGATCGCGGCGGTCTCCGGTTTCGCGGTGCTCGCGTTCAGAACCGTGATGGAGGCGCCCGAGACGGCCGTGATCGGCCCCTCGAGCTCCTTGGTCTGCCCGGTCGCCCCGGCGTCGTGAACCGTCGCCTGCTTCTTCTGCAGCTCGACGACGACCGTCGCCATCCCCGCACCCACGGTCGCGCTCGCGCCGATGCCATCGCCGCGCGAGAACGCCAGCTGCACGTTCCCCGTCGAGAGTCCCGTGAACGCGAACTGGCCCGTCGCGTCCGTGACCGCCACCTTGTCGACGAGCGCCGTCCGGCCGGCCACGCCCGTGACCGCCATCTGTCCGAGCGCCGTCACGCTGATCCCCGCGGGCGATGCGCCCGAAAGGTCACCGACCGGCATGACCTGGCCGCTGAGAGCGCGTGCTCCCGCCGCGGGCCCGGTCAACGAGTTCTCCTCGCCGCGGCATCCGCCGAGGAGCGGGACGAGAATCAGTGCAGCGCCGAAAACACGAGACAGAGGCGTTCTTTTTACGCTTTTCACGGCTGCTCCCTTGTCATGTAGTGC
>CAVZPE010000018.1:0-370683 GCA_963776915.1 uncultured Acidobacteriota bacterium | reverse complement strand
ACCGGACTCGGCGTCAGTCGCTGCGCTCCTTCCTTCTCGCCGGTGAACTCGATATCGTTAGGCGGGCTAAATGAGCATGCTACAGCTCGCATACGCCCGGCGTGGTCGTCGTGGCCGTTCGTGCTCGTGCTACTACTTCATAGCTGGCGCCACATTCCGCGGCGTGGAGTCTTCACCCGGGCAACATGGCTCGCGTTCCCTCGTCTCCATCCTGGTTTCAAGAAAACGGGCTCCCGCGTCCTCGCAGCGCCCTGTTCATGGCTCCTCCCCAGCTTCGGTTCAAGACGAGCAGTTCTGGCTGGTCCTGTCTTTTCAACTCAGCCTTGTGGGCGCTCGCCGCCCGCGGGCCTCGTTTCATGGGTCGCGCCCGTCCCGGCCAGCCACGCATCGGAGCGGTCTGAAATCCCCTCGCAACTGTCGCGCGGTCGCGTCTTTGTCCCGGGCGGCAGCGGGCGCTCCGGCTGTCTGGTCGGCCACGCGCAACAATGGGGGTGGCGCGCGCCGCCCAACACCTCATTGCAGCGGACTCGGCGTCAGTCGCTGCGCTCCTTCCTTCTCGCCGCTGAACTCGATATCGTTAGGCAGCACGAGCAGCCGACCAATGACGCAGCGTTCCACGTCGTTCTGTCTGATGGCTGGCGACATGTCGGCCGGAACCCCTCGGGCCCGGCACCCTTTGCCGAGTCACGCTCGACGCCTCGGTGCGCTTCTGGTCTCGCTTGCCGCGTGCTCGAGCGGCCTCGTGCCGAACCCTTCGCTCGAGCATCTTGTGCGCTGTCCGCCACGTGGCGGAAACGAGCCTGGCGCGTCCTTCTCCGCTCCGCTTCTGGTCTGCGTCGCTTCGGTCAATGGGGTCGGCTATCCGTCGACGCACGAGTGCGCCGCTTTCAGTCTGGCATCTCAGCAACGGCCGCGATCTATTTGCGCCACTGCATCTCGGAAACCCGAGCCAGCCCGGTCGAGTCTCGGGCGCACACACCCTCGTCATGTGACTTCACGCTCGCGCAGAGGTCCTGTGCGCCGTCTTGCAGCATCGTAGCTTCTCCGGCACGGTCGGGTGCTGCCTAACACCTCATTGCAGCGGACTCATCGTCAGTCGCTCGCGCTCCTTCCTCTTCGCCGCTGAACTCGATATCGTTAGGCGGCACATTTCTCCCTCACCTTAGACACCCGCATCTCGTCAGGTTATGTCTCCGGCCCCCATTGAGGCCCGGCCACGGGACTCGCTGCGGGTCAGTGCGCTCTGGGCCGCGCTCGGAGTGGCTATGGCGCTGGCACTACTCCGTGCGGGCGACGATTCTCGCTCGAGTTCCTTCTTCCGTCCTGGTCGCTGCTTGTCGGCGTAGTCATGGTCTGTGCCACCGGCCTACGCTCGCACCCCACCGACGCCTCCGCTTGGCGGGGCATAACTAGGCTCTTGCAATTCCTTGCATTAATAGCCGTTCTGGCCGGCTCCCCGATCGTTGTCCTGTTTCTACTTCTTGGGTTTGCAGAAGCCACACTCGCCGTGCTTGCAGTAGCCGTCTCTTTCCCGATACTCGTTTGGAAGCGCCTTCAGTTTCCTCTCCCCGAGGAAAACACGCGCACGGTGCCACGGTGGTGGCCTTGGTTTCTTGTTCTCCTCTTAGCGTCCGTAGTTCTTCACTACCGGCGCCGCCTAACACCTCATTGCAGCGGACTCATCGTCAGTCGCTGCGCTCCTTCCTCTTCGCCGCTGAACTCGATATCGTTAGGCGGCTTAACGGAGCTCGACTCGCATTTACGGCGCACATGCCATCTTCGCCGCTGGCCCCTATCGCGCGTTGCCCTCGCGTGCTTACTCTGGTCTATCGGGGCCGGTTTTGTTTCGTCGTGCTCCCTATCCGCGTGCGTTTCAGCCGATGCGCCACGCAGCCGGTTCAGGTGGCCTCGGTGCCATATCGGGCGGCTTAGCCCGAAAGTTTGTGGCCGGTCGTAGTGCCTCCACTCCTATTCATCATCCTGTGGGCCGTATTGAAACGGTTCCCATCGTAGGTCGCAACGCACGGGCCCCGGCACCGCACGTACTCCGCGTCGGATGTGTGGTCATCAGGGCGCTAGGTTCGTCAAGCACGGGGCGCGCCGTTCGCGGCACTCAGCGGTCGAGGCCAGAAGAAACGCCGCCCAACAACGCGCTGCAGCGGACTCGTCGTCAGTCGCTGCGCTCCTTCCTCCTCGCCGCTGAGCTTGATATCGTTAGGCGGGGCACGAAATCGTGGACATGGTTCTCGCGTCTCCCGACGAATGGGCGCTTCGAATCGCAGCGCCACTGCGCCGCCTTGATCCCGTCCTCTCGAAGAGTTTGCCCCCCCAGCAGGTGGCTCACACCCGGCTCGCTCGGGACACCGCGGACGCGCTCGCTTCGTCGGGTGCGCGTCCGGCAGCACTGCATCTTCAGGTGTCGGTCGACCCACGCAGCCTCACTCTTCGCTACACGCTCTCGCGTCGTGCTTCTGACGACGCAGCTCGGACGGTACTGGAAACACGCTCACCTTGCTCAAGCGTGTCCGGGCGCCGGAACTCGCCGCACGGCTGCCTGGGCTCCTGGCATCCGGCATATCGCTGGTCGGCGCTCACTGGTGCGCGGAGTAGCGTCTAGCCCCGCCTAACACCTCATTGCAGCGGACTCGGCGTCAGTCGCTGCGCTCCTTCCTTCTCGCCGCTGAACTCGATATCGTTAGGCGGCTACGGAGCAGCATTCACGTCGTGCGAAGCTCGAATCGTGGATCTGACTGCGCAGAACGCTGCAGCCGAAGCTCATCTGGCAGCGCTCTGTCGCATCTAGCTCTCGGCGAGCTCGTGATTCTTGGCGTCGCGCCATCGTGCGTCTCACCTGACGTCAGCGGTGTCACGCTTGTCGGACTGCACTCGTGCGTCGCGCGGCATGCGGAGCCGTCGCTCTGCGGTTTCATGCAGGCATCGTGCAAGGTCACGGCCTGGGCGCCAGCGGCTGTTGCGCTCTATTCTGCCCGCCGCAACGCGCCTCGAGTTGCGGACATCCAGTCAGCAGGCACTCCGCTTCGCACGACGCAGGGACGAGTCGCTGCTTCGCCTCGAGTCATCCGCGCCACGGGAGCTTCCCGGGGCTGTCACGCTCCGCCTTTGTCCTCGGCCGCGCGCCTCTCGCTCGCATCGCTCACGTCGGGCGCCGCCTAACAACTCATTGCAGCGGACTCGGCGTCAGTCGCTGCGCTCCTTCCTTCTCGCCGCTGAACTCGATATCGTTAGGGGGCACATGAATCAGGGTCAAGCGCTTCAGCCGAGTGGCCGCGCCCTTCTCTTCGCCTTCTTGCTCACGCCGCTTATCGTCCTTCCAGCCTACCTGGTCATCGAAGTGGTCATCAGCCTGTACCACTTCTTCGCTAGGTCCCCCGGACCAGCCATCGCTCCAGCTCTTTACCACCTCCTAGATCCATCAGGCTGGAAGGTGCTCGCTTTCATTTGGGCCGGCGGCGCTGTCTACACCTACGTCGCGCTCGCTCTTTTCGGCGTGCCCGCTGTTCTCGTTCTGTCTCGCTTTCGTCTCGCCACGCTTCCAATCGTCGTCGCAGTTGGGGCGCTCGGCGGCACCTTGATCCGTCTCGGCATGGATCGGCGCTACTTCACCGCGGAAGGCGCTCTCCCCTTCACGTTCTTCGGCGCCGCCGCAGCGGCGTTCTTTTGGTGGCTCGCCTCCCGTTCGACCGCCGATCCTGGGAGCATTCTCTCGGGTAGCGGTGCCCCCTAACACCTCGTTGCAGCGGACTCGGCGTCAGTCGCTGCGCTCCTTCCTTCTCGCCGCTGAACTCGATATCGTTAGACGGCACAGATGAAGGGCGGCGTTGCATGACCCGGCAGGCCGAGCCGAACAAGCACATCAAGCGGCTTGCGCGGGAATGGGTGGGCCGCGCGTACAAGGCGGCGCTGGGGCACGAACTCTCGGCGCTGCAGGGTGCGTTCACCCGTTGGCAGGCCGGCGAGCTCGATGCATTCGAGTTAGCCGAGCAGATCCATCGCTTTCATGACGGGCCGAATCGCGAGCTTTTCAAGCTCTACACATCACCCCTTCACGACTTCCTTCTCGTCCGCGCTGTCCTCGAGGGCCACGTCCAGGAGGCCGAGCTGCCCGAAGAACTCCGTCTTTACATCGCTCCTTTGTTGGCGCGTGAACGCGAGTCCCCTTAGCAGAGCGCAACGTGGCAGGCAGGGTGCCGTCTAACACCTCATTGCAGCGGACTCGGCGTCAGTCGCTGGCGCTCCTTCCTTCTCGCCGCTGAACTCGATATCGTTAGCTGCCGAAGGGAACCATGTGAGCACTTCGCGGGTCCAAGGCGTCGTGCGCATCTTTCTCGTCGCCACGCTCGCACTTAGCCTGATCGCCTGTAGCCGTACACCGCGGCGTCCCACGGACGAGCAGGTTATTGAACGGCAGCTCGCGCGTCCGTCGGTCACCGCGCGAGAAGCCCACATCACCCTCACATCCATCACGTTCGAGCGAACTCCTGGCCTGGCTCCTCGTGGTGCGGCCTTCGTCGTCACGTTTCGCGACGACGACACGGCGGTGTACACCGGCCTAAGTAACGTCCCTCGCATCGGTCGCTTTCGGGCTCACTTCCCGTTCGCCGAGCTCGCCGCCTGGTTCGAAGCCCAGCCTCAGCTCATAGGCGGCGACATCTCTCTTCCCGGAATGGTCGATGGCGGCTCGCTCGAGCTAGTCCTCACTCGCGCAACCGGTCCACCTATTCATATCCGAAGCGGCTTTCCCGTCACGGACACGTACGTCTGGGGCGCTCAAGCCGTCGTCGAGGCGGTTGTGGCTCGTCTCGGGCTCGACCCCATTCCCGCGGGCGGCAGCTAACACCTCATTGCAGCGGACTCGGCGTCAGTCGCTGCGCTCCTTCCTTCTCGCCGCTGAACTCGATATCGTTAGGCTGGCGGTGAGAACGTCTTCTTCCACGGCTAGCGCTTCCAAGAAAGCGCCGGTCGTTCTCCTCTGCATTCTGCTTACCCTGGTCGTTCTTGACCGCGCCTCGCTTTACATCTGGCGGCACGAAGTGTTGCGCTTCTACCTCGCGCTCGCTTCCGCCCCCAACGCCCCCGCCATTCCACTCGCCGAGTTGCGGCCACCTTGGGTTTCGCTCAACTCCGACGGCGTGCCGGTTGAACTCGATCTGGTATTCGTGGGGCAGCAGCTACGCCCAGACCGAGTCCGGTTGTCTGGCGGCCGCCTAACACTGCTCTTCGTGCCGCCAGTGCTCGCTTGGTCCACACGCATTGCGGGCCTGAGGTCGCTGAACGGCTATCACGTCTCACACCCTTACTCTGCTCGAGCACCCGCGAGCACTACGAGTGCCGGCTCTACTTCGGGAAGCGAAGCATCCGGGCCTCTTCTCACTCCCACTTCCGCGTGGCCCGGCATCATCTAGCGGCGGCCGCCACCTAACCCCTCATTGCAGCGGACTCATCGTCAGTCGCTGCGCTCCTTCCTCTTCGCCGCTGAACTCGATATCGTTAGCTGGCACAGAGGGCACATTGTTTGAGGTAACCGTCGCCTCCATTCCGGATGCTGAGGCTCAAATGATTGGCGAGCTCACGGAAGCCGAGGTCGCGCTACTTCGTGCATCGTTCTCAATACCCTCAGCGCCACCGCCACCTGAGGCACCTTTCTGCCAGCTTGCCTACGACGAAATTCCGATGGCCTTTCTCGAGCAAGTGTTTTCGTACGCCAACATCTCGAAGATCAACGGCCCGCTAGGCTTCGCTGGCACGTTCGATCTCATCTCGAGGCCACCCGAACTGGTTGTCTTCCCCTTGTCGGGGCTTCTCAACCACTTGAAGGCCAGCATTCCAGAGCAGCTTGCAGCGCTCTACTCGCAGGGCGAGCCCGATCGCTTTCTCTCGCAGCCGCCCCCGTCATACGGCGCGGCGCAGGACTTCTTAGTCGCAGGCACACTCGCTTGCATCGCTTTCGCGTCCCGGTTTCAGTGCGCGCTCAGCATCCGCTGGTAGCTCGAGTGCCAGCTAACACCTCATTGCAGCGGACTCGGCGTCAGTCGCTCGCGCTCCTTCCTTCTCGCCGCTGAACTCGATATCGTTAGGTGCCCCCAAGGCAAAGGAGGCCCGCATGCGTAAGCTCTTTGCAGTCGGCGTCGGAACGCTTCTCGTTGCCGCGGCCTCCTCCTTGCCGGCGGCCGCGTCTGGATACACCGTTTCGGGCGTTGCGCGCGGCTATAGCGTCACGAGCGAGCTCGTACCCGGTCGTAACGGCCAGTTCAGCGCATCTATCGAGCTTCGGGCTCTCGACTCCAACGCGTTCATTGCAAGGGTTCACACCCAGCTCTCCCCGGGGGAGTCGACTTCTCTTCCGCTCGCAACGCATCCCGGTCTCGAAATCCGGGCTCTCGCGCAGGCCGTCGGCGCGAACTCGGTTCGCTACGTCGTCGAGGTGTTTCGCCTCGGCATTCTTGAAGCGCGGAACGAATCCACTGTGTCTGTCGCGGCGCGCGGCCCCTCTGGAAACTAAGAGGGGCACCTAACAACTCATTGCAGCGGACTCGGCAGTTGACCCGATAAAGTTGACACTTTGGCCTAACGCCAGAGAGGTGTCGATGGCCAGAATCAAGGGTCCGAGAAAGGTCCAGCGCTACAGCGCCGAGTTCAAGCGCAAGGCCGTGAGTCTCAGCAACCTTGCCGGCGTCCAGGTCAAGGACGTCGCCGAGGCGCTCGACATTCATCCCTTCATGCTCTCGCGCTGGCGCAAGGAGGTTCGCGACGGCCGGCTGCGCGGAGCAGGCCGCGTCAAGCTCAAAGCCCGCGAGCGGCACGAGATCGAGCAGCTGTCCGCCCTCAAGCGCGAGTACGCGCTGCTGTGGGAGGAGCACGAGCTGCTAAAAAAAGCCATTCGGTTCTGTTCGGCTCGAAGGCCGCGGTCTTCGCCTTCATCAAAGCGGAGCAGGACCGGTTCGGCGTGAAGACCTTGTGCGCCCGCCACGGTGTGACCCGGGCGGGGTACTACTCATTTCGCCGCCGCGAGCCGAGCGCTCGCGCCCGACAGGATGAACGGCTGCTCGAGCGCATCCGCGCCGTCTTCGAAGCGAGCGAAGGCACCTATGGCAGCCCGCGCGTTCATGCCGCCCTGAGACAGGCCGGGTTGAGGCTGGGGCGTAAGCGGGTGGCCCGCCTGATGCGCTCTGCGGCCCTCAAGGCGCGCTCGGCTCGCATCTACCGGCGCACACCGGGCACCCGCCGCTTCTTCGCCGAGATCCCCAATCGCGTGCTCGGCCTCAAGACGACCGCCACGGGGCAAATCTGGGTCGGCGACGTGACGTACCTCAGGAGCGCCGGCCGCTGGCGCTACCTGGCCGTCGTCCTGGATCGCCACTCACGTCGGGTCCTGGGCTGGAGCCTTCGCTCCAGGCGTGATCTGGCTCTGACTCGCACGGCTCTCAATCGCGCGCTGCTGCGTCAGCCACCCCAACCCGGCCTCATCTTCCACTCCGACCGTGGCGTCGAGTACTCGGCCTACGCTTTCCGGGCACGCCTCGCTGCTCTCGGCATCACGCAGAGCATGAAGCGTCCCCGGGAGATCTGCGACAACGCCTTCATCGAGTCCTTCTTTCACTCGATGAAATCCGACGTCATCCACGGACGCACCTTCGACGACGATCGCTCGCTCGACCGCGTCGTACGCCGCTACGTCCGCCACTACAACCGCTCGCGGCTCCACTCGTCTCTGGGTTATCTTTCGCCGATCAACTACGAACGAAACGCCGCATGACCACGACCTAACAGCGTGTCAACGAAACCGGGTCAACATCCCTCGGCGTCAGTCGCTGCGCTCCTTCCTTCTCGCCGCTGAACTCGATATCGTTAGGCATCGTATGGACTCTCGGCAGTGCTGAACGCGCCGTCCGGGCTCACGGTCGACTTCACGCTCGTCGAGCCCGACGCCATGCTCCGCGCGTGGCCGTGGCTCCTGCCGCATGAGGCCACGCCTATCCTCGTTACCGCATCTGGGCGACGTCTTTCTTGAGGTCGCAGGCGGCCGTGTAGCTTGGCTCGATGTCGGAGCGGCCGAGCTCGCCGTCGTGGCGGAGAGCCTGGCCGAATTCCAGGCGCTGCTTCAAGCGTCGGATCGCATTGCAGCAGTGGCTCGTCCAGATCTGGTTGCGGCTCTTCACGCTCGCGAGCCGCTCGGTCCAGTTCAGTGTCACAGCTTCACAGATACCTCGCACGCTTGGTCGCGCAGCTCGAGCCGGCGCATTTTCACGTCGCGTCAATGTCGCCACCCATCTTGCGGGCATGGGAAACATTCAGGCTGCAGGTCATACGATCTGCCCCTTGGCATCCGACGCATTCGGGCTGTCGCAAGCTCGAAGGAGACGCCGCCTAACACCTCATTGCAGCGGACTCGGCGTCAGTCGCTGCGCTCCTTCCTTCTCGCCGCTGAACTCGATATCGTTAGGCCGCTGTTCCCCGTACCCGTCGCTCAACGGTGGGAGCCGTCGAGGGTGGCGTTCCTCGGCCTCAATTCGCTTCCTGAAGAGCGGGCGTTCCATGCACATCCTTCGCCTTGAACATCCAGTCGCCGAATTTCGACTCGTGGAAGAGAGCGTTCGATAGCGACCCAATCGGGCGCAAGCAGATGGGCGTGCTGCGGTACCACGTCATACAGGCCCACGGACGATCCGCAACTACGCTCTGGTCGATCTCGAATTCGACTCCGCGTCGCAAGCTGAGGCCTGTCTATCCGCCCTGCGTGCCCTCTGGAGTCGGGTCCAGGGCAGTGTCATGAACGATCCGCGCGTGCGCATCCTGAGCCTCATTGAAGAGAGGCAACCGTAGTCGCCACGGCCGCAGCCGCAGGCTCCCGGCGTACTCCGAAGCGCCGCCTAACACCTCATTGCAGCGGACTCGGCGTCAGTCGCTGCGCTCCTTCCTTCTCGCCGCTGAACTCGATATCGTTAGGCTGCCCAAGGCGCCAGAGCCGCTCACGCTGCGTCTGGCACGCATTCGTCGACGACTCAGCGCTGGCCACGGTCTTCTAGCGTCCTCGCGTGAGGCGGTACGTGCGTGGCGTCGCCTCGCCTAGCCTTCAGGCGCGAGAGCTGTCTGTACTACGTGCTTCATAGTCCCGGCGGTCTCGCGCGGGTTCAGCGCCCTCTCGAGGCGGCCGTAGCATCTGTCGCTTCATCGTCGAACCTACTTCTGTGGTCGCCTGGCTGCGGCTCTGATGCCGGCCTCGTCCGACGGAACGCTGCGGCCTCGTCAGTCGAACCGACCTCAGCACGCTCGAGATGAGCGCGCTCGCCTACGCGAGTCCGTCTCTCGCATGGGCGCGCCTGCGTAGCGTGCCGCTCCGCCACACTCGAGTGGCTATCGCGCGTAGCCAGCGCGGTCCGTACGGCATCGTTCGCGCCGCGTCCTTCATCGGCGACTCGACCCTGCGGCCTGTACGAGGCCTGGTTCGCGGCTCTATCTCGCGGAGGCGGCTCATCGCGAAGCTCGTCGGCGCGGGCCGCCTAACACCTCATTGCAGCGGACTCGGCGTCAGTCGCTGCGCTCCTTCCTTCTCGCCGCTGAACTCGATATCGTTAGGCGGCGGAAGAGACCGTGTCGCGCAGCATTCTTCATCGCAGGCTCATTGCTTTCGTGTCGGCCTCCGGAAAAGCACGCGCTTGCCAGTGCGGCGACCGAACCGTCTGCACGCGAGGCACTCGAGCATGGCGCGAGCATCGTCTTCGTGCGGCACCGGTAATCGCGCGTCGAGCCCGCACCGGCCAGCTTGGGCCTCGGTCTAGATCCTCGCTCGAGCCCACCGAAGCGCACGGTCTTTCGGGTCGGCCCACGGTGGAAGGGAGCTCAGGTGCGGCGAGCTCTCTGCTTACCTTGGTGCGGAACTGCTCGTACACATTTGAGCGCGGGCATTCCTACCTAGTCTTCCTCACCGTCTCACCGCTCGCTCCCGATCGGCCAGAGGCGTCCATCGTGCCTACCGAACCAACGCTCTGCCGTGCCGTCACAGCCTCAGCTCAAGGCACTGCACGTCTCGGCCCGGCCCTTCGCGCCTCCGTAAGGCCGTCGGCCGCCACCTAACACCTCATTGCAGCGGACTCGGCGTCAGTCGCTGCGCTCCTTCCTTCTCGCCGCTGAACTCGATATCGTTAGACGGCGACGGAAATCGAAGAGTCGAGATTTGTTCGCATCTACTCTTGAGCGAGATCGGTCCATTGCGGCAAGTTCGAAGAGCTCTTCAACCGCTCGCTGTTTCTCACGATTCCTCGACAGTCCGGCAGGCCGAGTCTTTCGCCTGGTCGCCGGCTGCAGGCGTTCCTCATCGTCGGCGGACGTCGTATCGGCATCATGCGCTCGGTCTCACTGTCCATGGCCTGGAGCGTTCTCCCGCTGAGCGCCGGAGCATTTCGACATCTGCTACATAAGCGCGGCGCTAGGTGCGTCCGTTGTCTGGTGCGAAGATTCGCAATAAATTCTATCCTCAGCGAACGCCCGAAGCGACGCCGCCTAACACCTCATCGCAGCGGACTCGGCGTCAGTCGCTCGCGCTCCTTCCTTCTCGCCGCTGAACTCGATATCGTTAGACAGCGCATCGGGGAGGCACCGTCACAATCCTCCCGTACCTTGTAACGGCGGCCATTGCGGCTACTCGGGGCGCAATCGGCCGGCTTCTGCTCGACTGGCTGCTCGGGCGCCTTGGCTTCAACACGGCCGCTCAACCCTCAATGCTCACCTTCGCCATCGGCCCGGTGTGGGTCTGCGCAGCTGTCGGCGCCGGCCTCTGGACCCCGCTCGCAGGTCTCTTGCGTCGCGCCACACGACGGCGGGCGCTGTGGCTCGGAGCACTCGTGGCCGGTGTGGGCATCGTGGCGCTCTACGTGCTGTTCGTGTTCCACATGGGCCCTCCAGCATCAGGTCAGGAGCTTGCCGGAGTCTTCGCCTTCTTTCCCCTGTTCGTCATTTCCGCCGTCGCATGGGCGGCTTTCTCGCCATTCCTGCCACCCTCGCTACTGCGCTCCTGCTACGCCAAGTCCTCAGTAGCTCATCCCGCTTTCGTCAGAGCCGGGCGCTGTCTAACACCTCATTGCAGCGGACTCGGCGTCAGTCGCTGGCGCTCCTTCCTTCTCGCCGCTGAACTCGATATCGTTAGACGCCGGAAGAGAGAAGGGCGCTAGAACTCTCGTCATGTCGGTTGAACTAACCGCCGTTTTCCAGCAGGTTCCCGAAGGCTTCATCGCCTTTGTCGAGGAACTTCCGGGCGCGAACTCCCAGGGCGCCACGCTAGAAGAGGCACGCTCGAACCTGCACGAGGCGGTAACGCTGGTGCTTGAGGCCAATCGCGCCCTTAGTGAGCAGGCGCTCGCGAACGCCTCGGTCATTCGGGAGCGCTTCAAGCTCACTGCGTGAAGCGCGCCGAACTCATCCGTCATCTCGAGCGTCACGGCTGCCAGTTCCTTCGTGAAGGCGGTTCTCATACCGTCTACGTGAACCGGGCCGAGCGCAAGGTTTCCACCATTCCTCGCCACCGCGAGGTCAACGAGACTACTTGCGCTCAAAATCTGCAAGGATCTCGGCGTTCCGAAGCCCGGCGTCTAACACCTCATTGCAGCGGACTCGGCGTCAGTCGCTGCGCTCCTTCCTTCTCGCCGCTGAACTCGATATCGTTAGACGCCGAAACCGGAGCGCATCCGTGTTTGAGTCCGACGTTGCCCGCGAAAAGGCCCAGGGCTTTCGGGGGCCGTTCACACGGCTCGCTGGCCCAATCGGCGATGCCGGCGAGGCACGCCTCGTCATCCGTGAAATGTGCCTCGGCTTGCTTCTGCTCGCTGCGCTGCAAGTCCTGTTCGGTTACTCTCGTTCGCCCTCTGTAGCTGTTTTCGGCGGCCTCGTTATCGCGGTTCCTGCAGCCATCTTCCTCGTCACGCTTCATAGGGTGGCGGCCGTCGGCGTACTCCTCGTCGCGGATGCTCCTCTTCGTCATCGAGATCCTGCTGCGGGCGTTCGTCGCAACCATTCCAGTCACGCCCGCTGTCCGCTTCTTCATCATCTACTTCGGCCTCGCGGTCCGTGCCTCGCACGCAGCTTTCTTGCGGGCTCGTCTTCTCCGCAGCATCCCGAAGGTCAACGCACCTCCGGTCGGCACCTAACACCTCATTGCAGCGGACTCGGCGTCAGTCGCTGCGCTCCTTCCTTCTCGCCGCTGAACTCGATATCGTTAGGCGCCGCTAGATATGAAACCACTCGTCGCGGCGGTCCTGGGCAGCGTCTTCTTGAACATCGCTCATGCCTGTCCCGCCTATTCACAGTTCCAGGGCCCGAAAACTAAGACCGTCAGCGCCACGCCAAGTGGTTCCCGAGGGCGAGCGGCTGAACTATCCCCGTGTGGAATTTCGTTCATTTGTCCGGCTCACTGGTCGCTGAGCGTGCAGCGCAAGGATCAAGGTCGTTGCGAAATTCTCGTTACGCCTCCTCCACCCTACGAGCCTGAAACGTTGGGGTGGGACTCCCCTGCACGGCAAATCACTGTTGTAGTTCCCGCATGGGAGCAGTCGCGTCCGTGCGATCAACCTCTCGACGGCACGCCCCTTCGTGGCTTTGCAGTAAGCGAGGGCTGCCGCGTATATGGAATTCATGGTAACGAGGGCGACGGCGATTGCGCGGCAGGCTGCGTTTCGGACGGACGCGGCCATCATCGCCTCCGTCGCCATGCATGGCTCCTAGCGGTGCGGACGACTGGGAGTTCGTCATGGTCGTTCGGTCCATTCGTCTCTCCGATCCAAGGCGTTGAGCGGCGCCTAACACCTCATTGCAGCGGACTCGGCGTCAGTCGCTGGCGCTCCTTCCTTCTCGCCGCTGAACTCGATATCGTTGGGCGGCGGAATGTTCTACATAGCACTCGCGGTCATCGATGCGGCCCTATGGGCGCTATTTCGGTGGACTAAGGCGCATCTAGAACACCCCTTCGCGAAGCTCATGTGGTCCGTTCATGGGCCGCGCACCGATGTTCGCTACATGAATCGCGCGCAGCTCTTTGGCAGCGCCCGAATCTTCGTTGCTTGGGGTCTGATCCTTTTCATCACCCATGCGGCCTTCCTTGCGGCCGCCCGCAACTCTCTCGCCGAGTCGGTCGTCCTGGCCTCTCTCTGGGGCGCCGTCATGCTCAGCAGTCTCCTGGGCTTAGCGGGAGGCCTCTATCTCTTGCTGCGCGCAATCGCGCGCCCCTCTTCCTACCTGCCACCGCCCGCTCCCGAGCCCCGGCCCTCGCTCTGAACCGCCGCCCAACAACTCATTGCAGCGGACTCGGCGTCAGTCGCTCGCGCTCCTTCCTTCTCGCCGCTGAACTCGATATCGTTAGGCGGCTCTAAACTCCGGCACCATGGACAGCGCGCCGCGTCAGAAGAAGATCGTTCCCGCGCCATTGCTGGTCGTCTTCTGCCTGGGTGGCGGCTGGCTCGCGCACCACTTCTATCCCGTCCCCTTCCTACCCGACCTCGGCGTAGCCGCGCCGGTTCTAGCCACTGGCGTATGCGTCGCGGCCCTCGCAATCGGCCTCGCAGGCGTGCGTGAGTTCCATCGCCACGGCACACCCACGAGTCCATTCAAGCCCACCACGAGGTTCGTAACATCGGGCGTGTTCAGGCACACGCGAAACCCGATGTACCTAGGCTTCGTGATGCTCACGGTTGGCGTAGCGGTGGCAGTGAACTCCCTCGCATTCCTACTGGCCGCGGTCTTCCTTGCCGCCCTACTTCAACTCGCAGTCATCACGCCCGAAGAACGATTTCTGTCGGCCACGTTCGGCGAGGCGTTCGAAACCTATCGTTCACACACAAGACGCTGGCTCTGATTCCCGTACGCGGTTTCAAGCGCACCGCCGCCTAACACCTCATTGCAGCAGACTCGGCGTCAGTCGCTGGCGCTCCTTCCTTCTCGCCGCTGAACTCGATATCGTTAGGCCCCAGAGACAACGCATGCATACGCTCAAGGTTCGATTCGTCGGATTGGCCCTCGCCTTTGTGGTCTCGTCAGCCTTAGTTGCGTCACCACCGGAGAAAGGAACGTTAGTGCAGTGGCCCGACCTTCCGACAACCGGGTTTGTGTCAGGCCGGCCTGCCACCAAGGACGACGTGAACGCGGGCAATGCAGTCTTCGTGCTCGAGTCGGGCGGGCGCCCAGTCGGCACGCCTCTCAAGCTCGCCATCCCGCAGTACGCCATCCACGTCAACGCCGAAACTGGCGAGCAGACCGCTGGGTTCGTAATCCAGGCGGAAAGTGCAGGCAAGCAGAGCATCGTCGGCTTCCTCGTCCTACCGGGGCGCACCGTGCTTGCTGGCACTCTTCCTGAGTTCAAGCTGCTGGGCACGAAACGGCCCAGCACACCCATGCCCCAGGCAAAGTCCACTAAGTAGCCCGCTGGGGCCTAACACCTCATATCTGGACTCCTCCTTGGGATCAAGCGTGGGCGGTCCCTGGTTCTTCTCCTTCTAAGAAATCAGCGGTTCCTGGTCGTCGGGGCGTTTCCTGCGTGGGGACGCGATCGATGGCGATGAGCGGAGAGGGTCGCGACGGCACTCGTATCTACGGCCTCGTTTGTTGGAGCCGGCATGGGCTCCGGGCCAGGATGAAATCCGCACACGGGGAGCCAATCGTTGAACAACGGCCTCATCGGGCCAACGGTGTTATCGGCTTTGCCCCGTGTCGGTCGGACCGAGCTCATCTGTCGCATCTTTCGCGTTCGTCGGCGGGAAGGCTCTGACGCGTTTCGTTTCAGACGGTGACGTGTTCGGGCGACACGGCGCTCTTGCGGAAGTCGTCTCCTCGCGTCGCCACGGCCCAGACGACCCGCGCGAGCTTGTTGGCCACGGCGATGGCCGCGCGGTTTCGTCCGCGCCGTCTCTCGACTTCCAGCGCCCACTCCTGCAGCCGATGCGGCCTCTTCGTGCGGTGCGCCGACAGCAGCACCGACCTGGCGCCTGCGATCAGCAGCGTCCTGAGGTACGTGTCGCCTCGCTTGCTGATGGCTCCAAGCCGCCGCCTCAGGCCGCTCGAGTGCTCCTTCGGCGTCAATCCGAGTGAGCTCGCGAAGTGGCGGCCCGACGGGTAACGCGAGAAGTCTCCCGTCATCGACGACAGCGCCGTGGCATTCAGCACGCCCACGCCGGGGATCGTCTCGAGCCTCTCGACGAGCGGCACCGTCCGGGCCACAGCCTCGAGCTGTTCCCTGACCTTCTCGATCCTCTCGTCGAGCTCGCGCACCTCAGCCATCGCCGACTCCAGCACGGGATGCAGGACCTGCGGCACCGATCCCTCCGAGAGCGCCGAGGAGACGGCCGAAGGGACGCGGCTGGCGCCCTCGGCGATCACGACGCCCAGCTCGCGCAGGATCCCGCGCACCATGTTCAGCCGGCTCGTCTTCGTCTTGATCCAGCCGGCACGGAGCCGATGCAGGAACGCCACACTCTGCTGCTCGACGCTCTTGACCGGGATCGGCACGATCGCCTCGCGGTGGCGCGCACTGAGGATCGCCTCGCAATCCCGCCGGTCGGTCTTGTTGCCCAGGACGTACGGCCTCACGTGCTGCGGCGGCAGCAGCCGCACGTCGTGCCCGAGCTTCTGAAGCTTGCGACCCCAGTAATGCGACGAGCCGCAGGCTTCCATCACGACCGTCGCCCTCTCGCACTGCGAGAAGAACTCGGTCATCTGCCGCCGGCTCAGCCGTTTCCTCTGGCAGATCCGCCCCTCGCGCTCGACGGCGATCTCGAAAACGCTCTTCGACAGGTCCACCGCGATCGTCGTAGGATTCTCCATGGACTCCTCCTTTTCGGCTTCACTCTCCGACTCGATGACGTTGGCACTCAGATGCCGTTTCACGTCATAAAGGAGGAGTCCACTTCATCCTTGCAGCGGACTCGGCAGTTGACCCGATAAAGTTGACACTTCGGCCTAACAGCCAGAGAGGTGTCGATGGCCAGAATCAAGGGTCCGAGAAAGGTCCAGCGCTACAGCGCCGAGTTCAAGCTGAAGGCCGTGAGTCTCAGCAACCTTGCCGGCGTCCAGGTCAAGGACGTCGCCGAGGCGCTCGACATTCATCCCTTCATGCTCTCGCGCTGGCGCAAGGAGGTTCGTGACGGCGGGCTGCGCGGAGCAGGCCGCGTCAAGCTCAAAGCCCGCGAGCGGCACGAGATCGAGCAGCTGTCCGCCCTCAAGCGCGAGTACGCGCTGCTGTGGGAGGAGCACGAGCTGCTAAAAAAAGCCATTCGGTTCTGTTCGGCTCGAAGGCCGCGGTCTTCGCCTTCATCAAAGCCGAGCAGGACCGGTTCGGCGTGAAGACCTTGTGCGCCCGCCACGGTGTGACCCGGGCGGGGTACTACTCATTTCGCCGCCGCGAGCCGAGCGCTCGCGCCCGACAGGATGAACGGCTGCTCGCGCGCATCCGCGCCGTCTTCGAAGCGAGCGAAGGCACCTATGGCAGCCCGCGCGTTCATGCCGCCCTGAGACAGGCCGGGTTGAGGCTGGGGCGTAAGCGGGTGGCCCGCCTGATGCGCTCTGCGGCCCTCAAGGCGCGCTCGGCTCGCATCTACCGGCGCACACCGGGCACCCGCCGCTTCTTCGCCGAGATCCCCAATCGCGTGCTCGGCCTCAAGACGACCGCTACGGGGCAAATCTGGGTCGGCGACGTGACGTACCTCAGGAGCGCCGGCCGCTGGCGCTACCTGGCCGTCGTCCTGGATCGCCACTCACGTCGGGTCCTGGGCTGGAGCCTTCGCTCCAGGCGTGATCTGGCTCTGACTCGCACGGCTCTCAATCGCGCGCTGCTGCGTCAGCGACCCCGACCCGGCCTCATCTTCCACTCCGACCGTGGCGTCGAGTACTCGGCCTACGCTTTCCGGGCACGCCTCGCTGCTCTCGGCATCACACAGAGCATGAAGCGTCCCCGGGAGATCTGCGACAACGCCTTCATCGAGTCCTTCTTTCACTCGATGAAATCCGACGTCATCCACGGACGCACCTTCGACGACGATCGCTCGCTCGACCGCGTCGTACGCCGCTACATCCGCCACTACAACCGCTCGCGGCTCCACTCGTCTCTGGGTTATCTTTCGCCGATCAACTACGAACGAAACGCCGCATGACCACGACCTAACAGCGTGTCAACGAAACCGGGTCAACATCCCTCGGCGTCAGTCGCTGCGCTCCTTCCTTCTCGCCGCTGAACTCGATATCGTTAGACCGCACAGGGAACGACGTGAAGCGAGCGGCCGCGCCGAGCAAACGACTCAATCGTCTCCTCCGCGAACTAGCAGACCGCGCCCATCAGGAGGCGCTCGGCCGAGAACTCTCGAAACTTCAGGAGTCCTTCCATGCTTGGCAGGCCGGCAAGCTCTCCGCTTTCGATCTGAACGAAGAGATTCATCGCTTTCATGACGGGCCGAGCCGACAGCTTTATGTTTACTACACCTCAAGGCTTTACGAACTCATCGTCGCGCGCGCCGTCATTCAAGGGCTCCTTTCGGAGCCGGCGCTGCCCGAGGAAGTTCGCGTCCACATTGGCCCGGCGATTGCGCGTGAGCGAGAGGCGTTAAAGCAGGGCGATGGCTCCGAGATTGAACGATCGGGCACATAGGTAACACTTCAGTCCAGGCACATGGGTGACACTCTTCAATTGTTACCTCGTAGTCGTCGCGCTGTGAAGATCGTGGAAATCTTCCTGCGTTGAGCTCTCGGCAGCCCGCTCGGCGCGGCCGCCGCGATGCCAGGGCCGGTGTGAATAGAAGGCTGCATAGAGTTTCTTCTCGCGCTCGTCGAAGCGGCCCAGCAGCAGCGAGCCGAAGTAAAGACTCCAGACGCCGTCATCGACCTCCTCGAGCCCGACGTACTCGTCAATGAGTGGGTGGCTCACGCTGAGCCAGCCCGTCTTCCAGCGAATCCCGCCGTTGCGGCTCACGCGCCTGACCTCGAAGTGCCCCGGGTACTCGATGCGCGGCAGGACGGACGGGAAGGGGCGTGGCGAAGGGCTGTAGAGGTCGGCGGGCCGTTTCATGCCGATGCTTTCGTGAGGCCGCCCGGCGTTGAATTCCTTGCGGAAGGCGTCGAAGCGTTTCTGCTGACTCTTCAGGTCGCGCCCCACGGGATGGGTCGTTGCTCGCTTGAGCGTGCGATGCATCCTCTCGTGCGAGCCGTTCTGCTCGGGGTGGGCCGGCTGCGTGAGCTCGGGCCTGATCCCGAGCTTGATCCACCATACCGAGAGACGCGAGAGCCTCCCCAGGCCCGCCGACGCAAACGGGACGCCGTTATCGCTGCGGATCGCCTCGGGCAATCCGTATTCCCGAAACAGCCGCTCGAAGCTCTTCTTGGCGCCGTCCGTCTTCGTCGAGAGCAGCCCTTTGCATCCCACGAGGTAGCGGCTGTAGAGGTCGGTCACCGTCAGCGGGTAGCAGTAGATTCCGTCGCTCGTCAGGAACTCGCCTTTGAAATCCGTGGCCCACAGAGCATTCGCTTCCTCGGCCACCGTCGTCGGTCGTCCGGGATGGCCGACGAACCGTCTTCGGCGCTTCGCCTTGACGAGGCCGTGCCTCTTGAGGATCGCAGCCACCGTGCTTCGCGCCGGCCAGCTCGTCTCCTGGTGGCGGGTCGACAGCACGGGCACGATCTTCTTCGGTCCCCAGTCGGGATGCTTGCGTCGGAACTCCGCGAGCGCCGTCTCCACATCCCCGGCGGTTTGATTCGGGTGCCAGTGCGGCCGTCGTATGCGGTCCTCGAGCCCCGCCGCACCTTCAGCCGCGAATCTCTCGATCCACTTGTAGAGCGTCTTGCGGCTCACGCCGTGCCGCTCGGCCAGAAAGCTCACTGTGAACAGCCCGCTTCGGTAGTCCACCAGGCTCTGCATTCTCTCGGCCACAGGTGTCGTCTCCTTCCAGGGCATCGGGCGTCTCTCCTCCAGCCCGAACTCTGCCCTGTGTCACCCATGTGCCTGGACTGCTCTGTAACCCATGTGCCCGGACTGAACCAACGCGCCGCCTAACCCGTCATTGCAGCGGACTCGGCGTCAGTCGCTGGCGCTCCTTCCTTCTCGCCGCTGAACTCGATATCGTCAGGCGGCAGAGACATCTCCTGGTGAACATCTACAATCGACTCATCCTCCCTCGGGTGGTCCACTTCACTTGTAGCCGCAATCCGAACATGCGCCAACGGGCCAAGATCGTACCTGGCGCATCGGGCAAGGTTCTCGAGATCGGGTTCGGCTCCGGCCTGAACCTACCCTTCTACGACAGCGCCGCGGTTCAACATCTCTGGGCCCTGGAACCCTCTCAAGAGATGTGGGCGCTCGCTCAACAGAAGGTCACTCGCGTTGCCTTTCCGGTGGAGTTTCTCGAGGCCTCGGCTGAAGACGTGCCGCTCCCGGATCGTACCGTCGATACGGTAGTCATGACCTACACCCTCTGCACTCTGCCAGACGTGCCGCGTGCACTGGCTCAAGTCGCCCGTGTCCTCCGGGCAGACGGCCGCCTCCTCTTCTGCGAGCACGGTCTCGCGCCTGACGAATGGGTCCGCAACTGGCAGAACCGTCTCAATCCCTTATGGAGGCGGTTCGGCTGGGGGCTGCCACCTCAACCGCGATATCCCGGCACTCCTTCGAGACAGCCGGTTCCAAGCCGTCGAGATGTCCACCCTGTACATTCCCGGCTGGAAGCCGGCGAGTTTCAATTACTGGGGTACGGCCACGCCTTCGAGCCCAAGCGCTGGCCCGGCCTCTACCGGGGCTGCCGCCTGACAATGCGCTGAACGCTGTATCGTGAGCCGCCGTATAGTCACTGCATGTCGACGCCCGTACTCGACGACGCTCTTCGCCTCCCGGTTCCGGAACGAATCGAGCTCGTTCAGGCCATCTGGGACGGCATCGTGGCGGAATCCGCGTCGGTGGCCGTCACCGACGAGCGGCGCGCCGAAATCGACCGGCGGTTCTCGGACGCGGCGTCGAACCCCACAGACGAACGTTCGTGGTCTGAGGTTCGCTCGTCTCTCGAACGTAGCCGGTGAGCACCCCGGTCGTTTTTCGCGGCCTCGCGGATCGCGAGGTTCACGTCACCATCACCGCGCACTGGAGGTCACATGAAACGCGTCACCGGCATCGGCGGCATCTTCTTCAAGGCCAAGGACGCTCCAGCACTGCAGGCCTGGTACAAGCGGCACCTGGGGATCGATGTCCAAGTCTGGGGCGGAGCTGCCTTCACCTGGGCTGACGCCGAGGGCAAGCCGGTCGCAGGCACAACTGCCTGGTCTATCGATCCGGAAGACAGTGATCACTATGATCCGAGCGCTGCTCGCTTCATGGTCAACTACCGAGTGGAAGACCTCCACGCCCTGGTCAAGGTCTTGAAGGAAGAAGGCTGCAACGTGCTCGAGAAGATTGACGAATCCGAGTATGGCAAGTTTGGCTGGGTCATTGACCCAGAGGGAAACAAGGTCGAGCTATGGCAGCCGCCTCAAGGCCAATGAGCAAGCTCGTTAGTCCCGGGCCGCGAACTGCGGCCGAACACCTTCCTGAGGAATGCCGCCTGACAACGCGGTGTCCTGTCGATCTCGTGACTGGCCTTCTCCGGAGGTGGACATGTGGCGTTTGAGCACCCTTGCAACTGGATTTCTCGGGTTCGCGCTCCTGGCCGCATCGACCCCGCGAGGGGTGGCCTCGGCGGAACGAAAGGCCGCGGCGCCTCGATACATGCGCGTCACCGTCGCCCGCTGGAACATCGACCTTTACTCGGCGGAAGCAGAGCGGATCTTCCGTCAGATCGAGACGGACGGTGTCGCCGTCTTCCGGGCGCAGCCCGGCTTCGTTCGCTACCGGCTCATGCGGGCCGACAGGAACACGACGGTCGCGACGGCGGAGTGGGAATCCGAAGAGCTCGGCAAGGCCGGTGCGGAACGGTATCGCGCCTGGATGCGCAGCGTGGGGATCATGGATCGGATCACCCTTGAAACGCAGGCCGGCGACATCGTCGCGGGGTCCTAGCGGTTCATTTCAATCGCCCCCATTCGGCGTGCAGGAGGAGGCTCCTTCCATCAGACGCCGCACTCCCTTGTCGAGGCACTTCTTCCTGCAACGCGACGACGATCCGCAGCGGGTGGAAGCTCGAGTCGGCGAAGGACAAGTCCGGCGAGTAAAGGGAATCCGCCCGGCCACCTTGACGGGCCTCCACCGAGGTGCCACCGTGCCCCGCCATGAGCAACCTGCTTGCAGTGGGCGTCTCTCTCGCCGGCCTTCTCTTCCAATACGGCGGCATGGACATGGCCGTGGCCGCGAAGTGGCAGGCGGCCAAGATCGTCCGGTACCGCGTGGAGGGCGTGCACAACGGGCGCGAGATGGTCGTGTTCGGCGACTACGAAGGGCAAGGCGGACGTGATCGACCGCCTCACGGTCGAGTTCACGTGGGACACCAAGAAGATGCAGGTGGTCGGGCCCGTGACGCTGACGGACGGGAAGACCGAGCTCAAGAACATCAAGTCCGACGGCACGAACTGCGGGCCTCCGGAGCTGAAGGGCCCGTACGAGCACTTCCAGAGCGTGTCGTATTCGATGGTTTCCAAGGACCAGATCCAGATCAAGGGCACGCGGACCTATCCGGCGGCGCGCGTCTCCAATTACCCGGGGAGCTGCTCGATGCGTTCGATCCCCGGCAAGAGCGAGGAAGCGCTCCTGTGGGTGTCCGGCGCCTCGCCCGAAGGGCTGGGCATGCCCATCATGCCGAACGGCCCGATCGTCGTCGCCGCGGACCGGAAGAGCTTTTCGGTGAAGGGCGCCGAGAACTGGGTGTGGACGTTCATTCCGACGCTCGTGAAGTGAGGCATCCGCCGGCGTTCGACCGCGGTCGCTGCTGAGGGCCCGAACCCATGTACACGAAGACGCTCTTTGCCGGCTGGTCCGACATGGACTTCAACTCGCACATGAGGAACACGGCGTACCTCGACAAGGCGGCGGACGTCCGGCAGATGTTCCTCTCCGAGCACGGCTTCCCCGTGGAGGAGTTCGTGCGCCTCAGGATCGGCCCCGTGATCCAGAAGGACGAGATCGAGTACTTCCGGGAGGTCCGGCTGCTCGAGGAGATCACGGTGACGTACGCGCTCGCGGGACAGGCGCCGGACGGCAGCCGCTTCCTCCTCCGGCACGAGGTCTTCCGGCCGGACGCGAAGCTCAGCGCGCGCGTCACGAGCGCGGGAGGCTGGCTGGACCTCGCCGGGCGCAAGCTCATCGTGCCGCCGCCGGCGCTCCTCTCCGCCATGAACGCGCTCGAGAGGACGGCCGACTTCGCGGTCCTGCCGTCCAGCATCAAGGCCCGCGGCTGACGTTCCATGAGAGCGGTGGTCTTCACGAGATACGGCTCCCCGGACGTCCTCGAGCTCAAGGAGATCCCGAAACCGGCGCCCGCGGACGACGAGGTCCTGATCCGGGTCCATGCCGCGTCGCTGAACGACTGGGACTGCGGCGCCCTCCGCGGCGCCGACCTCGTGAACCGGCTGATCTTCGGGCTCTTCCGCCCGAAGAAGCAGATCCTCGGCTCCGACGTCGCGGGGCGCGTCGAGGCGGTGGGCGGGAACGTGCGCCGGTTCCGGCCCGGGGACGACGTCTTCGGCGATCTCAGCCGCCGCTGGGGCGGGTTCGCGGAGTACGTCTGCGCGCCGGAAGAAATGCTGGCGCCGAAGGCGCCCGGCATGACGTTCGTGGAGGCGGCGGCCATTCCGCAGGCGGGACTCCTGGCCCTGCAGGGCCTCGCCAAGATGGGCCCGATCCAGCCCGGACAGACGCTCCTGATCAACGGCGCGGGGGGAGGCGTCGGCACGTTCGCCATCCAGATCGCGAAACGGGACGGGGCCGAGGTGACCGCCGTGGACGCTCCCGGGAAGCTGGACCTGCTGCGCTCGCTGGGAGCGGATCACGTCATCGATTACACGCGCGAGGATTTCACCCGGAGCGGCAGGCGTTACGACCTGATCCTCGACGTCAAGACGACCCGTTCCGTCGCGGATTGCGCGCGCGCGTTGAGTCCCGAGGGATCTACGTCACGGTCGGAGGATCCATGGCGCGGCTCCTCCAGGCGCTGCTGCTGGGGCCCTGGATCGCGATGACACAGAAGAAGCGCTTTCGCCTCCTGGCCCTGAAGACGAACGAGGGCCTCGACCGCATGAAGGAGCTCTTCGAGGCGGGCACGGTCGTTCCGGTGATCGACGGGCCCTACCCGTTGAGCGACGTTCCGGAAGCGTTCCGGCGCTTCGAAGAGGGACGTCACAAGGGCAAGGTGGTCATCACCGTGGCACCGTCCGCGGCCGCGCCGTCAGGCACAATCCCTTCATGACCGAACCCTTCGTCGAGCTCTGGGGCTTTCCCGATCCGGACATCGAGGCCGTGCGCGGCCTCGTCGAGCGCACGCTCGGCGTCGCGATGGAGCTCCACGAAAGCGAGTCGATCGGCCCCTACTATCACGCGTCCCTCTGCGGGGCGCACGCCGACCTCGTGCTTCGTCCGAACCTCGACGCGTCCTTCGACCCCGAGACGGACGACCCGGACGAGTCGCTCGAAGAGCCCGACTTCCCCGACTTCGGCAGCCTGCTCTACGTCGAATGGGCGACGCCGGGCCACACGTGCCGGCAGTCCGTCGACGCGCTGGGCGCCGAGGCGCAGCTGCTCATCGTCGAGTGACGGAAGAAGGACCCATGCCCGCCTACATCCTCGTCGAAGTCGACGTCCACGACCCCGAGGGCTACGCGCGGTACCGGGATGTCGTGCTGCCCTCGATCACGGCCTACGGCGGGCGCTTCGTCGTCCGCGGCGGGCCCGTCGAGACGCTGGAGGGCGACTGGAAGCCCCCGCGCCTCGTCATCCTCGAGTTCCCCGACCGCGAACGCGCCCGCGCGTGGTGGGCGTCGCCCGAGTACGCGGGGCCGAAGGCGATGCGCCTCGCGACGGCGCGCTCGCGGATGATCCTCGTCGACGGAGTCTGAGGGGTCTCGAGACAGCGCTCGTCCCGCAGATAGAATCTCTTCCACTCCGATGAGCCTCTCGCCCGGAACCCGTCTCGGTCCGTACGAGATCCTCGCGCAGGTGGGTGCCGGCGGAATGGGCGAGGTCTACCGGGCGCGAGATCCGCGCCTGCAACGCGAGGTGGCGATCAAGGTCCTTCCCCCGGCTCTTGCGTCGGACGCCGACAGGCTTTCGCGATTCGAGACGGAAGCCCGGTCCGCCTCGGCCCTGAATCACCCCAACATCGTCACGATTCACGAGATCGGGGAGGCCGGCGCCGTTCGGTTCATCGTGATGGAACTCGTTTCCGGCTCGACCCTCCGGGAGCTCCTTTCAAACGGGCCTTTGCCGATCCGCCGCCTGCTGCAGATCGCGGCGCAGCTCGCAGACGGCCTGGCGCGCGCGCACGCCGCGGGAATCGTTCATCGCGATCTGAAGCCCGCGAACCTCATGCTGACATCCGACGGAGTCGCCAAGATCCTCGATTTCGGCCTCGCCAAACCCGACGCTCGCCGACCCGACGCCGGTGTCCTCTCGCAGCTCGAAACGGAACCCGGCCGGACCGAGACGGGTGTGGTGGTCGGGACCGTGGGGTACATGTCTCCGGAGCAAGCGAGCGGTGCGCCTGTCGACTTCCGATCGGACCAGTTCTCCTTCGGAACGATCCTCCACGAGATGGCCACGGGTAAGCGCGCGTTCCTGCGTTCCACTGCCGTCGAGACGATGGCCGCGATCGTTCGCGAGGAGCCCCCGGCGATCGGATCGGTCCGCCCGGACGCGCCCGCACCTCTTCGATGGATCGTCGAGCGTTGCCTCTCGAAGGATCCGGGTGAGCGGTACGCCTCGACCGAGGACCTCGCGCGCGACCTCGCGACGCTGCGCGACCGGTTGTCGGAGACGGCGTCGACCGTGCACGTCGCCCCTCCTCCGTCCTTCCGCCGCGCGCTGGCCGCCGGCTGGGCCTCGTCTCTTCTCCTTCTCGCTCTCCTCGTCATCTCCTCCCTCCGCCGCCGGGAGAACTCGTCCCCTCCCGCCGGCATCGACGCGACCCTCTCCCAACTCACGAATTACGGCGGGGACGAGAATTCCGGCGCCCTCTCGCCGGACGGCCGGCAGTTCGCCTTCGTTTCCGGGAAGGGAGGCTCGCGCGACATCTGGGTCCGGCAGGTATCCGGGGGAGAGCCGCTGCAGGTGACGCGGGACGCAGCGGTCGAGACGGACCTCGTGTACGCGCCCGACGGAGAAACCCTCTACTACACGACGCTCGGAGAGGAGCGGCCGACGATCTGGCGGATCCCCGTCCTGGGCGGAACGCCTCGCAGGATCGCGGAAGGGGCGCGCTATCCCTGCCCCGCGGCGGACGGAAAGCGGCTCGCCTGCGTGCGCGCGTCCACGCCGGACTTCCTTCTCGGGGTCGACCCCGGCACGATCGAGATCGGCGACGCAGACGGATCGGGAGCGCGCAAGGTGCACGAAGGCCGCGGCATCGGGCCGCTCTCCTGGTCGCGGGACGGTCGTCGGCTCGCCTTCACCACGGCGGCGTTCTTCGAAACGCGGAACCTCCACGTCCTGGACGTCGAGACCGCCCGCGCCCGTCCGCTGACGCGGTTCCCGTCGGGCTCGGTGAATTCCCAGGCGTGGCTGCCGGGCGGCCGGAGCCTCGTCTTCTCGCGGGCGTCGTCCGGCAGCCCTCTGGACTCGACCGCGGACCTCGGCATCGTCTCCGACGAAGGGAACGTGCTCCGGCGGCTCACGCTCGCGGACAACACCCGCTTCGTCGGGCCGGATCTCGCGGCGGACGGCAAACGCCTCCTCGCGACGACGGAAACCTACCAGCACGAGGTCTGGAGGATTCCGCTCGGGCCCGATCCCAAAGCCAACGGGCGCGACGCGGTTCGACTTCTCGACGGCTCCGGGGATCCCTTCTGGACTCAGGTCTCGAGGGACGGCTCGACGCTCCTCTTCAACAGCAGGGCGGCCGGAACCCGCAACCTCTGGACGATGCCTCTCGGAGGCGGCTCCGCCCGCCAGATCACCTTCCTGGCCGCCAACGCTCCGACGCACTCCGCTCTCTCGCCGGACGGCTCGCGCGTGGCCTACGCGTCCCATCAGACCGGGGTCTCGAAGATCTGGGTGGCGAACATCGACGGCTCCGGCGCCGTGCAATTGACCGACGGCGCCGCGCCTGACTTCTGGCCGACCTGGTCACCGGACGCCAGGTGGATCGCGTTCGGCTCGCTCCGAAGCGGGGCTCCGCAGCTCTGGAAGGCGCCGAGCACGGGGGGAAAGGCCGAGATGATCACCCACGAAGGGGGCTTTCGAGGGGACTGGTCTCCGGTGGACAACCGGATCGTCCACTGGCAAGCCGGTCAGCTCCAGGTCGTCGACGCCGACAGCGGGGCCGTTTTGCTGCGGGTCCCCGCCGGCGACCTGACCTGGACATTGCCCGTCTGGAGTCCGGACGGCAGGGCCTTCTCGGCAATGCGGGAGGAAGGCTTCGGGGCCAGCAGTCTGTGGATCTTCGACGCCAGGACCGGAGAGCGGCGGCTCGCCGCCGTCCTCCCGGCCGGATTTCACACGCAGTTTCGAGCGAGCTGGGACCGGGGCGGGCAGAGCCTGATCGTCAACCGCAACAAGACGGTCTCCCACATCGTCCTGCTCGAAAACTTCTGAACGGGCCGACGGCTCCTACTTCGTCGCGTCCGGCCGCGCGCCGAGCGTGACCTCGAGCGTCTTCTCGACGGTCTTCCCGCCCTCGACGCGCTTCACGACGACGTTCACCTTCTCGCCGGGCTTGCGGCCCTGGAGCGCGTAGGTGTAGTCGTAGAGGTTGCGAAGCTCCTTGTCGCCGAACCTCACGATCGTGTCGCCCGCCATGAGGCCCGCCTTCTCCGCCGGGGATCCGCCCGTGATGCCCGAGAGCTTCACGCCCTGGCCCTCCTCGGAGAAGTCGGGGATGCCGCCGACCCACACGCGGAAGCTGCGCGAGCCGCCGGCGGCGGGCGCGCCGCCCTTCACCTCGGCGTAGGCGATGCGCTCGGGCGCCGAGGCGACGCCGGCGACGACGGGCTCGATGAACTTCACGACGCGGACGATGCCCTCGGAGTCGATGCGGTCGGCCGTGTCGGAGGGCTTGTGGTAGTCGCCGTGGGCGCCCGTGAACGCGAAGAGCACGGGCTTCTTCGCCGCGTAGAACGGCGAGTGGTCGGACGGCCCGAAGCCGCCGTCGAGGAGCGCGAGCTTGAGCTTCGCGTCGGCGTTCGACGCCTCCAGCAGCCCCTTCCAGGCCGGAGAGGTCCCGACCCCCTGCACGTCGAGCTTGTTTTCGCGCAGCCGCCCGACCATGTCGAGGTTGACCATCGCGACGACGGAGTCCCACGGAACCGTCGGGTTCTTCGTGAAGTGGAGGGCGCCCAGCGTGCCGAGCTCCTCCGCCCCGAAGGAGATGAAGAGGATCGAGCGCGCGAGCGTGGCGCGCCGGGCCGCGAGGTCGCGCGCCGTCTCGAGCATCGCGGCGACGCCGGAGGCGTTGTCGTCGGCGCCGTGGTGGATCTGCGGACCGCTCGCCGAGGCGAGGGACGTCGTTCCTCCGAGCCCGAGGTGGTCGTAGTGCGCGCCCACGACGACGATCTCCGCGCTCTTCACGGGGTCGGCGCCCTTCAGGAGCCCGATCACGTTGGCGGACGTCACGCGCCGCGGCGTCACGTCGACGGCGAGCGCGACGCGCGATCCGGCGGCCTCGAAGGACGCGGGCTTCTTCGCCGTGTCGATCGCCTTCTGCGCCGCCTCGAGCGTCCGGCCCGAGCCCGCGAGGATCGCCTCGGCGACGGGCCGCCGGACGGAGACCGCGACGATGCCGGCGTCCGAGAACGCCGCGTCCGTGCGGAGGGCGATGAGGTCGTCCGCTACGTCCTTCGTGAGGGGACCCGCCACGACGAGCATCGCCTTCGCGCCCTTCTCGCGCGCGACGGCGGCCTTGTAGCGGAGCGCCGCGAACGGCGAGAACGGCGACTTCTCGTCGTCGCCGTCCGGTCCGTAGCGCAGGACGAGGACGATCCGGTCCTTCACGTCGAGCCCGGCGTAGTCGTCGTACGCGAGGTCCTTCGCGACGATGCCGTAGCCGGCGAAGACGACGTCCCCCTCGGCGAGGCCCGCCGCCGAGAAGGCGAGCGGCCGGAAGTCGGCGCCGACGGCCCACGCCTTCCCCGCGGGGACGCCCGTCTCGAGGCGGTTCTTCGGGCCGAGGTCGACGCCGTCGATGAAGCCGAACGGCTGCAGCCACGCGCCGTTCGCTCCCGCGGGCGCAAGGCCGATCTTCCGGAACTGCTCCGCCACCCACGCGGCGGCCCGGGCGCCCTCCGCCGTCCCGGCGCGGCGGCCCTTGAGGTCGTCCGAGGCGAGGAACGCGACGTCGGCCTGCACGCGGGCCGCGGCCGGCGAGAGGGCGGGCGCCGGCGCGCTCTGGGCGAAGGCCGGGGAGGAGAGCGCGAGGAGCGCGAGCGAGGCGGCGACGCGGGACGACTTCATCCGGCGATCTTTACCACTAACGGGCCGGGGCGGCGATAGAGCAGCCGCACGCGGGGCGCCGGGGGTGCCGGCGGCCCTACCTTTGGGGGGATGATGGTTTCGAGGAAGGAAACGTCGATGGAACTCCCCCGGCTGCTCGAGGAGTCGCGTGCGGAGGCGGTCGCGGACGCGATCCAGGGCCTCTCCCGCGCCACGCTCCCCCACTACACGGCGAGCCGCGTCGAACAGAACCGCGAACGGCTCGCGAAGCTCTACGACCTGACGACGGCGTGCGTCGCGACGCGCACGCTCCTGCCCATGATCGAGTACGCGCAGGGCGTCGCCCGCGAGCGTTACCGGGACGGCTTCGACCTCGAGGAGGTCCACACGGCCTTCAACGTGCTCGAGGAGGTCATCTGGCGGCGGATCACGGCCCGCCTCGAGCCGTCGCAGTACCCCGAGGCCTTCGGGCTCGTGAGCACGGCGCTCGGCGCCGGCAAGCAGGCGCTCGCGATCGAGTACGTCGCCCTCGTGAGCCAGAACCGCGACGTCCACTCGCTGGACCTCACGGCGCTCTTCAAGGGAACGACGTAGGAGGCGCGACCGTGGCGCGCGTGCCCGCCCCCGTCGCCGCGTTCCTCGCGGGGAAGCGCTTCGCCGTCGCGGGCGTCTCGCGCGAGGGCAACCTCCCCGCCAACGCGATCTTCCGCAAGCTGAAGGCCTCCGGCTACGACGTCGTCCCCGTGAACCCGAACGCCGCGACGGTCGAGGGCGTCCCGTGCTATCCGAACCTCGCGGCCGTCCCCGGGCCGCTGGACGGCCTCGTCATCGCGGCCCATCCCGAGGTCGCGGCCGGCCTCGTGAAGCAGGCCGCCGCCCGCGGACTCGCCCACGTGTGGTTCCACCGTTCCTTCGGGGCGGGAAGCGTCTCGGACGCGGCGCTCGCGGCGTGCCGCGAGGCCGGGATCGAGCCGATCGTGGGCGGCTGTCCGCTCATGTACTGCGCGCCCGTCGACGTCGCGCACCGCTGCTTCCGCTGGTGGCTCGGGTGGAAGGGGCGCGTCCCGGCCTGAAGGGACGGCGCGTCGGCGTCGCCCTCGCCGTCCTCCTCGCCGCGGCCGCCGCCGCGGCGCTCGTCGGGGCCGTGCGCTGGCGCCTGCGCACCCGCGACGTGCGCGCCGCGCTCCGGGCCGCGCGCGCCCCGAGTGCTCCGCGCGTCTTCGACCCGCTCGAGGTCGAGTCCCTGCCCGGCCCCGTGCGCCGCTACTTCCACGTCGCGCTCTTGCGCGGCCAGCCCGTCGTCGAGTCGGCACGGCTCGCGACGGAGGGCGAGTTCCTGCTGGACGCCGCGCGGAGGCGCTGGGCTCCCTTCACGGCCGACCAGCTGTTCGTCGCGCGCCCGCCGGGCTTCGACTGGGACGCGCGCATCCGCGTCGCGCCGGGCATCGCGATCTTCGTCCGCGACGCCTACCGCGAGGGCGCGGGAATCCTCCGGGCCGAGGCCCTCGGCCTCGTGACCGTCGCGGACCAGGCCCCGTCGCCCGAACTCGCGCGAGGCGAGCTCCTGCGCTGGCTCGCCGAGACGCCCTGGTTCCCGACGGCGCTCCTCCCGAGCCAGGGCGTCCGGTGGGAGGCCATGGACGAAGGTCGGGCGCGGGCCACGCTCGTGGACCGGGGCGTCACGGCGGCGCTCGAGTTCCGGTTCGGCCCCGACGGGCTCGTGTCGTCCGTCTTCGCGCCCGACCGCCCGCGCACGGTCGGCACCGCGAACGTCCCGACGCCGTGGGAGGGGACGTGGACGGCGTCGAGCGCGCGCAACGGGATGCGGGTGCCGTCGGCGGGCGAGGTCGCGTGGCTGCTCCCGGAGGGTCGGCTCGCGTACTGGCGGGGCCGCGTGAAGTCGGTGAACTACGCGTTCGCGCCGGCGGGCGCCCCGCCGGCGACACGGCCGTGAGGCCGGCCGTCGAGGCCTAGCCGCGGCTCGAGGCGCGCCGCTGGGCGCGCCGCCGGTCGGCGCCCGGACGGGCCGCCTTGCGTCGCTCGGCCGAGCGGCGCTCGCCGATGCGCCGTTCCCGCCGGAGATAGCGGCGGGGGATCGGCTCGAAGACCTCGCCGCGCCGGACGAGGTCGCGGATCATCTCGTGGACTTCCTCGACGGTGGCCCCGACGGAGTTCGCGATCTCGCGCTCGCTCCGCAGGAGGTTTCCCGTCACGGCGCCCTCGAGGTACGTCAGGATCCGGGCGCGCAGATTCGTCTCGCTCATGAACCCCGACTATAGCGCCGGGCCGTTGTATGTTGTCGGGAGGAGGCCCCGATGTCCGCACCGACCGCGCGCCGCGCGCCCGCCCTCGCCCTGTCCGCGGCGCTGTTTCTCGGAGGCTGCGCCGGATCTCCGGCGCCCGCCCCCGTCCATTACGCCACCTCTCCGGCGTCGCTCCCGTTCTCCGAGGCGGTGCGCGACGGCGATCTCCTGTTCGTCTCGGGCCAGGTCGGGAACGTGCCGGGGAAGCTGGAGCTCGTGCCGGGGGGCATGCGCGCCGAGGCGGCGCAGGCGATGGAGAACGTCCGCGCCATCGTCGAGCGCCACGGCTCGACCATGGCCCAGGTCGTGAAGTGCACGGTCTTCCTCGCGGACATCAGGGAATGGGCCGACTTCAACGAGGTCTACCGCAAGGCGTTCCCCGGCGCGCTTCCCGCCCGCAGCGCGCTCGGGGCGAATGGCCTCGCGCTCGGCGCGCGGGTCGAGGTGGAGTGCATCGCCCACGTCCCGGCGGGCGCGAAGTAGGAGGCACCGTGTCGAACGTCCCGCTCCTCCCGACTCCCGTCCCCATGGCCGCCCTCGTGACCCTCCAGCCGGGCGCCGTCGTGAGCCGCACGCTCGTCAAGACGGGCGGCGGCACCGTGACCGCGTTCGCGTTCGACACGGGCGAGGCGCTCTCGGAGCACTCGGCGCCCTTCGACGCGCTCGTGATCGGCGTCGACGGCGAGGCCGAGGTCTCGATCTCGAAGGTCCCGCACACCGTGAGGACCGGGGACCTGCTGCGGCTCCCGGCGAACGAGCCGCACGCCCTGAAGGCGCTCACGCCGTTCAAGATGATCCTCGTGATGGTGAAGGCTTGACGAGGTGGACGCCGGCGGCCCTCGCCGCCCTGGTCGCGCTGTCGGGCTGCGGGTCGCTCGCGATGCAGGACGACGCGCCCGCTCGGATCCAGGCGGCCCTGAGCGCCTACTCGGCGCGCGTCCTCGCGATGGACGCCGACGGGATCGCCGCGACGTTCACGCCCGACGGCGAGCTTCAGAATCCCGGCCGCGACCCGATCAAGGGGCCGGACGCGATCCGGACGTTCCTGAAATCGTTCACGGGCGTCACCGTCGAGGAGAACGAGATCCGGGGCGTCTTCCTGCAGATCGTCGGGGCGGGCGCCCTCCAGACCGGCACGTTCCGGCAGAAGGCGCGCCTCGCGGACGGCACGGTCGTCGACTCGAAGGGCACGTTCGAGGCCGAGTGGGAGCGCCAGGCCGACGGGTCGTGGCTCCTCGCCCGCATGACGACGAACCCGCCGCCGCTCGAGGTGCCGCACGTGGGAGAGATCCCGTGAGCCGCTCCGCCGGCGCCGGCCCGACGAAGGCCTACGACCGCGCGTACTTCCAGAAGTGGTACCGCGACCCGCGCAAGGCCGTCGTGCGCCGCGCGGACCTCGAGCGGAAGGTCGCGATGGCGCTGGGCGCCGCCGAGCACCTCATGGGAAGGGCGGTGGAGTCGGTCCTCGACGTGGGCTGCGGCGAGGGCCCGTGGAACCCGCTCCTCAGGGCGCGCCGGCCCCGGCTCAGGTACCTCGGCCTCGACACGAGCGTCTACGCGATCCGGCGCTACGGGCGCGCGCGGAACCTCCGGCCCGGCTCGTGGGGCCAGCTCGGCGAGCTGCGCGTCGGGGGGCCCTTCGACCTCGTCGTGTGCTCCGACGCCCTCCACTACGTGCCGACGCCGGAGTTCCTCCGCGGGCTCGACGGCCTGCCCGGGCTGGTGGGCGGCGTCGCGTACCTCGACTTCCTGACGGCCGACGACGATCTCGAGACGGGACTCGAGGGCGACCTCGTGGGCTTCCGGAAGCGCACGGCCGCGTGGTACCGCCGGAAGCTGCGCGCGACGGGCCTCGTCGAATGCGGCCTCGGGATCTGGGCCGCGAAGGATCTCGCCCCTGCCCTCACGGCGCTGGAACGGGCAGAATGAGTCTCATGAAGAACGCCCGGCCCCGCCCCGACGAATACGACGCCGCCTTCGAACGCTACGTCTCGCGCGTCCCGGAGACGGACATCCTCGCCGCCCTCGAGGCGCAGCCCGCCGAGATGGCCGCGGCGTTCCGGAGCGTGCCGCCCGCGCGCGAGGAGTACCGCTACGCGCCCGGCAAGTGGACGATCCGCGGGGTGCTCGGCCACATCCTCGACGCCGAGCGCGTCTTCGGCTACCGGGCCCTGTGCATCTCGCGCGGCGAAAAGACCTCGCTCCCGGCGTTCGAGGAGGACGACTACGCCGCCCGGGCCGGGCACGACCTGCGGCCCATCGCGTCGCTCCTCGATGAGTACGCGACCCTGCGGAAGAGCCACGTCCTCATGCTCCGCCACGTCGACGACGACGCGTGGACGCGCTTCGGCACCGCGAACGCGCTTCCGGTCACGCCGCGCGCGATCGCCTACATCCTCGTCGGCCACCCGCGGCACCACATGGCGGTCCTGGCCGAAAAGTACGGCGTCGGGCCGGCGTGACGGCGGGTCCCCGCACGCGCGACGCGCGCCCCGGGGACGCCCCGGCCGTCTCGCGCCTCCTCGACGAGCTGGGGCATCCCGCGCCCGAGGCCGACGTGCGCGCGCGCCTCGCCGAGCTCGCGCGCCTCGAGGGCCACGTCGTCCTCGTCGCCGAGGACGGGTCGGGCGTGACCGGCGTCGTGTCCGGATTCGTCACGCCCGTCCTCCACCGGCCCGGCGTGACGGGGCGCATCAGCGTGATGGTCGTGGCGGGGACGGCGCGCGGCAACGGCGTGGGGACGCGGCTCCTCGACGCGATGGAGGAGGCGCTCGTCGCGCGCGGCGCGACGCGTCTCGAGCTGACGTCGAACCTCAAGCGCGCCGACGCGCACGCGTTCTACGAGAAGCGCGGCTGGACCCGCCAGGGCCTGCGGTTCGAGAAGACCGAGACGAACGGAAGAGGAAGAGAAAAAGAAGGAAAAGATTTTCTTAGAAGGTGAAGAGGGGAGGGCGATGCACGGGCGTCGAGCGCGTGCGAGTTGCAGCGGCGCGTCGCCTCCCCACTCATTCGAAGAAATCTTCTCTTCCCTGTTCTCTTTCTCTCTCTCCCTCTTCGCTCTTCTTGACTTACGTCTAACTTACGACTAACGTTCCACGCCCCATGGACGGGCGCGGGGACGGGAAGCACGGGGGGCCGCCGGGCCGCGACATGCTGGGCCCGCTGGTGGGCAGCGACCGCGGAAAGGCGTACGTCGGCCCCGGCGCGCACAAGGAAAGGCTCCGCAAGCGCGCGTACGCGCACCCTGCCCCGAGCGCGCGGCGCGCGCGGCCGTACGCCGAGCTGCGCGCGGCGTCGGCGTTCTCGTTCCTGAACGGCGCCTCCCTGCCCGAGGACCTCGCCGACACCGCCGCCGCCCTCGACCTCCCCGCGATGGCGCTCATCGACACGAACGGTCTCTCCGGCGCGCCGCGCTTCTGGAAGGCGGCGAAGCAGGCGGGCATCAAGGCGCTCGTGGGGGCGGAAGTCGTTCTCGGGCGAGGTCCGAAGAGAGACGGAAGAATTTCCTTGAAGGTTAAGAGGGGAGATGCGCGCGCCGACACGGATGCCTCGCGAAGCAGCGAATCGCCCCCTCAACCATTCGAAGAAATCCGAAATCGCCGTGACGATCTACTTCTCCCAGGCCCATTGGGTCTCGTCCCTCCCCCTCTTCCTCCAGGAGTTTCTCTTCCCCGCCTCACCCTCCTCGTCGAGAACCAGCGGGGCTACAGGAACCTCTGCTCGCTCCTCACCGCCGCCGCCCTGGGCAAGCCGAAGGGGCAGGCGGCGGCTCTCTGGGAAGACGTCGCCGCGCACGCCGAGGGCCTGCACGTCCTGACGGGGGGCGAGGAGAGCGCCGTGACGCGCGCGCTCGTCACCGGCGGCCTCGAGGCGGCCGGCAGGGAGCTGGACCGGCTCGTCGCGCTCTTCCCGGGGCGCGTCCACGTCGAGCTGCAGCGCCACCTCCTGCGCGGCGAGGAGCACGCGAACCGCGCGCTCCTCGACCTCGCGCGCGCGCGGCGGCTGCCCGTCCTCGCGACGAACGGCGTGCGCTACGCGAAGCGCCGCGACAAGGACCTCTTCGACGCGCTCACGTGCATCCGCCACCACACGCACCTCGACGCGGCCGGGACGAAGCTCCACGCCGGGCGCGAGCGGCACCTGAAGTCCGCCGCCGACATGCAGGCGCTCTTCGCCGACCTGCCGGGCGTCCTCGAGGAGAGCGCGGCGCTCGCGTCGCGCCTGTCGTTCACGCTCGCGGACCTCGGCTACCGCTTCCCGGAGTACCCGCTCCCGCCGGGCGAGACGCCGTCGTCGTACCTGAGGCGCGTCACGTGGGAGGGCGCGCGCGGGCGCTTCCGCCCGCTCACGACGAAGGCCCAGGCGCAGCTCACGAAGGAGCTGAACCTCATCGAGAAGCTCGACCTCGCGGGCTACTTCCTCATCGTCTGGGACATCGTGAACTTCTGCCGCAGGGAGAAGATCCTCGTGCAGGGGCGCGGCTCGGCCGCGAACAGCGCCGTCTGCTACGCGCTCTCGATCACGGCGGTCGACCCCGTCCGGATGGAGCTCCTCTTCGAGCGCTTCCTCTCGGAGGAGCGCGGCGAGTGGCCCGACATCGACCTCGACCTGCCCTCCGGCGACCAGCGGGAAAAGGTCATCCAGCACGTCTACACGACGTACGGCGCGCACGGGGCGGCGATGACCGCGAACGTCATCACGTACCGCGACCGCTCGGCCGCGCGCGAGATGGCCAAGGCCGTCGGCTTCGCGCCGGACCAGGTCGACACGCTCGCCAAGCACCTCGGGCGGTACAGCTTCGGCGAGTACCGCGACGGCGTGCGCGACCTCTCCGCCGAGATGGCCGCCGCGGGCTTCGACCCGAACGAAGTGCGCGTGAAGCACTTCGGCTCGCTCTTCATGCGCGTCCAGAACCTGCCGCGGCACCTCGGCCAGCACTCGGGCGGCATGGTCGTGGCGATGGGAAAGCTCTCGGAGGTCGTGCCGCTCGAGCCCGCCGCGATGGAGGGGCGCGTCGTCATCCAGTGGGACAAGGACGACTGCGCGGACCTCGGGATCGTGAAGGTCGACCTCCTCGGCCTCGGGATGCTCGGCGCGATCGAGAAGACGCTCCCGATGATCGAGGCGCACGAGGGCGAGAAGGTGGACCTCGCGCACCTCCCGCACGACGACCCGGCGGTCTACGCGATGCTCCAGAAGGCCGACACGATCGGCCTCTTCCAGGTGGAGAGCCGCGCGCAGATGGCCTCGCTGCCCCGCCACATGCCGATGGTCTTCTACGACATCGTCGTGCAGGTCGCGATCATCCGGCCCGGGCCGATCGTGGGCGGCATGGTCCACCCGTTCTTCGACCGCCGGCAGGGCAAGGCGCCCGTCGTGTACCCGCACCCGTGCCTCGAGCCGATCCTCAAGCGCACGCTCGGCGTGCCGCTCTTCCAGGAGCAGCTCCTGAAGATCGCGATGGTGGCCGCGGGGTTCACGGGGGGCGAGGCCGAGGAGCTGCGCCGCGCGATGGGGTTCAAGCGCTCGGAGGAGCGGATGGGCGCGATCGAGGCGCGCCTGAGGTCCGGGATGGACAGGAACGGCATCACGGGGCCCGCGCAGGACCAGATCGTCAAGTCCATCACCTCCTTCGCGCTCTACGGCTTCCCCGAGTCGCACGCGGCCAGCTTCGCGCTCATCGCGTACGCGAGCGCGTGGCTGAAGGCCCACCACCCGGCGGCGTTCACGGCGTGCCTCCTGAACGCGTGGCCGATGGGCTTCTACCACCCGGCCACGATCGTGAAGGACATCCAGCGCCACGGCACGCCGGTGCTGCCGATCGACGTGAACGAGTCGGGATGGGAATGCGGGTTGGAGAGAGAGAAGAAGAAGAAGAAGATTTTTCTGCTATCGGTCGGCCGCTGTTGCGGCCGACCGAAGAGATCAATCTATCCCCGGCGGACCGCTGTCAAGGGCGCGCTCCGCGCACCGCGCAGCGGTCGAAGACCCTTGACAGCGATCCGCCGGGAGTACGTTCATCCCCATCGGCGGCTGCGAATGCAGCCGCCGCATATAAGAAATCAAATCCTCTCTGCCATCCGTCTCGGCATGCGCTTCATCAAGGGGCTGAAGGAGACGACGGGAAGAGCCATCGAAGAAGAGCGGAAGAAGGGATTCTTCGAAGATGTTGCGGATCTGCAGCGAAGGTGCTCGCTGCGCTCCGACGAAATCACGCGCCTTGCCTACGCGGGCGCGCTCTCCTCCCTCGGCATCTCCCGCCGCACCGCCCTCTGGCAGGTGGCCGAAGTTTCCCGCCCGCTCGGGACCCTCTACGAAAATCTTCCTCTCTCCTCCTCCTCGCTGAATTCCCCTCTCCCCGAGATGTCCGCCATCGAGGAAACCTCCGCCGATTACCGCGCGACGGACATGACGGCCGGGCCGCATCTCATCGAGCACCTGAGGCCGGTCCTCTCCGCGCGCTCGATCCTCTCGGCGGCCGAGTTGCGAAACGCCCGCGAGGGCGACCGCGTGAAGGCCGCGGGCGCCGTCATCGTGCGGCAGCGGCCGGGCACGGCGAAGGGCTTCGTGTTCCTGTCGCTCGAGGACGAGAGCGGGATCGTGCAGGCGATCGTCCGGCCCGACCTCTTCAGGGAGAACCGCGCCCTCATCGTCGGCTCGCCGGGACTCGTCGTGGAGGGGCCGCTCCAGAAGGAGGGCGGGAACGTCTCCGTGCGGGCCGAGCGCTTCTGGCCGCTCCCGGCGCTGCCCGACCTGCCGAGCCACGACTTCCGCTAACGGACGCCTCCCGCGAGCCGCGTCGCCTCGCGCAGCTTCGACTCGGCGGTCCCGAGCGCGCGGAGGAGACGGTCGGCCTCGACCCGGACCGAGCCGTCTCCCGCGAGCGCCCGCCTCAGCCCCGGCAGCGACTCCGTGCCGCAGCCGGTCTCGGCCGACGGCCCGAGGAGGAGGCTCGAGCACGCGAAGTCGCGCGCGCCCGGAAGGTCGCGGAACGCGGCCATCGCGGAGAGGACGAGCGGCTCGATTTCCGGCGCGCGCGCGCCGCGGAACGCGATGCCGACGTCGTCCCAGGCAACCGCCGCCTCGCGGAATCGCGTCACCGCCGCGAACAGCTCGTGACGACGCGGAAACGGCTCCGAGGCCGCCACCGGCAGGCCCCCGATCTCCTTTCTCAGAAAATCCGCAATTTCCGTGAAACGGATGGCGGGAACCGGCGCGTCCGCGAGCGCCGATGTCCACACGGCGAGGATGCGCGCGAGCGACGCCGAGAGGCCCCATCCCGGGTCGAGGTAGCGGCGCGCGAGGAGCGGGTCGTCGTAGCCCGTGTGGTACATCGCGTAGGTCCGTCGCCCGTAGCCGACCTGCGCGCCCGGGACGCCGCCGAGGCCGACGAAGGGAGACGTGTCCCCGCTGAAACCCGGAAACTGCATCGCCGCGCGCACGGCGAGGAGCGGCCGGCCCGTCGCGGGGTCCGGGACGACGGCGAGCACGTCGTCGAGGCCGCCCGCGAGGCCGGGCGAGACGTCCGCCATGAAATCCCACGCGCGCGCGGAGGAATCGACGTAGAGGAACGCCGCGGCCTTCGACGGGAGGGTCGCGAGGCGCTCCTCGACCCAGCGTGTCGAGCCCAGCATCCCGTACTCCTCGCCGTCCCAGAACGCGAAGACGACGTCGCGCTCGGGCCGCCAGCCGTCCGCCGCGAGACGCGACAGGACGTCCGCCGCCTCGAGCACCGTGGCCGCGCCCGAGACGGGGTCGATGGCCCCGTGGACCCACGCGTCCGTGTGGCCCGAGACGATGATCGCCGCCGCGTCGCGCGCGGCGGCCGCGGAGCGTCGCGACGATGTTCCGCAGAGTGGCGCGGCGCGTCGCGCCGCGAACGGAGAGACGCGCGAGAGCGCGCGTCGCGCCGAGACGATAGGGCGTCTTCATCCACCCGGTCCATTCTTCGGGCGCGGCGGGGCCCTCGACCCGGCCGAGGATCTCCCGGGCGACCGTCTCGGACACCGGCAGGGCCGGAATGCGCGGGCAGGAGGCCCGGGACGGCGCGGGCGCGGGCGCCGGCGGGATCGCCCGGGTAGAGGAAGTACCGGAGCATCGAGCCGCGGGAGATCGCCCACGGGTTGAGGTACGGCCCGTCGGGGAAATCGGGCTTGACGATGCCGAAGTCGCGTCTCTCCGGGTAGAGCAGCAGGCCCGCGGCGCCCGCCTCCTCGGCGAGGAGGGACTTCATCGAGCGGCAGATCCCCCCGGCGCGGGCGAGGACGATCGCGCCCTTCACGGAGACGCCGGACTTCGCGAGCAGCGCGTAGTCGTCGCGATCCCCGTGGTTCGCGTAGACGACGTGCCCCTGCGCCGTGCCCGGCGGCGCCCACGCGAAGAACGGCGTCTCGCGCGCCCCGTCCGCGGAGTAGGGGTCGCCCGCGAGCGCGCGCTCGCTGAGGTCGAAGGCCGGAGCGCCCTCGAGGACGAGGGTGGCCTCGCCGGGCTCGGGCAGGTCGACGTCGAAGGCCGAGACCGAGACCTCGAGGCCGTCCGCGCGGAGCGCGTCCGCGACCGTCGCGACGACGGCCTCCTGCGCGGGCGTTCCGGCGCGGTGCGGGACGGCCGCGAGCGCCGCGACGCGCGCGCCGATGCGCGCGCCGTCCACGAGGCGCTCGATCCGCGCGGAGCGGGCGGCGTACGGCGAGCGCGCGCACGCCGTCACGGCGACGGCGAGGGCGAGCGCCGCGGGGGCGGCGCCGCGACGGGTCAATTCCGCTCCGAGGGCCCCGGCCGCGAAGCGCGCGCCGCGGTCTTTCCGCGGCCCACCCAGTCGCCCGCGACGAGGTAGTCCCGCGAACGCGCGAACGCGGTGGAGAGACGGTCGACCTCGCGCGCGACGGCCCCGCGGTCACCGCGCCGGACGGCCTCGTCGAGGCCGGGCATCGCCGCCCCCGCGCATCCGGACGACTCGGAGGGTCCCCACAGGACGCAGCCGCGGCCGAAGGCCCCGCGGGCGCCGAGGGACGCGATCGCGAGGCCGGCAAGGCCGTCGGCGCGGGCCCGGTCCCGCGCGCCGCCACGGGACGAAGCGGCGAAGGCATCCCATGCGACGGCGGCCGCCTCGAAGGCGGCGATCTGGGCGTCGAGCGGGCGCAGCGCGGCGGGGAGCCAGCCCGTCGAGCCCGGGGAACGCGCCTGGATCTCGCGAAGCTCGCGCTCGGCGAACGCGGCGACCTCCCCGAACCGGAACGGAAAGACGCGCGGCGTCGCGAGCGTGCCCGCGAAGAGCGCGACCGTGCGCGCGAGGGCCGCGCTTCGGACGAAACCCGGGTCGCTGATCCTCTCGACGTAGGCGGGCGTGTCGTACAGCGTGTGGTACGCGCCGTACCAGCGGCCGAAGCCGAGCTCGGCGGTCGGGACGGCCGTGAACCCCAGGAACGGCGCCGTGTCGCTCGAGAAACCCGGCAGCGCAGGCAGGCCGGCCGAGTCGCGGAGCGTCTTGCCGGACGAGAGCGGATCCGTCACGCGGGCGAGGGCCTCGTCGAGGATGCCCCTCAGGCCCGGCGTGAGGCTGATGTAGAGATCGTTCGCGCGGGCGGCCGAATCCACGTTGATCGCCGCGGCGACGGGAAGGCCCGCGCCGCCGAGGTGCGCCTCGACCCACGCCGTCGAGCCCAGCATTCCCCACTCCTCGCCGTCCCACAGCGCGAAGAGGACGCCCCGGGTGGGCTTCCATCCCCGGGCCGCGAGCTGCCCGAAGACGTCGGCGACCTCGAGGACCGTGGCGGCGCCCGAGCCGGGGTCCACGGCGCCGTTCACCCACGCGTCGTAGTGGCCCATCACGAGAACGGGCGGGGCCTTCGGGTCGGCGCCCGGGACGGACGCGAGGATGCTGCGAAGCGTCGCGCGGAAGGTCCTCCCGCGCACGGTCACGCGCACGCGTGCCTTGCCGGGGCCGAGCGCGTACGGCGCCGCGAGCATGCCCTTCCAGCCCTTCGGCGGCTCGGGGCCCGTCATCTCCTTGAGGAGCGTCTCGGCGGCCTCCGCGGAGATCGCGAGGGCCGGGACCTTCGGCAGGACGTCGACGCCCTGCTCCTTCGCCCGCCTCGGGTCCCCGGGCCGGCGGAAGTACTTCAGGAGCGAGCCGCGAGAGGCCGCGGCCGGATTCGGACCGGCGCCTTCCGGGTACGCCGGCTTCAGGATGCCCTGGTCCTTCGGTTCGATGTAGACGAGGAGCGCCGCCACGCCCGCCTTCTCGGCGGCGGCGACCTTCTCCCCGCGGCAGACGCCCTGCGCGTGCACGATCGCGACCTTCCCGCGCGGGTCGACGCCGGCCTTGCGGAGCGCCTCGTAGTCTTCGGGCGCGCCGAAGTTCGCGTAGACGAGGGGCGCCTCGAGGTCCGCGTCCGGCGAGTAGGCGAGGAACGGGAGCTCGTCCTTCGCCACGCGCGTGGCCGGGTCGCCGGGGATCTCCCGCTCGTGGAGGTCGATCTCACGCCCGCCGGGCCCCGCGAGCGCGAGGCGCAGCACGACGGGCTCCCAGAGGTCCGCGTCGTGGACGTCGCTCCAGGTCTTGAGCGAGGCCGCGGCGAGCCGCCGCTCGACCTCCGCCGCGACGGCGGCGTTCGCGGGCGTGCCCGACCGGTGAGGCTTCGCCGAGAGGGCCTCGATCTCCGCCCCGATCCGTGCGGGCGAGACGAGCCGCTGGGCGTCGTCGCCCCAGCGCTCGAGAAACGGCCGGCGTGCGCGCCACCAGAAGAACAGGGCCGCGAGCGCGGCGAGGCCCGCGAGGGCCGCAACCACGGCCGACCGGCGCGAGACCCGGACGGGGAGCACGATTCATGTTAGCAGGACGCCTTGGCGGCGAGCGTCGCGCTCGCGGAGCCCGGCCAGGGCGGAGACCGCGTAGAGCACGAAGAACGGAAGGAGGTGGACGGTCATCCGCCCGATCCCGACGTTCGCGAAGGTCCGGTACGCGGCGGCCCAGGACGGCGACGCGTCCGGAGCCACGCTCGTGCGCATGTTCACCACGAACGGGAGCACGGCGTAGAGGCCCGCGACGGTGCCGAGCGAGAGGAACGTGACGGCGCCGGCGAGACGCGTCTCCTCGTCGGCCGGGCCGCCGGCCCGCGCGTCCCGCGAGAGGAACCGCCAGGCCGCCACGAGCGCCACGAGGTAGACCGCGGTCCCGACGCCCTTGTGCGAGAGCCACTGCCCCTGCAGGGAGAACAGGAAGATCCCGAGGATCCGCACGACGGCCTCCACCGGAGTCGTGCCGGCCGCGCGCCAGTCCGCATTCCCGACGAAACGGTAGGCCGCCGCGCCAGCTCGCAGGGACGCGGGGCGCAGAGCCCAGGTCGCCCAGGCCGCCGCGGCGAACGCGAGCGGCGCGGCGGCGAGGCCGAGGCGCCTCCGGGCCGCCCAGAGCGCCGCGACGACGACGACTCCGACGCAGATGAGCCCGTCCGGCCGGACGAGAACGGCCGCCGCGAGACAGAGGGCGCCCGCCGCCCGGTCGACGCGCGGCGGTGCGGCGCCGCCGGGCAGGCCGAGGGCGAGGAGCGACCCCGCGACGACGAAGACCATCAGGGGGACGTCCGCGTAGAACGTCGCGACGCCCTGCCACACGTGCACGGTCGCGACGACGAACAGGAGGCCCGCCGCCGCGAGGCCCGGCGCCACCCGCGCGAGGCGAGCCCGGAAGAAGACCGCGAAGAAGACGAGCAGCAGCCACGGGAAAAGGCGGCCCTCGAAGAGGGGGTCGCCGATTCCGAGCCAGAGAAGGATCGAGTCGAGCGGCGGATAGCCCGGCCTGAGGCCCGTGGTCACCGCATGGGCGAATCCCGTGTCGCGCATCGCGTAGGCGCGCCACGCCCAGATGACGTTCGCGTCGAAGGCGACGTACGGGAAGACCGTCGGAACGAGGAGCGTCCCGAGAAAGAGCGCCGAGAGCGCGTCGAACGGGGAGGCGGGGGCCGACGCTCCGGGCGGCGTCGATTCGGGCGAGCCGCGCGTGAGGACCCCAACGGTCGCCGAGACGCCGAGGACCGCCCACGGCAGCCACGCGGACAGGCGGCCCGTCGCGAGGGCGACCGCGTAGACCGCGAGGCCCGTGGCCGCGACGTTCGCGAGGCCCGCGGCCGCGAAACGCTCTCCCCGCCGCGGGCCGCGCGCCCACGCGGCCGACGCCGCGAGGACGCCGACGATCAGAGGAAGCGACGAGCCGGCCCCCGGCGGGAGGCCGGCCGAGAGGCGACTCGGAAAGCGGGTCAGCTCGCCGAAGAACACGGCGTGCTGGGCCGCGAGGATCGCGACCTGGGCGACGAGGAGGACGAAGAGGACGGTTCGGAGCTTTCGGGCGCTCATGCCCCGGCGGCGCCCCTCAGACGGAGCGCATCAGGAGGCACGCGTTCGTGCCTCCGAACCCGAACGAGTTCGAGAGCGCCGCCCGGAGCCGGACCTCGCGGGCCGTGTTCGGCGTGTAGTCGAGGTCGCACTGTGGGTCGGGCGTCGCGTAATTGATCGTCGGCGGGACGACCCCGTGCCGCATCGCGAGGGCGAGGACACCCGCCTCGTAACCGCCCGCCGCGCCGAGGAGGTGGCCCGTCATGGACTTCGTGGACGAGACGGCGAGCTTCTTCGCGTGGTCGCCGAAGACCCTCTTGATCGCCGTCGTCTCGATCTTGTCGCCGTGCGGTGTCGAGGTGCCGTGCGCGTTGATGTACTGGATCTCGTCCGGGTTCGCGCCGGCGTCCTTGAGGGTGTTGAGCATGACGCGCGACGGGCCGTCGCCGTCCTCCGACGGCGCGCTGATGTGGAACGCGTCGCCTGACATCCCGTAGCCCGCGATCTCGGCGTAGATCGTGGCGCCGCGCGCCTTCGCCATCGCGAGGTCCTCGAGGACGAGGACGCCGGAGCCTTCGCCGAGGACGAAGCCGTCGCGGTCGTTGTCCCACGGGCGGGACGCCGCCTTCGGGTCGTCGTTGCGCGTCGAGAGGGCGCGCATCGCCGCGAACCCGCCGATCGCGAGCGGCGTGACGACCGACTCGGACCCGCCCGCGATCATCGCGTCCGCGTCGCCGCGGCGGATGATGTTCACGGCGTCGCCGATCGCGTGAGCCGACGTCGCGCACGCCGTCGCCGTGGCCGTGTTCGGTCCCTTGGCGCCGGTCAGGATCGAGACGAGGCCCGAGCACATGTTGACGATGAGCCCCGGGATGAAGAACGGGCTGATCCGGCGCGGGCCCTTCTCGAGGAGCGTCTTGTGCGTCTCCTCGATGAGCGGCAGGCCGCCGATCCCCGACCCGATGCACACTCCGACGCGCTCGGCGTTCTCGTCATCGACGGCGAGGCCGGAGTCGGCCATCGCCTCCGTCGACGCCGCCACCGCGTAGTGGATGAACGAGTCGAACTTCTTGATTTCCTTCTTGTCGAGGAAGGCGCCCGGGTCGAAGCCCCGCACCTCGCCCGCGATCCTGCAGGCGTAGTCCGTGGCGTCGAACCGCGTGATCGGGCCGATGCCCGACACGCCCGCCTTGAGGCTCGCCCAGTTCTCGTCGCGCGTCAGGCCGACGGGCGACACGAGGCCGACGCCCGTGACGGCGACACGGCGCCGCCCGCGGGCGTCGAGGAGAGGGGCAATCTTGTCCGACACGGGGAAAACGGGACCGCGCCGCCTCAGGCCGGCTTCGCGTGAGACTCGATGTAGGAGACCGCGTCCTTGACCTTCTGGATCTTCTCGGCGTCCTCGTCCGGGATCTCGATGCCGAACGCTTCCTCGAAGGCCATGACGAGCTCGACCGTGTCGAGCGAGTCCGCGCCGAGATCGTCCACGAACGACGCCTCGGGCTTCACTTCCTCGGCCTGCACGCCGAGCTGCTCGACGATGATGCCCTTGACCTTTTCTTCCACCGAATTCGCCATCGCGATCCTCCGAAATCTTCGTCGTGTGAGAGACCGGCATTCTGACGGCTGCCGGGCCCCGATTTCAAGCTTGCGGAGTCTAGCTGATGGAGAGGAATGACGATTTTCGGGGGCCAGAGAAGCTGTCGAGCTTCGACGCAGTCGGACGGAAGTGCTCGGAAACGGAGGTTTCAGCCACGGAAGCCGCGGTCGCGCGCGAAGACGATCGCCTGCGCGCGCGTCCAGACTCCGAGCTTGTCGAAGAGATTGGACACGTGGTTGCGGACGGTCTTCTCGCTCACGCCGAGGCGTTCAGCGATGTCCGCGTTGCCCAGTCCCTCGGTCAGCAGCGCGAGGATTCCTCGCTCGCGCGCCGTGAGCGCCGCGAAGGCGGTTTCGTCGGTCCGCGCCGCGTGCGCGATCCCCATGAAGTCCCGGACGACGTCGCAGAAGCGCCCCCACGCCGGCTCGCCCTCGAGGAGGATGTGGTTCTTCGAGTCGAGCTCGACGAACTCGGCGCCGGGGATCAGCGCGGCGACCTCGCGCCCGGCGGAGACCGGCACCGCGGCATCCTCGCGCGCGTGGATGACCAGGGTGGGGACGCTCACCTTCGGCAGCAGCTCCTTGACGTCGACGCTGGCGCGTGCCCGCAGCAGATCGGCCGCGATCGCCGGCGAGCTGGTCCTCCTGCAGAGCTCGTTGAACCAGTCCATCTGCTCGCCGGTCGCTCCCGGAATGAAACGCGAGGTGAACACCTGCCGGAAGGCGGGGTTGTCCCGGCCCCAGCCGAGAGCGGCGAGGTCGACGATCGCCTCGTGCTCGCGCTTCCCCGCCGAGTCGCCGCGGAGGCCCCAGCCGCGCGCGTAGCCGCCGTACAGCACGAGCCGCGAAACGCGCTCCGGGTGCTTCACCGCGTAGGAGACGGACGTCGAGACTCCCTGCGAGATCCCGAGGAGCGGGAACGCGCCGTCGGGCAGGGCGGCGTCGACGACGGCCTCGAGATCGCCGAGCCAACGGTGGAAAGAGAGGTCGTCCACCGTCCAGTCGCTCATTCCGCAGCCGCGCTCGTCGTAGCGCACGAACCGGAAGTGATCCGCGAAGAACCGGATCCAGTGCCTCCAGACGGGGCTCTCCCATTCGTATTCGAGGTGGCTCAGCCAGTTGGAGGCCTTGACGAGGAGCGGGCCGGTCCCGGCCTCGGCCCAGGCGAGCTGTACGCCATCCGGCGTGCGGACGAACTGGATGCGCTGGCCGAGCCTCTTTTCCATGGCGACGGGACATTCGTCCTGGCGATCGGCCGGAATCATAGCCAGATCGGGACATTGTTCCCATGGGAACGGCGGCCCTTCGGGCCGATCTTGGGGCCCGGGAGGACACACCATGTTGAATCACGGATACGACTACCGTTCGAATCTCGAGGCGTCGGAGAAGGTCAACTGGAAGATCGAGGACGTCATCGGCGGACGGACCCTCGACTTCTCAAGCCGTTCATGCCGGAGGCGCTCGCGGGCGTGGACGGCATCCGCTGCCTGAACGCGGCGGAGAAGCTCAAGCTGAACCAGATCCGCGGATTCAGCTACCTGTATCTCTTCGGGCTCGTCGAGGAGTACATCCTTCCCGCGGTGATCGAGCACGCGGAGGATCGCGTGCACGGCGACGACTACGAGATGCGCGCGCTCCTGCGGTTCGCCGAGGAGGAGGCGAAGCACATCCAGCTCTTCAAGTGGTTCGTGAACGAGTTCGAGAAGGGGTTCGGCACGCCGTGCGGCGGCATCGGCCCGGCGAAGGAGATCGCGGCCGGCATCCTCAACCACTCCCGGCTCGGGGTCTTCCTCGCGACGCTCCACATCGAGTGGATGACGCAGAAACACTACCTCGAGAGCGTGAAGGACAACGCCGCGGAGGGCCTCGATCCCCTCTTCTGCAGTCTCCTCAAGCACCACTGGCTCGAGGAGAGCCAGCACGCCAAGCTCGACACGCTCATCGTCGACGAGATCGCGAGCACGCTCGAGCCGGCGCGGATCGAAGCGGGCATCAACGACTACATGGACATCGGCAAGCTGCTCGACGGCGGCCTGAACGCCCAGGTCCAGCTCGACCTGGACAGCCTGCAGAAGGCGATCGGGCGCACGCTGTCCGCCGCGGAGAAGGCCGAGATCACGCAGGCGCAGATCAAGTCGTACCGCTGGACCTTCCTCGCGAGCGGCATGACGCACCCGAAGTTCGACAAGAGCCTGCGGGAGCTGAGCGCCCGGGGGCACGAGCGGGTCGGAGATCTCGCGCGGGCCGTCGCCGCCTGACGGCGCCGGGACGGGGAGCGACCTCGGCGAGGCGCTCCCCCTCTTTTCCGCGGCCTATCCGATGTGCAGGCCGCCGCTCACGTTGAGGGTCGTTCCGGTCACGTAGGCGGCGGCGTCCGAGGCCAGGTAGAGGACGGCCGCGGCGACGTCGTCGCCCGTCCCGAGCCGCCCGAGGACGATCTGGCCCACGAGGGCCTTCTTCTGCTCCTCGTTCAGGGCGTCCGTCATGGACGTCTCGACGTAGCCCGGCGCGACCGCGTTCACGGTGATGCCGCGGGACCCGATCTCGCGGGCGAGCGCCTTCGTGAAGCCCACGACGCCCGCCTTGGCGGCCGCGTAATTCGTCTGGCCGGGATTCCCCATGAGGCCGACGACGGAGGTGATGTTCACGATGCGGCCCGCGACGCGCTTCTTGAGCATGGTCTTGGCCGCCTCCTGGGCGCACAGGAAGACGCCCGTCAGGTCGGTCGCGATGACCCTGTCCCACGACTCCTTCGACATGCGCAGGATGAGGCCGTCGTCGGTGATCCCCGCGTTGTTCACGAGGATGTCGAGCTTCCCGTGCTTCTCGACGACCGTCTTGAACGCCGCCGAGACCGACGCGGGATCGCCGACGTCGAGATGCAGGGCCTCGGATTTCCCGCCCTCGGCGACGATGGCGCTCGCGACGGCCGCGGCCTTCGCCTCGCTCCGCGCCGCGACGACGACGTACGCACCGTAGGTCGCGAGCGCCTTCGCGATCGACTCCCCGATCCCCTGAGAGCCCCCGGTGACGAGGGCGACCTTTCCGGAAAGCGAGAACGAGACGGCCATCGGCGTTCCTTTCGGTCAGTCTTCTATCAGATCGGCGGGCGTCGCGCCCGAGGCGGACACGAATTCGTCCCCGGTCATCGCGACCTGGACGCCGCGCCGGCCCGCCGAGCAGACGAGGCGGAGCCGTCCCGGCGCGCTCTCGTGGACGAAGAGCGCGAGCGGCTTTCGCATCCCGAAGGGCGAGCAGCCGCCCTTCACGTAGCCCGTGAGCCTCTCCATCTCCTCGACCGGGATCATCGAGACCGTGCGGTTCCCCGAGACGCGCGCGAGCTTCTTGAGCGAGAGGCGCGCGGGCCCCGGAATGACCGCGGCGAGAGGTCCCGTGCGGTCGCCGCGTGCCACGAGCGTCTTGAAGACGTCGTCGGCCGGAAGGCCGAGCTTCGCGGACGCCTCCTCGGCCGTGAACTCCTCGGGCGCGAACTGAAGGACCTCGTACCGGGCCTTCCGCGCGTCGAGGACGCGGGTCGCGTTCGTCGTGACCGTGCCAGACACGTCAGGACAGGGCGTCGAGCGCCGCCGCCGTGGACGTCGTCTTCACGGGCCAGTCCTTCGCGATGCGCTTCGCGAGGCCCGAGAGGACCGTCCCCGGCCCGACCTCGATCGCCGAGGAGGCGAGCGTGGCGAGACGCTGGACGGACTCGACCCAGCGCACGGGCGAGCAGATCTGCCGGCGCAGCGCGAGGCGCGCCGCGGCGGGATCCGTCTCGACGTCGGCGTCGGCGTTGTTCACGACGGGGATCGCGAGCGGCGAGAACACGGTCCCGGCGAGGAACGGCGCGAGCGCCTCCTCGGCGGGCTTCATGAGCGCGCAGTGGAACGGCGCGGACACCGGGAGCGGGAGGACGCGCTTCGCACCCTTCGCCTTCAGGATCTCGCCCGCCTTCGCGACGCCCGCGGCCGAGCCCGCGATGACGGTCTGCTCGGGCGAATTGAAGTTCGCGGCCGAGACGATCTCGCCGGAGGCCGCGGCCGCCTCGGCGCACGCGGCCGTGACGTCCTGCGGAGCGAGGCCGATGACCGCGGACATCGCGCCGCGGCCCGGCCGGAACGGCCTCCTGCATGAACGTGCCCGCGCCGCCGCACGAGGACGACGGCGTCCTCCAGCGTGAGCGCTCCCGCGGCGACGAGGGCCGCGTACTCGCCGAGCGAGTGGCCGGCCGCGACGGAGGGGACGATGCCCCTCGCCTTCAGGACCGCGAGAACCGCGACGGCGTGCGTGACGATCGCGGGCTGCGTGACGGCCGTCTGCTTGAGGTCCTCGTCGGTGCCTTCGAAGGACACCTTCGAGACGACGAGTCCCAGGGGCGCGAGCGCCGCGTCGGCGCGCGCGTAAACGTCGCGCGCCTCGGGGAACCGCTCGACGAGGTCCTTCCCCATCCCCGCGAACTGCGAGCCCTGCCCCGGGAAGAGGAACGCGACGCCGCTCACGCGCTCACCACCTCACGAGCGCGGCCCCCCACGTCAGCCCCCCGCCGAACGCCGTGATGAGGATGAGGTCGCCCCTCTTGATCCGGCCGTCGCGCGCGTACTCGTCGAGCGCGATCGGGATCGAGGCGGAGCTCGTGTTGCCGTAGCGGGCGATGTTGTTCATGCAGCGCTCCGCCGGGATCTTGAGCCGGTCGGCGGTGCCCGTGAGGATGCGCTCGTTGGCCTGGTGCGGGAGGAGCCACGCGACGTCGTCGGACGTGAATCCGCTCTCGCCGAGGACCTCCTTGCAGACCTCGACCATCGAGCGGATGGCGGCCTTGAACGTGTCGCCGCCCTTCATCTGGATGAAGGGGAGGCGCGCCGCGAGCGTCTCCGGGCGGTTCGGCGGGTAGGTCGAGCCGCCGCCGGGCATCGAGATGAAGCACGCCCCCTCGCCGTCCGTGCGGATCGCGGTCGCGAGGACGCCGTGGTCGGAGGACGTCGCCTTGAGGACCGTCGCGCCCGCGCCGTCGCCGAAGAGGACGCACGTGCCGCGGTCGGTGTAGTCGACGAAGCGGGTCAGGAACTCGGCGCCGATCAGGAGGACGTTCTTCGCCTTTCCGCTCTGCACGAGGCCGTCGGAGACGTGGAGCCCGTAGAGCCAGCCCGAGCAGGCCGCGTTCAGGTCGAAAGCCGCGGCCTTCTTCGCGCCGAGCTTGTGCTGGATGACCGGGGCCGCGCCGGGGATCGGGTGATCCGGCGTGCAGGTCGCGAGGATGATCGTGTCGAGGTCCATCGGCTTGAGCCCCGCCCCCTCGAGGGCGGCGCGCGCCGCGCGCACGCAGAAGTCCGACAGGACGTCGCCCTCCGACGCCATACGCCTCTCGCGGATCCCGGTCCGCGACGTGATCCACTCGTCGGACGTCTCGACCATCTTCTCGAGGTCCGCATTCGACAGGATCCGGTCGGGAACGGCCCGGCCGGTGCCGGCGATGGTGGCGTGGAGCATCGGTCCTCCTCCCTCGCGAAGGCGGAGATGTTACCGGGAGAGGGCGGGCGGCGCGAACGTCATCGCCTTGGCACGGATCTTTTCCGGGATCCGGCGCTGGACGAAGTCGTGCGCGGCCTTGATCGCGTTGCGGACGGCCTTCGCGTTCGAGCGGCCGTGCCCGATGAGGCAGGCGCCCTTGACGCCGAGGAGCGGCGCGCCGCCGTACTCGCTGTAGTCGAGGCGCTTCTTGAAGGAGCGGAAGGCGTCCTTCGAGAGGAGGAAGCCCATCGAGGCCTGGAGGCTGCGCGTGATCTCCTGCTTGAGCGCCTGCTCGACGAGGTGCGCGAGGCTCTCGGAGACCTTGAGGATGACGTTGCCCGTGAAGCCGTCCGTCACGATGACGTCGACGTCGCCGGAGTAGACGTCGCGACCCTCGACGTTCCCGATGAAGTGGAGGCCGGACTCCTTGAGGAGGCCGTAGACCTCGCGCGTCGTGTCGGTGCCCTTGCCCTCTTCCTCGCCGACGGACATGAGGCCGATCTTCGGCCTCGCCATGCCGAGGACCTCCTGCGCGTAGAAATGGCCCATGAGCGCGAACTCGCGGTAGTGCACGGGCCGGCAATTGACGTTCGCGCCGACGTCGAGGAGGACCTGCTTCTTCTTCAGGCCCGGCAGGACGGCGGCGAGCGCCGGGCGGTCGATGCCCTCGACGACGCCCATGATCATCTTCGCGACGACCATCGCGGCGCCGGTGTGGCCCGCCGTGAACATCCCGCTCGCGCGCCCGTCGCGGACGCATTCGGCGGCGATGCGGATCGAGGCGCGGCGCTTCTTGCGGATCGGGGTGATCGAGGGCTCGTCGAAGAGGACGACCTCGTCGGCGTCCACGACGCCCACCCGCCCGCCCGTGTAGCCCGTCCGGTGGAGCTCGGCCTCGACCTCCTTCCGCCGCCCCACGAGGAGCGTGTCGAGGCCGAAGTCGATCGCCGCGGCGACCGCTCCTTCCACGTTGACGCGGGGGGCGTGGTCGCCCCCCATCGCGTCGACGGCGATCGTCAAGCTACTTCGTGGCCCCGGTCGTGACCTCGCGCCCCTTGTACCAGCCGCAGGACGCGCAGACGCGGTGGGGCAGCTTCTCGGTGCCGCAGTTCGGGCAGTTGGAGGTCTGCTTCGGCTTGAGGAAGTCGTGCGCGCGGCGCAGGTCGCGGCGCGTCTTGCTGTGTCGGTGCTTCGGGTTCGGCATCGTCGGTCTCCTCTGGTCGGTGCGGGTCGGGGCGTCGTCAGTCCTTGTCGTCGTGCTCGAGGATCGTCTTGAGCGACCTCCACCGCTCGTCCGGCGGGGGCGCGCAGTCGCAGGGGGTCGCGTTGCGGTCGGCGCCGCACTGCGGGCAGAGGCCCCTGCAGTCGTCCCGGCAGAGCGCTTTCATCGGCAGCTCGAGCTGCAGCTGCTCCTCGACGAGGGGGTCGAACGGCACGACGAAGTCGTCGTAGTAGAGGACGTCGAGGTCTGCGGCCAGGAGCTCGTCCCCGTCCTCCTCGTCCTTCTCCGCGCTCCGGGCCCCCTTCGCGGCCTTGCCGTCCGGAGGCTTCGCCGCCTTCGGCTTGTCGGCGGGCTTCTCGTGCGCGGGCAGGAACGTCCAGGAGACGTCCTCCTGCCGCTCGAACGGCACCGGAGCGAGGCAGCGCGCGCAGGCGACCACGCCCGAAAAGGCGAGGCGCCCGCTCAGGAGAAAACCCGGCTCGGCGTGCTCGAGGCGGCCCGTGAACGAGACCGGCGACAGCGAAAGGAGCTCGGGCCTCTCGAGACGTCCGCTCGGGATCTCGAATTCATGAGAAAGATCGATCGGCTCGTCGAAAGCCGCTTCCAGATTCAGGTCCATGCGGGGAGTCTCCTCGGCGAAGAGGAGCCGCGGAATATAACATGGACCGGATGCGCATTGCCGTCGACGCGCGGCCGCTCGAGGAGAGGCCGACGGGCGTCGGACGTTACCTCGAGGGCCTCCTGACCGCCTGGCTCGACGAGAGATCGGAGGACTCCTTCGTCCTCCTGTCCCCGCGGCCGGTGTTCGTGCCCCCGTCCCTGAGGGGCCGGACGGCCGTCGCCCCGTCGCCGTCCCTCCCCGGCACGCTCTGGCTCCAGACCGCCGCGGGCCCTGCCGCGCGCCGCGCGGGGGCGGACGCCTTCCTCGGCTGCCTCGGCATCGTCCCGCTCGCCGGCGGGCCGCCCTCGGTCGCGACGGTCCACGACCTGACGCCCCTCCTCTTCCCCGAGTGGCACTCGTGGCGGAACCGCCTCGGCTTCGCGCCGCTCATCCGCGCGAGCGTGCGCAAGGCGCGGCGGATCGCCGCCGTCTCGGAGCACTCGCGCCGGGATCTCGTCGCGCACGTCCCGGAAGCCGGCGGGAAGACCGTCGTCGTCCACAACGGCGTCGACGTCGTCCCGCCGCCGGCGGGCGGACCGGCCCCGAACGAGGGGCGGCCGTACGTGCTCTCGCTCGGCACGCTCGAGCCGCGCAAGAACCTCCCGCGCCTCGTCGAGGCGATGGAGGCGATCTGGGACCGCAGGCCGGACTTCCCCGAGCTCGTTCTCGCAGGCGCCGAGGGATGGGGCCTTCGCGATCTCACCGGGCGGCTGCGCTCCTCGCGGCACGCCGCCCGCATCCGACCCGCGGGCTACCTCGCGGGCGACGAGCGCGCGCGGTGGATGGCGGGGGCGCGCGTCTTCGCCTACCCGAGCCTCTACGAGGGCTTCGGCCTGCCGCCGCTCGAGGCGATGGCGCTCGGGACGCCCGTCGTGGCGTCGTCGGCGGCCTCCCTGCCGGAAGTGCTCGGCGACGCGGGCCTCCTGCCCGACCCCCGGGACGTCGGCGCGATCGCCCGCGCCCTCGAACGCGCCCACGACGACGAGGCGTTCCGGCGGGAAGCCGCCTCGAAGGGCCCGGCGCGCGCAGCCGGGTTCACGTGGACGTCCGCCGCCCGGAAGATGCGGACCCTCTTCGAGGAGGCCCTCTCGTGATCCGCCCGCGTGTTCTCGTGGACGCCCGCAAGGCGCGCGACTTCGGGATCGGCAGCTACATTCGCGGGCTCCTCGGCGGCCTCGTGCGCCAGGAGCGGTGGGACCTGTGCGCCACGGTGCACCCGGGCGACGACGTCCTGCTTCCGCCCGGTGTCGCGCCGGTCGCCTGCGACGCGCCCCACTACACGGTCGCCGAGCTCTTCGCCGTGCGCGGCGCCATCGCGCGCCTGAAGCCGGCCGTCTTCCACGCGCCGCACTACGTGGTGCCCGTGCGGCCGCCGGCGGCGACGGTCGTGACGATCCACGACCTCATGCACCTGAACCGGCCCGAGCACGGAGTGCCGTGGAGGCGGGCGTACGCGAAGTGGATGGTGGGCCGCGCGATGCGCCTCTCCGCGCGCGTGATCGCGGTGTCGGAATCGACGAAGAGGGAGATTCTTGCTTTCGGACCCGAGCAGGGCGGCAAGGTCGTCGTGATCCCGAATGGCGTAAGAGAAGACTTCTTTGAATGGGGGGAAAGGGCGGCGGCGGCACGCGCCGAGGGAGAGCCGGGCGAATCCACGGGCGCCCCGGCAAGCGGCGCCCTCGCGGGCTCAGCGAGACGCGCCCCCCGGCCCGAATCACTTTCCAGAGAAATCTCCTCCTATCTTCTCTTCCTCGGCAACGACAAGCCCCACAAGAACCTCGAAGGCCTGCTCCGCGCGTGGCCGCACGTCCGCGCCGCCCACCCGGGACTCTCGCTCGTCCTCGCGGGCGTCGCGCCGGGGCGCGAGCTGCCCGAGGGAGCGAAGGCGGTCGGGTTCGTGCCCGACGCGGACGTGCCGCCGCTCGTCGCGTTCGCCGAGGCGCTCGTCCTCCCGTCCTTCGCGGAAGGCTTCGGCCTCCCCGTCCTCGAGGCGCACGCGGCCGGAACGCCCGTCGCGTGCTCGGACCTCCCGGCGCTCCACGAGGCGGGCGGCGAGGCGGCCGTCTTCTTCAACCCGCGCGACGCCGCGACGATCGCGAGCGCTCTGAACGCGCTCCTCGGGGACGAGGAAAAGAGGAATCTGCTGAGGAAGAAAGGGAGAGGGAGGGCGAGACAATTCTCGTGGGATGCGGTGGCGGAGCAGACCGCGAGGATCTATGAAGAGATTTCGGAAGAGACAAAGATTTCTTAGAAGGTGAGTTTCGCCGGTGCGGCGGGTAGCGCCCCGACGCCGCCTCGCCGGCGTATCGCGCCCACATTCATTCGAAGAAAATCCTCCTCCCCCTTCCGCATGAGAGTCGCTCTCGTCCACGACTGGCTCACCGGCACGCGCGGCGGCGAGAAGGTGCTGCTCGAGCTCGTCCGGATGTTCCCGGACGCGCCGATCTTCACGCTCTTCCACTTCCCTCTCTCGCAGCACCCCGAGATCGAGGCGCGGGAGATCCGGACGACGTTCCTCCAGAGGATCGTCTCGCCGCGCTTCGACTACCGCCGGCTCCTCCCGCTCTTCTTCGCCGCCGCCGAGACGTGGGACCTCTCCGGCTTCGACCTCGTGATCTCGACGTCCCACTGCGTCGCGAAGAACGCGAAGAAGGACGCCGGGGCGTTCCACCTCTGCTACTGCCACACCCCCGTGCGGTACCTGCACGACCAGTTCGACGCGTACTTCCGCGGCCGGCCGGCCCCGATCGTCGCCGCGGCGCGCCTCGCGCGGGCGCCGCTCAGGGCCTGGGACGTCGCGGCGGTCCCGCGGGTCGACGCCTTCCTCGCGAATTCGGCGAACGTGAAGGACCGGATCGCCCGTCTCTGGCGCCGGGATGCCGAGGTCGTCCCCCCGCCCGTCGACACCGGGTTCTACACGCCGGGCCCCCCCGGGCGCCGCGCCGGCCTCCTGATCGTCTCCGCGCTCGCCCCCTACAAGCGGCTCGACGACGCCATCGAGGCCGCGAACGCCCGGAGGATCCCGCTCACGATCGCGGGCTTCGGCCCCGAGCGCCGGCGCCTCGCGGCGCTCTCCGGTGAGACGGTCGTCTTCGCCGACACTCCCAACGACGACATGCTCAGAGAGCTCTACCGCTCGGCGGAGGCCGTCCTCATGCCGGGCGAGGAGGACTTCGGGATCGTGCCCCTGGAGGCGCAGGCCTGCGGCACTCCCGTGATCGCCCTCGGTCGCGGAGGCGCGCTCGAGACCGTCCGCGACGGGGTCACGGGCGTCCTGATGCCCGAGCCGGGACCCCGGAGCGTCCTCGCGGCCCTCGACCGGCTGCGCGCGCTCCCCCTCGACGAGGCGGCCGCCGTCGCGAACGCGGGCCGCTTCTCCCGCGCGGCTTTCCAGGCGGGGTTCCGGCGCGCGCTCGACGCCGCGCGCGAGCGCTCGGGCGCGACCGACGCTAAAATGACCGGCCCGGTGACCGCTTGATCCGACGCCAGACCCGCCGCCTCCAGGCCGTTTTCCTCGCGGCCGACGTCCTCGCGACGGTGCTCGCCCTCTGGGCGGCGTGGCTGATCCGCTTCGAAAGCGTCTGGCCCACGCCCAAAGGCGGCCAGCCGTTCGAGAACTACGCGCCCCTGATCCCGATCCTGCTCGTGGTCTGGCCGGTCGTCTTCTACTTCCACCGCCTCTATCAGATCCGGCGCGACCGCTCGACGATCGACGAGGTCCTCGCGATCTTCGTCGCCGCGACGCTCGGGACCATCCTCCTCGTCGGCATCCTCTCGTTCTGGCGCGGCTTCACGTACACGAGCCGCCAGCTCCTCGTCCTTTTCCTCTTCCTGGACATCGTCCTCGTCTCGCTCGCCCGTTTCGGGATCCGCAAGTACCTCGAGACGATGTGGGCCACGGGCGCGGGCGTGCGCCGCGTGCTGATCGTGGGGGCCGGCCACGCGGGCCGCGCGCTCGCCGACAAGCTGCTCGAGCACCCGGCCACGGGCATGAAGCCGGTCGGGTTCGCCGACGACGATCCCGCCAAGCGCGCCGAGGGCTACCGCGGCCTGAAGGTGCTCGGGGTCACGGAGGAGGTCCGCGACCTGATCCACGCGCACGAGGTGGACACGGTGTTCCTCGCGCTCCCCGTCGAGGCGCACCGGACGATGCTCGCGATCCTGAAGGACGTCGGGAACGAGATGATCGACCTGCGCGTCGTTCCGGACCTGTTCCAGTACGTGACGTTCAAGGCCGGCGTCGAGGACTTCGACGGCCTGCCCGTCATCAACCTCACGCAGATGCCGCTCGAGGGCTGGAACTCGCTCGTGAAGCGGACGATGGACGTCGTTCTCTCGGCGCTCGGGCTCGTCGCCCTCGCGGTCCTCTTCCCGTTCATCGCGGTCGCGATCTGGTTCGAGGACCGCGGCCCCGTCTTCTACGCGCAGGAGAGGATGGGCCTCGACGGGCGTCTCTTCCGGATGATCAAGTTCCGGTCGATGCGCGTGGACGCCGAGGAGGACGGCGCGCGCTGGACGAAGGAGAACGACCCCCGGCGGACGCGCGTGGGTGCGCTCCTGCGCCGGACGTCCCTCGACGAGCTGCCGCAGCTCGTGAACGTCTTCACGGGCGACATGTCGCTCGTCGGCCCGCGGCCCGAGCGGCCCGAGTTCGTGAAGGAGTTCAAGGAGAAGTTCCCGCAGTACATGCTCCGCCACCGCGTGCGCGCGGGGATCACGGGCTGGGCGCAGATCCACGGCTGGCGCGGCAACACGCCGATCGCCAAGCGCGTCGAGTACGACCTCTACTACATCGAGAACTGGTCGGTCGGGCTCGACGTGAAGATCCTCTGGGCGACGGTGCGCTGGGGCTTCACGCACAAGAACGCGTACTGAGTCCGAGTCTCTCGCGATTGCTTCCGAACCGGAGGACTCCGATGCGAACCCACGCGCGCGCTCGTCCTGCTCGCCGTCCTGCCCGCCGTTCTCTCGGCTGCCCAGCCCGACGACCGCGGTTCGCGGCCTGCCGCGAGCGACAGCCAGGCCGTCGACCGAGAACGGCGGCCTCGTCGTGGAGTCCCAGGGGCCGAACACGAGGGCGAGAGCGCCCAGAGCGGGCGCACGCCGCAGACGATCACGTCCAGGAGCATGCAGACTCCCTACTGCACGCAGCCCGATCCGCGCCAGGACGCCTGCTACCTGAATTTCTCCTTCGCCACCGCGACGGGCACGTCCTCTCCCCTCATCAACGTCTCGGTCAACGGCAAGCTCGTCTTCCGCCTTCAGAGCTTCTTCCAGACGAGCATCTCCATGGATCACACGTTCCCGGGGCTCGGGTACCGCGTCGCCTGCGGCCCGCCGGTCAACGATCCGTTCGATCCCAGCCCGACCCCGAGGCAGATCGGCAACCAATACTCCCTGAAGGTCGATTACTCCGAGTTCGGCGCAAGCCAGGGATTCGACCAGGCCACCATCTCTTGCCCGCCGTATCAGCCCTGAGACCATGCGCGCCCCGAGATCGTCGTGGACCGCATGCGCGCGGGTCGGTTGGGCGGCCTCGCTGCTCCTCCGGGTCGCGACCGGCGCGGCCGACGATGCTGCGCCGCGCAGGACTCCCGTTTCCTCCAGCGGCCTCGTCGTGGAGTCCGGTCCGAACACGAGGGCGAGAGCCGCCCACAGCGGGCGCACGCCGCAGACGATCACGTCCAGGAGCATGCAGACTCCCTACTGCACGCAGCCCGATCCGCGCCAGGACGCCTGCTACCTGAATTTCTCCTTCGCCACCGCGACGGGCACGTCCTCTCCCCTCATCAACATCTCGGTCAACGGCAAGCTCGTCTTCCGCCTTCAGAGCTTCTTCCAGACGAGCATCTCCATGGATCACACGTTCCCCGGGCTCGGGTACCGCGTCGCCTGCGGCCCGCCCGTCAACGATCCGTATCGATCCCAGCCCGACCCCGAGGCAGATCGGCAACCAGTACACCCTGAAGGTCGATTACTCCGAGTTCGGCGCAAGCCAGGGATTCGACCAGGCCACCGTCTCTTGCCCGCCCTTCGACGCGGCGCAAGCGGCGCCCGTCATCGCGGTGTCGCCCGGCGTCGCTCGCGTCCACGCCAGGCGTCCGGGACGCACGGCCTCCGCGACCCTGACGATCGTCGAACGACGCCGCGTTCCCGCTGTGGTGGAACCTCCTCCGTCTCGCCACGGCCGGATGCGGGCCGGCGAGCGTCTCATGGTTCTCGGTCGGACGCCTTGCCGGCACCGACGAAGCCGCATGTCGAGCGAACCGCGTCGACCGTCACGTTCGACTCCACGGGCCTCGCGCCCGGGCCACTACGCCGCGCACGTCTGCGTCCAGAGCGGCGACACGTTCTCCCCGCAGATCGACGTCCCCGTGGCGCTCACCGTGACGTGTCCTCCCGGACCTCCCCTCGCGATCTCGGCGCCCGCGACGGTCGGCGCCGGCTCGCCGGGCCGCGTCGCGTCCGTGAGGCCCAACGCCGGCAGCACGTTCGCCTGGACCATCACCCACGGGACGATCACGGCGGGCCAGGGGACGAACGCCGTGACCTTCACCGCCGGAGCGGCCGGGACTCCGGTCGGCCTCGGCGTGACCGAGACGAATCCCGATCCCGCGGTCTGCATCGGCTCTCCGGGCAGCGCCTCGATTCCCGTGCTCTCCCCGGGCGCCTCTCTCGCGTTCTTCCCCGTGACGCCCTGCCGGCTCGCCGACACGCGCCTGGCGACCGGCCCTCTCGGAGGCCCGGCGTTCTCGGCCGGCGAGACCCGGGCCCTGAAGGCGACGGGGTCGTGCGGCGTCCCGTCTGGCGCCTTCGGCATCTCGATGAACGTCACGGTCACGCAGCCCGCTGCCCCGGGACACCTGACCGTGTACCCGGGCACCGCGACGCTTCCCGGCACCTCTTCCCTGAGCTTCTCGGCCGGACAGACGCGCGCGAACAACGCCGTGATTGGCCTCGCGACCGACGGGTCCGGGACCTTCCGGGTGGCAAACGGCTCGGCCGGCACCGTGCACGTCATCGTCGACGTGAACGGCTACTTCTTCTGACGTCGAGGATGACAGAAGAGGAAGACCGAAGAGAAGAAGAAGAAGAAGATTTTCTTAGAAGGTGAAGAGGCGGGCGGCAGCCAGCCGCACCGCCCGCGCCTCCGCGAAAAGCCCCTATTACCTTCTAAGAAACTCTCTCGGTGCGGTTGCTCAGAGCCGCCCTGAAACGATTCGAGCGATTCGTGCCAGGCTCTCCTGCTCTTCCTCCGAAGCAGAAAATCCTCCGAACGACTCCTTCACGTAGGCGCCGACGATCGCGGCGGCGGGCGCCGCCGCCGCGGGGCCGAACTTCGATGCGGCCGCGAGCGTCTCGGCCGGCGCGGACGACGGCGTGAGCGGCGCGCCGCGCCGGTGGAGCGCCTTCTGGAGGCGACGGTACGCGGCCGAGGCCGGCGGCAGGCCGCGCGTCCCGAAGCGCGCGCGGACGAGGAGGCGTCTCAGCGCGAGCGCCAGGAGGGCGCCGAGCGCCGCGAGGACGGCGGCGCCGGCCCACGCGCGCCCGCCCGCGGCGCGCGCGAGCGTCCCGCCGAGGAAGGCCCCGGCGCCCCGCAGCACCGCGGCGACCCCGCCGGCCGCCTCGCGGAGGCGGCGCAGCATCTCGGCCTGGTCGCTCTGCCCGAACGAGAGCACGAACCGGTCGTAGAAGAACTCGATCCCGTCGGTGACCTGCCTCAGGCGCGACGTGAGCGGCACGCGCTCGAGCCTCGGCTGTCCCGCCGGCGGTGTCGGGTCGAACGTGAGCCAGCCCTTCTCCGGGCCGCACCACGCCTCGACCCACGCGTGCACGTTCGAGCCGCGCACGAGGACGTAGCGTCCGAAGGCGCCGATCTCGCCGCCGAGAAACCCCGTCACGAAACGCGACGGGATGCCGACCGAGCGCAGGGCGAGGGCCATGGCGCTCGCGTACGTCTGGCAGTGGCCCGCGTGACGCGTCGTCAGGAAGTCCTCGAGGGCGTTCGGGCCGTGCGGCGCGAGGTCGAGCTCGTAGCGAAACGGCGGCTCGTGGAATTTCCTCTCGAGAGCGGCGGCCGCGGCCTCCGGATCCGCCGCCGGGTCGATCCCGGCGAGCGCTTCGCGCGCGAACGCGTTCACGGCCCCGGAGTCCGGCCCGCCGAGCCCCTCGGCCCCGGGACCGCGCGCGAGGTCGGGCGCGGGGCGCAGGCTCGTCGTCGTCGTGTACTGGATCGTCGTGTCGGGCTCGAACGCGAGGCTCACGTTCCGCGCCCCGTCCAGGAAGACGAGCGCGCGGTCGGGGCTGCGGAACGACGTCTCCGACAGGCGGAGGCCGTTCGCGCCGAGCGGCACCGGGAGGGAGCGTGTCTGGATCGGCGTCAGGTCGATGGTCATGGCCGCGCCGCTGCCGGGTCGCGGACCCAGCGGGACGACGCCGCCCCGCGGGCCCGGCACGATGTTCCCCGGGCGCTCGGGCTTCTTCCAGACCCCGTGATCCCAGCGCGTCAGCGCAAGGGTCCTCAGGCGCAGGACCGCGCCGCCGGCGTCCAGCGGCTGCTCGCTCGTGATCCGCAGCATCACGCGGTCGCTCCTCTTGAGCGTCCCGAAGACGTCGGGGTCCACGGCGTCCGAGAAGCCCGTCGTGATCTCGCGCCCCGCCTCGGCGCCGCGCACGACCGGCGCCTTGAGCCGCGGCAGGAAGAGGAAGAGCGGGACCGCGAGGACGATCGCGGCCGCCACGGACGAGGCGAGCGGACCCGCGCCCGGGAGCGCCCGGGCGGCGCGGTCCCGCTCCCACTCCTCGGGGGCGGCCGCGAGGTCGCGCCAGAGCGCCCACTTGACGAGGACCGTCCACGCGACGAGCGCCATCAGGACGACGTACGCGAGGATCGCGACGTGGAACGACGTCGAGACCGACGCGACGAAGAGCATCCCCGAGAGGACGAGCGCGAGCGAGAGGTCGCGCTCCTTGCGGATCGCCGCGAGCTTGAAGACCGTCGTGAAGAGGAGGAGGTGGAGCATCGTCTTCAGGAGCGTCTGGCTCCCGTAGCGGACGTCCGCCCAGACGACCGGCAGGTACGCGAGGCCCGCGAGGTTGAGGACGACGTTCGGAAGGCGCGGGACCGCGCCCCGGCGGGCGCGCAGGAGAAGCAGCCCCAGCGCGCCCGCGTACACGGCGAGGACGAGGAGCTCGAGCGCGTTCGCGAAGAAGAGCGGCACGGGCGCGAGGAGCGCGAGCGACCCCACGGCGAGCACGCGCTCGCGGAGGAACGGCAACTCGAGCGCGCCCTTCGCGGTCTCGGGCACGTCCTTCATGCGGCCCTCCCGGCTCCCGTCCGGAAGACCGCGACGCTCGCCGGAAGCGCGCGCGGCGCGGCGGGCCTCTCCGAGGGCGCCACGAGCGCGAGGGCCCGCAGGAGGCCGCGCCGGTGCGCGGGCCCCGCTCCGGGCGGAACCAGGGCGTCGCCGAGGAGGAGGCCCGTGCGGTTCCCGCGCGCGAGGAGCTGGAGCGCGATGCCGGCCGCCTCGGAGACGGCCCGCTCGAAGGCGGCGTCCCACGACGGCGGCGCCCCCGGCGGGCGCGCGACGTCGAGCGCGACGACGGCGTCCCGCCCCTCCTCGGACGCCCGCTCCTTGACGATGAACTTGCCCTGCCGCGCCGTCTGGGGCCAGTGGACGTCGCGCGGGTCGTCGCCGAAGCCCGCCTCGCGCAGGTTGCGGATCTCGGGCCCGCGCCCGCGCAGGAAGCTGCGCGGGTCGCCCCCCTCGGCCTCGCGGGGATCCGGCCGGACTCCCGGGACGCGCGCCGGCGCCGGGTAGACGAGGCGCTCCTCGGACATCGGGTGGACGCGCCCCTTGCGGAACAGGCCGATCGGGTAGCCGCTGTAGACGAGGAGCGACTCGAGCGAGCGCAGGCCGCGCTTCGGGAACAGGAGGTCGACGCCGCGCGACGCCGTGGCTCCCGGCTCGATCCGGCCGAAGAGGAGCGGCGCGGCCGCTCCCGAGATCTTCACGAGGACCGCGCGCCGCGGAAGCCGCCCCGCGTTCGTGACACGCAGCGTGAACCGCGCGGGCACGCCCGCGAAGAGCTCGGGCGGGCCCTCCAGCTCGACCGCGAGGTTCTCGACGTTGCGGCGCGAGACGACGCCGGAGACGACGAGCGCCCCGAGGAAGAGCGAGACCAGGATGTAGAGGCCGTTGTTGCCGGTGTTCGTGGCGGCGACCGCGACGACGAGCGTCAGCAGGATGAATCCGAGCCCGAGGTTCGTGACGCGCACGAGGATCCCCGGGTCGAGGAGCTTTTTCAGGCGCGCGCGCAGCGTCACGGGCCTGCCCGCCTCAGAGAGGAACGGCGATCTCGTCGAGGATCCTCTGGATGGCGTCGCGCTCGCGCCGGCCGCCTCCCCCGTCCCACGCGCCGGGCTGCGCCGCGAGGACGCGGTGCGCGAGAGCCGGCGCCGCGACGCGCTTCACGTCGTCGGGCGTGGCGTAGGGGCGGCCCGCGACGAGGGCGCGCGCCTGCACGGCGCGGAAGAAGCCCTGCGCCCCGCGCGGGGAGACGCCGAGGAGGAGGTCCTTGCCGGCGCGCGTCCGCGCCACGATCGCGAGGATGTAGTCCATGAGCTTGTCCGCCACCGTCACGCGCTCGGTCGCCTCCTGCGCGTCCTTCAGCTGGGCGAGGTCCACCGCGGGCTGGAGCTGCGCGAGGACGCGGTCGGCGCCGCCCGAGACGAGGAGGCGTCGCTCCTCGTCCGGCGCCGGGTAGCCGAGCGAGATGCGCAGGAGGAAGCGGTCGAGCTGCGACTCGGGGAGCGGATACGTCCCGAGATACTCGACGGGATTCTGCGTGGCCAGCACGAGGAACGGCTCCGGCAGCGGGCGCGTCACGCCGTCCGACGAGACCGCCCGTTCGTTCATCGCCTGGAGCAGCGCGGCCTGCGTCTTCGGCGTCGCCCGGTTGATCTCGTCGGCGAGAAGGACGGGCGTGAAGATCGGCCCGGGGTGGAACTCGAACTCCTGCGAGCGCTGGTTGAAGACCGTCAGGCCGAGGATGTCGCTCGGGAGCGTGTCGGGCGTGAACTGCAGGCGATGGACGCCCACGCCGAGCGCCCTGCCGAGCGCCGTCGCGAGCGTCGTCTTGCCGACGCCCGGAACGTCCTCGATGAGGAGGTGGCCGCGCGCGAGGAGGCAGACGACCGCGTCCTCGACGGCGGCGGCGGGGCCGCGGTACGCCGTGCGGACCGTCGCGACGAGGCGCGCGATGGACGCGAGGACCGCGGGCGCCGCGGGTGCTCCCGCCGGGGAGGGGATGCGGTCGCTCACGCCAGACCCTTCTCGACCGCCCGGCGCAGGTCGTCCGAGGAGCCGAGCCGCATGACGAGCAGGCCGTCCGGCGCCTCGACGACCGCGATCCCGGACAGGCCGACGACGCGCACGGGCCGCGGGCCGGCGAGGACGAGGTTTCCCGAGCCGCCCTCGGAGGCGCCGTTCCCGTCGATCACGTCCGTGCCGGGCCCGCCCCCGCGGAACTCGAAGACCGCCTCCCAGGACCCGAGGTCGCTCCAGCCGCAGGGGCACGGGATCGTCAGGACGCGCCTCGCCTTCTCCATCACGGCGACGTCGATCGAGATCGACGGGGAGGAAGAGAAGATTTCTGCGAATGAGGAGAGATCCCCGGCGCGCTGCGCGGCCAGCGCGCGTCGTGCGGCGTCGAGGACCGCGGGCGCGGTTCTGGCAAGTTCTTCGAGGAGTAATGAGGCCCGAAACAGGAAGATCCCGGCGTTCCAGAGGAAGCGTCCGGACGCGAGGAACTCGGCGGCGCGCGTCGCATCCGGCTTCTCGACGAAACGCGCGACGCGGCGCGCCGCCGGCGTGGACGCCGGGCCACCGTTCGCGCGCGCGGCGACGACCTCCTGCCCTCTTCCACTCGAAGAAATCTTCCTCTTCTCTTCGGTCTCTTCCCGCTCTTCGCCCATCTCCATGTAGCCGTAGCCCGTCTCGGGGCGCGTGGGCGGAATGCCAAGCGTGACGAAGGCGTCCTCTTTCGCCGCGACGGCCGCGCCCGCGCGGAGGGCGGCGAGGAACATGGGCTCGTCGGCGACGGCCTGGTCCGACGGGAGCACGAGCAGCACGGCGTTGGCGTCGTCCGCGCAGGCGACGAGAGCCGAGAGGGCGATCGCGGGCGCCGTGTTGCGGCGCGCGGGCTCGAGGACGAAGCGGGACTCCGGCACCTCGGGGAGCTCGGCCCTGAGGAGAGGCCCGTGCGACACGCGCCCCGACACGAACACGCGGTCCGCCCCGGCCACGGCCGCGGCACGCCGGTACGTCGCGCGCAGGAGCGTCTCCCCGCCCGCGAGGGCGAGGAACGGCTTCGGCCGCGCGTCCGTCGAGCGCGGCCACAGGCGCGTGCCGCTGCCCCCGGCGAGGATCACGGCGCGAACGGACGCATCGGCCATCGGGACATTGTACGGAGGAGAGGGATTTCGGATTTTCGGATTCGGATTCGGATTCGGATTCGGATTCGGATTCGGATTCGGATTCGGATTTTCTTAGAAGGTGAATGCGGGCCGGATCGCTCGATTCACCGCGGGGCGCTTCGGCCGCGCTGCGGCCCCACTCACCCTTCTAGGAAATCTTCTCTTCGTCCTTCTCTTCCGTCTTCTCTTCCCCGACGACCTGAATCTCCGGCTGCAGCTCGACGCCGAACCTGTCCTTGACCGCCCTCTTCATCTCTTCCATCAGCCTCTTCACGTCCTCCGCCGTCGCGCCGCCCGTGTTGACGATCACGTTCGCGTGGACGGCCGAGACCTCGGCGCCGCCGACGCGCCGCCCCTTGAGGCCGCATTCCTCGAGGAGCTTCCCGGCGAAGAGGCCCGGGGGGTTCTTGAAGATCGATCCGGCGTTCGGCTGCTTCGGCAGCGCGTCGCGCCGCTTCGCCGCGACCTCGGACATCCGTGCGGCGATCGCGGCCGGGGATTTCGACGAGAGGAGGAACCGCGCCTCGGCCACCACGTCGCCCGTCTCACAGAGGGACGTCCAGCGGTAGCCGTGGGCGATCGTGGCGGCCGGCGCCGTTCGGACCTCTCCCGCCGGCGAGACGAGCGTCACCGCCGCGAGGACGTCGAAGATCTCCGAGCCGTACGAGCCCGCGTTGATCCGCACGGCTCCTCCGACGGACGACGGGATGCCCGAGACGTTCTCGACCCCCGAGAGGCCCGCGTCGCGCGCCGCCACGGCGAGCGCCATGAGCGAGACGCCCCCGCCCGCGACGATCTCCGTCCCTTCGACGCGCGTCTCGCGGAACGCGCCGGCGAGGACGACGACGACCCCCGGAAAGCCCGCGTCGGGGACGAGGAGGTTCGAGCCCTTCCCGAGGAGCAGCACGGGCAGGCCCCGGGACGCGGCGGCGCGCAGGACGCGTGCGAGGGCGTCCGCGTCGTCGACCTCGGCGAGGAGTCGCGCGGGGCCGCCGATCCGCAGGGTCGTGCGCGGGGCGAGCGGCACCCCCTCCCGGACGGTGACGCCCGGACCTCGCAGCGCGACCGGAATCATCCCCTGAGGAGGAGCCCGGCCGCGATCATCGCGGCCGCGACGGCGCCGCCGGCCAGATCGTCGGCCATGATGCCGAAGCCGCCCGGCAGCCTCTCGAGCCAGCCGATCGGCCCCGGCTTCCACACGTCGAGGATGCGGAAGAGAAGAAACGCGAGGAGGACCGTGCCGACCCTCAGGACGATGGCCCCGGGCGGGACGAGCGCGTAGACGGGGATCAGCGCGATCGCCTGACCGGCGACCTCGTCCACGACGACCTCCGACGGGTCGTTCAGCCCGCGCAGGCGCGCGGTCTCGCCCGCGGCGTGGGTCCCGATCACGGCGACGCCCGCGGCGAAGCCCACGAGGCCCCAGACTCCCCACGCCATCACGACGAGGTGGGCGATCGGGATCGTCGCGAGGCTTCCCCACGTCCCCGGGGCGATCGGAAGGAAGCCCGCGCCGAACCACGTCGCGACGAGCGTCGTCACGCGCGACGCGGCGAACACCTCGGGCCAGGGGCGAAGAGGAAGGGAGAGAGTTCCTTGATTTTTCTGCAAGAGAGCCCTACTTTCGTGGGGTTCCTTCCGTTGGCGGCCTCATCCTAGGCCGTTTCGCCCGAAGAGAAGATTTTCTTAGAAGGTGGAATGCGGCCGGTGCGAGGTGTAGCCGCCTCGCCGGGCCCGCGGCGCGCGGCCCTCATTCACCCTTCTGAGAAATCCGAAATCCGAATCCCCTTTTCCGGTCCCTATAATCCGCACGCCTCAAAGGAGACCACATGGTCGAAGTGAACAAGGAAAAACTCAAGGCGCTCGAGCAGGCGGTCCAGCAGATCGACCGGCAGTTCGGCAAGGGCGCCCTGGTCCGCCTCGGCGACAAGCCACAGGAAGCCATCCTCTCGATCTCGACGGGCTCCATCGGGGTCGACAACGCGCTCGGGATCGGCGGCGTCCCGCGCGGGCGCGTCGTCGAGGTCTTCGGGCCCGAGTCCTCGGGGAAGACGACCCTCACGCTGCACATCATCGCCGAGGCGCAGAAGCGCGGCGGCTTCGCGGCCTTCATCGACGCCGAGCACGCGCTCGACGCCGAGTACGCGAAGAAGCTCGGCGTGGACATCGAGAACCTCATGGTCTCGCAGCCCGACTCCGGCGAGCAGGCCCTCGAGATCGCGGAGGCGCTCGTGCGCTCGGCCGCCGTGGACGTCGTGGTGATCGACTCGGTCGCCGCGCTCGTCCCGAAGGCCGAGCTCGAAGGCGAGATGGGCGACGCGATGGTCGGCCTGCAGGCGCGCCTCATGTCGCAGGCGCTCCGCAAGCTCACGGCCGTCGTCTCGAAGTCGCGGACGACGCTCGTCTTCATCAACCAGATCCGCGAAAAGATCGGCGTCATGTTCGGAAACCCCGAGACGACGACCGGCGGCCGCGCCCTGAAGTTCTATTCGTCGGTGCGCATCGACATCCGGCGCATCAACGCGATCAAGGACGGCGAGGCCGTCGTCGGCAGCCGCACGAAGGTCAAGATCGTCAAGAACAAGGTCGCCCCGCCCTTCCGCAACGCCGAGTTCGACATCGGCTACGGGGAAGGGATCTCGAAGACCGGCGAGCTCGTGGACCTCGGCATCGAGATGAAGATCGTCGAAAAGTCGGGCGCGTGGTTCAGCTATGGCGACCTGCGCATCGGCCAGGGTCGCGAGAACGCAAAGCAGTTCTTCCGCGACAACCCCGACATCGCCGCCGACGTCGAGCGGAAGATCCGCGCGAACCTGGGCCTTCCGACCGGAGACGTCGTGGCGGGGGCGGTGCCGCCACCGTCGCCGGCGCCGATGCCGCACCCGGAGTCGAAGGCGGCCGCCAGGGCTGCCCTGGCATCCGAGAGGAAGAAATGAGCTGATCTGGTAAACCTTTTCGCGGGGGCTGCGTCCAAGGATTGCATGCCCCCGCAGATGCGGACGAACGTTCCCATCAACGGACGCGCCCCCTGGACGCGCCGGACCGCTCTCGCGCTCTGGAGCCGCTGCGTCGGGGCGCTTTCCCTCGTCGCGACGGGCGCGATCGCGCTCGGCGTGGCCTCCCAGGGAATCGAGAGCGAGGACGACGTTCAGGACATGCTCCTGGGGCTCGGGCTCGTCCTGGCCCTGCCGACCCTGTGGATCGCGCTGACCCGGTTCGCCGAGAAGCGATACCTCGCCCGGCCGCCGAAGCGATTCCTCGCGGCGGCACTCGGCCTCGCCGTCGGAGGAATCGCCCTCGTCGCCGCCGCCGTCGCCCTGCCGCTGACGGAGCCGTCCCAGGTGGCCTCGATCTTCCGGGCGGGAGGCGCTCTCGAAGCCCTCGGCACGGTCCTGCTCCTGCTCTGGTACGCCGTGATCCGGGTCGTCGCTCCCACCAGCGACCACATGCACGCGCTTTGAGCCGATGACCCGGACGCGGCGCCCGTAGAATCGCGGAGTGTCGTCGCGCCGCGCCTCTCCCGCCCTCCTCGGGCTTCTCCTCGCCTCCGCCGGCCGCGCCGCGACGCCGCATCCCTACGTCGCGCCCTGGCTGACGGCCGCGCCCGGCGACGCGCGAATCGCCCGCATCGCCGGCCTGCCGGTCGCCGCCCCCTCCCCGAACGCGCCGGGCCTCCTCCTGAGGCTGGACGCCGCGTCGTGGGCCGGCGGCCGTGCCGCCTCCGTCTCGGCCGCACGCGAGCTCGCCGAGCACGCCCACGGTGCAGGCTGGAAATGGGGGATCGCGCTGAACCTGCCCGACGCGGCGGTCGCCTCCGACGTGCGCGCGGCCGAAGCCGCGACGGTGGACGACCTGTGGCCGGGCCTCGGAGAGATCCTCCGGGAAGCGAAGACGGCGGACCTGGTCGTGATCGCCTTCGCCACGCCCGCGGCAGGCGACCCGAGGGCGCGGGCGTATTTCCTCAGAAAGGGGACTTCGGGGGCGCGCGCCGCCGCTCCCCAGGCGCGAATCGCGTTCGCGGCACGCCCTGGAGCCTCCGGCGAGATCGTGAGCGCCGAGGCCCGTCTCCTCCTTTCAGAAGAAAACACGGCGTATCTCGACATGATCGCCGTGACCGGAAACGAACGGACGCCCGGCGCTGAGGTTCGAGCCGCGATCGACTCCGTCGCGTTCGGCAAGCCCGGGCTCGTCGATCTCGGCGGAGCCGCCCGCACGCCCGGCGCGCTCCTCGCGGCCGCGGCGCGGCTCGCGCCGGAGAACGTCCCGTTCGTCGTCGTCTCTCCCTCGTGGCCGCCCGCGGAGGACGCCACGCTCGAGCGCTTCGCCCGCGTCGTCGCCGGGGACTTCGGAGCCGACTCGCGCACGGTCGCCGCGGTCGCCGCCGACGGGTCGCCGCGCGACGCGTTCCGCGTCGTCTCGGGCGCCGACCTCGGCGGCGTCGTCCTCGTGCCCGGCACGGAGGGCGGCGCACCGGCCGAGGGCGGCCCTCTCTCGCTCACGCTGGACGCGACGCCGTACGCGTCGGCCGAGATCCTCGAGCTCGCGACGGGGGCCACGAAGAGGCTCGAGATCCCCGCCTCGGCCGTGCCGGCCCGCCTGTCCCTGTCCCTCGCGAAGGGCCCGATCGCCCTGCGCCTGACGGCGCGGGAGAAGGCGCCGGCCGAGGCGCCGAAAGCGGCGGTCGGCGTGGCGGCGGCCCGCGGGATCACGGCCGAGGAGATCCTCGCGAAGCACCAGGCGTGGCGGGCGGCGCGCGACGCGCGCTGGAAGACGCTCTCGGCGACGAGCACGCTCTCGATGCGGTTCCGGTTCGCGAACCTCAACAACACGCTCGACCTCTCCCTCGCGGGGCCGTTCTTCTACGAGAAGGGCGCGGGCTTCGACTGGGCCTGGCACGACGCGTACTTCAACGGCGTGAGGTGGCGGGGGAAGAAGCTCCCCGAGCTACCTCTCCTGCAGCCCGAGAAGGTCTCGGACATGCCGCTTGCGCTCACCCTCGACGACGCGTACCGCTACGCGCTCGTCGGAGAGGACACCGTGCGCGGCATCCCCTGCTGGGCCCTCGACTTCGAGCCGCGCGCCGCCGCCTCGGAAAAGCCCCTCTACGCGGGGCGCGTGTGGATCGCCCGGGACGGCTACGCGGCCGTCAGGATCCGGACCCGCCAGCTCAACCTGACGGGAGAGATCCAGGCCGTGGACGAGACGTCCGACTTCACCGACGTGCCGGCGCCCGACGGAGGCCCTCCGCTGAGCTTCCCCACCCGCACGACGGGGCAGTGGATCCTCAAGACGTTCTCGCGGACGACGGTCATCGAGCGCGAGAGCGTTCTCACGGACGTGCGCCTCGACGACCCCGGCTTCGCGGCCGCGCGCGAGGAGGCGTACGCCTCGAAGGACACGATGGTGCGTGACACCGAGAAGGGCGTGCGTTACCTCGAGACGGCCAAGGACGGCTCCCGCGTCGTCACCCAGGACAAGAAGCGCGGGCACCTCTTCGGCCTCGGCGGTCTCTTCTACGACGGCTCCTACGACTACCCGCTGCCTCTCCTCGGCGTCTACTGGATCGACCTCGACGCGAGCAAGCGCCACGACCAGGTCCAGGTCCTCTTCGGCGGCGTCCTCCTGGCGGCTTCGTGGAGCCAGCCGCGCCTCTTCGGCTCGCCGGTCGACGTCGGCGTCGACGTCTTCGGGATCGCGATCCGGGGCACGGACGCGCTCTACGTCGAGGGCGAGGAGGACAAGACGCAGCGCGTGAAGAGCCGCTCCTTCTCGGCCGCGTTCAAGGCGGGAATCCCGATCGCCCGCCACCTCAAGCTCACGGGAACCGTCGGCGAGTCGCATCGCGACTTCGCCGCCGACGACACGGAGACCTCGCCGTCGTTCGTCGTTCCGTCGGACCACTGGTTGACGCGGCTCGAGGGCCAGCTCTCGTGGGACTGGCGCGGGTGGGCCCTCTCGGGCCGGTGGGCGTGGAACTCGCGCTCGCGCTGGGACTCCTGGGGCCTGCCGGGAAACCCGGACTACGACCCGGGCAAGGACACCTTCACCACGTGGGGGGCCGAGCTGCAGAAGGACTTCTACCTCCCCCGCTTCCAGCGCATCCGGACCTCGATCGGGTACGTCGGGTCCGACAACACGGACCGCTTCTCGAAGTACACGTTCGGGTTCTTCGGCCAGACCTCGCTCAGGGGCTTCCGCTCCGGGGCCCTCCGCGCCGAGGAGGCGGTGCTCTCGAAGTTCGCGTACGGCTACGTCATCGGGAGCGTCTTCCGGCTCGAGGCGATCTACGAGGACGCACGCGTGAAGGATCCCGCCGCGGGCCTCGACTGGGCCTATTTCAGCGGCGCGGGACTCTCCGGCGAGTTCGCGGGACCGTGGGCGACGCTGATCCGGGTCGACGCCGGCACGGTCGTCTCGGGTCGGAATCGCGGGATGAACGGCTTCGTCCTCAGCCTGAACGTCCTGAAGATCTTCTAACGCAGCATCAGGCAGTGGACGCCGCCCTCGCCGCTCGGGAAGAGCGGCAGGGCCACGACCGACACGCCGTTCGCCTCGTACAGAGCGCGCTGCCTCTCGAAGAGCGGGTTCGGGCTCACGGCCGCTTCGTCGACCTCGCGCCAGGCGACCGCCAGGGAGGCCTCGAGGCGCGCGAGGGCGTCGCCCGTCGGCGCCGCCTCCCACGCGTCGAGGCGATCCTGCAGCTCGAGGACCGCGGCCTGCAGCTGGGCCATCGCGCTCGAAACGCCCGGCGCCGGGGACCGGTGCTCCGGGTACCGCGCGAGGAGGACGACGGGCCTCCCGGACTTCGCGTCGATGAACTTGCTCACGTTCACGGGCGCGCGCACCGGGTGGTCCTCGAACGGGAGGCGCACCACGCGGTAGCCGCGGGCCGTCATCTGTTCCGCCACGAGGTCGTATTCCTTCTGGACGTCGCGGACGAACGCCGTCGGAAGGAGCTGCCCGGAATTCGCGTCGACCGGCGGGCTCTCGTACGTCGGGACGAACGCCAGGACCTCCGTGGAGTTGCGCACGACCGCGACGGCCATGTCCGCGTGGAACAGCTCCTCGCTGCCGCGTGACGGGTCACGGAGCGCGCCTTCTCCGACGACGACGACGTCGACGCCGAAGAACGCGGACGAGAACGCGCGCCGCACCTCCTCGATCCGGTCCTGCGTCAGGGGCTGCCCGAGAAAATGCCGGCCGGTGCGCCGCTCGAGGTAGCGGATCGCACGGTGGCGGCCGACGAGGAGGCCGATCGAGCCGTCGGGGAGCCAGCTGAGCGCGAGGTCGCCCCCTTCGGTGTTGATGTCGCCGACGTGGACGCCCCGGAGCGTGCGCGTGGAGAACGCGTCGGGGAAGGCTTTCACGATCCGGGCCACGGGATCGGCATAGACCGGGTCGGTGTCGGCGCCGACGCCGAGGACGAGGCGCCCGGCCGCGTCATGGCCGAGGACCTCCGCCATGTCCTGCGCGTAGATGACGGGCCGGGCCACCGGGAAGAAACGCGTGCGCGCGCGGATTTTCTCCTCCGACCACCCGAGGCGCGACGAGAGGTACGAACGGAAATCCGCCTCCTCCTCGCCCGAGGCCTCCGGGACCATCGCCGGGTCCGGGACGGCGACGTAGAACGTGGCGTAGTCCGGCACCACCGTCATGGTCTTGCCCTGGAGCAGCTCGAAGCGCAGGCCGTAGATCCGGCGCCTCAGGTCCACGAGCCGCGGGTCCGTCGCGCCGCGCAGCGGGTTCCGCTCCGTCGCCCCGATCGGGCTCAGCCCGATCACCACGCGCGCGAACTGCCGCTCCGACTCCGGCAGGAGGACGAGGTCCTGGCCGGGAACGTCCCTCGGCTGGAACCGCGCGGTCGCCGGTGCCGCCTTTCCGCGGTAGAGGAAGACCATCACCGCACCGCCCGCGAGAGCGGCGACAGCCCCGGCAACCGAGACGCGACGTCCCTTCATTTTCTCGGGTCCCCGACGACGAGACGGCAGTTTACGCCGCGGCCCGTACAATCCGCCCGCGATGAAACGCCGCGTGCCCGCCGCCTTCCCGGCCCTCCTTCTCGCCGCCGCCGTTCTCGCCGCCTCCGCCCGCGGGTCGGAGCCCGCGCGATGGAGCGTCGCCGAGGAGGCGCGGATGGCGGCCGAGGCCGCCTCCTGGGCGCCCCCAGACTTCAAGCGCCAGCTCGCGAGGAACTCGCGCCGCCTCATGCAGGGCGTCGCCGACGCCGCCGCGGCCGAGAGCCTCGCCCCGGGGGCGCCCGCCCACCGCGACGCCGCGGCCCGCGGAGCGCGGGCCCTCGCGGCCGCGATCCGTCGCCACGCGTCCTTCGATTCCGCCGCCTACCAGGCGGGCGCGATCCTCCACGCCGCCGCGATGGCGTACCCGCCCGAGACCCCGGGCGCGCCCGGACCGTCGCCGTTCCTCGGGTTCTCCGCCGACCCGTTCGGGGCGCCCGAGGCGCTCGCGGCCCTGAGGCTTCCCGCCGCGACCACCGCCGAGAGACGTTCCGCCGCGATCACGCTGGGAGCGCGGCTCCTCGCGTGGACGTGGAAGACGGCCGGCGGCGACGCGTCGATCGTGAAGCAATACCCCGAGTCGAAAGGACCCTACCTGCCGTGACCCCCCGCCTCGCCCTCCTCTCGGTTTCCGATCGCACCGGCCTCGACGAATTCGCCCGCGCGCTCGCCGCGCAGGGCTTCGGGCTCCTCTCGACCGGCGGCACCGCGCAGCACCTCGCCGCCGCGGGTCTCGCCGTCACGAACGTCTCGGACGTCACGGGCTTCCCGGAGGTCTTCGGCGGGCGCGTCAAGACGCTCCACCCGAAGCTCTTCGGCGGCATCCTCTTCAACCGCTCCGAGGAGCGGGACCGCGGCGAGGCGAAGGAGCACGGCGTCGGCGCGATCGACCTCGTCGTCGTGAACCTGTACCCGTTCGAGGAGGCCGTGTGGAAGACAGGGGCCTCGTTTACCCAGGCCATCGAGAAGATCGACGTCGGCGGCCCGTCTCTCCTGCGCGCCGCCGCGAAGAACCACGCGCACGTCGGCGTCGTCTGCGACCCGGCGGACTACGCCGCCGTCGCGGCGGAGCTGGCGGCCCACGGCGGCACGCTCACGGACGAGACGCGCCGCAGGCTCGCCGCGAAGGTGTTCCGGCGCACGGCGGCTTACGACGCCGCGATCGCGCGGTGGATCTCGGGCGAGACCGGCGAGCGCTTCCCCGAGCGCCTGTCCCTCTCGTACGCGCTCGCTTCTCCCCTGCGCTACGGCGAGAACCCGCACCAGAAGGCCTCGCTCTACGCCGACGCCGCCGCGCACCCGGCCGCCCTGTCGCGCTACGCGTTCGTCCAGGGCAAGGAGCTCTCGTACAACAACTTCCTCGACGCGGACGCGGCGCTCTACACCGCCCGCGTCGTCGGGGCGCACGCCCTCGTGATCGTCAAGCACCGGATTCCCTCCGGCGCGGCGACGGGCGCCACGATGGCGGAAGCCTTCGAGGCCGCGTGGGAGTCCGACCCGATCGCCGGCTTCGGGGGCGTCGTCGCGTACACGGGGACGCTCGACGCGGCCGCCGCGTCCGTGCTCACGTCGCGCTTCCTCGAGGTCGTCGTCGTCCACGCAGTGGCCGGGGACGCGAAGCCGATTCTCGCGAAGAAGCCGAACCTGCGCGTCCTGACGGTGACGCCGGAGTCCGGCCCGCGCCCGCGCCTCGAGGCGCGCGGCATCGACGGCGGCCTCCTCGTGCAGGAGGGCGACCTCCTCCCGGACGAGGAGAGCGCCTGGAGGGTCGTCACGAAGAGGGCGCCGACGGACGCCGAGCGCCGCGCGATGCGCTTCGCGAACCTCGTCCTCAGGGGCGTCGTGTCGAACGGGATCGTCGTGGCGGGCGAGACGGCCACGTACGGCATCGGCGGCGGCCGCACGAGCCGCGTGGACGCCTGCCGCGACGCGGCCGGCAAGGCCGGCGAGCGTGCGAAGGGCGCGGTCGCCGCCTCGGACGCGTTCTTCCCGTTCCCCGACGGGCTCGAGGTGCTGACCTCGGCCGGCGTCACGGCGGTCATCCAGCCGGGCGGCTCGGTGAAGGACCCCGACGTCATCGCCGCGGCGGACGCCGCTGGAATCGCGATGGTGTTCACGGGGAAGAGACACTTCAGGCACTAGGAAGAGAGAGAAGAGAAGAGAGGAAGATTTCTCTAGCGACGGCTGCAATGCAGCCGCCGTTCGCACTCGAACGGCCCTCGCAGCGCGGCGCCGCCGGCGCACGCGGCGCGGCAGCCCCTCTTCACCTTCAAAGAAAGGCGCGCAAGCAGCGCGCTGGAATCTCTGGTTCTCTTCTCCCTGTTCCTCTCGCTCTTCCTTCTCTCCTCCGAAGCAAGATCTTCTTCATCTTCACCGGCTTCCTCGCGAAGATCCGCGCCGCATACGCGACGCCGGGCTCGGTCTCCTGCACGTTCGTCCAGACGTACGCCCCCGCCGGATTCGCGCCGACCTCTCCCGAGACCGGGAAGCTCGTCCTCCAGGCGCCCGACCGCGTGCGCTTCGACTACGACGGCCCCGAGGGCAAGGTCTTCACGTTCGACGGCACGGCCGGGCGCCAGTACGTCGCGGCCGACAGGCAGATGGTCGTCCGGCGTCTCGCCCCCGGCGACCGCGAGCGGCTCCCGATCGTCTTCCTCGAGTCGACCGACGCGCTTCTCGCGCGCTACGACGCGACGGAGACTCCCGCCGAGAACGGCCTCGTCGAGATCACGCTCACCCCGAAGAAGCCCGGCGCGCTCAAGTCCGCGTCCCTCCTCGCCGTCGCGGCGACCGGCGAGGTGAAGCGCCTCGTCCTCCTCGACACGGCCGGCAACCGCACCACGTTCACGTTCACGCAGAAGATCTCCGGGGCGAAGCGCCCCGATTCGGACTTCACCCTCGCCCCGCCCGAGGGCACGAAGATCCTCACGGAGTGATCCCATGGCCGATTCCACCTTCGACGTCGTCTCCGAAGTGAACCTCCCCGAGGCCCAGAACGCGGTCGCGCAGGCCCAGAAGGAGATCGCCCAGCGCTACGACCTCAAGGGCACGTCCGCCGGCCTCGAGCAGAAGGAGCGCGAGCTGACGCTCACCGCCGACACGGACTTCGCGCTCAAGGCCGTGAACGACATCCTCCAGACGAAGCTCGTCAAGCGCGGCGTCTCCCTCAAGTCCCTCGACTACGGCAAGGTCGAGCCCGCGGCGAAGGGCACCGTGCGCCAGGTCGTCACGATCCAGCAGGGCATCCCGACCGAAAAGGCCCGGGAGATCGTCAAGGCGATCAAGGACAGCAAGCTGAAGGTGCAGGTCGCGATCCAGGGCGAGCAGCTCCGGGTCTCCGGCAAGAAGAAGGACGACCTGCAGGCCGTCATCGCCCTCCTCAGGGGCGCCGATTTCGGCCTCCCGCTCCAGTTCACGAACTTCCGGGGCTAGGGCCTGGGGGGCGCTTCCGCCGCGAGAGCCGCGACCGCCGCGTCGAGCGCCGGGTCGCGCCCCGCGAAATAATCCTCCGCGCGCAGGTCCACGCGGATCTCCGGCGCGATCTCCGTGCGCTCGTCCCGCGCGGTGACGGGCTGGTTCAACGCGGACGAGATCGTCCCCATCACCCCCGAGTAGGGCAGCCGGAACTCGTGCTCGTTCCCGTAGTGGTTCGGGCGCGAGCCCGTGGGCTCCCCGACGAAGGTCGCCGCCGTCCACTGGTCGAGCCGCGAGGCGACGGTCTGGGCGGCCGAGAAGGTCATGCGGGAGACGAGGATCGCAAGCCGGCCTCCCCTCGCGTCGAACGCGACGAGCGTGCGGAAGAGCTCGTCCGCCTTCGCCGCGTCTCCCCCGTTGTTGAGCCGCAGGTCGAGGATCGCGGCCCCTACCGTGGAGAGCCGCGCCCGAAGGCTCCTCCCGAATTCGGCGAGCGTGCCGGCCTTCCCGTCGCGCATCGCGTTCACCGCGACGTAGGCGAGCCCGGGGCGGATCTCCTCGACGTAGAACGGCTCGCGCGCGCGCCGGAGCCAGGAGCTTCCGGCCGGTCCCGGAGGCGCGACGAGCTTCAGCTCGAGGCGCTCGGGATCCACGGGCGCGGCCGGCGAGACGCACCGCGCCGGCCTCGTCGAACGTGAACGTCGCCGCAACCGCAGAGTCCGACGCGCCGATCGCGACGAGGACGTCCGTCAGCGTGAGATAGAAGGGAGCCGCCCACGCCGCCTGGTTCTCGTTGTCGGCGCTGAGGAACGGCCGGACGCGCCGCAGGGCCTCCCCCGGGGAGAGCTCTCCGATCCTCACGACCCTTGGCCGACGAGCTCCGGATCGTCGGCCTGCACGACCCAGAGTCCGTCCGCGAACGACCAGAGCCCCAGGGGAACGCGCGCGAGGACGCCTCGCTTCATTCCGAAAGGCCACACGAGCGTGTGGCCGTCCCCGGCTCGAGCGAGGAACCTCTGGAGCTCCACGACGATCTGCGCGTCCGACAGGGAGCCGAGCCGGGTCGCGAGGGCGTCCCGTGCGCGCTCCAGGTCGGCCGGAAGGCCGCACGCCCGGAACCGCGGATGCACCCGGACGAGCTCGGCAGAAAGGGCCGCGAGGTCTCTCCTCCACCCGTCCACGCGCTCGTCGGCCCGGAGGCGCGACGGCCCCGCGAGGGCAAAGACCAATGCGAGCAGGGCCGCGCCACGGCGGGAAGGCATGCTCGTCCTACGTGCCGCGCCGAGCCGGGTTTCAGCGCAGAACGGGGGCAAGGGCAGCGCCCTCGAGGAGATCGAACATGGAATCCGGGAAAGCGCCATCCTGCGGGTGCACCCGAGGCGTAGACCGGGCGGAAGGGGCGGTAAGATGCCCCGCGCGAATGAGCCAGACCTCTCTCAAGGACCGCCTTCTCGTCGCGACGCTTCCGGCGGAGGAGCGCGAGAACGGGCGCCGGCTCCTGACCGCCCTCTCGACCGATCGAGGGGAAGCTCAGGGACGTCGAGACGGCCCTCGTCGAACGGACCCGCTCCGGGATCCCGACGATCTCCCTGATCGGCGACTACCTCGTCGAGGGCGGCGGCAAGCGCATCCGGCCGGCGCTGCTCCTCCTCGGCGCCCACATGCTCGGGTACGAGGGCGGCCGCGACGTGCGCTACGCCGCCATGATCGAGTTCCTGCACACGGCGACGCTCGTGCACGACGACATCATCGACGACGCCCAGCTCCGGCGCGGGCGCCCGAGCGTCAACCGCCGCTGGGGCAACGAGCTGACCGTCCTCTTCGGGGACTTCCTCTACATGAAGTCCATGGAGATCGCGCTGGAAGAGGGCGACCTGCGCGTCCTGCGCGTGCTTTCGGACGTGACGATCCGGATGACGGAGGGCGAGATCATCGGCGCCGAGCGGCGGGGCCTTCTCGACCTCACGCTCGAGGGCTACCTCGACATCGTGAGGCGCAAGACCGCCCTCCTGTTCGCGGGCGCCTGCAAGATCCCGTCGTTTCTCGTGACGTCCGCGTTCGGAGAGAGCGGCGAGACGTGGGGCGAGCGTCTCTGGGAGTACGGACTCTCGCTCGGCATCGCGTTCCAGCTCCAGGACGACCTCCTCGACTACACGGCCAACGAGGCCGACCTCGGCAAGCCCGTGCTCTCCGACCTCAAGGAGGGGAAGCTCACGCTCCCGCTCATCCTCTGCCTGCCGCAGGCGACGCGCGCCGAGCGAAGGCTCATCGAGGCCGTCGTCAAGGACGAGGGCTTCGGCTCGGTCCGGCCGGAGCAGATCCTCGAGATCGTCCGGCGTCTCGACGCCCTCGAGCGCGCGCACCGGATGGCCGAGTCGCACGCCGAACGCGCGCGCGAGCTCGCGGCGTCCTTCCCGGAGACGGCCTCGCGCGAGGGGTTCCTCCTCGCCGCCGAATACGCCGCGAACCGGCGTAAGTAATTAATAAATAAAGATTTAATCTCTTCGAATGAAAGAAGGCTGCTGGCGCTGCCTGCCTAATGAATGCGTTGCCGCTGCCAGCTGTGCCCAAAGCGCCCGAAATAAATAAGGTACTTTCTAAGAAAATCCTTCTTTCTTACGGTTTCGCTCTTGATTTCGATTCTCCATAGTCGTACCTTAACCACAACCTATCGTGGGTATGCATAGAGCCCCCCACAGCTTCGGGAACGATCAGGAGATCGAATGATCGAAAAGCTGTTCCGTTCGTTCCGCACGCCGTTCGGCGCCTCGGGACGCGAGGACTTCACTCTCGAAGAGGAAGTGGCGCTGTACCGCCACCGCGCGGAAGTGGCGCTCGAGGAGGAGCGCTACTCCGACGCGCTCGTCTTCCTCGCGAAGATCCTCCGCCTCAACCCGTACGACCTGCAGGCCCGGATGACCGTGGCGCACACGTATCACTACGCGCTGCAGGAGCCCACGAAGGCTCTCCTCACGTACGAGAAGGTGATCGCCGCGTCGGGCTACGACGAGTCGAACTCCTACTCCGTCGCCGCGCGCGAGGGAATCCGCGAGCTGGCCGGCGCCGTGGACACGACGGCGCTTCCCCTCCACGACCTCGTCGCGGAGGAGACGGACGAGACCGAGAACGGCCAGGACGTCGGCCGCGCCAACAAGGCGGCCGGGTAAAGCACTCCCCCGAATCCCGTTTCCATCCTCTTCACGTCGTCATCGACCCTCCGGGCCGGTGACGACCTCCCGTTTCGGGCCCCCGCCGCAACGTTGACGCGATCCGGCACGCCGATTTAGTATCGAACGTGCACCCCACGGCGGCCTCCTCCCCCCTCAAGGCCGCCGCCGTCATCCCCTCCCGCTACGGCGCGGAGCGCTTCCCGGGCAAGCCTCTCCATCCGATCGCCGGCGTTCCGATGGTCGTCCGCGTCCTCGAGCAGGCGCAGAGAGCCCGGCGCGTGGACCTCGTCCTCGTCGCGACGGACGACGAGCGGATCGCGCGGGCCGTGGAGGCCGCGGGGGGGCGCGCCGTGATGACCGACCCGGCGCTGCCCTCCGGGACGGACCGGGTCTGGGCGGCCGTGAAGGACCTGAGCGTCGAAGTGGTCCTGAACGTCCAGGGCGACGAGCCGATGATGGACCCTCAGAACGTGGACCGCGTCGCGGGTTTCCTCCTCGAGCACCCGGAGTTCCCGCTCGCGACGGTCGCGCTCCCGATCTCCGACCCCGACGAGATCGCGAACCCGAACAACGTGAAGGTCGTGCGCGCCGACGACGGCCGCGCGCTCTACTTCTCGCGCTCGCCCCTCCCCTACCGCCGGCGGCCCGAGCCCGGCCTGAAGACGCTCAAGCACCTCGGCCTCTACGGCTACCGCAAGGAAGCGCTCAGGCGCTGGACGTCCCTTCCGCCTCACGCGCTCGAGCGCGCCGAGAGCCTCGAGCAGCTGCGCGCGCTCGCGGCGGGGATGGCGATGGCGGTGCTCGACGCGACGAGCGACTCGATCGGCGTGGACACGGAAGAGGATGCAAGAAGAGTAGAAGAAATTCTTCTCAGAAAGAACAGAGACGGGAGAAAGAGTCGGATGTTCCCCGGATGTCCGGAGTCAAGGGCGCGCTCCGCGCGCCGCGCAGCGGTCGAAGACCCTTGACACCGGACACCCGGGCAAAGATTTGCATCTATCGGCGGCTGCATCGGCAGCCGCCGCATATCAGAAAATTCTTCTCTGAACCCAGCGGAGGTCGCACATGGGAACCAAGTACATTTTCATCACCGGCGGCGTGGTTTCCGGCCTCGGCAAGGGCATCGCGGCCGCCTCGATGGGCGCGCTCCTCGAGGCGCGGGGCTTCAAGGTCACGCTGCAGAAGTTCGACCCCTACCTCAACGTCGACCCCGGCACGATGTCGCCGTTCCAGCACGGCGAGGTCTACGTCACCGACGACGGCGCCGAGACGGACCTCGACCTCGGGCACTACGAGCGCTTCACCTCGACGATCACGGGCAAGGCGAACAGCGTCACGACGGGCAAGGTCTACCAGTCCGTCATCGAGAAGGAGCGGCGCGGCGACTACCTCGGCAAGACCGTCCAGGTCATCCCGCACGTCACGGACGAGATCAAGGACTGCATCCGCCGCGTCGCGGGCGACAACGACGTCGTCCTCGTCGAGATCGGCGGAACGGTCGGCGACATCGAGTCGCTGCCCTTCCTCGAGGCGATCCGCCAGTTCCGCCAGGACGTCGGGCGCGGGAACGCGATCAACGTCCACGTGACGCTCGTCCCGCACATCGCGGGCTCGGACGAGCTCAAGACGAAGCCCACGCAGCACTCCGTCAAGGAGCTGCTGCTCGATCGGGATCCAGCCCGACATCCTCCTCTGCCGCGCGGACCGCTCGATCCCCGAGGAGATGAAGAAGAAGATCGCGCTCTTCTGCAACGTGGACGAGCGCGCCGTCATCACGGCCCGCGACGTCCCGACGATCTACGAGGTCCCGCTCGCGTTCGCCGCGCGAGGGCCTCGACGAGATCCTGCTCGACTACCTCTCGCTCCCCCACTACGACCGCGACCTCACGAAGTGGGAGCAGATCGTCAACCGCGTCAAGAATCCGCAGGACGAGGTCACGATCGCCTTCGTCGGCAAGTACGTCCAGCTCGGCGACAGCTACAAGTCGCTCAACGAGGCGCTCCACCACGGCGGGATCGCGAACAACGTGAGGGTCAAGATCCTGTTCGTGGACTCCGAGGAGCTCGAGTCCGTCGGCTATCCCGAGACGCTCGCCCGATCGGACGCGATTCTCGTGGGCCCCGGCTTCGGGCGCCGCGGCATCGAGGGCAAGCTCAAGGCCATCCGGTTCGCGCGCGAGACGAAGGTCCCGTTCTTCGGGATCTGCCTCGGGATGCAGTGCGCGGTCATCGAGTACGCGCGGAACGTCTGCGGCCTCGCCGAGCGCGAATTCCACGGAGTTCGACCCGAACGCGCCGCACAAGGTCATCTACATGCTCCGCGACCTCCTCGGGGTCGAGGCGCTCGGCGGCACGATGCGCCTCGGGAAGTACCCCTGCGACCTCGGCGAGGGGACGCTCGCCCGCCGCGCCTACGGCGAGCCCCAGATCTGGGAGCGCCACCGGCATCGCTACGAGGTGAACCAGGAGTACCTCCCGATGCTGCGCGACGCGGGCCTGACGTTCTGCGGGATGTCGCCCGACAAGAAGTTCGTGGAGATGGTCGAGCTGTCGGACCACCCGTGGTTCCTCGGCTGCCAGTTCCACCCCGAGTTCAAGAGCAAACCGGCGCAGCCGCACCCTCTCTTCAAGGACTTCGTTCGGGCGGCGCGCGCCCACCGCAGCGCGACGCGCCAGGGCGTCGAGAAGAAGGCTGCCGAGCTCGAGACGCCGGTCCTGGCGCCGGCGAACCTGCCGCCTCCGAACGGCGTCTCCGCGTAGCGACGCCTTCGCCGGTCCGCCGGGAATCCGGGCTTTCAGGCCCGTGATTCACCTGCCTCATGGCCCGGCGCGGGTCCGGGGCCCTATGGGCCTAGGTGAGGGTAAGGAGGCGTCTCATGGCAACAACCCCCCTCGTCCAGCCGGCAGGCTCCCCGCGGCAGGCGGTCGCCCTGCAGCCCATCGTCTTCGCGACCGACTTCTCTCCGGCCTCGGAGCCCGCGCTCAAGAAGGCCATCGAGATGGCGCGTAAAGAGGGCGCCGAGCTGATCGTCGCCCACGTCTACGAGCCGCCCGCCTCGCTGAGCCATTCGGGCGTCGCGGACGACTTCATCGAGGCAGACCTCGAGGAGACGATCCGCAAGGACGTCGAGAAGAAGCTCGAGATCGTCCTCGGGAAGGCGCGGGCCGAGGGCCTGCGCGTGCGCGGCGAAATCCTCGCGGGACACGCGCCGAAGAGGCTCGCCGACCTCGCGGACAGGAGCGGGGCGAGCCTTCTCATTCTCGGGACGCACGGCCGCACGGGCCTTAAGAAGCTCGTCGTCGGGAGCGTCGCGAGCAACGTCATCGCGACGGCACCCTGCCCCGTCCTGACCGTTCGCTGACCCCGCAGGCGGGGGAGAGCCTTCGGCGCGGAGTCGCCCGGCAGCCGCCGGGCGACGTGCCGTGCCCTGCCCGACCGTGAAAATCGTCGAAAACTCGTGTTCACTCTTCGGACTGATTCTCGGTCCCATTGAGGTAGGATTGCGCCCGACAAGCCCCTCGAAACGAGTGCCCGGGCGAAACCCCGGGTCACAGCACGCCGCTTCAACGGCGCACCGGAGGTCGAATGATCCATCGCGGGCCCGCGCTGCTCCCGGCCGCCCTGGTCCTCCTCGCCCTGCCGCGGCCGCTCGCCGCCGGTGCCCCCGCCGGGCAGGCCTTCGTCCCGGTTCCGGGTTGCCGGGCCGTCGACACCCGCGGGCCCGCGGGCCCGAACGGCGGACCCGCAGCTCGCGGCGGGCGAGACCAGGATCCTGACCCTCACGGGAGTTTGCGGCGTTCCGACCTCCGCTCTCGGTCTCGCGGTCAACGTCACGGCGGTCTCGCCGGCCGCGGCAGGATTCACCGAGCTGTACGCGGGAGACCTCCCTCTCGGCGCCCGGAACCACCGTCCTGAACTTCAACGCCGGCACGACGCGGGCGGGCAACGCGATGGTCGCCCTCGCTTCCGACGCCTCCGGCACGGTCAAGCTCGGAAACGGCTCGACCGGCGCGACGGACTACCTCATCGACGTCCTCGGGTACTGGATCCCGGCGTGCACGGCCACGATCACGGTCACCAACCCGGCGACGACGTCGGGCGCGATCAACGTGCCGTTCAGCCAGACGTTCACGTCCGCCGGCGGCACCGGAGCGATCACGTACACCACGGCATCGCCGCTGCCGACCGGCCTGACGCTCGCCGCCGACGGCACGCTCTCCGGCACGCCCACGCACCACGGAACGTTCCCGATCACCGTGACCGCGACCGACGCGAACGGCTGCACGGGCGCGGGCGCGACCTATACGCTCGTCATCGCGTGCCAGACGATCGCCGTGACGAACCCCGTCGCGACGACGGGCACCGTGAACGTCCCCTTCAGCCAGACCTTCACGCAGACGGGCGGCGTCGGGACCACCACGTTCTCGACCGCCAGCCCGCTCCCGAACGGCCTCTCGCTCGATTCGAACGGCGTCCTCGCGGGGACGCCCACGCAATCCGGCGGGTTCCCGATCGTCGTCGTCGCGACGGACGCGGACGGCTGCACCGGCACGGGTGCGAGCTACCTCCTCGTCATCAACTGTCCGCCGGTGGCCGTCTCGATCACGCCGGCGCCCGCCCAGGTCTGCTCCGCCTCGGCGGGGAACACGGCGAGCGCGACCCCGGGGTTCTCGAGCTATGCGTGGTCGATCACGAACGGCACGATCCAGGGCTCCACGACCGGCGCGAGCATCAGCTACACGGCGGGAGCCGAGCGGGAACGTCGGCCTCACCGTCGCCGTGATGGACGCCGCGGCGTGCCCGGGCCAGGCCACGCTGAACGTCCCGATCACGGCGATCCCCTCGCCGCCCGTGATCGCGGCCAGCAACCCGCAGAGATTCACCGTCTCCGGCGCCGCGGGGACGTTCACGCTGACGTTCAACGGACAGACGACGGCCCCCCTCGCCTTCAACGCCACGGCCGCTGCGGTGCAGGCCGCGCTGGGCGCGCTCTCGTCCATCGGCGGAGCGGGCGGCACGGTGGCCGTGAGTCAGGCCGGCCCCGTCTACACGATCGCCTTCGGTGCGACGCTCGCCGGTCCGCAGCCGTCTCTCACGGCCGCGGGAGCGGGGGGCTGCACCGTCGCCGTCGATCCTCCCGCGGTCTGCGCGGACTCCACGGGGAACCTGGCCCGCGGCCCCGCGGGCGCGACCTCGTACGCGTGGGTGATCACGAACGGCACGATCACGAGCGCGACGAACGTCCAGACCATCACGTACACCGCCGGCCCCTCGGGGACCGTGAAGCTGGACCTCACGGTGACGAATCCGGGCGGATGCTCGGCCCAGAACACCCTCGACGTCACGATCAACGCCGTCCCGGCGGCGCCCGTGATCACCCCGACGCCGACTCCGATCTGCGGGAACTCCACGGGCAACACGGCCTCGGGTCCCGCCGGCGCCACGACGTACGCCTGGTCGATCACGAACGGCACGATCACGAGCGCGACGGACATCGAGACGATCACGTACACGGCCGGACCTTCGGGGAGCGTCACGCTCGACCTCACCGTGACGAATGCCAGCGGCTGCCAGGCGTCGAACAGCCTCGACGTTCCCGTCAACGCCGCGCCGGCCACGCCCACGATCACCCCGACGCCGGCCGCCCTGTGCGCGAACTCTTCCGGCAACGGCGCGTCCGGACCGGCCGGCGCCACGACCTACGCCTGGTCGATCACGAACGGCACGATCACGAGCGCGACGAACACCCAGACGATCACGTACACGGCCGGGGCCACCGGGAACGTCGGCCTCACGCTCGTCGTCACGAACGTCGACGGCTGCTCGGCGTCGAACACCGTGAACGTGCCGATCAACCCGATCCCGGCCTTCACGCCGGCGGCCGGCGCGCTTCCCACGGCGACCTACAACACCGCCTACCCGCTCACGTTCTCGGGAACGAACGGAACGGCGCCTTACAGCTTCCTCGTGACGAGCGGCGCCCTCCCCGCCGGCATGACCCTCACGTCGGGCGGCACCGTGACCCCGAACGTCCCCACCGCCACGGGCGCCTTCTCGTTCAGCATCACGGTCACCGACTCGAAGGGCTGCTCTTCGACGCAGGCCTACACGCTCAACGTGCAGCCGAACCTGCAGTCCGACGCCTACTCCGGCGTCGGGAACACGCAGCTCTTCATCACGGGCGTCGCCGGGGCTCCAGCCACTCCGGCCGTCTCCAGCGCGACTTCGGTCCTCGCGAACGACTCGCCGGCGGGCGGAATCGCGGTCACGGCGGCGACGACGGCCTGCGGCGGGATCGGCGGCTCGCTCACGATCGACACCCTGGGCCGCTTCATCTACACGCCGCCCCTCGGCGCCGCGGGGCTCGCCGTCTGCACCTACACCGGCACGAGCAACACGATCGCCGCCGCGGGCGCGATCAACATCACGCTCACCGGCATGGTCTGGTACGTGAACAACTCGGGCGGCTCGGACTCGGCTTCGCGCGGGCGGTCCCACGAGCCTCTCGCGACGATCCCGCAGGCGGTGACGAACGCCTCGACGAACCAGACGATCTTCCTGCACACCGGCTCGTCGGCCTACGCGGGTGCCTCCCTCAACAAGGCCGGCCTCACGCTCTGGGGCCAGGGCACGACGTTCACGCTCGGCCCTCTCACGATCGCCTCCGGCTCCAAGCCGACCCTCAACTCGACCCTGACGCTCGCGGCGAACACGCTCACCGTCAGCTCCCTCGACCTCAGCACGGGATCGAGCACGGGCGTCACGAACTCCGGCGCGATCACGGGCGCCACCGTGCAGAACGCGGTGACGGTGACGACGACGACGGGGACCGCGGTGTCGCTGAACAACGCGGCGGGCACGTTCACCTTCCAGTCCGTATCGGCGAACGGGGGCTCGCGCGGCATCTTCCTCACGAGCACGACCGGCTCGTTCATCGTGACGGGCAACGGCGGGAACTGCACGACCCTCGACACGACGTGCACGGGCGGCACGCTCCAGAACATGGCCGGCGGTGACGACTCGTCCGCGAGCCCGGGCGGGACGGCGGTCGTCCTCAACGGCGCCCAGAACGTCTCGCTCACGCGCGTCCGCATCCGCGGGAACTCGAACTACGGGATCCGCGGGACTTCCGTCTCCGGCTTCGTCCTCGACAACAGCCTGCTGGACGGCGTGAGCGGCACCAACGCCGCGTCTCCCGTTCGACGACGGGTGCGTCTCCTTCGACAACCTGACGGGAGCGGCGACCGTCTCGAACAGCAACATCCAGGGCGGCCTCGCGAACAACTTCCGGCTCGTGAACACGAGCGGAATCCTGAACCGGATCACGTTCTCGAGCGTGACGTTCGACGTGAGCGGCGCGAATCCGACGAACGACGCGCTCACGATCGAGTCGCAGAACGCTGCGGTCGTGAACGTCACGGTTCAGAACAGCTTCTTCAAGAGCGCTGCCGGCGATCTGTTCCAGCTGAACAACATCGGAACGGGAGCCGACGACCTTGTCTTCACGGGCAACGCGCTCACGAACGGCAACGGCGCGATCGCGACCGGCGGCGGCGGCGTGACGATCGGCAGCAACGGCACCGGCAACATCACGAGCAACTTCTCGAACAACACCCTCCGGGACGCCGTGGGACACGCGATCCTCTTCTTCAAGTCCACCGGGGCCGCCAGCGTGACGGGCACCTTCGACAACAACGTGATCGGCGTCTCCGGCCTCGCGAATTCGGGCTCCGCCGAGGGCGACGGCATCAAGGTGCAGAACGCCGGCCAGGGCACCGTGAAGGCGACGATCACGAACAACCAGATCCGCCAGTACAACGTCTTCGGGATCGAGCTCCTGACCGGCGGCGGCGCCACCGCGCAGCCGGGCGCCCTGAACGCCGTGGTCACGGGCAACACGATCGCCCAGCCGGGCAATACGGCCGGCACGCTGCCTCTCCCGAAGAACGGGATCCACCTCAACGCCGGCACGGTGGTCGGGGACACGTACCAGATCTGCCTTCAGATCGGCGGAGCGGGCGCGCTCGCGAACACGATGACGGGCAGCGGCGCGGACGGGATCCCCTCGACCGGCGGCGCCTTCGACTTCCGCCTCCGTCAGCGCCAGTCGACGACCGTGAGCCTTCCGGGCTACGCCGGCGCCGCGACGGACACCGCCGCCGTCGTCGCATTCGTCCAGGCCAACAACGGCTCGCCGTCCGGAGTCGCGTCCGTCAACTTCCCCGCCGGGCGGCGGGTTCACGGGCGGGGCGCCATGCCCGTGAGAACCCGCAGTCCGCACTCAGGAGGGATCAATGGCTGAACCGTTCCTCGCCGAGATCCGGATCATGAGCTTCGGGTTCCCGCCGAAGGGCTGGGCCCTGTGCGACGGCCAGCTCCTGCCGATCAACCAGAACCAGGCGCTGTTCTCGCTGCTCGGCACGACGTACGGGGGCGACGGGCGCGTGAACTTCGCCCTGCCGGACCTCCGCAGCCGCGTTCCGCTGCACATGGGAAGCGGCCACACGCTCGGCGAGCGCGGGGGCGAGCAGGCGCACACGCTCTCGATCTCCGAGCTTCCCACGCACACGCACGTCGCGTCGCGCGCCGTCCACGGCGTCGACCGGGGGACGCGCGAGCCCGAGCGGCGCCGTCCTCGGCGGCGCCAACAACGCCTACCACGCGCCGACGAACCTCACGTCCCTGAGCCCGGAACGCCTCGCGAACGTCGGGCGGCTCGCAGGCGCACCTCGAACATGCAGCCGTTCCTCGTCCTGAACTTCTCGATCGCCCTGCAGGGCATCTTCCCGAGCCAGACCTAGGGAGCGCGCGATGGCACAACCCTACGTCGGCGAGATCCGGATGTTCGCGGGCAACTTCGCGCCCGCGGGCTGGATGTTCTGCGAAGGCCAGCTCCTCCCGATCTCCGAGTACGAAACGCTCTTCAACCTCATCGGGACGACGTACGGCGGCGACGGGCAGAGCACGTTCGCCCTGCCCGACCTGCGCGGGAGAATCCCGCTTCACTTCGGGAACGGCTTCACGCTCGCCGAGACCGGCGGCGTCGAGACCGTGACGCTCACGGTCTCCCAGATCCCGGCGCACACGCATCCCGTCCTCGCGTCGACCGCGCCGGGCGGACAGACCACGCCGGGGGGCAACGTGCCGGCGGCGTCCTTCAACGTGACGCCCTACATCAACGACGTGCCGACCGCGGCCATGAGCGCGAACGCCGTCGAGCTCCGTGGGCGGCAGCCAGCCCCACGACAACTTCCAGCCGTATCTCTGCGTCGACTTCATCATTTCGCTCTTCGGGATCTTCCCGACCCCGACCTGAGGAGAACCGCATGGATCCCTTCGTCGCCGAGATCCGCATCTTCCCGTTCAACTTCGCCCCCAAGGGCTGGGCGTTCTGCGACGGGCAGATCCTCCCGCTCTCGCAGAACACCGCGCTCTTCTCGCTCCTCGGCACGACGTACGGCGGGGACGGCAAGAGCAACTTCGCGCTCCCGAACATGCAGGGCAGCGCCCCGATGCACCCGGGCCAGGGACCGGGCCTGTCCCTCCACGACCTCGGCGAGACGGGCGGGCTCGGAGACCGTCACCCTCCTCGAGTCCGAGATCCCCTCGCACGCCCACTCGCTGCGGGCCGACACCGTCGACCTGGCGGACACGAACGTGCCCTCTCCCGCCGCGTCGCTCGCCCTGTCCTCGGGCGGAACGCTGTACCAGGCGTCCCCGAACACGCAGATGGCCGACCAGATGCTCGCCCCCGCGGGCGGCGACCAGCCGCACAACAACATGCAGCCCTACCTCACGCTCAACTTCTGCATCGCCCTGCAGGGCGTCTTCCCGCCGCGGACCTGAGCGACGCCGTGCCGAACGCCGATCGCGCTGCGCCCGATCCGTCCGGAGGACCGCGACCTCCTCTGCCGGATCTACGGCTCGACGCGCACCGAGGAGCTCGCGCCCGTGCCGTGGACGGACGAACAGAAGGACGCCTTCGTCCGCCAGCAGTTCGACGCGCAGACGACCTACTGGGACGAGCAGTACCCGGAGGCCGAGAGATCGATCGTCGACGTCGACGGGGTCCCGGCCGGACGCCTCTACGTCCAGCGCTGGCCGAAGGAGATCCGGCTCGTCGACATCGCGCTCCTGCCGGAATTCCGCGGACGCGGCGTGGGGACCGAGCTCATTCAAGCGGCTCTTCTCCGAAGCCGCCACGGACCGGAACGTGCCGTGACGATCCACGTCGAGATCTTCAACCCCGCGCGCGGCCTCTACGAGCGCCTCGGCTTCGTCGTCGAAGGGCGAACGGGCGATCTACGTCCTCATGGAGTGGAAGCCCACCGCCGCTCGAGGTCGAGCGTCAGTTGAAGACGGCCTCGTACCGCATGCCCGACGCGTCCGGCCCGATCGGCACGAGGAAGATCTCGAGCCGGCCGAGCGCCGCGTGCTCCAGCGGCCAGATGCGCTGGGGAAGAAGCGGGGCCGAGGGTCCCCGGAAGATCAGCGAAAAAGGAGCCCGCCGCGGGCCGGGTGCACCCGGTCGCGAGAGGTCGGTCGCCTCGACGAGCGCGAGGGCGACCGGCGCGTCCCTGCCGACGACGCGAAACTCCTCTCCGATCCTTCCAGAGAAATCTCCGAACGTCAGACTCTCGAGCATGCGCCGCATCGTGGCACAAACACTCCCCGGAGGCATCCGATGAAGACGACGCGCACACAGTTCCTCGCCACCGTCGCGACCGGCCTCGCGGCCGCCGCGCTCAGACCGTCGGTCCTCGTCGCCGCCGGGCCCGATGTCCCGGACGCCGCAGTTTCAAGGCGCTGATCGGCGAGACGTTCCGGTTCCGGGGCGGGGACGGCCGCGGGCCGGTCGATCTCGTCCTCACCGAGTACCTCGAGCCGTCGGCACGCGCCGGACTGAAGCAGTTCACGCTGACGCTCGCCGCGCCCGGCGGCGACAACCTGCGCGAGGGGACCTACACCGTCGACAACCCGCAGACCGGGACGTTCGAGATGTTCGTGGTCCCGACGGGCCGGGACGCGAAGGGCCAGGCGCTCTACCGGGCCGACTTCAACCTCCTGATCGCCGTGACCGGCGCGCCGGCGCCCGTCCGGCACCGCTAGAACGGCCGAAACACCCGGAAGGACCCGCCCTTCGAGCCGTCGTCGAAGGAGACGATCAGGCGTCCGTCCGGCGCGAGCGCGACGTCGACCGGCCTGTCCCCGCGCTCGAACCGGAGCGACCGGATCACCGCCCCCTCCCGGCTGCGCTCGGAGAGCGCCCCGCGCTTGCCCTCGGCGGCGGGCTCGATCCGCCACACGTTGCCCTCGGCGTCCACCCGGCAGCCGACGGGGCGCCCGGGGCACGCGGAGTCCTGCGGGCTCCGGGGAAGCTTCTCGAGCTTCGGGTCACGCGGCTCGGCGGCGAGGCCGGAAACGGCCCCGAGGACGACGACGACCTCGGTCCGGGGCGAGAACGTCAACGGCCCGCCGCGAAACAGCTCTCCCGGCGTCTCGGCGCCCGCGCGGATCGCGTCCCAGGCGAGAGGAGGCGGCGGCGCGACGTCCTGCGCGCGCGTAAAGGCCGGCTGCCCCGGCGGCCTCACGCTCTCGGTGACGGACACCAGATCGACGCGCACGGCGAGAAGGTCGACGCCGGAGTCGTTCTTCAGCCGGAACGGCGCGTCGAGCATCCCGCCGGTCAGCGCGGCCGAGTCGAACGTCGATCCTCAGGGGGCCCTTCGCGCCGGGAACCCGAAGGACGAACGGCCCGCTCGTGACGGCGCGGCCGCGGCCGTCGAACGACAGCGCGAACGTCAGCCCGCGCTCGACACGAGCCGGAGCCGACAGCGGCCAGCGCTCGCCACGAACGCGAGAGCGACCCCCGCGCACGGGACCATTCGAAGAATCTTCTTCCTCCGGAATCTTCCTCGAAGATCTTCCTTCTTCATCTCACCGTCTCGAACGTGCCCGTCGCGCGGTCCTTCCGCACGTTGTCCCACGTGAAGCAGCGGCCGTTCATCGCGACGTAGACCCCCGCCGACGGGAGAGTCTGGGCGAACGAGATCGCGCTCCCGAGGTTGAAGAGTCCGTCCGAGCTGCCGAACGCCCACGGCACCATCGCGCCGGTCAGGATGATCGTCTTGGCGGTCTTCTCGTGCGCGAGGACGGCCGCGGTCTCGACCATCGTGTCGGTCCCGTGCGTGATGACGATGCGGTCCTCCAGCGTCTGCCGGCAGATCTCCGCGATCCGCATCCGGTCCTCGTCCGTCATCTCGAGGCTGTCGACCATCATGACCGTCTCGACGGTCACGGGGACACGGCAGCGGCCGAGGCGCAGCATCTCGTGCAGGTGCGTTTCCTTGAAGAAGAGACGGCCCGTGAGCTCGTCGTACTCCTTGTCGAACGTGCCTCCCGTGACGAGGACGCGGATGGACATGTCGCTCTTCCCCCTCAGGCCTTGTCGCGGTCGCGCCGGACGACGACCTTCTGACCGCGGAGAGTGGCGCCCCTCAGGGCGCGGATGACGGAGTCGGCGATGGACTCGGGCACCTCGACGAGCGAGAAGCGGTCGGCGATCTGGATGGCGCCGATGTCCCGCGGATTCGCCTTCGCCTCGTTCGCGATCGCGCCGACGAGGTCCGCCGGCCGCATCCCCGCGGCCCGGCCGGCGCCGACGAAGATCCGCGCCGACGTCCCCGCGTCGCGCCCGCCGAACCTGTAGCGGGGCGCGGGGCCCCCGCCCGCCGCCGGCGCGGCCCGCCGCGGCGGAGGCGCCGCGGCCACCGCGGGGATCTCCGGCTCGTCCTCCCCCGGCGCGCCGGCCGCGCGCTCGATGAGGCGCACGGCAGCCGCCGCGACGTCCATGGGGTCGTGGTCCTCGGCGAGGGACTCGACGACGACGCGGTAGTGCTCGAGACCGCCCTCGACGAGCGCCTCCTCGAGCGACGCGCGCGTGAGCTCGAGGCGCTTCGCGCGGAGGTCGGCGACGGTCGGGACGTTCGCGACCTCGATCTTCTGTTTCGTCAGGCGCTCGATGTTCTTCAGCTGCCAGTGCTCGCGCGGTTCGGCCAGCGTGATCGCGACCCCCTCGCGCCCCGCGCGCCCGGTGCGGCCGATCCGGTGGACGTAGACCTCGGGCGAGGAGGGCACGTCGTAGTTCACGACGTGCGAGAGGTGCGAGATGTCGAGGCCCCGGGCCGCCACGTCCGTCGCCACGACGAGCTCGAGCGCGCCCGTGCGGAGCTTCTTCATGACGCGGTCGCGCCCCTCCTGCGAGATGCCGCCGTGGAGCGCCTCGACGCGCATGCCGCGGCCCTTCAGGCTCTCGGTGAGGTCGTCCACCTCGAGGCGCGTCCGGCAGAAGACGAGCGCGGCCGCGGGACTCTCGAGGTCGAGGATGCGTCCGAGCGCGGCGCGCTTGTGGCCGCGCGCCACGACGTACGCCGTCTGCCGCACCTTCGGCAGCTTGCCGGGCGCGGCGGCCTCCTTCGCGATCGCGATCCGCACGGGGTCCTTCAGGTGCTTCGCCGCGATGGCGCCGATGCGGGCAGGGAAGCGTCGCCGAGAAGAGCGCGGTCTGGCGCCCCTTCGGCGTCGCCGCGAGGATCGCGTCGAGGTCCTCGGCGAACCCCATGTCGAGCATCTCGTCCGCCTCGTCGAGGACGAGCGCCGCGAGGCCGTCGAGGGCGAGCGTCCTGCGGTTCACGTGGTCGAGCGCGCGGCCGGGCGTCGCGACGACGACGTCGACGCCGCGCTTCAGCGCCCGGAGCTGCGTCTCCATGGACGCGCCGCCGTAGACGGGGAGGACGCGGACGCCGATCTCGCGGCCGTAGCGGTGGAAGGCCTCGGCGAGCTGCATCGCGAGCTCGCGCGTCGGGACGAGGACGAGGGCCGACGGCGCCGTCCCGCGCTCCGCCCCGGCGCCGATGCGGTGGAGGATCGGGAGCGCGAAGGCCGCCGTCTTGCCCGTCCCCGTGGCCGCCTGCGCGAGGACGTCGCGCCCCTCGAGGAGAGGCGGGATCGCCTCGCTCTGGATCGGCGTCGGCTCCTCGTAGCCGAGGGCCGCGAGCGCCCGGACGAGGCGCTCGTCGAGGCCGAGGCCGGCGAAGGAGGACGCGGGCGTCTTTTTCATGACCCCATTCTGAGGCCGCCCGCGGCGGGACGCACGCGCGGGCGGCACCTTCGGTAACATCGCTTCCGTGAAGGTCTTCGCCTCGATCACGCCCCACCTCTCCGTCGGCGACCGCTGCCGCCCCGTCTTCTTCGCCGGCCCGTGCGTCATCGAGTCGCGCGCGCACGCGCTGAAGATGGCCAGGGCGATCAAGCAGGTCTTCGCCGACTGCGGCGTCGCGGACCGCCTCGTCTACAAGTCTTCGTTCGACAAGGCGAACCGAAGCTCCGGCGCGAGCTTCAGGGGGCTCGGGATCGAGAAAGGGCTGGCGATCCTCTCGGAAGTGAAGGACAAGACGGACCTGCCGATCCTGACGGACGTCCACGAGCCCGAGCAGTGCGCGCACGCCGCCGAGGTCGCCGACGTCCTCCAGATCCCCGCGTTCCTGTGCCGCCAGACGGACCTCATCGAGGCCGCCGCGGCGACGAAGAAGGCCGTGAACGTGAAGAAGGGGCAGTTCCTCGCTCCGGACGACTGCAAGCAGATCGTCGACAAGTGCCGCGCGAAAGGGAACACGAACGTCACGCTCACCGAGCGCGGGACGACGTTCGGGTACCACAACCTCGTCGTGGACTTCCGCGGCCTGCCGATGATGCGGGCGCTCGGCGCGCCCGTCATCTACGACGCGACGCACTCCCTGCAGCTCCCCGGCGGCCTCGGGACGGAGACGGGCGGCTCGCGCGAGTACGCGCCCGCCCTCGCCCGCGCCGCCGCGTCCGTCGGCGTGGACGGCTACTTCTTCGAGGTCCACGACGACCCGGCGCACGCGAAGTCCGACAGGGCCACGCAGCTGCCGCTCGCGATCCTCCCGAAGTTCCTGTCGGACCTCCTGAAGTTCGACGCGCTGAGGCGCGAGACGAACCCGTAACCCATGGGGGTGCGGGGGGAGCGGGAAGCTCCCCCCCCGGCCCGCTCATGACACGAGCAGTGTCCCGCAGCGACGTCTAGTGTATCAGTGCTTGCGATACGACTAGAGCGCGTCGCGGCTTCACCCTCGTCGAGATCCCGCGTCGCCGGTCGGCCGATCGTCGGGATCCTCGCGGGCCTCGCGAGACCGCAGGGTCCTCAAGGCGATCCGACGCGGGCTCGAAGCCAGGCGAAGGCCGTTGGACGACATGGCCGACATGGCGAACTACGATCGCGATTCGCCTGTCGATCCTCGCGGGATCGTACCCCGTCCCTGACTCACGATCCGGAACCGCGCCGACGCTGCCCGCTGGGTGCCGCCCGACGAGGAAGGACCCGTGGGGCACGATACCCGTACGTCTACGCGAGCTACCGGCGAGATCGTACACGCTCCGGCGGTCCTCGGCGCGGACGGCACGCCGTCCCGACCGGGCTCACGCTCGCGACGCGCGACGCCTTCGAGCCTCGACATCGTCATGAAGGACGGGCAATTCGTGAACCGGCCCTTTCCCCCGATGACCGGAGGCTGCCCGTGAGCCGCGCCCTCTCCGTCGACCCCTCCGACGCCGTCCCCCTCTGGAAGCAGATCGAGGAGAACGTGCGGCGGCTCGTCGCATCCGGGGCGCTGCGCCCGGGCGCGGCCGTCCCGTCCGTGCGCGACCTCGCGCGCGAGCTCTCGATCAACCCGGCCACCGTCGCGAAGGGCTACCAGCGCCTCGTGGACGCGGGGATCCTCGCGGTGAAGCGCGGCGAAGGCACGTTCGTGGCCGACAAGCCGCCGGTCCCCGCCCGAGGCGAGCGCGAGAAGGAGCTCGAGACGGGCGCCCTGCGCTACGCGTCGCTGGCCGTGACGCTCGGTGCCCGCAACGACGAGGCGGTGGAGCACGTGAAGCGCAGTCTGGGATTTCTCAGAAAGAACGAAAGATGAAGATTTCTTCGAATGGAAGAGAGCCAGGAACCGGCATGCGCTCGGCTGCGGCCGCGGCCACGGGCGCCGCCTCGTCAGCCGTTGCGGCGCCGCACCCGGCGAATTCACTTTCCAGGAAATCTCCCTCTCCGGCCCCGGTGGTCGAGGTCCGACGCCTGCTCGTGCGCTACGGCGGCAACCCTTCTCCCACACTCGAAGAAATCTCCTTCTCCGTTCCCCGCGGTTCCGTCTACGCCCTCCTCGGGCGGAACGGCGCCGGGAAGTCCTCGCTCGTGCGGTGCCTCCTCGGCCAGCAGAAGCCGACCGCGGGCGGTTGCTTCCTCTTCGGCGAGGACGTGTGGAAGCGCCGCGCGAGCCTGATGGCGAAGGTCGGCGTCGTGCCGGAGGATCCCGACGCGCCGCCGGCGATGACGGCCCGCCAGCTCTCCGCGTTCTGCGCGAAGCTGTACCCCTCGTGGGACGCGCCGTCCGTCGAGGCGCGCCTCGCGCGCTTCGGCGTGCCCGCGGGGACGCCGTACGGCAGCCTCTCGAAGGGCCAGCGGGCGCTCGTCGCGCTCGCGCTCGCCCTCGCGTCCTCTCCCGAGCTGCTCGTCCTCGACGACCCGACGCTCGGCCTCGACGCCGTGGCACGGCGCGCGTTCTTCGACGAGCTCGTCGGCGAGCTCGCCGACCGCGGGACGACGGTCCTCCTGACGTCCCACGACCTCGCCGGCGTCGAGAGCCTGGCGACGCACGTCGGGTTCCTGAAAGACGGCAGGCTCGTCCTCGACGAGGAGCTCGAGACGCTGAAGGGCCGTTTCCGGCGCCTGCGCTACGCGAACGAGGCCACGGAAGACCGCACCGAGTTCGGCCAGGAGCTCGCGGCCTTCGACGCCGTGCGCGTGAAGGTGCGCGGCTGGGGCGTCGAGGCCGTCGTCTCGAACTACGGAGACGAAGCGTTCGCGCGCTTCACGTCGATCGAGGGCGTCGTGGACGCCGAGTCCTCGTCCCTTTCCCTCGAGGAGATCTTCATCGCGGTCGCGGGCGAGACCCCCGCCCGGAGGGACGCATGAGAGCCTTCGCCGCCGTCTTCGCGCGGGAGATCTTCGAGCGCCGGTTCGCCTTCGTCGTCGCTTTCGCGGCGGGCTTCGTGCCGCTCATCGGCTCGCTCGCTGTACGGCTGGTCGGAGCCCGGACGCGGCCGAGGGCCGCGTCCTCGTGGCGCTCGTCGGGGCCACGGCGCTCTCGGCCGCGTTCGCGATCCTCCTCGGGGCAGCCGTCATCGCCGGCGAGACCGCGGGAGAAGCGGATCTCGTTCTTCTTCTCGCGTCCGATCCCCTCGGCCGCGCATCTGGAGCGGCAAGCTCCTCGCGGCGATCGTCGTCACGCTCGCGACGGCGTTCCTCGCGTTCGCGCCCGGCTGGCTCTCGGGCACGCCGCACGCGCGAGAGCCCTCTGGGGATTCGACGCGACGCCGGGCAACACGGCGCTCGCCGCGCTCGTCCTCGCCGTCGTCCTCGTCCTCGGAAGCCACGCGGTCGTCACGGTCGCGCGCCTGCGCTCGCCGTGGGTCGCGCTCGACCTGCTCCTCGCGCCGACGCTCGTCTTCCTCGCGGCGATCTTCCTGCGCTTCCCTCGCTCGCGCGACGGACCCCTATTACGCGATCTCGACGTGAGAGATCCCGTCGACGCTGGCCATCGCGCTCGTCGCGGCCGTCCCTCCTCGTCGGCCTCCTCCTCGCGACGTCTCGTCCAGGTCGCCGAGGGCCGCACGGACGCGCGTCGCGCGCACGGCGCGTTCTCGGTCGTGTTCTTCGGCGATCGTCGGCGCCGCCGTGGCCCTGCTCGGCGGCTACGCGGTCTGGTGCGGCTTCGGCGAAGGCGACGGACCTCGCGGCGGTCGCCGGCGGCGTCCAGACCGCGCCGCGCGGCTCGTGGCTCGTCGCGCGGCGGGCCTCTGAGGCCGGGCGCGGCGGCGGCACGTTCCTCTTCGACGCGGCCAGCGGCCGCTCGCTTCGGGTCCGACGGCTACGGCGCGGTCTTCTCGCAGGACGGCTCGCGCGCCGCGTGGGGCGAGCCGCGATTCGGATTCTTCGAAAGGAAGGACGAACGGATCGACGTCTTCGTCGCCGACCTCGCGACGGGGCGCGCGATCGGCGACGGGGCTCGAGAGCGTCCGGCTGGGCGAGCTTCGCCCTCTCGCCGACCGGCCGCAGGCTCGCGATCCGCGACGGCAAGACGCTCGCCGCCTACGACGTCTCGGACCCGGCGAACCCGAAGCAGCTCGCGGCGTTTCCGGCTCGAGGACGGGCGGCCGCGCTCTCGCGTTCGTCGACGAGGACACGATCCGTCTCTTCCCGAGGTTCTTCAACGCGCGCCAACCGCAAGGACGTCGCGCCGGCAGCCTCGAAATCGCCGAGTTCTCCCTGCCTTCGAAGAAATCCCTCGTCACCGGCCGCTTCGACCGCGAGACGCTTCCCTTCCTGCGCCTGAGCGCGGACGGGCGTTATCTCGTCGGGAACCCGGAGGACCCTGTCGGCACGACGCGAGGCCGCCCGCTCCCTGCGCCTGAGCGCGACGGGCGATCTCGTTGGCGCGACGGACAGTCGACTACGCTCCTCGACGGACGGACGGACCCTCGTCGCGACGCTGCAGAATCTCCGGAGCCCGCAGGCTCGATTCCTCACGGGCGACCGGATCGCCGTCGCCGGGATCGCCGGAGCGAAGGGAGAGGTTGCTTTTCTTCGAAGGTGAAGAGGGCAGGCCGACGCCGCGCCGCACGGTCGACCTGGGTCCGGCCGCGCGCGTCGTCCTCGGAGGCGAGATCGCCCCCGGACGGGTCGCCGTCGCCCTCTTACCCTTCGAAGAAAATCTCCCGGCCTCGCAGCGCGCCGCGAAGCTCGTCTGTCGTGGACGCCGCGTCCGGGCGCGGTCTCCCCTCTCGGCGACGGGCTCGTCCCGGCGAACCGCTGGGCTGGTGGCTCGACTCCCGTCCTGCCGCCCGCCGAGGCCGGCTCGCCCTGCGTCGTCGCTCTTCCTCGACGCCGACGGCCGCCTCGTCCGCCTCGACCCCGCGACGGGCGTGCGAACGGTGCTCCTCGGCAAAGGCAAGTAAACTCGTCCCGCTTGACCAGTCCCGCACGGCAGCAGGCCCGCCGCGTCATCGAGATCGAGGCGGCGGCCGTCCGCGCGCTCGCGGACGGCCTCGACGAGGGCTTCGACCGCGCCGTCGAGGCCATGAAGTCCACGTCCGGCCGCGTCGTCGTCACGGGCATCGGCAAGAGCGGCATCGTCGGCCAGAAGATCGCCGCGACGCTCGCCTCGACGGGCACGGCCGCGTTCTTCCTGCACCCGTCCGAGGCGATCCACGGCGACCTCGGGATGATCCTCGAAGGGCGACGTCGTCCTCGCGCTCTCGCACTCCGGCGAGACGGAGGAGATCGTCGCGCTGATCCCGCACGTCAAGCGCCGCGGCGCGACGCTCGTCGCGATGACGGGCCGGAAGGACTCGACGCTCGGCAAGGGCGCGGACGTCGTCGTCTCGATCGCGATCCGCGAGGAAGCCTGCCCGCTGAACCTCGCGCCGACGGCGTCCACGACGGCGCAGCTCGTGATGGGCGACGCGCTCGCGATGGCGCTGTCCGTCGAGAAGGGGTTCCAGCCCGAGGACTTCGCCGCCCTCCATCCCGGCGGCAAGCTCGGCAAGCGCTTCCTGAAGGTCGAAGGCCTCATGCACACGGGCGCGGACGTCCCGCTCGTCGCCGTCCACGGCGCCGATGAAGGACGTCGTCTACGAGATGTCGCGCAAGCGCTTCGGGATCACCGGCGTCACGGACGGCGGGAAGCTCGTCGGCGTCGTCTCGGACGGGGACCTGCGCCGCCTCCTCGAGAAGAACGGCCCGACGATCATGAACGACACGGCCGCCGAGGCGATGGGAAGGAGCCCGAAGACGATCGCGAAGGAAGCGTGGGCCACCGAGGCGCTGCGGATCATGGAGGACCGGAAGATCACGTCCCTCTTCGTCGTCGCCGCGGACGGCCGTCCCGAGGGCATCCTCCACCTCCACGACCTGTGGGGCGTCGAGTCGATTTAAGGCGCTCCGGCGCCTATGATGGCGGGAAATGCCCGCGGCGCCGATCGTTCCCGAGGACCTCAGGACCCGTCTCTCCCGGATCCGGGGGCTCATCCTCGACGTGGACGGCGTCCTGACGGACGGCTCGATGACGTTCGACGAGGACGGGCGGGAGACGAAGACGTTCGACGTGAAGGACGGGCTCGGCCTCGTCCTGCTGCGCGACCTCGGCTACCGGATCGGCATCGTCTCGTCGCGGACGTCCCGGGTCGTCACCCGCCGCTGCGCCGAGCTCAAGATCCCCGACGAGAATCGTGCTCCAGGGCGAGCGCGACAAGGCGGCCGGCGTTCGACCTCCTCGCGAAGCGCTGGGACCTCGAAGCGCTGGGAGATCGCGGCGGTCGGGGACGACCTGCCCGACCTCGGGATGCTCCGGCGCGCCGGCGTGGGCGCCGCGCCCTCGGACGCCACGCCGCTCGTGCGCGACGCCGCCGCGCTGCGCCTCACGCGCCCCGGCGGGGCCGGGGCGGTGCGCGAGATGTGCGACCTCCTCCTGGAGGTGCGCCGCGGGGCGCGCGCCGACAAGCCGGCGGCGGTGGAGCCCGAGCAGGCCCCGGACGACGGCGACGTCATCCCGTTCCCTTTCGGGCGCAACTGACGCCCCGGTCCTGCTAGGCTCGGGGCCCATGCGCTGTCCCTACTGCGGGGCGGGCGACGACCGTGTCGTCGACTCGCGCGAGAGCCGCGAGGGCGCCGTCATCCGGCGCCGGCGCGAGTGCAACGCCTGCCAGCGGCGGTTCACGTCCTACGAGACCGTCGAGGAGATCCCCCTTCTCGTCGTGAAGAAGGACGGGCGGCGCGAGCCGTTCGACCGCAACAAGCTCCTCCGGGGCCTCATGAAGGCCTGCGAGAAGCGGCCGGTCGAGACGAAGACGCTCGAGGACATCTGCGACGCGGTCGAGGCCGAGCTGTCCGCCCGCGAGCCGCGCGAGATGACGACGATCGAGCTCGGCACGAAGATCATGGAGAAGCTCAAGGACATCGACCAGGTCGCGTACGTCCGCTTCGCGTCGGTCTACCGGCGCTTCGAGGACCTCGGCGACTTCGTGGACGAGCTCAAGGCGCTCCTCGGACGCGCCCCCGGAGGGAAGAAATGAGGAAGCGCGAGATCCCCGTCGGCTTCTTCGTGAAGAGCGGCGAGCTCGAGCCGCCGGAGCGGCCCGGCCCTCGTCCCGCCCGTCGACGTCGTGGACCACGGCCGCCTCTGGCGCCTCACGTTCGAGATCCCGGGCGCGAACCCGGAGGAGATCGCGGTCGACGTCCGCGGCCGGGTCCTGACCCTGCGCGGGACGCGCCGGCCGACCGACCGCGAGGACGGGGTCTTCCTGCGCGTCGAGCGCGCGGCCGGCGCGTTCGAGCGCGCCCTCGAGCTGCCGGAGGATCCCGATCCCGAGGGCTCGCGCGCCACGTACGCGGACGGCCTCCTGACGCTCGACATCCCGAAGCGTTCGGGCGGCACGGGAAGGACGATCCCGATCGTGAAAGGCAAGAAGAGCTGATGAGCACCGCCGGACCCGGGCGCGGGCGCGCCCGTCGCGATCCCCGACATCCTTCCGGTCCTGCCGCTGAAGGACGTCGTCCTGTTCCCCTACGTCATCGTGCCCCTCTCCGTGTCGCGCGAGAAGTCGATCGCGGCCGTGGACGCCGCGCTCGCCGAGCAGCGCATCCTCCTCCTCGTCGCCCAGAGGGACGCCTCCGTCGAGGAGCCGACCGCGGACGACCTCTACACGATCGGGACGGCGGCCGCCGTCATGCGGATGCTCAAGCTCCCGGACGGGCGCATCCGCCTCCTCGTGCAGGGCCTCTCGCGCGTCAAGGTCGAGTCGATCCTCGCGGACGCGCCGGCGCTCCGCGCCAAGGTCACGCGCATCCCGGAGCCCGAGGCCCAGACGCCGCCGCCCGAGGAGGTCGAGGCGCTCGTGAGGAGCGCCAAGGAGTCGCTCGAGAAGACCGTCGCGCTCGGCAAGGCCATCTCGCCCGAGGTCATGGTCGTCGCGGCGGGGCTCGACGAGCCCGCCCGCCTCGCCGACCTCGCGGCCTCGAACCTGGAGCTCAAGATCGAGGAGGCCCAGAAGATCCTCGAGACGATTCCCGCCGTCGAGCGCCTGAAGACCGTCCTCGAGATCCTCCGCCGCGAGGTGCGCGTCCTGACGGTCCAGCAGGAGATCTCCGGCGCCGCCAAGGGAGAGATCGACAAGAGCCAGCGCGAGTACTTCCTGCGCCAGCAGCTCAAGGCGATCCAGCAGGAGCTCGGCGAGACGGAGGACCTCTCCGAGGAGATCGCGGCGTACCGCACGAAGATCGCCGAGAAGAAGATCCCCGAGGAGGCCGCGCAGGAGATCGAGAAGCAGGTCAAGCGCCTCGAGCGCGGGAACCCCGACTCGGCCGAGAACGCGATGCTGCGGACGTACCTCGACTGGCTCGTGAACCTCCCGTGGGGCGTCGTCTCGGCCGACAGCCTCGACCTCGCGCGGGCGCGGAAGATCCTCGACGAGGACCACTACGACCTCGAGAAGGTCAAGCAGCGGATCCTCGAGTTCCTCGCGGTGCGCAAGCTCGCGCCCGAGTCGAAGGGGCCCATCCTCTGCTTCGTCGGTCCGCCCGGAGTCGGCAAGACGTCGCTCGGACGCTCGATCGCCCGGGCGCTCGACCGCAAGTTCCTGCGCCTGTCCCTCGGCGGCGTGCGCGACGAGGCCGAGATCCGCGGCCACCGCCGCACGTACGTCGGCGCGATGCCGGGCCGCATCATCCAGGGTCTCGCCCAGGCCGGGACGTCGAACCCCGTCTACATCCTCGACGAGGTCGACAAGATCGGCGCCGACTTCCGCGGCGACCCGTCGTCGGCGCTGCTCGAGGTCCTCGACCCCGAGCAGAACAGGACGTTTCGCGACCACTACCTCGGCGTGAACTACGACCTCTCGAAGGTCCTCTTCATCACGACCGCGAACGTCCTCGACACGATCCAGCCGGCCTTCCTCGACCGGATGGAGGTCATCCGCCTCTCGGGCTACACGCTCGAGGAGAAGATCGCGATCGCGAAGACGCACACCGTCCCGAAGCAGCGCAGGGAGAACGGCCTCCCGGAGGGCGCCGTCACGTTCAAGGACGACGCGCTCCGCGCGATCGTCGAGAACTACACGCGCGAGGCGGGGCTCCGGAGCTTCGAGCGCGAGATCGGCTCGTGCTGCCGCAAGGTCGCCGTGCGCTGGGCCTCCGGCAAGAAGAAGCCGGTCGTCGTGACGCCGCGGGAGGTCAAGGCGTTCCTCGGCATCCAGAGGTTCACGCGCGACGAGGCCCTCCGGACGGACCAGGTCGGCACCGCCACGGGGCTCGCGTGGACGGCCGTCGGCGGCGACGTCCTCATCGTCGAGGCGCGCGCCGTGCGCGGCAAGGGCAAGCTCCAGCTCACGGGACAGCTCGGGGACGTCATGAAGGAGTCCGCGCAGGCCGCCCTCACGTTCGCGCGCTCGCGCGCGGACCGCTACGGCCTGGCCCCGGACTACTTCGAGACGCACGACGTCCACGTCCACGTCCCCGAGGGCGCGATCCCGAAGGACGGCCCGTCGGCCGGCGTCACGATGGCGAGCGCGATGATCTCGGCCTTCGGCGGCACGCGCGTCCGCCGCGACGTCGCGATGACGGGCGAGATCACGCTGCGCGGCGACGTCCTCGCCGATCGGGGGCGTCAAGGAGAAGGTCCTCGCGGCCCGCCGCGCCGGGATCGGCACCGTCATCCTCCCGAAGGCGAACCGGCGCGACCTCGCCGAGATCCCGAAGGAGCTCCGCCGCGACCTGAAGTTCGTGTTCGCCTCCAAGGTCGACGACGTCCTCGGGGCGGCCTTCGCGGGACCGCACGCGAAGGGCCGGCCACGGAAGACCCGGAAGGGTGCGGCGGCGCGACGGGGGGCCGCGGCGTGAAGAAGCGCTCCGGCCTCCCGCCCGAGGACGCGATCGTCGCCCGCCTCGCGAGCGCGTTCGCGACGCGGCGGCGCGACGTGAAGGTCGGAATCGGCGACGACGCGGCCGTCGTCGTGGGCCCGGACCGGCTCGCCGTCACGACGGACGTGCTGCTCGAGGACCACGACTTCCGCAAGGACGCCGATCCGCGGCGCCTCGGCCGCAAGGCGATGAACGTGAACCTCTCGGACCTCGCCGCGATGGGCGCGCGCCCGCTCTGGGCCGTCCTCGCGCTCGGCCTGCCGCCGAAGACGAAGCCCGAGTGGCTCGACGCGCTCGCGGGCGGGGTGAAGGAAGCCGCCGCCGAGCACGGCGTCGCCGTGGTCGGCGGCGACCTCAGCGCCTCCGACAAGGTCTTCGTCGCCGTCACGGCGCTCGGCCGCGCGCCCGAGGTCCCGCTCAGGCGCGGGGGCGCCGAGCCCGGCGACGCGCTCTTCATCTCCGGGACGCTCGGCGCCGCGGCCGCGGGTCTGCGCCTCCTCGAGAAGGGGTACCGCCTCTCGGCCGAGCGCGTCGCGCTCGACCCGAAGGGCCGCCGCGTCCCGGCGCCCCGCGCGCAGGAGGTCGCCCGGCTCATCCGGCACCAGATCGACCCGCGCCCCCAGCTCGAGCTCGGCACGACCCTCGCGGCGGGCTCCCTCGGCTTCGGCCGCGATCGACGTCTCCGACGGGCTCGCGCGCGACCTCTACCGGCTCTGCCGGGCTTCCGACGTCGGCGCGACCCTCGAGGCGGGCCTCCTCCCCGTGGACTCGGCCCTCGCGGACCTCGAACCGCTCGCGGGTCTCGAACCCCTCGCCGCCGCGCTCTACGGCGGCGAGGACTTCGGCCTCCTCTTCACCGTCCCGAAGAAGAAGCTCGCCGCCGTCGAGAGCCTCGCGGGGCGCTTCGCGCTCCGGCGCATCGGGACGATCGACGACGGCGCGGGCGTGAGGCTCGTGCGCGACGGGCGGCGGGCGCCCCTGCCCGACGCCGGGTTCGACCACTTTGACGCCGGGTAAGGGGACCTTCAAGGCGCGCTTCCTGCACATGCTCGGGAGCGACTCGCCCCCGGAGGTGGTCGCCGCTTCCTTCGCGATCGGCGTCGCGATCTCGTTCACGCCGCTCCTCGGACTCCACTGGATCATCGCGCTCGCGCTCGCCTTCGTCCTCCGGCTGAACAAGCTCGACGTCCTCCTCGGCACGCTCGTCGTGAACCCGCTCACGCTCCCGGCGGTCGGGGCGGTCGCGATTCCCGTCGGGCGCTTCTTCCTCCGGGCGCGGCGCGAGGCGATCGCGCACCTGCCGTGGAAGGAGATGTTCCGGCGATCGTTCTGGACGGCCGCGGGCCCGACGATGAAGGCGATCGGCGTCCAGATGGCGGTCGGGATGTTCGCGCTCTCGCTCGTCGCGGGTGCGCTCACCTACGTCATCCTCCTCCGGCTCATCCGCCGCCACCGCGCGAAGATCGCCGCCAGGCTCGTCCCGGACGTGGCCGGCGAGGGCGTCGAGCCGGACTAGGAGCCGGAGCGGCTCGCCGCGCAGCGTCTCGGTCTCCCCCGGGGCGGCCGCGACGCGCACCGAGAACAGAACGGAGCCCACGAGCACGGCGTCTCCGTGGCGGAGCGCGAGCGACCCCGCGGGCGGTCGTCCGTTCACCGTCGTCCCGTTCTTGCTCCCGAGATCCTCGAGGACGGCCTCGGCGCCGCGAACCGTGAGGCGCGCGTGGCGGCGCGAGACCGTCGCGTCGTCGACGAAGACCGCGGCGTCGGGATCCCGCCCGATCACGTTCTCTCCCGGGGCCAGCGGGAAGGCATGCCCGTCCCGCACGAGAGCCACGGCGCTCACGGCCCCGGCCCGAACGCCGGACTCCTCGGCCCCTTCGCCCGAGAACGCGTAGCCGAAACCGTGAACGGTCCGCAGGAATCCGTCGCGGTGGCCCTTCTCCCCCATCGCCTCGCGGAGCTCCGCGACCAGGTTCGCGAGATTCGCCTCCACCACGAACGTGTCCGGCCACAGGGTCTCCTGCAGCTCGGGCTTCGCCATCGCGCGCGGGCGGTTCCGGACCAGGATCTCGAGCAGGGCGAAGGCCTTGGGCGAGAGCGCGACGGGCGTTCCGCCGCGGAAGAGCCGGCGGCTCTCCGGGTCGAAGAGGCAGTCGCCGAACCTCAGGGCCACTTGGATCTCTCGGAAGAATATCAATTTCCTGCGAATGACCTGTGAAATCCCGGGGCGCACGCCCCATGTTGTTCGCATGAGTCGCGCAGCGACCCGGCGAACGGCTTCCGCGGCGGCGATCGCGCTCCTCCTCGGCGGAGCATTCCGCGGGGCCGGCCAGGAGCCGACGATTCTCGCGGGCGAGGCGTTTACGCGCACCGTCCTCGGGATGACCTTCGACGTGCCCGCCCGCGACCGCACGACGGTGAACGAGGTCTTCGCGGGCGTGGGCTGGCTCCCGGAAGGCCCGGACGGCAAGACCGTGAATCCGGAGGCCGCTTTCCTCCTGTGGCGGCAGCGGGAGGGCGGCGCGCGGCGCCTCAGGGCGGTCCTTCTCGGGCTCTACGACGACGTGCGCTGGAACCGCCGGATCGGCCGCGACACGGACCTCGTCCTGACGTTCGAGAACACGACGCTCCCGTGGGCCCGCTCCGAGTACGCGGGAGGCGAACGACTCGAGTCGGAAGAGCTCACGTGGGGCTCCCTGCGCGCAGGCGCCGGCCTCGCCTTCCGGCGATCCCTTGCGCCTGGTCACGCCGACAATTCCTTCGAAGCGTCCCTCGCCTACGAGCCGGGGTTTCTCTACTTTTCGAAGAACTCTTCTGCGGCGGCGCCCTCGTTCGTCGCGCCGTCGGACGCCTACGAAGGGCCGCCTGCACGCTCCGGCTCCGCGCCGACGCCTTCACGCGGAACCTCCTCGAGCTTCCCCACGCCGGATGGGCGGCCGGGCTCGACGCGTGGGCGGCGCATCGGGCGGGGTGGGAGGACTGGGGCGGAGGCCCGACGGGACGCGCACGCGGCCGCGTCCACCCGTTCGTGGACGGCGCTGAGCGGGTTCGCCCTCGCCGCGCTCCCGCTGCCCGTCGGAGACCGCAGGCACCGGGTGCTCGCCGCCGTGTACGCCGGGACGGGCTCGGATCTCGACCGGTTCTCGGCGTTCCGGCTCTCGGGCGGCTCGAACGCGGGCGACTACGAGACGATCACCCGGCCCGTCCTCCCCGCCGCGGGCCTCGACGAGATCGTCTCGCGCGGCTACGTGATCGCGAGCCTCGAGGTCCGCGCGCAGCTCGCGTTCTTCCTGTTCCTGCACCTCAAGGGCACGCTGGCCTCCGCTCGACCGGACCGTCCGCGACGCGTCGGGCGCGCCGATCCAGCGCACCGACAGCCCGAACGCGGTCACGGTCGGCCTCACGAGCGGGTTCTTCTGGTCCTCGGAGATCGAGCTCTCCTTTTCGCGCAACGCCGCGCTCGAGAGCCGGAGCGGCGACAAGTTCTCGGCCGGCCGCGACGGCGTCTACGTCTCGTTTACCAAGACCTTCTGACCAATTGTCCGTTCGGGGGGCAGGCGGATAGAATCGTTCCCGTCACGTGACGCTCCACGCAGGCGACCGCCTCGGTGCGTACGAGATTCTCGCGCCGCTCGGCGCGGGAGGGATGGGCGAGGTCTGGAAGGCCCGCGACACCCGGCTCCGGCGCGACGTCGCGATCAAGGTCCTCCCGGACCGCCTGGCCACCGACCCCGTCGCCCGCGCCCGCTTCGACCGCGAGGCCCGGGCCGTCGCGGCGCTCTCGCACCCGAACATCCTCGACCTCCACGACGTGGGCTCCGAGCACGGCGTCCTCTGGACCGTCACGGAGCTCCTCGAGGGACAGACCCTCAAGGCCCGGCTCGAGGAAGGGCCTCTCGCGTGGCGGCGGGCGGTGGAGATCGCGCTCGCGCTCGCGGAGGGGCTCGCGGCCGCGCACGCCCGCCACATCGTCCATCGCGACCTCAAGCCGGCGAACGTGTTCCTGACGTCCGACGGGCGCGTGAAGATCCTCGATTTCGGCATCGCGCTGCTCGAGGAATCCACGAGCATCGGCCCGGGCGCACGCGACCTCACGGAGCCGCAGGCGATCGTCGGAACCGCCGGATACCTCGCGCCCGAACAGATCCGGCGCGAGACCGTCGACGCTCGCAGCGACATCTTCTCCCTCGGCTGCGTCCTCTACGAGATGGTCACGGGGCGCCGCGCGTTCGGCGGCGATACGCCTCCCGAGGCGCTCGTCGCGACGCTCCGCGGCGAGCCCCCCGACCCGTCCGACCTCGTGACCGGCCTCCCGCCCGAGCTGCGCCGCCTGATCCTGAGGTGCCTCGAGAAGAAGGCCGAGCTGCGCTTCCAGACGGCGGTGGACCTCGCGTTCGCGCTGCGGCTGCCGTTCTCGGGTTCGGGAAACGCTCCCGCGTTCGTCTCCGCGACGGACCCGACCGACGTCCTGCCCGCGGCGCCCGGTCCGCGCGCTCCCCCCCGGCCGGCGACGCTCGCGGCCGTCGCCCTCGTCGCCGCCCTCCCCCTCGCCGCATGGTTCCTCCTTTCCGGACGCACGGCGTCGCCGGCGTCCGACGTCCTCGCCGTCCTCCCCTTCTCGAACGAGACCGGCGACGCCGCGAACGACTACCTCTCCGAGGGCGTGACGGGCTCCCTGATCGACGCCCTCTCGAAGACGCCGGGGCTCTCGGTTCTCGCGCGGGCGACCGTCTACGCGAAGCCGAAGGAACGCGATCCTCGCGCGGCGGGCCTCTCCCTGCACGCGCGCGCGGTCCTCGTGGGTCGGGTGCGGCGGAAGGGGCGCGATCTCCACCTGGACGCCGAGCTCGTGGACGTCGCCAGCGGGGCTCAACTCTGGGCGGGAGAGGTCACCGACCGCGAGGGGGACGCCGTGCCCGCCGCCGCGGACCTCGCGCCCCGCATCGCACGCGCCCTCAAGCCCGAGCTGACCGCCGAGCAGGAGAAGCGCGTCGCGGGCCGGCAGCACGATCCGCAGGCCTGGGACCTGCGTCCAGCGCGGCAGGTTCTTCCTCAACAAGCGCTCCGAGGAGGGAATCGAGAAAGCGCTCGGGTACTTCAAGGACGCGGCGCTGCTCGACCCGAAGGAGGCGGAGGCGTGGAGCGGCCTCGCCGAGGTCAACCACCTGCTCGCGTACTACGAGTACTTGCCGCCCGCCCCGCTCGTCGCCAAACAGCGGGCGTTCGCGGCCCGGGCCGCCGCCCTCGACCCGACGCTCTCCGGGCCGCACGCGATCCTCGCCGACACCCTCTACCTGATCGACCACGACTGGCCCGCCGCCGAGAAGGAGTTCCGGCTCGCGCTCGCCCTCAACCCGAGCGACGCCGAAGCGCGGCAGTGGTACTCGAACTTCCTCAGCGCGGCGGGCCGCTCCGACGAGGCGCTCGACGAGATCGCGCGAGCGCATTCCCTCGACCCCCTCAACGCGAACATCCAGATGGACGCGGGGCTCGCGCGTTACTTCGGCGGAGACCCGGCCGGGGGCGAGGAGGAGATCCGCCGCGCGATCGAGTTGGCCCCGCTCGAGGCCCTCCCACGGCTCTGGGTCTCCCTCCCGCTCCTCGCTCAGAAACGTTACGACGAGGCGCTCGCCGAGCTGCGCAAGGCGCGGGAACTCGCGCCGGAGATGCCGGAAGCGATCGCGTTCTGGGGCTACGCGAGCGCTCTCGCCGGCCGGGCCGCCGATGCCGAGGCCGCGCGGCGCGACCTCGACGCGCTCGCGAAGGCGCGCTACGTGGGAGGGTTTCCGTTTGCGATCCTCGCGCTCGGACAGAAGAGGACGACCGAGGCGCTCGACCGGCTCGAGAAGGCGTGCGCGGACGGGGACGGCCGTCTCGCCTACCTCGAGGTCGAGCACGGCTTCGACCCGCTGAGGAACGAGCCGCGCTTCGCGGAGGTCGTCCGGCGCCTCGGGATCCCGAAGCGGCGTTGACTCAGCCGAAGGCCGCGAGCGCCTTCGCGAGGCGGGCGCCCGGGTGCGGGACGGCGCGCTGGATCTCGGGCACGAGCATGCGCGCCCGGGGCCGTGCCGACGGCTCGCGGACGGCGTACTCGAGAAGGTCCGCCGCCGACGCCTCGTCCGCCGGATTCGAGCGGACGGCGCGCGCGCGCTCGGCGCCCGCCGCGAGCGTCTTGCCGGCGGCCTCGTAACGCTCGGCGAGGAAGCGCCGCGCCCCGGCGTTCGAAGGGTCGCTCGACGAGCGCCCAGCGCGCCTCGTCCCAGGCCTCGGACTCGCGGCCGAGCCGCACGAGGACCCGGGCGTGCGCGAGGCGGGCCGTGGGGGCGCCGTCGCCGTTCTCCACGGCGTCGTCCCAGGCGTCCTCGGCGTCCTCGAGCCTCCCCTGCGCCTCGAGGAACGCCGCGCGGTGGAAGGCGATCGGGTACGAATCCGGCAGCAGGCGCGCGCCCTCGTCGAACTCCTTCCCGGCCTCCTCGGTGCGCCCCGCGGCCTCGAGGACCTTCGCGAGGCCCCAGTGGCCGTTCTCGTACGTCGGGAAGATCTGGACCGAGCGCCGGTAGCAGCCGATCGCCTCGTCCCACTTCTTCTCGTCCCAGCGCTGCTTGCCGAGGAGAGCCCACGCGTCGTAGTAGCGCGGGAAGATCTCGACGGCGCGCGTCAGATGCCGGATCGTCGTCTCGCGGTCCCCGCGCGTCTGCGCGTCCCACGCGACGTTGTAGTGGGCCTTCGCCGAGCCGGGCTCCTTGGCGACCATGTCCGCGTAGAGCGTCCGGTCGTCCTTCCAGGCGCGGTTGCGGACGGCCGTCGCGGCCCCGTAGGCGAGGACCGCCGCTGCGAGGAGCGTCTCCTTCCAGGGCAGGCGCGACGGGCGGGGCACCTCGAGGGCGAGCCCGCCGAGGAGGCCGACGGCGAGCGCCGCGAGGCCCGCCGAGGGAAGGTACGCGAGGCGCTCGGCCCAGATCGTCCCGATCACGAAGGGAATGTTGGAAACCGGGAAGAGCGAGCCCGCGAAGAGCGAGATCCCGAGCGAGGCGAGCGGGCGCCGCCTCCAGAACGCGAAGCGCGGCGGCGGCGAGAGCCGCTCCGAAAACGGGGCCTGCCCACGCCCGCGCCGCGCGGAAGCTCTCCGCGAGCGGGAGGGCGTACGCGGAATGGTCCGCACAGAGGCCGACGGGAACGAACGTCTTCGCGGCGTAGCGCGCCGCGAGGGACAGCGCGTTCGCGACGCGGAGCGGAGGCCCCAGCGCGACGAGCGGGTTCTCGAGGTCGAAGATCCCGGCCTCTCGCGAGACGAGGAAGCCGTGGATCACGATCACGCGCACCGCGAAGAGAACGACGATGGGACCGAGGAATCCCAGGAGCGCCCAGCGGGCGGATCGCGGGAGGGCCGCCCAGGCCTCGCGCGGCGAACGGCCCCGGCCGCCCCGGAAGAGCTCGCCGAGGAGCACGACGCCCGGCGCGACGATCGCGTTCTCCTTCACGAAGACGGACACGAGGAAGAGGAGGAGCGCCGCCGCGTACGGGCCGCCGCGGAGCCGCTCGGCGGCCGTCGCGCGCCGCCACAGGCGCGCGACCGCGAAGACGAGGAGGGCGGCGAGGAGCTCGGCGCGCCCGACGAGCGACGTGACGGCCTCGACGTGGATCGTGAAGACGGCGAAGAGCGCGCCGGCGGCGACCGCCGCCCCCGCCGCGAAGCCCGTCTCGACGAGCCACGCCGCGAGGAAGACCGTGACCGCCGCGTGCAGCGCGACGTTGACGGCGCGAAAGAGCCACGCCCGGTTCCCGTGGACCCAGCGCTGGACCGCGTACGTCAGGAGGAGCACGGGCCGGTAGTTCTGCGCCGAGGCGAGCGAGCCGCCGAAGTACTGCGTCGTGAAGACCTCGCCGACCTTCGACGGCGACGCGATCCGCTCGTTGCCCGAGATGATGAGCTTGTCGTCGTACGTGAAGTCGTTCGGGAGGCCGTTCAGGAACGGCAGGACGGCGAGGAGGGCCAGCCCCAGGGCGGCCGCGCGGCTCAGGCGGGGCGGGGGCGCGGCGCTCACGCGGGGCGGCGCGCCGGGTCGAGGCGGTCCACGAGGGCGTCGCCGAGGACGTTCGTCCCGAGCACCACGAGGAGGATCGCGGCCGCGGGGGCGAGGACCACGTGCGGGGCGTCGAGGACGTGCGTCCGGCCGCCCGCGAGCATCGCCCCCCACGAGGGGGCGGGCGGCGGGACGCCCAGCCCCAGGAACGAAAGCGCGGACTCGGCGAGGACGGCCGCGGCGAGGTGGAGGGTGGCCTGCACGAGGAGAGGCGAGGCGACGTTCGGGAGCACGTGGACGGCGAGGAGGCGCATCCGCGACGCGCCGGCGGCGCGCGCCGCCGCCACGAAGTCCCGGGAGGAGACGCGCCGCGCCTCGGAGCGCGCGAGACGCGCGTACGGGACCCAGCCGACGGCCGCGAGCGCCACCACCGTGTTCCGGGCGGAGGGCCCGAGGACCGCCGCGAGGGCGACCGCGAGGAGGAGGCCCGGGAAGGCGAGGACGAGGTCCACGAGCCGGCCGAGCGCCGCGTCCCAGGCGCCGCCGCGCTCCCCGGCGACGAGGCCGAGCGCCGAGCCGAACGACGCCGAGGCGAGGACGGCCGCTCCCGCCACCCCGAGGGAGATCGTCGCCCCGCGCAGCAGGCGCGCGAAGAGGTCGCGCCCGAGCTCGTCCGTCCCGAGCGGCGGGGCCGAGGCGGGCGGGACGAGCCGCCGCGTCAGGTCGATCCGCGTCGCCGGCGCGGACGGCAGGAGCGGCGCGAGCGCGGCCGCGAGGACCGCGGCTCCCACGACCACGGCCGCGAGGATCGCGGACGGCTTCACGCGGGCTCCCCCGCCGTGCCGCGGGCGCGGGCGCGCGGGTCGAGGGCGGCCGCGAGCGCGTCGACGGCCGCGTTCACGAGGATGAACGTCACGGCGATGAAGAGGACGCAGCCCTGCACGAGCGGGTAGTCGCGGCGCTGGATGGACTGGACGAGGAGCCGGCCGACGCCCGGCCACGAGAAGATCGTCTCCGTCACGACGGCGCCCGTCAGGAGCGAGCCGAACTGAAGGCCCGCGACCACGAGGACCGGCGGGAGCGCGTTGCGCCCCGCGTGGCGGAGGACGGCGCGCAGCGGGCGCTCGCCGCGCGCGACGGCGGCCGCGACGTACGGGCGGTCCATCTCCTCCGCGAGGCAGGCCCGCACCATCCGCGAGAGGAGAGCCGCGAGGGCGAGCGCGAGCGTGACGGCCGGCAGGACGATCGCGCCACGACCGTCCCGCCCCGACACGGGCAGGAGGCCGAGCCCGACCGAGAAGACGAGGACGAGGATCGGGCCCGAGACGTAGTTCGGCGTGGAGACGCCGAGGAGAGAGGCGGCGCGGAGTGCGCCGTCGAGCGGCCTGCCGCGCGCGAGAGCGGCCGCGGCGCCCGCCGGGACCGCGACGAGGAGCGCGCCGAGGAACGCGGCGCCGGCGAGCTCGGCCGTCGCCGGGACCGCCGTGAGGATCTCGCGCGTGACCTTGCGCTTCGTCAGGATCGAGAACCCGAGGTCGCCGCGCACGACTCCCGAGAGCCAGGTGGCGTACTGCGCGAGGAGGGGCCGGTCCAGCCCGAGGTCGTGGCGCAGACCCGCGACGTCCGCGGGCGCCGCTCCCTCCCCGAGCATCGCGGCGGCGGGGTCGCCCGGGATGAGGTGGATCAGGAAGAAGACGACCGTCGCGGCGCCGAGCAGGAGCAGCGGGACCTCGATCAGGCGGCGGAGCGGCGGCACGCGCGCAGTCTAGCGTCCGCGCGCCGTCTGCCCGATCCCGAGCTTCTTCATCTCGTAGAGGAGCGACTGGCGCGAGATGCCGAGGAGGCGCGCCGCCTCGGCGCGCCGGCCGGAGGTCGCCGCGAGGGCGGATTCGATCGCCTCCCGCCGCGCGTCGTCGAGCTTCTTCCTCCACGGCCTCGGGGCCTCGGGGCCGTGCGCGCCTTCGCGGATCGCCCTCGGGAGGTGCTCGAGGCGAATGACGCGCCCGGGCGCCGCGAGCGCGAGGGCCGACTCGAGCGCCGCGAGGAGCTCCCGCGCGTTGCCGGGCCACGGCCATCGGTCCAGCGCCGCGGCCGCGTCCGGCGCGAGCACGGCCTTCCCGTCGAGCGTACGGCTCACGAGGCGCGCGCGGTCGCGCGGGCGCTCGCGAAGCGGCCTGAGGACGACCTCGTGTCCCGCGACCCGGTAGAAGAGGTCGCCGCGGAACTCGCCGCGGTCCACGAGGGCCGGCAGGTCGCGGTGCGTCGCGGCGACGACCCGGAGATCGACGCGCCTCACGGCCGTCTCGCCGAGCCGCCGCACCTCGCCTTCCTGGAGGACGCGGAGGAGCTTGCCCTGCAGCGGCAGCGGGAGGTCGCCGATCTCGTCGAGAAAGAGGGTGCCGCCGGACGACTCCTCCACGATCCCGCGCCGCTCGCGGTCGGCGCCCGAGAACGCTCCGCGCGCGTGTCCGAAGAGTTCCGACTCGGCGAGCGTCGAGGGCAGGGCCGCGAGGTTCACGGCGACGAACGGGCCGCGGCGGCGGGACAGCCGGTGCGCCTCGCGCGCGACGATCTCCTTGCCCGTCCCGCTCTCCCCCCGCACGAGCAGGGCGAGGGCGGACGGAGCGACCCGCTCGACCTCGTCGAAGACCGCCCGCGTCGACGCGTCCTCGGCGACGATCTCCGGGCGGCGCGCCGGCAGGGCGCGCGGCGGCTGCCCGGCGGGCGCCGCGCGGTCGAGGAACGACGCGAAGCGCTCCTCGGCGCGCGCGAGGCCCGCGCGGGCGGCGGCACGCCGGCCCAGCCGGGCGAGCGGCGCTCCGGCCGGTCCCGCGAACGCGGCGGGGAAGCGGCCGGACCACTCGAGAAGGCGGCGCACCGCGAGGCCGGCCTCGCGGCCGGCGGCGAGGGACTCGAGCGCCGAGAGGGCGGCGTCTCCCGGGGATGCGCCCGCCGCGAGCGCCTGCTCGGCGGCGAGGAGCGCCCTCTCGCCCGCCTCGACCTCGCGCGCGTCCGGCGGCCGGCCGAGGTCCAGGTGCGCCGAGGCGAGAAGGCGACGCCGCCGCGGCTCGGTCCGCGAGCGGTTGTCCGGGATCGCGGACGCTTCCGCGAGCAGCCGGGCGGCCCCTTCGGCGTCGGCCGTGCCGAGGCGCCGCTCGGCCTCGAGGAGGAGGATCTCGCGCCACGCGGGATGCGTGATCTCCAGGCGCTCCGCGAGCGCGCGCGCTTCGCCGAACGCCTCGGCGGCGCGCGTGCCGTCCGCGTCGAGGAGGGCGAGCTCCTGCGCGGCCGGGATCGCGAAGAGGATCTGGTGGCAGCGTCCGGCGGCCCGCTCGTGCGCGAGGACGCGCTCGAGGACCGGCCGGGCGGCGGCGAAGTCCCCGGCCCTGAGGTGGAGGTCGATCCGGTTCCCCAGCGCGGAGAGGTACCGCCGCTCGTCGCCCGCGGCCGCGTACAGCGCGAGCGCGTCGTCCAGCTCGCGGGCCGCGAGATCGAGCCGGCCGCCGTCGAGCGCCGCATGCGCCACGTCGTACGCGGCGTCGGCGCGCGCACGCGTTCCGCGGGCGAGATCGCCCGCCCGCCGGAAGAGTGCGATCGCTTCGCCCGTCCGCCCGAGGTCGTTCGCAAGGTACCCGGCCGTCCGGGCGGCCCGCGCCGCGAGCTCGCGGTCGGCGAGGCCGGCGAGCAGACGCTCCGCCTCCTCGAGGCGCGCGGTCGCCTCCGCGTAACGATGCGCCCGTTCGTCGAGCTCGGCGGCGAGGAGGACGGCCTCGATGCGCGCCTCCAACGGCGTCGCCTCGGAGCCGAGGATCCTCTCCAGGGTCTTCCGGGCCTCCGCGTTCCGGCGCAGCTCGACGAGGAGCGCGGCCCGCGGAAGATCCTCGCCGACGCCGCCGCCCGGACAGAGCGCGAGGGCCCGCGCGGTCTCGCCGAGCCCCGCGAGCGCCCGTGCGGCCGCGACGCGCTCGGCCCGCGGGGCCGAGAGTGCGCCCGGTCCGATTCGCGCGGCGGCCTCCCGCGCCGCGTCGCACCGTCCCGCGTCGCACAGGACCGCAACCGCCAGGAGGGGCCGGCCGAGGTCCGGCTCGGCGCGCGGAGCGCGCGCGAGAAGCGCGGCGGCGAGCGCGCCGTCGGCCCGCTCGAGGAGTTCCCGGGCCGCCGCGACGTCCGACGGCGTCCCGCGCGCGAGCGCCGCGGGGACGAGCCGCTCCGGCGGAAGACCCAGGGCCTCGAGCCGGGCGACGGCGTCGCGCCTGGCGAGCCGGGGCACGCGGGCCGCGAGCCGCGCCCGCTCCTCCTCCTCGCGGAAACGGAACGTCGGCCCGTCCGCGGCGGCGAGGGCGCCCGTGGCCGCCGCATCCGCGAGCGCCGCCGCCGCGCGCTCCGGCCCGACGCCCGCCGCGGCGGCCGCCTCGCCCGCGTCGAATCCCTCCGCGAGGAGCGCCGCCGCCTCGACGACGGGGTCCGGGCGCCTCGTTCCCCGCCGCCGCTCGGGCACCGTCCGGCCCGCGCGCGGATCGAAGCGGGCGACGACGTCGCGTGCCGCCTCGAGGAATCGCGCGGGGTCCGCGCAGGCACCCGCCGGCCAGCCGTCCCGCCAGGCCTCGAGCGACGCCGGGAGAGACGCGAAAGGCAGGTAGACGAGAGAGGCCGCGTCGCCCTCCGCGAGGTGGAACGAGACGAGCGTCCGGTCCTCCCACGGCCGGAGCGGGCCTGCCCATGTCTCGAAGACCCTGAAGCCCATGGCTGGCAGGGTCGTCTCCAGGGCGTGCCGGGACCGCGCGTCCCAGCGGTCGGCGTCGAGCGCGACGAGGGCGACCGGAGGGCCGTCGTCGCGCCGCGGCGCCCGGCCCCCGCCCGCGAGGGCCCGGATCGCCGCCGCGCGCGCATCCCCGTCGAGCGCGCGCGCGAGCCTCCGAAGGGCGGCGCCGTCCTCGAGCGGCGAACCGGGCCCGGATTCCACGAAGAGCGGCACCTCGTCGCGCCGGGCGGCTCCGCGCGCCACCCATGCCGCCGCGCTCCCCACGGCGGCGGCGGGTTCGCCCGCGTCCGGGACGCCCACGAACGGAGCCGGAAACGCGAGGCCGGCGAGGTCCCGGCCCGGCAGCGCGCCTCCTCGCCGCGCGAACTCCGCGGCGAGAGCCTCGGGCCGCCCGTCGGCGTCGAGCGCGCGCAACGCGGTGACGACGTCCTCGGCTTCGTCGCCGGGCAGGCCCCGGTCCAGGGCATGGAGGACCGAGGCCCGCAGCGGCGCGACGTCATCGCCCGCGACCGCCCGGCCCGCGAGGCGCACCGCGGCGGCCGCGACGGCGAGCGCGGGAGGCACGGCGCGCCACGAGGGGACCGGAGGAGCGCCGGGCGCGGGCCTGGCCGGCTCGCCCGGGCTCGCCCCGAGGTCCGCGAGGTCCGTCGCCGCGAGCCCGAGCCCGTGGAATCTCAGGAATCCGAGGAGCGCCGCGAGACGCGCGAGGAACGCGCGGCGGTCGGCCGCGCCGAGGCGCGCGAGCGGAACGGGCTCCGGCGCTCCGAGCGTGAGGTGAAGTCCGTCGCCGGCGGGCCGCGCCCGGAGGATTTCCGGCAGGAGCGGGTGCGCGAGCCGGACGAGGGTCGCGCCGCCCTCCGCGAGATCGCGGCGGGGAACGATCCAACGTCTCCCTCGTGGCGAAGGCACGTCGCGTCCTCCCGGTGGACGAGCGGGTCGAAGCGGTCGCAACCCGGACGATTTCGGATTCCGCCCCGCGCGTCAAGTGGGGGCCGGGACCTATCATCGGGCGGCCGCATGTCCGTCTCCGCCACCCCGCGCCGGGTGCTCCTTCTCGGAGCCGTCTGGCTGGCCCTCGTGTGGGCGGTCGCCCACCTGGCGGCGCGCTCGACGCCGTGGCTGACGGGGCCCACGGGCTGGTCGCCCGAGCTCGCCCGGCGCGTGACGCCGCTCGCCCGCTGGGACTCGGGGTGGTACGTCGGGATCGCGGAATCGGGGTACGAGGCTCCGCCGTCGCGCGTCGGCCAGGAGACGAACCACGCGTTCTTCCCGCTCTACCCGGCCCTCATGAGGGGGGTCGCGCGCGCGACGGGCCTCGAGGTGTCGCGCGCGGGTGCGCTCGTCTCGGCCGTCGCGTTGCTGGGGGCGCTCGTCCTCTTCGCGGCGTGGACGCGGCGGCGGTTCGGGGACGAGCGCGTCTGGCCCGCTCTCCTCGCCTTCCTCGCGTTCCCGACGTCGTTCTTCTTCGCCGCCGTCTACACCGAATCGCTCCTCGTGTTCCTCGCCCTCGCCGCCGTCCTCGCCCTCGAGAGCGACCGGGACGCCGCCGCGGCCGCGGCGGGTCTCCTGACGGGCCTCACACGGATTTCGGGGCTCGTCCTCGCGCCCGCGCTCGCGCTCGTCTCGTGGCGCAGGAGCCGCGAGAAGGGCCGCTCACGTCCGCAGGCCCTGCTGCGCGCCGGGCTGGCCGGCGCGTCGCCTCTGGCGGGGTTCGGGCTCCTCTGCCTCTATTTCCACGCGCGCTTCGGCGACGCCTTCCTCCTCGTGAGGGCACAGCACAACTGGTCGCGGGAGGCCAAGACCGTCTTCGACGGGCCGCGCCTCATCCTTCAGGAGGTCTGGCGCGATCTGACGACCGGGCACGTCTTCGCCAAGAGCCCCGTCCGCACGATGGAAGGCGTCTTCCTTCTCCTCTTCCTCCTTCTCGCCTGGCGGCTCGCGGCGCGGAGGCTGTGGCCCGAGGCGCTCTACGTCTTCCTGACGGTCGCGATCGTCTTCGCGTCCGGGACGCTCGAGAGCGGCGGCCGGTACGTGCTCCCGGCCTTCCCCGCGTTCGCGGTCCTCGGCGGCCTCGCGGAGCGGCCCGTGCTCTTCCGCCCCCTCCTCGCGCTCTCCCTCGCGGCGCAGGTCGCGTACGTCTGGCTCTACGTGCACTGGCTCTGGGTCGGCTGAGGCGTCAGGGTCCGACGAGCCGGTTCCACGCGTCCCAGAAGCCCGGCCACGACTTGCCGACGCAGTTCGCGTCGTCGAGCGTCGCGTGCGGGAGGACGAGCGCGAGGACGGCCGCCGACATCGCGACCCGGTGGTCCGCATGCGCCGCGAACGCCGCGGGCCGGGGCTCGCCGTCCGGGCCGTCGATCGCGAGGACGGGCTCGCCGCCGGGCCCGTCGTCGACGCGCGCCGAAGCGCCCGCGCGGGTCAGGAGGTCGACGGCGGCCGCCAGGCGGTCCGATTCCTTCTCGCGCAGCCGGGCGACGCCTCCGAGCCGCGAGGAGCCTCCCGCGAACGCGAGCGCCGCCGCGAGCGGCAGCGCCGCGTCGGGGGCCGCGTCCACGTCGACGTCCAGCGGCCGGAGCGCCCGCGCGCCGCCCGCGGGCCCCGTCACCGTGAGCGCCTCTTCGCCGTCCCCGCCGGCCTCCCACCCGAGCGTCCCGCCGAGGACCGCGGCCCAGCCGCGAAACTCGGCGTCGGGCTGCTCGGAGTCCCGCGCGAGGCCGCGCACCGTCACGCGGCCGCCCGAGACGAGCGCGCCCGCGAGCGGGAAGCACGCGGCGGAATCGTCGCCCGGAACGCGGAACCGCGCGGGCCGGTAGCCGCCGCCCGGCGCCGCGCCGAACCCCTCGAGGACCCGCCGCGTGAGCGACAGGTAGGCCGCCGACGCGACCGGACCGGTCACGTCGAGCGCCACGCCGCCGGCGACGAGCGGCGACACGAGCTGCAGCGCCGAGAGGAACTGCGACGAGACGTCGCCGCGGATCGAGACCCTCCCGCCGCGCAGCGTGCCGCCGCGGATCGCGGCGGGCAGAAATCCCTCGCGACCGATGCAACGAATCTGGCCGCCGAGAGTTCGGATTGCTTCGAATAGAGGGGACATGGGCCGTTCCCGCATCCGGACGCTGCCGTCGAGAACGAAGCGGCCCGGCACCGCGGCGAGGAGAGCGGCCAAGAAGCGCGCCGGCGTCCCTGCGTCCCCGACGTCGACGACCAGCTCCGGCGCCGAGTCGCCGCGGGGACGCAGCGGTCCGCGCACCCGCCAACTAACCCCTTCCAGGAAAATCTCGGATCCCAACGACCTCAGCGCTGCCGCGAGCGCACGGGTATCCGAAGAATCCAGCGGATTGAGGAGGGTGCTCTCGCCGTCCGCGCAGGCCGCGGCGAGGAGCGCGCGGTTCGTGACGCTCTTGCTGCCCGGGACGCGGAGCGCGCCCGAGAGCCTGCCGCGGAGGAGCGTCGCGCCGCTCAACGCGCCGCGGACTCCGGCTCCGCCTCCAGGGCCCCGAAGCCGCGGCGGCGCGCGCGCTCCGCGGTCGGCTCCTCGACGATGGAAAGCGTCCCGTCCGGCGCGATCTCGGCGTGGCGCCGCTCCTCGAGCCACGCCGGGAGGACGTGCGTCACGCCGTCCGGTCCGGCAAAGGTCCTCCCGACGTGGAAGTGCCCGACGAGGAGCGCGTCGTAGCCCTCGGCGCGCGCCCGCCGTCCCTCCGCGCGGAGCGCCTCCTCCGGGAGCCTCTTCTTGTGCCGGAAGTTCGAGCGATAGAGCCGCGCCTCGGTCCGCGCGACGATCGCCCGCGCGAGCGGCCCCGGGATGACCTCGAGCGCCCCGCGTGCGACGGGGTTCTTCGAGATCCGCCGCCAGAAGCGGTAAGGCAGGTCCGCGGTGTTCACGCGGTCTCCGTGCACGAACGCGTAGGTTTTGCCGCCAACGGCAAGTCCGTCCGTGAGCCCGTACGACGCGAAGGGAGAGGCATACCGCGTCCCGGCGACGAAGAAGTCGCGATTGCCCTCGACGTAACGCAGGGAGAGGCCGCGCGCGGCGACCGCCGCGAATTCGTCGAGCGTGCGCCTGAGGAACGGCGTTTCGAGCTTCGGGTGACCGATGAAATAGTGGAAGATGTCCCCGAGGAGCACGGCGGTCGAGAATCCGCGCTGCCGGACCGCCTCCAGCGACGCCAGGAGGTCGTCGGCATCTCCTTCCACCTGGCCAAGATGCGCGTCGGCGAAGACGGCGGCGCCGCGGGGTGCCGGCGTCGGTCGGGGAAATCGGGCCACGGTGAGATCTTAGCGGTTGAACGCACTTCCGGCACACGAGTTGCACACACCGGCCGTGGTGCCCGCCCCTTTCATGCATCCCCCGAAGCTCTTCCGTCTCGCGGTGGCCGCCGCACTGACGCTCGCAGCACTCCCGGCGCGGGCGGCGGACGTGTCGCCCCGGGTGCTCCGCGCGGTGAGCCGCGGCGACGCGCAGGTCCCGGTCGTCGTCACGCTGCGCGCCCCGGCCGGACGCCGTGCGGCGACGCCCGCGGAGTTCTCGCTGAGCGGCCTCGCGGTCCGGCGGCGCCTGACGAGCGCTCCCGTCGTGGCCGGCGACGCGACCGCGGCGGGGATCGCCGCCCTCGCGGCGCGGCCCGACGTCCTCCACGTCGGCTTCGACCGGCTCGTGCGCCCCACCGGGCAGGTGGGCACGGCGCAGATCGGCGCCGACCGCCTCCTGGCGATCGGCGTCACCGGGCTCGGCCGCAGCGTCGGCATCGTCGACAGCGGGCTCGATCTCCAGCACCCGGATCTCCGGCCGCCGCAGGGAGGCGCGTGGCCCGGCGTCAACGTCGTGGACGGGACCGACGACCTCACGGACTGCAGCGGGCACGGCACCGAGGTCGCCGGCGTCCTCGCGGGCCCGCAGGGCCTCGCGCCCGAGGCGGGCCTCGTCGTCCTCAAGGTCTTCAGCGCGCGCGACGGCTGCCGGACGGCGCGCGCCTCCGACGTGCTGGCGGCCGTGGACTGGGCCGTCGCGCACGCTCCGGGCTCGGACCTCGAGGCGATCAACCTGAGCCTCGCCGACGACGCGCCGCAGCGGAGCTTCTGCGACGGCGACGACCCCGCCGGCGCGGCGGTCTTCGCGGCCGCGCGCGAGGCCGGTCTCAGCGTCGTCGCCGCGGCGGGCAACGACGGCAGCACGAACGGGCTCCCGTGGCCCGCGTGCCTGTCGAGCGTGGCGTCCGTCGGGATGGTGTACTCGCTCTCGAACGGCCCGGTCCAGTGGGGCGGCGCCGCGGGCTGCGCGGACCTCGTGACGGGGCCCGACGTCATCCCGTGCGCGAGCAACACGGGCGGCGCGCTCGCGCTTCTGGCGCCCGGCGTCGGCTGGACGACGACGGCCGAGGGCGGCGGGCAGACCTCCGGCTTCTCCGGCACGTCCGCGGCGGCTCCCGCAGCCACGGGCGCCCTCCTCCTCGCGCGCCAGGCACGGCCTCTCGCCGACCCGACGCTCGCGACCGATCTCCTCCGGGCGACAGGCGTCCCCGTGCGCGACACGCGAACCGGCCTCGTGACGCCCCGTCTCGATCTCGCCGCCGCGCTCCAGGCCTCCTCGCCCGTCCCGGGCGGCTGCGCGGACGCTCCGATCCCGGACGGCGCTCCCGAAGGCCTCACCTGCGGCGCCGTCGTCTCGTCCCTCGTCGGAAACGTCTCGACGCTGTTCCTCGCGCTCGCGATCGACCACCCGGACCCCACGCAGCTCGTCGTCACGCTCACGGCGCCCGACGGCACGCGCGTCACGATCCTCGACCGCGACGGTCGCGCGGGCGAGGCCGTCCGCGAGGTGTTCGGCCTCACGGCCCTCTCCGCCGAGCCGCTCTCCACGTTCGCGGGCCGGGCGGTCGCGGGAACGTGGAAGCTCGGCGTCATCGACACCGTGGCCGGGGGGTCGGGAAGGGTCGTGAGCTGGGCGCTCCTCGCCGAGCCCGTGATTCCCGGGCCCGAGCCCCCGTTCCCGGGCGCCACCTCCTTCGTCGCGTCGTCCGTGCACCGCATCGGGAAGCTCGGCGCGTACTACACGACCGATCTCCGGCTCTTCAACGCGGACGCGGCCTCGGCGCACGACGTCCTCCTGAGGTTCTCGCCCGTCGCGGACGGGCTCCCGCGCACGCTCACGATCACGATGCCGCCCCTCACGACGCGTGCGCTCGACGACGTCGTGCACGACGCGTTCCGCATGGACGGCTACGGCCCGCTGTTCCTGAGCGCTCCGCCGTCCGTCGTCGCCGTGACGCGGACCTCGACGACCGCGCCCCGCGGGGGCACGTTCGGGCTCGCGATCCCCGCCGAGGCCGCGTCCTCGGCGGCCGGCTCCGGCACGATGCTCGTCCTCGTGCCCGCCTTCGAGTCCACCGGCTTCCGCCTGAACGTCGGCATCACCGAGGTCACGGGGAATCCGGCCACCGTCGAAGTCGCTCTGCGCGACGCGAGCGGCACGCTGCGCGCCCTGATCCCGCGCTCCGTCCCGCCGGCCGGCCTCGTCCAGTTGAACGACATCTACGCGATCGCGCAACTTCCGCCCGACTCGGCCGATCGCATCGAGGTCCGGGTCACGGGCGGAGCGGGCCGCGTCGCCGCGTGGGCGACACCCGTCGACGACTCGACGAACGACGGCGCCTTCGTCGCCGCGCACCCCGCCGCCTCCAGCCTCCTCATCCCGGCCGTGGCGCGGTCGGCGGGGCAGTTCGGCGCGCGGTTCGTGACCGACCTCAAGCTCTCCAACGCGGGCGCCGCTCCCGTGCGCGTCCAGGTCGGCTTCTCCCCGTCCCGCGGCCCGGCGCTCGCCCCCGCGTTCGTCACGCTCGCGGGCAACGAGACACGCGCCTATCGCGACGTCCTCGGAAAGCTCCTGGCCGCCGTCGACGACACGGCCGGAGCGCTCCGGATCTCGGTGCTCGGCGGCGGCGCCGTGTACGCATCCACACGCACCTCGACGTCCGACGGCGGGCGCTCGTACGGGCTCGCGGTCGACCCCGTCGCCCCGACCTCGCAGGCGGCTGCCGGGCGCGCGCTCGCCCTCGCGTTCCTGGCGTCGTCTCCCGCCCGCCGGACGAACGTCGGCTTCGTCGAGGCCGGCGGCCTCTCGACCCTCCTGCGCGCGACCCTCCTCGCGCCGGACGGGACGAAGGTCGCGGCGCGCGACATCAGGCTCGACCCGTTTGCGGCCGTGCAGTGGGACGACGTCTTCGCCGAGATGCAGGCCTCCCCGCTTCCGGGAGCGTCGCTCGTCGTCGACGTCCTCTCCGGCGGTACCGTGACGGCCTACGCGATCGTCGTGGACAACCGCACGAACGACGCGAGCTACTTCCCCGCCTCGCTCGTGCCCGTGCCCGCGCCCTGACGCGGCCTCTCCGCGAGGACGAGCACGGAGACTCCGAAGGGCAGCCGACCTCGGAGCCCAGGATGCGCGCCTCGAGCGAAAGCAAGAGGAAGAAGATTTCTTCGAATGGTTTCGGAGTGAGGCCGAAGTCCGACGAGACCTCCTCGCGCGGGCGGCCGAGCGCCTTCGCTCCCGTCACCTTTCTAAGAATCCAGATAGGACCTGACAGGAAGAAATTCGCGTAGGTCGTGCGGATCACCGCGAGCCCGGCATCCTTCATCAGCCTCTCGAGGTCTTCCGCCCTGTAGCGCCTCAGGGCGCCGACCGCGACGTCGTGCGCGCCCGCGAAGGCGTCGAAGGCGGGCGCCGAGAGCGCGAGCGTTCCGCCGGGCGCGAGGACACGCGCGATCTCGCGCGCGGCACGCGCGTCGTCCGGGACCATGTAGAGAACGTCGCGCGAGAGCGCGGCCCCGAAGCTCGCCGCCCGGAACGGAAGCGCCTCGACGGACGCGCAGACGAGCGGCGCGGCCGCACGGCGCCGCGCGAAGCCGAGGGCGCGGAGCGAGACGTCGACGCCCACGGCCGGGCCTGAGGCCGCGAGGTCGACCAGGTTGCGGCCCGTCCCGCAGCCCGCGTCGAGGGCGCGGGCGCCGGGCGCGCGGGAGAAGACGCCGGGCGCGAACGCGCGCGTGATCGCCCGCATCCCGCGGTACCACCAGTAGCCGTCCTCGCGGCGGAACATGATCTCGTACTCGCGTTCGTTCATCGGAATCGACGCCGCTCGACACGCGGCGCGGGGCTCAGCGCGCGGACGCCCGCACGGCCTCGATCACGCGGTCCGCGTCCGCGTCGCTCAGGAGCGGGTGGAGCGGCAGCGAGACGACCTCGCGCACCGCGCGCTCCGTGACCGGAAGCGGTCCGCGCGGCAGGCCCGCGAACGCGGGTTGCTCGTGCACGGCGCGCGGATAGTGGACGTCCGTGCCGATCCCGCGTTCCTCGAGCCGTGCCCGGAAGGCGTCGCGGTCCGGCACCCGGACGACGTAGAGATGGTGGGCCGGCGTCTCCCCCTCCCGCGCGGGCGGCGGAACGCGCACGGCGTCCGCGAGCGCCGCGTCGTAGCGCGCCGCGATCTCGGCGCGGCGGCGGTTTCCGGCGGAGAGCCTGCGGAGCCTCACCCGCAGGGCCGCCGCCTGGACCTCGTCGAGCCGGCTGTTGAACCCCGCCTCCCCGGCGTCGTTGCGCGTGACGTATCCGTAGGCCCTCAGGCGCGCGACCCGGTCCGCGACCCCCGCGTCGCCCGGGGCGGCCACGGTCACCGCCCCGCCGTCCCCGAGGGCGCCGAGGTTCTTCGTCGGATAGAAGCTCCAGGCCGCCGCGCGCCCGAACGCGCCCGCGGGCTTCCTGCCCCACGCCGCGCCGTGGGCCTGCGCGCAGTCCTCGACGAGGACGAGGCCGTGCCGGGCCGCGAAGGCCGCGATCGCGTCGACGTCCGCGACGCGCCCGTAGAGGTGGACCGGCAGCACCGCCCTCGTCCGGGGCGTGAGAGCCGCCTCGAGCGTGCCGGCGTCCATCGTGAGGCGGTCCTCGACGACGTCCACGAACACGGGCGTCGCTCCCGCGCGGAGCACTCCCGTCGCGGTCGGCGCGCACGTCATCGCCACCGTGAGAACCTCGTCCCCGGCGCCGACGCCGAGCGCCCGAAGCGCCAGCGTGATCGCATCCGTGCCGTTCGCGACGCCGACGGAGCGCGCGGCGCCGCAGAAGGCGGCCCACTCGGACTCGAACGCGGCGACCTCGCTCCCGAGGACGTAACGCCCGCGCCGGACCGCCGCGAGGACGGCGGCGGAGAGCTCGGGCTCCTCGGCGGCCGCGGCCCGGGCGAGGTCGAGGTACGGAACGCCGCTCACGGGGGCGGCGGCACGGGCCCCAGGGCGGCGCCGACTCCGGCAGCTCCCGACGCGTGGGCGACGCCGCGCGGCGTGTCGCGCTTCACGTGGATCTCCCACCAGAGCCTCAGGATGTTGACGCCGGTCGCGAAGAGGCGGCGGAAGTTGAAGAACTGGGACTTGCCGGCGACGCGGTGGTAGTGATGCACCGGGAAGTCCACGAACCGGAAGCCGGCGAGCTCGAGCTTCTTGACGAGCTCGAGGCAGATGACGCCGCTCGAGTGCCGGAGCGAAACCGCTTCGAGCGCCGTGCGGCGCATGAGGCGGAAGTCGCAGTCGACGTCGCGCACGTGGAACCGGAAGAGGAGCCGCATGAGGACGACGTAGACCTTCCCGATCACGACGCGGTGGAACGGGTCCGAGCGCGCGATCTTGTAGCCGTTCACGACGTCCACGCCGTCCTGGAGGACCGGCAGGAACTTCTTCAGCTCGAGGACGTCGTACTGGCCGTCGCCGTCCGTGTAGAAGACGAGGTCCTTGGCGGCGCCGGAGAAGCCCGAGCGCAGGGCCGCGCCGTAGCCGCGATTGACGCCGTGCGAGACGACGCGCAACTCGGGGTACTTCTCCTTCAGGGCCTCGAGGATCGCCGCGCTGGCGTCCGTCGAGCCGTCGTCCACGACGAGGACCTCGAAGTCCCGCCCCGAGTCCGTCCCGACGACGTGCGCCGCCGCCACGAGCGAGCCGATCGTCGCCGCGTCGTTGAAGCACGGGAAGAACATCGTGAGGCTCTCGGGAAGCTCGGCCATGGGTCGCGCCATTGTATCGGGGCGGCGGGTACACTCGGCGGCCATGAAGGTGTCCCTCGGCTCCGACCACGCGGGGTTCCTCTACAAGGAGAAGATCAAGGCGATGCTCCTCGGGATGGGGCACGACGTGAAGGACTTCGGGACCTTCACGCCGGACATGGTCGACTACCCCGCTGTTCATCCGGCCCGGCGGCGCGAGGCGGTCGCGAACGGGACGTGCGACCGCGGGATCGTCCTCGGCGGGTCGGGGAACGGCGAGGCGATCGTCGCGAACAAGGTGAGGGGCGTGCGCTGCGCGCTGTGCTGGAGCGAGGCGACCGCGAAGGCCGCGCGCGAGCACAACGACGCGAACGTCCTCTCCCTGGGCGAACGGATGATCCCCGAGGAGACGGCGCTCGCGGTCGTGCGCATCTTCCTCGAGACGCCGTTCGACCCGTCGGCGGGCGGCGGGCGCCACGCGCGGCGGATCGCGATGATCGAATGAGAGCGGCCGTGCGCCGCCCGCGGTCGTCCGCCGCCCATGATCGCGCTCTCCGGCATCTACAAGCAGTACGGCCGGCAGGTCCTCTTCGTCGACGCCTCCTTCCAGCTGAACACCGGCGAGAAGATCGGCCTCGTCGGGCCGAACGGGGCCGGCAAGACGACGATCTTCCGGCTCATCACGGGCGAGGAGCACGCCGGACGACGGCGAGGTGTCGGTGCCGAAGAAGCTCTCGATCGGCTACTTCCGGCAGGAGATCGACGCGATGGCGGGGCGGCCCGTCCTCGACGAGGCGATCGCGGGGAGCGGACGCCTCGGCGACCTCCACCACGAGCTGATCGACCTCGAGCACGCGCTCGCCGATCCGGCGCGAGCGGCGAGCTCGACGAGATCCTGGGCGCTTCGGCGAGGTGCAGGGCGAGTACCAGCAGCGGGGCGGGTACGAGCTCGAGGCGCGCGCCCGCGAGGTGCTCCACGGACTGGGCTTCGACGACGAGCGCATCGACGGCGACGTGGGGGCGCTCTCGGGCGGCTGGAAGATGCGCGTCGCGATGGCCAAGGTGCTCCTCGGGAGGCCCGACGTCCTCCTCATGGACGAGCCGACGAACCACCTCGACATCGAGTCGATCCTCTGGCTCGAGGGGTACCTCAAGGAGTACCCCGGCTCCCTCCTCATGACCTGCCACGACCGGGACTTCATGAACCGCGTCGTCACGAAGGTCGTCGACATCGACGCCGGAGAGACGGTGACCTACTCCGGCAACTACGACTTCTACGAGCGCGAGCGTCTCCAGCGCGAGAGCCAGCGCGAGGCCGCGTTCGCGCGGCAGCAGGCGATGCTCGCGAAGGAACAGCGCTTCATCGAGCGCTTCCAGACCCACGCCGCGAAGGCCGCGCAGGTGCAGAGCCGCGTCAAGAAGCTCGAGAAGATCGAGACGATCGCGCTCCCGAAGAAGCGTGCCGTCGTGCGCTTCGACTTCAAGGCCCCCGCGCGCTCGGGCGACGACGTCGCGGTCCTCGAGAAGCTCTCGAAGGCGTACGGCGCGCGGCGCCTCTACACGGACTTCGACTTCCTCGTCCGCCGCGGGGAGCGCTGGTGCGTGATGGGCGTCAACGGGGCCGGCAAGACGACGCTGCTGAGGATGGTCGCGGGGATGCTGCCGCCCGACGGGGGCAGCGTGCGCGTCGGCGCGAGCGTGAAGATGGGCTACTTCTCGCAGCAGGCCCTCGACGTCCTCGATCCCGACCTGACCGTCCTCGAGCAGGTCCAGAAGGACTTCCCGGCGGCGGGCATCGGCGTCCTTCGCACGCTCGTCGGCGCCTTTCAGTTCTCCGGCGACGACGTCGACAAGAAGGTCCGCTTCCTCTCGGGCGGCGAGAAGTCGCGTCTCGTCATGGCCCGCATGCTCTTCGACCCGCCGAACTTCCTCGTCCTCGACGAGCCGACGAACCACCTCGACCTCGCCACGAAGGAGATGCTCGTCGAGGCGCTCTCGAAGTTCGAAGGGACGATGCTCTTCGTGTCCCACGACCGGGAGTTCCTGCGCGGGCTGTCGAACCGCGTCCTCGTCCTCACCGAGAACGACTCGTCCGATCCCCCGCACGCCTACGGCGGCTCGTACTCGGAATGGGTCTCGCGCACGGGACACGAGGCGCCCGGCGTCCACGCATAATCGGCCGATGTCCCGCGCGCGCTTCGCGGCCGCCCTCGCGGTCCTCGCCTGCGTCGCCCTCGCGGGCGCCGAGCGGGCGCGGTTCACGCTCTGGACGACGTCCGACGAGCCGGCGCACCTCGCGGCGGCCCGCGAGTGGCGTTACGGCCCCGGGATGGTCTCGAACTTCGAGCACCCGGTCCTCATGAAGGTGATCGCGGGGACGACCCTGCCGGCGCAGAAGCCGGAGCTCGCGATCGACGAGACGCGCGCGGGCCGCGCCCCGTTCCCGTTCGTCCTCGCCCTCCTCGTCGTGTCGACGGGCCTTCTCGGCCGCGCCCTCGCCGGCCCGGCCGCGGGCCTCGCCGCGGCCGCGATCCTCGCGGTCGAGCCCACGTTCCGCGGGCACGGGACGCTCGTCCAGAGCGACATCCTCGTGACGCTCTTCCTCGTCGCCGCGGCGTTCGCGCTCGAGCGCGCCGCGCGCGCGGAGGGCGCGCGGACGGAACGTCCGCGCGCTCGCGATGGCTCGTCGCGTCCGGCGTCCTCTACGGCCTCGCCATGGCCTCGAAGTACTCGGCATTTCCGTTCCTCGTCGTCTTCGCGGGGGTGGCAGCGCTCAGGCTGGGTTCGAAGAGCACCGGAAGATTTTCTTTGAAGGTGAAGAGGGGCGAGTGCGCCGGGGCGCGACGAGGCCGCCCCTGCGGCGCCGGCGCGCAGCCACCGCTCTTCACCTTCCAAGAAAAGGCGCCCTTCCCGTGCGCTCGAAGTCCCCTCGCCTCGCTCCTCCGACTCCTCCGGCCCTCTTCACCTTCTAAGAAATTCTCTCTCTCTCCCCGTTCTCTCCTCCGTCGCCCTGCTCGTCGCGGTCTCGCTCGCCACGCTCGCGCTCGTCCAGTTCCTCGCGTACGCCGGCACGAGCGACGCCGCGTTCCGCGCCGGGCTGCGCGCGGCGTTCGAGGGCCTCCCGCAGGAGGGCGCGGTCGTCGCCCTCGCAAAGAGGTTCCCGAAGTGGATCGCGGGCTACGGCGCCGGGCCTCCTCTTCGTGCAGGGCGTCGCGGGGCCGGGCGAGCGGTTCAACTACTTCCTCGGCACCGTCCGCGGGACGGGCTTCGTCCTCTACTTCCCCGTCGCCCTCGCCATCAAGCTGACGACGGCGACCGTCGTCGCCTCCCTCGCCGCCCTCCTCGCCTCCGCGATCGGCCTCGTCCGCGTCCCGCGCCTGCGCCGCGTCCTCGTGGCGCGCGCCGCGCTGCCCGCGGCGCTCGGCGGCGCCTACCTCGCGGCGGCCTGCGTCTCGAACGTCAACATCGGAGTCCGGCACGCGATCCCCGCGGTTCCTTTCCTCCTCGTCGCGGCCGCCGGCGCCGGCCGCGCCGTTCTCGGGAGGCGTCCGCGCGCGCGACGCGCGCTCGTCGCGGCGGTCGTCCTCCTCGCCGCCGCCGAGTCGGCCCTCCGGCTCGGGCGCGAGATCTCCTTCGGGAACCTCCTCGTGGGCGGGCCGCGCGGCGTGCCCCCGATCCTGTCGGACTCGAACGTCGACTGGGGCCAGGAGCAGGGCCTCGTCTTCGACCGCGTCCGGCGCGGCGACCTCGGCAGGGTCGCGATGGCCTCCCTCCTCGTCGACGAATCGGGCGCGACGCGCGCCGGGGTCGCGGGCCTCGCGCTCAAGCCCGACGCGCCGGCCGACACCGTGTTCTTCTCCCGATTCCTCTGGGACCTCGCCGCCGCCGCCGAGCGGAACACCGAGAGCTACCCGAAGTTCGTCTGGCTGCGCGGGCTGGCTCCCGCCGCTGCGCCGCGGCCTCGAGGCGCGCGCGACGTCGATCGAGCCCTTCGGCGACGCGTACCTCCTGATGAGGCTGCGTCCGCCTACGGCCGTCCCGTCGTCACCGCCCGGCTCCACGCCGTGAGCGTCCAGCCGCGCTGACGCGCGTCCTGAAGGCTGCGCGCGAAGCCCGCGCGCGCGGCGTCGGGCAGGCAGGAGAGGTCGCCCGGCGGCTCCGCCATCGCGCGGACGAAGAGGATCCAGGGGTGGCAGGAGAAAGAGGAAGAAGAGGAAGAAGAAGAGGATTTCTTGGAAAGGTAAGAGAGGGAGGCCGCAGCGCCCGGGTCGACGCCCGGTGCGAGCCGTCGCCGGCGCCGTCGCTCTTCGCGCCCCGCCGAGACGGAACGTCTCGGCGACGAGCGCGACCGTGCGAGGGTCATTCGAAGAAATCTTCTCTTCTCCCCGCTCGAGTTCCCGGCCCAGCGCGGACGCCCGGGCGAGATCTCTCATGTCGATCGCCCGGACGAGCTGATCGCGCAGCGCATCGACGTACGGATCGGCCCGTTCTTCCCCCGCCGCCGCGCCTTCCCTCTTCCCTTCGAAGAACTCTCTTCCCCATCCGAGCCTCACCGGCGACAGGGCGAGGCGCAGGGCGGGTGCGGGCGACGGAGGCAGCACGGGGCGGAACGGCGGGTCGAGCCCGGGCAGCGTCCCGTCGAAGCCGCCGCGGAGGCGCGCCGCGAGGACGAGCGCGTGGACGCGGATCGGAGACCACGCGGGCGTGAGGGAGAGATGGTGCGGCGCCGACGCGCGCAGCACGCCGTCCGGTCCGCGGTCGATCTCGTACGGCGTTCCGGCCGCGCGCGCCTCGGAGATGGGCTGGGGCGCGACCTGCGAGGACAGCGCGTAGACGGCCGGAAACGGGACGAGAGCGCCGAGCGCGTTCACGCCGGCGCCCGCCGCGATCGCGAGGACGCCCGCGACGCGCCACGCCCGCGCTCCCGCCGCGGACGCGACGCCCGCGAGGGCCAGGAGGCACGGCAGCGCCGGCAGGAGCAGCCGCGGGCCCCAGCCCGCCTGCCCGTCCCACGCCCACCACGCGGACGACGCGAAGCAGTAGAGCGACGAAACGACGCGCCGAGCGCGAGCGCGAGGCGCGCATCGCGGCGCCGGAGCACGAGGAATCCCGGCACGGCGAGAAGCGTGACGGGCGCGTACCAGAGGAGGCCCTTGTTGGGAAGCACCGTCAGTCGGAGGAGGCCCGTGAAGATCGGGTAGGCGAACGTCTCGCCCCCGTACCCGCCTCCGAGCTTCCCGAAGCGGGAGATCTCGAAGAAGAGCCAGAGAAGAAGAATTCCTGCGAATGAAAGAAGCAAAGGCCACGGCGGCGCGAAGGCGGCGCCCGCGGAAGCAGCCGAACGCGCGCCGCGACGCGCCCGGACCTCCGCCGCCCGCCGCTCCGCCCTCCCCGCCTTGACGGGCGGCGACCCGCCAGCCCTATTACCTTCTAAGAATTCTCCCTCTTCTCCTTCTCTTCCTCTCCCGACCACCGCACAGAGAAGGAGAGGCGCGACGACGAGGACGAGGAGCGTCTTCGTCAGGATCGCGAAGCCTGCCGCGAGGCCGAGGACGATCTGCCAGCGGCGGGACGCCGGTACCCCGCGGAGCTCGACGAGCGCGAGAACCGAGAGCGCGACGCAGAGCGCCTGGAGCGGCTCGCCGTAGTCGCTGCCCGCGTAGCCCCAGAGCGGCGTCGCGAGGACGAGCGCGGCAGCCGAACAGGACGGCCGCGGCCGCCGCCCGCGCCGAGACGCGCGAGCGTCCGCGCGGCCGCCCAGGCGGAGCCGGCGAGGCACAGCACCGGGAGGAGCACGAAGAGCGGCGCCGTCCGGGCCGCGCCGGTCGCGCGCGCGACCGCCGCCGGGACGGCCTCGACGAGGGAGAGCCCCATCCCGTAGCGCGACACGGCGTCGCCGCCCGGACGGCGGGGCGCGTTCACGAAGTCGCGCGAGATCCCGATCTCGAGGAAGCGCGCAACGGCGGCGCCGGCCGAGAGCATCTCCCTTCCGTCCGGGATCAGCCCGTACGAGCGGTCGTCGACCGTCGCGAGGAGAACGGCCAGGACGCCGAGCCCCGCGAAGGCCGCGGCGCGCCGGCGCGGCCGGTCGGAGTCCTCGGTCACGCGGGCATTATGCGGGGAGCCTCCGGACCGGCCGGGTCGCGCCGCGGCGGTCCCGCCTCACTCGAACCAGCCGTTCACGTCGAGGATGAAATGCACGGCTCCCGCCGAGCGGTTCAGGACCTTGAAACCGGTCCCGTCCGGGGCCAGGAGGAGGAGGTCGTTGTTCGCGCGGGTCTGGCCCGCGCCGAAGCTGATGCTGCTCGACGGCGGGGCCGAAGCCAGGTCCGCGGGATAGAGGACGAGGCCACCCGCGGCGGCCGCGCCCGTCACGGTCAGGTTCACCGAGAGCGACCTCGCGCCCGCGGGAAGCCCGCACCTGCCGCCGATCGCGATCGTGCGCGTGCCGAGCCCGGACAGCGCGGGCGCCGCGGCGTCCGGGCCGGACGCGTTTCGGGTGTCGAAGAGGCGGCAGGGCGTCAGCGTGTGGAAGAGGACCCCGGCCGGAGGCGGCGCCGTCACGTTCACCGTGGCCGTTCCGGGCGCCGAGGCGCAGCCCGACCCGTTCGTCTCGACGACGGAGAGCCCGAGCGTTCCCGCCGCGCCGGCCGTGAACGTGATCTGGTTGGTGCCGTCTCCGCCCGTGATCGCGCCGTTCGAGATCGACCACCCGTACGTGCTCCCCGCGTGGGCCGTGACGCTCGCCGTCAGAGAGGCCTGGCCCGCGACGGCGCCGGCCGGGGCGCTGACGACCGGGGTCGCCGGCACAGGCGCGCAGGCGGAGGACAGGATCTCGAGGTGATTGGAGGCGCCCGTGAGGTCGCGGTTCAGCGTCACCCAGAGCTCGCTCGCGCTCGCGCGGAGCGAGACGAAGGCGTCGACGTCGGGCACGAGAAGGGCGCCGCCGAGCTTCATCGCCGCAGGCGGCGTTCCCGCGGTGTAGTTGCCGAGGACGATCAGCGGCTTGCGGAGCGTGCCGGCGCCGACCGCGATGTTCGCGTCGAGCTGGTTCCCGGACGCATCGAAGGCCAGCGCCCCGTAAACCGGGTTGTAGCCGGCGGGCGCGTACGTGACGTTGTCCGCGCGCACGATGCCGGCGGGTCCGCTCGTGACGACGGAGCCGATCGCGGCGCTCAGCGTCAGTGACTGCACCGTTTCGACCTGGGCGACCTGGGCCTCGACCGGGCTCGCCGCGTGCGGACCGAGGACGACGTAGGTCGAGTAGCTCTTCTTCGGCCAGCCGCTCGCCGTGGCGACGAGGCCGTTGTGGGTGGCGTAGCTCTGCTGGCCGAGGAAGCCGTACAGGGCTCCCCACGTGAGGCGCGCGTTGTTGCTCGAGCCGGGCGACGGGCCGATGGAAAAGCTGTTGGCCTGGAACGGCCAGCTGTCCTGCCAGGGCATCACGTCGGCGCCTCCCGCGTTCCCCTGCGCGGAGGTCTTGCCCCAGTAGGGAGTGAGGTCGTGGTAGAAGGGATTGCGTCCCGCCCCGGCGTCCTGCTGCGCGAGCGTCTGGGTCTGGACGATCCCCATCGTGGCGTCGGTCGAGACGATCCAGAGCTTCACGAAGGGAACCGAGTTCGGCTGCGTCCAGGTCCAGGCGCTGTCGAGCGTGACGGGGGCCGTCGTGCTGGAGAACCTGTACCGGTCTCCCCAGGCGACTCCGTCGATGTCCTGAAAGCCGGTCCCGTCGATGTTCAGCTCGCCGTACGGCGCGCGCGAGTCGTCGTTCAGCGCGTTCGCGGGAACGCCCGACAGGTCCCACGTCACGGCCCAGACGGGGTTGTCGCGCCCCGTCGAGAAGATCCAGTCGATCGTCACCGGCACCTCGTAGAGGGTGTTGGGCTGAGGCCGCCGTCGTCGAGGAGTAGCGCGGGTAGGACTGCGTGAACCGGAAGATCGCGTGATGGCGTCCCTCGAAGACGCGCTGGTACGTCCCCGGGAACACGAAGCCGAGGGGCGAGTCGTCCGCGGCGATGCCGGCGGTGCCGTCGCCGCGGTGGGAGACGACGTATCCGAATCCCCCGTAGCCCCCGTTGCCGTAGGTCGTGACGCCCGCGACGCGCGTCGTCGCGTCCGGCATCTGGTAGCGGAACTCGCGCAGCGCCCCGCCGCGGGACCCGCCGGGCCCGGCACCGGCGTCGTTGTGCGCGAGGACCGCCACGCGTGGCCGGCCCGCCGCGTCGCTCCACGTGAAGCGGTCGCTCGGCATCGAGGCGACCGTCACGTCGTGCTCGATCCCGAGGATCGGCGCCGGCGGCCCGGCGGCCGCCATCAGCGTCACGTCGTCGATGAAGAGGACGGGCTGCGTGCCCCCGACGTCGCTCTGGAGGTCGATCCGGTCGAAGGACCCCGAATACGACAGCGGAGCCGACGCGAACGGAACCGTGACCTCCCGCCAGGCTCCCGCGACGATCGCGCCGCCGGCGATGTAGGTGTCCAGGGGGACGTTCGGGACGACGGAGCCGCCCAGTCGAACGTAGAGACGCAGCTTCTGTCCGCCCGCGGCCCCCCCGTGAACCCAGAAGTGGAGCGTCGGGTACTGGGTCGGTCGTGAGCGCCTGCGCCGGGTGGGCGAAGGACACCGCGTTGAAGTTGTCGCCGGTGAACGCGATCGACTTCGTCCCTCCGTGCGCCTGGGCCGGGCTCGAGAAATCGCTGCCGCCGCCGTACGAGTAGTCCTGAAAGCCGTTCTGAAGCGCGTCGTCGTAGACCGTCAGGTCCTGCGCACGCGCGGCCCCGGCGGCGAGAAGGACGAACAGGCCTGCCCGCGGCCATCGGTCGAACGTGAGCACGAAGACAACCTCCCCGAAGAGTTCCGGCGCGTGAGCGAGACAGCGACTCTTTCCGGGGATTCTCTCGCAGACGGGGTTTCGCGGCCGCGGCGCGAGCCGCAGCGAGGCCCGCGCCTAGTCCCCTGCGTCCTCCGCGACGCGGTGCCGGTCGATCCAGACGGCCCAGGGGACGAAGACGACGATCGCGAGGGTCCCGATCGCCACCGCCGTCATGTTCGGCGGCGGCGGCCCGAACGCGGCTCCCGCGTACGAGACGAGCAGCAGGGCCACGAGCGCCGCGAGCGCCCACCGCCCGACGCCGTCCCTCGGGCGCGTCGCCTTCATGTAGAGCCAGACGCCCGCCGCGAACATCGGCAGCTCGACGGCGAGCGTGCCCGGCACGGAGTTCCAGAGCCCCATGCCGACGAAGATCGAGCTCCCCGGCCAGAGCGGCAGGTCCGGGCGGTGCACGATCGCGTCGCAGATCCAGTGGCTCACGACGCCGAGGGCGCAGACCCAGCCGACCGTGGCGCTCGCGGTGAAGAAGTGCGCGAGAGCCCCGTAGACCAGCGCCCAGACGACGGCCATCGCGAGGCTGTGCGACCACGGATAGGAATCGAAGGAGAAGTTCAGGAACGCGTTCGGACCGTGCTCGATCGTGGCCTTCTCGAGGCCGAGGAGGAGGAAGACGGGCCACAGGAGGTCGAGGAGGAACGGAGCCGCGAGAAGCCAGCCGAGCGACGCCTTCGGGGCCCCGGCCTTGCTCGCGAAGCCCACGGCGGCGTGCCCGATGAACATGCGCCCTCCTCAGCGAACGAGAGACCCGACGAGTCGCGAGACGTCGGGCGTTCCGAGGCCCGTGACGGGATCCCAGCCCTTCGCCGCCGGGAAGCCGGCGACCCCGCCGTAACCGTTGTCGCCCCGGAGGACGTCCCGGAACGGCGCGGCGGCGCCGCGGCCGACGGCGTAAAGGGCGGCGTTCGCCGCCCCGAGGCGCGGCTTGCGGGCCGCCGTGCGCGCGGCGTTCACGCGCGCGAGGAAGCCGGCCCAGATCGGAGCCGCCACGCTCGTGCCGCCCGCGGCCGTCCATTTCCCGCGCACGAAGATCGAGAGGCCCGGGTCCGGCGACGCGACCGCGGCCACGTCGGGAACGCCTCGCCCCGTCACGCCCCTGCGCCCGGCGACGGCCGCCCTCTGCCAGTCGGGCACCGCGATGAAGCGCGAGAACCCGCCGCCCGACGCCCCGCGCCCCGGCCCGTCGTTCCAGGCGGTCTCCGCGAAGCCGCTCCCCGACGGGACGAGCTTCGTGCCGCCGACCGACGTGACCTCGGGGACGACACTCGGGAAGTCGACGTGGCGCTGGCCGTCGTACCAGGAGTCGTCCGGGAGCTCGTCCGCCGCGCCCGCGTCGCCCGACGCGCAGACGAACGTGATCCCGAGGAGCGCGCAGGCCTGGAAGAGCTGACGCGTCTGATCGTAGCGGCGCGACGTCGAGAACCCGTCCTCGGGCATGCCCCACGAGATCGAGACGACGCTCGGGCGCCGGGCCTCGGGCGCGTCGAGGACGGCGGCCAGGAAGTCCACCCAGCCGGTGTCCACGTTCGGCGCCCACCAGACGTCCATCTCCGCGTCGGGCGCGGCCGCGCGCACCCAGTCCATGTCCAGCGCGACCTCGACGTCCGCGTCGCCGGTGGCGCCCCGGTAGTCGTTCCTCGCGCCGGACACGGACACTTCCGTGACGTCCGCGGACGGAAGGCCGTAGGCCGCGCAGAAAGCGGAGAAATCCGCGGTCGAGAAGCCGCCGCCGAACTCGAGGATCGCCACGCGCTCGCCGCGTCCGCCCGCCTCCGCGGCGCCGGCGACGCCGTAGGCCGCGTGGATCTCCGACGGCGTGAAGCCGCCGCCGGGGCCGCGGGCCTGCGCCGGGCCGCGCCGCGGCACCCGCGAGCGCTTCGGCGCGAGAAGGAGCGGGAAGCGCCGCGCCGCGGGCAGGTCGTTGAGGCCCGCGACGCCGCGGATGACGGCCGCCAGCGAGGCCGGGATCGTCGGGTCGCGCTCGATCCCGTAAGCGCGCCGGCGGCCGGGCGCGACGGCCCGCGCCGGCGCGAAGACCCCGATCGGCGCGTCGAAGGCCCGCGCGACCGCCTCGGCCGGCCCGCTCGCCTGCACGGTCGTCCGCGCGCCCGAGACGCCCTCGACCCTGAGGCCGGAGTCGCGCAGGAACGCGAGGACGGCGTCGAGGTCCTGATAACCGGGCGCGACGAGGTCGCGCACCTCGTCCGGGTCGAGGTGCCGGCCGTAGGACGCGCTCTTCGGGTCGGTGACCGCGCGGACGGCCTCGCGCAGGGCGCGCGCGTCCTTCGCGTGGAGGAGGACGGCGATCCTCACCGGCGCGTCCGCCGGACACGGCCCGACGCGCCTGCAGAGCGCGAGGCGGCGCGACATGTGGCGGGCGAGCGTGAAGCGCTGCACGGTCAGTGCCTCTCGACGGCCCCGAGACGCTCCCAGACGAGCATCGCGTCCATGAGATGGCCGCCGACGACGACCGTCGGCGCGCTCGTGATGAGCCGGTCGCCGGCGAGCTTGAAGAAGCGGACGAGGTCGGTTCCCGACCCAGTTCGGGAAGAGCGAGTGGGTGACGTGATGGACGACGACACCGTGCTCGACGTCCTCGACGTAGGTGCCCCCGTACGCGATGTACCCCTTCGCGGCGGCGATGATTTCCTCCGGCGGTCCCGCTCAGGAAGTCGCCCGACGCGAAGCGCGGCCGGTCGACGCGCATGATCTGCAACGACATGTTCCCCGTTCCGTCGTAGAGACACGATCCCGCCGCGTCGCGCCCCGACCGGGTACACGACCTGCCCGTCCGATCGAAACTCGAGGACGAGGAGCTTCCACGCCCCGACCAGCGACGACGTGCTCATTTGGCGTGCGAATCGTACTCCGAGGCCTCCCGGCCCGTCCGCAAAAGGGGCCGCGCGGGCGGTATGCTCCATGCAAGGAGCATCTGCGGCGGGCCTCGAGGGCCCCCGGAGGATCCGTGAACCCATTCCCCAGGCTCGTTCTCGCCGGCGTCGCCGTCTTCTGTCTCGCGGCCCAGGCCGACGTCGACGGGGGGCCGAACGTGCAGCGGCTCGGGCGCACCGTCATGCGCTGGAGGGACGACGACTTTCAGCTCGTCGTGGGCTACAAGCACGCGCAGGCCCACCTCGACAAGAAGTGGATCCTGCTCGACACGTACCTGACGGCGCGGGGGAACAAGCCCATCGAGGTCTGGCGCGAGGACGTCTCGCTCGCTGACGCCGGACGGAACGCGGCTCCAGCTCCCGACCCAGCGCCGCATGGCCGAGGGGATCCCGGACCTGCGCCGCGTGCTCAACGAGGCGGCGGTCCAGCGCGATCCGCTCTCGGGCTACTTCCCCGGCGCCGTCCGCGACGAGCGCCTCGGGTTCTTCGCGATCCCGGGCGAGAACATCGTCTTCGACAGGGTCACGGTGAACATGCAGACTCTCGCGCGGGGCAAGATGTTCTTCGAGTCGCCGAGGCGACCGCTGGGAGCCGGGGATCTACACGCTCGTGATCGAGAACCGGGACGTCCACGTCCGTCTGCCGCTCGCCCTCGGCGTCGACGGGCCTCTCGAGCGCATCCGGTAGCCCGCGGCTTCAGTCGCCGCCCTTCTCCTTCGCCCGCACGAACGCGGCGTTCACGGGCGCGGGCATCTCGGCGTCGGCCCGCGGACGCTCTTCCAGATCGCCTCGTTGAGAGCGAGGTCGGGCGCCGCGTCCTCCCTCGAGAAGTCCCACGCGTTCGACTGGGCCTGCATCGGGGCGCCGTCGGGGTTCATCTCGTAGAACGGGATCTTCGTCTCGCGGTGGACGTGAACGGCGTGACGTCCGCCGCGTCCGCGAAGGCGTTCGTCATCGGACGTCGCGGACGCGTCGTGCTGCGACAGCGGCGGGAGGCCGAGGAGAAGCTCCATCGTCCGGAGCATCGACACCGTGGAGTACATCGTGGAGTCCACGCGCGCCCTTTCGCCGCGTGAACGGCGAGATCACGAAGCCGACCGTCCGGTGCGCGTCGACGTGGTCCGAGCCGTTCTGCGCGTCGTCCTCGATCACGAAGATCGGCGGTCTCCTTCCAGAACGGGGACCGCGAGATCGCCTCGACGAGGCGTCCGAGCGCGACGTCGTTCTCGGCGACCATCGCGCGCGGCGTGCGCTCGCCCTTCTTCGTTCCCGCCGTGTGGTCGTTTCCGAGCCGGACGATCAGTCAGCCGCGGCATCTGCCTCGCCTTCACGAAGCCGCGGAACTCCTTCAGGAAGATGTCGACCCGCGCGTTGTCGAGGATGTCGAGGTCGAAGCCCGGGTAGAAGGCGCACGTGTTTCCCTTCAGCGCGCCTTCCGCTCCCTCCTCGAGGCTCAGCGTCGGCGGCGACCACTCCGGGGAGACGCCGACGAACTCCCCGTAGTTGCGCAGGGTCAGCCCGGCGCGCGCGGCCGCGTCCCACAGGTAGCCGTTCGTCGGGAACGCGTTCGCATCGTTCCCCTCGAAGAGGTACGAGAAGCCCTTGTTGCCGTACATCGGAGGCCAGACCTTCTCGACGAAGTCCGTCGCGTAGGCGCCCATCGACCAGTTGTGGCCGTCCGCCGAGACCTCGGCGTCGCAATAGAGGTTGTCGAAGAGGACGAACTCCTCGGCGAGCGCGTGGGCGTTCGGCGTCACGTCGCGCCCGAAGATCACGAGCGACGGGATCGCCGTTGCCCTGCGGGAGGTCGCCGAGGACCTGGTCGTACGTGCGGTTCTCGCGGATCACGTAGACGACGTGCTTGATCGGCGAGACGCCGCCCGGCGCCGCCGGGACGACGGCGGAGGCCTTCACCGGGGCGGCTCCGCGGGCGGCCGGGCGCCGGTTCGCGTACGCCCGGGCCGTGAGCGCGGCCAGCGCCCGCGGGGTGGGCACGTCGACCCGCGACACGGAGCCCGGGATCGTGCGGGTCTTCTTCCAGGCCGTCTCGCGTCCTTCTTCCTCGGTTCGGGCCCGCCCACCGCGTTCGACCAGGACGACACGCCCTTGGCGTTCGCGACCCAGAGCGTCCTTCCGTCCGGCGAGAGCGCGAGCGCGGCCGGATACCAGCCGGCCGGGATGAACCCCTTCGTCCGTGCCGCGCGGAGGTCGCCGCCCGACGTCGACGACCGCGACCGCGTCGTCGTCGGCGTTCGCGACGTAGAGCGTCCGCCCGTCCGGCGAGAGCGCGAGCGCGTTCGGCGTCGAGCCGTCCGGGAGGGCGTCGGCCGAGGGCGTGCCGGGTCCGTCCGGTCCGAGCCCGACCGAGATCTGCCGCACCACGGACCGCGACGCGACGTCCACGGCCGCGACGAGGTTCCGGTTCGACTGCGCGACGAAGAGCGTCCGGCCGTCGCGCGCGAAGACGAGGTCCGACGGGTGGTCGGCCGTCTTCACGGTCCCGACGACGGCGCCGGACCCGGCGTCGACGAGCGTCACCGTGGCGCCGCCCCAGTTCGCGACCGCGAGGAGCCTTCCGTCCGGCGAGAGGACCGGCCGGTAGGGGTGGACGCCGACGGGACACCGCCGCGACGACCGCGCGCGACACGAGGTCGACCCGGACGACGTCGTTCAGGAGGATGCGTGCCGCCCAGAGGCTCTTCCCGTCGGCGGAGACGGCGAGGCCCGCGGGTGTCGCGTCCGCGGCCGGCGCGTCGGCGGAGCGGCGGAGGGAGATCGGCTCTTCGGGCACGAAGCGGTCCCGCTCGAGGCCGAAGACGAGGACGTTCCGCCCGCCGGCCCCGGCGAGGTACGCGTGCGCGCCGTCGGGGGCGATCGCGAGGCCGAGCCAGGACTTCCTCACCGGCTCCTTCGCGAGCTCCGTTCCCGTCGCCGCGTCCAGAAGGTGCAGCGACTGGTCGTCGGCGCCCGAGCACGCGACGACGACGCGCGACCCGTCCGGCGTCAGGGCGACGGCGAAGGGGTAGGGCGCGACCTGGGTCTGCGTGCCGGTCGGCGTCAGGAGCCTGCCGTTCGGCAGGAGCGTCTCCCCCGTCGGGAGCCTCCCGGGGACGGCGCGCTCCGCGGCGAGCGCCGAAGGCGCCACGAAGAGGACGAATCCGAAGAGAAGATTTCTCAGAAGGTCGGACGGCATTTCGGGAGCGTATCGCGGGAACCGAAAGGCCGTGCCCGAGGCCCGTCAGCGTTCCGTCAGGGCGCGGAAGCGCTCTTCTGCCTTCAGGCCCGCGAAGTCGGGGTCGATGCGCGCCCGCGCGATCGTGTAGGCCCGCTTCTGCGCCGCGGCCCGCTCGAGCGCGTCGAGGGCGCGGTCCTTCTCGCCGAGGAGGGCCCACGCCGCCGCCACGTAGTAGCGCGTGAAGGGCTCGTCCGCCCCCATCCGCAGGCGCTCCTCGAACGCGTCCAGCGCGAGCCGGAGTGCCGCCGTTCCCTCCTCGGCCCGGCCGAGAGCCAGGAGCGCGCTCCCGAGGTGGACGTGCAGCTCGACGACGGCGCGCTCCTTGAGCGCGTGGTCGACGCGCCGCAGGAAGGCGAGCTCGCGCCGGTACGCCTCGACCGCCTCCTCGAAGCGTCCCTCGAGCGCGCGCGCGACGCCGAGCCGCATGTACGCGCCGACGATCAGGACGCCCTCGCGGCCGGAGAGGCCGCGCTCCTGCAGCTCCGCCGCCCGGCTCGCCGCGCGCTCCGCGCGCGGGAAGTCCCTCAGGAGCGCCGCGACGTGCGCGAGCTGCAGCGCGTACCAGCCGCCCTGCGGGTTCTTCTGGAGCGCCCGCTCGTAGCACGCCGCCGCCTCCGCGAACATCGCCTTCCCGATGAAGTACGCGCGGCCGAGCGCCGCGTGCGCGCTCCCGTCCTCGGGGTCGAGCTCGAGCGCGCGGCGGATCGCCTCGAATCCGCGCTCTTCCCGTCCCAGGTTCACGAGCGTCGAGCCGAGCTCGCGCCACGCCTGCGGCAGCCTCGGCTCGAGCGCGAGGCAGCGCTCGAAGGCCTGGACGGCCCGTTCGAGGAGCTCGGGCATCGCGAGGTACGTCGCCTTCAGGTCGCACGCGATCCCGAGCTCGAGCCAGGCCCGCGCGTAGCCGGGGTCGAGCGCGACCGCCCTCTCGAAGAAGAGGATGGCGCGGTCGACGGAGTCGCGGCTCTCGGCGTGGAGGTTCACGAGCCCCTTCGAAAACGCCTCGTAGGCGTCGATCACGTGCGTCGCCTCGCCGCTCTCCGGACGCGGCCTGCGCGACGACGTGGAACCCCTCCGCCAGGCCCTTCACGATGCGGTCCTGCAGGTCGAAGAGGTCGGACATGCCTCCGTCGACCTTCACCGTCGTGAGGACTTCTCCCGAGTCGACCTCGCTCGCGCGGGCCGTGATCCGGAGCCGGTCGCCGAGGCGCTGGAACCCTCCCGTGACGACCCACCGGGCGCCGACCTCGCGCCCGAGCCTGGCCGCGAGCTCCGACTCCCCGTGCGAGGCCCGCCCCGTCAGGCGCCTTTCCACCTCGCAGACGCGCTCGCAGCCGATGACGGCGAGGCCCGAGACGCCCTTCAGGTCGGCCGTGACCGTCTCCATGATCCCCGTCCCGAGCCAGTCGTCCTCCGGGCTCTTCGTGATGTTCGCGAACGCGAGAACCGCGACCGCGTTCGCGGGCCCGGCCGCCGGCCGGCCGAGGCCGCTCCGGACGCCGTCCGCGCCGCGCCGCGCGCGACGGCCTCGAGGTCGCGTCGCGCCTCGCGCATCGTCGCGTGCGGCGCTCCCGGTCCTTCTCGAGCATCCTCGAGACGACGGCCTCGAGCTCCGGGGAGACGCCCGGCGGCCGCGCGCGCGAGGGGCGGCGGATCGGCGTGGAGGAGGCGGTCGAGCGTCTCGACGACGTTCGCGCCCTCGAACGGACGCGTGCCGGCGAGGGCCTCCCAGAGCAGGACGCCGAGCGAGAACACGTCCGTGCGCGCGTCGACCTCCTGGCCGCGCGCCTGCTCCGGCGACATGTACGCGACGGTCCCGACGACCGCGCCGGGGATCGACTGCGTGGGTCCCGCGCGGCCGGCGCTCCAGGTCTCGCCCGAGAAGCCCTCCGGGGCCCGCCAGGCCGCGAGCCCGAAGTCGAGGACCTTCACGCGGCCCGAGGAGTCGACGATCACGTTCCCGGGCTTGACGTCCCGGTGCACGACGCCGCGCGCGTGCGCCGCCTCGAGCGCCGACGCGACCTGGCCGACGACGTCGAGAGCCTCGGCGGGCGAGAGCGGCCCTTCGCGGATCCGCTCCGCGAGCGTCCGGCCCTCGACGAACTCCATCGCGATGTACGGGACGGCGACGACCCCTCGCGGTCGGCCTCGTCGATCTCGTAGATGACCGCGATGTTCGGGTGGCTGAGCTGCGACGCGAGCCGCGCCTCGCGCAGGAGACGCGCCGTCTCCTCCACCGACGCCGCGCCCTTCAGGACCTTCAGCGCGACGGGCCGGCGCAGGCGCAGGTCCTCGGCGCGCCAGACCTCCCCCATCCCGCCGGCGCCGAGCCGCGCGTCGATCCGGTACCGCCCGAGGACCTCGCCGATCACGCGGCCATCTTAGGACGCCCCGTCGCGGATAATCACGGCGATGTCCGCCTTCCGCGGCCGGCTGGACGAGCTGGCCGGACTCTTCCTGAGGCTGGGCGCGACGGCGTTCGGCGGGCCCGCGGCGCACATCGCGATGATGGAGCGCGAGGTCGTCGACGAGGCGCGGCTGGATGAGCCGGGAGGAGTTTCTCGACCTGCTCGGCGCGACGAACCTCCTGCCGGGCCCGAACTCGACCAAGATGTCGCTCTTCATCGGGCACGCGCGCGCGGGTCTCGCGGGCCTCCTCGTGGCCGGTCTCGGCTTCGTCCTGCCCGCGACCGCGATCGTCCTCGTCTTCGCGTGGGCGTACGTGCGGTTCGGCTCCCTCCCGGCGATGCCCCACTTCTTCGAGGGCATCAAGCCCGTCGTCCTCGCGCTCGTCGCGCAGGCCCTCGTGAGCCTCGGGCGCACGGCCCTGAAGAGCCGCTTCCTCGCCCTCCTCGCCGCCGCGGCGCTCGTGGCGGCGTTCTTCGTGCACGAGTTCCTGCTGCTCCTCATCGCCGGTTGTGTCTCGGTCGGGGTGATGGCGATTGAAGATTTGCTTAGAAGGGTAAGAGGGGCGGGAGCGCAGGCGCCGGCGGAGCAAAGCGGCGGCCGCGGACCAGATGAGTCCGCCGGGGGTGCAGCGGCGGGGGCGCACCTCGCGCGCGACGGCTCCGCCCAGCCCTCTTCACCTTCTAAGAAATCTCCTTCTTCTCTTTTCCTTTCCCCTCTTCTCTTCTCTTCAGCAGCAATCTCCTCCTCCTTCTCCCTCTCCTCGCTCTTCCTCTTCTTCCTCAAGACGGGGGCGATCCTGTTCGGCAGCGGGTACGTCCTCCTCGCGTTCCTCAGGAACGACCTCGTCGAGCGCTGGCACTGGCTCACGAACGCCCAGCTCCTCGACGCCGTCGCGGTCGGGCAGTTCACCCCCGGGCCGCTCTCGTCCACGGCGACGTTCATCGGCTACGTGCTCGCCGGGCCCGCGGGCGCCGCGGTCGCGACGGCCGGAATCTTCCTGCCCGCGTTCGCGTTCGTCGCGGTATGCGGCCCGTTCGTGCCGCGCCTGCGCGCCTCGCGTCTCGTCGGCGCGCTTTCTCGACGGCGTCAACGTCGCGGCGCTCGCGCTCATGGCGGCCGTGACGCTCCAGCTCGCGCGCTACGCCCTCGTGAACGTCCCGACGGCGGCGCTCTTCCTCGCCAGCGGCCGCCGTGCTCGCCGTCCTCCGGATCAACGCGGCGTGGCTCGTCCTCGCGGGCGGACTCCTCGGCGTCGCCTTCGGCTGACGCCCTATAATTCCGGCCGCCGCGTGAACGCCCCCGCCCCGCGCGCGCCCTCATCAAGGAGAGAGAGATGTACGACCTCGTCGTGATCGGCTCGGGACCCGGCGGCTACGTCGCCGCGATCCGCGCCTCGCAGCTGGGACTGAAGACCGCCATCGTCGAGAAGGACGCGAAGGTGCCCGGAGTCGGCCTCGGCGGCTCGTGCCTCCACCGCGGCTGCATCCCGACCAAGGCGATGCTCAAGTCGGCCTCGCTCTACGACGAGACGAAGAACCACGCGGCGTCGTTCGGCGTGAAGACCGCGGGCGTCGAGCTCGACTTCCCCGGCGTCGTGAAGTTCCGCGACAAGGTCGTCTTCAAGGGCGCCAAGGGCGTCGAGTTCCTCATGAAGAAAGCACAAGGTCGACGTCGTGCCGGGGCTCGGGCGGCTCGTCGCCGCGAACCGCGTCGCCGTCGCGGGGGAATCCGGCGAGACGGTGCTCGAGACGAAGAACGTCCTGATCGCCACGGGATCCGTCCCGCGCGACCTCCCGCACGTCAAGGCGGACGGCGCGTCGATCCTGAACTCCGACCACATCCTGAAGTCCACGTCCATCCCGAAGTCCCTCCTCGTGATCGGCTCCGGCGCCGTGGGCTCGGAGTTCGCGTCGTGCTTCGCCCGCTACGGCACGAAGACGGTCCTCGTCGAGGTCCTCCCCCGCATCCTTCCCGTGGAGGACGAGGAGGTCTCGAAGGAAGTCGAGAAGGTCTTCCGGAAGAAGGGAATCGAGGTCCACGTGAAGACGGGCGTCGAGTCCGTGACGCCGAACGGCGACGGCACCGTCACGGTGACGGCGAAGGGCCCGGACGGCGGGCCGCTGTCGTGGTCCGTCGAGAAGGTCCTCCTCGCCGTCGGGCGCAAGCCGGTCACCGAGGGCCTCGGCCTCGAGGCGCTCGGCGTCACCGTCGAGCGCGGCTACGTCAAGGTCGACCGCAACCAGCGCACGAACGTCCCGGGCGTCTGGGCGATCGGCGACGTGACGCCCGACGATCTGGCTCGCGCACGTCGCGTCGCCGAAGGGCATCGTCGCGGCCGAGACGATGGCGGGCCACCCGACGGTCCCCGTCAACCGCGACCAGGTGCCCGGTTGCACATACTGCGACCCCGAGGTCGCCTCGATCGGTCTCACGGAGGCGAAGGCCAAGGAGCGCGGCTACGCCGTCAAGACCGGCAAGTTCCCGTTCGGCGTCCTCGCGAAGACGGCGATGGAGCCCTCGCCGGAGGGCTTCGTCAAGATCGTCTCCGACGCGAAGTACGACGAGATCCTCGGCGTCCACATCGTCGGCCCGCACGCCACGGAGCTCATCGTCGAGGGCGGCGCGATGCTCCGCCTCGAGGCGACGACCGAGGAGATGATCCGGACGATCCACGCGCACCCGACGCTCTCGGAGGCGCTCCACGAGGCCGCGGAGGCCGTCCACGGCCACAACATCCACGGGTAGCGCCTTCGCGCGACGGCGGCGGCTCGGCCTCGCGCTCGCCGGCATCGCGGCGGCGACGGCGGCGGCCCAGGCGCTCGGCGCGAACGCGACGACCGTGGGCTTCGTCTACCTCGTCGTCGTCCTCTTCGCGGCGGCGCGCCTCGGGTTCGCCGCCGCGGTCGCCGCGTCGCTGGCGGCGACGGCCTGCTTCAACCGCTTCTTCCTCCCGCCGGTGGGGACGTGGACGATCGCGGACCCGGCGAACTGGGTCGCCCTCACCGCCTTCCTCGTCGCGTCGGTTCTCGTGAGCCGGCTCGTCGCGAAGGAACAGGGCCGGGCCGAGGAGGCCGAGGCCCGGCGGAACGAGATGGAGGCGCTCTACGAGCTTTCCGTCGACCTCTTCGCGGCCACGAACCGCGTCGGCGCGCTCGGCGACGCGGGCGGCCGCGCCCTGAGGTCGATCGGCGCGCGGGGCGGCGCCCTCGTCCTCTATCCCCGGTACGTCGGGCCGCGCCGACGTCGTCGTCGCGACCGGGGACCACCGGCTGGATCTCGTCGGACCCGCTCCTCGACAGCGTCCGGCGAAGCGGGGAGGCCGCCGAGCTGCCCGCGAGCGACGGCACGCGGGACGCCTACCTCCCGCTCACGCTCGGCGGGCGCGCGAGCGGCGTCCTTCTCGTGCGCGGCACCCGCGCGGACCGCAACGCCCTCGCCTCGGTCGGGCGGCTCGTGGCCCTCGCCGTCGAGCGGGAGAAGTTCCTCGAAGAGCGGACCCACCTCGAGGCCCTGCGCGAGAGCGACGCCCTCAAGACGTCGCTGCTCAGGGCCGTGTCCCACGACCTGAGGACGCCGATCACGGCGATCCAGCTCGGCCTCGAGCGCCTTCGCCGCTCGGCCTCGCCCGCGGCCGCCGTCGACGTGCACGAAGTCTCGGCGGAAACCGAGCGCCTCTCGCGCCGCATCGACAACCTCCTCGCGATGGCTCGCCTCGACGCCGGCACGTACGTTCCACACCCCGAACCCGCTCCCGCCGGCGGACCTCTTCCGCGCGACGCTCGAGGCCCTGCCCGCTCGTCCTCGCGGGACGTCTCGTCGACGTGAGCGTCGCCCCGGAGACTCCGGACGCGCTCGCGGACCCTGCGCTCACGGTCGAAATCCTCGCGAACCTCCTCGAGAATGCGGCGCGGGCTGCGCCGCCCGGCGCCGCCGCTCGACCTCGCCGCCGAGCCTCATCCCGCGGACCCCCGCCGCGTTCGTCTCGACGTCCGGGACCGCGGAGCCGGCGTCCCGACCGACGTGAAGCGCGCGGCCTCCTCCGGCGGCTCGCCCGCCGAGATGGGCCGGGCCGGCCTCGGCCTCGTGATCAGCTCGTCTCTCGCGCGTGCGATGGGCGGCTCGATCGCTCTCCTCGACCGCCCGGGCGGCGGGACCATCGCGCGCCTCGACCTCCCCGCCGCCGTGGAAGGCTCCGCGTGACACGGGCGCTCGGCACGATCCTCGTGGTCGACGACGACCCGTCCATCCGGCGCGGCCTCGCGGCGGAGCTCGCGGCGGCGGGCTATCAAACGCTCGAGGCCGTCGACGGCGACGAAGGCTCGCGGCTCGCGGCCGAACGCGACCCCGACCTCGTCCTCACGGACCTCGCGATGCCCGTCGTGGACGGATTCGAGCTCATCGCGCGGCTGCGGCAGGGCGGGGCGCACTCCCGTCATCGTCCTCTCCGTTCGGGGCGGTGACGCGGACAAGATCCGCGCCCTCGACCTCGGCGCCGACGACTTCGTCGTCAAGCCGTTCTCGGTGCCGGAGCTCCTCGCGCGCGTGAGTGCGCAGCTGCGGCGGCACGCGGACGAGGGCGCGGCGGGCATCCTCGAGTTCCCCGGCCTCACGCTGGACCGCGACCGGCGGCGCGTCGCCGTCGATGGCACGGAGGTCCGGCTCACGCCGACCGAGCTTGCGATCCTCGAGCTGCTCGCCTCGCACGCCGGCAAGCCCGTGACGATCCGGCAGATCATCGGGCGCGTCTGGCACGGTGCGCCGGGCACGACCCCCGACGCCGTCCGCGTCCACGTCGGCTCGCTGCGCAAGAAGATCGAGCCAGACCCCGCCCGCCCGCGCTACATCGTGACGGAGCCGTGGGTGGGCTACCGCTTCGTGGCCGAGCCCCTCTAGTCAGACGGCGGCGCGGACGGGCAGCACGATCGCCTGCACGCCCTCGAACTGCAGGCGGCGCTGGATCGCCATCGCGGTCTCGTTGTGGAGGAAGCGGTGGTACCACTGCTCCTTCTTGAAGACCAGTTTGCCGCTGAAGACGACCGACCGCGGGAACTCCTCCCGGAGCTCCTTGCAGAGCTTCACGACCTCGTCCACCGCCTCGGTCGCGACCGCCATCCGGTACCCGGCATTCCAGCCTTTCGCGCGGCACCAGGCGACGTACTTCTCGAGGTTCTCGCGCGTGTTCGCCTCGAGCCGTCCGACCTCCTCGCCTCCCTTGAACGTCCCCGAGTCCACGACCGCCACCGAGACGAAGACGAGGTTCCTGTAGTACTTCGGGAAGAGCATGTGGATGCTCAGGATCTGGTGAAGCCCGTAGCCGGAGAAGCGGTCCACCGTCAGGATCGCCGTCGGGAGCCTGCGGTCGAGCGCGGCGACGCCGTCGTCGGTTGCGGGCTCGGGCGCCACGGGAACGAGGATGTCGTCGAGGCGCTTGAGGTCCCGCGCGACGCGGTCGTAATGGCCACGGATCAGGAAGCACAGCGCGATCGTCGCGCTCGTCACGACCGCCGTCATCCAGCCGCCCTCGGCGAACTTCTCGTAGAGCGTGACGCAGAGAATCGTGAGGCACAGGACGAGGCCGGTGCCGTGGATCGCGAGCTGGCTCTTCCAGCGCGGCTCCTTGTGCCGGTCGACGATCCAGTGGCGCGACATCCCGAGCTCCGTCAGCGAGAACGTCACGAAGACGTTGATCGAGTACATGACGACGAGCATCGTGATGTCGCCACGCGTGTACAGGAGCGCCGCCATCGCCGCAAGGCCCATGAGGAAGACGCCGTTCTGCGTCACGAGCCGGTCCGAGAGCTGGGAGAACCGGCGCGGCACCCACGAGTCGATCGCCATGTTCCCGAGGACGCGCGGGCCGTCGAGGAAGCCCGTCTGGGCCGCGACGAAGAGGAGCGCGGCCTCCGCCACGAGCAGCGTCAGGACGAAGGCCGTCCCGACCGCGACCCCGCCGACCTTCCAGCTCCCGAAGAGCGCGTCGAAGAGGACGAAGTTCATCGTCTTCCCCGCCTGCGTGCGCGCCCCGACGAGGAGGTAGCCGAACAGGATGCCGCCCGCCGTGAACGCGAGCGAGGCCGCCATGAGGAACATGGTCCTCTTCCCCGTCCTCACGCGGGGCTCGCGCAGCATCGAGACCCCGTTCGAGACCGCCTCGATGCCCGTGTACGTGCCGCCGCCCATCGAGTACGCCTTCAGGAGGATGAAGGCGAGCGGCCAGAAGCCGAGGGTCGCCCGCGACGCGTGAAAGTCGCTCGCGGCCCCCGCGAAAACCCCGGGCAGGCGACCGAGGTGGATCGCGAAGGAATAGAGGATCGCGAACGCGTGCGTGCCGATGAAGACGAGGAAGATCGGCGCGAGGATCGTCACGGACTCCTTGACGCCCCTGAGGTTCAGGACGATCAGGACGACGAGGACCGCGACCTCGGCCCCGACCTTGTATCGGGCCATTCCCGGCGGGAGGAAGTTCCAGAGCTGGTCGCACGCCGACGCGACGGACACGCTGATCGTGAGGACGTAGTCGACGAGGAGCGCGCAGCCCGAGACGACGCCCACCTTGTTGCCGAGGAGCTTCGTCGCGACGAGGTAGCCGCCGCCCCCGCCCGGGAAGTGCTGGATGAGGTTCGAGTAGGCGATCGAGATCACCGCGATCGTGATCGCGGTCATCGCGACGAGGACGATGGCGAGAGACCGATGCGGTCCGAGGGCCCGGAACGCCTCGTCCGGGCCGTACGCGGAGGACGACAGCCCGTCGGCGCCGAGGCCGACCCAGGCGAGGAACGCGACGAGCGAGACCCGGTGGAAGACGTGCGGGTCCTTCACGTCGCGCGGCTTGCCCAGGAGTACCTGAGTGATCCTGCTGGGTCAGACATCTTCGCGGCGTTTCGAGCGCGCGGGAAGTCTAGAGATCGGGACCCGCCGGATTCCTCATCCTTTAGAACTTCTTTAGGTCTTTCTCCGGACTTCCTTCGGGGCCCGCGGGCACATTCCCGCGTGAAGAAGGTCACCGCTCCGACCCGCATGCGCTCGACCGCGATCGTCCTCGGCCTCGTAACCTCCTCCCTCGCGTGCCTTTGCGCCGGGGCGCTGCTCGCCGTCCGCTACGACGGACTGCCGCGCCTGCCTCCTCGCCGGCAGTGGATTCGCGGGCTACCTGTATCTTCTTCGCACATGCGCTCCAGGAGATCGCCCTCCCGACAGTGCTCGTCGACGAGTCGGCCCGGGCCCGGACGGCGAGGTCCGAAGAGGGGATTTTCTTCGAAGAACACGGGCCGGACGCCGCCAGGAGCACCGCTGCCGCCGCGGTGCTCGTAGCCCTGTTCACCTTCGAAGAAAACGCAGCGCTCGGCGCAGGCGCCGCCGTCGCCGGAAACGACGCCTCCGCCGGCGTCGGCCTCGAGCTCGGCTTCCCTCCGGGGATCCAGCTGCACGGCCTCGTCGACGTGTACGCGTCGTGGAACCCGAACCGGCCGTTCGACCACGCGAACTTCGAGCCGGGGACGGGCACGACCGCGGCCAAGGCGAACGAACTGGGGCTCAACCTCGCGGCCCTCGACGTCTCGCTCGATCCCAAGCCCGTCGGATTCCACGTGATCGCCGTCGCCGGAACCGGGACCGACGTCGTCCACGCGGCGGAGCTGCACCCGAACAACGTGAGGTACATCTACCAGGCCTCGGTCTCGTACAACCTGAACGTCGGCCGCGGCGTCCTCTTCGAAGCCGGCATTCAGCCGAGCCACATCGGATACGAGGTCTTCTTCTCGAAGGACAACCCGAACTACACGCGCGGGTGGATGGGCGAGTTCTCGCCGTACTACTCGACCGGCCTCAAGATCGCGACGATCCTTCGACGACCACTGGTCCGCTCAGCTCTGGCTCCTGAACGGCTGGCAGAACATCGAGGACAACAACTCGGGGAAGGCCTTCGGGACGCAGGTCGCGTACGCGAAGGACGCGCTCGGGATTCAGCGTGAACACGTTCTTCGGCCCCGAGCTGCCGGACGACTCGTCCCACTGGCGCTCGTTCGTCGATTTCGTGGGGACGTTGAAGATCTCTGAGAACGTGCATCTGGCCGCCTCGCTGGACCTCGGCCGGCAGACTCGCCCGCAGGCCGACGCGGCCAGTTGGCAGGGCGCGTCGGTCTGGCTCAGGTACCCTCCTGGGCTCTTCCTCTTCTCCCCATCCCTCCTGCGCTCGCCCTCCGCGCCGAGTACTTCCACGACCCCGACAATGGCATCACGGGTTTCGCCCAGTCCCTGTGGGAGGGGACGCTCACGTTCGAGTACCGCCCACACCCGCAGCTCATCCTCAAGCTCGAAGCGCGTTACGACCACTCGACCGCCGACGCGTTCAGCGGACCCTCCGCCGACGACCCTCGCCACGACCAGAAGCTCCTCGTCCTCGGTGCGGTCGCGACGTTCTAGGAGAACCGAATGCTCGACGTCCTCTTCCTCCTCCTCACCGCCGGCCTCCTCGCGCTGTCGCTCTGGTACGTGAAGCGCTGCGACGAGATCTGACGCGAAAGAAAGAAGCACGCCATGTCCTTCGAAGCCATCCTCGGCCTCGTCCTCTCGGCCGCGGCCCTCTTCTACCTCCTCTACGCGCTCGTGAAGCCCGAGAAGCTGTGAGATCGCCATGCTCGACGTGTTCCTGAAGATCGGCATCTACTTCCTCCTCGTCCTCGCGGTCGTCAAGCCGCTCGGGATCTACATGAAGAAGGTCTTCTCGAAGGAGAAGACGTTCCTCGATCCCGTGCTCGTTCCGCTCGAGCGCCTGCTCTACCGCGTCGGCGGCGTGGACGCCTCGGAAGGAGCAGGGCTTCGTCGCGTACGCGGGCTCGATGATGATCTTCAACGTCGTCAGCCTCGTCGTCCTCTACGCGATGGAGAGGCTGCAGCATCTCCTGCCGCTGAACCCCGACAGGATGCCCGCCGTCCCGCCCGCGCTCGCGTGGAACACCGCGGTCTCGTTCACGACGAACACGAACTGGCAGGCCTACTCGGGCGAATCCACGATGTCGCTCTTCACCCAGATGGCCGGCCTCGCCGTCCACAACTTCGCCTCCGCGGCGACGGGCATCGCGATCGCGATCGCCTTCGTGCGGGGCGTCGCGCGGACCGAGTCGCAAGGGGATCGGGAACTTCTGGTCCGACCTCGTGCGCGCGACCCTGTGGGTCCTCCTCCCCATCAGCCTCGCGGGCGCCGTCGTCCTGATGTCGCAGGGCGTCATCCAGAACTTCAAGGCCACCCAGACCGTCACGACGCTCGAGGGCGCCGTCCAGAAGATCCCGCAGGGGCCCATCGCCTCCCAGGAAGCGATCAAGGAGCTCGGCACGAACGGCGGCGGCTTCTTCAACGCGAACTCCGCCCATCCGTACGAGAACCCGACGCCGTTCAGCAACCTCGTCGAGATGTTCCTGATCTTCTCCGTCGGAGCGGGCCTGACGTACACGCTCGGCTCGATGACGGGCAAGACACGCCACGGCTGGGCGGTCTTCTGGTCCATGGCCGCGCTCTTCCTCGCCGGCGCCCTGACCGCGGGCTACTTCGAGGTGCGCGGAAATCCGATCCATCACGGCCTCGGCGTCTCGCCCGCGATGGGCAACATGGAAGGCAAGGAGGTCCGGTTCGGTCCCGTCGACTCGGCCCTCTTCGCGACGATCACGACGGACGCCTCGTGCGGCGCGGTCAACTCGATGCACGACTCCTTCACGCCTCTCGGCGGCCTCGTGCCGCTCCTGAACATCCAGCTCGGCGAGATCATCTTCGGCGGCGTCGGCGCGGGGCTCTACGGGATGCTCCTCTTCGTCGTCCTCGCCGTCTTCATCGCCGGCCTCATGGTCGGCCGGACGCCCGAATACCTCGGCAAGAAGATCGAGGCGCACGAAGTGAAGCTCGCGATGCTGTCCGTCCTCATCCTGACATTCTCGATCCTGGTCGGAACCGCTCTCGGTGTCGCCTCGAAGGCGGGCCTCGCGAGCCTGAACAACGCCGGTCCCCATGGCCTGTCCGAGATCCTCTACGCGTTTACGAGCGCGACCGGGAACAACGGCAGCGCGTTCGCAGGACTGAACGCGAACACCAACTTCTACAACGTGGCTCTCGCCATCGCGATGTTCTTCGGCCGCTTCCTGATGATCATCCCGCTCCTCGGCATCGCCGGCTCCCTCGCGGCGAAGAAGAAGGTCGCCGAGTCGATCGGCACGTTCCCCGTGGACGGGCCCGTGTTCGTCCTTCTCCTCGTCGGCGTGATCCTGATCGTCGGCGCCCTCACGTTCTTCCCCGCTCTCGCACTTGGCCCCATCGTCGAGCACTTCCTGATGGGCGCCGGAAAGCTGTTCTGAGACGCGCATGAAAGAGACACGTTCGACCAGCCTGTTCGACCGGGCCATCCTCTCGCGGGCCGCCGCGGACGCGTTCGCGAAGCTCCACCCGGCGCGGATGATGAAGAACCCGGTCATGTTCATCGTCGAGGTCGGAGCGCTCGCGACGACGCTGTTCCTCGTCCCCGGGCTCGCCCCCAAGGGCCTCTTCGGCTTCCAGCTCCAGATCGTCTTCTGGCTCTGGGCGACGGTCCTCTTCGCGAACTTCGCCGAGGCCGTCGCCGAGGGGCGCGGCAAGGCCCAGGCGGACGCTCTCCGCAAGGCGCGCACCGAGACGATGGCGCGGCGTCTGACGGGCGGAAAGGGCGGGCCGTTCACGGTCGAGGAGACGGTCCCTTCGACGCAGCTCCGCAAGGGCGACCGCGTCGTCGTGGAGGCGGGCGGGATGATCCCGGGCGACGGGACCGTCGTCGAGGGGATCGCGTCCGTGAACGAGTCCGCGATCACGGGCGAGTCCGCCCCGGTCATCCGCGAGTCGGGCGGCGACCGGTCCGCCGTCACGGGCGGGACGACGGTCCTCTCGGACCGGATCGTCGTCGAGATCACGTCCGAGCAGGGCCAGACGTTCCTCGACCGGATGATCCGCCTCGTCGAAGGCGCCGAGCGCCAGAAGACGCCGAACGAGATCGCGCTCGACATCCTGCTCGCGGGCCTCACGATCGTGTTCCTCTTCGCGACGGTCACGCTGCGTCCGTTCGCGATCTACTCCGGCGGGAGCGTCTCCGTGACGGTCCTCATCGCGCTCCTCGTCTGCCTCATTCCGACGACGATCGGCGGCCTCCTCTCGGCCATCGGCATCGCCGGCATGGACCGCGTCCTGAGGCACAACATCCTCGCGATGTCGGGCCGCGCCGTCGAGGCCGCGGGAGACGTCAACGTCCTCCTCCTCGACAAGACCGGCACGATCACGCTCGGCAACCGCGAGGCCGTCAAGTTCCTCCCCGCCCCCGGCGTCGAGGCGCACCAGCTCGCGGACCTCGCGCAGCTCTCCTCGCTCGCGGACGAGACGCCCGAGGGACGCTCGATCGTCGTCCTCGCGAAGGAGAAGTACGGCCTGAGGGCGCGACTCCTCGCCGAGCTCGAGGCCGCGTTCGTTCCCTTCACCGCGAAGACGCGGATGTCGGGGCTCGACTTCGCGTCCGGCCGAAAGGTGCGCAAGGGCGCGGCCGACGCCGTCGACGCCTTCGTGAAGTCCGCTTCCGGCTCCTTCCCGGAGGCCGTCCGCCGCGACGTCTCGACGATCGCGGCCGAAGGCGGCACGCCGCTCGTCGTCGCGGACGGCGCCCGCGTCATGGGCACGATCTACCTCAAGGACATCGTCAAGGGCGGGATGAAGGAGCGCTTCGACCGGCTGCGCGCGATGGGAATCCGCACGGTCATGATCACGGGCGACAACCCGCTCACGGCGGCGACGATCGCCCGCGAGGCCGGCGTCGACGACTTCCTCGCCGAGGCGACGCCCGAGCACAAGCTCGCCCTCATCCGCGCCGAGCAGGCGAAGGGCAACCTCGTCGCGATGACGGGCGACGGCACGAACGACGCGCCCGCCCTCGCCCAGGCCGACGTCGGCATGGCGATGAACACGGGGACGCAGCCCGCGAAGGAAGCCGGCAACATGGTCGACCTCGACTCGAACCCCACGAAGCTCATCGAGGTCGTCGAGATCGGCAAGCAGCTCCTCATGACGCGCGGGGCCCTCACGACGTTCTCGATCGCGAACGACGTCGCGAAGTACTTCGCGATCATCCCCGCGCTCTTCCTCGCGACGTATCCGGAGCTCCAGGCGCTCAACATCATGCGCCTCGCGACACCCGAGAGCGCCATCCTCTCGGCCGTCGTCTTCAACGCGCTCATCATCGTGGCCCTGATCCCGCTCGCACTGCGCGGCGTGTCGTACCGGCCGCTCGGCGCCGGCCGGATCCTGCGGCGGAATCTGATGCTCTACGGCGTCGGTGGCGTCATCGTCCCGTTCCTCGGGATCAAGGCGATCGACCTCCTCCTCGTCGCCCTCCATCTCGTCTGAGGTTGTGTCGATGAAAGAAAACGTCCTCGGCTCCATCCGGCTCTTCCTGGCGCTCACGGTGCTCCTGGGATTCGCATATCCGCTGGTCGTCTGGGCCGTGGGGCAGGCGGCGTTTCGGGAGAAGGCGAATGGGAGTTTTCTGCGAGTGAAAGAGGGCTCGGGTGCGCCCTCCGATCGCATCGTGGGATCGGCTCTCATCGGCCAGTCTTTTCATTCTCAGAAATTCTTCCACTCCCGTCCCTCGGCTGCCGGCGATGCCGGATACGACGGGACCGCGAGCGGCGGAACGAACCTCGGTCCCACTTCGAAGAAACTCGCCGATGCGATTCGCGATCGCGTCGCCGGCGCTGCGCGCCGACGACCCGTCGGTGGCAGGCTCCCCCGTCCCGGCCGACGCGGTCACGTCGTCGGCGCTCCGGCCTCGACCCGGACATCTCGCCGGAGTACGCGCGCCTGCAGGTCCCCCGCGTCTCCCGCGAGACGCACATCCCCGCACCCGATCTCGAGGCGCTCGTCGCGAGGTACACCGAAGGGCGGTTCCTCGGCGTCTACGGCGAAGCCCGGGTCAACGTCCTCGCGCTCAACATGGAGATCGACGCGAGGCTCGGCCATCCCCGGATCGCGCCCACCCCGGCCCCGACGCCGGCGCCTGCTGCCACGCCTTGATTTCACACGGGGTGGTTCCTACTTTGGGAACGGAGCCTCGAGCCTGAAAGGAGCCGCCATGGCCATCACCGTCAAGACGATCTCGCTGCACCGGACGGAGACCGACGACCGCCCGGGTCTCCTCGCCGACACCCTCGCCCCGCTCGCGACCGCCGGAAACGACCTCCGCATCGTCATGGGCTACAAGGCGGCCGGCCAGCCGGGGAGGGCCGTTCTCGAGCTCTTCCCCGTCAAGGGCAAGAAGGCCGCCGCGGCCGCCGCTGGAGCGGGCCTCGTCGCCTCGGGCATCCCGACCCTCCTCGTCGAGGGCGACGATCGCTCCGGTCTCGGCCACGACCTGGCCCGGGCCGTCGCGGATGCCGGCGTCGACGTCCACTTCCTCGTCGCGCAGGTCGTCGGCCGGAAGTTCTCGGCCGTTGTCGGCTCTCGGGAGCGCCGAAGACGCCAAGAACGCGGCCTCCGCGATGAAGAAGGCGGCTCGCTCGGGCAAGAAGAAGACGTAACGGCGATAATCGGCCGCGTGCCGAAGTCGGGGGAAGGCCGCCCGGACCCCGAATCGTTCCTCAGACTCGCGAACCGCGACGGCAAGCGCGGCCACCTGAAGGTCTACATCGGTCAGGCCGCGGGCGTCGGCAAGACGTTCAAGATGCTCGACGACGCACACGCGATGCGCGCGCGTGGCGTCGACGTCGTCGTCGCGCTCGTCGAGACGCACGGCCGGGCCGAGACGGCCGCCCGGATCGCGGACCTCGAGGTCGTCCCGCGGCGACTCGTCGAGTACAAGGGCGCCGACCTCGAGGAAATGGACCTCGACGCGATCCTCGCCCGCAAGCCCGAGGTCGCCGTCGTCGACGAGCTCGCCCACACGAACGCCCCGGGCTCGAAGAACGAGAAACGATGGCAGGACGTCGAGGACCTCCTCGCGAGCGGGGATCTCCGTCCTGACGGCCGTGAACGTGCAGCACCTCGAGGGCGTGCAGGACGTCGTCAAGTCCGCGACGGGCATCGACGTCAAGGAGCGCGTCCCGGACCGGGTGATCCGCGAGGCGGAGGCCGTCGTGAACGTCGACCTGCCGGGGCCCGAGCTGCGCGACCGCCTCAAGCAGGGGAAGGTCTACCCGCCGGCGCAGGCGATGGCGGCCCTCGAGAACTTCTTCCGCGAAGAGAACCTCCGGGCCCTGCGCGAGCTCGCCCTGCGCGAGACGGCCGAGAACGTCGACCACGGGTCCACGGACTCTGCGGACGTCAATCGGCCGTCCGATCTCGGGCCGCCGCCGCCCTCCCGCGGCCCGCGTCGCCGTCGCGCTCCCGCTCGACCCTCTCGTTGCGCGCGCACTCATCCGGCGCGGCTCGCGCCTGGCCGGACGCATGAACACGCGCTGGTACGCGGTCTACGTGAGGCGGAAGCGCGACCGGCCCGAGCATCTCTCCGCGAAGGAGCACCGCGAGCTCACGGAGAACATCCAGCTCGCGATCTCCCTCGGGGCGACGATCGTGTACCGCGAGTCCGAGGACGTCGCGCAGGCCCTGCTCGCTTTCGCGCGCGAGGAGAAGGTGAAGGTCGTCGTCCTCGGCCGCCCGACGCGGACGGGGATCGCGGGCCGGCTCGCCCCCGGGATCGTCTCGCGCGTCCTCGAGGGCGGGCACGGCCTCGATGTCTTCGTCGTCGACGTCGACCGCGAGATCGGCACGTGAGCGGCACGTCTCCCGCGATTCTCAAGCCCCGCCTGCGGCTCGTGCGCGGCGCGACGATCCTCCTCGGGCCCGGCAAGGCCGACCTCCTCGAGGCCGTGCGCGACACGGGGAGCCTCCGCAAGGGCGCCGCACGCCTCGGGATGTCGTACATGCGCGCGTGGACGCTCGTGAAGACGATGAACGCGGCGTTCAACGAACCTCTCGTGGCGCTCGCGCGCGGGGGCGCCGCCCACGGCGGAGCGACACTGACGCCGGCGGGGGGGAAAGTGCTCGCCCTCTATCGCGCGATGGAGGAAGGGTGCGTAAAGGCCACGTCACTTCAGGCCGCGACGCTCAAGAGATTTCTTAGAAGGTAAGAGAGGCTGCGGGCGCATCCGGCGGTCGCCCCGTGCATGCCGCCGCGCAGTTCCAGCATCCGGGCCGGGCACGCCGCCCGACAGGACTCTCGCCCCGAGCGAGTTGGCGGTGGCCGCGGTCCGTTATATTCTCAGAAATATAATGGGAGCTGCGGCGATCGGCCCGGAAGACCTGGGCATCCTCTGGTTCACCGTGCGCGTCGCGCTCCTGGCGGTCGCGCTGCTCACGCCCCCCGGTCTCGCCCTCGCCTGGCTTCTCGCGCGCCGGGAATTCCGCGGGAAGGCGCTCGTCGAGACGCTCGTCGCCCTTCCGCTCGTGATGCCGCCCGTCGCGACGGGACTCCTCCTCCTCAGGCTGCTGGGCCGCCGCGGCCCGCTCGGCCGCGCGTCCCAGGCGCTCTTCGGCGCCGACCTCGCCTTCACGTGGCGCGCCGTCGTCGCCGCGATGATGGTCATGTCGCTTCCGCTCCTCGTCCGGAGCGCCCGTGTCGCGTTCGAGGAGGTGAGCCCGCGCCTCGAGGCGATCGCGCGGACGCTCGGCGCGGGCGAGGCCCGCGTCCTCACGACGGTGACGCTGCCTCTCGCGATGCGCGGGATCGTCGCGGGCCTCCTTCTCGCGTTCGCGCGGGCCCTCGGCGAGTTCGGCGCGACGATCCTCGTGGCGGGAAACATCCCGGGCCGCACGACGACCCTCGCGACCGGCATCTACGGGTACGTCCAGCTCGGGCAGGATGCGAGCGCCTTCCGGCTCCTCGCCGCGTCGGTCGCGATCGCCTTCGGCGCGGTCCTCGCCGGCGAGACGTGGCTCAGGCGGAGGAAGGCATGAGTCTTCTCTTCGAGGGCGTCCGCGCACCGCTGGGCCCGTTCACGCTCGCCGTGGACGCCTCGGCGGGCGCGCGCGTGACGGCGGTCTTCGGGGCGTCGGGCGCCGGGAAGACGTCGCTCCTCGAGATCGTCGCCGGGCTGCGCCGCCCCGAGGCGGGCCGCGTGATCCTCGGCGGCCGCGTCCTCGCCGACGCCGCGTCCGGGATCCACGTCCCCCCGCGCCTGCGACGCATCGGGTACGTCCCCCAGGACGACACCCTCTTTCCGCACCTCACCGTCGCGGCGAACCTCGGCTACGCGCGGGCGGCTTCGTCCGCCGCGGCCGCGCGCGTCACGGACGTCCTCGAGCTCGCCCCGCTCCTCGCACGCCGGCCGGCCGGCCTCTCGGGCGGAGAGCGGCGGCGCGTCGCGCTCGGGCGGGCGCTCCTCTCGTCGCCCGAGATGCTCCTCCTCGACGAGCCGCTCACGGGACTCGACGCGCCCCTCAAGGAGCGCGTCCTCGCCTACCTCCTGCGCGTCCGCGACGAGTTCGCGGTCCCGACGCTGTACGTGAGCCACGCGCCGGACGAGGTGTTCGCGCTCGCCGACGACGTCCTCGTCCTCGACCGGGGGCTCGTCGCCCGGCGCGGCGCGCCGTCCGACGTCTTCGAGCTCGGCGTCCGAGCCCGCGCTACCGGCTCCGTGCCGGCGAGACGCCCCCGATTCCATAGAGCCCCTGCATCAGTTGACCGGCGCGTCCCCGTCCGGCATTATCTCGCGACTGAGACTTAGTCTCAAATCAGAACGTCGCGAGGAGCGCATGGAGATCGTCGCCCGGCAGCTCGCCGTCATGGGAACCGCGTTCGCGCTCACGGTCTCGGCGCCGTCGCGCGAACGAGCGCTCGATGCGAGCGAGGCCGCCGTCCGCGCCGTCGAGGCCGCGGACCGTCTCCTCTCCACGTGGCGGGACGACACGCCGCTCGCCCGCCTGAACGCCGCGTCCCCCGGCGTCCCGACACCGGTTCCGCCGGATGCTCTTCGGGCTGCTGAGAAGAGTCTTCGAATGGGAAGAGAAGACGGACGGAGCGTTCGACCCGGCGGTGGCGCCCCTCGTGAGGGCGTGGGGACTCCGACGGAGGGCCGCATCCCCGACCCCTCGGAGCTGGCGCGAGGCCCGCCGCAGCGTCGGCGCCCGCCCTCTTCACCTTCGGAGAATCTCCCTCTTCGAATCTCCCGCCTCGAGCGCGCGCCGGGATCGACGAGGGCGCGTGGGGCAAGGGCTGGGCCCTCGACCGCGCGGCGGAGGCCGCGCGCGCCGCGGGCGCGTCGTCGTTCGTCCTCGACCTCGGCGGCCAGGTGCTCGCCTCCGGCGTCGAGTCGCTCGTCGCCGTCGCGGACCCGCGGGATCGCGCGCGCACCGTCGCGACGCTCCGGCTGAAGGACGCCTGTGCCTCGACGTCCGGCAACTCCGAGCGTGGTCTGGTCGTGAACGGCCGGCACATCGGCCACCTCCTCGACCCGCGCACCGGCGAGCCGGCTCCCGATTTCGGATCGGTCACCGTCGTCGCGAGAGACGGCCTCACGGCCGACGTCCTCTCGACGGCGTTCTTCGTCCTCGGACCGCGGGAGGGCCTGGCGCTGTCCGAGCGCCTTCGAGCCGCCGGCGTGGTCAAACGAAGCGCTGTTTCTCTTCGAAGGTGAAGAGGGGCGGTCCCTGCGGCTCGTCCATGTCGCCGGGAATGAAGGCACTTCTCGAGTCCGCGGCCGCGGGTGCGCCTCCCTCTTCTTCTCTCCCTCACTCAAAGAAATCCTCCGAAGGAGTTGTCCCGTGATTCGACGTTCCACGACGCACGGCGCCGTCGCCGCGATCGGTCTCTCGTTGTCTTCTCGGCAGTCTTCTCTTCTCTCTTCCCTCTCTCGCCGACGAACCGCCGAAGACGCCCGACGCTCCGACCGACGCCGAGAAGCTGAAGGAGCTCGAGCAGAAGCTCGACGTCCTCACGAAGGAGATCGAGGCGCTGCGGCTCGGCGAGTCGCCGTCCTCCGCCTCTCCCCGCCGCCCGCGACACCCGCCGCCGGTCCCGCCGCCGCCCCGGAGACGGCCGCAACGGGCGCCTCCCACTTCGGCCTCGGCCCGGCCGCCTCCCGCGTGTACGCCCGGAGGGGCGTTTCGATCGGCGGATACGGCGAGGTCCTGTACCAGTCGTTCGCCTCGTCGAAGCAGGACGGGACGCCCTCCTCGCTGACGGACACGATCGACCTCTCCCGCGCGGTCCTCTACTTCGGCTACAAGTTCGACGACCACTTCGTCTTCAACTCCGAGCTCGAGTACGAGCACGGGGTCGTCGCCTCCGACAAGGAAGGAGAGGCCGAGGTCGAGTTCGCGTACGTGGACTGGCTCAGCCCGTCGCAGGCCTTCCGCGCCCGCGCGGGCCTGATCCTGATCCCGATGGGCTTCCTGAACGAGCTGCACGAGCCGCCGACGTTCCTCGGCGCGCGCCGGAACGACGTCGAGACGCTCATCCTCCCGACGACGTGGCGCGAGCTCGGTCTCGGCGGATACGGCGAGGCGGGCCCGTTCGCGTACCGCCTCTACTTCGTGAACGGCCTCGACTCCGCGGGCTACTCCGCCGAGGGAATCCGCGAGGGCCGGCAGGAAGGCTCCCTCGCGAAGGCGCACGACTTCGCGCTCACGGGACGCGTCGACTTCGTCGGCGTGAACGGACTCGTCGCGGGTGCGGCCCTCTTCACGGGCTGCTCGGGCCAGGGCCGGACGACGGGTTCGGGTGAGGCCGTCTGCGGCCGGACGACGGTGTGGGACGTCCACGCGGACTACCGGTGGCGCGGCCTGTCCCTGCGCGCGCTCGCGGCCGGCTCGACCGTGTCCGACGCCGCCGCGATCAACGAGCTGAACGGGCTCTCGGGCGACGAGGGCGTCGGGAGCCGCCAGCGCGGCTGGTACCTGGAGGCCGGCTTCGACGTCCTGACGCTCGTTCCGCGGACGACGTTCTCGCTGACGCCCTTCGTCCGCTACGAGGAATGGGACACCCAGGCCGCCGTGCCGGACGGCTTCTCCCGCAACCCCGGGAACGACGCGACCCAGTGGACGGCCGGCCTCGTCTTCAAGCCCATCCCGCAGGTCGTGCTGAAACTCGACGGCCAGTGGCGCCGCAACGCGGCGCGCACCGGGGTCAACCAGTTCAACGCCGCGCTGGGGTACGAGTTTTGAGGAGAGGAGACAGGAAAGAGAAGGTATGAAGACCCGGGATCTCGGACTTTCTGATATGCGGCGGCTGCCGATGCAGCCGCCGATGGACGGGAATCTGTCACCGGCCGATCGGCGTCAAGGGCGCGCTCCGCGCGCCGCGCAGCGGTCGAGGACCCTTGACTCCGATCGGCCGGGGACGATCCGTCTCTTCATCTTCATAGAAATCTCCCTCTTCCTCCTTCTCTCGCTCCCTCTGATGGCCAAGACCTTCCTCACGCAGGAGGAGGCGCTCCGGCTCGCGTTCCCGAAAGGCGCGGTCGTGACGCGGAAGACGGCGTTCCTGTCCGAGGCCGACCGCGCCGAGGTGGTGCGGCGCGCGGGCGGCGCCGCGCCGCCCGGCCTCGTCGCGTACTACGTCGCGACGGTGGATGGCAAGGACGCCGGAACCGCCTATTTCGACACGCACGTCGTGCGCACCCTCCCCGAGACGATCCTCGTCGTCGTGGGCCCGAAGGGCGCGATCGCGCGCATCGAGGTCCTGTCGTTCTCCGAGCCCGAGGAGTACCTCCCGCGCGACGCCTGGTACGGTCAGTTCCCGGGAAAGACGCTGACGGACGAGCTGTCCGAGCGGAAAGGCGTGCGCGCCGTCACGGGTGCGACGATCACCGTACGCGTCACCGTCGAGGCGGCGCGCCGCGTCCTCGCGCTGGACGCGTTCCTGAAGGAGAGGAGCCGGCGGTGAAACCCTGGGCCTCGCGCCTGAACCACCTCGCGTGCGCGCTCGTCGGGCTCTCGGGCCTCGTGTACGGCGCGATGAAGTACTTCATGGCCGGCTCGGACCCCGATTCGCGAGTCGGGCATCCCTGGCAGCAGCCCATGCTGAAGATCCACGTGCTGACGGCGCCGCTCCTGATCTTCGCGCTCGGCCTCGTCTTCAGCGGCCACGCCATCGCGCGCCTCCGGGCCGGCGAGGATCCCGGCCGCGCGAGCGGCTCCGGCCTCCTCGCGCTCGCCGCGCCGCTCGTCCTGACGGGTCCGCTGGTCCAGGTGCTCACGGGCGACGCCGCGCGGCGGTGGACGGGCTGGATCCACGCGGCGCTCGGCGTCGTCTACGTCCTCGCGTACACCGCCCACCTCATGAAGAAGAAGGCGCCCCGTATTCCCTTCTAGGGAAACCCCCGGTCTCTTTCCTCTTCTTCTTACTCCCCCGTCTGCTTCTTCTGCGCGAGGGCCGTCATGCCCGAGAGCCCGCCGAGGCCCATCGTCTCCACGGCGCTGGACGGCACGATGACCATCGAGCCCTTCTCCTTGATCGCCTCGTAGAGCATGTTCATCGCGCGCAGGTGGAGAGCGAGCGGGTGGTCCTTGTACGCGTCGCCGGCCTCGACGAAGCGGGCGGAGATCTCCGTCTCTGCCGTGCCGAGGATGATGCGCGCCTGGCGCTCGCGCTCGGCCTGGGCCTGGCGGGACATCGCGTCCTCGAGGTCCGCCGGAATCCGGACGTCCCGGATCTCGACGGACTGCACCGTGATCCCCCACGGGTTCGTCTTCTCGTCGAGGATCGTCTGGAGCTGCTTGCCGAGCTGCTCGCGCTCCGTGATCATCTCGGCGAGCTGGTGCCGGCCGATCGTCTCGCGGAGCGCCGTCTGGGCCGAGAGCGCGATCGCGTCGAGATAGTCGGCGACCTCGAGGACGGCCTTCTGCGCGTCCCAGACGGTCCAGAAGACGATCGCGTCGACGTTCACGGGCACCGTGTCCTTCGTGAGGGCGGACTCGGCCGAGACGTCGGTCACCCGGACGCGCTGGTCGACGAGGTGCGAGACCTGTTCCACGATCGGAACCAGCGCGAAGAGGCCGGGCCCCTTCAGGCCCTGGAATCTTCCGAAGCGCAGGACGACGGCCCGCTCCCACTGGTTCGCGACCTTGAGCGAGAACATGAGATAGACGCCGACCACGATCCCGACGACGGCCGGCCAGGGCGACAGTGTCGCGACGGTCGCGCCGATCCCCGCGAGGAGCGCGAGGACGAACGCGAGGATGCTCGGGCCGCTGACGAAGCGACGCGCCTGCAGGTCCTGCTCGGACTTTCGCTGCCGTCGCTCGGACGGGGTGGTCGGCGGAATCCCGGCGGCGGCCCGCGCCTCCTGCGCCTGCTCGGCCATCCTCTTGATCATTCTCGTGATCATGGTCGGCTACCTCCTGCCGGCTTCCTCGGTCTTCGCGAGGAGGGCGTCGGCAAACTCGTCGGTCGTGAATCCCTGGGAAGCGGCGGTCGTCAGGAACTGCTCGATGAGGCGGTCGAGGGCCTTCCGGCGCTCGGCCGTCCTCTTCTCGGGCTTGCGCGCGGAGACGAAGGTCCCGGTTCCCTGCTGGGTCTCCACGATCCCGCGGATCTCCATCTCCCGGTAGGCCCGCGCGACCGTGTTGAGGTTCACCGAGAGCTCCACCGCCAGCGCGCGCACGGTCGGGAGCTGGACGCCCGGCTTGAGCCGCCCGTCCGCGACGGCCAGGAGGACCTGGTCGATGACCTGCCGGTAGAACGGCACGCCGGACGCGGGGTCGAGGCGGAACGGGACGCTCGCCATGTGCGTTAATGTACTAGTTGACTAGTACAATGTCAAGGGCGGGACGTCAGGCGACGTCGGCGAGGGTCGTCTTCTCGAGCTTGCGCGGAGACGAAGTCCCGGATCTCCCGGAACACCTTCAGCAGCTTCTTCTCGCGCTCCACGGGCGTCGACACGTAGAAGTACCGGCTCACGGACTCCGTGGGCGCGAGCGCGCCGTCCAGGAGCCGGACGACCTCGGCGAGCGTGATCTTCGACGCGGGACGACCCAGCCGGTAGCCACCGTGCGGACCCTTCCGGCTCTTCACGAGCCCGGCCCTCTTGAGCGTCATCAGGAGCTGCTCGAGGAACTTCGGAGGCAGCCCCTGCGCGTCGGCCATGGCGGCCACGGCGACGAAGCCCTCGCCCTTCGCGCGCGCGAGGTGGACGAGGGCGAGGAGGGCGTATTCGCTGCGGCGGGTGAGCTTCACGGAAGCATTCTCTCGCGCCGATAATACTTGACTAAACTAGTGGGATAAATAAGATAAGAATGAAGAAGAAGATTTTCTTGGAAGGTAATAGGGGCATGGAACCGACCGTTCAGAACCTGCTACGTCGCGGCGACCGCCCCGCCGCCTCAAGCATCCCGCTGACCCGGCGCTTCCTCGTGCGGGCCGCCGCGGCCGCTGCTCTTCTCTTCACCTTCAAAGAAATCTTCCTCTTCTCTCCCTCTTCTCCCCATTCCTTCCTCCTCGCCGCACCTCCCGCGCAGACGCTCCTGAACGTCTCGTACGACCCCACGCGCGAGCTCTACGACGAGATCAACGCCGCGTTCCGGAAGAGGTGGGAGCCGGCCCACGGCCCGCTCCGGATCAACCAGTCGCACGGCGGCTCGGGAAAGCAGGCCCGGGCCGTGATCGACGGTCTCGAGGCCGACGTCGTGACGCTCGCCCTCGCCGGCGACATCGACGCGATCGCCGAGAAGGGCGGCCTCCTCCCCGCGGCGTGGCAGTCCCGGCTGCCCCAGAGCAGCGCGCCCTACACGTCCACGGTCGTCTTCGTCGTCCGCAGGGGCAACCCGAAGGCGATTCGCGACTGGGAGGACCTCGGAAGGCCGGGCGTCTCCGTGATCACGCCGAGCCCGAAGACCTCGGGCGGCGCGCGCTGGAACCACCTCGCGGCGTGGGGCTGGGCGCTCCGGCGGCCCGGCGGCAGCGAGGCGTCGGCGCTCGCGTACCTCGCCCGCCTCTATCGGAACGTGCCCGTGTTCGACGCCGGCGCGCGGGGCTCGACCGTCACGTTCGCCGAGCGCGGCCTCGGCGACGTCCTCGTGGCATGGGAGAGCGAGGCCCTCCTTCTCACGACGGAGGTCGGGAAGGGCCGGTTCGAGATCGTCGTGCCCTCGGTCAGCATCCTCGCCGAGCCGCCCGTCGCGCTCGTGGACCGCAACGCCGAGAAGCACGGGACCCGCGCCGCCGCGCAGGCATACCTCGATTTCCTCTACACGGACGAGGGCCAGGAGATCGCCGCGAAGCACCACTACCGGCCCCGCTCCGCGGCCGTCCTGGCCCGTCATGGAGCGCGCTTCCCGAAGGTCTCGCTCTTCACCGTCGACGAGGTCTTCGGGGGCTGGAAGAAGGCGCAGAAGGTCCACTTCGACGACGGCGGCGTCTTCGACCGGGTCGCCGCGCAGGGCCGATGAGCCGCTCTTCCCGGCGCCGGCACGGCGTCCTCCCCGGTTTCGGGCCGGCGATCTCCCTGGCGGGCCTCTACGTGGGCCTCGTCGTCGTGCTTCCATTAGCCGCGCTCGCCCTGCGCGCCGCGAGCCTCACGGGCGCCGACTTCGTCCGGATCGTCACGGCGCCGCGCGCCCTCGCGGCCTACCGGCTGAGCTTCGGCGCCGCGCTCCTCGCGGCGCTCCTCAACGCGGTCTTCGGCCTCCTCGTCGCGTGGGTCCTCGCGCGCTATCGCTTCCGCGGCCGGGCCCTCCTCGACGCGTTCGTCGACTTTCCGTTCGCCCTTCCGACCGCGGTCGCCGGCCTCACGCTGACCGCGCTCTATTCGGGGAACGGCTGGATCGGCCGGTTTCTCGAGCCCCTCGGGCTGCGCGTCGCGTTCGCGCCCGCGGGGATCGTCCTCGCGCTCATGTTCGTGGGGTTCCCGTTCGTCGTGCGGGCCGTCCAGCCCGTCCTCGAGGATCTGGACCCCGAGCTCGAGGAGGCGGCCGGCGTCCTCGGGGCCTCGCGCCTCCAGGCGTTCCTCCGCGTCGTCCTCCCGAACCTCCTCCCGCCCCTCCTGACCGGGTTCACGCTCGCGTTCGCGCGGGCGCTCGGGGAGTACGGCTCGATCGTCTTCATCTCCGGCAACCTTCCCATGAAGACCGAGATCGCGCCGCTCCTGATCGTCACGAAGCTCGAGCAGTTCGACGAGGCCGGCGCGACCGCGATCGCCGTCGTCCTCCTCCTCGCGTCCTTCGCGCTCGTCTTCGCCGCCAATGGCCTGCAGCGCTGGACGCGGCGGCTCGCCGGCGCGTCGGCGATGGCGGCGAGCCGCGGCTTCCGCCCGGCGCCGACGCTCGCGCGAGCGCCCGGCGGTCCGACGAGCCCTCGTCGGCGCGGCCGCCCTGTTCCTCGGCCTCTTCGTGTTCGTCCCGCTCGCCTCCGTCTTCGCTCAGGCGCTGCGCAGGGGTCCGGCGGCCTATCTCGCCGCCGTGACGGAGCCGGACGCCCTCGCGGCGATAAGGCTCACGCTGCTCACGGCCGCCCTCGTCGTCCCGTTCCACCTCGTCCTCGGCCTCCTGACGGCGTGGCTCGTGGCGAAGTTCCGGTTCCGCGGCAAGGGGCTCCTCGTGACGCTCGTGGACCTGCCGTTCGCCGTCTCGCCCGTGATCGGCGGCCTCGTCTTCGTCCTCCTCTTCGGGCGGCGCGGCCTCCTCGGGCCTCTCCTCGCCGCGCAGGACTGGAAGGTGATCTACGCGGTGCCGGGCATCGTCCTGGCGACGATCTTCGTGACGTTCCCGTTCGTGACGCGCGAGGTCCTCGCGGTGCTGGAGGCGCAGGGCAACGCCGAGGAGGAGGCGGCGCTCACGCTCGGCGCGAGACGGCTGGCAGACGTTCTTCCGCATCACGCTCCCGAAGGTGAGGTGGGGCCTCCTCTACGGCGTCGTCCTCTGCAACGCGCGCGCGATGGGGGAATTCGGCGCCGTGTCCGTCGTGTCGGGCCACATCCGCGGGGTCACGAACACGATCCCGCTGCACGTGGAGATCCTCTACAACGAGTACGACCTGACGGGCGCCTTCGCCGTCGCCTCGCTCCTGGCGTTCCTCGCGCTCGTGACGCTCGCGGTGCGGAAGCTCGAGGAGGCCCGGGTGGCCGCGCGATGAGCGTCGAGGTCCGCAGCCTCGCGCGCCGCTTCACGGACGACGGGCCGCCCGCCGTGTCCGACGTGTCGTTCACGGCGCCGACGGGCGCGATCACGGCCGTGCTCGGCCCCTCGGGCGCGGGCAAGTCCACGGTCCTGAGGATCATCGCGGGGCTCGAGGAGCCGGACGCGGGCCGCGTCCTCCTCTCGGGCGAGGACGTGACCGAGACGCCCGTCCAGAAGCGCGGCGTGGGCTTCGTCTTCCAGGGGTACGCGCTCTTCGGCCACCTCACCGTCCGCGAGAACGTCGCCTTCGGCCTGCGTGTGCGGCACGTCCCGCGCAAGGAGGCCTTCGCACGGGCGGACGCGCTCCTCGCCCGCGTCCAGCTCGAGGGCCTCGGCGCGAGGCGTCCGAACGAGCTCTCGGGCGGCCAGCGCCAGCGCGTCGCGTTCGCGCGCGCCCTCGCGGTGAACCCGCGCGTCCTCCTCCTCGACGAGCCCTTCGGCGCGCTCGACGCGGGCGTTCGGCTCGAGCTCGGGGAGTGGCTCCTCCGCCTGCACGACGAAACGGGGCTGACCACCCTTCTCGTCACGCACGACCAGCCGGAGGCCTTCGCCCTCGCCTCGCACCTCGTCGTCCTCTTCGACGGGAAGGTCGCCCAGGCCGGTACGCCCGCCGAGCTGCGTGAACGGCCCGCGGACTCGCGGCTCGAGGCGTTCCTCCGCGTCGTGAGGCGCCTGCCCGCCGCCGTCTGACGCCGGGCGCCCCCGACCGGTTACGCTACCGCCGGGAGGCGCGCATGCCGCAGGCCGGGCCGCTCGATCCGGAGTCCCTCCGCCTGGAAGAGGACCGCTCGCGGAAGGCGAACTGGAAGAGGTGGGGCCCGTACCTCTCGCAGCGGCAGTGGGGCACGGTCCGCGAGGACTACAGCGCGGACGGCACGGCGTGGACGTACTTCCCGCACGATGTCTCCCGCTCGAGAGCCTACAGATGGGGGGAGGATGGGATCGCGGGGTTTTCAGACCGGCACGGCCTGATCTGCCTCGCCCTCGCGCTGTGGAACGGGAAGGACCCCATCCTCAAGGAGCGCCTCTTCGGCCTCTCGGGGCCCGAAGGCAACCACGGCGAGGACGTCAAGGAATACTGGTTCTACCTGGACGGGACGCCCGCGCACACGTACATGCGGATGCTCTACAAGTACCCCCAGGCCGAGTTCCCGTATCGCGACCTCGTCGAGGAGAACGCGCGCCGGACGCGTCTCGACCCCGAATACGAGCTCCTCGACACCGGGGTGTTCGCGGAAAGCCGTTACTGGGACGTCTTCGTGACGTACGCGAAGGCGTCGCCCGAGGACATCCTCGTCACGGTCGAGGCCGTCAACCGGGGGCCCGACGCGGCGCCGCTCCACGTCCTGCCGACGATCTGGTTCCGGAACACGTGGTCGTGGGGCCTCGACGCCCGGATGCCCCGCCTCGCCGCCGCCGAGCCCCCGCGGGGCGCGGCGGCCATCGCCCTCCATCACCCGTACTACGGGGACCGGACTCTCTACGTGGAAGGGGCTCCGGACCTCCTCTTCACCGACAACATCACGAACGCGCCGCGCGTCTTCGGGGCCGAATCCGAGGGCCGGTTCGTGAAGGACGGCTTTCACGATCGCGTCGTCCACGGCGCCGAGGACGCCGTGAACCCGGCGGGCTCGGGGACGAAGGCGGCGGCCTGGTTCCGGCTCGACGTTCCGGCCGGGGAGTCGCGCACGATCCGGCTCCGGCTGACGGACCGGCCGCTGGACGCGCCGTTCGGGGACGAGTTCGACGGCGTCGTCGCGACCCGCCGGAAGGAGGCGGACGCCTTCTACGCCCGCGTGATTCCCGAGAGCCTCTCGGCCGACGCCCGGAACGTGATGCGCCAGGCGTTCGCGGGGATGCTCTGGTCCAAGCAGTTCTACGCCTACGACGTCGCGCGCTGGCTGAAGGGCGATCCCGACCAGCCGGCGCCTCCGGCCGAACGCCGCCAGGGGCGGAACGCCGGCTGGCAGCACCTCTACAACGCGGACGTCCTCTCGATGCCCGACACGTGGGAGTACCCGTGGTACGCCGCGTGGGACCTCGCCTTCCACACGATCCCGCTCGCGCTCATCGACCCCGACTTCGCGAAGGCACAGCTCATCCTCCTCCTGCGCGAGTGGTACATGCACCCGAACGGGCAGCTCCCGGCGTACGAGTGGAAGCTCTCCGACGTCAACCCGCCCGTCCACGCGTGGGCCGCGTGGCGCGTCTACAAGATCGACGCGAAGCGCTCCGGGAAGAGGGATCGCGGGTTCCTCGTCCGCGTCTTCCACAAGCTCCTCCTGAACTTCACGTGGTGGGTGAACCGCAAGGACGAGGACGGGAACAACGTCTTCCAGGGAGGCTTCCTCGGCCTCGACAACATCGGCGTCTTCGACCGGAGCAAGCCGCTCCCGCTCGGCGCCACGCTCCAGCAGTCCGACGCGACGAGCTGGATGGGGATGTACTGCCTGAACATGGGCACGATCGCCCTGGAGCTCGCGCGTGAGGACCGGGCGTACGAAGACATCGCCTCGAAGTTCTTCGAGCACTTCATGTTCATCTCGAAGGCGATGAACGCGCCCGAGCGGGGCGGCACCGGGCTCTGGGACGAGACGGACGGCTTCTTCTACGACGTCCTCCGCCTTCCGGACGGCCACCGGATCCCGATCAGGATCGAGTCGCTGGTCGGGCTGATCCCGCTCTTCGCGGTCGAGACGCTCGAGCCCTTCGTCGTCGAGGCGTTCCCGGGGTTCCGGCGGCGGATGCAGTGGTTTCTCGACCACGGGGCGTCCTACGGCGCCCGGATCGAGACGGACGCGACGGCGGCCGGGACCCGGCGGCTGCTGTCCCTCGTCGGGCGCGACCGCCTGCGGCGCATCCTCGAGAAGCTCCTCGACTCCGAGCGGTTCCTCTCGGACCACGGGATCCGGTCGCTCTCGAAGATCCATCGCGCGCATCCCTTCGTCGTCCCCTGGGACGGCCACGAGCTGCGGGTCGACTACGAACCCGCCGAGTCCTCGACCTCTCTCTTCGGCGGAAACTCGAACTGGCGCGGACCGGTCTGGTTCCCCGGGAACTTCCTCCTGATCGAGTCCCTGCAGAAGTTCCACCACTTCTTCGGAGACTCGTTCACGGTCGAGTTCCCGTCGGGCTCCGGCCGGGAGATGACCCTCTGGGACGTCGCCGCGGAGCTGTCGCGGCGCCTCGCGCGGATCTTCCTGGCCGGGCCGGACGGCCGCCGGCCCGCGTACGGCAGGGCCGAGACGTTCCAGACCGACCCGCACTGGAAGGATCTCCTCCTCTTCCACGAGTACTTCAACGGGGACGACGGGGCGGGGCTCGGCGCCTCGCACCAGACCGGCTGGACGGGCCTCGTCGCCAAGCTCCTTCAGCAGACCGCGGACCGCCGGCGGGAATAAAGGCGGCCCGCCCGGTCATCCCCCTCCGAACCCGGAGCCGCGGCCTGAGACGGAGTCTTTGATCCAGTCGCAATCTCAGGTCCGTAGTGGTATGAAGAGTTCAGACCGTCGAGCCAAGGAAAAAGGAGGACTCCCATGAATCGTCGCCAGTTCACCGTGACCCTCGGTGCCGCCGTCGCCGGCCTCGTCGCCGGCAAGGCCCTCCGCGCGGAGGATCCGCCCGCCAACGACGGGAGCAAGCACGCCTGCAAGGGAGTCAACGGGTGCAAGGGCAAGGGCGGCTGCGCCACGAAGGAGAATTCCTGCGCCGGGCCAGAACGCCTGCAAGGGCAAGGGCGGCTGCGCGACCGTCGCGAAGCACGAGTGCGCGGGTCACAACGAGTGCAAGGGCCAGGGCGCCTGCAAGACGGCCGAGCACAAGTGCGCCGGCCAGAACGCCTGCAAGGGCAAGGGCGGCTGCAAGGTCCCGATGAAGGAGAAGCCGAAGGCCGCCGCCCCGGCGAGCTGAACCGGACGTCCATGGGAGACCGCTTCGGGCTGCCCGACCTCGGCGTGGGGGTCGGGCTTCGCACCGTCCACTTCGGGCACATCCTCGCGAAGCAGCCCGAGGTGGACTTCTACGAGGCGCTGACGGAGAACTTCCTCGACACGGGCGGCCGCCCGCTCCACGTCCTCGACCGGATCGCGGAGCGGACGCCCGTCGTCCTCCACGGCGTCTCGATGTCGATCGGCGGGACCGACCCCCTCGACTTCGACTACCTGCGCAAGGTCAAGGCCCTCGCGGACCGCACGAAGGCCGTCTGGATCTCGGACCATCTCTGCTTCACGGGCGTCATGGGGCGCAACACGCACGACCTGCTGCCCCTCCCCTACACGGAGGAGACGCTCCGGCACGTCACGCGGCGCGTGAAGACCGTCTCGGACGCCCTCGAGCGGCCCCTCGTCCTCGAGAACCCGTCGACCTACGTCGAGTTCCGCGCGTCCACGATCCCGGAGTGGACGTTCTTCGACCGGCTGCTTCGCGACGGCGGACTGCGGGATGCTGCTCGACGTCAACAACGTCTACGTGAGCGCCTTCAACCACGGCTTCGACGCCGTCGAGTACGTCGAGGCGCTCCCGCACGACCGGGTCGTCCAGTACCACCTCGCGGGCCACACGGACAAGGGGACACACCTTCTCGACACCCACAGCGCGCGCGTCAAGGACGAGGTCTGGAGCCTCTTCCGCCGCGCGAGCGCCCTCACGGGCCCGCGCGCGACGCTCCTCGAGTGGGACGAGGACATTCCGGACTTCGAGACCGTCCACGCCGAGGCGAGAAAGGCCCTGGCGCACCGTCCGGCCCTCGCGGCGCAGCCCGCCGGGGCCGGGGCGGGGCTGGCGTCCGTCCATGCCTGATCTCCGGACGCTCGAGCGCTGGATGCAGGCCGTGATCGTGCACCCCGGCACGATCGAGGAGGCCGTGCGCGGCCGCGCCGCGACGCGCCAGCTCCCGCTCCGCGAGGCCGAGCGCGCCATCCTTCCCTCGGGGACGATGGCGCCGCTCGAGCGCCTCGCCGTCTACCAGGGGATGTACCCGCTGAGGATGCACGACGCCCTCGCGGCGGACTACCCCGGCCTGAGGGCATTCCTCGGGCACCACCTCTTCGAACACTTCGTGGCCGACTACGTCGCGAGGCATCCTTCGAGGAGTTACACGCTGAACCGCCTCGGCGACCGCGTCCCGGAGTTTGCGCGGACCTGGCACCACCCGAAACGGGCGTTCCTCGCCGACCTCGCGCGGCTCGAGCTCGCGATCACGGAGACGTTCGACGCGGACGAGGACGACGGGGCCCCGTTCGCCCCGCCGGCGCACGTGGACGCCGACTGGGAGAACCGGCGCTTCGGCATCGCGCCCACGCTGCGGCTCCTCTCCTTCCGGCACGCCGCCGGGCCCGCGCTCGACGCGCTCAAGTCGGGGCGCCGCGCCTCCCCGCGCCCGAAGGCGTCCTGGGCCGCGATCCACCGCCGGAGGTACGCCGTCTGCCGGCTGAACCTCACGCGCGGAGAGTTCCACCTCCTGTCGGCGCTCGCCGGCGGGGCGCCGCTCGGAAAGGCGCTGCGTCTCGCGGCGCGCAGGGCCGGCAGGCCTCTCGCCCCCTCGGCCGTCCGCCGGGCGTTCCGCATCTGGACCTCGGAGGGCATCCTCCGGGCCTGAAGCCGGCCCGACCGCTCAGGGCTTCGGCGCCGGGGGCGGCAGGACGCGCGCCGCGACCTCGGACTTGAAGCCGGCGCTCCTGTGCGAGCCGTCGCAGAACGGCTTGTTCTCCGAGTGGCCGCAGCGGCACAGCGCGAACGTGGTCCGGCCCGAGAGCCCGAACGGCTGTCCCGCCATGTCCTCGAGGACCACGGGTCCGCTCACGAGGAGAGAGCCATCGTTCCGAACGGTGATCTTCACGTCGCCCACGGGCTCCTCCGATCAGGCCTTCTTCTTCTTCTCCGCGGCGAGAAAGCGCTCGCGCGCCGTCTTCAGGAACTCGATCGCGCTCTCGGGCCCGTCCCAGCCTTCCATCGTGACGTTCCGTCCGACGCCCGGACGCGACACGACGAGCGTCGGGAAGCCGCGCAGGCCGTACCGGTCGGCGAGCGCGAGCATCTCGGGAGCGTTCCTCCCGGTCTCGCGCATCTCGTCGCGCACGACGACCGGGACGAAGTCCTTCGCGATCCGGTCGGCGACGTCCTTCCTCGAGAAGACCTGCTGCTCGAGAAGGTGGCACGGTCCGCACCAGGCGGCGGTGAAGAAGTAGAGGACGGGCTTGCCCGTCTTCTTCGCCTCGGCCTCGCCCGCGGCGATCGGCCGCCACCGGATGCTCCCCTTCGGGGCCGCGCCGGCGCGGGCGGCCGGGGCGAGCGTCGCGAGGACGAGGACGGTCGCGCCCGCGGCGCGCCGGAAGAGGGAGCCTCCGCTCATGCGCCGATGTTAGCGCGGCGGAGCCGCGCCGACGCGGGCGTCCGACCCGTCGGTGATCTCCGAGCTGAGCTCCCGGAAGCTCCGGGGCCATTCGGAGGGCGGACGGCCCAGGGCCTCGAGCATCGGCCTCGTTCGAATCCCGCGCGCCGCCTCCGCGAGGAGCTCCGCCGCGTACGCGTCCTGGCCGCGATCGCGCGCGCGCAGGGCCTGCACGAGGAGGACCGGCGGCGCGCGCAGGACGCGATCCGGCAGCTCCTCGACGAAGGCACGCGCCGCCTCGTCCTGACCCGAGAGGCGCAGCCCCTCGAGACGCAGGGCGGCCGTGTAGCCCGACGGCAGCAGCGCGAAGAGCGTGCCGGCGATCCGCGCGGCCCGCTCCGGACGGCCGACGTCGAGGCTCCGGAGCGCCTGATCCGCCAGGCCCGCGTACCACGCGGGGTTGTAGGTCCCCGGCCGCTCGCCGCGGGGGTGCGAGAAGCTCATGAAGAGGTGCGGCCATCGGAACGGCGTCGTGAGGTAGTTCACGAGCGGCGTCCGCGTCGTGATCATCGGCGACGGCGCCGGCAGGTCCGGGACGGCGTCCGGGTGCGAGGCCAGCCAGGGCGGCCGCAGGAGCCTCTCGCGGCGCTCGTCCTCGCCGAGGTCCGCGAGCCGGGTCCCGAGAAGGAACGGGTGGAGCCGGAGGTCGGAGAACGCGGCGTCCGACGCGGCCGGGACGTAGCGCCAGAGCCGGTACGAGCCGTTCTCGCCGCGGGGCGGGCGGAACGACGCCGGGTATTCCGCGTACAGCTCGGGCGAGACGGGCGCGAGCCCGGTGGAGGAGACGTAGAAGAACGAGGCCGCCTCGGATTCGAACGTCCCGAGCGCGTTGACGCCGATCCCGAGAACCACGAGCGCGGCCCCGGCCGCGCGCCCGGCGCGCGAGGCCGCGGCCGTCCCGGCCGCCGCGGCGAGGGCCGGCACGAGCGGGACCAGGAAGCGCGGCCCCCAGCCGCCGCTCCCGTCCCAGGCCCACCACCGGGCATAGACCGCGAGGAACGCCGCGACGAGAGAAGCGATGGCGACCGCGGCTCCGCGGGTCCGCGGCGCGCGCGCGAGGAGGACGAGGCCGACGACCGTCAGGACGGCGAGCGGGAAGTAGAGCGCGAGGCCCTTGTTCGGCCCGACGAGGAGCCTCCAGGCGCCGTCGAGGAAGCGGGTGCGCGAACCGCTGGTCCCCGTAGGACGAGAAGGGCCTGCCGAAGCGCACGACCTCGAATGCGAGCATCGCGGCGAGCGGCCCGGCGGCACCCGCGGCCGCGGCGGCCCACGCGCGGAGCCGCGGGCGCGGCGGAGGCCAGCGCGCCGAGCACGAGCGGGAGGAGCGCGAGCGGGACGAAGACGAGGTTCACGGCCTTCGTGAGGACGAGCCAGCCCGCGAAGAAGCCGGATGCCGCGGCCAGCCGCGCCGCGGCGCCTCCTTCGGCCCGCGCCGCCCGGAAGGCGAAGAGCAGCGCGAAGACGAGACAGGCCGCCTGGAGCGGCTCGGAGAACCCGAACGCCGTGTAGGCCCAGAGCGGGGACCCGAGCCCCGTCCCGAAGACCGCGAGCGCCTGTCCGAAGGGGCCCGCCCCGAGCGCGGCGGCGAAGAGGCCCGCGCCGGCCGCGGCCGCCGTCACGAGGAGCACCTGGAGGAAGACGAACAGGGTCTGGGAGGTCCGGGCCCCGAACTTCGCCTCCCACGGACCCGCCAGGGCGGCGAACGGCACCTCGACGAGAGGGAGCCCCATGCCGTAGGGCGCGACCGCGTCGCCGCCGGGCCGCGCGATGCTGAAATGCTGGTTGCGGGAGATCCCGATCTCCCCGGTCGTCGCGATCGAGACGGCCGTGTAGAGCATCTGCTGCTCGTCGCTGACCGTCCCGAACGTCCGCTCCTCGGCCGTCGCCGCGAGGAGGAGAAACACCGCCGCGACGCAGGCGGCGAGGCCGCGGCTCACCGGCGGTCCTCGCCCCCGCGGACCGGCGGCGCCGCCCGTCCGGCACCCGCGAGGGCCCGGCGGACGGCGGCGGCGGGATCCGTCTCCACGGCGAAGTCCTCGGCCCCCTCGCGCGCGAACCCCTCGTCCGCGATGCGGCGCATCGCGGCGAGGAGCGGATCGAAGAAGCCCGATCCGTTGAAGAGGACGATGGGCCGGGCATGGTGGCCCAGCTGGCGCCAGGTCACGATCTCGAAGAACTCGTCGAGGGTGCCGTACCCGCCCGGGAGCGCGAGGAAGCCGTCCGCCGCGTCGGCCATGCGCGACTTCCTCTCGTGCATCGTGTTGACGATCTCGAGCTGCGTGAGCCCGAGGTGCGCGACCTCCCGCGCCGCGAGGCCGGCGGGAATGACGCCGTACGCGATTCCGCCCTCCTCGAGGACGGCGTCCGCGAGGACTCCCATGAGGCCGACCCGGCCTCCGCCGAACACGAGGCCGGCTCCGGCGCGCACGATCTCGCGTCCGACCGCGGCCGCCTCCTCGGCGTAGGCCGGGGTGACGCCGGCGCGCGACCCGCAGAACACGGCGAGCATGGGGCGGTCGAACGGCGGGGCCATCGCGCGGATGATGCCCGATCCCGCGCCGGCTGCTAAGGTCGGCCCGTGGAAACCCCCGATCCGCTCGACCCGTCCCGCGCCGCCCTGAGGGACGCCCTCCTCCGGCACGTCCCCGGCGACGACCGGGAGGCGGCCGATCTCGCCGCGATCGTCCGGCTCGTCGAGACGGAGGCCGCGTGCTTCGCGCGGAAGACGTTCGCTCCGGGCCACGTCACGGGCAGCGGGTTCGTCGTCCACGCGCCCACGCGGCGCGTGCTCCTGCACCACCACCGCCGCCTCGACGCGTGGCTCCAGATGGGCGGCCACGACGAGGGCGAGAACGACCCGCGCGCGACGGCGCTGCGCGAGGGCGCCGAGGAATCGGGCCTCGCCGACCTCGTCCTGCTCTCGCCCGCGATCCTCGACGTCGACGTCCACCCGATCCCCGCGGGAAAGGGCGAGCCGCCGCACCTCCACCACGACGTCCGCTACGCGCTCGCGACCGCGACGCCCGACGCGATTCACCGCGACGACGCCGAGTCGATCGCGCTGCGCTGGTTCTCGCTCGAGGAGGCCGCCGTCGCGATGGACGACCCCGACGCGACCCGGGCGCTCGCGCGGATCGCCCGGCTGCTGGACGGCAGCCGGGGCTAGCCGGAGCGGCGACCTCCGGCGCCCCTCCCGGGCGTCAGTGCCCCTCGAGGGCGTCCGCGTTCGCCTCTTCGAGGGTCGAGGCGTCGGCGTACATCTCGTCGATCACGTCGCGGTACTTCGACACGATGACGCGGCGCTTGACCTTCAGCGTCGGCGTGAGCTCGCCGCCCTCGATCGAGAAGTCCTCCGTCAGGAGGCGGAAGGCCCGGATCTGGCGCTCGTGCGGCTCGTCGCCGTTCAGGATCTCGATGGCCTGCTTGAAGAGCGAGAGGACCTTGGCGTCCGCGACGAGGTCCCGCCGCGTCCGGTACGTCACGCCCGTCGCGTTCGCCCAGCTCTCGAGCTTCTCGAAGTTCGGGACGATCAGGGCCGACAGGAACTTCTGGCGGTCGCCGATCAGGACGGCCGAGGAGACGAAGCGCACGGCCCTGAGCGCGGCCTCGATCGGGCGCCGGCGCGATGTTCTTGCCGTACGCGTTGATCAGGATCTCCTTCTTGCGGTCCGTGAGCGTCAGGAAGCCGTCGAGGTCGAACGAGCCGATGTCGCCGGTCTGGAACCAGCCGTCGGCGTCGAAGACGCTCGCCGTCTCCTCCTGCTTGCGCCAGTAGCCGCCGTCCATGATGCTCGGCCCCTTCGCGAGGACCTCGCCGTCCGGCGCGAGCTTCAGCGTGACTCCCGGGATCGCCCGGCCGACCGTGCCGAGGCGCCACTCGCCCGGGCGGTTGCACGAGAGGACGGGGCTCGTCTCCGTCAGGCCGTAGCCCTCGTAGACCTCGACTCCCGCGCCCCAGAAGAACACCGCGACGTCGTACGCGAGGGGCGCGCCGCCCGAGATCGCGAAGCGGAACCGGCCGCCGAGGCGGGCCTTGATCTTCCCGAAGACGAGGCGGTCCGCGATCCGGTACTTGAGCCTCAGGAAGAACGGCGGCTTCTCTCCCGCCTCCACGGCCTTGAGGTGCATCGTGCCGATCCTCACGCCCCAGCCGAAGATCGCGCGGCGCAGCGCGGGCGCCGCGTCCACGGCGTTCCGGACGCGGGCGAGCATCTTCTCGTAGACGCGGGGGACCGCCGCGAAGCAGTGCGGCCTCACCTCGCCGAAGTTCTCGGAGAGCTTGTCGATCGACTCGGCGTAGGTGATGGTCGTCGCGCGCGAGAAGTAGAGGTAGTCCACCATCCGCTCGAAGACGTGCGCAAGCGGGAGGAACGAGAGCGCGACCATGTCGGGCGTCACGTCGAAGAGCGTCGAGCAGGTCGCGACGTTCGACACGAAGTTCCCGTGCGTGAGGATCGCGCCCTTCGGCTCGCCCGTCGTCCCCGACGTGTAGATCATCGTCGCGAGGTCCGTCGGGAGGACGGACGCGGCGCGCTCTTCCCACGCCTCGGGATCCGCGGCGAGCGCCGCGAGCCCCTTCTGGACGACGGTCTCGAACGGGACGGCCCTCCCCGCGCTCCACGGCACCTGGTCGAGGACGACGATGGTCCGGAGATCCGGGCAGCGCTCGCGCACGTCGAGGACCTTCTGGAGCTCGATCGCGTTCGAGACGACGACGACCTTCGCGAGGGAGTCCCGCAGGATGTACTCGACCTGCGGGGCGAGGTACGACGTGTAGATGGGCACCGTCAACGCGCCGAGCGCGAGCGTCGCGAAGTCGGTCATCGGCCACTCGGGACGGTTCTCGGAGAGGATCGCGACCCGGTCCTGGCGGTCGACGCCGAGGAGCGCGAGGCCGAGCGCGAGCCCCCGGGTGCGCTCCCCGAAATCGGCGGCGGAGAGGGGCGTCCACGCCCCGTCCACCTTCGAGACGAGCAGGTCCGGCTTCCCGCTCGCGACGGCGTGCCGGAAGTAGTCGACGAGGCTCTGCGCGGGAAGTGCTTCGATCACGTGCCTTGTGTCCCGATTATGCCGAATCGCGGTTCCCCCGCTCCTAGAGAACCGTCAGGCCCACGGAAAGGACGTCCGCGCACCCCGCGCGGATCTCCTCGAGGACGGACGGCTCGGGACCGCGGTCGACCTGGATCCGGGCGCAGGCGGCCTCGGCGCCGGCGAAGACGACGTTCTCGGTGTGCTGGACGTTGATCCCGGCGGCCCTCAGGACGCCGAAGACGTGCGCGAGGACGCCGACGCGGTCGCGGTGCCGGACCGACAGGAGGTGCGTCGCGGGCGTGCGGCTCGCGAGGTTGACGGCGTTCGGGATCCCCCCGGTCGCCACGAACGTCGCGACGATCCGGACGGTCTCCGCCGCGATCGCGTTCTGGGCCTGTTCGGTCGACGCGCCGACGTGGTGCGAGCCGACGACGCCGGGCAGCTTCACGACGTCGTCCTCGAACGCTCCGGTGCCGCCGGCGGGCTCCCGCGCGAAGACGTCGAGGCCGGCCCGGACCCCGCGCTCCGCGACGGCCTTCCGGAGAGCCGCCTCGTCCACGACCTCGCCCCGGCTCGTGTTCACGAAGAACGCGCCCGGCTTCAGCGCCTCGAAGAACTCCGCGTCCAGGATCCCCCGGGTCTCCTTCGTCAGGGCACAGTGGACCGTCACGGCATCCGACGCGGCGGCGAGCGCGTGGATCGAGTCGGCCCGCGCCACCCCGAGGCGCTCGGCCCGGTCGTCGTCGAGGGACCGGCTCCACGCGACGACGGGCATCCCGAAGGCCTTCGCGCGCGTCACGACCTCGAGACCGATCGCGCCGAGGCCGATCACGCCGAGCGTCCGGCCCGCGAGGCCCTTCGCCTTGCCGTACTCGGTCTTGTTCCAGACGCCGTTGCGGAGGTCGACCGTCTGCTCGACGAGTCGCCGGTCGAGCGCGAGGAGGAGCCCCCAGGCGAGCTCCGCGACCGCGATCGCGTTCTTGCCCGGGCAGTTCGAGACCGCGACGGCGCGCGCCGAGGCCGCCGCGAGGTCGATCGTGTTGACGCCGGCGCCCGCGCGCACGATCAGCGCGAGGCCCGTGGCCCGCTCGATCTCGGCGGCGCTCACCTTCGTCGACCGGACGACGAGGACCTCGGCCCGCGACTGGGCGAGGCGCTCGCCCAGCGATTCCCCCTCGAGCTTCGGCTCGTACACGACCTCACAGCCCAGCGCGGCGAGGCCGGCGAGCCCGGACTCCTCGAACTTGTCGGCGACGAGGACTTTCATGCTTCCCCCGAATGCCCGAGCGCCTAGAACCGGTGGACGAAGAGGCCCGAGCGCAGCTTCGGCTCGAACCAGGTGGACTTCGGCGGCATCGTGACGCCCGCGTCGGCGATCGCCATGACGTCGGAGATCTGCGTCGGGTACATCGCGAACGCGACGGCCCCGCGACCGGACCTCACGCGCTCCTCCAGCTCGCCGGTCCCCCGGATCCCGCCGACGAAGTCGATGCGCGGGTCGGTGCGCGGGTCGCCGATCCCGAGGACGGGGCCGAGGAGCCGGTCCTGGAGGATCGAGACGTCGAGGGATGAAACCGGATCGTTTCCGGTCACCGGCTCTCTGGGTGTCAGGGTCTGCCAGTTTTCTTCGAGGTACATGGAGAACGTCCCGCGGCGGCTCGGCTCGGGCGCTTCGGCGGGCTTCACGTCGAACCGCTCTTTCACCTTTCTAAGAAAATCTTCTTCTCCCAGTCCCCCGAGGTCCTTCACCACCCTGTTGTACGGGAGGATCGCGAGCTGCCTGTCCGGGAAGATCGCGGCCGGGAACCAGTTGACCGGGTGATCGTCCGGAAGCTTGTCCGCCCGTCTTCGCCGCGAGCGCGGCACGGGCGCGGGACGCCGAGGCGCAGCGGTGGTGGCCGTCCGCCACGTAGAGGAGCGGCACGTTCGCGAACGCCGAGACGAAGAACGCGGACGTCCTGTCTCCGGGACGATCCAGAGCGTGTGCCGGACGGAGTCGGGTGCCTCGAAGTCGAACTCCGGGCTTCCCGCCGTCACGGACGCGACGCGCGCGTCGATCGCGTCGACGGCCCGGTACGTCAGGAAGACGGGCTCGGCGTGCGCGGACTGCGTCAGGAGGTGGCGGACGCGGTCGTCCTCCTTGTCCCGGCGCGTCTTCTCGTGCTTGCGGATGACGTCCGCGTCGTAGTCGTCGACGGAGCAGGCCGCGACGAAGCCGTCCTGCGACCGCCCCCGCCACGTCTGGCGGTAGATCGAGGAGGCGCGGCACCGGGTCCTCGACGAGCGTTCCGTCCGCGAAGAAGCGGTCGAGGTTCTCCCTCCCCTTCGCGTAAACCGCGTCGGCGTGGATGTCGGTCGTCTCGGGAAGGTCGATCTCGGGTCGGCAGACGTGAAGGAACGACACGGGGTTGCCGGCGGCGAGGGCGCGGGCTTCCTTCGTGTCGACGACGTCGTAAGGCACGGAGGCGACGCGGGGGGCGAGCGCCTTCGGCGGGCGGCCGGAGCGGAACGGTCGAATTCGGGCCATGGGCGGAGAGTATCAACCGACCGCCCCGGGAGGGGCGCCGGGAGCCCCCGGCTTGCCCGAGGTGCTAGACTTTTTCGATCGATCGGACCCCGGATTGGTGAAAGGAACCCGCGGAATGAAACTGTACGTCGGAAACCTCTCGTATGGCGTGAACGATTCGTCCCTCCGGGCCCTCTTCGAGGCGTACGGCGCGGTGGAATCCGCCACCGTCGTCGCCGACCGCGACTCGGGCCGCTCCAAGGGTTTCGGCTTCGTGGAGATGAGCGACGCGGACGCCCAGAAGGCGATCCAGGCGCTCAACGGCTCCCAGCACGACGGCCGGACGATCCGCGTGAACGAGGCGCGCCCGAAGACCGACGCGCCCCGCGGGCCCAGGGGCCCGCGCTGATCCGTCCGGGCGCCCCGGACGCCGCCCCGCTCCCGCTCAAGAGAATCCTGACGGCCGCGATCCTCCCGATCGCGGCCTTTTTTCTCCTGGCCGCCGCGGAGCCCGGGGGCGACGACCTCGTCTTCACGGGAGCGCGCGTCGTGGACGGTACGGGCGCCCCCTGGTTCCGCGCCGACGTCGCCGTGTCGGGCGGCCGCATCGCGGCCGTCGGCCGCCTCCCCGAGGCGCGCCTCGCCCGGGCGTCCCGGCGGATCGACGCCTCCGGCCTGACTCTCGCTCCGGGATTCGTCGACCTGCTCGGCCAGTCGGAATACAACGTCCTCGTCGACCCGCGTGCCGCGTCGAAGATCACGCAGGGGATCACGACCGAGGTCACGGGCGAGGGCAGCTCGATCGCCCCGAACAACGAGCGGATGTTCCGCGACGCCGAGCCGACGTGGAAGCACTACGGCGTGCGCGCGGATTTCTTCACGCTCGCGGACTACTTCGCGCGCTTCGCGAAGGCCCCTCCCACGATCAACCTCGGCACCCTCGTCGGCTCCGGCTCGCTGCGCGACCTCGTGATCGGCGGCGAGAACCGGCGCGCGACTCCCGCCGAGCTCGGGCGCATGTGCGAGGAGGTCGAGAAGGCCATGCGCGACGGCGCGCTCGGGCTCTCGTCGTCCCTCCAGTACGTTCCCGACATCTACAACTCCACCGACGAGATCGTCGCGATGGCGAAGGCCGCCGCGCGGCACGGCGGCGTCTACTTCATCCACCAGCGCTCGGAGGGCAACGCGATCGACGCGTCCCTCGACGAGGTCCTCCGGATCGCGCGCGAGGCGAAGATCCCGACGAACGTCTGGCACCTGAAGACGGCCTACAGGCGCCACTGGGGCCACATGCCCTCGGTCCTCGCGCGCCTCGAGGCCGCGCGCGCCGAGGGCCTCGACGTCGCCGCGAACCAGTACCCGTGGACCGCCGCGTCGAACCCTCTCTCCTCGTGCCTGCCGCCCTGGATGCGCGAGGGCGGCAACGACAGGCTCGTCGCGCGCCTGAAGGACCCGGCGCTCCGCGCCCGCGCGAAGACCGACATGGACCGGGACGCCGACGACTGGGACAACCAGTACTACGGCAGCGGAGGCCCGTCGCGCATCGTCGTTTCCACGGTTCTCACGCCTTCCCTGAAGCCCCTCGAAGGCAAGACCATCGAGGAGATCGCGGCGGCCGGCAAAGAAGGACCCGCGCGACGCCCTGATGGACGTCGTCCTCGCCGACGGCGGCCGCTCGTCCTGCATCTTCTTCTGCATGGACGAAGACGACGTGCGCGCGGCGCTCCGGCACCGCCTCGTCTCGTTCTGCACGGACTCGGGAGCCTCCGCCACGGACGGCATCCTCTCCGGGGAGAAGTCCCACCCGCGGGGCTGGGCCTCGACGGCCCGCATCCTCGGGACCTACGTCCGCGACGAGAAGCTCCTTCCGCTGGAGGAGGCCGTCCGCAAGATGACGTCCTTCGCGGCCGCCCGTGCCGGGCTGAGGGACCGCGGCATCCTGAAGGTGGGCTTCCCCGCCGACCTCGTCGCGTTCGACCTCTCGCGAAGGTGAAGGCCGTCTCGACGTACGCGGACCCGCTGCACTATTCCGAGGGATTCCCGTACGTCGCGGTCAACGGGCGGCTCGTCGTGGACGGCGGCAGGATCACCGCGGAGCGCCCGGGACAGGCGCTCCGCGGGCCCGGATTCGGACGCTGACGGGCGCTACCGGGCGGCGGCGGCCGCCGCCGGCACGGCGACGTCCGGCCGCGCCTTCCGCCACTTGCCGAGGAGCTCGACGACGGAATCCCCGATCCTCAGGAGGTTCTCCTTGCTCGAGCCTCCGAGGTGCGGCGTCATGAGGACGTTCGGCGCCGAGAGCAGCGGGCTGTTCGGATCGGGCGGGTCGCTCAGGTAGACGTCCGTCGCGTACGCGCGGACCTTTCCGGAGGAGAGCGCCTGCGCGAGGTCCGGCTCGACGACGATGGACCCCCGGGCCGTGTTCACGAGGATCACGCCGTCCTTCATCTTCGCGATCGTGTGCTCGTTCACGAGGCCGCGCGTCTCGGGCGTCGCGGGCACGTGGAAGCTGATGACGTCCGCGCGCGCGATGAGCTCGTCGAGGTCGTCCACGAGCTCGGCGAGCGCGTGGTTCGCGATCTGCGGGTCGTAGGCGAGGACCTTCATCCCGAAGGCCTGTGCCCGCCGTGCGACCTCCGTGCCGATCAGGCCGGCTCCCACGAGGCCGAGCGTCTTGCCGTAGAGCTCGGTGCGCTTGAGCTCCTTCTTGAGGAAGCGCCCCTGCTTCATCCCGACGTGCCCCTCGACGAGGCGGTTCGGGACGGCGAGCATGAGCGCCATCGTGAGCTCGGCCACGGCGACCGAGGAGGCGCGCGGCGTGTTCTTGACGTCGATCCCCCGCTCGCGGCAGGCCTGGATGTCGACGTTGTCGAGGCCGACACCCCCCCGGATCACGAGCTTGAGGTTCGGCGCGCCGCCCAGGTACTCCCGGGTGACCTTCGTCTTGGACCGGACGAGGACGACCTCGGCCTCCTTCAGCCGGGCGGCGTCGGTGAACACCTCTCCGAGCGGGGCGAGCCGTCCGGGGAGGGACTCGTCGAACGAATCGGCGATCAGGATCTTCATCGGGGTCCTCCTGCTTGCGGGACGGTCCTCGACGGCCGGGCCGGCGGGCGCGCCCCCCTCACAACCTGAGGGCCGGAGGGACGGGGGGCCATGATGAAGAGGAATCAGATAGGGGGAGAAGAACGGGGATTTCCTAGAAAGTAAGAAGCAAGAGAGCCGCAGGCGCGGCCTCCGCAGCCGATCGGCCCCGGCGCTCTTCCCATTCAGAAGAAATCTTCTCCCCGGGCTCTCTGGCGCTTCCGGACTCAGCCTTTCGGCCGACGCATGAGGTTCACCGCCTCGGCGAGCGCCGGCTTCCCTTCGCCGTTCTCCGGGCTCGTCCTCGCGGCTCCCGGGGCGGCTTGTCGTCGCCCTCCCCCGGCGCGAGGAAGAGGTTGCTCTCGAGGCCGTGCTGCTTCGTGTACATGTCCCAGTAGCGCCCGTGCCGGGCGAAGAGCGCCTCGTGCGTGCCGTGCTCGACGATCAGGCCGTCCTCGACGACGAGGATCTGGTCGGCCCGGCGGATCGTCGAGAGCCGGTGGGCGATCACGAACGTCGTCCGGCCCTTCATGAGGAACGAGAGCCCCGCCTGGATGAGGGCCTCGGACTCCGAGTCGAGGCTCGACGTCGCCTCGTCGAGGATCAGGATGCGCGGGTCCGCGAGGATCGCGCGCGCGATCGAGACGCGCTGGCGCTGGCCTCCCGAGAGCTTGACGCCGCGCTCGCCGACGATCGTGTCGTACTTCTTCTCGAACCCCTCGGCGAACTCGTCCACGCGCGCGATGCGGCAGGCCTCGAGGATCTGCTCCTCGGGCGCGTCGGGGCGGGAGAACGCGACGTTCTCGCGGATCGTCCCGTCGAAGAGGAACGTCTCCTGGAGGACGACGCCGAGGGCGGTCCGGTACGAGTCCAGCCGCACGGTCGAGAGGTCCACGCCGTCCACGAGGATTCGTCCGCCCGTCGGCGCGTGGAACGCGGCGACGAGGCCGATGATCGTGGACTTGCCCGAACCGGACGGGCCGACGAGCGCCGTCACGGTCCCCGGCGCCGCGCGGAAGGAGATCCCGTGGAGGACCTCCTTCCCCTCGTCGTACGCGAAGCGCACGTCCTCGAACGCGAGGTCGCCCGCGAGGGACGCGAGCGCGACGGTCCGCTTCGGGTCGGCGTCCTCGGGGCTCTCGGCGAGGATCTCGCGCGTCCTCTCGAGGCCCGCGAGCGCCTCCGTGAGCTGGGTCCCGATCGCGACGATCTGGAAGATCGGGGCCACGAGGAAGCCGAGGAACACGGTGTACGTGAAGAAGCCGCCCAGCGTGAGCGTCCCCGCGAGGATCTGGCGCGTGCCGACGAACATGACGACGGCCCCGACGATCCCGAGGAGGACCGTCGAGGAGAGGCTCATGACGCTCGTCGACGTGAGCGTCTTGAGGACGTTGTCGAGGAGGCGCTGCACGCCCGCGGCGAACGTCTTCTCCTCGCGCTCCTCGGCGTGATAGCCCTTGACGACGCGGACGCCGCCGAGCGACTCGGCGAGCCGGCCCTGGACCTCCGCGTGGAGCTTCGCGCGCTCGCGGAAGATGGGCCGGATCGTCCCGAACGCCTTGTTGAGGACGACGCCGAAGCCCACGAGGAACGCGAAGGCCATGAGCGTCATCGTCGCGCTGATCTTGAAGAGGACGACGAGCGCGATCGCGGCCGTCAGGAGGCCGCCCGCGAACTCGACGAGGCCGGTCCCGATGAGGTTCCTCACGCCCTCGACGTCGCTCATGATCCGCGAGACGAGCGCGCCCGTCTTGTTCGCGTCGAAGTAGGCCACCGGCAGCCGGCCGACGTGCGCCTGCACCTTGCGGCGCAGCTCGGCGATGAGCCGCTGCGCGGCCTTCGAGAGGAGCTGCGTGAGCGAGAAGGACGTGATGCCCTGGATGATCGTCGCCGCCACGACCGCGCCGAGGAGCGGCAGGAGCTTCTCGGTGTGGCGCTTGCCGATCACGTCGTCGATGAGGAACTTCGTCGAGGCCGGGAGGACGAGGCCCGAGACGCGGTTGACCGCCATGAGGACCATCCCGAGCGCCAGGATCCCCTTGCGCGGCGCGACGAGGGCCTTGATGTCCGGGACGAGCGCCCTGAGCCGCTGCGCCTTCGGCGGCTTCGGCCCCTCGTTCCGGAGCCTGCCCGCCCGCCCGCTCGGGATTCGGGAGGCGGCCCATCGGGCTCTTTATCGCGGCCACGCCGTCTCCTCCTCCGTGAAGGCGATTCCCCGCGCGGCGAGACCGGCGACGAACGCGTCCCAGAGGCGTGCGTCGCGCCCGAGGTTCTCGGGCGGGTGGACGCCCGGGGTGCGGAACGTGCCGTCCGCGAGGAGGCGCACGCCGATCACGCAGGGATACCCGGTCGTCCGCGCCATCGAGGTCGCGCCGGTCCCCGGGTCCGTCCGGTCGAAGAGGCCGTGGACGAGGACGAAGCGCCCGCCGTCGCGCGTCCCCGTGGACTCGATGCGGAGGACCGTGAACTCCTCCTCCTCCGGCTCGCGCTTCCACTGGGGAAAGAGGAGCGCCTCCGCGACGGCGCGCGGCGCGACGCGCACGCCCCCCGCCTCGACGGGCGAGTCCGAGAAGAATCCGGCGTCTCTCAGGAGCCGCATCTTCTCGGCGTGCCCGGGCCAGCGGAGCGTCCTCTCGCAGAGGTTCCGCGCCTTCACGGTCGTCAGGACCGTGCGCAGGCCGTCGCTCAGGAACCCCTCCAGCGTCCCGACGCCCGGGACCTCGAAGGGCGCGACCTCGGAAAGAGCGGGTTTCGTGACGATCCGGCCGTCCACGACGACGCGCGCGGGCCGCGTGTACTCCTCGAGGACGTCCGTCGGCGAGAAGACCGCCCGGTACTCCCAGGGAGGCACCCGCCGGAACGGAAGGCCGCCGACGGAGATCACGACCGAGTCGAGCGCGTCGTATCGGGCGGCGGCGCGGCCGCACGCGAGGTTCGAGAGCCCGGGCGAGACGCCGCAGTCGACGATCGCCGCGGCGCCCTTCTCCTTCGCGAGACCGTCGAGGACGAGCGGGTCCTCGGGCGCGAACGAGATGTCCGAGACGGGCTTGCCGCAGTCGAGGACGGTCTTCAGCATCGCGTGCCCGAGGAAACCCGGCACCGCTCCCGCGACGACGTCCGCCTCCGCGACGGCCCGGGCGATCGCCGAAGGAGACGAGAGGTCCGCGCGCCGCGTCGCGAGGCGCGGGACGCCCGCGAGCGCGCCGAGCGCGGCCTCGCTCCGGTCGTACGCCGTGACCTCGAACCCGTCCTCCGCGAGCGTCCGCGCGACGAACGCTCCGACGAGCCCGGCTCCGAGGACGGTCACGCGCGACATGGACGGCGATTATGGGCTCTCACCAGAACGTCGTGATCTCGTCGCCCCGCCGGGGCGGCGGCAGCTGGGAGAGGCGCGGGTCGCCGCGCCGCAGGCCGAGCCCCCACGCCCGCCTTTCCCAGCCCGCCGCGAGGCGCACCTTCGACGCGTACGGGAGCATGTCCACGCGGTACGTGAAGAGGACCCAGGGGCACGCGGCCGGATCGAGAGCCGGGACTTCCGCCATCCAGGTGCCCTCGCGCGCCCCCTCGCGGAAGAGCGAGTCGATGTACCAGTCCCGCGTGCAGGGCGGGAGGAAGTAGGCCATCCCCGACGGGTCGAAGACCCGCTCCGAGGGCGACGCGACGCGGCGCAGCAGCCGGAGCGCCTCGACCTCGGGCTCGCGCGGCGACGCGAGCGAGATCCAGTAAGCCGCACCGACCGGACTGCGCGCCGCGAACGTCTGGAAGCCCACCGCCGCGGCGACCGCCGCCAGGGCGGGGAGGCGCGCCCGGCCGCGGGCCCAGGCCGCGCCGCGGCGCGCGAGAAGGATCGCCGCGAACGGCGCCGGCAGCGCCAGCATGTACGGCCAGGGCATCGGGTGGACGAACGGGAACCCGAGCGTGACGATGAGGAAGAGAAGCGCCCAGACGTCCACGTCCTCGCGCCAGCCGGGCGGGCGGCGCCGCACGAGCTCGAGGATCGCCCCGATGGCTGCGGCGAAGGCAGCCAGCCAGAACGCGAGGTCGCGGACGAACGTCGTCGCCATCGAGGACTGCCACGGCCAGAGCCGCGCCGTCGAAGCCCCGAGCCTCGAGAACACAAGGTCGGTCGCGAAGACCTCCGGGAGGATTCCACAGGCCGCCGCGATCGCGAGCCACGCCGCGGCGACGACCCCCGCGCCCGCGAGGAGGCGCACGAGCCGGCGCCGGTCGCCCCACCCGCGTGCGACGCCGAACGCGAGGACGGCGGCGCCGAGGAGGAGCCCCTTGACGTGGTGAGCCGCGACGAACGCGGCAACGCCCCCGAGGAGAGCGAAGTCCCCGTCGCGTGCGCGGACGACGAGGCCGAACGCGACGAGGAGCCCCACGAGGATGGCGGCGTCGTACCGGAACTCGACCCCGTGCGCGACGAACGCGTAGGACAGAAGCGTCAGGCAGACGGCGGCCGCGGCCTGGCCCGCCGACGCGCACGCCCGCCGCGCGGCCCACGCGAGCGCCGCGAGGACGGAAACCGACGTGAGGAGCCGGAGGGCGAGGAAGAGCGCGCCCGGGTCCTCGATCCACCGCGCCGCCGCCCCCGCCGCGAGCGTCGCGGGCATCGCGAACGGCGGCGATGCCGGAACGTGGCCCGTGAGGAGCCACCCGGAGCGGATCACGAGAGCCTCGTCGAAGTGGAGACGGCGCAGGGAGGCCGCAAAGACGAGCGCGGCCGCAAGCGAAGCGGCCAGGACTATCGCGGCGCCCGAGACCGCTCGCCCGGCGGTCGTGCCCGAGGGCAGGTTGAGCCGCCTCACGGGAGGTGCTACCTGGAACGCGCCGTGATCAGGGCGACCACGTCGCGAACCTCGACGTCGTCACGATCCCGGGCCGCCAGCCGTTCGATCAGCTCCTGGCGGTCGCCGGCGTCCCGCAGCGCGGGTCGAATCGCCGCGATAGCCCGAAGCAGGTCCGCCCGCTCGCCGCGCTCGTACAGGTAGTCGAGACCCTCCAGCCGGTCGGACAGGGGCGCCCGGGGCTCGCGCACGACGTCGCTCCACGCGGACTCGGCCATCCATCCGCCGACCGGCCGAAGGAGCCGCGCCCGCGGCGCGAGACGCGCCGGGTCCGCGGTGTCGCGCCAGACGCGCTCGAGCCGGTTCGCATCGACCAGCCGGAGAAGCCTGCGGTAGATCTCGAGACTGCCGCTGGGCGGACCCGGCGTAATCTTCTCGACGACGGCTCGAGCGCCCTCGAAGTCGCCATGCTGCAGCCGATAGGCGCCCTCCAGCACCGCGGGGGCGGCGGGAACGCCGTGGGCCCACTCGTCGATCGCCTGGGCAGCGCTCTCAAAGCGGGACATGGCATCGAGCGCGAGCGCTCGATCTCCGCGGAGAGGGCCGAGGTCGTACAGACCGGCGCCCGTACCGTGCTCGTCGCTGCCCCCGAACGGGATCGCCTCCATCGTCCGGATCAGGGCCTGGAATCGTCCCGTGCGGAAGAGAACACGGCCGAATTCCACCAGCGGGTAGGTGTTGTCCCGCCGCGTTTCGCGGATCGTCACGGCCCAGAAGTGCGTCTCGTTGGACCAGACCGCGTTCTGGCGGTACGTGGCAAACGGGAAGGTGGAAAGTCCCACGACCGCGGCGACGAGGAGGAGGCCGCGGGCGAGGCGCGGAAGTGCGGACTCCGCCGCCGCCAACGCGATCGCAAGGCCCGCCAGAGGAAGGTAAAGAAAACGGTCCGCCGCGACGACGTTGTTCGCGATCGGAACGATGTGAATGACGGAGAGGAGCGACGCCAGAGCCACGGCCAGCGCCGCGACGACGCGCGGGGCCAGCCGACGGAATCCCAGAAGGCACGCAAGTACGACGACCGCCAGAACCCCGAGGCCGGCCGCCGCGATCCGCGGTTCCGGCACCATCACGCGCCCGATCTGCGTCTTCGGGTGCAAGGGATCGAGGATCATTCCGGCGAACCTCGCCACTGCCTCGAGCACCACGAGGGGCCGCTTGCGCCCGATCAGGTCGGGCGCCGTCGCGTACGGCAGCGCGAAATGCCGCGCGACGAGGAAGAGGACCAGCACGACCGCGAGGGGCAGAACACGCCGAGCCGCGCGGCGCATCGCGTCCCGGGCGGGGAGCGCCCGTTTCCACTCGAGGAGGAAGAGGGCGGGAAGGAGCGCGGCGGCGACCTCCTTGCAGCCGAGGCCGACGGCGAACAGCGCGGCCACGGCGAGCCTGCGCGCGCGGCTCTCCCCGTCCCAGACGAGCAGCGCGAGGAGGACCGGCGTGGCAGAGAGTACGTCCGTGCGCCCCGAGATCCACGTGACGCTCTCGGTGAGGCGCGGCGCGAGGCCCCAGAGGGCCGCGGCGAGCGAGGCGGCGAGCGGGGACGCTCCGGCCCGCCGCGCCACCGCGAAGAGCAGTGCGACATTGAGGAGGTGGAACGCGACGTTCGTCGCGTGAAATCCCGCGGGGGCCAGCCCCCACGCCGCGTAGTCGGCCGCATAGCTCAAGGTCACGACGGGCCGGTAGTACGGACGCACGAAGCGAAAACGACCCGACGACCAGAATGGCGAGAGGAAGGCCGAGTCGAGCGACGCCGTGGACCGGAGATTGGGGTTCTCCAGGATGAGCGGCCGGTCGTCCCAGAGAAACGGCCCGCTGAGGGCGTTCGCGTAAGCAGCCGCGACGAGAGTGAGGACAGCCGTGACGAGCAGGGCGGGCCACAGCGAACGTCTCCCGCAGCGACTCCGGCGTCCGCCATCTGCATCTGCGCAAATGCTAGCACCGAAGAATTGCCCGCGCGGTCACGGAGCGCACGTGAAGCGCGCGCGTTCGCATCGCGTCCGTGCCGTCGGTACACTGAGCCGCAACATGGCAAGCCCCGGAGAATCGGCGGCACGGCTCGGACCGCGCGAGGCCGATGACGGCTCCCCGGTCTGGGGCCATGCCCTGATCGCCGCCGGCCTGGTCTATCGCCTCGGTGTTGCGCTGCGGCCCCTCAAGTGGCTCGACGGCCTCACGATTCCGGACGACACGTATCTCTCCCTGACGATCGCCCGCAACCTCGCGAGAGGCCTGGGCCCCCTCTACGGGACCGCTTACACGAACGGGTTCCAGCCCCTCTGGGTCTTCCTGCTCGCTCCGCTCTATGCGCTGATCCCGGACGATCCGGATCGCGTTCTTCGCATCGGGCTCGTCCTCCTCGTCCTGTTCGAGACCGCGATGATCGTGCTCGTGTGCGGCTTCGTCCGTCGACGCGGCCACAGCAATCTCGCGGCGGCGCTCGTCGCCGGCTGCTGGGCCTTCAACCCGTATTTCGTCAAGATCAGCCTGGGGGGCCTCGAGACGAGCCTTTCGGCGCTCGCCGTCTGCGCCACCCTCGTTCATCTCGACCGCGTTCGGGACGCCGATCGTGATCGGGCTGCTCCGCTCGCGGGTCTCGGCGTTCTTCTCGGGATTGCGTTCCTCGCGCGAGTGGACGCCGTCTTCCTCATCCCGGCCGTCGCGCTGTTTCTCGTTCCTCCGCCGCGTTCGACGCCCGGCATCGTCCGCCGGCTGGCGTTCCGCTGGGGCGTCGTCGGCTCCGCAGCCATGGCGACCGTCGCGCCGTGGCTCCTGTACTCCCACTGGTACACGGGCGACGTCTATCCCGTGAGCGGGAGGGCGGTGAGATTGATCGCGATCGCCAACCGCGGCGTCGAACCCGGCGGCTTGTGGGCATTTCGCCGGACCCTGCTCGACGAGGGTTTCCGGATGTTCGTCCAGAGCCACGCCTGGCTGCTCGTGCTGCTGGCGGTCCTGCTCACGCTGGTGCTCGTGCTGGCCGCCCGGAGAATCCGGGAGTTCGCGAAGCTGCTCGGAAGCCTCGGTCCGTCACTCGTGTACGGTCTCCTGCTCTTCCTCGCGTATCCCCTCTACATCCTCGCGTTCTGGTTCTTCGAGCGGTACTACTTCCCCCTGGTGATCCCCTTGTTGTTCGCGATCGGGCTGACGGCCTCGTTTCTCCTCCGGCTCGTGAGCGTTCGCCGGGTTGGAGCGACGTTGACGGGCGGGCTGATCGCGGCGACGGTCGCCTTCCACCTCTCCCGCCACGAAACGTGGCGGCTCCTCTTCTCCCGGGACGAGACCACGCAGGGCTACCGCAACGTGGGACTCTGGGCCGCGCGACACTTCGCGCCGGGGACACGCATCGGGAGCTCGCAGACGGGCGCGCTCGCGTACTACGCGACCTCGCTGGACGTCCTCAACCTCGACGGCGTGGTCAATCGGAAGTGCTTCGACTCCGTCGAAGCGAAGCGGAACATCGACTACATCGTCTACGAGCGCGTCGAGTACGTGATCGGATGGAAGGTGAACATCGACTTCATCCGGTTCTACTCCTCCACCGCCGCGGACGACTTTCTGGAGCCCATGGGACGCGTGCGGGGATTCCAGTCGTGGGGAAACGACTGGCTCCTCTACCGGGTTCGTGCGTCCCCGAAGCCCGGCCCCGGGTGACCGGACGTGGACGGGAGGCGCGCGGCCCCTGCGCCAAGGCGCTCGCCGAAAAGAAACAGGCCCGGCGTTTCCGCCGGGCCCGAATCGAATGAGAGGTTAGAGGGGGCACGCGGGGGGTGCGAGAGCGCCTTGGCCTTCGCCTCGGCCGACGACGCACCTCCCGCGAATCAGATCAGTACATCCCGCCCATTCCGCCGCCGCCGCCCATGCCGCCGCCGGCCGGAGCCTTGTCCTTCTCCTTGATCTCGGAGACCATGGCTTCGGTCGTGAGCATGAGGCCGGCGATCGACGCCGCGTTCTGGAGCGCGGACTTCGTGACCTTGGCCGGGTCGACGATGCCCGCCTTGAGCATGTCTTCCGTCTTCTCGGTCTGGGCGTTGAAGCCGATGAAGCCGCCCTTCTCCTTCAGCTCCTTCACGATCACCGAGCCCTCGAGCCCGGCGTTCGCGATGATCTGACGAGCGGGCTCCTCGAGCGCGCGCTTCACGATGTTGACGCCGATCTGGATGTCGCCGTGCTCCTTGAGCTTGTCGACCTCGGCGATCGCGCGCAGGAGCGCGACGCCGCCGCCCGGGACGATGCCGTCCTCGACGGCCGCCTTCGTCGCGTGCATGGCGTCCTCGACGCGGGCCTTCTTCTCCTTCATCTCGGTCTCGGTGGCCGCGCCGACCTTGATGATGGCGACGCCGCCGACGAGCTTCGCGAGCCTCTCCTGGAGCTTCTCGCGGTCGTAGTCCGAGGTCGTCTCCTCGATCTGCGCCCGGATCTGCTTCACGCGGCCCGTGATGGCCTCACGGCGCTTCTTGTCGCCCGTGTCGACCACGATCGTCGTGTTGTCCTTGTCGACCGTGACCTTCTTGGCCTCGCCGAGGTCTTCCCACTTGACGGACTCGAGCTTGATGCCGAGATCCTCGGAAATCATCTTGCCGCCCGTGAGGATCGCGATGTCCTCGAGCATGGCCTTGCGGCGGTCGCCGAAGCCGGGCGCCTTGACGGCGGCGACGTGCAGCGTGCCGCGGAGCTTGTTCACGACGAGCGTCGCGAGCGCCTCGCCCTCGACCTCTTCCGCGATGATGAGGAAGGGACGGTTCTGCTTGGCGACCTGCTCGAGGATCGGGAGAAGGTCCTTCATGGACGAGATCTTCTTCTCGTAGATGAGGATCTTCGCGCCCTCGAGGATGCCTTCCATGCGCTCGGCGTCCGTCACGAAGTACGGCGAGAGGTAGCCGCGGTCGAACTGCATGCCCTCGACGACCTCGAGGGTCGTGTCGAGGCCCTTGGCCTCCTCGACCGTGATGACGCCGTCCTTGCCGACCTTGTCCATCGCCTGCGCGATGATTCCGCCGATCTCCACGTCGCCGTTCGCCGAGATCGTGCCGACGTGGGCGATCTCCTTGGCGTCGACGGTCTTCTTCATCGCGTTGATCGAGTCGACCGCCTTCTTGACGGCGAGGTCGATTCCGCGCTTGATCTCCATCGGGTTGCCGCCCGCGGTGACCATCTTGATGCCCTCGCGGTAGATGGCCTGCGCGAGGACGGTGGCCGTCGTCGTGCCGTCGCCGGCGATGTCGGAGGTCTTCGAGGCGACCTCGCGGACCATCTGGGCGCCCATGTTCTCGAGCGGGTTGTCGAGCTCGATCTCCTTGGCGACCGTGACGCCGTCCTTCGTGATCGTCGGGGAGCCGAACTTCTTGTCGATGACGACGTTCCGGCCCTTGGGCCCGAGCGTGACCTTGACCGCGTCGGCCAGCTTGTTGACGCCGCGGAGGATGTTCTGGCGGGCGTCTTCGCCGTAGGTGATGTTCTTGGCAGCCATGATGTGTATGCCTCTCCCTTACTTCGTCTCGACGATCGCGAGAACCTCGTCCTCGCGGAGGATCAGGTACTCGGTCTCTTCGATCTTGATCTCGGTACCGGCGTACTTGCCGATGAGGATGCGGTCGCCCTTCTTGACGTCGAGGGGAATCCGCTTGCCGTTGTCGTCGAACTTGCCCTCGCCGACGGCCTCGACCTTGGCCTCCATCGGCTTCTCCTTGGCGGTGTCGGGGATGATGATCCCGCCTCGAACCTGTTCCTTGGGCTCGACGCGCTTGACCAGGATCCGGTCGTACAGGGGACGGACCTTCATGAGTGACTCCTTTCCTTCTGAAACACGGTGAGGGTTAGGCCCTCGAAGTGAATCGGTTTGCCCGCTTGGGGTCCTGTTGTTAGCAGAACCTCGCTACGAGTGCTAACGAAAATAGGCGGAATTGCAGGATCTGTCAAGAGCGCTGTCAGATCCATGGTAACTCTTTGATAAATAGAGATTAAGAATAGGATTTCTTAGAAGGTGAAGAGGGGAACGCCCCGCGAGAAGCCGGCTCGCCGCAGCGAGGCGGCGCCCGCACTCGGGACCTTCTAAGAAAATCCCCCGGTCCCTTCTTCTCTCTCTTGTCCTTTTCTCCTGGTCTTCAGCCCCTCGAGAACTCCGCGAGGGTGAACGCCAGGAACGCCTTCTGGCCGTCCTCGAGCTCCGGGAACACGGGCAAGGCGAGCGTTTCCTTTGCGGCCCGTTCCGATTCCGGGAAGTCGCCGGCCTTGCCACCGAGCGAAGAGAAGCACTCCTGGAGATGGAGGGGAACGGGATAGTAGATCGCGCAGCCGATGCCTCTTCTCCCAGATGATCCTTCAAAGAATCTCTTCTTCCCCCGGCCCACCCGCACGACGAACTGGTTGAAGACGTGATGACGCCCCGCGGCCTCGCGCGGGAATCCCAGCCCGCCCTTCTCGAACGGGAGGCCGCCCGCCTCGAGGTACCGCCTCTCGATGTCCTTCGCGTTCGCAGCGCCGGGCCTCGGCCCAGCCGTCGAGGTGCGGGAGCTTCACGTGCAGGATGGCCGCCTGGAGCGCGTCGAGGCGGAAGTTGCCGCCGACGAACTTGTGGTGGTAGCGGCTCGTCTCGCCGTGCATCCGCATCGCGCGCAGCGTCGCCGCGAACGCGTCGTCCGAGGTCGTCACCATGCCGCCGTCGCCGAAGCCGCCGAGGTTCTTGGACGGGAAGAAGGAGAATGCGCACGATTCCCCGAGGGCGCCGGCCTTCACGCCCTTGTACGCCGCGCCGAGCGACTGGCAGGCGTCCTCCAGGACGGGGATCCCCTTCCGCTTCGCGACGTCCCGGATCGGGTCCATGTCCGCGCACTGGCCGTACAGGTGGACGGGCTGGATGAGCTTCGTCCGCGGCGTGAGCGCGCGCTCGAGCTTCGCGGGGTCGAGGTTGAACGTCCCGGGCTCGATGTCGACGAAGACCGGCCGCGCGCCGAGGCGCGCGACGGCGCCCGCGGACGCGAAGAACGTGTAGGGCGACGTCACGACGTCGTCGCCGGGCCCGATCCCGAGCGCCATCATGACCGCGAGCTGCGCGTCGGTGCCGGAGGACATCCCGATCGCGTGCTTCGCGCCGACGTAGGCCGCGATCGCCTTCTCGAACGCCTCCACGCGCGGACCGAGGATGAAGCCCTGGCTCTCGTAGACCTCCGCGGTCACGCGGAGGATCTCGTCCTTGACGGTGGCGTACTGCTTCCTGAGGTCGAGGAGCGGGACGGGGGTGACGGGAGGAGCGCTGATCGTCGTCATCGCCCCTACGCTACACCAGACCGCGCGCCACGAGCTCCGACTTGGCCCACGCGTAGACGACCGGCGCGAGGATGACGCCGGGGATCCCGAACGCGGCCTCGAAGACGAGGATCGCGAGGAGCGTCTCCCACGCGGCCGCGCCGATGCGTCCTCCCACGATCTTCGCGTTCAGGAAGTACTCGAGCTTGTGGATCACGAGGAGGAACGCGAGCGCCGCGAGGCCCGCCCACGGCGAGACCCCGAGCGAGACGAGGACGATCACCGTGTTCGAGACGAGGTTGCCCGCGACCGGGACGAGGCCGCACAGGAACGTGATCGCGACGAGCGTCCCGGGAAGCGGCAGGCGCACGCCGAAGAGCGGCTCGGCCGCGAAGAGGAAGACGGCCGTCAGCGCCGTGTTCACGAGCGAGATCTCGACCTGGGCCTTCGCGACGGTCCGGAAGCTGTTCGCGAAGTTCCGAACGCGCGCGACGAGCGCCGCGGCGAGCGGTCCGCGCGCCGGGCCCGCCACCTGGAAGAACACGAAGACTCCGGCGAAAGCGCCGAGCAGCGCGTGGACGAGGCCCCGGGCGCCGACGGTGCCCGCGTGGCGGAGCGCGCCCGCGTTCTCCCGCAGCCACTGCGCGAGGGCCTCGGTCGAGCCGCCGTGCGCCGGAAGGGGCGTGGAGATGCCCGCGGCCTCGAGAGTGTCCTTCAGGCGCGCGAGCGCCTCCCCCATCTTCTCGAGAACGGCCGGCAGGTCGCCGACCCGCCCGCGGACGAAGCCCCAGAGGAGGACGATCGCGAGCGTGACGAGACCCGCCGCGACGAGGCCGAGGAGGCCCGCCGCGAGGGCTCGCGCGAGGCCGTGCGAGACGCGCTCGCCACGCATGCGCCGCGCCATCGAGCGGAGGATCACCCACGCGAGGAACCCGGCGAGGAGCGCCGGCACCAGGTGCAGGACCAGGACGAGGAGGAGCGCGAGAGCCGCGAGGACGAACGACGTTCGCTCGTACGGGGCTGCCGGGGCTGTCGGGGCGGCCGGCGGGACGTCCGTCATTGCGCGGGATTATCCGTCGCGGTGGCGAGCGCGCCCGCGAGCCGGTCGCATTCGGCCACGAGCGCGTCACGCTCGGCCCGGAGGCGGCCAATCGCGCCCGGGGCGACGAGGAGAGCAAGCAGCTCGCGCGCCTGGTTCTCGCGCCAGCTGGCGTACTCGAGGAAGAGAAGAGAGGAGATTCCTGCGAATGGAAGAACGGCGGCGGCGAGGGCGGCGCTGCGCGGGCCGAACGCGTACCAGACTGCGGCGCACTCGAGAAGGAGGGTCAGGGGAAAGAGCACGAGACCCGCGATCAGCTTGTAGAGCGCGATCTGGTCGCGCTCCCGCGCGGCGCCGGGGACGCGGCTCGCGACGACGCCGCACAGGCGGTACGGCACCCACCAGGCGACGACGCCGAGGACGGCGACGGGGAACCCGAGGACGATGACGGAAAGCGCCTTCAGCGTGTGCCACGCGATCGTCCCCGCGGCGGGCGGGTCGTCGAGAGAAGAGGGAGAGAGGGAAAGAGTTCTTAGAAGGTGTCGAGGGCCCGCGCCCGGCGCGCGAGGGCGGCCACCTCACCCGGATGCGTCCTTTCGAGCGACGCGCGGGCGTCCAGAAGGAGGTGGCGGACGCGCAACGACTTCCCGAGCTGTCCCTCCCCCTCTTCACCTTCTAAGAAAATCTTCCTCTCTACGGACCTCCCGTAAAGCGCCTCCACCGCGGCGACGATCTCGTGCTCCCGCCACGACTCCGCGTTCAGCGTGACGCCCGCGAGTCCCGCGCCCATGGCCTCCGTCCACGCATCGACGGTCGGATCGGGGGGCGGAGCCACCGGCGCGCCGACCTTCACGAGGACTTCGGACCGGAACTCCTCCTTCCGAGTGAACCAGAGCCCGACGGGAAGAACGACCGGGGATTTCCTGGAAAGTAAGAGGACTCGGGCGGCGCCGGTGCGCAATTCAGACAGGCGGGGGTCGGAGTGGGAGCGGCCTTCCGGAAAGATCAGCACACACCCGCCCCTCGCCAGCTCCGCCGCGAGCCGCTCGAACGCCGGCTTGTTCCTCTCTTCCCCTTTCGAGGAAATCCCCGGTTCTCCCTCCCCCTTTCTCACCACCGGCACGCAGCCGAGAAGGTCGAGGATCGAGCGGAGCACGGGAATCCGCCAGAGCGTCGACTTCGCGACGAAGACGACGGGGCGCGGGAGGGCGCGCAGGACGACCATCGGGTCGACGAGCCCGTTGTTGTGGTTCGCGACGAGGAGGACCGGGCCCTCGAGCGGTAGGTTCTCGATGCCGGAAACCTCGATCCGGCGGTAGAAAAGACCGACGAGGCCGCGGACGAGAGCGAGGACGGCGGCCTTCACGTCGCCGCGCGCCCGGAGGGGAACCGAACCTTGAGGAACGCCCCGATCGCGAGCACGAGGACCGCGAAGAGCACGCCGACGCCCGCGTGGTAGCCGGCCGGGCTCCGGTCCGGGAAGAGCGCCAGCGTCGCGGCCCACAGGAACGGCCCGAGGACCGACGCGGCCTCCCCCGCGAGCGTGAAGAACCCGAAGAATTCGGTCATGCGCTCCGCCGGAACGAGCGCGATGAGCCCGAGGCGGCCCGTCACCTTCACGCCTCCGAGGCCGATGCCCGCGAGCACCCCGACGACCGTGAACGCCTTCGGGTCCCGCACGAGGAGGGCGAGCGCGAAGACGAGCACCCAGTTCCCGAGCGCGACGAGCGTCGCGGTCCGGATCGTCACGCGCTGGCAGAGAAACCCGTAGAGGAGCCCGCCGAAGACGGCCACCGCCGTCGCGACGAGGAGCAGCACCTGCACCTGCCCGTCCGAGAGCCCGACGGCGTACTTCGAGTACGTCGCCATCTGGATCTGGATCGTGTGGATGACGTCGATGTAGAGGAAGTTCGAGACGAGAAACCACAGGAGCGCGGGCGTCTTCGGCAGAGATCGAATCGTGTGGAGGACATCTCGGACGGGAGAGGAAGAGAAGAGGAGAGGAAGATTTCTTAGAAGGTAAGAGGGCGAGGGCAGGGCCGGCGCCGCATGTGTCGCGTCGCCGCCGCCGCCAGCCCCTCTTCCATTCGCAGAAATCTTCTCTTCCTCTTCTCCCCCTCCGAGCCCCGGGGCGCGCGCGGCGTCCCCCGTGCCCTCCGGCTTCGGCAGGCGCGCGAAGAAGAGGAGCGGGACGGCCGCGGCGAGCCACAGGAGCGCCGTCGGCAGGTAGGCGTTCCGGCGCACCCAGGCGTCGCTCACGTTCGAAGAAACCGGCGCGACGGACAACGCGTCGATGGCAGGCAAGAGAAAATGCGGCATCTGCGCGCGGATGCTTCCCGACACGAACGGCAGGACGAGGAACATCCCGAGGAGCGACCCGACGTACCCGGCCGCGACGCCGAAGCCCGGACACGCGCCCCGCGTTCGACGCGTCGGAGACGTCCGGCAGGAGCGCGTTGTAGAAGACGTACGCGCACTGGAACGCGACGTTCGCGATCGCGAAGAAGACGAGAACGCGCGGCACGGGCCCTCTCGCCGCGACGAGAGCCGTGAACGCGACGCCCGCGAGGACGAAGGGCACGAGGAACCGCCGCTTGCCCCTGCGGTCCGCGAGGTGTCCGAGGAAGGGCGCCGAAAGGGCGACGACCGCCATCGACAGCCCGAACGCGAGGGAGAACTTCTCGCTTCCGCGCGCGACGCGTCCCGCGATGTCGAGCGGGAGGTGGAGGGAAAGGAGGTTCATCGCGAACGCGGTCGCGCCGAGCTCGTAGAGGCTCCAGGCGGCGACCGTCGAGCCGCGGACCTTCACGAAATGCGGTAGCGCGCCGCCGGCACACGCTTCGAGCGGAACAGGAGGACCCACGCGACGCCCGCGACGAAGCCTCCGACGTGCGCCCAGAACGCGACGCCTCCCGCGGCCGGCAGGCCCCGGCCCGAGGAGGCGAGCTGCGCCGAGCCCATCCAGAACTGCATGAGGAACCACACGAGAAGGTAGAGGCCGGCGGGGACCTCGACGAGGGGGAAGAGGACGAAGAGCGGGACGATCGTCACGACGCGCGCGCGCGGGTAGAGGACGAAGTACGCGCCGAGGACGCCCGCGATCGCCCCGGACGCGCCCAGGTTCGGGATCGTCGACGCGGGCGAGAGGAACGCCTGGAGAAGCGTCGCGCCGACGCCGCACGCGAGGTAGAAGACGAGGAACCGCCCGTGCCCGAGCGCGTCCTCGACGTTGTCGCCGAAGATCCAGAGATACAGCATGTTCCCGGCGAGGTGCAGGAGCCCCCCGTGCAGGAACATCGCGGTGAAGATCGTGACGATCGAGGCGCCCGTCGTCCAGCCGGGAAACAGATCCGGGTGGAACAGGCGCGCCGGCACGAAGGCGAACGTGTTCACGAAAGCGTCGAGGAGGTCGCCCTGGAGCAGTCTCGAGGACGAAGGCCGCCACGTTCACGACGATGAGCAGCCGCGTCACGAACGGGACCGTCCGACGCGGAATGGTGTCGCGCAGGGGGATCACGAGGCGCCCATCATAAGGGCGCCGCCGGCGCTACTTCCTCTTGCGGTTCAGGAGCTCCTTGAGGTCCTTGCCGGCGCGGAAGCGGGCGACCTTCGCGGCGCCGATCCGGATCGCCGCCTTCGTCCGCGGGTTCACGCCGGTGCGCGCCTTGCGCTCGGCGACGTGGAAGATTCCGAGGCCCGGCAGCGCCACGCGATCGCCCTTCTTGAGGATTCCCGTGATCGCGTTCACGACCGAGTCGAGCGCCGCGGCGGCGTCCTTGCGCGTGAGGCCGGTGTCGTTCGCGATGGCTTCCACGATGTCGGCTTTGCCGGCCATGGGATCCTCCTGCCTGCCCCCGGGAGGGAAAATCGCGGGCGAATCTAGGGCCCGCGGTCCCCGGTTGTCAACGACGCAGGCGCGTCACGAGGAGCGCGCTGAATCCGTCCGCCGTCGGTCCGGGCAGGACGCGGACGAGCCCCCGGTCGTCCGTGCGCTCGAAGAGAGGTGACGACACTTCCAGGACGGGACGCACACGCGCGAAGCCCGGACGGGCCGCGAGCAGCGCGTCCACGACGTCCTCGTTCTCCTCCGGCTCGAGCGAGCACGTCACGTAGAGGAGCGAGCCGCCCGGGGCGAGCAGGTCGAGCGCGGCGCCGAGGAGCCGGCGCTGGACGCCCGCGAAGTCCGCGAGATCGCCGGCCTTCAGCCGCAGACGGATCTCGGGATTCTTTCGGAGCGTCCCGGTGCCCGAGCAGGGCGCGTCGAGGAGCACCGAGTCGAAGCGCCCGGGCGGGAGCGGCGGCGCCCCGGCGTCGGCCCGGACGACGAGGACCTCGCCGCGCCGCCCCGCGGCCGCGAGGTTCGAGGCGAGCCGCAACGCGCGCGACGCCGTGCGCTCGAGCGCGACGACGCGCCGGGCGCGACCGGTGGCGAGGAGCGCGCGGCACTTTCCGCCGGGCGCCGCCGCCAGGTCCAGCGCGACTCCGGCCCCGGGCAGGAGGGTGACGAGGGCCTGCGCCGCCACGTCGACGACGGCGAGAGCGCCACCCGAGACGAGCGGGTGCGCCGAGGCGTTGCCTTCCGTGACCGTCAGCGCGAGCGGAGCCCACGGCGAGCGCTCCGCGGTCACGCCTCCCGCGGCGAGAGCGGCGAGGATCTCGTCGACCGTGCCGGCCCTCGGGTCTGCAAGGAGGTCCGTCGGCGCGTCCACGTCGTCCGCCTCGAGCGCGGCACGCGCCGCCCTCTCGCCGAAGGCCGCGACCCAGCGCCTCACGAGCCACTCGGGGTGGGAGGTCTCGAGCGCGAGGCGGACGACGGGATCGGCTCCCTCCGGGAGGCGCACGCCGCCCGGTCTCGCTTCGCCTTCCGCGACACGGCGGAGGATCGCGTTCACGAGGCCGGCCGCCTTCGGCGCGAAGGCCCGGATCGCCGCCACGGTCTCCCCGACGGCCGCGTGCGCGGGCACGCGGTCCATGAGGAGGAGCTGTGCGGCGCCGAGCCGCAGGGCCGCCAGGACCGGCGGGTCGAGCGAGGCGATCGGCTGCCGGAGGTGCCGCCCGAGGACGTGGTCCAGCCGGATCGCGCCGCGCAGCGTCTTCTTGACGAGCGCGCGCAGGAAGTCGCGGTCGCGCGCGTCGAGCTCCCGGCCGCGAGCATCGAGAAGGGGCGCGGCATGCGCACCGGCGTCGACGCGCAGGAGGATGCCGAGCGCGATCTCGCGCGCCGTTCGCGGAGCCGTCATCCGCCCCAGGTCTCGCCCGGCGCCACGCGCTCGCCCCGGACGAAGTCGGCGGCAGGAAGCGCCTTCCGCCCCTCGGCCTGCAGCGTCGCAACCGCGACCGCGCCCTCGCCGCAGGCGACGACGAACGCGGCCGCCGGCCTCGAGCACGTCTCCCGGGGATGCGCCCTCGCGGGCCGGCCCGCTTCGCGGCGAGAGACAGGTCCGACAGCTTCACGCGAGTATTTCTTCGAGTGGTAAAGAGGCCCGGCCACGGGGTGAAGGCTCGGCTCCTCCGGACCAGCTCGGCCGCCGGGCGCGTCCAGTCGACGCGTGCGTCCTCGCGGGTGATCTTCGGGCAGTAGGTCGCGAGGGAGGAATCCTGAGGAAGAGGGGGATTGAAGAGGAAGATTCTCTGAGAAGGCGCGGGAAGGGCCTCGGCCCCCGCAGCGGCCTCACCGCGAGGCGTCGCCGCAGCCTTCTTTCCCGATTCACTTTCTAAGAAATACAGCGTCTCGACCAGCGCATCGGCTCCAAGAATCGAGAGCCGCGCGCCCAAGGAAGCAGAATCTTCCTCTTCCCCGATCTCCGTCTTCCGCATCGCGTAGACGGGACCGGTATCCATGCCTTCCTCCATCCGCATGATCGAAATGCCGGTCTCGGCGTCCCCCGCGAGGATCGCCGCCTGGACGGGAGAGGCTCCGCGCCAGCGCGGAAGGAGGGAGCCGTGGACGTTCAGGCACCCGAGCCGGGGCAGGTCGAGGACGCGCCGGGCGAGGATCCTGCCGTACGCGGCCACGACGAACGCGTCGGCCCGCGCGTCCGCGAGGCGCCGGACCGCCCCGTCGTCCTTCAGCGTCGGAGGCTGGAAAACGTGCATTCCCAGCGACTTCGCGAGGGCCGCGACCGGCGGGTCCGTGATTTCCGCCTTCCTCCCGACCGGCTTGCCGGGCTGGGAGACGACGAGGACGACGTCCTGGCCGGCTGCCCGGAGCGCCTCGAGCGTCGGGACCGCAAAGGAAGGAGAGCCGAAAAAAACGATGCGCACGCGTGCAGTGTATAGACACGAAACTCGCTTTTCCCTCTAGAATCCGGGCATTCCCTCACGGGAACCAAGTTTCGAGAAAGGAAGACATCACATGGCTGGAATGACGAAATCGCAGATCGCCGAGCACATGGCCGAGAAGACGGGGGTCACGAAGAAGAACGCGGCGCTCTTCCTCGAGGAGCTCGCGAACCTCGCCTACAAGCAGGCGAAGAACACCTTCACGTTCCCCGGCGTCGGCAAGCTCGTGCTCGTGAACCGGAAGGCCCGCATGGGTCGCAACCCGGCGACGGGCGAGGCGATCAAGATCCCGGCCAAGCGCGTCGTGAAGTTCCGCGTCGCGAAGGCCGCCAAGGACGCGATCCTCGGCGCGAAAAAGTAGCCGGTCTTCGCCGGCCTTCGGCCGGCCCGGAGAAAGGGAAGACCGGCAACGGTCTTTTAGTCGGGGAACCCGCGGCCGGGTTCCCCGAACCCCTCCGCGCCCGCAGGCCCGGGGATTGACCGCTCCTACGACCGTCGATTCCGATCGATCTCTTCGAAGTAGTCGGTCGGGACGAGGATCTCGCGGCTGCGGCTGCCGCCTGCCGGCGGACCCACGATCCCGTCGCGCTGCATCATGTCGATGAGCTTGCCCGCGCGGGAGAACCCGATCTCGAGCCTCCGCTGGAGGAAGGAGATCGAGGCCATCCGCTCGCGCACCACGAGCCGGGCCGCTTCGTCGAACATGGGATCGGCGTCGTCGGACCCGGCGCGCGCCCCCGCGGCCGACGCCTGCCCCTCGCGGTCCGCGGTAACGCTCTCGTCGTAGATGGGCTTGCCCTGCTTCTTGAGGAAGCGGCAGATCTCCTTCGTCTCGTCGCCGCCGATGAACCCGCCGTGGATGCGCTGCAGGTACGACGTGCCCGACGCGAGGAACAGCATGTCGCCGGCCCCGAGGAGGGCCTCGGCTCCGATCGCGTCCAGGATCGTGCGCGAGTCGATCTTCGTCCGGGTCGTGTAGGAGATCCGGCACGGCAGGTTCGCCTTGATCGTGCCCGTGATGACGTCCACCGACGGCCGCTGCGTCGCGAGGACGAGGTGGACGCCGACGGCGCGGGCCTTCTGGGCGAGGCGGGCGACCGACTCCTCGATCTCGCGCGGCGCCGTCATCATGAGGTCGGCGAGCTCGTCGATCACGATCACGATGTAGGGCATCGGCGAGACGGCGCCGGACTCGTCGGCCTTGAGCTTCTCGCCGAGCTTCTCGCGGACCTCCTCGAGGGCCTTCGGATCGCGGATCGCCGCGTTGTACTGCTCGATGTTCCTCACGCCGGGCCACTCGGACAGGAGCTTGTAGCGGCCCTCCATCTCGTCCACGGCCCACCTCAGCGCGTTCGCGGCCTTCTTCGGGTCGGTGACGACGGGGACGAGGAGGTGCGGGAGGTCCTCGTAGTCCTTCATGTCGTTCATCTTCGGGTCGACGAAGATGAACTTCACCTCGTCCGGCCGCGCCTTGAAGAGGATCGACGTGATCATGCCGCCGACGCCGACGCTCTTGCCCGCGCCCGTCTGGCCCGCGACGAGGAGATGGGGCATGCGGGCGAGGTCGGCGACGACCGGCTCGCCGTGGACGTCGATCCCGAGGGCGATCGTGAGCAGGGACGGCGAGCGGCGGAACTTCTCGCTCTCGACGACTTCCCTCAGCGCGATGATGTCGCGGTTGCGGTTCGGGACCTCGATGCCGATCGCGGCGCGGCCGGGCATGCGCTCGATCCGGACCTTCTCGGCCGCGAGCGCGAGCGCGAGATCGTTCTCGAGCGAGGCGACCTGCGAGACCTTGACGCCCGGCGAGGGCTTGAACTCGTACGTCGTGACGACCGGCCCCGGCGTGTAGGCGTCCACGACGCCCTCGACGCCGAACTCGAGACACTTGGCCGCGATGAGCTCCATCGTCTGGCGGTACTCCTCGCGGTCGCGGTCGCGGTCGCGCTTCGGGGCCGGACGGAGAAGCCTCTCGGGCGGGAACACCCAGCCGGAGGCGTCGCGCGCCTTGGGGAACGGGAGCACGCGCTGGGGCGGGTCGGCCTTTCTCGGGATCTGCGCCGGGCGCGCCACGGGGCGCGGCGCCGGCTCGTCGGGGATCGCCTTGCGGATCGAGAACTTGCCGGGGCCCGCCTTCTCCTTGACGCGCAGCGTCGCGACGGACGGGATGTAGACGACCTCGGCCTCGGGCTCGGGTTTCTTCTCGGGAGGCCTCTCGGCCTCCTCCTTCGCCCGCTCGAGGTGCTTCTTGACCACCTCGCGGCGCTGGCGCTCCCGGCCGGCGAGCTCGCGGCGGCGCTGGCGCTCGAGGACGAAGCCGCGCCAGGTCCCCGACAGGCGAAGGGACGCGCCCGACAGCCCCTCCCCGAGCGACAGCGAGGTCGCGAGGAGAAGGCCGATCAGGAACGTGGCCGAGAGGAGGATGCCGGCTCCCGGCGGATTCAACGCCGCGACCAGGGCGGATCCGACGAGGTCGCCGACGAACCCGCCCGCGTCGAGGCCGCCGCCGAACGCCTGGGGCTTGCCGAGGGCGAGGTGCGCGAGGGGCGCGGCCGTCAGGACGACGAGAGCGAGCCCGACCGCCTTCGTCGCCGCCGACTCGAGCGGCCGGCCGCGGAAGCGCGACCAGCCGAGGCCGAGAAGCGTCAGCGGTGCGACGAACGCCGCGAGACCGAAGAACTGGAGGCTTCCGTCCGCGAACGACGCCCCGACGCGTCCGGCCCAGTTGCGGGGCCTGATGCCGGAGTCGTTCACCGCGGAGAACAGCGAGGGATCGTTCGGGTGATACGAGACGAGAGCCGCGACCAGGAGGAGTCCGGCGGCCGCGAGGACGATTCCGAGAAACTCGTCGCGGCGGCGGGCGAACGGGCTCGGGGGCTCGGCGGGGCGGGCAGCGGCCATCAGCGGACCCCTGCAAACGCCGCCGCGACGACGGGCGGCGTCTCGAGGCGGCCGCCGAAGGCGAGGAGGGTGACGCCGAGAAGGGCGCAGTACACGATGAACGGCGTCAGGCGCATCGCGATCGATCACCTTCAGAAGAAATCCGATGGCGCCGTAGCCCACGACGGCGGCCACCATCATGCCGATGAGGTACGCAAGCCAGGACGAGCCGTCGGAGAGAGGCCCGGCGTGATGCCGGTACGCGTGCAGGTTCTCGACCGCGGCGGCCGCGAGGATCGTCGGGATCGAGAGGAGGAACGAGAACTCGGCCGCGGCGCGCCGCGACAGGCCCGCGAAGAGACCGACCGAGATGGTGTTCCCCGAACGCGAGAGGCCGTGCAGGATGGCCGAGAGCGACTGGGACGCGCCGACGAGCGCGGCGTCGCGGGGTCGCATCTCCTCGAGGGTCCGGCCGTCCGCGCCGCGCCGCTCGCCGACGCGCTGGGCGACGAGGAGGAGGACGGACGTCGCGCAGAGAGCCGCGCCCATGCGCCGGAACTCCGTCATGCCCGAGACCGCAAGGTTCTTGAGCGGCATCGTGATGGCGCCCGTGAGGGCGACGGCGAGGACGAGAAGGCCCGCGAGGCGCCACGCGCCCCGGCGCGCGGCGGGGTCGGACGAGACGAGCCCCGCGAGTGTCCTTCCGAGCCGATCGCGGAAGTAGAGGACGACGGCCGCGAGCGTCCCGACGTGGAGGACGACGTCGAAGAGGATCCCGGGCTGCGCGAAGCCCGGCAGGAACCGCTGCGCGAGCGCGAGGTGCGCCGTCGACGAGACCGGCAGGAACTCGGTCAGGCCCTGGACGGCGCCCAGCAGCACCGCCTGGCCGACGGACACGGACATCGACGAATTTTAGCGCACGGGTGGGCCCAGAGACAGGGAAAGGCGCCGGAAAACGTCGAGTCCGAGCGTCTCGGCGCGGGCGGTCGGCGGCAGTCCGGCCCCGGCGACCGCGCTGGCCGCCCGCTCGCGGCCCCAGAGCGGGGTGAGCGCGTTCACGAGAGTCTTGCGGCGCGAGGTGAAGCCGGCCGAGGCGACCTTGAGCGCCGTGTCGGTCCCCTCGACCGGCGCACGCGGGACCAGCTCGAGGACGCTCGACTGCACCTTCGGCGGCGGCGAGAACTCGCCCCGGCCGACGTCGAAGAGCCGGCGCGCCGACGCGTGCGCGCCGACGTCGAGCGTGAGGAAGCCGTACGCGTCGCCGCCCGGCGGCGAGACGAGGCGGTCGGCGACCTCCTTCTGGACCATCACGACGAGGCGGGAGTACAGGTCGGGCCGCCGCACGAAGGCCCGGATCATCGGCGTCGCGGTCTCGTAGGGCAGGTTCCCGACGAGCGGGACGGGCGGCGCCGCGCCGATCCGCTCCAGCGCGGCGCCGACGTCCGCATGGAGCGCGTCGTCGATCTCCACGAAGAGGGCCCGCTCGGAGTGGTCCGCCGAGAGCCGCGCGGCGAGCGGCGGGTCGATCTCGAACGCGAGCACGCGCACGCCGCGGTCGAGGAGCGGCAGCGTGAGCGCCCCGCGCCCCGGGCCGATCTCGACGACCGTTTCCCCTTCCTCCGCCGCGAGGGCATCGAGAATTTTTCGGACCGTTCCCGCGTTGACGAGGAAGTGCTGACCCCACCGTCGCCTCGTACGCGCCGGCGGGCCGGCGCGCGCCGCGCTTGACGCTCTCACGACGCAGACCCTACCATCGAAATTCCGCCCCGGCGCCGCGCCGGTGCCACGCCAGAAAGGAACAGCCGCCATGGCCGGAAACGTCCAGGAGCTCACCGAAAACTCGTTCGAATCGACCGTCCTCAAGAGCAGCAAGCCCGTCCTCGTGGACTTCTGGGCGGTCTGGTGCGGGCCCTGCCGTCAGGTCGCGCCGATCGTCGAGTCCCTCGCCTCGAAGTGGGGCGACAAGGTCACGGTCGCGAAGCTGAACGTCGACGACGTGCCGTCCGTCGCGGAGCGCTACGGGATCATGTCGATCCCGACCCTCATGCTCTTCAAGGGCGGCCAGATCGTCGAGCGCGTCGTCGGAGTGTCGCCCCAGGCTTCCCTCGAGAGGAAGTTCGAGCCGCATCTGAACTGACGGGAACGAAGACAAGAGACAAGAAAGGGATTTCTTAGAAGGTAAGAGGGCTTCTGGCGGCGTCTGAGCAAGACCGCGTCCTGCTCGGTGCATCCGCGGCCCTGTCCCTCTTTCACTCGAAGAAATCTTCGTCTTACCTTCTCTCTACCTCTCCTAATCCTTCGTCTCTTCCGGCCCCGGCATGATCTTCCGCGCGACGGGGCCCTCCGGGGTCTCCACGTAGAGGATCCTCAGGCGCGCCCCGCGCCGGGGGCGGGCGGTGATGTCGGTCCCGGAGTCGATCCGGAACGCCCGCCCGGGATGCCCGACCTCCGACAGCATGATGAAGGCGCCGGCCTCGTACCTCAGGCAGGCTCCGGCGGCCTTCCGGAGCTCCGGCGGAACGGGCGTGGGCGTCGGGGTCGGCGTGGGTGTCGCCGTCGGAGTCGGGGTCGGGGCCCTCTTCTTCTTTTTCTTCGCCGCCTGCGCGCCGGGGCCGGCGAGCAGCGCCGCGGCCGCGAGCGCCACGCCCACGGCGCGGAGGAGCCGGTCCATCCCCATGCCGGGAGGATAGCCTCCGCCGCGCTATCCTTCCGCCCGCTCGAAGGACCCCCGCCCGGAAGGCCCGGCTGCCCCGGCATCCCGCTTGCTCACAGCGAGTTCCGGAGCTCCGCGGTGCCGTTCCGGCGCCCGGCCCGGGGCTTGGGCCGCCGACGATTGCGACGACGAATGCAACGAAGGAACCGACGAGAAGGGAACACGCAGCGATGACGACGCAGAGCATGACGGGCACCCCCCCCGCGACGGCCCCGGGCCTCGACCCCGCCGCGCTCACCGAGCGCATCCGCGAGAAGGCCCTCCTCGTCGGCACCCTGCTGACCGAGATCCGCAAGGTGATCGTCGGTCAGAGCGCCCTCGTCGAGCGCCTCGTGATCGGGCTCCTCGCCGACGGACACCTCCTCCTCGAGGGCGTGCCCGGGCTCGCGAAGACGCTCGCCGTCAAGACGCTCGCGCGCGGGCTCGACGCCTCGTTCTCGCGCGTCCAGTTCACGCCGGATCTCCTCCCGGCCGACCTCGTCGGCACCCTCGTCTTCAACCCGAAGACGCAGGAGTTCGTCGCACGGCGCGGACCCATCTTCGCGCACATCCTCCTCGCCGACGAGATCAACCGGGCCCCGGCGAAGGTCCAGTCCGCGCTCCTCGAGGCCATGCAGGAGCGGCAGGTCACGGTGGGCGACGCGACGACGCCGCTCCCCGACCCGTTCCTCGTCCTCGCGACCCAGAACCCGATCGAGCAGGAGGGGACCTACCCCCTGCCCGAGGCGCAGGTCGACCGCTTCCTCATGAAGCTCCGGGTCGGCTACCCGACGAAGGCGGAAGAACGCCTGATCCTCGAGCGCATGGGCGACACGACCGAGGCCGCCGCGTCCGCCTCCGTGCGGCCGGTGCTCACGCCCGAGGCGATCCGGGAGCTGCGGGTCCTCGTGCGCGGGATCTACGCGGACGAGCGGATCAAGGGGTACCTCGTCGAGCTCGTGGCCGCGACCCGCGATCCGAAGGCGTACGGCCTTCCCGACCTCGCGGACTTCGTCTCGTACGGCGCCTCGCCGCGCGCCACGCTCGCGCTCCTCGCCGCCTCCCGCGGCCGCGCGTTCCTCGCCGGGCGCGGATACGTCGTCCCCGAGGACGTCAAGGACGTCGCGCCCGACGTCCTCAGGCACCGCGTCCTCCTCTCCTACGAGGCCGAGGCCGAGAACGTGTCGAGCGACCAGGTCGTCAAGCGGATCCTCGAGCGCGTCGAAGTGCCCTGAGGCCACGCACGCCCCATGCTCCCCCGCGAGATCGTCAAGAAGCTCCACCGCATCCGCATCCGCACGAACCGGCTGGTCGAGGCGGGGGTGGGCGGGGAGTATCACTCCGTGTTCCGCGGGCGCGGCATGGAGTTCTCCGAGGTGCGCGAGTACGTGCCGGGAGACGACGTGCGGACGATCGACTGGAACGTGACGGCGCGGACCGGGACCCCGCACGTCAAGAAGTACGTCGAGGAGCGCGACCTGACGGTCCTCCTCCTCCTCGACCTCTCGGCCTCGCAGGGCTTCGGCTCGCGCTACCTCACGAAGCGCGAACTGATGGCCGAGATCGCGGCCCTCCTCTCCTTCGCGGCCGTCAAGAACAACGACCGCGTCGGGGCACTCCTCTTCACGGACCGGCTCGAGCGGTACCACGCGCCGCGCAAGGGCGTCGACCACGCGCTCGCGATCACGCGCGACGCCCTCTCGCTCGACGCGGCGGGATCCGGGACGGACATCGCCCTCGCCCTCCGCAGCGCGGCGGGGCTCCTCAAGCAGAGGTCCGTCGTCTTCGTCCTGTCGGACTTCCTCGCCTCGGGGTACGAAAAGGCGATCAAGACCCTGAACAAGCGGCACGACGTCGTCGCCATTCCCGTCTCCGACCCGCGCGAGCGCGACATTCCGGCCGCGGGCCTCGTCCGCCTCCGCGACGCCGAGACCGGGGAGACCCGTGTCTTCGACGCGTCCGACCCCGCGTTCCGCAAGGCATGGGGCGAGCGGCCGGCGGCGCTGCCCGAGCCCGCGGCTCTCTTCCGCGCCTCGGGCATCGACTCGATCGCGCTCCGCACGGACGCCACGTACGAGATCCCGCTCGTGCGCTTCTTCAAGGAGCGCGAGCGGCGCAAGGCGGCGGGGAGATGAAGAGAATTCTCTTTGCTCCCTCGCGACGGGCCTCGCTTGGCGCGCGACATTGCTTCTCGCCGCGGGCATCGGCGCTTTTTCTTTGAAGGTGAATGGGCAGGTGCAACCGCAGACGGCGTCCGCTTCGAGCACCCCGCGGCGCCGGGCACGGGGGGATTTTCTTCGAGTGTGAAGCCCAGAGTCAGCCCGCCGGCGCCCGAGTGCCGCAATCGGGGCCTCTGACTCTTCACTTTCTAAGAAAATCTTCTCTTCGGCCGTGGCCGACAAGACCTCCGTCTCGATCGGAGACCGGGTCCTCGTCACGTACACCGCGAAGCTGCCCGCCGGCACGACGCTGACGCTCGACTCCCTCGTGACGCCCGCGCCCGAGGAGGGCGCGCGGCCGCCGGGCGGCGCCGTCCTCGACTTCGAGAATCCGCCCGCGCCGACCCTGACGAAATCGAAGACCGGAGATTTCTTCGAGTGGTCCCAGACCGTCGCGCTGGTCCCCTTCCTGGCGGGGACGGTGCGCGTGCCGGGGCCCCATTACACCTTCGAGGATTCCTCTTCGGGCCGCAAGGTCGACGTGCGTCCGCCGGATCTGGAGCTTCAGGTCGCGTCGCGCCTTCCCAAGGGGGAGAAGCCCGAGCAGATCGCCCCGAAGGCCGACAAGGGAATCCGGATCCCGGCGATCCCCGCCAAGGTCTGGGCGGCGCTCGCCGCCGCCGTCGCGCTCGTCGCCGGCCTCGTGTGGTGGTGGCTCGCGCGTCGGCGCCGCAGGGCCGCCGTCGGCGAGCCCGAAGCGCCGCCCGTCCCGCCCGGCGAGGAGCTGCGGCGCGAGCTCGACCGCCTCGCGCCGCTCGTCGAGACCGTCGGCGACGACCCGCGGGGCTTCTACTCCCGGCTCACCCACGCCGTGAAGCGCTACCTCGAGCGGACGACGGGCGACCCGGTCCTCGAGTGGACGACCTTCGAGACGGTCCGCCGCTTCCGCGAGCGGGGTTTCGACCTTCCCGCGGACGTCGCCCTGCCCGACCTCCTCGCGTCCGCCGACCGGGTGAAGTTCGGCAAGGGCGCCGCCACGCGGGACGAGGCCCGGGCGGCCCTCGACCGCGCCCGCCGCCTGCATGCCCACGTCGAGGCGCGCGAGGCCGCGCGCCGTTCCGCGGAGGCCGCGGCCTCGCGGGAGAAGGCCCGGGAGAAGGCGTCGTGAGTCTCTTCCAGACCCTCCGCGATTTCGTGGCCGGGCACGTGCCGCCGGGCCTCTCGTTCAAGGACCCCCTCCTGCTTCTCCTGCTCCTTCTCGTGCCGGTCGCGATCGCGCTCCGGGTCCTCCGCGAGAAGCGCGGCGACGGCGCCCTCGTCGTCCCGACGCTCGCCCCCGTCGCGCGCGTGGCGCCTTCCTGGCGGGTGCGCCTCCGCCACATCCCCCTCGCCCTCGCGCTCGTCGGCTACGCGGGACTCGTCGTCGCCCTCGCGCGCCCGCGGCTCGGCCTCGAGCGGACCGAGTCGTGGACGGAGGGCGTCGACATCTTCATCGCGCTCGACGCCTCCGGCTCGATGGCGGCCGAGGACTTCAAGCCGAAGAACCGCTTCCACGTCGCGAAGGCCTGCACGCGCCAGTTCATCGAGGGCCGGCCGAACGACCGCGTCGGCCTCCTCACGTTCGCGGGCCGTTCGCGCACGGTGAGCCCCCTCACGACGGACCGCGCGATGGTCCTCGACCGTCTCGCGAGCCTGAAGCTCGGCGACCAGGGCGACGGCACCGCGATCGGCATGGCGCTCGGGAACGCCCTCGCGCGCCTGAGGCCGTCGAAGGCGAAATCGCGCGTCGTCGTCCTCGTGACGGACGGGGGCAACAACGCAGGCGAGATCGACCCGGACACCGCCGCCGGCCTCGCCAAGGCGCTCGGCGTGCGCGTCTACACGGTGGGCGTCGGCACGAGCAACGGGCCGGTCGAGATCCCCATCCCGGTGCGGGACCCGGAGACGGGCCGCGTCGTGGAGCGCCGGATCCTCGCGAACGCGGACGTGGACGAGGACCTTCTTCGGCGCATCGCGAAGGAGACCGGAGCGCGCTACTTCCGCGCGACGGACCCCCAGGGGCTCATGGACACCTTCGCGACGATCGACCGGCTCGAGAAGAGCGAGATCAAGACGACCCGTTACACGCGATTCCGGGAGGTCTTTCCCGACGTCGCGGGCCCGGCGGCGATCTGTCTCGTCCTCTCGGCGCTCGGCGCCTTCCTCCTCTTCCCGGTGGCGCCTCGATGAACGTCCTCCGCGGGCTCTTCGCGTCGCCGGCGGCGCTCCTCGCGGGCGCGGGCGTGGCCCTCGCGGCGGGCCTCCTCTTCGTGTGGGCCGCGCGCCGCCGGGCGGCGCGCGCCGCGACGCTCGTGTCCCCCGACCTCGCCGCGAAGGCCCGGCTCGCTCCGGCGCCGTCCGCTCCCGTCGCGGCGTCGATCCTCGCCGTCCTCGTCGCGCTCGGACTCGGGGCCGCCTTCGCCCGGCCGCACTGGGGCGACACCCAGGAGCGCGCCGAGCGGCGCGGCGCCGACGTCGTCCTGGTCCTCGACACGTCGGCCTCGATGCGGGCGACCGACGTCTCGCCCTCGCGCTTCGCGCTCGCGCGCCAGGCGGCGCAGTCCCTCGTCGACCGGCTCGGGAGCGACCGCGTCGCCCTCGTCTCGTGCGAGGGCGAGGCGCAGGCGCTCGTCCCGCTCACGCTGGACACGGCCGCCGTCGGTCTCTTTCTCGACGCGATCGAGCCGGGCATGGGCGCCAGGCCCGGCACGTCGATCGCGGCCGGTATCGCGACCGCGGCGGAGCTCTTCCCGCCGGGCGTCGGCGGAGGCCGGCACGTCGTCTTCTTCTCCGACGGCGAAGACCTCGAGGGCGGCGTCGAGGGCGCGATCGGCCGCGCGAAGGCGGAGGGAATCACGATTCACACCGTCTTCGTCGGCTCGGCGACCGGCAACGGAGCGCCGGTGCCCGAGGTGGACGCGGCGGGCCGCACGAGCGGTTACAAGACCGACGCGAGCGGGCAGCCCGTCCTCTCGAAGCCCGACCCGGCGCTCCTGCGCCGCATGGCGGGCGAGACCGGCGGCTCCTTCACGACGGTCTCCTCGCTGAGGACCGACCTCGAGGGCGTCGCCCGCCAGATCGACCTCGGGGCCCGCCGCCCGATGTCCGAGGTCCTCCTCACGATGCGCGAGGAGCGCTTCCAGTTCCCGCTCGGCGTCGCGGTGGCGGCGCTGGGGCTCCTGCTGCTCGGAGTGGGGGCGGGAAAGAGGACGCCGGGGAAAGAGAAGACGAGAAAGAGGGGATTTCTTAGAAGGGTAAGAGGGGCAGGCGCGGCGGCCACGGCGGCGCTGATCCTGCTCGCGCTCGCTTTCCGCGCGGCGGCTCAGTCCGCGCCCCATGTCCCCGTTTCGGCCGCGCCCCAGCAGCCCGCTCCTCCCTCTTCACCTTCTCAGAATCCTCCGTCCTCTTCGGAGCCGACCGCCGCCACGCCGGCATCTCCCGAGAAACCGGTTTCCCTCCCCCTCTCGAAGAGAATCTTCTCTTCTCCCCGTTCTTCGGCCCTCAAGGGCGAGCAGGCGCTCGCCGCGAAGAAGACCGACGAGGCCCTGACGCACTTCAGGGAAGAGGTCGCGCTCGACCCGAAGGACCCGATCGGCGCGTACAACCTCGGCACCGCGGAGTCGAAGGCGGGGCGCGCGCCCGAGGCTCTCGCGTCGCTCGAGAAGGCGCGCAAGGAAGGCCGCGGGACCCTCGCCGCGGACGCCGCGTTCAACGAAGGGCAGACGCTGTTCCGCGCGAAGGAGTACGAGCAGGCCGGCGCGGCCTTCCGCGACGCCCTGAAGCGCCGGCCGGGCGATCCGGACGCCGCGTGGAACTACGAGCTGTGCGTGCGGCGGGCCGAGGAGGAGAAGAAGAAGCAGCAACAGCAGCAGCAGCAGAAAGACCAGCAGAAGAAGGACGACCAGAAGGACAAGAAGAACCAGGCGGGCAAGGACGACAAGCAGCAGCAGCAGGCCGGCGGCAAGGACGAGGAAAAGCGCCGCCAGGATCGCGAGTTCGAGCAGAAGGCGAACATGACGCGCGAGAAGGCCGAGCAGATCCTTTCCGCCATCGAGCGATCGGACCTCGACGAGCAGAAGAAGAAGATCGCCGAGCAGCGCAGCCGGCGCAAGGTCGCGAGGGACTGGTGAGGCGCGCCCTCGCCCTCTCCGCGCTGGCCGTGGCGCTCACCGCGCCGGAGCGCTTCGCGCCGCCGACGAGCCGGCGGTGCAGGTCTCCGTCGACAAGCCGCGTCCCGCGGCCGACGAGATGGTGCGCCTCACGTACACCTTCACCGGCTCCGGCCTCTCGGGCGCGTCGCAGGCTCCGCCCATTCCGCTGAAGAACCTCGCGATCGCGGGCGGCCCGTTCCGTTCGGATCAGGTTTCGTTCGTGAACGGGGTCTTCAGCCGGACGCTGTCGATCACCTGGATGCTGCGGCCGCTCGGCCCCGGACCCGCCGAGGTCGGCGAGGTCACCTTCGCGTTCGGCGACAAGACCGTGAAGGCGGCGAGCTACCTCCTCGAGGTCGGCCCGCCGCGGCCCGCGGGCGCGGCCCAGCGCCCCCGGCAGCCGGGGCAGGAGCCGGACGACCCGCTGGCCCAGTTCTTCCGCCGCCGCGACGAGATGCTGAGCCCCCGCGCGGACCGTGGCGCGCGCCCGTTCGTCGAGTACCGGGTCACGCCGGACAAGACGACGGCCTACGTCGGCGAGGAGATCACGCTCACCTACGAGCTCCTCACGCAGGCCGACGTCCAGGGCCTCGAGTACCTGGAGCCGCCGAAGTTCCCGGGGCTCTGGGCGGAAGACCTCGAGAAACCCGACCGCCCCGAGGGACGGCGGGACGTCGTGGACGGCCGGACGGTCATGCGCTTCACGCTCCTCAAGAAGGTCGTGTCCGGACTGGCGCCCGGCACCGTGACGGTGCCGGAGTCGAAGATCCGCACGAGCATCCGCATCGGCCCGGATCCCGGCAGCGACCCGTTCGGGTTCTTCCCCCGGCCGCAGGTCATGGACCTCGTCGCCAGGCCCATCGCCCTGAAGATCCTCGCGATCCCCGGACGACCCGACTTCCGCGGACCGGTGGGCCGTTTCGACCTCTCCGCGAGGGCCGACCACACGCACGTCGCGGTGGGCGACGCGGTCACGCTCCGCATCCGCCTGTCGGGAGCCGGCAATCTCCGGACCGCCTCGGAGGCGCCGCGTCTGGACGTTCCGGGCGCCCGGGTCTATCCCCCGAGCACGAAGACGGACTCGACGCACCTCGGCCGGACCCAGACCTCGACGGAGTGGAGCTGGGTCCTCGTTCCGACGACCACGGGTACGGTGACGATTCCGCCCGTCTCGGTCGAGGTCTTCGATCCGGTCGAGAAACGCGTCGTGACGAAGACGACGCAGCCGATCGTCGTCGTCGCCGACGCCGGCGCCGGGCCGTCGTCCGCCACCGCGTCCGCCGCCGCGTCCACGGGCGCGGCCGAGACGACCCTCCCCGGCGCGCCCCCGGCCCGGGCGGCGGCCGCTCCGGCGGCCACGCCCGCGCAGGCCTCCGTCGACCTCTCCCACGGGACCGTGACGCTTCCCCTCTGGGCGCTCGCGGCGATCCCCGGAACCGCGCTCGCCGCGGGCGGCGCGTTCGTCGTCGCGCGCCGGCGCCGGCGCCGCGGCGCGTTCCGGCAGGCCCTCGCGCCCGAGCCGGGCGAGACGAAGGAACGCGCGGCGGCCCGGGTGGATCGGGCGCTGCGCGAGGCGCTCGCACGCCGCCACGGCGTCTCCGAGACGCTCGGCGCCGCCGAGATCCTCGCGGCGCTGAGGGACCGCGGGCTGCCCGAGCCGCGCATCGCCGAGGTGAAGGCCGTCCTCGACGACGTGGACTTCCTGCGCTACGCACCCCAGCTCGGCGAGTACGACGCCCGCATCCGCGAGGCGCGCGACCGCGCGGCCCGCGTCCTGCCGCTCGTCGGCTGAGGGCGCGCCGGAGCGCGGGGCGCCGGCGGCGTAAACTAGGCGGAATCTTGAACCGGCACACGCGGGTCATCTCTCCGAAGCTGCTCACGCGGTACATGGAGCGTCACCGGCTGCTCGACGAGACGAGCGGGACGCCCCCGGACCGCTTCCTCGTGACGCTCGTGAACCGCGCGATGGAGTTCGTCCCGTCCGAGACCTGCGCCCTCCTCCTGGACGACCCCGTCTCGAAGGAGGACGACCGCTCGCGCAACGAGCTGACCGTGATCGTGACGGCGGGCGAGGCGACGGACACGGTCGCGGGCCGCAAGGTGCGCCCGGTCGACGGAATCGCGGGCTTCGTCTACGCGCGCGGCGAGCGCACGTGCGTGAACGAGGTCGGCGGCGCGTACGCCTTCTCGCGCGAGACGGACGCCCTGCTCGGCAAGCCGGTCGTGAACGTCCTCGCGGTGCCCGTCGTGATCGAGAACCACGTGTGCGGCTCGCTGATCCTGCTGAACCGGCAGGGCGAGCCCGCGTTCACCCCGCGCGACGAGCGGCTCATGGAGCTGTTCGGCGACACGCTCTCGCTCGCGCTCCAGAATCTCCTCGACGAGCGCCGCGCGCGCGAGGTCGCCCGCCGCGACTCGCTCACGTCGCTCTACAACGACCGTTACTTTCACCGGAAGCTCCAGCGGGAGATCGACCGGCTCGCCGAGACGAAGGAGGGCAACCTCTCGCTCCTCTTCCTCGACTGCGACCACCTCAAGGGCGTGAACGACCTGTACGGTCACCTCGCCGGCAGCCAGGTCCTGCGCGAGGTCTCGTTCATCCTCCAGCGCACGCTCGCGGACACGGTCTCGCTCGCGTGCCGGTACGGCGGCGACGAGTTCACCGTCATCCTCCTCGACGCCTCCCGCGCGAAAGCCATCGAGATCGCCGAGAAGGTCCGGAAGGCCATCGAGGACTGGGTCTTCCTCCCGATGTCCATCGGCCCCGGGGAGCCGGCGCTGAACCTGAAGAACACGATCACGATGTCGATCGGGGTGGCGACCTGGCGCGAGAACGTGAACCCGCGCCTCCCCCCGCCGGAGCAGAAGAACGAGCTGCTCAAGCTCGCGGACGCGGCGCTCTACCAGGCGAAGACGCGCGGCAAGAACTGCGTCGTGCCCGCGGGCGACTCCGAGCCCGGAGGGGACTCCCTGGCGGTCGTGCTCAAGACCTGATCTCAGGACGTCAAGCGACGTCGCTCCAGCAGGTTAAGAGACGTCGCGCGGGCGGGTTATCATGCTTTCATGGCCCAACCCGAGGCTCCCCGCCTGATCTCGAACCTCGACCCGAAGAAGGTCCTCGACTCCCTGTCCAGCCACATGCTCGTGGACGGGTACCACGTCGTCATGGACCTCCGCCGGTCTCACGGCAACTTCGTCCACGACTCGCTTCGCGGCGTCGAGATCCTGGACTTCTACTCGCACTTCGCGACCTGCCCGATCGGCTACGGGCACCCGAAGATGACGACCCCGGAGTTCCTCGACGAGCTCGCGTGGGCGGCCGTCACGAAGCCGGCGAACAGCGACATCTACACCGAGCAGATGGCGCTCTTCGTCGAGACCTTCGCGCGGCTCTCGGTCCCCGAGTCCCACGGGAAGCACATGTTCTTCGTCGAGGGCGGCGCCCTCGCGAACGAGAACGCGCTCAAGGCCGCCTTCGACTGGAAGGTCCGCCGGAACTTCCGGAAGGGCCACCGCCGCGAGGTCGGGTCGAAGGTCCTCCACTTCGAGCAGGCCTTCCACGGCCGGACGGGCTACACGCTCTCCCTCACGAACACCTCCGACCCGCGCAAGACGATGTACTTCCCGAAGTTCGACTGGCCGCGCGTCGTGAACCCGAAGCTCTCGTTCCCCCTGACGCCGGAGTCCCTCGCCGAGACCGCCGCCCTCGAGGAGCTCGCGATCCGGCAGATCCACCGGGCCCTCGCGGATCACCCGGACGACGTCGCGGCGCTGATCGTCGAGCCGATCCAGGGCGAGGGCGGCGACAACCACTTCCGCCCGGAGTTCCTGCGGCGCCTGCGGACGATCTGCGACGAGAACGACATGTTCTTCATCCTCGACGAGGTCCAGACCGGCATGGGTCTCACGGGCTCCATGTGGGCCTTCCAGGGCCTCGGCGTCGTCCCGGACATGTTCACGTTCGGCAAGAAGACGCAGGTCTGCGGCTTCGCCTCGAACGGCCGGATCATGGAGGAGCCCGAGAACGTCTTCACCGTCTCCTCGCGGATCAACTCGACCTGGGGCGGGAACCTCGTCGACATGGTCCGCTGCCGCAAGTTCCTCGAGATCATCGAGGAGGAGAAGCTCGTCGACAACGCGAAGGCGACGGGCGAGTTCCTCCTCGGCAAGCTCCTCGAGCTCGGCACGGAGTTCCCGGGGAAGATGACGAACATCCGCGGACGCGGGCTCTTCATCGCGTTCGACCTCCCGGACGGAAAGACCCGGGGGGCCGTCCTCTCGTGCTGGCTCCAGAAGCACAACGTCATGGCCCTCGCCTCCGGGGATCGCGCGATCCGGCTCCGCCCGCCGCTCACGCTCACGAAGGACGAGGCGGCTCTCGGCGTCCAGCGCCTGCGTGCCGCGCTGACGGAGATTCTCGGCTGAAGACCCGCCCTGCGCCGGTCATGGCGGAGCGCGGGTAATGGTGGTTTTTCTTTGAAGGTGAATGCCCCGAGCCGGCGGGGAGCGCCCGCTCGCGCCGAGACGCGCCGCCGCGTGTCGCGTCGCCGTGCCGCCGCATAGCGCCGTGTCCCCTCTTCACCTTCTAAGAAAATCTTCGGTTCTCCTCGTCCCCTTCGTCCTCGGATTCCTCTACCTGGCTGTCGTCGTTCGTCCCTCTTCCTCAGATCATCCTCCTCCGCTGGCGCGACCCGTCGACGACCGCGTTCATCCGCGCGCGGCAGGAGCGGCTGCGCGCGGCGGGAAAGAGCGACGTCGTCGACCGGCGGCCCGTCCCGCTCGCGCAGGTCTCGCCGGCGCTCGTCGCCGCCGTTCTCGCGGCCGAGGACAGCCGCTTCTTCGAGCACCACGGGATCGACTGGCAGGCCGTCGCCGAGGCGCGCGCCTACAACCTCAGGCACGCGGGCGGCCGGCGCCCGCGCGTGCACGGCGCGTCGACGATCACGCAGCAGCTCGCGAAGAACCTCTGGCTGTCGGGCCGCCGGACGTGGTGGCGAAAGGGCCGCGAGGCCGCCATCGCGCTCGCGCTCGACGCGCTCGTCCCGAAGAAGCGGCTGCTCGAGGTGTACCTCTCCGCGATCGAATGGGGCGAGCGCACGTACGGCTGCGAGGCCGCCGCGCGCGCTCTCTTCGGCGTCCCGGCCTCCCGCCTGACGCCTGCACAGGCCGCGAGGATGGCCGCGATGATCCCGTCGCCCGCCTGGTATCGCGCGCATCCCGCCGCCTGGGAGCGCCGGGCCGGGATCATCGCCGCCCGCGTGGGCCGGCCGGGCCCGGCGCCGGAGAACGACGCGGACGAGGAGACCCGCGAGGGCCTCGAGCCCGCGCTAGAATCCGGGAAATGAAGGCAAGTCGTTTCGTGGCGTGGCGGAGCCTCGCCGCCGCGCTCGCTACGGTGTTCGCTCTCGGCTGCGGGTCGAAGCCCTCGGAAGTCCGCATCACGCCCGCGAAGCTGACGTTCTACGGCCCCGGACACATCCAGAACTTCAAGTACGACGTCCTCGACAAGAAGGGGCGCCCCCTTCCCGGGCTCACCGTCGCCTGGACCAGCGACAAGCCCAAGATCGCGGCCGTCGACGCGAACGGGCTCGTGCGCTCCGTCGCTCCGGGACGCGCCACCGTGACGGCGACGTTCCAGAAGGCGACGGGCTCGGCCTCGGTCGAGGTCGTCGACGTGGCCTCTCTCAACGTGTCCCCGAGCCGGATGACTCTCGTCGGCCCGCCCGGCACGAAGATGGGCCTCGTGGCCGAGGTCAAGGACTCCCGGGGCAACACGGTGAACCTCAAGCCGAAGTGGATGTCGGGCGACGCGAAGATCGCCACGGTCGACGGGGACGGGGTCGTGACCTCCGTCGGAGAGGGCCGCGCGACGATCATCGCGACCCTCGGAAACGACCAGAGCGCCGCGTGCGACGTCCGCGTCCTGCACCGCGAGATCGCCACGTTCGAGATCAGCCCCCTCACCCTCATCCTGAAGGTCGGCGAGGTCCAGCGCGTGAACGCGACCGTGAAGGACGCGAACGGGCTCACGATCGAGGACGCGGCGCTCGCGTGGACGAGCTCGGACCCGAGGACGGCGACCGTGTCGGGCGGCGCCGTCACGGGAGTCGCGCGGGGAACGGCCGTCATCTCCGTCGCGACCTCCTCGCGCACGCTCACGGCCACCGCGATCGTGAACTGAGGCTCCGCTGAGAATCACCCACGTCGCCGCCGAGTGCGTCCCGTTCGCGAAGACGGGAGGCCTCGGGGACGTCGTGGGCGCGCTCCCGAAGGCCCTCGCCTCGGGCGGAAACGACGTCGACGTCTTCCTGCCGTTCCACCTCGAGGCGGCCAACTGGTACCGCAGACGCGACGCGTGGCCCGAGGAGGCGCTCCCGCCCTTCGACGTCTCGATCCTCGGACGCCCCTACCGCGTCGGCCTCCTCTGGGATCTGCTGCCCGGGACGACCGTTCCGGTCTATTTCGTGGCGCACGATCCGCTCTTCCACCGCGCCGGGATCTATGCGCCGAACGAACGGGGCCAGGACGACGGACTCTGGCGGTTCTCGCTCTTCGTCCGCGCGGTGGTCGAGGCCCTCAAGCGCCTCGGCCGCAAGCCGCGGATCTTCCACGCGCACGACTGGCATCCGGCGCTCGCCGCCATGCTCGTCGCGTGGAGCAACTGGCGGGATCGCTGGTTCGACGACGTCGCCTCCGTCCTCACGATCCACAACCTCGGCTACCAGGGTGTCTACGGCGCCGACCAGTTTCCGGCGCTCGGGCTTCCCGCCGACGCCTGGACGGGAGGCGGCGTCTCGTTCCGCGGCAACGTCAACCTCCTGAAGGGCGCGATCGTCGCGGCCGACATGATCACGGCCGTCTCGCCGACCTACGCGGACGAGATCCGGACGCCCGCGGGCGGCTTCGGCCTCGACGCGATCCTCCGGGCCCGCGGTGAGAGGGTCGTCGGGATCCTGAACGGGATCGACCGCGGGATCTGGAATCCCGCGACGGACGGCGCCCTCGCAGCGCGCTACTCCCCGCACGACCTCTCCGGAAAGGACGCCTGCCGCGCCGACCTCTGCCATCTCGCGGGCTTCGACCCCTCCGACGGCGGCTTCGTCGTCGGCGCGATCGGCCGCCTCACGGATCAGAAGGGGTTCGACCTCCTCCTCGAGTCGGCGCCCGAGCTCGTCCGGCGCGGCGTGAGGATCGTGATGCTCGGCTCCGGCGAACCTGCCTACGAGGGCGCGATGCGGCTCCTCGAGGCGCGCCACCCGGGCCATTTCAAGGCCTTCGTCGGATACGACGAGGCGCTGTCACACCGGATCGAGGCGGGCGCGGACGCCTTCGTGATGCCCTCTCGCTTCGAGCCTTGCGGCCTCAGCCAGATGTACGCGCTCGCCTACGGCACGCCGCCGATCGTGCGGAAGACCGGGGGTCTCGTGGACTCCGTCGTGCCCTACGACGGGGGGAACCTCGAGCGCGCGACGGGATTCGCGTTCGACGAGCCCGCGCCGCACGCCCTGGCGGCCGAGATCCTGCGCGCGCAGCACGTCTTCTTTCAGCGCGATCGCTGGCGGCGGATCGTCGCGAACGGGATGGCGCAGGATTTCTCGTGGGACCGCGCGGCGGAGCGATACGAGGCCGTCTACCGCCGGGCCTGCGAGGTCCGCGGCCTGCCCTGGTAGTCAGCGCGCGAGGAGCGCGCGGGCGGCGGACGCGAGGTCGTCCGCGTCGGCCCCCCCGTCGGTCCACGGTATCGTCCTCCGCGTCGGCGGCACCGCGAGGGGCGGCCGCCTCTCGACGCGGGAGAGGGCGAGGATGGGCAGCTCCTCGGCGGAGAGCCCGTCGTCCTCGAGGCCCTGCTCGAGGTACTCCCCCGCCGCGCGGACGAGGTCGGGGTCCGTCTCCTCCGCGAGGCGCGACAGGTTGCAGCGCACGGTCTTCCGGTCCAGGTCCTGCTCGAAGTAGCGGAAGGTCGAGACCGGCGACGAGACGGTGACCCGCCCGCCCGGGCCCGACGTCCGGAAGCGCAGCGGGGCGCGTCCTCCGAGGGAGATCGTGTAGACGCGCTCCGCGTCTCCCGCGGCCTCGAACGTGAGGGCGAGGTCGTCGCGGAGGAGCCCGCGGACGACCCACGCCGACCGCGCCACGCCCTCCGCCTTCACGATCGCCTTCGCGACGTCGCAGAAGCGGTTCCCGCGCCCGTCCACGATTCGCTCGAGCGTGACCTTCGGGGGCTCCTGCGCCTGCGCCGCGGCAGCGAGGAGAAAGGGAAGGAAGAAGAAGAAGAAGAAGATTTTCTTAGAAGGTGAAGAGAAGGAATGGTTCATTGGATCGGGCTCTCCGGCGCGAGCACCGGGAACGGCGGGAGGTCGAGCGGCAGGTGCGCGAGGGCGCGCCAGTCGGCGAGGTCGCCCGCGGGCTCGGGGTCCGGGGCGAGGACGATCGTCCGCTGGTCGGGCCGCGGCACGCGGTCGCGAAGCGCCACGGTGACGGCGAGGAGCGGATCCCTCAGACCCAGGACCGCGCCCTCCGTCTGGACGGTGAGGTTGCTCTCGAGGGACGTCCGGAGGAGCGCGCCGAGGTCCCGCCGCTCGCCTTCGTCGAAGGTCGCCGCGGCGATCTCGCCCAGCGTCGTCCGGACGGTCGCCGTCCCGAGCTCGTCGAGGAAGAACACGAGCGTCCCGCCGGGAGCGCGGACCGTCTGCCGCATGCCCTCGCAGGGCCCGGCGTCCGCCGCGGGCCCCGGCTCGCCCGCGGCGCCGGACATCCAGACCTCGAAAGCGGCCCTCTCGGACGCGACGCGCTGCCACGGGCGGTCCTCGTCGAGGTGCTTTTCGTCGACGAACCCGAAGGACGATTCGAGGACGTAGCGCGCGCCCGACGGCATCGTGACGAGGAGGAGGTTCCGGTAGGGCCACCAGCGGCGTTCGCTCTCTCCGAATCCCGCGTACCTCAGGACGAGCCAGCGCACGCGGAAGGCGGGCGGGGCGTCCGGCGCTGCCGACTTCTCGCGGCCGACGAAGCGGGCGTCGCCCTGCAGGAACGCCCGGCCGCGGAACGCATCGAACCAGTCGGGGCCGGGCGACTGGCTCTCCGCCCGCATCGCGGCCAGGACGGTGCACGACGCGAGCAGGAACCCCCGCGCCCTCATAGATTTCTTTCTTCGACTCCCATCTCGCGCATGGTCGCGACGAGCGCCGCGTGAACGCCCGGGGTCCCCGCGAGCAGGTTCCCGCGCGTGCGCCAGACCGCCCCACCCTCGAAGTCCGAGACGAGGCCGCCCGCCTCCGTCACGACGAGCGCGCCGGCCGCGGAGTCCCACGGCGAGAGCCCGAACTCGAAGAAGCCGTCGAAGATTCCGGCTCCGACGTAGGCGAGGTCGAGCGCCGCGCTCCCCGCGCGCCGCATCGACCGCACCCTCAGGAAGAGCTCGCGGAAGATCGCGAGATAACGGTCGATCCGGTGGGCCTGGCGGAACGGGAAGCCCGTCGCGAGCGCCGCGCCCCTGAGGTCGGGGCGGGGCGGCACCCGGAGCCGGTGCCCGTTGCGGAACGCGCCCGCCCCGAGCTCGGCCGAGAAGAGGTCGTTCTTGACCGGGTCCCAGACGACGCCGGCCTCGATCTCTCCGAGGAGGCCGCCGCGGGTCCGCGCGATCGAGACGGCCCAGTGCGGAAAGCCCCGGACGAAGTTCGCCGTCCCGTCGAGAGGGTCGACGATCCACGAAGGTGCGGCCTCGTCCACGCCGGAGAGGCCCGTCTCCTCCCCGAGGAAGCGGTCGGACGGGAACGCGCCGAGGACGGCGCGCCGGATGACCGCTTCGCTCTCCCGGTCCGCGATCGAGACGACGTCGTTCGCGGCCTTCTCCTCCACGGACGCCGGGTCGAGGCGGCCGAAGTGACCGACGAGCACCTCGCCCGCCTCGCGGGCGGCCGCGATCGCGACGTCGAGAGGGCTCTTCATCCGATCGCGCGTCACTCCTAGAATGATGTTCTCATGGGCGCCGGCCGGCCCCGCATCGTGATCGTGGGTGGCGGCTTCGGCGGCCTCTATGCGGCGCGTGCCCTGCGGCGGGCGGACGCGGACGTCACCCTCGTCGACCGCCGCAACTTCCACCTGTTCCAGCCCCTCCTCTACCAGGTCGCGACGGGCGCGCTCTCGCCTGCCAACATCGCGGCGCCCCTGCGCTCGATCGTGAAGCGCCAGGCGAACACGCGCGTGCTCCTCGCCGAGGTGCGCGGCTTCGACCTCGAACGGCGGGCCACCCTCACGGACGGAGCCGAGATCCCGTACGACACGCTCGTCGTCGCCACCGGCGCGTCGCACGCCTACTTCGGCCACGGCGACTGGGAGCGGTGGGCGCCCGGCCTCAAGACGCTCGAGGACGCAACGGAGATGCGACGCCGCATCCTCCTCGCCTTCGAAGACGCGGAGGTCGAAACGGACGCCGCCAGGCGCAGGGCCCTCCTCACGTTCGTCATCGTCGGCGCCGGGCCGACGGGAGCCGAGCTCGCCGGGGCGCTCGCGGAGATCGCGCGACACACGCTGCGCGGCGACTTCCGCAGGATCGACCCCGCCGAGGCGCGCATCGTCCTCGTCGAGGCGGGACCGCGCGTCCTGCCGGCCTACGCCGGCGATCTCCCCGAGAAGGCGCGCGCCGCACTCGCCTCGCTCGGCGTCGAGGTCCTCCTCGGGACGACCGTGACGGACGTGAGGGACGGCGCCGTCGACCTCGCGCGCGACGGGAACCGCGAGACCGTCGAGACGGCGACCGTGCTCTGGGCCGCGGGCGTCGCCGCCTCGCCGCTCGGGGCGGCGCTCGCCCGGGCCGCCGGCGCCGGGACCGACCGGGCGGGTCGCGTGCGCGTCGCGCCCGACCTCACGCTTCCGGGGCACCCCGAGGTCTTCGTGATCGGCGACCTCATGACGCTCGCGGGCGCGGACGGCAGGCCGCTCCCGGGCGTCGCCCCGGTGGCGATGCAGCAGGGACGCCACGTCGCCCGCACGATCCTCGCGCGCCTCGACGGGCGGAGCGGGCCGGGCGCGTTCGTCTACCGGAACAAGGGCAGCATGGCGACGATCGGGCGCGGGCGCGCCGTCGCCGACCTCGGCTTCGTCCGGTTCGCGGGCGCCTTCGCGTGGCTCGCGTGGCTCTTCATCCACCTGATGTACCTCGTGCAGTTCGGCAACCGGGTCCTGATCCTCGTGCAGTGGGCGTGGAACTACCTCACGTGGAATCGGTCGGCCCGGCTCATCACGGAGAGACGCCCATGACCTTCGCCCTCGCCGCCCTCCTCCTCGCCGCCACGCCGGTCGCTCCCCCACCCGAGGCGCATTTCGCCTACGACCCCAAGGCGCCGCTCGACGCCGTGACGACGGCCGTCGAGACGCGCGGCGACGTCGTGATCCAGGACCTCACGTACGCGAGCCCGAAGGGCGGGCGCGTTCCGGCGTATCTCGTCGTGCCCTCGGGCCGCGGGCCCTTCGCGGCGGTCCTCTGGGGGCACTGGTACTGGGAGAACTCGCCGATGAAGGGCCGGCGCCAGTTCCTCGACGAGGCCGTCGTCCTCGCGCGCTCCGGCGTCGTCTCGCTCCTGACCGACGGGCCCGTCGCGCGCGCCGGGTACGTCCCCGACCGGACGCCGCTCAACGAAAAGCAATTCACCGATCTCGTCCAGCAGGTCGTGGACATGCGCCGCGGAGCCGATCTCCTGCTCGCGCGGCCGGAGGTCGACCCGCGCCGCCTCGCCTACGTCGGGCACAGCTACAACGCGGCCGTCGGCGCGATCCTCGCCGGCGTGGACCGTCGTTTCAAGGCGTTCGTCCTGATGGCGGGCGCCCTCTCGGACAAGGTCGACCTGGGATCGGCCGAATACCGAAAGTACCGCGACAAGGTCGGGCCGATCCGTTTCGACGCCTTCATGTCCGCCCACGCGTGGGCCGACCCCGGCCCGTACGTGGCGCGCGCCGCGCCGGCCACGGTGTTCCTCCAGTACGCGACGAAGGAGGACTTCCTGACGCCCGCACGTGCGAAGGAGTACGCCGCGAACGTGAGCGAGCCGAAGCGCTTCAGGCTCTACGATGCGCCGCACGCGCTGAACGCCGAGGCGCGGCGCGACCGCCTCGCGTTCCTCGCGGAGCTGCTGGGCGTGAAGCCCCCGGACCCCGCCGCCGTCGCCGCGGTGCCGGACCTGGAGCAGCCGAAGACGGAGAGATGAGAAATAGAGGAGAAAGAGAAGGACAGGGACGAAGATTCCTTAGAAGGTGAAGAGGGGCGATCGCACGACGCTGCGCCTGGCGCTCGCGGGGGCTCGACCTCTTGACCCTTCTAAGAAAAATCTCTTCTCTTCTTCCGGTTCTCTCTCGTCTCAGTGTCGCTTGACGATCGAGTCGAGGATCATCAGGAACGCGTTCTGCTGGTTCGGCTCGTGCTTGTTGATCACGGCCAGGCAGCAGCCCTCCGGGAAGAGCTGGTGGAGCTCGATCGCGTCGCGCGTCGAGAGGATGACCATCCGCCGCGGGGCGACGCCGCGCTCCTTGGCGAGCTCGAACATCTTCCGGCCGCCGAAGAGCGGGAGCTCCAGGTCGACCATGAGGAGCGACACGTCCGGGCCGATCACCTCGAGGGCCTTGAGCGGATCCTGGTACGTCTCCACCGTGATGGCCGGGCCGTACCGCGTCACGAGGAGCGCGCGCCAGACCTCGGCGAACAGCGTCTCGTGCTCGACGATGATGATCCGCTTCGGCTTCCCCGCCGCGACGGGCCCCTCGCCCGACACCGGCTTGAGGAAGGCGCCCGAGTCCCCGCGCTCGCTCACCGCGCCGGTCCCGCGGCGCGCGAGAAGACCTCGCGGCCCCCCACCCACGTCCTCTCGACGCGCCCCTTGAGGGTGCGCGCGAGCCACGGCGAGTTCTTCGAGCGGCTCTGGAACCCGTCCGGCGTCACGGCGGTCGACCGCGTCGTCGAGAACAGGACGACGTCGGCCGCCGCGCCCTCGCGCAGCGTCCCGCCCGGAAGCGAGAACGCGCGCGCCGGGGCCGTCGACAGGACCTCGACGAGGCGCAGGAGCGTGATCGTGCGCGGGACGAGGAGGCCGTCGACGAGCGCCGGGAGCGCCGTCTCGAGCCCCGTGACCCCGAACGGGGCGTCCGCGAACTCGACGTTCTTCTCGTCCTCGTGGTGGGGAGCGTGATCCGTCGCGACGCAGTCGACCGTGCCCTCGACGAGGGCCGCGACGAGGGCGGCCCGGTCGGCCTCGGACCTGAGCGGGGGGTTCATCTTGAAGCGCGTGTCGTAGCCGGAGCGCGCGACGTCCTCGTCCGTGAGGAGGAGGTGGTGCGGCGTGGCCTCGCACGTCACGGGGACGCCGAGGCGCCGCGCCCCCCGGATCGCGTCGAGGCTCTCGCGGGTCGAGACGTGGGCGACGTGCAGGCGGGCCCCCGTGAGCGCGGCGAGCTGGACGTCGCGCGCGACCATCGCGCTCTCCCCCACGTTCGGCCAGCCCGCGAGGCCGAGGCGCGTCGAGGCCCAGCCCTCGTTCATGACGCCGGCGCCGACGAGCGCGGGATCCTCCTCGTGGACGACGACGGGCACACCGAACATCGAGGCGTACTCGAGCGCGCGGCGCATGAGGTTGCCGTTCGCGATCGGCTTGCCGTCGTCGGAGATCGCGACGATCCCCTCCGCCTTCATCGACCCGATCTCCGCGAGCTCGACGCCCTTGAGGCCTTTCGAGACCGCACCGATCGGAAAGACGCGGACGGTTCCCGTCTCCCGGGCCCGCCGGACGACGAACGCGACGGTCGACGCGTCGTCCGAAACGGGGTCCGTGTTCGCCATCGCGCAGACGGCCGTAAAGCCGCCCGCGGCCGCGGCCCGCGTCCCGGTGGCGATCGTCTCCTTGTACTCGAAGCCCGGCTCCCTCAGGTGCGTGTGGAGGTCGACGAAGCCCGGGGCGACCACGAAGCCCGCGGCCTCGACGATCTCGGCGCCCTTGACGGCGATCTTCTCGTCCACCTTCGCGACCACCCCGTCCCTCAGCAGGACGTCGAGCGTCTGGTCGAGATTGCGGGACGGGTCGACGACCCGGCCGCCCCGGAGGAGGACCGCCTCGCCGCTCATTCGTCGTCCCCGCTCGCGCCGATCAGGAGGTAGAGCACGGCCATGCGCACGGCGACGCCGTTCTCGACCTGCTCGAGGATCACGGAGTCGGGACCGTCCGCCACGGCCGAGTCGATCTCCACGCCGCGGTTCATGGGGCCGGGGTGCATCACGATCGCGTCCTTCTTCGCGAGCTTCCGGCGCTCCGGGGTGAGGCCGAACTGCTCGTAGTACTCGCGGTCCGAGGGGAAGCCGAGGCCGCCCCCGCGCTCCTTCTGGACGCGGAGGATCATGACGACGTCGGCGCCCTCGATCGCCTCCTCGAGGCGGTACGCGATCCGCGCGCCCGTCCTCTCGATCTCGGGAGGCAGCAGGGTCCGCGGGCCCGAGAGCGTCACGCCCGCGCCCATCTTCGTGAGGAGCGCGACGTTCGAGCGCGCGACGCGGCTGTGCGTCACGTCGCCGCAGATCGCGACGCGCAGGCCCGCGAGGGTCCCCTTCGCGCGGCGGATCGTGAAGGCGTCGAGGAGGGCCTGGGTCGGGTGCTCGTGCGTCCCGTCCCCGGCGTTCACGACGGCGCACGGGAGGTTGCGCGCGAGGAGGTGCGGCGCCCCGGAGCGGGAATGACGGATCACGATCGCGTCGGGGGCCATCGCCATGAGGTTCCGGCCCGTGTCGAGGAGCGTCTCGCCCTTGGCCACCGAGGTCCCGGTCGCCGAGAGCGCGATCGAGTCGGCCGAGAGCCGCCGCTCGGCGATCTCGAACGAGAAGCGCGTCCGCGTCGAGTTCTCGAAGAAGAGGTTCGCGACGAGCTTGCCGCGGAGCGTCGGGACCTTCTTGATCGCGCGCTGGTTGATCTCCCGCATGGACTCCGCGGTGTCGAGGACGAGACGGATGTCGTCCTCCGTGATCGAGTCGATGTCGAGAAGGTCCTTCTTCGAGAGCGCGCGGCGGGAAGCGGCGGGGACGGGGGGATCGGAACGCTTCGTCACGCCGCCCGGGCTCCTACTTCTTCCTCGGCGGGCGCCGTGCCGACGGGGCCTTCGTCGGCGCCGTCCTCGCCGGGCGCTTCGAGGCCGGCTTCGCAGCGGCCATCGCGGCCTCGCGGTCGAGGAGCCACACGTCGTCCTCGCCGTCCGTCTCCTTGAACGTCACGGAGACGATCTCGGTCGTGGAGGTCGGGATCTTCTTGCCGATGTACTGGGCCTCGATCGGAAGCTCGCGGCGCCCGCGGTCCACGAGGACCGCGAGGAGGATCTTCCTCGGGCGGCCGAAGTCGAGGATCGCGTCCATCGCGGCCCGGACCGTGCGCCCGGTGAAGAGCACGTCGTCGCACAGGATCACGCTGCGGCCCTCGACCGGGAACGGGATCTCCGTCTTCTTGAGCACGGGCGAGGACGCGACCGTCGTGAGGTCGTCACGGTAGAGCGTGATGTCGAGCAGCCCGACCGGGATCTTGACGCCCTCGGTGCGGGCGATCTCGGCCGCGAGACGCCGCGCCAGCGGGACGCCGCGCGTGCGGATCCCGATCAGGACGAATCCGTCGGTCCCCCCTTCGGCCTCGACGACCTCGTGGGCCATGCGCGAGATCGCACGGGCCATCCCGACGGCGTCGAGCAGCCGGACTTTGCGGTAGGTCCCCGCGGCCTCTCCCATGGGCGGGCGGACACTACACAAGCGCTCCGCCTCCGTCAAACGGCGGCGTCTCTCAGAACGGCCAGGGCGCGGGCGGGAGCGCGAGCTCGCGCTCGCGGCGCGCGAGGAGGCGCGGCTGCGGCGCGCCCGTCTCCGCGATCGCCTTCTCGAGCGCGCCGCGGCGGCCGAGGTAGACGTCCTCCACGTACGCCCGCTGGAGGACGAGAGAAGGAGAGAGCGGCAGAAGACGCCCGCACAGGAGTGCCGCCGCCGCGGAAATCGCGGCGCCGGCGCCGAACGCGAGGAGAGATTTCTTCGAATGAAAGAGAGGGGAGACCGCCGGAACGACGAGAAGGAACGGGGCGAGGAAGGCCACGGCGCGCACCGCCGGGACGAGGTGCAGCAGGTTCGGCGCCCCCATCCCCCTTTCGAAGAAATGTCCCGCGAAACTCCCCCACGGGAGAGCGAAGCCGGGAGGCACGAACGGAAACGCGAGCGTCGTCCCGACGCAGGCGAGAACGGACGCGCCCGCGAGGCCCGCCTCGAGCGCGCCTCCCTCGCGGAACGCGAAGGGGAAGACGAGAAACGGCAGGGCCGCGACGAGATAGCGCGGGCCGACCGTGAAGCCTCCGTGCCAGTTCGGATAGCCCGCGTACAGGACGAGGAGCGAGGCGGGGGCGAAGGCGAGCGCCACGGCGCCGGCCCGGGACGTGCGCCCCCGCACGGCCGGAAACGCCCACGGCCAGAGGAGGAGGAGAGGGGTGAAGACGAGGAGCCCCTTCGACGGGTCGAGAAGGAGCCGGGCGAGGATCGACGGCGACGGCGAGCCGATCCCGAAGAGTCCGGACGCCGCGAGGGTGCGGAACCCCGCCGCGCGCTCGAAGCCGGACGACAGCGCGAACGGGCTGCCGAAACAGAGGGCATCGTAGGCCCCGAGGGCGAGGGCGAACGGCGCGCCGCCGGCCACGATCGCGACGATCCGCCTCGGCGACACGGCCGCCGCGCACAGGACGAGCACGGCCGCCGGGACGGCGGCGGGATACTCCGAGAGCACCGCGACGCCGAGGAGCGCCCCGCCGAGGACGTCGCGCCGCGTGCGCCCGGCCGGACCCGGCACGAAGAACGCGGCCCAGGCCCCGAAGAGGCCCGCCGCGACGAGGGCGTGAGAGAACAGGAGGAGGCCGTACGCGAAGAGCGGCGTCGCGAAGAGAAGCGCCCCCGCGGCCAGGCGCGCCCGCGCGGGTGTCGCGCCCATGCGCAGGGCCGCCCCCTGGAGGACGAGCGCGAGCAGGAGCGCCGGCAGCGTGGCCGCGGCGAGACGCATGAGCGTGAGGGAGGGCCGGAGCGACTCCGCCGAGGGCGGTCCCACGAAGGGCCTCGCGGCGAGATAGCCCGGCAGCCCGAGGAGCGCGGCCCCGGGCGCCTTGTTCGAGTAGACGCGGCCGTCCTTGGCCGACACGTCCTCGAACGCCGGGCCGAGGAGCGGGAGGACGCTCGAGATCTCGGGGGTCCGGTGCTCGACGAGAGCCGCCGCGGACGCCCAGCGCGTGACCTCGTTCGGAGAGAGGAAATGCGGAAACACCGGGACGACGAGGAGCGCGAGAAGCGCGTACAGGAGGACGGGCGCACCCGCTCGATTCCGCACGCGAGAGTGTACCCTCGGCGTCCCCGTGGACGTCGCCGACTTCGACTTCGAGCTTCCGCCCGAGGCCATCGCCCAGCGCCCCGCGCCGCGCGGCACGGCGCGCCTCATGACGCTCGACCGGCGGACCGGCGCCATCGCGCACCGGTCCGTCGCGGATCTCCCGTCGCTCCTCCTCCCGGGCGACGTCCTCGTCCTCAACGACACGAAGGTCATCCCCGCGCGGATCTTCGGGACGGACGAGAAGGGGCGGCGGACGGAGTTCCTGCTGGTCGAGAGAATTCGAAGAGAAGAGAAGATTTCCGAGAGGGTTGAAGAGGGAGGGGAAGAGGGAGGAAGAGAAGATTCTTCGAGTGGTCCCGAGCTCTGGCACTGCCTGGCCAGGCCGGGGAGGCGGGTGAAGGCCGGGAGGAAGTTCTTCTTCGAAGGTGGGTGGGAGGCCGAGGCGATCCCCGCCACCGAAGCGCCCCTCGAGGCCGGGGCTTCGACCCATTCACCTTCTAAGAAAAGCGCCCAGACCCGCAGCGGCGAAGGTGGCCTCTACGCTCTGCGGTTCACGAAGCACGGGAGCAAAGAAAGTACTCTCTTCTCGCCGACCTCCCGTCGCTCGGCTCCGCTCCCCTGCCGCCCTACATCCACCGCCCCGGCGGCGTCGCCGACGCGCAGGACCGCCTCGACTACCAGACGGTCTTCGCGCGCGAGCCCGGCGCGATCGCGGCGCCGACCGCCGGTCTGCATTTCACGGAGGCGATGCTCGCGGAGGCGGCCGCGCGCGGCGTCACGGTCGCCCGCGTCACGCTCCACGTCGGGATCGGGACGTTCCGGCCGGTGAAGGTCGACCGCGTCGAGGACCACCGGATGGACTTCGAGCGGGCCGTGATCCCGGAGGCGACGGCGGCGGCCGTGAACCTCGCGAGGGGCGAGGGCCGCCGCGTCGTCGCCGTCGGCACGACGAGCGTCCGGACGCTCGAGGCCTCGGCGCGCGCGCACGGCGGCCGCGTGGCCGCCGGGCGCCTTCGAAACCGACCTGTTCCTGGTGCCCGGCGCGGAGTTCCGCGCCGTCGACGCGCTCCTCACGAACTTCCACCTCCCCCGCTCGACGCTCCTCATGCTCGTCTCGGCCTTCGCGGGGAGAGAGCGCGTCCTCGCGGCCTACGGAGAGGCCGTCCGGGCCGGCTACCGCTTCTTCAGCTACGGCGATGCTATGTTCATCGCGTGACCCGTCCGCAAGGCGGTCCGCCCTCGCGCCTGGCCGTGCTGTCCCTCGCCGCGCTCGGCGTCGTCTACGGTGACATCGGGACGAGCCCGCTCTACGCCCTGCGCGAGTCGCTGAGCCCGGTCGAGCACGGGCTCGCGCTCACCGCGGAGAACGTCCTCGGGGTCCTCTCGCTCATCGTCTGGTCCCTCATCCTGCTCGTCGCGGTCAAGTACGTCTGGATCGTCCTCCGGGCCGACAACGAGGGGGAGGGCGGCATCCTCGCCCTCATGACGCTCGTGAGCCGGTGCCTCGGGCGGGAAGACCCGCGGCGCCGCGTCGCCGTCGTCCTCGGGCTCTTCGGCGCGGCGCTCCTGTACGGCGACGGCCTCATCACGCCCGCCATCTCGGTCCTCTCGGCGGCCGAGGGCCTGAAGGCGCGCAGCCCCGCGCTCGAGCCGTTCGTCCTGCCGTTCGCCGTCGTCGTCCTCGTCGCGCTCTTCTCGGTCCAGAAGAGCGGAACGGGCCGGATCGGGACGTACTTCGGCCCGGTCATGCTCGTGTGGTTCGGGACGCTCGCCGTCCTCGGCGTGCGCGAGATCCTGCACGCGCCCGCCGTCCTCCTGGCCTTCGACCCCTCTCACGCCGTCCGCTTCTTCGCCCACAACGGGATGAAGGGGTTCCTCGTCCTCGGTTCCGTCGTGCTCGTCGTCACCGGGGGCGAGGCGGTGTACGCCGACATGGGGCATTTCGGCGCGCGCCCGATCCGCGTCGCGTGGTTCTCCCTCGTCCTGCCGTCCCTTCTCCTCAATTACTTCGGCCAGGGAGCGCTCCTCCTGCGCGAGCCGGCCGCCCTCGGAAACCCGCTGTTCGCGATGGTCCCGCCGTGGGCGATCCTGCCGATGGTGGCTCTCGCGACGGCCGCGACCACGATCGCGTCGCAGGCGCTCATCTCGGGCGTCTTCTCGCTGACGCACCAGGCCGTCCAGCTCCGCTTCCTCCCGCGCCTGAAGGTCCTCCACACGTCGGCGACCGAGCGCGGGCAGATCTACCTTCCCGCGATGAATGGGGCGCTCCTCGTGGGCTGCGTCCTCTTCGTGGTCTCCTTCGGCTCGTCGAGCCGGCTGGCGGGCGCGTACGGCGTCGCCGTGACCGCCACGATGCTCCTGACGACGCTCCTCTTCACCGTGCTCCTCTCTGCGGGCTGGCACGTCGCGCGCTGGAAGGTCGTTCTCTTCGCCGCCGTCTTCCTCGGGGCCGAGGGCGCGTTCTTCGGCGCGAACCTCGCGAAGCTCTCGCACGGGGGCTGGATCCCCCTTCTCCTCGGCGCGGGGGTCTACGCGCTGATGGCGACGTGGAAGCAGGGCCAGCGAATCCTCGTCGGGGCGCTGCGCCGGACCTCCGCGGCATTCGCGCGACCGATCGAGGACCACATCCGCGACGTGGCGCGCGAGAAGCCTCCGCGCCTCGACCACCCGGCGGTCTACATGGAGCGGTTCCACGACCTCGTGCCGCCGGCCCTCGTCCTCAACTGGCAGCACAACCGCGCGCTGCACGACCCGATCCTCCTCCTCACCGTCGAGACCGCGGACGTCCCGCGCGTGCCGCCGTCCGAGCGCAGGCGCGTCGAGGACCTCGGCGAGGGGTTCTACCGGATCCTCCTGAGGTGGGGCTTCATGGAGGACCCCGACGTGCCCGAGGGCCTGAAGGGCCTCGTCCTCGCGGGGAAGCCTCTCGACACCGGCACGATCAGCTACGTGCTCGGCAAGGACGCCATCATCTCGACCGAGCGCGAGAGCGGCATGGCGCGCTGGCGCGAGCGGCTCTTCTCGTGGATGCGCCGCAACGAGGCCCGCGCGACCGCGTTCTACAGGATCCCGCCCGCGCGGGCGATCGAGTTCGGGATCCAGGTCGAGATCTGAGGCGGACGCGGATCGGCTAGTCTCCGCGCGATGAGCCGCACGTTCTCACGTCGCCGCCTGCTCGCCTCCGGCTCGGCGCTCGCGGCGGCGCCGCTCCTTCCGGCCTTCGCCGCCGATCCCGCGCCGACACCGGCCGTCCCGGAGGCCGGCGCGGTCCCCTCCGCCCCGCCGCTTCCGCCGGCCCTGCCGCGCGACACGTACCGCGACCGCCAGGACCGGGCGCTCGCCGCCGCGAAGGCGGCCGGGCTCGACGCCCTCGTCGCGACGCCGTCCACGAACATGGCCTACCTCTGCGGCGCGGATCCCGGGCGCAGCGAGCGCCTCATGGCGCTCGTCCTCCGTCCGAATCGTCCCTCCGCGTTCCTGACGCCCGCCTTCGAGGAAGAGCGCATCCGCCGCGACGCGGTCGTCGACCGGACGGTCGTCTGGCAGGAGCACGAAGACCCCGTCAGGTTGCTCGGGACTCTCCTGTCCGGGGCGAAACGCGTCGGCCTCGAGGGGACGACCGACTTCCACACGGCGGCGCGCCTGCGCAAGGAGACGCGGGCGAAGCTCGTGGACGCCGCCCCCGTCTTCGACGGCCTCAGGGCCGTCAAGTCGGACGCCGAGAAGGCGCTCCTGAAGGATGCCGCGGCGCGCATGATCGCGGCCATTTCGGCGACGCATGCGCGGCTCGCGGCCGGCATGACGGAGCGCGAGGCCGGCGAGATCCTCTCCGGCGAACTGCGCCGCCTCGGCGTCCGCGGCGGCGCGCTCGTCCAGTTCGGCGCGTCGGCCGCGCTGCCCCACGGCGGCCCGGGCGACGCGCGCCTCGCGAAGGGCGACGCCGTCCTGATCGACGGCGGCTGCCGCGTGGGCGGCTACACGTCGGACATCACGCGCACGGTCGCGTTCGGGTCCGCCTCCGACGAGCTCCGCAAGGTCTACGCGGCCGTGGACGACGCGCAGCGCGCGGCGTTCTCCGCCTTCCGCGCCGGAGCGATTCCCGAGGAGGTGGATCGGGCCGCGCGCGCGGTGATCGAAGCCGCCGGGTACGGCGCCTTCTTCACGCACCGGCTGGGGCACGGCCTCGGGATGGACGGGCACGAGGCGCCCTACCTCGTGAAGGGCAACCGCGTCCCGCTCGTCGCGGGGAACGTGTGCACCCTCGAGCCGGGGGTGTACCTTCCCGGAAGGCTCGGCGTGAGGATCGAGGACGACGCGGCGGCGACGGCCGGCGGAAACGAATCGCTGTCGGCCCGATCCGCGGGGCTCGTCGTCCTTCCGGCCTGAGGCGCCGCGCCGGGAGGCGGGAAGAGACCGCCGGCACTAAATTGAGAGGGCAGCCCGGCCCCGCCCGAAGCGCCCGGGGCGCAGGAGGCTCGTCATGACGTCCCCCAATCCCGGTGTCGGGCTCGCGGACCGCCAGGGCCTGCTCCGGGAGGTCCGCCGCCTCTCCGAGTCGAAGTTCACCCGCAGGGCCGTGGCCGAGGGCCCGTGGATCGCGCTCTCGCGCGAGCTGGGCTCGGGGGGATGCGAGCTGGCCCGGCTCGTCGGCAACGCCCTCGGCTGGCGCGTCTTCGACCGCGAGCTGCTTTCGGCGGTCGCCGAGGAGACCCACAGCGACCTCCTCGCCCTCGAGCGCTTCGACGAGAAGGGCGTCCGCGAGCTGGGCGAGTACCTCGCCCCGCTCATCCTTCCGGACGATCCCAGCCAGGCCCGCGTCCTCGTCGGATTGAGACACGTGATCCAGCGGATCGGCTCCGAGGGCAAGGCCGTGCTCGTCGGGCGCGGAGCCAACTTCGTCCTGCATCCCTCGGGAGGTCTCAGGATCCGCGCGGTCGGGACTCCCGCCGAGCGGGCGGAGGTCCTCGCCCGGGCCGAGGGCATCGCCGTCGACGAGGCGCGCCGGCGCGTCGCGAAGAGCGACGCCGCCCAGCGCGAGTTCGTGCGGCAGGCGTACCAGCGGGAGATCGAGGATCCGGCCGCCTACGACCTCGTCCTCAGCCCGCTCGCGCTCGGCCTCCCGGCGGCGACGGCGGCGGTACTCGCCGCGGCCCGCGCGAAGCTCGGGCTGTAAGGGGATCCTGGGGGAACCATGGCCGGTTCCCCCAGGCCCTCTCCGAGCCCGTCGCTCTTCTTCCTCAGTACGCCTGCAGGTAGCGGCTCACTTCCCACCCGTGGACCTGGGCGATGTACGTCTGCCACTCGTTGCGCTTGGCCTCGACGAACTTCTCGTAGATGTGCTCGCCGAGCGCGTTCTTGATGAGGTCGTCCTTCTCGAGGCAGTCGAGCGCCTCGGCGAGACTGCCCGGAAGCACGTCGATCTTGAGGCGCTTCTTCTCGCGCGCGGACATCTCGAAGACGTTCTGGTTCACGGGCTCGCCCGCGTCGAGCTTGTTCTTGACCCCGTCGAGACCCGCCGCGAGCATGACCGTGAACGCGAGGTACGGGTTGCAGGACGGGTCCGGCATGCGGACCTCGCAGCGCGTCCCCATCCCCCGCCGCGCCGGGATGCGGACCATCGGCGAGCGGTTGCGCTCGGACCACGCGACGTTGACCGGGGCCTCGTAGCCGGGCACGAGCCGCTTGTACGAGTTCACGAGGGGGTTCGTGATCGCCGCGATCGCGCGCGCGTGCTTGAGGATGCCGCCGATGTAGCTCATCGCGACGGCGGAGAGCTGGTACTTCGCCTTCGCGTCGAAGAACGCGTTCTTCAGGGACGCGCCCGAGCCCGTGACGAGCGACTGGTGGACGTGCATTCCCGAGCCGTTGACGCCGAAGATCGGCTTCGGCATGAACGTGGCGTGCAGGCCGTGGTCGAGCGCGACCTTCTTCACGACGAGCTTGAACGTCGTGACCTGGTCGGCCGTCGTGACGGCGTCCCCGTACTTGAAGTCGATCTCGTGCTGGCCGGGCGCGACCTCGTGGTGGGCCGCCTCGACCTCGAATCCCATCGCCTCGAGAGCGACGACGACGTCGCGCCGGGCCTCCTCGCCGCGGTCGACGGGCGTCAGGTCGAAGTAGCCGCCCTCGTCGTGCGTGTCGACGATCGGGTCCCCGTTCGCGTCGCGGCGGAAGAAGAAGAACTCCGCCTCGGGGCCCGTCATGAGCGTGTATCCGAGGGCCTTCGCCTTCTCCATCTGCCGCTTGAGCGTCTGACGCGGGCAGCCGGCGAACGGCTTGCCGTCCGGCTCGATGACGTCGCAGACGAGGCGCGCGACCTTCCCGTTCGGGTGCGACCACGGGAAGATGCGGAACGTGTCGAGGTCCGGCACGAGGCCCATGTCGGACTCCTCGATCCGCGTGAAGCCCTCGATCGAGGACCCGTCGAACTGGATCTCGCCCTCGAGAGCCTTCTCGAACTGCGAGCGCGGGACCTCGACGTTCTTGATGATTCCGAGGATGTCCGTGAACTGCAGGCGCAGGAAACGGACCCCTTCCTTGTCGCAGGTCTTCAGGATGTCGACGGCCTTCAGTCCCATTCTCGTCCCCCTGTCTTTCTCCGTTTTCGGCTCACGCCGCGCGCAGAGTCCGTTCAGCGCGCCGGAAAGTCAACCGAAAACGTGGTAAATGCACACCAAACTGTGCAGCGAAACCATGTCAGGACTAATCAGTCCTGCTTTTAGATCGAAACGCAGCCTTTCGACCGCCAGAGGCGGCCCCGAGAGAGCGCCCGCCCGAAAACCTAGGACCGTGCCGTCGTTCGTGCCACCCCACAGGCGGCCGTCCGGGAGCACGGACGCCGTCAGGAGCGCGAGCTCGCTCTGGCGCCGCGACACGAGCGCGGACGTGACGGCGCCGTCGGCCTCGCGGGTCAGGGCGTAGCGCGAGGCGCCGCCGTTCCCCACCACGACGAATGCGCGGCCGTCCGGCTCCGGCGCGGCCCAGAACGCCTCGAGCCCGGCGTCCTCCAGCCGCCGCCGCTCTCCCGATGCGAGATCGAAGAGGAAGACCTCGTGCGGCCAGATCCCGACGCCCGCGACGAGCCCGAGCTTCGGAAGGCCGGCGAGCCGGTAGACGGCGCGCGCGGCGGTCGCGAGACGCCGTCCCGTCCAGCGGCCGCCCGCCTTCGACAGGTCGAGGAGCGAATGGTCCCAGGTCCCGACGAGGACGCGCCTCGCGTCCGGCGCCGTCCACAGCGCGTGCGCCTCGACCTTGCCGCCGGCGAAGGGCGCGAGGTCCACCGTTTCGAGCGGCTCGAGGGAGGGCCAGCGCCACGTCTTGACCGTCCCGTCCGAGGACGAGGTCACGAGGACGGGCCCGCCGGGAGCCTCCGGCGCGAGCTGCAGGTCGTTGACGAGGAAGTCGTGCGCGCGCGTGCGCATGACGAGCTTCGGCCCCGGCAGCTCCCAGACGGCGACCGTCTTGTCGTCCGACGCCGAAGCGAGGAGGCCGCCCGCCGCGAGAAGCGAGGGCACGCCGTCCGTGTGGACGGCCTGGGCGCGGACGGCCCGCGTCTTCACGTCCACCGCGTAGAGCTTCCCGTCCCGGCCGCTCGCGAACACCGTGCGCCCTTCCGGATCGCACGCGAGGGCCCAGAGGGGCGCCGACGCGAGCGCAAGGCGCGCGTCCGGCGGGAAGCCACCGTAACGGAGGACCGCGAGGCGCTGGCGCTCGGGCGAGAGGACGAGGACCGCGTCGGGCGTCGCGACGACCGAGCCGCCGTTCGCGGGATCGGCCACCGACGCGACGACGCCGGCTCCCGGCCGCCACGCGGTCACTCCGAGGCGGCCGCTCGCGAGGAGCGTGGGATGGTCCGCGACCCAGGCGAGGCCGCGCGTCCACCCGCGCGCGCGGAACGTCTCCGCCTCTCCTCCCGCGAGACGGTACACGTGCACGGTGTCGAACGCCCCGCCGGCGGCGACGCGGCCCGTGACGTCCTCGACCGCGAGCGCCTTCACGCGGGTCTCCGCCAGGGGCGCCGCGAGCCGCAGCGCGCCCGTCGTGAGGTCGAAGACCCGGAGCGGCTCGCCGTTGCCGGCGGCGAAGACGAGCCACCGGTCCGAGAGCGCGAGCGCCTCGTTCGGCGTCTCGCGGGCGGCCACGCTGAAGGCCCAGGCGAGGCCGGGCCGGTCAGCCTCGAGGACGACGACCGCGTCCGGTGCGCGCAGGGCGAGAAAGCGGCCGGCTGGAGAGACGAACAGACGCCCCTCGCGTGCGGCAGGCGCGCGCTCGGGCAGCGTGCCGAGGGCGCGGGCCTTTTGCGTCAGGACGTCCCTCGCGGAAAGCTCTCGGCCGGCGGCGACCACGAGCTCCGACCCGACGAGGCGGTCCGCGAGGACCTCGCCCGCGGCGAGAGGAACGCGCGTCGCGGCCTGCGCCCCGTCGAGCGGGAGGAGGTAGACGGCCGACGGCGCGCCCAGCACCGCCGACGGCCCCGCCGCGCCGAGGAGCGCGATCGCGTCCGGCGGCGCCGCGATCTCGCGCACGAGAGCGAGGACGGACGGGCCGGCATTCGCGGGCGTCGACTCGCGACGCGGGCTCGCCCAGCGCACGGCGGCCACCGCGAGGCGCGAGAAGTGCGATGGCGATCGCCCCACGGCGGACGCGGCGCGCGGCGGCGTCTCCGGCGGCGTCTCCGTCCGCGCCCGGCCCGGGCGCCGGGACCGCGACGGGGAACGGCACCACGGCGGCCGGCGCCTCGGCCCGCGGGATCGCGCGCACGTCCGCCGAGAACCGGTATCCGACCCGCGGCACAGTCGCGAGGAAGCCGGGCCCGTCCTCGCTCTCGCCGAGCGCCCGCCGGACGACGAAGACGGCCTGCGTCAGGCTCCCGTCGCTCACGACGACGTCGGGCCAGACCGCCGAAAGGAGCTCCTCCCGCGAGACGGCCCGGCCGGCGTTGCGGACGAGATACGCGAGAACGTCGAAGCTCTTCGGAGCGAGCGGCAGCGGCTCGCCGCCCTTCGAGAGGAGGCGCGCCCTGCAGGTCCAGCCGGAAAGGGCCGAACTCGAACAAATCGTTTCTTTCGAGCGGGTTGGCCGTCACCTGAGGCCCTTCTGAGAGAAATCTAACAGAACCCTGAGGGCGCGGCGAAGGAACCTGCAGCGGGATCGGCCGTAGGTTGCGTCGAACGCCCGCGGGACCGGCCGGCCCGCGACGAACAGAAACCCGAAAGACAGGAGACGACCCGTGAAAGCCCGCTTCCTTCCCGCCACCTTCTTCCTCCTCCTCGCCGCTCGCCCGGCCTCTCGAAGGCGCCTCCCCGAACCTCCTCGCGAACGGTGGATTCGACGACGGTCTCTCCGGCTGGGCGCGCGCCGCGCGCGTCGGGCTGGAGTCCCGCGTTCGGCGGATCCGCCCGCATCGACATTCCGTCCTTCTCCGGCTACGAGGCGCTCGTCCAGTGTGTCGACGTGAGCGGCGGCGCGCTCTACTCGGTCTCGGCGGCCGCGAACCTGCCGGAGCGCGTAGACGGAACGGGCGGCCTCTCCGTGCGCGTCCAGCTGGCTCGCGCAGCCCGGCTGCCAGGGCAACGAATCCGGCGGTGCGCCCTCTCTCGACTTCGAGACGTCCCCCGAGACGCGACAGGCGAAGAGCCGAGTCGTCGTGTCGCCTGCTTCGGCTGCTCCGCGATCGTCCTCCTCGTCGCGCGCGCCGACACGTCCGAGACCTATGCGTTCGTCGTGGACGACGTCGACCTTCGCCCCCGAGCCCGTCGGCGAGCTCCTGACGCTCCCGACCGCGGCCTCGGCGCAGGGCGCGTACGGCCAGCGGTTCGCGACGGACCTCTGGATGCGGAACACGTCGGCCGTCGGCCGCCGCTTCGCACTGCGGATGGCGTGCCCGTCACCCTGCGGACAGAACCCGGAGTGGTACGTCCTGGACCTCGGGCCGCGCGAGACGCGCCTCCTCGCCGACGTCGTGGCGGACGCGCTCGGCGGCGGGTTCCGCGACCGGGCCGGGGCGATCGAGATCGCCTACGACCCGCGCGAGGGCGGGATCGACGTCTTCGCGCGCGTCGCGACCGTGAACGCCGACCGGCCCGGCAACGGCACGGCGATTCCCGCGCGGACGCGCGAGGAGGCCCGCACCCAGGCGAGCTTCATCGGCCTCGCGGGCCTCGGCGGCGACGCGGGCTTCCGCGTCAACGTGGGCGCCTTCAACCCGAACGACCGCGCGACGGTCGTCACGTTCACCGTCCGCGACGCGGCCGGGAACGACCTCGGCACCGTCGAGCGCACGTGGGGTCCGCGCGAGTGGTTCCAGATCAACGACCTTCCCGCCGCGGCGGGCGTCTCCGCCAGGGGCCGCGGCGTCGCTCTTCATGGACTCCGGACTGCCCGTTCACCCCTTCGTCATCGCAATCGACAACCGCTCGGGCGACCCGACCTGGCTCGAGCCCGCGCCGCTCCCCGCCCGGTACTGACGCCGCGATTTCCGGCGAAGGGCGCTCCCGCGGGGGCGCCCTTTTCGTAGACTCCGCGCATGAAGACGCGCGCGGACGCCTGGGCCCTCCTGACCGAGTTCACCGCCTCGCAGCCGCTCCGCCGGCACGCGCTCGCCGTCGAGGCCACGATGCGCCACCTCGCGCGCTCGAAGGGCGTCGCGGACGCCGGCGAGGTCGAGACGTGGGGGCTCGTCGGGATGCTCCACGACTTCGACTACGAGAAGTACCCGACGGAACAGGACCACGTCTGGCGCGGCATGGAGATCCTGCGCGCGCGCGGCTGGCCCGAGCCGCTCATCAAGGCGGTCGGCGGCCACGCGTTCTACACGAACATCCCGCGCGAGACGCCGATGGAGAAGGCGATCCTCGCGGCGGACGAGCTGACCGGCTTCTGCGGCGCGTGCGCGCTCATCCGGCCCTCGAAGAAGATCGCCGACGTCCCGGTCGAGTCGGTGCTCAAGCGCCTCAAGGAAAAGTCCTTCGCCCGCTCCGTCGACCGCTCGTACGTCACGCGCGGCGCCGAGGAGTGGGGGCTGCCGCTGCCCGACCTCGTCGCCCTCGTCCTCGCGGCCCAGGTCCCGATCGCCGACCGCATCGGGCTCGGCGGCGCGCCGGCGTCCGATCTCCCGGATTCGCCGGCGCCGCCGGAGCCCCCGGCGCCGTAGGCGCGGGGGCGATGAGGACGCAAAGAAAACGAAGAGAGACGAATTCTGCGAATGGGTCCCGAGCAATCCCGGCTGTCGGAGCTGCGCGTGCGAGCCCCGTTCGACGGTGCGGCGCCTCCTCGCCTTCTTCGCGGCGCGGGCGCTGCCGGGGGTCGAGAGAGTCGAAGAGAATTCCTATGAAAGGGGATTCACGGATCGCGGGCGCGCCGGGACTGCTGCGGATCGAGCTCCGGCGCCGCGGCCGCTCCCTCTTCCTTTCGCAGGAATTCCCCGTGTGGGCGAGCGCGGAAGCTCTCTCGACGCGCACCTCCCGCCTCTTCGACCTCTCTGCGGATCCCCGCGCGATCGCGAGGGTCCTCTCGGGCGACCCCCTCCTCGCCCCGCTCGTCGCGCGGCGCCCCGGCCTGCGCGTGCCGGGCGCGTGGGACCCGTTCGAGATCGCCGTGCGCGCGGTCCTCGGCCAGCAGATCTCCGTCGCCGGCGCGCGCACGCTCGCGGGCCGGCTCGTCGCGCTCTGCGGGCGGCCGCTGCCGAAGCGGCTCGCGCGGCCGGGCCTCACGCACGTCTTCCCGACGCCCGCACGCGGTCGCGGAAGCGGACGTCGCGCGCGTCGGCCTGCCGCGCGCCCGCGCCGTCTCCCTCCGGAACTTCGCCCGCGCCGTGGCGGACGGGTCGTTCCGTCCTCGCGGCGCCGCGCGGCCTCGACGACTTCGAGGAGCGCCTGACGGCCCTGCCCGGATTCGGGCCGTGGACGGCGCACGTCGTCGCGCTCCGCGCATTCGGCGAGGGGGACGCGTTTCCGGCGGGCGACCTCGGCGTCGTCCGTGCCCTCGAGAGGGCAGGCGTCGCGCGAAGGAACCACATGGCGCGGGCCGAGCGCTGGCGCCCGTACCGCGCGTACGCGACGCTGCACCTGTGGGCGTCGCTCGCGGACGAAAAGGGTGGCGCATGAAGAGAAAGAGAGAGACGAAGAAGAGAAAGAGATTCTTCGAAAGGAAGAAAGAGAAAGAGGGATCCTCAGAAGGTCGAGGGTGGCGACGCCGGCGGGCGCCATCGTCCTCGTCGAGCGCGCCGGCGCCCTCGTCGCACTGGTTTTCGAGGACCACTGGGAGGGAATGAGCGGGGAGCTCGCCCGGAGATTCGGGGAATTCTCATTCGAAGAAGATCCCCGCGGCGGTGCCCCGGCCGAAGGCCTTGAGGCGCTACTTCGCCGGCGATCTTCGACGCTCTCGACGCCATCGAAGTCGACACGGGCGGAACACCCTTCCAGCAGGAGGTCTGGCGCGCTCTCCGGCGCATTCCCGCGGGCTCGACGTGGTCGTACGCGCGTCTCGCCTCGGAGATCGGCCGGCCTTCGGCCGTCCGCGCCGTGGCCGCCGCGAACGGGGCGAATCCCGTCTCCATCGTGATCCCCTGCCACCGCGTCATCGGCTCGGACGGGAGCCTGACCGGCTACGGCGGCGGCCTCCCCCGCAAGCGCTGGCTGCTCGTCCACGAAGGCGCCTTGCTGGTCTGAGCGGTCCGGCATTGGATAATGGCGGGCTGCCATGACGCCCCTCCTCGTCGAGAACGCCCTCGTGATCGGGATGACGCGCCCCGGGGACGTCGTCCCGGGCGGCGCGCTCTACGTGGAGGACGGGGCGATCGCCGCGCGCGACGCCGAGGCCCGGACGCGCGCCCGCGCCGACGCGGCCGCGGGCAGGCCGGTGGAGCGCCTGGACGCGAAGGGGATGTGGGTCCTGCCCGGCTTCGTCCAGACGCACGTCCACCTCTGCCAGACGCTCCTGCGCAACGGCCCCGACGACCTCCCGCTCCTCCCGTGGCTCTCGACGCACGTCTGGCCGGGCGAGGCCGCGCACGACCCCGCGACGCTCGAGGTCTCCGCGCGCCTCGGCCTGGCCGAGCTCCTCGCGGGCGGCACGACGTCGATCCTCGACATGGGCACGGCTCACCACACGGACGCGATCTTCCGGGCCGCGGCGGCTTCGGGCGTGCGCGTCACGAGCGGGAACGCGCTCATGGACGACCCGACGACGAACCCGGCGGGACTCTTCCGCGACACGCGCGCCGCCCTCGACGAGACCGAGCGCCTCGCGCGGACGTGGCACGGCGCGGACGGCGGCCGCCTCCGCGTCGCGTTCTGCCCGCGATTCGCCGTGTCGTGCACGGACCGCCTCCTGCGCGCGGTCGGCGAGCGCGCGAAGGCGGACGGCTTCTTCGTCCACACGCACGCCTCGGAGAACGTCGAGGAGGTCGCCCTCGTCGCGCAGCGGACGGGCCGCCGGAACGTCCGCTACCTCGACGACACCGGCATCTCGGGCGCGCACGTCGTCCTCGCGCACGTCATCCACGTCGACGCCGAGGAGCGGGCGCTCCTCGCCGCGCGGGGAACCAACGTCGCGCACTGCCCGTCCTCCAACCTGAAGCTCGGCTCGGGCATCTGCCCCGTGCCGGAGTACCGCGCGCAGGGCATCCGCGTCACGCTCGGCGCGGACGGCGCGCCCTGCAACGACCGGCTCGACGCCTTCACCGAGATGCGGCTCGCGGCGCTCCTGCCGAAGGTGCGCCTCGGGCCCGCGGGGATCTCGGCCTGGGACGTCGTGCGGATGGCGACGGCCGAGGGGGCCGCGGCGCTCGGCCTGAACGCCGGGACGCTCGAGACGGGCCGGCGCGCGGATTTCGTCCTCCTCGACGTCGACGCGGGCTTCGCGAGGCCGGTCGCGTGGCGCGAGGATCCGTACGGACCTATCGTGTACAGCATGGACCGGTCGCACGTCGCCGCCACCTACGTCGACGGCGTGGCCCGGTACGTCCGCGGAGAGGCTTTCCCGCTGAAGCCCGCGCCCGCGGAGATCGAGGCGGCCGCCGGCGCGCTGAAGGCGCGCCTCAGGCCCTGACGGGAGGAACGCCATGACCGGAAAGAAGTCCCAGCCTCTCCTCAAGACGATCGTCGTCGGCACGGACTTTTCGGTCTGCGCCGCGCGCGCCCTCTCCTTCGCCGTGTCGCTCGCCTCGTCGCAGGGCGCGAAGGTCCACATCGTCCACGTCCTCGTCGAGCCCGTCCAGGCGTTCGACGTCGCGGGGGCCCTTCCCTACCTCGACGTCTCGACGCAGAAGGAATGGGAGGAGGCGACGAAGAAGCGCCTCGCGGCCGCCGTCGCCTCGGCCGAGAAGCGCGGCGTCGGCGCGACGAGCGAGTTTCTCTGGGGCCGTCCGTCCGACGCGATCATCGACGCGGCGAAGAAGGCCCGGGCCTCCCTCGTCGTCCTCGGCACGCACGGCCGCAACGCGCTCGAGAAGCTCCTGATCGGCTCGACGGCCGAGCGCGTCGTGCGCCTCTGCCCGGTCCCCGTCCTCACCGTGCGCGAGAAGCGCTGAGCCTTCAGACTCTCGCCGCGATCATCCGCTCGACGGACGCCGAGACGATCCCGAGGATCGAGAGCTGGGGATTGACTCCGAGAGAGGTCGGGAAGACCGAGCCGTCGAAGACCCAGAGGTTCGCGAGGTGGTGGTGCCGGAGGTTTCCGTCCACGACCGAGACGCCCGGGTCGGCGCCCGCGGCGCAGCCGCCCATCTGGTGCGCCGTGAAGACCCCGAGGAGATTCGGGCCGATCGGCCGGGAGTCGAGGGCGGCGAGGTCGCGCTCCTCCCGGATGACGACCGGATCGAGGTGGAGCGTGCGGACCTCGCGGGCGCCGGCGGCGAGCTGGATGCGCGCCGACACCCGCATCGCCTCGCGCATCGCCTCCACGTGCGCCTCGCCGAGCGGGTAGCGGATCGAGAGGCGCCGTCCGCCCTCGCGGAGCGACACCGTCCCGCCCTCGTCGTCCGCGAGGAACCCGTCGCGCAGGAGCGCGATCACGGCGTTCGTCTTCGCGAGCAGCTTCATTCCGTCGCGGTGCGCCGCGCCGAAGCCCGGGAGCGCGAGCGCCGCGAGCATCGGGTGGAGAGGAGGCACCTCGAGGAAGAAGCCGATCTTCCCGGGCCGTTCGGCGTAGGCGTGGGAGGCGACGGACTGGGGCGCCCCGTAGAACGGGTCGATGCGCCTCTCGAAGAGGGCGACCGTCGCGACGACGGGGTGAAGGAACGTCCGCTTGCCGACGCGCTCGTGCGGGTCCGGAAGGCCCGAGCGCAGGAGAAGCGCCGGCGAGTTGATCGCGCCCCCCGCGACGACGACGCGCGCCGCCGAGACCGTCACGCGGCGGCCCGTCGGCCGGTCCGTCGCGGGATCGAGAACCTCGGCCTCGACCGCCGTCACGCGCTCCCGCCGCGTGTCGACGACGAGCCGCGTCACGCGACAGTCCGCGTAAACCCGCGCGCCCTTGCCGGCCGCGTCCGGCAGGTAGGTGAGCGCCATCCCGCGCTTCGCGTTCGTCGGGCAGCCCATCCCGCAGTAGCCGGTGTGGAGGCACGACGTCACGTTCCGCTTCAGGAGCTCCGTCGCGATCCCGAGGCGGCGGGCGCCCTCGAGGAGGACCGCGTTGTTGTCGTTCACTTCCGAGGCGTCGACCTCCCTCACGTTCAGGCGGCTCTCGACCTCGTCCCAGTGGGGCCCGAAGCGCTCCGCGGTGAAGTCCGCGAGCCCGTGGCGCTCCCTCCAGACGGCGAGCGTCGCCTCGGGGGTCCGGAAGCAGGTCGCCCAGTTCACGAGCGTCCCGCCGCCGACGCCGCGGCCCTGCAGGATCGTGATCGCGAGATCGTCCGTCGCGCGGTTCCCGTGGTCCTGATAGAGCTTCGGGTAGGCCTCCCCTTCCTGCATGTGGAAGTCGGCCCTGCGGGTGAAGTAGCCGCCCTCCTCGAGGAGAATCACGCGGGCTCCCGAGGAGGCGAGCCGCGCCGCCGCGATCGCGCCGCCCGGCCCGGATCCCACGACGCAGACGTCCGCCGAGAGCGCGAGGTTCGAGCGGATCTCGCGCCCGCGCATGAGGTTCGGGATCGGGCGGTCCGGCTGGAGGAGCTCTCACTCCGATTCCGTGAAGGGCAGCTCGGGCGGGCCGGGATACCCCGTCGCCGGCCACGCCTCCGGGGCCGCGTAGTAGCACGCGCTCGCGAGCCTGCGCAGCGCCTGGCAGCCCGTCCGGAACACCGCGACGCGCGAGCCGGCCCAGGCGGCGAGCCGCGCATCCTGCCGGGGCGCGGACGAGGCCGTGAACGTCTCGACGCCCGTCCCCGTGGCCACGCCCGTCAGCGCGCTCTCGAAGAGGCGCAGGAGGCGGCGGAACTCGATCTGGACGCCGTCGGGCCAGAGCGCCATCGCGGCGTCCGCGCGCCCCGCGACGTCCACCGCGTCCGTCGAGGGGGAGTCCCCGTCCACCGCGACCACGCGCGCGGCGACGGCCGCGAAGATCGCGTACTCGTCGAGGGTGAGGACGAGGAGGGGAGCGCGCGGCTCCGCCGCGCGGAGAGTTCTTCGAAGGGTGAGGAAGGTCGTGCCTCCGAGCGCAAGCAAGGCGCCTCCGAGCAGCCCCTTTCGAAGAAATCCCCTGCGGGATTCCATGCGTCAGCCGTTCGGGACGTCCCAGAGGTCCTTGACCGCGGGGTGGTCCCACGCGATGCGCCACTCGTCGGGGTCGCCGACGTCGAACGTCCGCGTCACGACGTACAGGAGCGCGCAGGGGTTCGTGAGCGGGCGGTAACCGTGCGCGACGCCCTCCGGGATGCGGACGAGGAGGTCCTGACCGTCGCCGGCCACGAGGACCTGCGTCGCGCCGAAGGTCGGCGAGTCCTTGCGCACGTCGAGGAGGACGAACTTGGCCTTGTACGGATGCGGGCAATACCACACGTCCTGCTGCTTGAGGTGGTAGTGCAGCCCCTTGACGTGGTCCTCCGCGTTCACGATCGAGAAGTTGATCTGGGCGACGGGGACGTCCCGGAAGAACTCGGCGAGCGCCTCGCTCCCGGGGTGGTCCGCCTTCGCGCGGTAGATCTCCTGGAAGAATCCCCGGTCGTCCACGAAGCGCGTGAGGCGGTGGACCTTGACGCCCTCGATCTGCGTCTTCGGGCCGTACGACTTGACGCCCGAGCGGAACTCGTCCGCGATGGCGGCGGCGGTCAACTCGCTGGTCTTCGTGGGCGGCATGCGTTGCTCCTCGCTTCCGGGGATTCTACGGCGCGTCGCGACCGAATCTCTGGCAGCCCCGAGGCCGGCGGTGTATCTTCCCCCGAACACAGAACTGCTCCACGCGATGGAGAGGAGGGCCTCCGTTGTCCGTGAATCCGTACTTTGCAACGAAGTCCATGGCGAGACTCGAGGAGGAGATGCGGGACGAGAACCGGCTGCGCCGGATCCTCGGCCCCGTCCAGCTCACGAGCCTGGGCGTGGGCGCGATCATCGGCGCCGGCATCTTCGTCGCGACGGGAGCGGCGGCGCACAACGTGGCCGGCCCCGCCCTCATCCTGTCCTATGTCGTCGCCGGCACGACGTGCATCTTCGCGGCGCTGTGCTACGCGGAGTTCGCGTCCATGGTCCCGGTCGCGGGCTCGGCGTACACGTACGCCTACGCCACGATGGGCGAGCTCCTCGCCTGGATCATCGGCTGGGACCTCGTCCTCGAGTACGCCGTCGGGAGCGCGACCGTCGCGACCGGCTGGTCCGGGTATTTCCAGAACGTTCTCAGCAAGGTGGGGCTCCACGTCTCGCCGCTCCTCAGCGAGTCGCCCTGGCGATACGAAGCCGCGACGGGCCATTTCATGTCGACGGGCTCGATCCTGAACCTTCCCGCGATCATCATCGTCGCGATCGTCACGCTCATCCTGGTCAAGGGCATCAGCGAGAGCGCGTCGTTCAACGCCGCGATGGTCATGATCAAGGTCGCCGCCGTGCTCTTCGTCATCGGCGTCGGCGCCTTCCTCGTGAACAAGGAGAACTGGCATCCGTTCGCCCCGTTCGGGTGGACGGGCGTCAGCTTCTTCGGCCACCACATCGCCGGCCAGACGGACCCGGGAGGCTCGCCCGTCGGCGTCCTCGCCGGGGCCGCGATCATCTTCTTCGCCTACATCGGATTCGATTCCGTCTCCACGCACACCGAGGAGGCCCGCAACCCGCGGCGCGACGTCCCCATCGGGATCATCGCGTCCCTCATCATCTGCACGATTCTCTACATCGCGGTCGTCGCGGTGCTCACGGGCATGGTCAAGTACGACCAGCTCGACATCAACGCGCCCGTCAGCCGGGCCTTCCAGCAGAAGGGCATCGGGTGGGCCGAGGGCATCATCGCCACGGCCGGCGTCGCCGGGATCACGTCCGTGCTGCTCGTCATGATGCTGAGCGGGCCGCGCGTCTTCCTCGCGATGGCGCGCGACGGCCTGCTGCCCAATGGCTTCTTCGGACACGTCCACCCGAAATTCCGGACTCCCTGGAAGTCGACGATCGCGGTCGGCATCTTCGTCACGATCATGGCGGGCTTCCTTCCGATCGACGCCCTGCTCCACCTGACGAACATCGGGACGCTCCTCGCGTTCGTCATCGTCTGCGGGGCCGTCCTGATCATGCGCCGGACGAACCCGGACGTGCACCGGCCCTTCCGCTGCCCGTGGGTGCCGTTCGTCCCGATCATGGGCATCCTCACGTGCCTGCTCCTGATGTTCTCGCTTCCGACGGCGAACTGGTGGCGGCTCTTCACGTGGCTCGCGCTCGGCCTCCTCATCTACTTCCTGTACGGCCGGCACCACTCCGTGCTGCAGAAGGACCGCGATCGCGGGATCCCGGCGCACTGATCCATGAGGCGCGTGGCGCTCCTGATCCTCCTGGTCGGAGCGCCGCTCGTCCTCGTCCTCTTTCCCGAGCTCCGCCGCCGCATCGCGCACAAGATGCGGTTCCTGCTGCTCGTGTGGTCGGGGGCGGTGCTGTTCTTCGGTCTGATCGGGGGACCGGGAAAAGAGAATTTCTTAGAAAGAGTAAGAGGCGGAGAAGCGCGGCGCCCTTTGGCCGCTGTTCGGCGTGGCGCTGTTCGTCGCCGCGTTCGCGTCGGTCCTCCGCGACTTCCGCCTCTCTTCACCTTCTAGGAAATCTTCTTCTTCCTCTTCTTCCGGCGCGAAGCGCCGGTAGCCCCGGTCGGCGCGAAGCGCCGCAGAGAATTCTTCTTCTATTCGAACGCGATGCGGTCGAGGGCGATGCCGAGGGCGCGGGTGTCGTCGCCCTTGCCGACGTCCCGCGGGATCTCCGTCTCCGTCCGCATCTCGATCCGCGCGCACCCGGGGCCCGACAGGGCGGCCGTCGCCGCGGGCGCGAGAAGGGCCGAGGTCTCCGCGAGCCCCGCGTCGACGCGGACGACGGCCGCAAGGGCTCCGTCCACGAGGATCGACACGTCCTTCGGCGACGCGACCGCGCGCGCGCGCAGGATCACGCGCGTCGGCGCGAAGCCCGCGAGCGGCGCCCACGCGAGGGACGCGGAGCCCTTCGTCCAGCGCAGATCGAGACCCGTGTCGACGGCCCTCTCGCGCGGCCAGAAGCCGTCCGGATCGTAGCGCCCGTCGTCCGGCGCTCCGACGTCCGCGACGACCCGCGTGCCGAGCCGCATCCACACGTGCTCCGGCGGCCGCGAGAACGTCGATTCGAGGAACGTGAAGCAGCCCCTGGCGGGCCGCACCCCGCCCGGCAGGGGCGGGAGGTCGACGGTCCGGTCGCACGAGATCACGTAGTCGGCGGGTCCCGGCATCGGCCCGAAGACCGGGCGGTCGAGAATCGTGACGTCGAACGGCCCGGGCTCGACGACCCGCGACAGGATGACCCGGCCCGAACCCGCCTCCGTGACCGTGAGCGTCGTGGGCCCCGCCGTGCCCGGCCGCTCGCCCGAGAGGGTCGCCGCGAGCGGCCCCTGGTCCTGCGCGACGAGGAGGTTCGCGCGCGGCCCCGCCCACCGGAACGACGGCCGCCCCGGCGTGCTCTCCTTCGGGCCGAAACCGGGGCCGAAGAGCGGCGGCGCGGGATCCCGCGTCGCGACGACGAGGAGGCGTCCGTTGCCGAGCATTTCCGCGACGCGCCCGCCGCGCAGCCACGTCTTCCACGCCGGGTCCCGGCGGTCCGGCGGGTCCGGCTCGGCCGTGAAGTCCGTGAGACGGACGAGGCGCTTGTTCGTCCGGCGGGGCGCCGCGGCGATTTCCGCGTCCGTGTACGCCCAGGCGACGAGCCGGCCCTCCCAGCGCTCCGTGCGGAGGAAGGCGTGGAAGTCCCCGTCCGCGACGATCGTCTCGCGGCCCGGGTGGACCCAGCGCTCGAGCGCACGGATCGCGGCGATGGGCGGCGTCTCCTCGTTCGCGCTCGCGCGGACGTCGGGCCACGCCTCGCGCGCGTAGAGGCCGGCGGCGAAGAGCGCGGCGAGGAAGGCGAGCGGCCCCTTCCGGAGGATGGCCTCGAGTCCCGCCCCGACGGCGAGGGCGAGGACGAGAACGAAGGGGACCGAGTAGCGCGACATGGCGCGGCTGTGGAGGATCCAGAGCGAGAGGAACGTCGGCACGAGGATCACGAGAAGGTCCACGGCGCCCCGGCGCCGCTTCAGGGCGAGCGCGACGACCCCGACCGCGGCGACGGCGAAGACGACGGCCGCGCGCCGCGGCGAGAGGAAGTCCCGCACGACGAAGGAGTCCACGAGCGTCCCGAGAGTGCCCGTCGCGAGGGCCTGCGAGCGAAAGCCCGCGCGCTCGGCGAGGGACGCGAACAAACCCGTGGACCCGCCCGCCTGCGCGAAGAGCCACGCGAACCACGCGGCGGTCCCCGCGAGGCCCGCCCCGATGAAGGAAACCACCGCGTCCCGCCGGTCCCACCGCATCCCGAGGCGGCCGGCCCACAGGAGGAGCACGGGCCCGAACGCGAGGACGAGGTGCGGCCGCACCCCCGCGCCCGCGGCCGCGAGGAGTCCGGCGGCGACCGCGAGAAGCCGGGCGCGCCGGGCCGCGATCATCTCCCGCCAGCGCGTCTGGTTCGGCGAGCGGCGCTCGTCCGCGATCGCGAGGCACGCGAGCGCTCCGAGGAAGAGCGCCGTGGCGGGCGTGTCCGAGAACGCGCGTCCGCCGTTGATCCACACGACCGGCAGCGCGGCCGCGAACACGACGCCGGCGAGCGCCGCCCAGCCTCCCACGATCCGGCGGCCGAAGGCCCAGAGCGCGAGCATCCCGGCCGCCGCGAGGACCGTCGACGCCGTCGCGAGGGCGTTGAAGGGAGTCACGCAGAACGGGAGCAGCGCCCGGCCGAGGAGGATCCACACGGGAAACCCGGGCGCCTGCGGCGAGAGGTCGAACAGGTCGAAGTGCGTGACGGCGCCCGCGAAGACCGCCTCGTCGATCTCTCCGGGCGAGGCGGCGATCGCGAGGAAACGCGAGGCGACGATCCCTCCGAGAACGAGCCACACGAGCGCCTGCGGGGGCCTGTGCCGCCGCTCGCCGGCCCGCCCGATGCGACCCCTCACGCCGGGAGTGTTCCATTTTTCGGCGCGCTCCGAAACCGTTACAATGGGGACGATGTCGTTCCGGCAGCCCGCGGGATGACCGTCCCCCGCATCCTCCCTCGCGCCGAACACCCCATTTCGCGCGGATATATCGATCCCGACGCCCTTCGCGTCCTCTACCGGCTGCACCGCGCCGGCTTCAAGGCGTACCTCGTCGGCGGCTCGGTGCGCGACCTCATGACGGGCCGGACCCCGAAGGACTTCGACGTGGGGACGGACGCCCGACCGCAGGAGGTCCGGCGCCTCTTCCGCAACTCGCGTGTGATCGGGCGGCGCTTCCGCCTCGTCCACGTCCTCTTCGAGGGCGGCAAGGTCGTCGAGGTCTCGACGTTCCGCAAGACGCCCGACGCCGTCGCGGCCGAACAGGGGCAGGAGGGGGACGAAGACCTCCTGATCCGCTCGGACAACACGTTCGGGACGCCCGAGGAGGACGCGGTCCGCCGCGACTTCACGATCAACGGTCTCTTCTACGACATCGCGACCTACGCCGTCCTCGACTACGTCGGGGGCGTGGACGACCTCGAGGCCCGCGTCGTCCGCACGATCGGCGACCCGCTCATTCGCTTCCGCGAGGACCCCGTCCGGATGCTCCGCGCCTGCGAGTTCGCCGCACGGCTGTCCTTCTCGATGGAGCCGGGCCTGCGCTCCGCGGTCGACGAGCTGCGGCGCGAGCTCACGAGAAGCGCGGCTCCCCGCGTCACGGAGGAGCTGCTCGACCCGCTCCGCCGGGGATGGGGACACGACACGTACCGGCTGTGGTCGGAGACCGGCCTGTTCGGCGTCCTCCTGCCCGAGGTGGACGACGAGGCGGGCGCGCGCGCGGCCGAGGGCCCGGGAAAGGACTCCTTCTGGGCGATGCTCCGCGAGGCGGACGCGCGCACGGCGGCGGGCGAGCGGCTGGAGGACGCGACGCTGCTCGGAGCGCTCTTCCTTCCGGTCGTCCTCGCGGCCGTGAGACGCCGCGGGCGCCCGGGCGCGGGCGTCGGCCCGGCGCAGATCCTCCTCGTCCTCGAGGACGCCGTGAACCCGCTCGCGCTCCGGATGTCGCTTCCGAACCACACGACGCACACGCTCAAGCAGGCGCTCTACACGATGGGCCGCCTGACCTCGACGCGCCCGACCGGGCCCGCGGCCCGCCGGATCGTCGGCCGGCAGTTCTTCCCCGCCGCCGTCTCGCTGCTCTCCCTGTACGCGAAGGCGACGAACCGCTACCGCGAAGCCGCGTCCGCGTGGGAGGAGGTCGCCTCGCGCGGGACCGGGACGCGGGCGATGCAGGGGACGCCGTTCCCCGACGCGCTCGTGCCGCCGCCCGAGGCCGCTCCGCTCGCGGCGACGGACGCGCCCGCGCGCCGGCGCAGGCGGCGCCGCCGGGGCCCGCGTCCCGCAGCCGGCACGGCCTGACCGTTCAGCGGGCCAGGCGCTCGAGCCAGTCCGCGAGGTCCGACTCGACGCGCGCGTAACCGCCGCGCAGGGTCTCCCGCATCGCGTCCTCGACGGGCGTTCCCTCGCCGAGGCGGTCGAGCAGGTGGGAGACGGCGCCCGGCCCGCGCGTGTCGCGCAGCATCTCGACGGCGGCGAGCGAGACGACGTAGCCGGACCGCGCCTGGCCGCCCGAGAACCGGCCGAACGGACTCTCGAGACGCTTGAGGCCGAACGACTTCGCTCCGCGCCACGCCTCGAGGAGCGCCGCCGCGTAGGGCGCCGACGTCCTGCCCTCCTCGGCCTGCGCGAGACCCTCGTGGAGCCAGGTCGGCGCGCGCCCGTTCGTCCGCGCGTGCACGAAGGCGTGGGTCATCTCGTGCTTGAGGACGGCGAGGAGCTGCGGCGTCACCCCCGTCAGGCCCTGGGCGGGGACGCGGACCCGGCCGTCGAAGAGGCCGCCGGCCCAGTCGGGGGCCTGCGTCGCGAGCCGCCAGTCGCGCTCCGCGTAGACGACGACCTCGACCTTGCCGGACGGGGCCGAGCCGAGGTCCTGGACGAGGTCCGCGTACGTCCGCTCGAGCGACTCGAGGAGCACGCGCTCGACCCCCGGCTCGAGGCGCCTGCCGTCGTAGACGAGCAGGATGCTGGAGCTCGCGCGCTCGGCGAAGCGCTCCTCGACATGCCCCTGCTGCGCGGCCGCGGAAGCGGCCGCGAACGCGGTCGCGGCGAGTCCCGCGCGCACCAGGGAGTGCATGCCTTCATGATAGGCCGATGGAGAAGAGGAGATTTCTTCGAGTGGTCCCGAGCCGGTGGGTGGCGCTCGTCCTCTGTGGCTGGCCGCTCGCCGCCGCACCCGGACCACCGGGCACCGCGCCGCAGCGCGCCGCCCCCGGACAAGCGAATCCGTCCTCCCCGGTCGCGGCCTCCCCCTCTTCACCTTCTAAGAAATCTTCCTCTTCCTCCTCCGCTCTGTCATCGGAGCTCTCCCGCCTCGCCGAGGCCGCCGTGAAGGACGGCCGGACGGCCGGGATCTCCTTCGTCGTGACACGCGGCGGCGTCGTTGTCGCCTCGGGTGCATACGGGTTCGCGGACCTCGAGAACCGCGTCCCGGCGTCGCCCGCCACGGTCTACGCGATCGGCTCGCTCACGAAGTCGTTCACGGCCGCGGCCGTCCTCGCTCTCGTGGACGACGGCAAGCTGTCCCTCGACGACCCGCTCGGCAAGTTCCTCCCGTCGTTTCCGGAGCCCGGACGGCACGCGACCGTCGGCCAGCTTCTCAACCACACCTCGGGCATCCGGAGCATGACGAGCCTCGGCCCGCGTTACTGGGCGCAGACCGGCCGGGAGATCGAGCCCGCGGACCTCGTCGCGATCTTCGCGAACGAGCCCCCCGACTTCCCGCCGGGGACGGACTACAGGTACAGCAACTCGGGTTACGTCCTTCTCGGCCTCGTCGTCGAAAAGGCCTCGGGCATGCCGTGGGGCGCTTTCGTGACGCAGCGCCTTCTCGTGCCGCTCGGCCTTTCGGCGACGCGCGACGGGCAGACCGCCGACCTCGTCCCGCACCGCGCGCACGGTTACTCGCGGAAGAAGGCCGGGGGCTTCGAGAACGCCTGGTCCGTGAGCCTCACGCAGGGCTACGCCGCGGGCGCTCTCCTCTCGACGGCGGGGGACGTCGCGGCCTGGATCCGCCGCCTCACCGTGCGGCCGCCCGTGAGCGCCGCCTCCGCGCACGCGATGACGACGCCCGGAACGCTCCCGAACGGCAAGGCCCTCACGTACGGCTACGGCGTCGGCGTGGACACGTTCGCGGGCCGGCGTCGCCTCTTCCACGGCGGCGGTCTGCCGGGCTTCGACGCCTGGGCCGCGTACGTCCCGGACGAGGACCTCGCCGTCGCGGTCCTCTGCAACACGGACGGCGAGGAGGCGATGGAGGTGGCCGACGCGATGGCCGGCCTCCTCCTCGGTGCGCCGGACGCGAGGACGCGCCGCCCGGGCCCCTGACCTCTCAGCGCCGCACGAGGTTCGCGAAGGCGAGGAGCTCGGTCTCGTTGACGTCGGAGACGGCGGCGTAGGCGAGTCCCCCCTCCGTCCACCTCACGACGTTGATTCCGCGCACGCTCGCGGTCGTGATCCCCGTCGCGGGAGCCGACTCGACCCAGACGAAGAGATCCACGTTGTGGCGCGCCCGGCCGTACGCGAGCGCGGCCGCGGGGCGGCGCCCGACCCGGTCCAGGCGCCCGCCCTTCAGCGGGAACCCCTCGGCGGCGAGGTCCTTCACCTTCGGGGAGAAGTCGATCTTGCCCGCGAACCACGGCTTGACCGTGTGCTGGTCGGACGAGGCGACCTCGGTGAGCGGGCCCTGAGACAGGGCGCGCACGTGCGCCGCGACGAGCGTCTCGTCGAGTCCGCGGGCCCGGAACGCCTCGCCGAGCGGCGCGATGAGCATTCCGAGCGCCGCCCCGAGGACGAGCGCCGCCGCGACCGCGGCCCACGTCGAGACGCCGCCCGGCCGGCGGGAGCGAGCCTCCGCGGCGAGGCGCAGGCGGACGCGGGCGTCCAGCGATTCAGGCGGGGCGGCGGCCAGGGCGGCCCCCCGGAGGGCCTCGCGCAGGGCGACCGCGCTGCGGTAGGCGGCCGCGCACTCGGCGCACGTGCGGGCGTGACTCTCCGCCTCGAGCGCCGCCTCGACGGAGAGCTCGCCGTCCAACCACGCGTGGACCCTCTCGCGCGCAGCCGCGCAGCTCACGGCCTCACCTCCGCCGCCGCGGGCCTCGCGAGCGCGATCTGCAGGCGGCGCCGCGCCCGGGCGAGGCGGGACATCACCGTGCCGACCGGGATCCCGGCGACCTCCGCGATCTCGCGGTACGAGAGGTCCTCGATCTCGCGCAGGACGACGACCTCCCTGAACTCGGCGGGCAGCTCCTCGAGCGCGCGTGTCAGCCGCGCCCCGTCCGCGCGCCGCAGGAGGTCCTCCTCGGCGGACGCGGCGGTCTCCACCGGCTCGTCCGCGCCGTCGAGGTCCACCGGGGCCTCCCGCGAGCGGTTCGCCCGCAGCCACGTCCAGCACGTGTTGCGGACGATCGCGAGGAGCCACGGCCGGGGGTCCCCGCCGCGGAAGGACGGAAAGAAGCGGTACGCGCGCAAGAAGGCCTCCTGGACGACGTCGTCCGCGTCGTGGTCGTTGCGCGTGAGCCAGCGCGCCACGTTGTAGGCGGAAGGCAGCAGCGGGAGGACGAGCCTCTCGAACTCCCCTTCCGGATGCGATACGCCCAGGACGCCTCCCACTTCCGGAGACTCTCGAAGACGTGAGTCTATTCCCGGGCGCCGGCGGGAATACGCGGCCGCGAGCGCGCAGTCTCCCGTCCGGAGGCAGCGACCATGAAGCTCGAAACGGATCGCCGGGAATTCCTCAAGCTCGCCGGCCTCGGCGGCGGTGTCGTCTTCGCGTCGACGCTCTGGGGTCGCGCCCTCAGCGGCGCGGACGACGAGTTCCACTTCGTCCAGCTCTCCGACACGCACTGGGGTTTCGAGGGGCCGCCGAACCCCGACGCGAAGGGGACGCTTCCGAAGGCCGTCGAGGCCGTGAACGCCCTCTCCCGGCAGCCCGACTTCGTCGTCTTCACCGGCGACCTCACGCACACGACCGACGATCCCGGCAAGCGCCGCGACCGGATGAAGCAGTTCCGGGACGTCGCGGGCAAGCTGAGGGCGAAGACGGTCCGCTTCCTGCCCGGCGAGCACGACGCCGGGCTCGACCGGGGCGACGCCTACCAGGAGAACTTCGGGGCGACGCACTACGCGTTCGACCACAAGGGCGTCCACTTCGTCGTCCTCGACAACGTGTCGGACCCGGGCTCGATCGTCGGAGAGGCGCAGCTGAAGTGGCTCGCGAGCGACCTCGCGAAGAGGAAGAAGGACTCGCCGATCGCCGTTCTCACGCATCGCCCGCTCTTCGACCTCTACCCCGAGTGGGACTGGGCGACGAAGGACGGCGCGTCCGCGCTCGCGCTCCTCGAGCCCTTCAAGCACGTGACCGTGTTCTACGGGCACATCCACCAGGAGAACCACCACACGACCGGGCACATCGAGCACCACTCGGCGATGTCGCTGATGTTTCCCCTGCCGGCGCCCGGCTCGGTCCCGAAGAAAGCGCCCGTGCCGTGGGACGCGACGCGCCCGTACCGCGGCCTCGGGTGGCGGGACGTCGAGGCCTATCCGGGCGCCGGCTCGTTCCGGCTCGACGAACGCCCGGTCAACGCGGCGGAAGGGAACACGAAGATGGCCTTCGAAGGAATGCTCGGATGAGGGCGCAGCGCTCGCGCCTCGTCCTCGCGCTCGCTTTCGGGCTCGTCGCGTCGGCGCCGCTTCGAGGCCGTGCCGAAGGGCCGCGCGTCGTCCGCATCGTCGCGAAGCGGTTCTCGTACACGCCGTCCGAGATCACGCTCCGGAAGGGCGAGCCCGTCGTCCTCGAGCTCGTGTCCGAGGACCGCGTGCACGGGTTCAAGCTGCCGGCCTTCAGGATCCGCACGGACGTGCGCCCGAACGAGGTCACGCGCGTCCCGTTCACGCCCGACAGGACCGGGACGTTCACGTTCGCGTGCGACGTCTTCTGCGGCGACGGCCACGACGACATGACCGGGACGCTCGTCGTGACGGAGTAGGGACTACCTCGCGGGCGTCATCACGCGCAGCTCGATCGAGACGACGTCGTCGAGGCCGCGCCCCGGCCCCGCGACGAGGCGCGGTGCGGGGCCGGAGACGTCGAGAGAGGGAGAAGGAGAGGAAGAAGAGATTTCTGCGAATGAGAATACGGAGACCGCACCGGATCGCGAGGTCACGACGACGACGGCCGCAGCGGCCGCCTCCGTAGCCGGGGCGAGGCGCGAAAGAGCCAGCGTCGCGCCCGCGGCCATGGCGCGGAGCTCCGTGAGGTCGTATTTCTTCGAAGGTGAAGAGGGGCGCGTCACGACGACGACGGGCGGAGCCGCTACGGCGGGCTCATTCACCTTCGAAGAAAATCCACCGTCACGGCCTACTCCACCGGCAGCAGGCGCGGCGTCGGCGCGCCAGGGGGCGGGGGCGCCCGCGGCCGGCGCGGGCGCCCCCGCCCCCTCCCGCCCGTAGACGGTGATCTCGCCCGCGGGGCCGTAGACCGTCTTCCCGGCCGCGTCTTTTCCCTCCTCGCGCCACTCCAGCGTCTGCGGCGAGAGGGACATCGAGACGCAACCCTCGCGTTCGCGGTGGCCGAGTAGCACGTCGCCGCGGCCGTGCCGCCCGCCCAGTGCCCGGCCGGCGCCTTCGCGAGCGCCATCCGGCAGTCGGGCCGCTCGCGGACGTCGCGATCGGTGACGAGCGACAGCGCCTCCGGCTCCCGCCACTTCCCGCGCACGCCCGCGAGGTCGCGCGGCTCGTAGACGCGGATCGCGACGCCCGGCCCGTCGGCCTGGAGCCTCAGGAAGCGCTGGAGGTAGGGCGCGTCGGGCCGGGAAGCCTTCGCGGCCTCGACGTAGAAGACCGCCGCATCGGCGGCGAAACGGCTCTTCGGGACGCCGACGACGACGACCCGGACGCTCCGGGCGGGGTCCCGCGAGACGTAGGTCCCGGGGAGGAGGCCCGCGACCTCGGCGACCGCGGGCGGCGGCCCGGCGGCCGGCGCGGGGGCCGCCGGAAGGAACAGCGCGGCGGCCAGCGCCGCGCGGAGACTCACTCCTCGTCCTCTTCTTCCACCTTGTCCGCGCGCTTCTCGGCGACGCGGCGCATCGAATGGTCCAGGATGCGCTTCCTCAGGCGGATCGACTTCGGCGTCACCTCGACGAGCTCGTCGTCCTCGATCCACTCGATCGCGAGCTCGAGCGGCATGGGCCGGGGGGGCGTGAGCCGGATCGCGAAGTCCGATCCGGACGAGCGCATGTTCGTGAGGTGCTTCTTGACGCACGGGTTCACGACGAGGTCGTTCGGCCGCGCGCTCTCCCCGCAGATCATCCCGCCGTAGACCGCGATCCCGGGCGGGAGGAACAGCGTCGAGCGCTCCTCGAGCCGCTCGAGCGAGTGAGCCGTCGTCTCCCCGGCCTCCTTGCACACCATCGCCCCGCGTCCCCGGCCCGTCACCTCGCCCCGGAACGGCTCGTAGCCGTGGAAGACGTGGTAGAGGAGCCCCTCGCCCTTCGTGTCCGTGAGGAACTCGTTGCGGTAGCCGAAGAGGCCGCGCGTCGGGATCTTGAACTCGATCTTCACGCGGCCGGAGCCGTGGTTCGTCATGTTCGTCATCTCGGCCTTGCGCTGCCCGAGCTTCTCGATGACCGTGCCCATCGCGGTCTCGGGGACGTCGACGACGAGCTCCTCGATCGGCTCGCACGTCTTCCCGTCGATCTCCTTGAGGATGACCTGCGGGCGCGAGAGCGCGAACTCGAAGCCCTCGCGGCGCATCGTCTCGACGGTGATCGCGAGGTGGAGCTCCCCGCGGCCGGAGACGCGGAAGGCGTCCGGGCTGTCCGTCTCCTCGACGCGCATCGCGACGTTCGTGCGGAGCTCCTTCTGCAGCCGCTCGGCGATGTTGCGGCTCGTGACGTACTTGCCCTCGCGGCCCGCGAACGGCGAGTCGTTCACCCGGAACATCATGGAGACGGTCGGCTCGTCGACGTTGATCGGCGCGAGCGCGACGGGGTTCTCGAAGTCGGCGAGCGTCTCGCCGATCGTGACCTCCTCGACGCCGGACATCGACGACGAGGTCGCCCGCGTGCGCTTCCTCGACCTCGGCGCGCCGGAGGCCCTCGAAGGCCATGACCTTGCCGACCTTCGCCTTCGTGACGGTGCCGTTCAGCTTGCAGACGGAGATCTGCTGCCCCGGCCTGAATCGTCCCGTTCACGATGCGGCCGATCACGAGCCGCCCGAGGTAGTTGTCGTAGTCGAGCGAGGCCACGATGAGCTGCAACGGGGCCGCCGGAATCGCCGCCGGGCTCGGGCACCTCCACGAGGATCGCGTCGAGGAGGGGCCTCACGTCCGTCTCCGTGTGGTCCACCTCCCGGCGGGCGAACCCGTGCTTGGCGGACGTGTACACGATCGGGAAGTCGAGCTGCGCGTCCGTGGCGCCGAGGTCCACCATGAGGTCGAACACCTCGTCGATGACCTGGTGCGGCCGCGCCTCCGGACGGTCGATCTTGTTCACGACGACGATCGGCTTGAGGCCGAGCTCGAAGGCCTTGCGAAGGACGAACCGGGTCTGCGGCATCGTGCCGTCGGCCGCGTCCACGACGAGGAGCACCGCGTCCACCATCTTGAGGACGCGCTCGACCTCGCCCCCGAAGTCGCTGTGGCCGGGCGTGTCGACGATGTTGATCTTCGTCCCGTGGTAGTGGATGGACGTGTTCTTCGCGAGGATCGTGATCCCGCGCTCTCTCTCGAGGTCGTTGCTGTCCATGATCCGCTCGGTGGCGGAGACCGCCTCGTTCGCACGGAACGTCCCGGACTGCTTGAGCAGGCAGTCCACGAGCGTCGTCTTGCCGTGGTCGACGTGGGCAATGATCGCGATGTTGCGGAGGGCGGACATGGGAACCTGCTTTCGGGGCGCGGGGCCGGGCGGCGGCCTCATCGCGGAGTTGTGCAGGATATCAGAGAAGAAGGGATTTCTCTGAAGGTGAAGAGGAGAAGAGGTCAGGAGGGGATTTCATGGAAGGTGAAGAGAAGATCTTCTTCGAATGAGTGAGAGCGCGATACGCTTCGCGCGTTCCATGACAAGAGCCGCGCGCCTTGCGCTCACTTTCATAGAAATCTCCCTCTGCGTCTTTCTCACGGTCCTCCTCGGCCGCGGGTTCCAGGCGCGGCGCCTGCCCGACCTCGAGCCGTGGCACCGCGCGGACCTCGGGGACGTCAGGGCGGGGGAGCTGCCCGAGACGGCCACGCTCGCCGACTATCTCCGCCGGGAAGACGCCGTCTTCGCGGCGCTGAAGACGAAGGTGCTCGCGAACGTTCCGGCCGGCGACCGCACGCCCGAAAACCGCTACTCCGAGGGCGGCCCGCTCGACCCGACGCGCCTCGGTTCCGCCGACGGCAACCGGACGTTCGAGCTCGCGCCGGAGACGGTCAGGGGGGGTGCGCTGCTCCTCCACGGCCTCACGGACGCCCCCTACAGCGTCCGGCCTCTCGCCGAGGCGCTCCGCCGGCTCGGCTACTACACGCTCGCGCCGCGCCTGCCCGGCCACGGGACCGCCCCGTCCGGCCTCGTCACGGCGACCTGGCAGGACTGGACGAGCGTGGTGCGGCTCATGGCCCGGCACGTCCGTGAAAAGACGGGTCCCGGAAAGCCCTTCGTCCTCGTCGGCTACTCGAACGGCGGCGCGCTCGCCGTGAAATACGCGCTGGACGCGCTGGAACGCCCGGACCTCGCCCGCCCCGACCGGATCGTCCTCCTCTCCCCGATGATCGGCGTCACGCCGTTCGCCGGCTTCTCGCGCATCGCGATGCTCCTCCACCGCATCCCGTTCTTCGAGAAGAACGCGTGGCTCGACGTCGTGCCCGAGTACAACCCGTACAAGTACAACTCGTTCCCGGCGAACGCGGCGCTCCAGACGTGGAAGCTCACGCAGGCGCTCGACGCCCAGACCGCACGCCTCGCCGAGGACGGGCGCCTCGCCCGCCTCGCGCCCGTCCTGACGTTCCAGTCGCTCGTCGACGCGACCGTCTCGACGGAGGCGATCGTCCGCCGCCTCTACGACCGCCTGCCCGCGAACGGGAGCGAGCTGGTCCTCTTCGACATCAATCGCGAGAGCACCCTCGCGCCGTTCCTCAAGAGACCCGAGGAGGCGCTCCTGCGCGACCTCCGCGCGCGAACGAACCTGAAGTACCGGCTCACGGCGGTCACGAACGCGCGGCGCGACGTGCGCGACGTCGTGGCGCGTTCCTGGGGGCCCGGGCCCGCGCCGTCCGGGGAAACGCCGCTCGGGCTCGCCTGGCCGCCCGGAGTCTTCTCGCTCTCGCACGTCGCGATCCCGTTTCCCGAGAGCGACGACCTCTACGGCCGCCTGCCGGAGCCTCCGCCGACGTTCGGGCTCCGTCTCGGGCGCGTGGAGCCGCGGGGCGAGCGCGCGGTTCTCACGGTTCCCCTCGACCAGTGGATGCGCCTCACCTGGAATCCGTTCTTCCCCTGGATGGAGGCGCGCGTCGAGGCCTGGGCCGCTATTTCTTCTTCAGCGCGCTGACGAGCCACGGCACGAAGTCCTTGCCGGGAGAGGCCAGGTCCACGTTCATCGTGACGTCGCCCTCGGGAAGCTTCTGGAAGAGCATCCGCGCGCGCGTGCCCGCCTCGTAGTTCACGAGCTCGCGCGAGAGCAGGCGGAACCCGTCGGGAAGGAGCTCGACGTCGAAGACGCCCGTGATGCCGTTCGAGAAGAACCACGTCGCCGTGTACTTTCGTTTCTCGCGGTCGTAGCTGAACCAGCCCTCGTCCTCGAGCGTCTCCTCGGGCCGCCCGCCCTCCTCCGCCGCGAGGATCGTGCTCGCGTGCGCGACGAAGAAGCCCCCGAGGAGCTCGGGGCCGAAGCGGGCGACCCGGCCGCCGAAGCGGGTGCCGACGCTCGCGCCGCCGGTCCACGCGCCCGTGAGGAAGGCCATCTCCTGGAAGGGCTTCCAGGCCGCGGCGGCGGGGGCCGGACCGGGCGTGGGGGAAGGAGCCGTCGCGGCGGCGGGCCCGGCCGCCGGCGGGCCCGGAACCGCTGTCGGGGCGGGGGGCGCCTCCGTCTGGCCCGCCGCGGTCGCCGCGGCGAACATCCAGCCGGCCAGCCACACCGTGCCCGCGCCCCCGCGCATTCTCGGCCCTCTCTTTCCCTGGAAACCCTGTTGAATTATAGACTTGCCCCGCGCGGAACCTCCCGCCGGCCTTTTTCGTTTCAGCCCGAGAGGACCCATGGCGCCAGCCCCACATCCGGATGCCGAACTCGTCGCCCGCTGCCAGCGGGGGGATGACGGTGCCTGGTCCGACCTCGTCGCGGCCTACGGGAAGAAGGTCTACGGCATCGCCTGGCACATGACGTACGACCGGGCGGAGGCCGAGGAGCTGACCCAGGAGTGCTTCCTGAAGGTCTGGCAGAACCTGGACCGCTACGAGCCGACCGAGGCGTCGCTCCTCGCGTGGATCGCGGCGCTGTCGCGCAACCTCTGCATCGACCACTACCGGCGGCGGCGGCGCGAGAAGGGCTTCTCGTTCGTGTCCGACGACGCGGTCTCGACCCTCCTCTCCTCCTCGGACGACCCGCAGGCCGACGCCGTGCGCCGCGAGCGCGTCCGGCTCCTCCTCGACGCCATCGCCGAGCTTCCGGACGAGCTCGCCGAGGTCGTCATCCTCCGGGACCTCGACGGGCTCGAGTACCGCGAGATCGGCGACCTCCTCCGCCTCGCGGACGGAACCGTGAAGTCCCGCCTGAACCGCGCGCGGATCGAGCTCGCCCGCGTCGTGCGCGCGCGCGTCGGCGCCGGCGACGACGGCCGATCCCTGTACACGCCGTTCGGCCCGCGCGCCGGCGCCGCCACGGGAGGCGCGAGATGAACGCCCCCGCGGCCTGCCGGGCCTTCGAGCAGGTTCTCCTCGCCGCCCTCGACCGCGAGCCGGACGCTCCCGCCCCCGCCGTGCGCGCCGCGGCCGCCGCCGATCCGCACGCGGCGGCGTGCGCGGAGTGCGCGACCCTCGCGGCGCTCGTCGCCGGCCAGGCCGACCTCTTCGCGTTTCTCGCGCGTCCCCTCCCCTCCGAGGCGCTCCTCGCGCGCCTCGCGGAGGAGCCCGAGGACGCCGCCGGCCGCCAGGCCGCGTCGGAGGTCCTCGCCTTCCTCACGCCCGGCGCCCTCGCGAGGCCCGAGCCCTCCGCCGCGCTCCTCGCGCGCCTGCGGGCCGTCCCGCGCGAGGCCTCCGGCGCACCGGCGCGCGGGAACGTCCGCCGCGGCGTCTTCGCGCGGCTGCGTCCCGTGCTGACGGACTGGCGGTTCGCCGTGACGGCGGCCTACGCGGCTTCGATCCTCGTCTTCGCGCTCCTGCGCGTGGACCCGATGGCCGCCGCGCGCGGCGCCGCCACCGACCTCACCGCCGCCGGCGAGCGGGCTCTCACGGACGCGCGTGTCGCCGCGGTCAAGCGCGTCGAGGAGAGCGCGATCGGGCGGTACGCCGCGCCGCTCACGAAGCGGCTCGACTACCGCGTCTACCGGGCTTTCGCCGCCGGAAAGGCGCGCGCCGCGGCGTACTCGCAGCTCGTGTTCGAAAAGGTCTTCGGCGGCTCCGTCGAAACCGTGCGGTCCGCGGCGACGGCCGCGCCGGAACCTTCTCCACGCATCCACCGTTCCTGAAGGCAAGGTGAGAACGATGAGCGACACGAATCCGACCCCCCAGGCTCCCCCGCAGGCGTACCCCGCCTCGGCGCCTCCGCCTCCGCCTCCCGTGGCGTTCGGCACGGCGGCGGCGCGCGCCGGCCGCGTTTCGTCCGGGCGGAAAGAACCCGGGCGCCGCGGGCGTCCTCGGGATCATTCCCGGCCTCGGCCACCTCTACCTGGGCCTCATGCAGCGCGGCGCGATCCTGTTCGGGCTCTGGGTCCTCCTGATCAGCCTCGCGAGCAGCTCGCGGATCCACGGCGGGCCCTTCCCCGGGATTCTCATCCCCTTCTGGATGGCCTTCTCGGTCATCGACGCCGTGCAGCAGGCCCGGGCGATCAACGCGACCGGCGCGCCGATGCCCGGACTCCTCGGCGAGGACAAGCCCGCCAAGGTGAGCGGCAGCCTCACGGCCGGCATCCTGCTCGTCCTGATCGGCGGGTTCCTGCTCCTGAACAACCTCGTGACGATCGACCTGTCGTTCCTCGTCGACTGGTGGCCCGCGCTCCTCGTCCTGTTCGGCGCGTGGCAGATCTTCAGCTACTGGAAGAGCAAAGAGGGCGAGGCGAAGACCGACCTCTAGAGCCGCGCCGCCGGCACGCCCGCCCCCGGAAGCCGGCCCCGCGAGGGGCCGGTTTCGTCGTGGGGCGGCTCAGTCCCCGGCCGACGTCACGAGGACGATCGTCTTGCCGACGATCTCCCCGTTTCGAGGGTCGACGAGGTGATCCTCGATCGCGATCTCGAGCGCGCCGTCTTCACGGTTCCAGCGAGCCGACCGGCCGCGCCGGCCGGCCGCCTTCGCGACCACGGACGGGTCGCCCTTGATCGCGCCCGTCCGCATCCCTTCCCTCAGGTCGGCCTCGAGGTTCCGGACGGCGAACGTGAACCGCGCGCCCTTGACCTCCCGCTCGTAGAACGCGACGGCCTCGTCGAGCGTCTTCGGCGTCGTGAGGACGACCACCCGGAGCTTCTCGAGACGCTTCCTGATCTCCTTCTTCTCGGCAGCTCGAGCGCGTCGTGTCCGCGTCGAGCTGGGCGAGGGCGGCCTTCGTCTCGGCGGCCGCGCGGCTCGCGTAGATCTCGGTGAAGACCTGGTCGACGGCGCCGTCCGGAGGGAGCGGCACGCCGGCGATCGGCGAGACGGCGAGAAAAAGGAGAGCCGGGAGGAGCGGCGTCATGCCCGTATTCTAGGATCCGTCGCGGGTCTTGATGACGATCTCTTCCGGCTGGCCGCCCACGTAGCGCAGCGAGCACTCGGCGAAGCCCTCGCACCTCACGCAGATCCCGTCCTTGTCGCCCTTGAAGTCCACGGGCTTGCAGATGTTCACGCCGGGGACGACGAGCTTCCGGAGCTCCGCCTCGAACTCCCGCGCCCGTGGCGGCGGGTCTCCGCCCTTCACGGCCCGGCGCAGGTCCTCCACCCTCGGAAAGAGCTCCCGGTTGCGGCGCTCGAGAGCCGTGTCCGCGCGCACCGCTCCCGCGCTCTTGACGGCGACGACGGCCGACTGCGCCGCCTTCTTGGCCTGGAAGCGTCCGTGGTGCCGCACCCAGAAGAAGAGAAAGCCCGCTCCGGCGCCGGCGAGCTGGACGAACCCGAGGCCGGGCCGCCCCGAGAGCACGGCCCGGAGGAAGCCCCAGAGAAGCCCGGCGAGCGCGAGCCAGGCGAGCCATTTCACCTTCACGGGCACGACGAAGAACATCAGGAACTGCATGTCCGGATAGAGCCAGGCGTACGCGAAGAGCATCGAGATTCCCGTGAGGACCCCGCCGGACGTGATCGGGTTGCCGGTCACGAACGCGGCGAGCGAGGCGCCGAGCGTCGCGACGAGCCAGAAGACCGCGAACTCGCCGGTCCCCCATTCGGCCTCCAGGGCCGAGCCGAGGATGTAGAGGATCATCGTCCCGAAGAAGAGCGACATCGGGCCCGCGTGCAGGAACTGGTACGTCACGAAGGTCCACGGCCGCGTGAACGCGGTCGCCGGGAACATCCCGAACAGCGAGACCGTGCGCACGGGGTCCGCCGTCGTCAGGAAGAAGAAGACGAAGTGGAGCCCGCAGAGCGGGAGCGTCAGCCCGAGCTTCGGAGCGAAGAGGTCCCGGCCGCTCGTCACCCGCGCCTCCCGAACCGCTTCTCGACGTCCGCGTGGGCGAAGGAGAGGAGGATGGGCCGGCCGTGGGGACAGGTCCACGGGTCCCGGCAGGCCGCGAGGTCCGCGAGAAGACGCGCGGCCTCCGCGGGCGCGAGGCGGTGGTTGATCGTGATGGCCCCGCGGCACGCGAGAGACGCCGCGAGCGTCTCGCGCCGGAGCGCGGGAGAGGCCGCGGACCCGTCCGGCAGCGCGAGGAGCCGGTCGAGGAAGTCGCGCAGGGCCGGGACGACCGAAGAGGCGCGCATGTCGGCGGGCGCGGCGGTCACGAGGAACGTCCGGCCCGACAGCTCCGAGACCGCGAAGCCCGCGGACGCGAGGAGGTCGTCGGAACGGGCGAGGAGCGCGGCTTCCTCGGGCTTGCCCTCGAACGTCAGCGGCGTCAGGAGCGCCTGCGAGGCCGGAGCCGCCGCCTCGAGCCGCGCGAGGAACCGCTCGTAGCGGACGCGCTCGTGCGCGACGTGCTGGTCGATGAGCACGAGCCCGTCCTGACCTTCGGCGACGAGGAACGAGTCGCGGTACTGGCCGAGGAGACGCAGAGAACCGAGAGGAGACGAAGAGACGGAAGAGGAGAAAGAAGAAGAATTTTCTTCTGAATAGGAAGAGGGAGAAAGGCCGGGCGCGATCGCGTCGACGAGCGTCCGCGTGTCGGCGCCGTCACGCGCGAAATCCGGTGCGCCCGCGCCGTAGCGAGCCGTCCCCTCGCCAAGCCATGCCGCGCTCCCGCTGCCCTCTCCCACCTTCGAAGAAATCTTCTCTCCCTCTTCTTCTCTCTCTTCCACCTTCTAAGAAATCTTCTCTTCTCTTTCGATCTTCTCCGAACGCATCCCCGCCGACGGCCACCGCGCCCTTCCCGCCCGTCAGCGCCGCGACGAGGCCGCGGTGGACGATCGCGTGGACGGCGTTGGGCTCCTTGAAGCGGACCTCGAGCTTCTGCGGGTGGACGTTGACGTCGCAGACGGCCGGGTCGCACGTCAGGAAGAGCGCGAAGCCCGCGTGCCGGTCGGAGCGCAGGACCTCGCGCGCCGCGAGCGCGGCGGCGTGCGCGACCGTCGCGTCCCGGATCGCGCGGCCGTTCACGAAGAACCACTGGTTCACGCGCGACGCGAAGCTCACGCCGGGCGGCGTCACGGCGCCCGCGAGCGTCATCTCCGCGTGGACGAAATCGACCGGGAGCGGCGGAATCCGGAGCGCGTCCCCGAGCACCTCGCGGAAGCGCGCGGCGCCGTCCGGGGCGGCCGGCAGGTCCACGAGGAGGCGGGGGCCGGCGCGCAGCGTGAACGCGACCGAGGGGTTCGCGAGCGCGAGAGTCGTGACGGCGCGGACGACGGCGCGGAGCTCGCCTTCGGCGCTCTTCAGGAACTTGCGGCGCGCCGGGACGGCTCCGAAGAGGTCCTCGACGACGACGCGCGTCCCCTTCGGGTGTCGCGCGGGCCGGATCACGGGCGGCGCGCCGCGGTCCGCGACGACCTCGGTGCCGAGCCCGGAGTCGTCGGGCGACGTCGTGAGGACGAGCCGGGAGACCGACGCGATCGAGGGGAGCGCCTCGCCGCGAAAGCCCATCGTCGCGACGCGCGTGAGGTCGTCGAAGGAGCGGATCTTCGACGTCGCGTGCCGCTCGAGCGCGAGCGCCGCGTCCTCGCGCCCCATGCCGCAGCCGTCGTCGAGAACGGAGATCCTCAGGACGCCGCCGCCCTCGACGTCGACGGCGACGCGCCGCGCGCCCGCGTCGAGCGCGTTCTCGACGAGCTCCTTCACCGCGGAGGCGGGCCGCTCGACGACCTCGCCCGCGGCGATCTGGTCGACGAGGGCGGACGGAAGGACGCGGACGGGCCCGGACACGCGCGCGATGTTATCGGTTCCTCAGGACCGTGACGGCCTTCTCCACGTCCGCGATCTCCCGCGGGAGGTCGCAGGACAGGCACTCGGGCCCCTTCGCGGTCACGAGGACGTCGTCCTCGATCCTCACGCCGGTGTTCCACCATTTCGGGTCGACGCCCTCCGTCCCGGCGGGGATGTAGATGCCGGGCTCGACCGTGAGGACCATCCCCGGCCGGAGCGTCGCCGAGAAGGACATGCTCGCCGCGAACCGGTCTTTCGGGTCGAACGGGACGGACGGCTCGTAGCTGCCCGCGTCGTGGACGTCGAGCCCGAGCCAGTGGCCGGTCCCGTGCGGGAGGAACTTCGCGAACGAACGGTCCTTCACGAGCTCCTCGCGCTTCCCCTTGAGGAGCCCGAGCTTCAGGAGACCGTCGACCGTGACCGCGACGGCCGCGTCCTGGATCTCGTGGTACGCGGCGCCGGCGACGGCCTTCGCGATCCCCGCCTTCTGCGCCGCGAGGACGATCTCGTAGAGCGCCTTCTGCTCCGGCGAGAACGTCCCGTCCACGGGATACGTCCGCGTGACGTCGGCCGCGTACATCCCGTACTCGCAGGCCGTGTCGTTCACGACGACCTCCCCCGCCTCCATCGTGCGGCTCGCCTCCGGATAGTGAAGGACGACGGAGTTCGGGCCGGACCCGACGATCGGCGGATACGCCATCCGCACCGCGCCGCCCGCGAGGCACGCGGAGACCTGCGCGGCCTTCAGGACCCCCTCGTTCACGCCCGGAGCCGCGAGCGCCATCGCGGCGCGATGTCCGCGCACGGAGAGCGCGACGGCTTCCCTCATGAGCGCGAGCTCGGTTTCGTCCTTCACGAGGCGCATCTGCCCGACGAGGACGGCCAGGTCCGTCGACGGGAGCGACTCGGTGCCCGCGCGCGCCAGGTGGTTCCAGCGCGTCACGAGCGCCTCGCGGAACTTCTCGTCGCCCGCGTCGAGGTAGAAGAGCGCCTTGGCGCCGCGGAACGCGTCCCGCGACTCCTTTTCGAAATCCGCGACGGCGAACGCGGCGTCGGCCCCGTACCGCTTCTTCGCGCCCTCGAGCCCCGCCCGGCGGCCCGTCCACTGCTCCTCCCGCCACTCGTTCGGCCGCACGAAGAGGAGATAACGCTTCCCTTCGGGCGCCGACGGGCGCATCACGGCGATCGCGTCGGGCTCCGGAAACCCGGTCAGGTACCAGAAGCCCGAATCGGCGCGGTACGCGTCCCCGACCTCCTGCGGCGGCTCGGCGGGCCCGCGCAGGACGACGACGGCGTCTTTCGGGAGCTTCGCGGCGAGGGCCGAACGGTGCGCGAGGAACCACCCGGGACCGGGCGCGGGCGGGCCCGCGAGCGCGGCCGCGGACGAGAGCGCAGCAAGAGCGGTCAGCAGGTTCGCGATGCGCATGGAGCCTCCGGAGCGGCGGAGTGTACTCCGGATGGTCGGTTCAGCCGGGCGACTCGAACGTGAACGCGTAGATCTCGATCGACCCGTCGTCCCGGGTCCGGTGCACCGCCTTCAGCACCTTGCCCGGCGGCAGCGGGAGATCCTGCCGGAAGGTGACGTCCACCGTTCCCCGGGCGGAGTCGAGAACGGGGCGCCCCACGATCTGCCCCACCTGGAGCACCTCGTTCCGATTGAGCGTCACCGCTTCCTTGAGGCTCTCTCCGAGCGTTCCGCGTCCGGCCTGTTCCGGGGTGAGCGTGCACGTGACCGTCTTCACCATCCCCCGATTCTAGGGCTCAACCCGCCGGCGCACTCCGTCGTCCTTCGAGCCGGCCCAGGAGCCGGAGCAGGCCGTCGAGGATCGTGAGCGGGTGCGGCGGGCAGCCGGGGATGAAGAGGTCGACCGGCACGACGGAGGACGCCCCGCCGTGCTGCTCCGGGTGGCCGGCGTAAGGCCCGCCGCTGATCGCGCACGCCCCCACCGCGATGACGATCTTCGGCGACGGCACGGCCTCCCAGGTCTTCTCGAGCGCGAGCCGCATGTTCTCGGTCACCGGACCGGTGACGAGGAGGCCGTCCGCGTGGCGCGGCGAGGCGACGAAGTTGATCCCGAACCGGCCGAGGTCCCAGCCGATCGTCCCGAGGACGTTGACGTCGGCGCTGCACGCGTTGCAGTCGCCGGCGCTCACGACCCGCAGCTTCAGGGACCGGCCGAAGAGCCGGCGGAGCCTGGCGTCGAGCGCGTCGGCGAGTACGCGCTCGTCTCCGCGCACGACGAGGTCTTCCCGCCGGCGCGCCGCCAGCCGGTAGTCGTGCGTGAACGCGATCGCGCCCTCCGGGCAGGCCGTGACGCACTCGGTGCAGAAGAGGCAGCGGCCGAGGTCGAGCGCGAGCGGCCCGTCGCCGGCGATCGCGTCCGTCGGGCAGACGTCGGCGCAGGAGCGGCACCCGTCCGGGCACTTCGCGGGGTCGAGGAGCGGGCGCGCCGCGGAACCGGCCGGGCATCGCGGGCGGCTCGCCCGTCGGGAACGCCATCGTCCGGTGGCCCTGGTGAGCCCGCGCGAGCAGCGACTTCAGCATGGGGTCACCCTCACAGGTCGTGGCCGCAATACGACAGGTTGAAGCTCTTGTTGCACAGCGGGAAATCCGAGATCTGGCCGTCCCTCAGCGCGAGGGCCAGGCCGAACCAGTTGTGGAAGGAGGGATCGACGATCTTGTAGCGGGAGAATCGCCCGGCCGCGTCGGTCACCGCGACGTGGCAGATCTCCCCGCGCCAGCCCTCCGTGAGGGACACGACGAGCGCGTCGGGCCTCATCGCTCCCGCGGCGACGCACGTCTCGCCCGCCGGAAGCCGGCCGAGCTGGCGGAGGACGAACGAGATCGACTGCTGGATCTCGAGCCAGCGGACGTAGGCGCGGGAATTGACGTCCCCGTGGTGGGCCGTCATCACGGGCAGGTGGACGAAGCGGTAGATCCCCGCGGGAAAGTCGTGCCTCACGTCGCGCAGGAGGCCGCACGCGCGCGCCGCCGGGCCCACGAGACCGACGGCCTCGGCCTGGTCCGGCGTCACGGTCCCCGTCCGTTCGAAGCGCTCCCTCACGCTCGGCGTCTCCCAGAGGAGCTCCACGGCCTCCGTCACGTCGCGCCGCGCGGCCGCGATCCGGGACTCGAGGGCCTCCACCGCCGCCGGAGTCAGGTCGAATCCGACTCCGCCGGGGCGCACGAGACCCCGGCCGAACCGCGAGCCGCAGAGCTCCGCCGTCATGTTGAGGAAGTCTCCGCGCAGGCGTCCGCAGTAGGACGCGGTGGGGAGATAGGCGACGTCCCCCGCCAGCGCTCCGAGGTCGCCGACGTGGTTCGCGAGCCGCTCGAGCTCGAGCGCGATGCCGCGGATCGCGTGGGCGCGCGCGGAGACCCGCGTCGCGGCGAGGGCCTCCACCGCGTGTCCGTACGCGAGCGCGTGCCCGATCGTCGTGTCGCCGGCGAGCGTCTCCATGTACGGGAGAGTCCGTTTCGTCGGGCCCCCGACGAGCGCGCGCTCGACGCCGCGATGCTGGTACCCGAGCGCGATCTCGAGGTGGAAGACGTCCTCGCCGTGGCACTGGAACCGGAAGTGCCCGGGCTCGATGACGCCGGCGTGGACGGGACCGACCGCGACCTCGTGCACCTCGGTTCCCTCCACCCGGAAGAAGTCCGACGACCCCCGGCGGGATCGCCGCGTCGGCCGGCCGGCCCCACGCGTCGTGACCCGGACGGGCCGAATGCTGGAAGCGCACCGGCTTCAGCCAGGGATGTCCCTCGAACGTCACGCCGTACTGCTCGGCGATCTCGCGCTCGAAGAGATGCGCCTGCGCGACCCGGGGAACGACGGACTCGAAGGCCGACCCCGCGCAGGTCGAGCGGGCGACGGCGAGACGGCCGTTCGCGTCGTCCGCGAGGACGGCCACGAGCGAGACGTCCCCGTCCGCGGCGCCGCTCGCGGGATCGGGCGCCGCGCCGAAGTACGCGACGAGGCGGCGTCCACGTTCCCGCACGCCCTCGACGAGCCACTCGCGAAACGCCGAGGGCTCGAACGAGGGCACGTCCTTCAGGGCGACGGCGCGCGCGTTCCGGATGGTGCCCGTCACGAGGCGCCCTCCAGGGATTTCGCGGCCGCGAGGACCAGGTCGTAGACCGCGTCCGGGATCCAGACGCCCATCACGACGACCATCGTCAGGGCGGCGAGCATCGGGGCGACCCTCCAGAAGGTGTCGCGGAAATCCGTCGTCCCGCCCGCGGCCGAGACCGGTCCCTGGACGACGGCGAGGACCGTCGCGCCCATGCCGATGAAGACGACGACGAGGAAGACGAGGAAGAGGGCGGCCGTGACGAAATGGCGCTCCGACATCGCTCCCGAGAGGATCGTGAACTCGCTGATGAACGGCCCGAACGGCGGCGAGCCCGTGATCGCGAGGAAGCCCGCGAGAAAGAGCGCGCCGGACCACGGCACGCGGCGCAGCGCGCCGCTCACCTTGTCGATCGTCTTGCTCCCGTACGCGCGGTGGATGTTGCCGGCGGAGAGGAAGAGGACCACCTTCGTGAGGGCGTTGTTGACGACGTGGAGGAGCGCTCCGACGACCGCGATGCCGCCGACGCCGATCCCGATCACGAGGATCCCCATGTGCTCGACGCTCGAGTACGCGAGCATCCGCTTGAAGTCGCGTTGCCCGGCCATGAACGCAGCCGCGACCGCCATCGAGACGAGCCCGAACCCGAGGAACAGCTCGCGCGCGAAGGCCCCTTCGCCGGCGGCCTGCATCACGCGGTAGACGCGGAGGAGGGCGAGGAACGCGCAGTTCGTCATCCCGCCGGCGAGGAGGGCCCCGATGATGCCGGGGGCCTCGCCGTAGGCGTCCGGCTTCCACGTGTGCATCGGCGCGAGGCCCATCTTCGTCCCGTAGCCGACGACGAGGAGGACGAAGCCGGCCCTCAGCCAGGGCCGCGACAGCACACTCCCGTGCTGGAGCAGGGCGCCGAAGAGAAGGCTCTCGTCGCCCGAGGCGCCGTGCAGCGCGGCGTACGCGACGAAGAGCGAGCCGAGGAGCGCGAGCGCGATCCCGACCGAGCCGATCATGAGGTACTTCCACGCGGCCTCGAGCGAGCGCGCGTTGTGGTTGAAGTAGATGAGGACCGCGGTCGAGAGCGTCGCGCCTTCGACGGCGACCCAGACGACGGCCAGATGCTGCGCGAGCGCGATCGCCGTCGTCATCGAGAGGAACGTCAGGAGGCAGACGCAGAAGACGAGATTCGGCCGCTCCTTCCTCACCCTCAGGTATCCGACTCCGTAGACCGCGCAGAGGGTGAAGAGGACCGAGACGACGCCGAGGACGAGGCGTCCGAGGGGGTCGGCCGCGAACCAGCCCCCGAGGACCTCGTCGCCCGACCGCACGGCGAGCGTCCCCGCGAGGTGGAGCGCGCCCGTCACGGCGACGACGAGCGGCCGCACCCGCGCCGAGGGCGTCAGCGCGGCCACGAGCGCCGCGACGAGGGGCAGGACGATCAGCCCGAGCAGCAGCATCGGGTCAGTCCCTGAGCTCCGAGAGACGCTCCGTGTCGAGCGAGCCGAACTCCCGCTGGATGTGGTTCATGACGATGCCCATGACGAAGATCCCGACGAGGAGGTCGAGGAGGACGCCCACCTCCACGAGAGCCGGCATCGCCTCGTGGAGGAGCTGCGCGAAGACGAAGATCCCGTTCTCGAGGATGAGATACCCGGTGACCTGGGAGATCGCCTTGCGCCGGGTCGTGAGGAGGAGGAATCCCGCGAAGAGCGTCGCGAGCGCCACCGGGACGACGAGGAGCTCGCGGTGCGTCGACGTGAGCGGAAGGCGGCCCGCGAAGAGGGCCGCGGCGCCCGTTCCGGCGGCGAGGAGGAGCACGGAGGGGACGAGGCCCAGGTAGGGCTCCATCTCGTGCTGGATGTGCACCTCGCGGAGGGCCCGCATGAGCATCCCCGGGATCACGAACGCCTTGACGATCCCCGCCACGATCACGAGGCCGACGAGCCGGGCCGTGGGCTCGGGCGAGAAGAAGAGGGGAAAGACGCTGACGAAGAAGCCCTGCAGGGCCGCCGCCCGGATGCACGCCTTGAGGTTGGAGGAGCCGAGCGCGAGGAAGTTCATCGTGACGGCGAGGATGAGGATGGAGGACGCGGCTTCTCTCATCGTCTACCTCAGGACCAGGACGACGGCGAAACCCGCGAGGAGCGTCGCCGTGACGAGAAGCTGGGGGACGCGGACGAGCCTCAGCCGCGCCATGCTCGACTCCACGAGGCCGACGACGACGGCGACCCCGGCGAGGCCGGCCGCGTAGAGGCCGAAGTCGAGCGCGACGGAGCCCGAGCGGGACGGGATCAGGATCGTCACGAGGAGCGTCGCGAAGACCGTGAGCTTGAGGGCCGATCCGTAGACGATGAACCCGAACGCCGGCCCCGCGTGGTCGAGAACCATCACCTCGTGGACCATCGTGAGCTCGAGGTGGGTGTTCGGGTCGTCGAAGGGCACGCGCGCGTTCTCGGCGAGGAGGACGATGAACCAGCTCGCGAGGATCAGGACGATGGCGGCGCTCGCCCTCCGCCAGGCGGCCGAGGCGTCGAGGTCGAGCATGCCGGTCAGCGAGAGCGAGCCCGACATCCGCGTGAGCGCGAGCATGCCGAAGAGGAGCGCCGGCTCCGCGAGGGCCGAGAACGTCACCTCGCGTGCCGCCCCCATGCCCTCGAACGGCGAGCCCGTGTCCATCGCCGCGGCGGAGACGAAGAACCGCGCGAGCGCGAAGACGCCGACGAAGAGGAGCATGTCTCCGGTGAACGAGAGGAGGGCGGGCCGGCCCCCGAGGGGCAGCAGCAGCAACGCGACGCAGGGCGCCACGACGGACACGACGGGTCCGGCGAGGAAGACCCACGTCGTCGTGCTCGCTCACGACGAACCCCTTCCGGAGGAGCTTCGCGACGTCGTAGTAGACCTGCAGCAGCGGCGGACCGGTGCGCCCCGCCACGAGGGCCTTCGTCCTGTTGACGATGCCCGGGAGGAGCGGCGCGACGAGGAGCACGGCGCCGAAGGCCGCGATCGAGCTCACCATGACGAGCTCCAGGCGAGCAGGACGACGAGCGTCACGACGATGTAGAGCAGGTAGGCCTGGACGCGGCCGGCCTGGATGACCCGCGCGAGGCCGAGGAACGCGCGCCCGCGCGAGAGCGCCGGGAGCACGAGACGGTCGAGGACCGGATCGGGCGCATGGCTCTCGAAGCGCGGACCCGCGGCGGGGAACGGGCCCTGCAGGCGCGGGCGGTGCTCGTCGGGGAGAACGGCCCAGCGGAACAGCCCCACGAGCATCTGGGCGAAGGACGAGGCCGAATACTGGATGCGCGGGCCGCCCGCGGCGTAGCCGCAGTCCCACGTCGCCGTCCGGGTCGCCGGGGTGGTCCACGCCGCGGCCGCGAGGCCCGCGAGGGCGAGGAAGGCGACGAGGAAGAGCGGAAGGACGCCGAGAGCGCCCAGGTCCGCGTCGGCGCCCGTCCCCGCGCGGCCGAGGAGGAGGCCTCCGGAGGCGGCGCGGCAGAGGCGCGCCGCGGACGCGGGCCAGAGGCCGATCGCGGCGCACGCGAGCGCGAGCCCCGCCATCGAGAACCGCATGGAGCGGCCCGCGTCCGAGGTCACGGCCGCGGCGGCGGCGCTCCGGGGCGAGCCGAGAAACACGACCGAGAACGCCTTCACGAAGCACGCCACGGCGAGGGCGCCGATGAGCGCGAGCGCGGGCGCGCCCGCGGCGGCGCCGAGCACTCCGACGCCGCCGCGGACTCCCGTCAGAGCCCGGAAGCTCCCGAGCGAGATCAGCCACTCGCTCACGAAGCCGTTCAGCGGCGGCAGGCCGCAGATCGCGACGGCGCCGACGAGGAAGGCGGTTCCCGTGAAGCGCATGCGCCGGAAGAGGCCGCCGAGGGCGTCGATCTCGCGCGTGCCGGTCGCGTGGATCACGGCTCCGGCCGAGTAGAAGAGGAGCGACTTGAACGCCGCGTGGTTCCAGACGTGCAGGAGAGCGCCCGCGAATCCCAGCGCCGCCCAGTCCAGCCGGTTCTGCGCCATCCCGAGCGCGCCGACGCCCAGCCCGATCAGGATGATCCCGATGTTCTCGATGCTGTGGTACGCGAGAAGCCGCTTGAGGTCGTGCTGGGCCAGCGCGAGGACGACCCCGAGGATGCCGGAGGCGATCCCGAGGGCCACGAGCGCGAGACCGAGCCAGGTCGGATACGCCGGCAGCATCGAAAAGACGCGCACGAGCCCGTAGATCCCCATCTTCAGGACGACGCCCGACAGGAGCGCGGAGACGTGACTCGGCGCCGCCGCGTGCGCGTCGGGCAGCCAGATGTGGAGCGGGATCACGCCCGCCTTGAGGCCGAAGCCGGCGAGCGCGAGAACGAGGATGGGCCGGAGCAGCGGGGACGCGCCCAGGGCCCCGGAGGGCGCGAGGAGCCATCCGCCTGTCGCGTCGTGGAGCAGCGCGAACATCGCGAAGAGGACCAGGGTGCCCGCGTGGGCCGACACGAGATAGATCCACCCCGCGCGCAGGGCGCGGGCGTCGCCCTGGTCGGTCGTGACGAGGAAGAAGGCCGCGAGCGTCACGATCTCCCAGCCGACGAGGAAGCTCCAGGCGTCGCCGGCCGCCATCACGAGCGCGAGGCTGGCCGTCGCGAGGCCGTAGAACAGCCGCAGCTTGCGCCCGTTCTCGGGGTGCCGCGACTCCTTCCAGTAACCCTCGCCGTAGATCGAGCCGAGACCCGAGACGACGAAGACGGGCACGAGGAAGAACGCCGAGAGGCGGTCGAGCGAGAGGGTCACGAACCCGCCGGGCAGAGGCCAGGCGAATCGCGCCGTCTCAGGGCCGCCGGCGAGCGCCCAGGCCGCGGCCGCCGGCCCCGGCGGCGCATCCGGCGACGTGCAGCACCGTCGCGAGCCTCTGGCCCGCCGCCCGACCCGCGGGAAACAGCAGGCCGGGAAGGCCGCTCGCCCCGGCGAGAGCGGACGCGATCGCGAGAAGGCCGAGGCTCGTCATCGGACGAACGGCCTCAGGACCGACCAGGCGAGCGTCACGAGCATCGTGAGGAACACGTAGACGAGGTAGAGCGTGAGGCGGCCGCTCTGCAGCCTGCGGAGGCGGGCGAGCCGGCCGGCCCACCGCGAGGCGAACGGCTCGTAGAGTTTCGCGCCGAACGGATCCGGCGCGTCGGTCCGGAAGGACGCCGCCGGCGGAAAGAGGCCGGCCGCCGGCTCCGCCAGGGTGGCGGGCGCCAGGAACCCGGGCAGCACCGCGACGATCGCCGCGCCGAACGATCCGGACGTGTACTGCATTCTCGGGGTCGGCGCCGCGTAGCCGCAGTCCCAGGTCGGCGCGCGGCGGGCCGCGCGCGGGCTCAGGCCGACGAGTCAGAGGACGGCGATCGCGAGCGCCGCGCCGAGCACGACGAGCGCCCCGGCGGGCGGGGCGAGGGTCGCGGCGAGGACGCCCGCGTCGACGGGGGACCCCAGCCAGGCACCCTCGGCGGCGTTGAGCGCCGGAACGAGGACGGCCGGGCGCAGGCCCAGCGCGACGCACGCGGCGGCGAGGACGGCCATCGGGACCCACATGAGGGCCGGCGGCTCGTGCGCCTCCGCGGCCCCGCGGCTGCGGGGCGCGCCGAGAAACGTCACCCCGACGATCCTCACGAAGGACGCGAGGGCGAGCGCGCCGGCGAGGGCGAGCGCGGGAGCGGCGAACGCGAGGACCCAGCCGCCGGGAGAGCTCGAGCGGAGCGTCTCGAAGAGGCCCAGCGCGATGAGCCACTCGCCGACGAAGCCGTTGAAGAGGGGCAGCCCGGCGGCCGCGAGAGCGCCCACGAGGACGAGGCCCGCGGTGACCGGCATCCGCCGGGCGAGCCCGCCGAGGAGGTCCATGTTCCGGGTGAGCGCCGCGTGCGCGATGCCGCCCGACCCGAAGAAGAGGAGCGACTTGAAGCACGCGTGGCTGAAGACGTGAAAGAGGGCGCCGCAGAATCCGAGCGTCACCCACGAGGGCTGGCCGAGCGCGCGGCCCGAGAGCGCGAGACCGATGCCGAGCCAGACGATCCCCATGTTCTCGACGCTCGAGTACGCGAGCGCCCGCTTGACGTCCGTCTGGCCCGCCGCGATCGCGATGCCCGAGACGGCGGAGACCGCGCCGAGCCCGGCCAGGAGGAGCCCCCACCACGGAGGCGGCGCGTCGACGAGGGAGGTGAAGCGGAGGATCCCGTAGACGCCGGCCTTCAGCATGACGCCGGACATGAGCGCCGAGACGTGGCTCGGCGCGTTCGCGTGGGCCGCGGGGAGCCAGAAGTGCAGCGGCACGATGCCCGCCTTCATGCCGAACCCGACGACGGCGAGCAGGAACACGACCGACAGCGAGGGGGACGGCGCCACCCTCCCGATCTCGAACGAGCCGGTGCTCGCGTGGAGCAGGGCGAAGGCGGCGAACAGGCAGGCCGTGCCGGCGTGCGTCGCGACGAGATAGACCCACGCGGCGCGGCGGACCTCCGCCTCGCCATCCTCCGCCGTGACGAGGAAGAAGGCCGAGACGGCCATGAGCTCCCAGGCGACGAGGAAGAGCACCGCGTGCGCCGCCGTCACGACGAGCGCGAGGCCCACGGTCATGAGCGCGTAGAAGAGCCTGAGGCGGGCCGCGGACCCCGGCCGTTCCGCCCGGGGCCAGTAGCCGAGCCCGTAGACGGCGCCGAGGCCGGAGACGAGGAACACCACGAGGAGGAACGCCGCCGCGAGGGCGTCGAGTCGGAGCAGGATCGCGCCGCCCGGCACGTGCCAGGGCGCGGCGAGGAGCCCCGGTTGCGGCGCGAAGAGCGCGCCGGCGGCCCCGGCCAGCCCGACGAGCGATCCCGCGACCGAGAGCGCCGCCGCGGCGCGCTCGGCGGCCCGCCCCCGCGCCAGCAGGGGGACGACGCCCCCCGCCACGTGGAGAGCGAGCGCGACGAGAATCGCGTCAACGGGCGACACGTGCCGCCTCCGTCCCGTGCTCGAACGGCCTCACGCCGCGTCCCCCTCGACGTTCCGCGCGATCTCGATCAGGCGGGAGGCCGGCGCGCGGGCCTGGAGCGCTTCCCGGAATCCGGTGTCCCGGAGGAGGTAGGCGATCTTCGCGAGCATCTGCAGGTGGACGCGCGTCGTCGGGCTCACGAGAAAGAAAAGCGCGAAGACGGGCCGGCCGTCCGGCGCGGCGAAGTCGACGGGCTGGCGGAGGAAGCTGAGCGTGAGGGTCGGCTCGTCCGTCGCGAGGGCGATGGGGTTCCTCACGTGCGGGATCGCGATCCCGTCCCCGACCGGCACGACCGCCGCCTCGTCGCGCGCGAGGAGCAGCTGAAGGAGCGTCTCGCGGTCTCCTTCGTCGTCCAGCTTGAGCAGGGCGATGATCGACCGGAGGACCTCGTCGCGGGTCGTGCCGCCGACGTCGTGATGGACTCCTCCGCGCTCGAGGCTCTCGGCCACCGACGGAATGCGTTCGTCCTCCTCGGCCTCGTGGAACAGCGCGGGCGCGACGGGGAGGTTCCGTCCGGTCGCCCACTCGAGGAGCTCGCTCCGGTTGATCCGGTACTGGTCGTTGATCCGGTACGCGGGCAGGTCGCCGGACTCGATCCACGCGTACACCCTCGCCTCCGGGGCGTCGAGGAGGGCCGCGGCCTCCCGGACCGTCACGCGCATGCCGTGGCCTGTCTCACCGGGATGCGGACGCCGTGAGGCGTTCCTCGGCTTCGCGGATCGCGGTGATCACCTCGCTCGCGCTCGAGCTCTTCGTGATGCGGCCGATCAGCGCCGCGTTGCCGAACAGCTTGACGGCGCGCGAGATCGCGAGGAGGTACCCCTGGACCGTCCGCGCGAGGATGACGACGATGACCCGCGGACGGTGCCCGTGCGGGTCGTTGAAGCTCACGGGCTCGCGCAGGACCGCGAGGAGGACCTGCTTTCTCGCGAACCCGAAGTCCGACGGCGAGTTCGGATGGGGGAAGGCGGCGTCCTTGACGAGAGCCGTCGAGCAGAGCTCCTCCCGCTCGCGGATCGACGCGCAGAGGGCCTCGCGGTCGACGCCGGGGTCCAGGGCCGCGTGCATCACGATCCACGCGATCAGCTCGTCCCGCGGCAGCTCGGGGACGTCGCGGAAGACGTTCTTCGGGTTCAGGAGCGGGTGGATGTCGATCTCCGACGGGGCGAGCTCCTCGAGGACCGCCTTCTGCCCCTCGACCTCCACCTTCTTCACCTGCTCGTCGAGCCACGTGTCGATGTCCCGCTTGCGGAAGCGCCACTGCGCCCCGACCCTCACGGCCGGCAGGAGGTTCCTCTCGAGCATCCGGTAGATCGTCTTCTCCGACACCATCAGGTATTCGGAGAGCTGCCGGATCGTGAGGATGTCGCCGGCCTGGTTCGGCGCTCCGGGGCCCCTTTTCTCAGCGATGGACACCACTGGACAACAGGATACATCGAGGCCCGTCATGGGGCAACTCGGGATCCACCGGGAGCCTCCCCGCGAACTTCCGGGGCGCGCTTCCGTATAGGAAGCCGAGGTCTCGCATGTCGAAGAAGATCAGATGGATCCTCACGGCCGCCGGAGTGGTCATTCTCGCGGGCGGAGGCGTCGTTTTCGCGTCCCGGGGGAAGGACAAGGCCAAGGGCCCGGACCAGCCGCCCTTCCGCCTCGGCAAGGTCCAGGCCGAGGACCTGCAGGTCAGCGTGCGGGAGGTCGGCGTCGTCGACCCCGAGATGAAGGTCGACGTCAAATCGGCGGTCTCGGGGCGCGTCGTGTCCCTGAAGGTCCGTGAAGGCGCGGTCGTGAAGGCGGGCGACGTCCTCGCCGAGGTCGAGCCCGACGTGACCCAGGCCCAGTCCCTGTCGGACGTGCGGTCGGGCGTCACGCAGGCCGAAGTCGCCCTGAAGGACGCGGAGCGCCAGCTCGGGTCCCAGCAGCGCCTCTACAAGGACGGCCTCATCGGGAGCGAGACCCTCAAGGACTACGTCACGAAGCGGGACCTCGCCGACGAGAGCCTCAAGGCGGCCCGGCAGCGGTACGACATCGTCGAGGGCCACGGGATCCCGATCTCGGGCGACGCCGTCACCCAGCGCGCGCGCGTCACGGCCCCGATGTCGGGCGTCGTGATCACGAAGGGCGTCGAGCTCGGCGAGACGGTCACGTCCGGCGTGTCGTCGTTCAACGCCGGCACGGTCCTCTTCACGGTCGCGGACCTCAAGACGCTCCTCATTCGCGTGAACCTCAACGAGGTCGACATCGCGAAGGTGAAGGTCGGCCAGCCCGTCAGGATCACGCTCGACGCGTACCCGCAGAAGAACTTCTCGGGCCGCGTCCGCTTCGTCGCTCCGGCCGCCAAGCTCCTCGACAAGATCAAGGTCTTCCCCGTCGAGGTCGCGCTCGACGAGCTCGGCGACGCCTACCGCACGGGGATGAGCGCGAACGTCGAGATCCTCGGCGAGAAGAGGGACAAGGCGGTCTCGATCCCGCTCGAGGCGCTCCAGCGCCGCGAGGGCAAGACCGTCGTCTACCGCCTCAAGGACAACCTCGCCCCCAAGAAGATCGCCGAGGCGAAGGAAGGCCTCAACGGCCGCGCCAAGTACATCTGGCTGTCGGACCACTGGAAGGACTTCTACGACGTCGTCCCGGTCGAGGCCGGCATCGCGACGCTCGAGCGCGTCGAGATCCGCTCCGGCCTGAAGGGAACCGAGCAGGTCGCGCTGGAGGACCCGACGAAGAAGAAAGTCGAGAAGGACGATGACAACTGACCGGGCGATCATCGAGACGGCCGGCCTCACCAAGGTCTTCGGCGCGAACGGGAACGCCGTCCACGCGCTCTGCGGGATCGACCTGACCGTCGCGCGCGGCGAGTTCGTCGCCCTCGTCGGCCCCTCGGGCTCGGGCAAGTCGACGCTCATGGCGATCATCGGCTGCCTCGACTCGCCGACGGCCGGCTCGTACGCGCTCGACGGCGTGATGGTGCAGGGCCTGTCCGGGGCGGCGCTCGCGCGCATCCGCAACGAGAAGATCGGCTTCGTCTTCCAGAGCTACAACCTGCTCCCGAAGGCCTCGATCGCCCGCAACGTCGAGCTCCCGCTCCTCTACGCGGGCATCTCGCGCAAGGAGCGCCGCCGCCGCGCGCTCGAGCTCCTCGAGCAGGTCGGGATCCCCGAGAAGGCGAACGTCCTCCCGGCGCAGCTCTCGGGCGGCCAGCGTCAGCGCGTCGCGATCGCGCGCGCCCTCGCGAACACGCCCGCGCTCCTCCTCGCGGACGAGCCCACGGGCGCCCTCGACTCGAAGACGGGCGAGGAGGTCCTCGGCCTCTTCCAGCAGCTGAACCGTGCGGGCAACACGGTCGTCCTCGTCACGCACGACCCGCACATCGCCTCGCTCGCGCAGCGGAAGGTCGAGCTGCGCGACGGGCTCGTCGTCGCTCCCGAGCAGAAGGCGGCCTGATGTTCTCCGGCGCCTTCCGCGAGCGCCTCCACGGCGCCTGGGTCGAGATCCGCGAGAACCTCGGCCGCTCGACGCTCCAGACGCTCGGGGTCGTTCTCGGCGTCGCGTCGGTGCTCGGCGGGTTCTCGATCTCGGACAGCCAGCGGAAGCGCTCGGACGAACGCTGGGTGAAGCTCGGCGGCATGGACCGGATGAACGTCCAGCCCTCGCAGGCGGTCAAGGACGGCCAGCCCACGGCGCTCCAGAACGCGAACCTCGGCCTGCGCAACGAGGATGCCGAGGAGGGCGGCGCGCTCGACGCGAAGGCGACGACCGGCGTCTCGCAGCAGAAGAATGCGCGCGCCCGGGTGCGCTCCGCGTACGCGGACCAGGACCGCCAGATCACCGGCATCGGCGGGGACTACCTGGCGCTGAACGGCTACACGATCGAGAAGGGCCGCGACTTCACGGCCGAGGACCACGGGAACGGACGCGCCGTCGCGATCCTCGGGGCGGAGGCCGCGTCCACGTTCTTCCCGACCGGCGAGATCGTCGGCCAGACGGTGCGCGTGGGCGACATCCCCGTCGTCGTCGTCGGCACGTTCGCCGAGAAGGTCTTCCGCTGGCGCGACAACCAGGGCAACCAGTTCGCGTGGCGCAACCGGATCATCGCGGTGCCGTCGACGCTCGTCGCGCGCCGGATGAACGGCGACCGCTGGCAGCGCGTGGACCGGGTCGTCTTCCGGTTCAAGGACCTGAACGTGATGGAGAAGTTCGGCGACAACCTCTCGAGCCTCCTCGTCGGCAACCATCGCCAGCAGGAGGATTTCCGGATCGACGACATCGCGGCCCGCATCCGGAAGCACAGGAGCCAGGGGGACGTCTACAACATGATCTTCATGCTCTCGGGGATCCTGTCGCTCATCGGCGGCGGCATGGTCAACGTGAACATCCAGATGGCGACGCTCAAGGAGCGCGTGCGCGAAGTCGGCGTCAAGATGGCGATCGGAGCCTCCGGCCGGGAGATCTTCAAGGGTTTCATGACCGAGGCGCTCCTCGTGACGGGCTTCGGCGCCCTCGCGGGCCTCCTGGGCGGCATTCTCTTTTCGAAGACGATTACCTCCTTCCTCCAGATCCCGCTCTACATGCAGCCCATGAGCTTCGTGTGGGCCTTCGCCCTCGCGGCCGGATTCGGCTTCCTCTTCGCCCTCTACCCGGCCTGGAAGGCGAGCCGCCTCTCCCCGATGGAGGCGCTGCGGTATGAATGAGAGGAAGAAGAAGAGAGAAGAAGAAGAAGATCTTCTTAGAAAGTGAATGACGGCGAGCGCAGCCGGCCGTTCGCGCGGGGGGACGCCTCCCGATGAGCAGCGCTCCCACCTCCTTCGAAGAAAATCCCCCTCTCGTCCCTCTCCCGCTGCGACGCGTCCCGCATGGCGGCACGGCGCCTCTCCTGGGGCGCGCGCCTCGGCCTCGTCTGGGAGGTCGTCGTCGGCGGGTTCGTGGAGCTCTGGGCGCACAAGCTGCGCTCGCTCCTCACGCTCACGCTCCTCATGCTCGGCGTCTTCGCGCTCGTCGTCCTCACGTCGGTCCTCGACGGCGTCCTGGACAAGGTCGCGATCGGGTTCTCGGGGATGAGCTGGGACGGCACGGTCGTGATCCAGCCGAAGACGCCCGAGACGACCGAGGAACAGAAGCGGTTCGCGATGAGCCCCGGCCTGCGCTACGAGGACCTCGCCCGCATCACGGCGCCGCACCCCGCCGTGGTCGCGTTCCTTCCGCGTGCGACGAAGTCGACGCGCGTGAGAACGGCCGGCGGCCCCGAGCGCATCTGGGTCACCGGCCTCACGCCCGACTACGCGCTCCTCATGAACCGCCCGATCGCCTCCGGCCGCGGCCTCACGGAGGACGACCGCAAGCGTCGCAGCAGGGTCGCGGTCGTCGGCTCGACGCTCGGCGTCAAGCTCTTCGGCGGAGCCGACCCCGTCGGCCGCGACGTCCTCGTGGACGGCCTCACGTTCCGGATCGTCGGCCTGCAGGCGCCCCTCCAGATCTTCAACGAGGAGCTCTGGCTCGACTCGAACGGCCTCATGATCCCGCTCGAGACGTACATGGACCGCATGGACGCGGACCACAAGCTCACGTCCGTGGCCCTCAAGCTCCGCAAGCGCTCCGATCTCGACGAGGTCACGGCGCTCGTCCTCGGCCGCGCCAAGCAGGCCCACCACGGGATCGAGGACGTCGAGATCAAGGACCTCGAGGCCGAGGCGGCGCGCTCGTGGGCCGGCTTCATGGAAGAGATGCGCGGCTGGCGCGTCGTCCTCTCCAGCCTCGCCGGCACCGTGCTCCTCGTGGGCGGCGTCGGCGTCCTCTCCGTGATGCTGATCTCGTTCTCGGACCGCAAGTACGAGATCGGCCTCCGCAAGTCGCTCGGCGCCTCCGACGGCGAGATCTTCGTGCAGTTCCTCCTCGAGGCGTGCGTCCTCGCGGGGCTGGGCGCCCTCGCGGGAACCGTGGGTGGCGCGGCGCTCTGCACGGCTCTCTCGTCGAAGTTCCCGTACGGCCTCGTCGTCAACCCGATGGGCCTCGTGGTCGCGTGGGTCGTCGCCCTCGGCCTCGCGCTCGGCTTCGGCCTCTACCCCGCGATCCGCGCCTCACGCCTCTCGCCGATGGAGGCGATGCGGTAGAACGCCGGCGCGGAGTAAAATCCACGGGTGTCGACGAAAGCAGAGAGAGCGCGCTGGCCCGTTCGGAAGCTTCGCCTCGAGGACGAGGGGAAGGACCAGGACGTGCTTCGGATGACCCCTTCGGAGCGCGTCGCGATGGTTTGGCCGCTGACGCTCCAGGCCTGGATGTTCAAGGAGGGGCTCTCCGATGAACCGCGACTTCGTCGAGATGTTGTCCGCACTCTCCGAAGCCGGGGCTGAATTCCTCCTCGTCGGCGCGCACGCCCTCGCGGCCTACGGCGTCCCGCGCGCGACAGGCGACATCGACATCTGGGTGCGACCGACACCCGAGAACGCGGGAAGGGTGCGCGCGGCCCTTGCGGAGTTTGGCGCCCCTCTCTTCGACCTGACGCTCGAAGACCTCTCTCGGCCCGGGACGGTCTTCCAGATCGGCGTCCCTCCCGGACGCATCGACCTCCTCACCAGCATCTCGGGCGTCACGTTCGAGGACGCCTGGCCCCGGAGGACGGCCGTCAATCTGCCCGGAGTCGTTGCCCCCGTCATCGGGAGGGCGGACTTCGTCGCGAACAAGCGCGCGACCGGGCGGCCCAAGGACCTCGCGGACCTCGCGCTGCTCGCCGAATCCCCGAACGAAGGCTAGTTGACCCTAAGATCCCCGGATGGGCCGGCGGAAGAACATCCACCCCGCGAACGCGCGCTCCCTGCGCGCGGCCGCGGCGCGGCTGCGCCGCGGGGAGCTCGTCGCGTTCCCGACGGAGACGGTGTACGGGCTCGGCGCGAACGCGCTGGACGAGAAGGCGGTCGCGAAGATCTTCGCCAAGAAGGGACGTCCGCACGACAACCCGGTGATCGTTCATGTCAGCGACTTGAAGATGCTTAGAAGGGTATGCGAGGGACGTGCCGCCGCGCGCCGCCCGCTGGTCGCGCCGCTTCTGGCCGGGGCCTCTGACCCTCATACTTTCCAAGAAATCTTCAATCCCCTCCTCGGTCACCGCCGGCCTCGATACAGTCGCGGTGCGCATGCCGCAGGGCCTCGCGCGCGACCTCGTGCGCCTCGCGGGCGTCCCGATCGCCGCGCCGAGCGCGAACGTCTCGGGACGCCCGAGCCCGACGACGGCCGCGCACGTCGCCGAGGACTTCCCGGACGTCTACGTCCTCGACGGCGGCCCGACGGCGCACGGCCTGGAGTCGACCGTCGTTGCGCTCGAGCCATTTCCGGCGATCCTGAGACAGGGCGCGCTGAGCGAGGAGACTCTCCGAAAGATGATTCCCGGGCCAGGCGCGGCGGCGAAGCGCGCGAGGGCGGGGGGCGGCGGCGCGCGCCGCGGGCAGCGCGCCGCCGCCCCCTCCTGCAACGGCCGCCGTCAGCCCCGGCACGAAGTACACCCACTACGCACCGGCGCGACCCCTGATCCTCTTTCTAAGAAAATCTTCTCTTCTCTCTTACTTCCGATCACATCCCGACGCGCTCGTCCTCGGCCCGTCGGCTCTCTCTTCTCTCTTTCCGAAGCAGAAACTTCTTCTCCTCGGTTCCTCCCCCGAAGAGATCGCCCGCAACCTCTTTGCCGCGCTGCGCACGCGCCGCAAGGGCACCGAGCTCCTCGCGCTCGCGATCCCGCGCCGCGGCGTCGGCCGCGCGGTCATGGACCGGCTCACGCGCGCGGCGACGCGGATCGTCCGCTAGCCGGAAAGCGCCACGAACGCGCTCGGGAAGCGCGCGAGCACCGCCGCCGCGTGGACGACCTCGCGCAGGTCCACGCACTCCCCGATCTTGTGCGTGTTCTGCTCGATGCCCGGCCCGATCCCGAACATGGCCGGGTGCTTCACGGCGCCGGACGTGACCCAGCGCTTGCGCTCGGGAACGGCGATCGACGCGTCGTCCTTCGGGACCGGGAAGCCGACGCCGTCCGTCGAGAAGATCCACCGGTCGACGCGCGGCTCCCGGCGAAGCGCGCCGCGCCGGCCTCCGTCCGGAACGTGAGGCGACACGACGGCCCGGTACGCCGCGACGGCGGCCCGGATCGCCGGGTGGTCCTCCGGCGTGAGCCAGCCCATGTAGATCTGCGGGTTGTGGAGCGTGAAGCCCGTCCACGTCGGCTCGTCGTACGTCGGAACGGAAACGACGACCTCGAGGCCCGCCGCGCGGGCGGCGGCGACGGCCTCGAGGCCCTCGACGTCCGCGACGGCCTTCTCCGGGCGTCTCCCCGATCGTGAGGCGCCGGTCGAACCGGAACACGAACCGCTCGGGGACGGCGCAGTCGCTCGGCGTGTCGAGGCGCGCCCACGAGGCCGTGCGCGTGCCGTGGCCGAGGAACGGGTGGTCGAGGAATCCGTCGCGCGCCTCGTACCGCCGGGCCGCCTCGGCGAGGATGGGCGCCGCCCACTCCAGAGGGTTCTTGCCCTCCCACGGCATCGAGCCGTGGCAGGACTTCCCCGTCACGGAAACCTCGATCTGCATGCGGCCGCGCTGGCCGCGGTAGATCCCGAGCGCGCCTTTCGCCGAGTCTCCGGTGCCCTCCGTGAGGATCACCGCGTCCGGCACGAGCTCGGGCCCCGCGCCGGGCAGGACCTTCCTCACGACGAACTGAGGCCCGCCGCCGTCGTTGTCTTCCTCGGCGACGGTCGCGTACGAGCGGACGATCGCCCCGCGCAAGGCGCCGAGCGGCGCGAGCTCGAGGAGGATCTTCGTCGCGACGACCTGCGTCACGACGCCCGAGAGCTGGTCCGCGGCGCCTCGCCCGAAGACGAGATGCTCCCACTCGGTGTCGGGCGGCAGGTACCCGAGCTCGCGCCCGAGGAATTCCCGTCGAAGAGCGGCGGCGTCGAAGAGTCCTTCGAAGGCATCGACCCCACCCGTCTTCTCCTTCCAGGTGGAACGGAGGGCTCGCACGGTGTCCGTGTGCCCGTCGAAGTAGATGACTCTCTTTTCCTTCGAAGGAATTCCGTCGGTCGGGTCGTCGACCGTCCAGACGAGGTTGCCGTACCCGTCGAAGTTGACGTCCTCGTTCCGGCGGACGGCGCCCACCTCGAGGATCTTCCGCATGAGGTACTCGAGGCGCGGTTTCTCGTGGTTCGAGAGGCCGCAGCTCGCGTCGCCGCCGGCCTCGGCCGGACGGTCCACGTGGTCGGCCGGGATGCGGATGACCTCCCGCAGGATCTCGGCCGCGAGCGGCCGGTACTTCTCCGCGAGCTCCGCGACCTTCACGTCGAGCTCGTTCATCGTCGTCGTCTCCTTGCTCACAGGGCCTCCAGCCGGCGCGCGAGGTCCGGGACCTTCGCGGCCGCGAGCAGCGCCATCACGACGTAGACCTTCCAGTTCGCCTCGCGCGCGACGTTCACCGGCATGCTTCGCCATGACGCCGGGCGACACCTCCGCGCCGATGTCGGCGGGCAGGCAGTGCATGTACAGGGCGTCGCCGCCCTTCGTCGTCTTCATCCGCCGCTCGTCGCAGATCCAGTCGCGGTGCTGCGCGTTTCTCTCCAGTGCTTCCTTCTCGATCTCGGCCATCCGCTTCGAGTCGCGCGCGCGGTTCGCGTCCACGCGGGAGAGCATGAGGTCGTACGGCCCCCAGCTCTTCGGGTAGACGACGTCCGCGCCCTCGAACGCCTCGTCCATCGAGGAGACCGTCCGGAACGAGCCGCCGGAGGACGCGGCGTGCGCCCTGGCGGACGCGAGGCACCGATCCATGAGGCGGTATCCCTCCGGGTGCGCGAGCGTCACGTGCGCGCCGAAGCGCGTCAGGAGCATGACGAGCCCCTGCGGGACCGAGAGAGGCTTGGCGTAGCTGGGCGAGTACGCCCACGACACGGCGATGCGCTTCCCGGCGAGACCCTCGGGGAACCGCTCCCGCAGCCAGCAGAGGTCCGCGAGCGTCTGCGTCGGGTGGTCGACGTCGCACTGCAGGTTCACGACGGGAACGCTTCGCGGGTCGCCCGTCGCCGCGAGGTAGTCGTCGATGCCCTTCTTCACGTCCCGCATGAAGGCGTTGCCCTCGCCGAGGATCAGGTCGTGCCGCACGCCGAGCGCGTGCGCGTTCATCCCGAGCATGGCGCCCGTCTCCGCGGCGGTCTCGCCGTGCGAGACCTGCGTGGACGAGCCGTCCACGATGACGGGATGCATGCCGAGCCGGGCCGCGGCGCCCGCCCACGCGGACTTCGTCCGCGTGGAGTTGTCGAAGAAGAGCGCGTAGGCGAGCTCGTGCGGGAGGAGCGCCGTCTTCTTTCCCGCGCGGTCCAGCGCGGCGAGGCGCTCGGCGACCGCGAGGAGGGCGGAGAGCTCTTCCGCGGAGGCGTCGTCGGTCAGGAGGAAGCTCCGGCCACGCAGGCGGTCCGCGGCGGCGAGGTCGATCGAGGCGGTCGTCATGTCGGGATCTCCCATGCGGATGGATCCGGAAACGTCGCGGTCAGCCACGAGACGGCGCCCGGAGCGAAGAGCCCGTCCAGGAGCGCGCGCAGCACGTGGTAGTGGCCCACGGGCACGACGTGACCCTCGGGCGCCGGCGCGGCGAGAAGGCGGGCCTCGGCGGGCGCGGGATCGTCGGCGGTCGCGAACCGCAGCTCGGCGACTCCGTCGCCGAACACGGCCGACCCGCCGGGCGCGACGCGCAGCGCCACGTCGTGGCCTCCCCAGCGCCCGCGGGCGGCGATCGAGCCGTCCCTTTCGCGCCGCGCGAAGAAGCCGGGACGCGGCGCGTCCGAGAGGAAGGACGCGAGGGACGAGAAGAGGCGGGGCTTCTCGACGTACGGGCCGCCGTCCTCGGGACAGAAGACGTCGCAGTTGCCGCAGTCGTTGCAGGCGTCGGCCCAGTTCGCGATCTGGTGAGGCGAGGCCTTCCGGCCGCCCGTCACGAGCGTGCCCTCCGCCGCCGGCGCGAGCCGTCCGCCGCGGACCTCGAGATCGCGGTAGGCGATCGTCCGCGGCGGGGTCTCGTACGCGACGTTGGCGTCGTTCGGGCAGACCGGGATGCACTTGTCGCAGTTGATGCAGTCCATGAGGTGGAGGGCCGACCCGATCTTCCGCGGCGGCGCCGGCGCGCGGGGCGCCGCCTCGCGCGCGCTCTCGAGCGCCTCGGCGGCCGCGCGGCGGTGATTCGCGAGACGGGCCTCTCCGAGATCCGCGCCCGCGTTTCCCGCGCGGGCACGGACGAATTCGGGGAGCGTCGCCGCGCCGGCCTCCCGCATCGCCGCCGCGAGTGCCTCGACCTGCCGGTGCAGCCGCTGGTACCCGCCGGGGCGCAGGAGGTCCGTGCAGCTCGTCACCGGGACGAATCCACTGGCGACGACGCCCGCCACGCTGGCCGCGTCGACCCCGGCGGAGAAGGAGAGCGGGAATTCCGCGCCCAGCTCCTCGCGGAGTCTCAGGCCGAGCCGGAGCGCGAGCGCGTGGAGGGGCCCGCCGGAGAGGTACGCCTCGGCGCCCGGCAGAAAGCCGCTCGTGTTGACGACGACGAGCGTGTTCGTCACCTTCAGCCCGAAACCGAGCCCGCGGTGCGCGGCCTCGGCCCGGAGCGTGCGCGCGACGGGGACCGCATCGGCCCACTGGAGGTCCTTCTCGAAGTCCGGGCGTCGAATGGAGATCTGCGTGTGCCCGAGGCGGCCGTGCAGGATCTCCTCGACCTCGTCGTAGCCGAGGAGCGTCGGGTTCAGCTTGACGACCGTGTGGAAGCCCTCCGCCAGGAGGTGGCCGCCGATGGCCGCGATCTCGGCGGGCGGGCAGCCGTGGAACGTCGAGAGCGTGACCGAGTCCGCGATCCGATCCGGGCACGGCACGTCGGCCCAGCGCCTCAGGCCGGCCGGGAGCTCGCGGTGCAGCGCGGCGCGCTCCCCGTCGAGGATCGCCCGCGCGTCGCGCACCCCGTCGAGGAAGGCGGCCATCCGGCGCGACCGGATGCCGCGCAGGTCGTAGCCGACGGAGACGTCGAAGACCGCGGCCCGCTCCGACTCGGGGACGGCGCAGAGATCGGCGAGGATCGCGACGAGGAGCCGCGCCTTGACGTATTCCTTCAGCGTGTCCTCGAGCGCGAGCTCCTGCGACCACTCCACGTTCAGGCCCACGGTCCGCATGTCGATGCACGGACGCGGGACGACGATGCGGTCGTTCTCCTGGACGGTCTTGAGCTCGAGGATCCGCCCCCCCGCGAGATACGAGAGCGCGACGTTCTGCGCGAGCTGCGTGTGAGGGCCCGCGGCGGGCCCGACGGGCGTCGCGCCGCGATGCCCGTGGAAGGGCACGGACAGGTCGAGCCCCGGGAATCCCCGGAAGACGCGGGAGAGGGGAAGGTCGTAGACGGAACCCTTCCCGAGCTCCTCGACCGCGCGGCGGACGAGCACGGACAGCGGGAAGGGGCGCAGCGTGCTCACGTCATCCTCTTCCAGAGGCGCGCCGCCTCCTCGCGCGCCCGGGCGCGTATCCGGGCGGCGTCCAGGCGGACCGGCCTGCGTTCCCTCACGACGAGCTCGCCGTTCACGACGACGTCGCGGACGTGGCGGGCGCCGAGCCCGAAGAGGACGTGCCCCGCGAGGCTCGCGGCCGAGAGCGGCGTGGGCGGGTCGTAGTCGAGGACGATCCAGTCCGCCGCGCTCTCTCCGAGCGCGGATCGGCGAGGCGCCGGCCGTTCGCGAGCAGGGCGACGGCGTCGATCCCGCCCCCGGGTCCGTAGGCCTCGCGCGCGCGCAGGTGCGCGACGCGCGCCTCGGCGAAGAGATCGGCGTCCATGCCGTCGGTGCCGAGCGCGACGCACGGGCCGAACGTCTTCGGGTCCGCGTACCCGACGGCGTTCTGGAGGTTGCTGCGCGGGTTGTGGACGATCCAGGCGCCGGCCTCCTCCGCGCGGCGGCGCTCGTCGGCGGACAGGTGGACGCCGTGCGCGAGGATCGTCTTCGGTCAGAGAGCGCCTGCCGCGTCGAGGCGCCGGAAAGAGCCCGCGTCGCACCGGTCCTCGGCGACGTGAACGTGCAGCCAGGCCGCCGTCCTCCGCGCGAGGTCCACGGCGGCGTGGAGAGTCTCGTCCGAGACCGTGAACCCGGCGTGGAGTCCGACCATCGCGGGCGAGCCTTCCCGGATCGCCCGCCCGCACTCGGCGAGGCCCGCGCGCGCGCCCTCGGGGCCGTGCCGGTCCGTGGCGCCGTAACACGTCGCGAGGCGCACGCCCGCGCGACGCGCGGACCGCGCGAGAACGTCGAGGGATCCCTCGATGAAGGACGGGGACTCGTGGTGGTCGATCACCGCCGTGACGCCCGAGAGCGCCGCGTCGAGGAGGGCGAGGTCCGCCGAGGCCTCGAGCGCCGCCTCGTCGAGCGCCGCGTCGAGCCTCCACCAGACGCTCTCGAGGATCTCGCGGAAGGAGCGGGGCGGCACCGGGGGGCCCGGCATTCCGCACGCGAGCGCCGAGTAGAGGTGAGTGTGCGCGATCGCGAGACCGGGCAGGACGAGGCAGCCGGAGGCGTCGAGCTCCCGGCGCGGCGCGGCCCCGAGAAGGACGTCGCGCCGCTCGACGGCCGGCGGGTCGAGCGTGACCACGGTCCCGCCCGTGATCGCGAGAGAGGCCGGACCGGCGGTGCCGGCGGCCGTCCGGGTCACCAGCCGCGCGCCTCGCGGAGCCGGCGGTCGACTTCGCTCGCGAGCGCGGCCTGGTCGGCCCACCAGGACTCGGAGCGCTGCGCGTCGAGCTCCGCGACCGTCTTTCCCTGCTGCTCGACCCACGTGAAGTACTTCAGGTTGTGCCACCGTTCCCGGTTCTCGACCGTCCCCTCCGTGATCCCGTCCAGCTTCTGCCCGCGGAAGACCGACGCGAGACGCGCCTCGGCCTTCGCGCGCGTGAGGGGGCCCGTGGTCTTCTCGAGTCGGCGCAGGACCGACGGGTAGCGGTCGAGGCCGTCCGTCGCCACCGTGACGACGGCGTCGCCCTTCCCGAGACGCAGCCAGCGCGCGGTCCGGATCGCCCCGAGGATGTTGCAGATGCTGCTGATTCCGAGGAGCGTCGAGAGCCGGTTCGCCGCGTCTCCGAGCCCGCCCCCGGAGGCGAGGAAGTCCCGGCCCTCGGGCTCGGCCACGAGCTGCAGCCCGAGCAGGCACTCCTGGTCGTCGATCGTCATCACGGCGTCCAGGTTCGTGACGTGGTGGATCCACGTGACGTGCTTGTCGCCGATGCCCTCGATCGCGTGCCCGCCGTATCCGTTGCGCGAGAGCGTCGGGCACTGGACCGGCTCGAGGCCGACGATCCGCGTCCCGAAGCGCGCCTTGAGCGCGTCGCCGGCCGCGATCGTGCCCGCCGAGCCCATGGCCGAGACGAAGGCGGCGGGACGGCCGGCCCCGAGGGCGACGACGGCCTCGGCCGCCGCCGCGCCGGTCGCCTCGTAGTGCCAGCGGTAGTTCGCCATCTCCGCGAACTGGTTCATGACGCGAACGCGCGGCTCGACCGCGAGCCTCTTGCACTCGTCGTAGATCTCCTTGACGTTGCTCTCGCAGCCCGGCGTCCGGATCGCCCGCGACCCGTAGCCCTCGATCTTCTCGAAGCGCTCGGCGCTCATCTCCTCCGGGAGGATCACGACCGACTCGTAGCCCATGCGCGGGCCCACCCACGCGCCGCCGATGCCGTAGTTGCCCGTGGAGGGCCAGACGAGCGTCGACGTCCCCGGCGCGACGTCGCCCGCCAGCTGGTGCTCCATGAGGACCGAGTACGTGGCCCCGACCTTGTGCGAACCGGTCGGCAGGTCCTTCGCGAAGAGGAGGACGATCGGCGCCTCGACGCCCGTGAGAGCTTCGGGCAGGACGAGCGCCCGCACGCGGCCGGCATCGTCGTGCCACGTGATGTTGAAGAGGTTGACGGGGTCGAGCGGCGCCTCGCGCGCCGCGATCCGCGCGCGCCTGCGCAGCTCCTCGGGCAGGAGGCCGGGGTCGCGCATCTCGGAATACGTCGGTCCGTGGATCATGCGTGCTTCTCCAGTGCGCGGCGGACCGCGTCGAGGTCCGGCGGAATGCGCGTCGGGGGTGAGGCGGAGCGCATCGCGCTCCGCGTGTCCTTCAGGCCGTTGCCGGTCGCGACGTGGAGGACGCGCTCCCCCGGGGACACGAGCCCCTTCTCGAGCGCGGCCTCGAGGCCGGCGAGCGCGGCGACTCCCGTGGGCTCGGCGAAGACGCCCGTCGCGCGGGCGAGCCGCGGGATCCACGCGAGGATCGCCTCGTCGGAGGCGGTCACGATGGCCCCGCCCGACGCGCGCACGGCGCGCAGGGCCTTGATGCCGTTGCGCGGCGAGCCGACGTTGATCGAATCCGCGAGCGTCGAGGCTTCGACGGGCTCGATCCGCTCGTCGCCGCGCGCGAACGTCCTCGCGAGGGGGGCGGCGCCCTCGGCCTGGACGGCGAGGAGGCGCGGCAGGCGGTCGAGGACGCCGTGCGTCTTCATCTCGACGAGCCCCTTCCAGATCCCCGCCGTCGTGCAACCGTCGCCGAGCGCGACCGTGACGACGTCGGGCGGGGCCGCCCGCATCTGTTCGCCGATCTCGTGGCCGCACGTCTTCTTGCCTTCGACGAGATACGGGTTGATCGCGCAGTTGCGGTTGTACCAGCCGAATTCCGCGGCCGCCGCCTGACAGACCCGGAACGCGTCCTCGTAGGAGCCGTCGACGAGGAACACCCGCGCGCCGTAGACGAGGAGCTGGGCGACCTTCGCGTCCGGGGCGGAGGCCGGCACGAAGATGTACGCCTTCATCCCGGCCTCGGCCGCGAAGCCCGCGAGGGACGACGCCGCGTTGCCGGTCGACGAGCACGTGATCTCCCTTCGCCCGAGCCATCGCGCCCTCAGGACGCCCACGGCGCTCGCGCGGTCCTTGAAGGACGCCGTCGGGTTGCGGCCGTCGTCCTTGACGAGGAGGGCGTCGAGGCCGAGCTCGTTCGCGAGGGACGGCGCGTCGACGACGGGCGTGAAGCCCACCTGCAGGCGCGGCGGCGGGAGGAGCGTGACGTCGTCCGGGACCGGCAGGAGCGCCCGGTACCGCCACAGGGAGAGGTCGCGATCGGACTCGAGCGTGCGGCGCGAGAACCGTCTGCCGACGCGCTCGGCGTCGTACTCGACGTCGAGGATGCCCTGGAGGCCGCAGCGCGGGCACGTGTACTCGACCTCGCCGTGCGGGTAGACCGCCTCGCAGAGAACGCACCTCAGGCCCGTGACCTTCGCCAGGGCGGGAACGGAATGCATCGTCATGGTGTCACCGCCTCAGCGCGCGCGCCGCGGCCGAGTCCTTCATGGGGAGCGCGAAACGGCGCACGCCGTCGTACGCGAAGAGCGCGCCCGCGACGGCCGGCGCCGTCGGCACGAGGCCGATCTCGCCGACCCCTTTCGCGCCGAACGGGCCGTCCGGCTGCGGATCCTCGACGAGGATCACGTCGACCTCGGGCATGTCGGCGGCCCTCAGGACGCCCGTGTCGCGGATGCGGAAGGACGTCGGCATGCCCTCCGCGCAGACCATCTCCTCGGTGAGCGCGTAGCCGAGGCCCATGTGGACGGCGCCCTCGATCTGCCCCGCGCAGAGCTTCGGGTTGATCGCCCGCCCGACGTCGTGCGCGGCGACGACCTTCTTCACGCGCCCGGCCTCGTCGAGGACGACGACCTGCGTCGCGAAGCCGAAGGCCGGGTGGAGCTTCACCGGCCTGCCGGGCGGCGGCGCGGCCCCCGGCGCGACCGTTTCGTCCGAGAGGACCTCGCCGGCGTAGACCGTCCCCGCGAGGCCGGCGAGCGTCTTTCCGGCGTCGAGGTCGGCGCGGAGCTTGCGGGCCGCGTCGACGACGGCGCGCCCGCCGAGGTACGTCGCCCGCGAGGCCGTCGTCTGTCCGACGGACAGCGGATGGCGCGTGTCGACGCGCGCGCGGAAGACGGACGGCGGGAGGCCCGTCGTCTCGCACGCGCACTGGACGAGGATCGTGAAGAGACCCTGCCCCATCTCCGTGAAGCCGTTGTAGATCGTGACGCGGCCGTCGGCCTCGACGACGAGACGCGCCCGGCCCCATTCCTTCGCCCCGTTCCCGATCCCGCAGTTCTTGATCCCGCAGGCGATGCCCGCCCGGCCGCGGTTCCTCGTCCCAGACGTCCTTCACGGCGAGGAGCGTCTTCTTGAGGCCGACCGAGGCCGTGAGCGTCTGCCCGGTAGACCAGTCGTCGCCCGCCTCGAGGGCGTTCCGCCACCGGATCTCCCAGCCGTCGAGGCCCACCTTCCCGGCGAGCATGTCGAGCGCGCCCTCCATCGCGAAGTGCGCCTGGTTCGCGCCGAAGCCGCGCATCGCCCCGCAGGGCGGGTTGTTCGTGTAGACGGCCAGCGCCTCGACGTCGAGGTTCGCGCACCGGTACGGCCCGGCCGCGTGTCCCGCCGCGCGCTCGAGCACCTTGGCCCCGACCGACGCGTACGCGCCCGAGTCGCCGACCATCCGCGCGCGGACGGCCGTGAGGCGCCCCTCGGCGTCACAGCCCGCGCGGAGGTGGATCGCGATCGGGTGGCGCTTCGGGTGGAGGCGCATGGATTCCTCGCGCGAGAGGACGAGCTTGACGGGCTGCCCCGTCACGCGGGCCAGCAGCGCGGTCTGCGCCTGGATCGACAGGTCCTCCTTGCCTCCGAACGCGCCGCCGTTCGGGACGAGGACGACGTGCACCTCGTCCTCGGGGAGCGCGAGGAACGCCGCGACCTGCCGCCGGTCGTCGAAGACGCCCTGCCCCTGCGTGTAGAGCGTGAGACGGGCCCGCGGATTCTCGCCGGACGCGTCGCCCGGAACGGCGACGCAGGCTTCGGTCTCGAGGTACAGGTGCTCGATGCGCTGCGTCCGCCACGTCCCCTCGACGACGTGGGCCGACGCCGCGAACGCCGCCTCGGCGTCGCCGCGTCTCACGACCGACCGCGAGAGGAGGTTGCCCTCCGGGCCCACGCGCGGCGCTCCCGGGCGCAGCGCCTCCTCGGGGTCGGTCACGGGCGTCAGGACCTCGTAGTCGACGTCGACGAGCGCCGCCGCCGCGCGGGCCGTGCGCGCGTCGACGGCCGCGACCGCGGCGAGGACGTCGCCGACGCAGTGCGTTTCCTCCCCTTCGGCCACGAACCCCGGCCAGTCCGGGACGATGAGGCCGTAGAAGCGGCGCCCCGGCACGTCCTTCGCGGTCACGATCGCCAGGACGCCCGGGTGGCGCGCCGCGCGCGCCGTGTCGATCCTCAGGACGCGGGCGCGTGCGTGCGGCGAGAGCGTGACGGCGCCGTGGAGCATCCCGGGAAACGCGAGGTCCGCGACGAAGGGGCGTATTCCGAGCGCGAGCGATCCGGCCTCATATCTCTCGAGGCTCGTCCCGACGCGGCCCGACTCGTCCGGCGGCTCGAGCGCCTCTCCTCGGCGCAGGCGCGCCGCCGCGTGAAACGCCTCGACGATCCGGACGTACCCCGTGCAGCGGCAGAGGTGGGGATCCAGCCTCTTCCTGATCTCCTCGTCGGTCGGGTCCGGATTCGCGTCGAGGACGCTCTTCATCCTCAGGACGATCCCCGGGATGCAGAAGCCGCACTGGAGGCCCGCCGTCCGCGCGAACGCTTCGGCGTAGATCCGGCGCTCTTCGCCGGACACGCCCTCGAGCGTCAGGACGCTCTTCCCGGCGGCCGCGCGGGCGGGCACGGCGCACGACATCTTCGGGTGCCCGTCGACGAGCACGAGGCACGCGCCGCACTGGCCCTGCGGCGCGCAGCCGTCCTTGGGAGACGTGAGACCCGCGTGGTCGCGGAGCAACTCGAGGAGCGAGGCGTCGGCGGAGACGTCGAACTTCCGGGCGGCACCGTTGAGCGTCAACTCGACGTGCACAACAGGACATTCTCGGAACCGCGCCGACCGCCGGGAATGATGCAGGCGCACGTATGCTCCAGCGCGTGATGCCGCTTCCCGGAGGCCCCCCGTGAACCCCTGGCGGGGCCTCGCCGGCCTCCCCCGGGCGCTCTGGATCCTGGCGGCCGCGTCGCTCGTGAACCGGTCGGGGACGATGTTCCTGCCGTTCCTCGTCCTCTACCTGACGAGCGAGAGGGGCTTCACGGCCGACGCCGCGGGCCTCGTCTTCGCCCTCTTCGGCGCGGGATCGCTCGCCATCGCCCCGGTCGCGGGACGCCTGGCGGACAGGATCGGGGCCGTGCGGCTGATGCGCATCGCGCTCGTCGCCTCGGGCGCCCTCCTTCTCCTCGTCCCCTTCGCGCGCGGGATCCCCGCGATCGCGGGACTCACGCTTCTCATCGCGCTCACCGGAGAGATGTTCCGCCCCGCGAGCCTGAGCGTCGTCTCGCACCTCGCGGCGCCCGACCAGCGCAAGGCGGCGTTCGCCCTCCAGCGGCTCGCCGTCAACCTCGGGATGAGCGTCGGACCTGCCGCGGGCGGTTTCCTCGCCGCGGTGTCGTGGCCCGCGCTCTTCATCGTGGACGGCGTGACCTCCCTCCTCGCCGCGGCCACGCTGATCCTCTTCTTCCCGAAGAACGCGCTGCCGGCCCCGGAGCCCCCGCCCGACGTCGCCCCGTCGCGCCGCGAAGGGCTGCGCGATCCGTCTCTCGTCTTCTTCCTCGTGGCGCTCGTGCCGGTCTGCGTCGTCTTCTTCCAGCACGAGTCCTCGATGTCCGTCTTCCTCGTGCGCGACGTCGGCCTCGCCGTCTGGATCTTCGGCCTGCTCCACACGGTCAACACGCTCCTGATCGTCTTCCTCGAGGTCCCGCTCAATCTCGCGATGGCGCACTGGCCGCACCGGCGCAGTCTCGTCCTCGGCTCCGTCCTCGTCGCGGCCGGGTTCGGGGCGCTCGCGTGGGCGCGGTCCCTGCCCGCGGTCGTGGCGACCGTCGTCGTCTGGACGTTCGGCGAGATGATCCTCGTCCCGTCGATGTCCTCCTGGGTCGCGGACGCCGCGCCTCCCGACAAGCGCGGCGCGTACATGGGCCTCTACACGATGGCCTTCAGCCTCGCGCTCGTCGTCGGCGCGCCGCTCGGGACGTCGCTCCTCGAGCACGGCGGCGGGCGCGTCCTCTGGCTCACGATGCTCGGGCTCGGGCTCCTCTCGGCGGCACTTTTCACGCGCGTGAGGGAGCCGAAGCGGGAGGGCGCGTGACGGAGACCTGGTCCCACCGCGAGGGCCGCGTCAACGGGATCCGGCTCCACTGGGTCGAGCAGGGCAAAGGGCCGCTCGTCGTCCTCCTGCACGGCTTCCCCGAGTTCTGGTACGCGTGGAGGCACCAGATTCCCGCGCTCGCGGCCGCGGGTTCCGCGCCGTCGCGCCCGACCTGCGCGGATACAACCTGTCGGAGAAGCCGCCGGCGTGCGCGCGTACCGCATCGAGGCTCTCCTCGGCGACCTCGAAGGGCTCATCGCGCTGGCGGGCCGGGAACAGGGCGACGCACGCGCCCACGTCGTCGGCCACGACTGGGGCGGCGCCTTTGCGTGGTACGCGCCGTTCTTCCTTCCCGAGAAGCTCCTCTCCCTCTCGCTTCTCAACGCTCCGCATCCGCTCGCGTTCCGGCGCGAGCTCAGGACGAGCGCCGCGCAGAGGAAGAAGTCCTCGTACGTCTTTCGTCTTCCAGCTTCCGTGGCTCCCGGAGCGCCGGATCCGGGCGGGCGGCTTCGCGATCCTCGCGAAGATGCTCCGCCGCGACCCCGTGACGCCGGGCGCGTTCTCGGACGAGGACATCGGCCTCTACAAGGAGGCGCTCGCGCGGCCCGGCGCGCTCACGGCCGCGGTGAACTACTACCGCGCGGCGTTGCGGTTCCCGCCGCAGGTCGCGCGGCCGCACGTGGCCCGAGGGCCTGAAGACGCTTCTCGTCTGGGGCGAGCGCGACCGCTACCTCGGCCCCGGTCTCCTCGACGGGCTCGACCGCTGGGTGCCGGACCTCACGATCGAACGGATCCCGGACGCGAGCCACTGGGTGCAGTCCGACGCGCCCGCGCGCGTCAACGAGCTGCTGATCCGGTTCCTCTCGAGCGTCACGCCCGCGCGAAGTCGATGAAGCCGTGCTCCACGTCGGTCGACAGGAGCTTCACGCGCACCCTGTCGCCGACCTCGAGCCCCTCCGCGCCCCGCACCACCTTGCCTTCCACGGGCGGCGCGAAGACGCGGACCCACGTCCCCTTGTCGGAGGCGCCCGTCACGATGCCGTTGAAGCGCTCGCCGATCCGGTTCTGGAGGAGAAGCGCCGCCGCCGCCTTGCGCACGAGTCGCTCGACCCTGTTCGCGGCGTCTTCCTGATCCGTGCAGTGCTGCGCGAGGCCGGCGAGCTCGCCGTTCGCGTAGGGGCTCGGACGGCCGGCGAGCGCGGCCTTCAGGAGGCGCTGCGTGATGACGTCCGGGTAGCGGCGGTTCGGGGCCGTCGAGTGCGTGTAGTCGCGCACGGCGAGACCGAAGTGCCCGATGGGCGGCTGGCCCGGCAGCTCGAGGACGTACTCCCCCGCCCCCATGAGCTTCACGATCACGAGGGAGAGGTCGGGGAAGCGGACGGGGTCCCGCCGCCGCTGCTCCTTCAGGAACGTCTCGAGGGCCTTCGCGTCGGGCTCGGGCGGCAGCGTGAACCCGTGCTCGGAGGCGACCGTCACGATCCGGAGCCAGCGCTCCGGCGAGCGCACGACGCGCCGCAGCGACGGGTACCTCTTCTCCTCGAGGAACCGCGCCGTGACGCCGTTCGCCGCGATCATGAAGTCCTCGATGAGCTGGCGCGGCTCGTTCTGCTGATCGACCTTGAGGTCCGTGATCGTCTCGCCGTCGAAGACCGCCCGGGCCTCGATCGTCTCGAGGTCCAGCGCGCCCTCCTCGTAGCGGCGGGCCCGGAGCTTCTGCGCGGCGGTCTCCTGGAGACGCATCTGCGCGTCGATCCCGGGCACCTTCGCCATCGCCTCGGGCATCGGGCCGCGGCCGTCGCGCCACGCGTCCACCCCGTCGTACGCGAGCTGCGCCTTGTTCCGCACGACCGCGCGATAGATGTCCGTGCCGTGAGGGGTTCCACCGCCGTCCACGACGTACTCGATCACGACCGCGAGCCGGTCCTCGTCCGGATTGAGCGACGTGAGGTCCGTCGAGAGCTTCTCCGGAAGCATCGGGAAGACGCCGCCCGCCGTGTAGACCGAGGTCGTGTTGTGCGCGGCCCTCTCGTCGAGCGGCGTCCCCTTCTTGACGAGCGCGTCGACGTCCGCGATCGCGACGAGGACCCGGATCTCTCCGTTCGGCAGGGCCTCCGCGACCGAGAGCTGGTCGAGGTCGCGGCTGTCGTCGTTGTCGATCGAGGCCCAGAGGAGCGCGCGCATGTCGCGCAGCCCGTCCTCCTTCGCGGGCGCAGGCGCCGTGATCGCGCCCAGCTGCTCCAGGGCGGACTTCGGGAAGTCCGGCGTCAGCCCCTTCTCCCGCATCGCGCGCCGGGCGATCTCGTGCAGGTCGGAACGATGGTGGCGGGCCCGTTCGTTCATGGGAGGATCTTGACACGGGGAGCGCGGCAGGCACGGAGCCGTGCACTCCGAGAGCCCGGCGTGGTCCATGTGACCTACGAAGAGGATTTCTTAGAATGAGTAAGAGAGAGAGGCGGCCTGGCGTGCATGCGACTCGACGAGCCGCGGCGCTGCTCCCTCCCCTCTTCACCTTCAAAGAAATCTTCTCTTTTCTTTTCCTCTTCTCCTCTCTCTCTCTATCGTCTCCTCGCGCTCGCGCGCCGATGCGCCGCCCGTCGAGGAGACTGCGCGCGGCGCTCAGGGCCGAGAACTGGGACGCGGCGGTCGAAGCCGGCCAGAAGGCGGTCCGGGAGCGCCCGGGAGCTCCGCGGCGCACCGTCTCCTCGGCCAGGCCTTCGGGCAGAAAGCGATCCACGCGTCGCTCTTCTCGCGGATCGGCCTCGCGAAGAAGTGTCGCGCCGAGTTCGAGACGGCGGCCGCGCTCGACCCGGCGGACGCCGAGGCGCACGTCGACCTCGTCACGTATTACGCGAATGCGCCGGGGTTTCTCGGAGGCGGCCTGGACAAGGCCCGGGAGCAGGTCCGGATCCTGACCGGCCTCGACGCGGCGCGGGGCGCGCTCATGAACGGCTACGTGCTCGCGAAGGAGAAGAGGATCGTCGAGGCCGAGGCCGAGTACCGGCACGCCGTGGCCCTCAGCCCGGGCGACGCCGGGTTTCACGTGCGGTTCGGGCACTTCCTGGAGCGCGCCGGCAGAAAGGACGAGGCGAGGGCCTCCTACCGGGAGGCCCTGCGCCTCGATCCCGCCCTCGAAGGCGCGAAGAAGGACCTCGCGCGCCTCGGCGGCTGACTACTTCCTCAGCGCCGCCTGCGCCGCCGCGAGGCGCGCGATCGGGATGCGGAACGGGGAGCAGGAGACGTAGTCGAGGCTCGTCCGGTGGAAGAACTCGACGCTGGACGGATCGCCTCCGTGCTCGCCGCAGATGCCGACCTTGAGGCCGGGACGCGTCGAGCGGCCGAGCTCCACGCCCATCTTCACGAGCTTGCCGACGCCGCCCTGGTCGAGCTTCTCGAACGGGTCGGACGGCAGGATCTCGCGCCGCACGTAGTCCGGCAGGAACTTGCCCGCGTCGTCGCGCGAGAGCCCGAACGTCGTCTGCGTCAGGTCGTTCGTGCCGAAGCTGAAGAACTCGGCCTCGCGGGCGATCTCGTCGGCCGTGACCGCGGCGCGCGGCAGCTCGATCATCGTCCCGAGCAGGAAGTCCACCGTGACGCCCTCGGCCTCGAAGACCTTCTTCGCGACCTCGCGCACGACCTTCGCCTGGTCGGCGAGCTCGTGCACGTGGGAGACGAGGGGGATCATGATCTCGGGCTGGACGTCGATCCCTTCCTTCTTGACGCGGCACGCGGCCTCGAGGATCGCGCGCGTCTGCATCCGCGTGATCTCGGGGAACGTGATCCCGAGGCGGCAGCCGCGGTGGCCGAGCATCGGGTTCATCTCGGACAGGTCCGCGACCTTGCGCGCGATGAGGCGCGGGTCGACGCCCGTCTGGCGCGCCACGGACTCGCGCTCCTTCTCGCCGTGCGGGAGGAACTCGTGCAGCGGCGGGTCGAGCGTGCGGATCGTGACGGGCCGCGGGCCCATCGCGCGGAACAGGCCGACGAAGTCCTCGCGCTGCATCGGGAGGATCTTCTCGAGCGCGCGCTCGCGGTCCTCGGTCTTGTCCGCGAGGATCATCTCGCGCATCGCCGTGATGCGCTCGCCGCCGAAGAACATGTGCTCCGTGCGGCAGAGGCCGATGCCCTCGGCGCCGAACGCGACGGCGTTCACGGCCTGGTCGGGCTGGTCGGCGTTCGCGCGCACCTTGAGGCGCCGCGCCTTGTCGGCCCAGCCCATGAGCGTCGCGTAGCGCCGGTAGACCTCGCTGTGCGAGGGGTCGAGCGACTTGTCGAGAAGGACCTGGAGGACCTCGGACGGCTTCGTGGCGAGGCGCCCCTCGAGGACCTCGCCGGTCGACCCGTCGATCGACACCCAGTCGCCCTCGCGGACGAGCTTCACGTCCCCCGTCTTCTGCGCCACGATGAGCTGGCCGGTCTGGTGCTCGATGCGCAGGACCTCGCACCCGACGATGCACACCTTGCCCATCTGCCGCGCGACGAGGGCCGCGTGGGACGTCATGCCGCCGCGCGCCGTCAGGATGCCCTCGGCGGCGTTCATGCCCTTGATGTCCTCGGGGCTCGTCTCCTCGCGGACGAGGAGCACCTTCTCGCCGCGCTCGGCCCACTCGAAGGCGTCGTGCGCCGTGAAGACGACGCGGCCCGTCGCCGCGCCCGGGCCGGCGTTGAGCCCGCGCGCGAGGAGGCGCCCCGCGCCCATCGCCTCGGCCTTGGCGGCCGGGTCGAAGATCGGGCGCAGGAGCTGGTTCAGCGAGTCGGGGTTCACGCGCAGCACGGCCTGCTCGGGCGTGATGCGCTTCTCCTCGACCATCTCGACCGCGATGCGGACTTCCGCAAAGCCGGTGCGTTTTCCGGTCCGGGTCTGCAGCATCCAGAGCTTGCCCTTCTCGACCGTGAACTCGATGTCCTGCATGTCGCCGTAGTGGTCCTCGAGCGTGCGCCGGATCCCGAGGAGCTGCGCGTAGACCGCGGGCATCCGCGACTCGAGCGTCGCGATCTTCTGCGGGGTCCTCACGCCGGCGACGACGTCCTCGCCCTGCGCGTTGATGAGGTACTCGCCGTAGAAGACGTTCTCGCCCGTGGAGGGGTCGCGCGTGAACGCCACGCCCGTGCCGCAGTCCTCGCCGAGGTTGCCGAAGACCATCGACTGGACGCTGACGGCGGTGCCCCAGCTCTCCGGAATCCCGTTGAGCTGGCGGTACACGATCGCGCGCTCGTTCATCCACGAGCCGAAGACGGCGCCGATCGCGCCCCAGAGCTGCTCCATCGGCTCGTCCGGGAAGGTCTGGCCCGTGCGGTAGCGGATCTCGGCCTTGAAATCGCGCACGAGCTCCTGGAGCGCCGAGACCGAGAGCTCCGTGTCGAGCTTGACGTTGTAGGCGATCTTCTTCTTCTCGAGGATCACTTCGAACGGGTCGCGCTCGCGCTTGTCAAGAGGCTTGAGGTTCAGGACGACGTCCCCGTACATGGCCACGAAACGCCGGTAGCAGTCCCAGGCGAAGCGGGGATTCCCGGAGACTTGCGCCAGACCTTCGACCGTCCGGTCGTTGAGGCCGAGGTTCAGGATCGTGTCCATCATCCCGGGCATCGAGGCCCGCGCGCCCGAGCGCACGGACACGGTCAGGGGGTTTTTCGGGTCGCCGAACTTTCGCCCGAGGGCCTCCTCGATCCCCGCCAGGTGCTCCGTGACCTCTTCCCGTAACCCGCTGGGATAACTGCGGTTGTTGCCGTAGTAGTGGGTGCAGACCTCGGTCGTGATCGTGAAGCCGGGAGGCACCGGCAGGCCGAGGCGGGCCATCTCGGCGAGGTTCGCGCCCTTGCCGCCGAGGAGGTCTTTCCGGTCTCCGCTGCCCTCGGCGGACCCCGCTCCGAAGGCGTAAACGTGCTTGAGGCCGGCCAGTGCCGTGGACTTCGTCGTCGCCATACCGTTGCCCTCGATCCGCGGGGTTTCCGGGCCCCCGAAGGCCGCCCGGTGCGAAACGAATCGCGCTTTTGACCCGCGCCGGAAACCGGGTTTAGCATAAGCCTCAAGTCTCGGAAGATGCAGTGATGCAGACGAAGGTAGAAGGCCTCGCCCCCGTCGTGGGGTACGACCCGCCTCCCCGGCCGGCCGCGCCGGAGCTCGAGCTGCCGGCGCGCCCGGTGTGGAACTGGGAAGAGCTCAACGCGAAGTTCCGCCCGCGCCTCGTCGCGGCCGGCGTCATCCGGTTCGGCCTCTCCGAGGACGACTGCGAGGCCGCCGCGCAGCGGGTCTTCCTGAAGGCGCTCGCGATGAACCCGCGCGTGCGCGACCCGAAGTCGTTCCTCAGGGCCGCGTTCCTCGAGCAGTGCTACCGGCTCCTCGGCGAGAGGGAGAACCCGTGACGGGCGACGAAGTTTTCGACGCCCTGATGGACTCCGACATCGCGCCGGCGCTGCCGCGCGAGGAGTACGGGCGGACGCTCCCGTTCGTGAGGGCGCGCGCCCCGCTCGAGGAGATCTACCGCCTCTCGGTCGACGCCGAGAGGCCCGCCGAGCTGGTCCTGAAGGCCGCGCGCTCCGGACCAGACGAGCTCGCGGCCGCGATGCGCGCGCTCGACGGCAAGCCCTACCGCGGCTTCGCGCTGCTGTACGCGGCGCAGAAGGGGACGCCTCTCGTGGGCGTCGACCCGCGTCGCGCACTCGCGCTCGCACAGGCGATCGACGCGGAGGCGGAGTCTCTCGCCGAGGTGAACCGCGAATCGCGCGCGTCGACGCCGGCGCCCCGCCAGGCCGTGCAGGCCGAGGCCCGATTGCTCGAATCTCAGGCTCTCGTCATGATGGGAGAGGCTCTCGCCGGAAGGGCCGCTGCGGCGGCCGCGCGGCCGCTCTTCACCGAGGCCGGCGACCTCGGATTCGGCGCGGCTCTCTGCGACTACTACGAGGGCGAGGCCGCGACGTTCGCCCGCGACTACACGGCAGCCGAGGGGCTCATTCGGAACGCCCTGAAGACCTTCGAGGAATTCGGTCAGGACCATTTCCTCGCGCGATCCGAGGCGGCCATCGGAACGATCCTGGCAACGAGGGGCGACGACGCCGAGGCGCTCACGTACTTCGACCGGGCAGTCGATCACTTTCGACCCTGAACGGGACGCGCGCGCACTGACGATGACGCTGAACAACCGCGCCACGTCACTCGCCCAGCTATCGCCGGTTCGACGAAGCCCGCGCCGTGTACGCCAAGGCCCTCACGCTCGCGCTCCGACACGACTTCTCGGCGCACCTTCGCTACATCCGCACCGGACTCGCCGAACTGGACTTCCTGCGCGGCCAATACACTCGCGCCCTTCGCGCTTTTCGCGAGATCGCCGCGGAGTCGGCTTCGAATGGTTCGGCGACCGACGTCCTCTTCGCGCGCCTCTACGTCGCCGAGTGTCTCGGCCGCACCGGCCAGTTCGACGCGATGGCGGCGGAGGTTGACGCGCTCCGCCACGACCGCAAGCAGACGGTCTTCAGCCCGTCCCCGGCACTCGGAGAGCTCTTCGTCTGCCTCGACCAGGGCACGATCGACGCCGACCTCGTCGCGCACGTGCGCGCGTACATGCAGGACGAGGAGAGCGGCATCGAGCGCACGTACCAGCCCCTGCGCCTCGTGGGTTGATCCCGCACAGACCCGCTTTCCTCCCCCTTTTCTGAGCATTTCGCCGGCCGCCTTCGGGCGGCCGAAGCCTTTTTGGGCGAGCGGGGGGTCAAAGACCTGCTCCTCCCCTGTCTAAGTGAATGAAGGCAGGAGACGTGTCCTGCCGCGGGGTACTGAGGAAGAGGAGGACGTATGGATTTTCTTTTCTGTCTCTACGATCTGCTTTGCGACCGCCACGGACCGATCGGCTGAGGCATCACTCGCGATCTCGAACGAAGGGAGCCACGACATGTTGACCAGCCATCTGCCGAAGGAAGAGCCGGCCGGCGACGTCACGCTGTCGTTGACGCTCCACGCCCCGCACCCGATTCTCGTGTCCGACACCCACGAGCCGGGGAAGGCTCTGTTGCACCTCGAATTCCGGAACAAGTCGCAGCAGCCATGGGAGGGGAGCACCGAGACGGGTCCCCTCCTCGAGCTGGTCCTCCTCGACTCCGAGGGCCGCGAGCGCGCCCGCCAGACTCGCCAGTGCCGGATGCTCGCTTATCCAACCCGCCTGGAGCCCGGGCGGGGGTTCAACCTCCCACTCTACGTGCCCCTGCCCGGGCTCTCTTCCTCCGGCGAGGACTTCCGCATCGAGATCCGCATGGTCCCCGGCCGCGAGCTCCTCACCGGCCACCTCCGCATCCAGCCGCGCTGAGGAGGGCGTCGTGGAAGCCGTCGTGAACTCCGCGGACGAGCACGTACCCTTCGACGAGACGGCGGTGACGCGCGGCCGCCACCGCTGCTTCTTCTGCGACGCGCACAAGTCCGACGAGTGGAAGTTCCTCGCCCGTCTGAACGCCTTCGTCTGCAAGACCTGTCAGGAACGCATCGAGGGCACGTCGACCGCGGAACGGAAGATCGGCTGAGCGCGGCGCAGAACGCGGCGCCGTTCAACCCATCCAGCCGCGCTTAGCGGCGCGCGTCAGGGGAAGGCTCACCCTTCTTCAAGGACAACGTCCTTCTTAGGCGCCTCAGTAGATCGCGTCCGGGACCCGGGGGTTTCGCCGAAGCCGAGCCAGTGCTCCGTTGCCGCTTGCGGCGCTCCCGACCTCGTTCTCCCCCGCCGTGAGCACCTCCTGGGCGGTTGTTTGACCTCCCCCCGTCCTTTTCGGCAACATCCGCTCGCCGTGAGCTCGCTGGCCGCCGCGCCGTCCGCCTTCATCGGGATCCCGACGCAGCGCCCGACGTCCTGGTGGCTCGAGACGCTCGAGAAGCGCGCGGAGCGGATGTACGACGAGCACCTCGACCTCTCGAAGCCCGTCACGTTCGAGTCCGACGAGGAGCGCGCCGCCTGCATCAGCTTCTTCAACGCGGCGTACCGCGCCGAGGAGTCCGGCCTCGCGGGCGCCCACAAGCTCGCGGAGGAGGTCCGCGCGTGGGACCCCGAGCTCGCCGAGTGCCTCGTCCTCTACGGCAACGAGGAGGGCTGGCACCGCGAGCTCCTCGACGAGTTCCTGAAGCACATCGGCGGCGGCGTGACCGACATGGGCTGGATGGTCACGTCCTTCTACAAGACGTATGCGAAGGCCGAGCGCATGGAATCGATCATGCTCACGAACCTCATGTTCGAGACGATCGGCGCCACGACGTACCGGCTCTCGCTCCGCCGCGTGAGGCAGCCTCTCGCCCGGCAGGTGCTCACGATCCTCACGCGGGACGAGTCGTTCCACGTCCCGCTCAACGTCCACTTCATCCGCGAGATCCTGAAGCACTATCCCGAGCGCAGCCGGGGGCGGCTGAAGGCGATCTACCAGATGGTGTTCCACTCGCTCGTCCTCATGTCGCTCGGGAGCCGCAAGGTCGCGCAGGACTTCGACCAGATCACGTGGAAGGAGCTCACGCGGGCGTACGTCGAGAACCTCGGACGCCTCTTCGTGAACGAGCCCGACCTGAACTTCCAGCCCCCGCGGCACCTCCTCGCCGCGTTCGGGATGTCGCGGGCCGGGCTCCGGGCGACCGAGGGGCCGAGCGCCGTCTCGGTCGCGGCCGCCGAGGCCGCGGCGCGGCGCGAGGACGTCAGGGTCGACCCCCTGTAACGAGACGCGGTCTTAATAGGCCATCTGCACCATGGTCGCCGGGCGCCCGCTCCACTAGCCTTCCGGGCCATGTATCGAATCGTCCGCCGCCAGCAGTTCTCGGACACGACCTTCCTCTGGGACGTCTACGCGCCGGACGTCGCGAGAGCCGCCCAGCCGGGCCACTTCGTGATGGTCCGACTGCGCGAGGGCGGCGAGCGCATCCCGCTGACGGTGGCGGACTTCGACCGCGAGTGGGGCACGATCACGATGGTCGTCCAGGCCGTCGGCAAGACCACCCGCGAGATGCTCAGGGACTACGCCGAGGGCGACACGTTCCTCGACTTCGTCGGGCCCCTCGGCCTGCCGTGCCACGTCGAGAAGGCGGGTCACGTCGTCCTCGTCGGCGGCGGCCTCGGCGTCGCGCCGGTCTTCCCGCAGCTGCGCGCCTTCAAGGAGGCGGGCAACCGGATCACCGGGATCATCGGCTTCCGCTCGAAGGACCTCGTCTTCTGGGAGGCGAAGTTCCGGGAGTTCTGCGACGACCTGATCGTCTGCACGGACGACGGCACCTACGGGCGCCCCGGCTTCGTGACGGCGGCCCTGAAGGACGTCCTCGAGAAGGAGAAGGTGGACGAGGTCGTCGCGATCGGCCCGCTCCCGATGATGCGGGCCTGCTGCGACACGACGCGGCCGTTCGGCGTCAAGACGATGGTCAGCCTGAACGCGATCATGGTCGACGGGACGGGCATGTGCGGCTCGTGCCGGGTCACGGTCGACGGGAAGGTGAAGTTCGCCTGCGTCGAGGGCCCCGACTTCGACGGCCACCAGGTGGACTTCAAGGAGCTCGCGTTCCGCCAGAGCCGCTTCAAGACGCAGGAGGTCGAGGCCCAGAAGGACTTCGACAAGGTCTGCTCGTACGAGGAGCAGCTCTTCGAGCTCGAGAAGCGCAACTACAAGAAGCTCAAGGAGCTCCCGCCCCACGCGACGAAGATGCCCGAGCGCGACCACGTGGAGCGCTCCGGGAACTTCCTCGAGGTGAACCTCGGCTACCGCATGGTCGACGCCCTCCAGGAGGCCGAGCGCTGCATCCAGTGCGTGCGCCCGACCTGCATCGAGGGCTGCCCCGTCAACATCGACATCCCCCGCTTCATCCGCCACGTCCTCGTGCGCGATCTCGCGGGGGCGCTCTCGGCGATCCAGGAGAGCAACCTCTTCGCCTCGATCTGCGGGCGCGTCTGCCCGCAGGAGAGCCAGTGCGAGGCGCAGTGCATCCTCGTGAAGGGCAAGATGGAGTCCGTCGCGATCGGACGCCTCGAGCGCTTCGTCGGCGACAACGCGCCGGCCTTCGTCATGGCGAAGCCGGCGAACGCCGGGCAGCTCGGCAAGGTCGCGATCGTCGGCTCGGGCCCCGCGGGTCTCGCGTGCGCGGGCGATCTCGCGAAGGCGGGCGCCGACGTCACGATCTTCGAGGCGCTGCACGTCATCGGCGGCGTCCTGAAGTACGGCATCCCGTCCTTCCGCCTCCCCCGCCCGATCATCGACCGCGAGGTGAAGAACCTCGAGTCCATGGGCGTGAAGTTCGAGACGAACAAGGTGATCGGCAAGACGTTCACGATCCCGCAGCTGCAGGGGGAGATGGGCTTCGACGCCGTCTTCATCGGCACGGGCGCGGGCGCCCCCAGCTTCCTCGGGATCCCCGGGGAGTTCGCGGGCTCGGTCTACAGCGCGAACGAGTTCCTGACGCGCGTGAACCTCATGGGCGGCGACCGCTTCCCGTACGAGGACACGCCGGTGACGCCCGGCCGCCGCGTCGTCGTCCTCGGCGCGGGCAACACCGCCATGGACTGCCTGCGCGTGTCGCGCCGCCTCGGCTCCTCCGACGTCAAGTGCGTCTACCGCCGCACGGAGGCCGAGGCCCCGGCGCGCATCGAGGAGATCCGGCACGCCAAGGAGGAGGGGATCACCTTCCACTGGCTCAGGAGCCCGCTGAAGATCGAGACGGACGACAAGGGCGACGTGAAGTCGATCACGTGCCAGGTCATGGAGCTCGGGCCGCCCGACAAGTCGGGGCGCCGCCGCCCCGTTCCGGTCGAGGGCGAGACCGAGACGTTCCTGTGCGACACGGTCATCTACGCGCTCGGCACGAAGGCGAACCCCGTCATCGCGCGCTCGACCCCCGGCCTCGACACGCGCGAGGAGGGCTACATCAACGCCGACCCGAAGACGCAGGCCGCGAACCTGCCCGGCGTCTTCGCGGGCGGCGACATCGTGACCGGCGGCGCGACGGTCATCCTCGCGCTCGGCGCGGGACGCCGCGCGGCGAAGGCGATCGTGAAGTACCTCGAGACGAAGCAGTGGCCGGTCGTCCTCGGCGAGGAGCCCGCTCCTGCCCCGAAGAAGAAGGTCGAGGAGGCGGATGCCGTGAAGGTGTGCCCGAGGTGCCGGCAGCCCCTCGAGGGCGACGAGGACTACGTCTGCTGCGCGGGGCTGACGCTCACGTGGACGTGCGACTCCTGCCAGAAGGTCTACGAGGGCTTCGCGTTCCCGTACGGCCTCTGCCCCGCCTGCGGCGGGACGCTCTCGCACGGACACGACGTCACGCTCGACTCCGAGAGGGCGGTCGAGGCCCTCCGGCACGCGTTCGAGATCGAGCTCGGCGGCCTCGCGTTCTACGCGCGCGGCGCCGCGGAGACGACCGACGCCCGCGCTCAAGGAGCTCTTCACGCACCTCTCCACGATGGAGCGCGGCCACATGGAGACGCTCTCGCGCCGCTACCACGTGCCCGAGCCCGACACGGCCGCGCCGGGCCTCTCGGCCGCGCGCGTGGCGGTCTACGCGGACGCGGACCGGAAGACCGAGACGGGCGAGGACCTCCTGAAGCTCGCCGTCCACCTCGAGAAGCGGGCCCGGCAGTTCTTCCTCGAGCGCGGGAAAGAGCTCGAGCCCGGCTCGTCGGAGTGGAAGCTCTACCGCGAGATGGAGGCCGAGGAGCGCGAGCACACGGACCTCCTCACGACGGCCCTCGTGAGGTACACGGCGGGCAAGCCGGTCCTCGTCTGAGAGACGTCTGCGGGCGCGGCTAACGCCCCGCCCGCAGCGGCTCGAGCGTCCCGCCCTTCTTCAGCTTCCACGCGCCCTTCGGGACCTCTCCGAGGTCCTGCTGCGTGCCGTCCGGCCAGCGCACGACGACGCGGGCCGACGTCGCCGTCCCGAGGCCGAAGTGAAGAGGCAGCCACGAGCCGCTCGCGTAGGACGGGACCACGTAGAACTCCTTGACCTTCTCGCCGACGGTCACGCGCGTGCCGAGAACCGTCCTCCGGTCGGCTCCCGCCACCGGCAGGATCTCGAGCGCGTTGCCCGCGGGCGCCGTGTTGCGCAGGACGATCGCCGGGACGTCGATCGGGTTGAAGACGAGGTCTTCCTTCCCGTCGCCGTCGAGATCGCCGGCCGAGAGCCCGCGCCCGACGACGCAGAGGCGGCCGAGGTCGCCGGAGGCGGCCGAGACGTCCCGGAACGACATCGTCCCGGGCGCGCTCTCGTTGTGGAAGAGGAACTGCCTCTGCGCGTAGCTCTTCTCCCCCACCTCGAAGTTCTTCGCCTTCGGGTTGAACCATTGCCCGACGACCGTGAAGAACCTCGAAAGGATCTGGCCGCTCGAGACGGCGAGATCGTCCTTGCCGTCGTTGTCGAAGTCGAGCGCGACGGTCCCCCACTTCGAGAGAGGCAGGACGGGGTCGTGGTCGCCCCCGAAGGCCTCGCGCTCGCTCTCGGCGAAGACGGCGCCCTCGACGTTGCGGTAGAGGGTGTCCGGCTCGTTCGCGTAGTTCGTGACGTAGAGGTCGGGACGGCCGTCGCCGTCGAGGTCCGTCGCGACGAGGCCCATGCCGCTGCGCGTCCTGCGGCCGAAGGCCGTGACGCTGCCCTCCTCGGGATAGCCCGTGCCCGTCTCGTCCGAGACGTCGCGGAAGGCGCCGCCTCCCTCGTTGTGGAAGAGCGTGTTCCGCCACTGGTCGTTCGCGACGTAGAGGTCCGTCCTCCCGTCGCCGTCGTAGTCGAGCGCGACGGCCCCGATCGTCTTGCTGCCGGGGTCCCTCGTGCCGCTCGCGTCCGTCACGTCCGCGAACTTCCAGCCGCCGAGGTTCCGGAGCATCTGGTTGTCCTGCCCCTTGTACTCGTCCGGCGTCATGAAGGACGTGCCCGGCGCCTTCGACTCGCGCAGCGAGTCCGTGTCGAGGTAGTTCCCGACGTAGACGTCGGGCAGCCCGTCCCCGTCGGCGTCCAGCGCCGCGAGGCCGATCGTGAACCTCCCGCCGTCGAGGCCCGTCTCCGTCCATCTTCTCGAACGTCCCGTCGCCCCTGTTGCGGAAGACGAGGTTCGGGTCGCCCGCGTTCCCGATGACGAGGTCCGGAAAGCCGTCGCCGTCGAGGTCGGCCCACATGGCGGTGACGCCCCATCCGCAGGCGACGACGCCCGACTTCTCCGTGACGTCCTCGAACGTGCCGTCGCCGCGGTTCCGGAAGAGGCGCGTGCAGTCGGCGAGCGGCTGCGTCTTGCCGGCCTTGCTCCAGCGCGTCCCGTTCCTCACCTGCTGGACGAGGACGAGGTCCAGCCAGCCGTCGCCGTCGAAGTCCGCGAGCGCGGCGCCGCCGCCCATCGTCGGGATGAGCTTGCCGTCGATGATGTCGCCGTGGAACCGGAACGCGACGCCGGAGGCGGCCGTCACGTCCGTGAAGAGCGAGCCCGTGACGTTCGTCCGGCGCGACGGCTCCTCGCGGAAGAGGATCTTCCAGGCGACCGCGAGCCCCGCGGCGAGGACGACGACGACGATCGCCGCCGCGCGCAGGAACCTTCCGAGCCGTCTCAACTCGCCCGGAGTATAGGAGCGAGCGCCCCTCAGCGCTCCGCGGAACGCGGCGCGACGGCGTTCGCCGGCTTCGTCGAGACGCCGTCGCGATCGACGAGCTCGACGCGCTCGAACGAAGGGACGGAGAAGGAGCCGACGACGGCAGCTGTCCAGACTTCCTTCTTGGTCCCCGAGTCGACGGCGGCGTGGGGGGTCGTCACCGTATACCTCCCTTGAGGAAGATAGGCGGCTCGTCGGACGTCGATCGGCATCGCGTCGGCTTCGGGGGCGATTCCGTTCACTGCGAGAGCCGCAGCAAGGACCTGGTTCGGGACAGGGATCCCGTCCCGAAGAAACGTGACGTAGGGCAGCGCGATCGGCTTGCCGGACTCGTTCCGCAGCGTCAGGCCGGCGAACGCCGACGAGCGCTGCACGGTGACGACCAGCCGGCAGTCCTCCGGGCCGTCGCACGCAGCGGGCGACGGAACGAGAGCCATCGCGATCGCGCGTCCGGGCGACACGAGAAACAGCGGCCGGCCGCCACACTTCTCTCCATCGAGGCGAATCTCGCCTGCGTCGTCCGTCGAGACCGAGCCGCGCGACGAATCCCGGCCATTCCGACCCCCATGTAGAGGCGCAGCGGATCCGACAGCACGAACGCCTGCGCCCCCTCGAGGGGCCTGCCGCCATCGTCTACGGCCGCGAGGACCACGTCCTTCGAGGGGTCGAGCGAGACGTCGATCTTCTTCGTTTCGTCGCGGGCGACAGACACCTGCCCGAGATCCTTCGAATAATGGCCACGGCACCTGACGTCGGCCGAACCGTGCCGCCTGCCAGGGAGTACTCGCGGGCGACGCCCATTCTCGTCCGTCTTGAGCTCGGAGCCGCGGTACGCCGATTCCCCGTCCTTCTGCCAGTCGACGCGAACCCGCAGCCCTCGAGAGGCTCGCCCGATCTCGAGTCACGCACGCTGACCTCGATGGCGGTGGCATCCAGCTCGACGACGACGTCCTCGACGGTGCGGGTCACGTCGTCGAGCTTGATCGGATTCGTGGAATTCGCGACCGCGTGCGGGTCATCCGATTCCGCCTTGAGGCCGATCATGTTGCCGGCCTTCGAAATCACCTTCAACTCGAAGGATCCGTCCGCGGCCGACGTGCCCTCCGCCGCCGTTCCCTCACCGATTCCGTTCACGAACTCCATGGCCTTTAGGCGAGCGGGCCTCGGAGTGCCGTCGTGGAGTCGAGTCGTGCCCCGAAGCGTCCACTCTCCGACGGCCATCTCGACGACCAATGTCGGCGTGTCGCCGTCTGCAGCCACCTCGACCGTCTGGCGAGTCGCACCCAGGCCGGGGACGTGCAGCTGGGCGTCGTAGAAACCGCCCTCGAGACGACGGAAGCGGGCGTTCCCCTCATCGTCGAGGGCTCGACGCTCCTGATTCTCGGCCGCGTAGCAGTTTGAACGGGGCCGCTGGTTCCGGCACCGCGCGAGCGTCACCTCCGCTCGCGCCTCGCCCCTCCGCTGCGCGAGGCCTGCCACGCGAACCTCGACGTCCTGATTCGGGACGAGGACGACGTCACGCCGGCCCGGCTCGAAGTTGGCCGGCGAGCTTGAGCGTGCCGGCCCGGAAGCCCGGCGCGCCCACGCGGAGCGTCAAAGGAGCGGTCGGCCGGGACGAGCCCGAGGTCGAGAAGGCCATCCTCCTTCGACACACCGGCCGCGCGGGCGAGGGTCTCGGCGAGCGCGCGATCGGCAGGGGCGGTGCCGTCGACGACGACCCGAGCCCCGCGCACGGGCACCTTCGAAGAATCTCTCACGCGCAGGACGAGAGGACGCGTCTCCGGCGCGGCCGGGGCGACCGCAATCGCCTGGAAGAGGAGCATGGCAACCGCCGCATTCATGGAAGACCTCGCGAGTCTACCCGCGACGGCTGTCGGTCGTCGTACGATCCGGCGCACGGAGGACCGCCATGGGCGAAAAGCTCTCGTTCACGCTCAACGGACAGAAGGCCCAGGGGTGGTTCGCGAAGCCGGCTTCCGGCAAGGGCCCCGCGGTCATCGTGATCCAGGAATGGTGGGGCCTCGTGCCGCACGTCATGGACGTGACCGACCGCTTCGCGAAGGAGGGCTTCGTCGCCTTCGCCCCCGACCTCTACCACGGCAAGTCGACGACCTCGCCGGACGAGGCGGGACGCCTCCTCATGGAGCTGGACGTCGAGCGCGCCGGACGGGAGATCGCCGGCGCCGGCGCGTATCTCCTCCAGCGCCCCGAGTGCTCGTCGCAGAAGTTCGGCGTCGTCGGCTTCTGCATGGGCGGGGCCCTCGCCCAGTACGTCGCGACGTCGAACCCGAACGTGGGCGCCGCCGTCAGCTTCTACGGCGGCTTCAAGAAGTGCCCGATCGACTGGAAGCACCTCCGCTCCCCGCTCCTCCTCATCTACGGCGGGCAGGACACGGGAGTCCCCGCCGCGGACGCGAAGCCGCTCGAGGAGAAGCTCAAGGCGATGGGGAAGGACGTCGAGACGGTCGTCTACCCCGATTCCGGCCACGCCTTCTTCAACGACACGCGCGCGAACGTCTACGACCCGAAAGCCTCCGCGGACGCCTGGACGCGGACGCTGGCTCACCTGCGCAAGGCCTTGGTCTAGTCCGGAGGCCCGGGCGGGACGTCCTCTCCCTACAATGACCCCATGGGCGCCGTCGAGCTCCGCACCGTCTGCAACCGCGACTGTCCCGACGCCTGCGGCCTGATCGCGACGGTCGAGGACGGGAAGCTCGTCTCGCTCGGCGGCGACCCCGCCCATCCGGTCACGAAGGGGTTTCTCTGCTCCCGGACGTCGCGCTTTCCGGAGATGCAGAACGGCCCGCTCCGGCTCACGACTCCGCTCCTCAGGAGAAACGGCGTCCTCTCGCCCGCCACCTTCGACGAGGCGATCGGCTTCGTCGCCGATCGCCTCCTCGCGATCCGCAGAGAGTCCGGCCCGGCCGCGATCCTCCACTACAGGTCCGGCGGCTCGCTCGGCCTCGTGAAGTCGGTCGTCGATTACTTCTTCGAGCTCCTCGGCCCCGTGACCGTCAAGCGCGGCGACATCTGCTCCGGCGCGGGCGACGCGGCGCAGGAGACCGACTTCGGCGACGAGGAGTCGCACGACGTCTTCGACCTCCTGAACGCCCGGCACGTCATCCTCTGGGGGAAGAACGTCGCCGTCTCGAACGTCCATCTGCAGCCGGTCCTCCGCGAGGCGAGGCGCAAGGGCGTTGCGAATCCTCCTCGTCGACCCGGTGCGCCACAAGAGCGAAAAGCTCGCGGACCGCGTGATCCTCTCGCGACCCGGCGGCGACTTCGACCTCGCGATGGGCGTGGCGGCCCGGCTCTTCGAGACGAGCGCGACGGACCCGGCCGCACCGGGGTACTGCGACCACTTCGACGCGTTCCGCGCGCTCGCGCTGTCGCGGGACGTCGAGGGCTGGGCGCGGGCCGCGGGGGTCTCCGCCGAGGACGTCGGCCTCCTCGCCTCGGCCCTGGCGGACCGCCCCTGCTCGATCCAGGTCGGCTGGGGGATGGGCCGGCGGATGAACGGTTCGGCCGTCGTCCGGGCGCTCGACGCGCTCGGCGCCGTGAGCGGCAATCTCGGGATCCCGGGCGGCGGCGTCTCGTTCTACTACAAGCGTCGCGGCGCCTTCGACACGTCGTTCCTGAAGAAGAGCCGCCCCGGACGATCGCCGAGCCTCTCCTCGGCGAGGCGCATCCTCGCCGCGCAGGACCCGCCCGTGCGGGCGGTCTGGGTGACGGCCGGAAATCCCGTCTCGATGCTGCCCGACTCGGCGACCGTCGCGAGGGCGCTCGAGACGCGCGAGCTCGTCGTCGTCGTGGACCCGTTCCTGACCGACACGGCCCGCCGCGCGACCGTCGTCTTCCCGACGACCACGCTCGTCGAAGACGACGACCTCCTCGGCGCGTACGGCAACCACTGGCTGGGCGCCTCGACGCCGGTCGTCCCGCCGCCGCCGGGCGTCAAGACGGACCTCGAGATCGTCCAGGCGCTCGCCGCGGAGATCGACAGGAGAACCGGGAGGAAGAGAAAGAGAAGAGAAGATTTCTGAGAAGGTAACGAGGGACGGCCCGCGAGTGGAAGCGGCGGTTGCTCTCGCGGGTCGAGGCCGCGGGCGTCACGCTCGAGCAGCTCGAGCGCGCGTCGGTCCGAAACCCATTCGTAGAAAAGGTCCTCTTCGAAGACCGCAAGTTCAAGACGGCCTCGGGAAGAGTGAACCTGATCCACTCTCTTCCGCCCGTTCCTCCCGAGGAGCCCGGATATCCGCTCTGGCTGTTCTCGAACTCGACGGAGCAGTCGCAGAGCTCGCAGTGGGCGATCCCCGAGCCCGATCTCCTTCAGGCAACGTGCCACCCGTCCGCCGCGAACGGATTCGCCGATGGCGACGTCGTGCGCCTCGAGAGCGCGATCGGCGCGATGCGCGTGCGGCTTCGGTTCGACCGGGCGCAGCGCCCGGACGTCGTGATCGTCCCGAAGGGCGGCAACTACGACCGCGGAAACTGCGCAAACGTCCTCGTGCGCGCGCGCCTGACGGACGCCGGCGAAGGAGCGGCCTACCTGGACTGCCGCGTCCGCTTCGCCCGCGGCTGACGTCTCTAGGCGCCGGTCTCTCTCAGGATCTCGCGCGCGATCACGAGGCGCTGGATCTCGGACGTGCCTTCTCCGATCGTGCAGAGCTTCGCGTCGCGGAAGTACTTCTCGGCGCCGAAGTCCTTGGTGAAGCCGTAGCCGCCGTGGATCTGGACCGCGAGGTTCGAGACGCGGACCGAGACCTCGGAGGCATAGAGCTTCGCCATCGCGGACTCCTTCGTCGTCGGGCGCCCCGCGTCCTTCAGCCAGCCCGCGCGATAGGTGAGGAGGCGCGCCGCGTCGATCTCGGTGCCCATGTCGGCGAGGTAGTTCTGGATCGTCTGGAACTCGGAGATCGCCTTGCCGAACTGCTTCCTCTGCTGCGCGTACGCGCGCGCCCCTTCGAAGGCGCCCTCGGCGATTCCGAGCGAGAGCGCCGCGATCGAGATGCGCCCGCCGTCGAGGACTTTCATCGCCTGGACGAAGCCCTCCCCCGGCACGCCGAGCAGGTTTTCCCGCGGGATCCGGCAGTCCTCCATGACGAGCGTCGACGTGTCGGAGGCGCGCATCCCGAGCTTGTTCTCCTTCTTGCCCGCGTGGATTCCATTCTGGTGGAGGTCCACGACGAACGCGGAGATCCCGCGGCGTCCCGCGGACTTGTCCGTGACGGCCATGAGGACCGCGACGTCGCCGACCGATCCGTGCGTGATGAAGTTCTTCGAGCCGTTCAGGACCCACGTGTCCCCGTCGAGGACCGCGGTCGTCTTCGTGCCGCCGCTGTCGCTCCCGGCTTCGGCCTCGGTCAATCCCCAGGCCGCGAGGAGCTTGCCCTGCGCGAGCGGCGTCACCCACTTCCTTTTCTGCGCGTCGTTCCCGAAGAGCCAGATGTGGTTCGTGCCGAGGCTGTTGTGCGCGGCAACCGAGAGGCCGATCGAGCCGTCCACGCGCGAAAGCTCGTCCACGACGTGGATGTAGTCGACGTACGACAGGCCCGCACCGCCCCACTCCTCGGGGACGAGGACGCCGAGCATCCCGAGCTCGCCCAGCTTCGCCATGACGTCACGCGGGAAGATCTGGGCCTCGTCCCACTCCTTGACGTGCGGCGCGATCTCGCTGCGCGCGAAGTCGCGGACCATCGCGCGGACGGCCTCCTGCTCCTCGGTGAGCGCGAATCCGATTCCGGGGTGGGGGAGGCGGCGACTGCGGCGGGGGCGACCATGGGGACTCCTGAGGGTGCCCCGGCTTTGACAGGAGCGTCAAATTTTTCGCACCTTACCATCCGGCGCGTCCGCCTGGGAAGCAGAGAAAAAGGAAGATGCTTCGAAAGCGATCGCTCAGCCCTTTGGCGCCCTTCGTCTCCCTGCAGAATCCACTTTCACCTCGTCCTCGGCCTTGATTCCGAGCTTCCCGAGGAGCACACCGAGGTCGAGGCCGAGCGCCTGCGCGGCCTGCATGACCTGGAACATCGTCGTCGGCACGGTCGAGGCGAGACGGTTGATCGTGCCCCCACCCTCGCCCGAGCCGCCGCCGTCGATCATGACGAGCTTGTCGATGTTGCCGAGCGGCGCGGCGACGGCGGCTGCGACCGGCGCGAACGCCTTGATGATCTCCGGGAATCTCTCGAGGACGAGGAGGGCCCGTGACGAGTCGTCGAGCTTCTGGAACGCCTCGGCCTTTCGGAGTGCGCCCTCGGCCTCGGCCAACAGCTTCGCCTTGATGCCCTCGGCCTCCGCGAGCAGCTTCGCCCGGTTCCCCTCGGCCTCGGCGAGCAGTTTCGCTTTGTTGCCCTCGGCCTCCGCGAGGAGCTTCGAACGGAGGGCTTCCGCCTGGCCGAGCCCTTCCATCGCGAGGCGCTGCTTCTCGCCGTCCGCGATCGTCACGATCGCCGACTTCTTGCCCTCGGCCTCCAGGATCTCGCGCTGCTTGCTCGCCTCCGCCGCGAGGATGATCTGCTGCTTCTGGGCCTCCGACGGCTTGAGGATCTCGGCGATGAGCTGCTGCTCCCTCTTCTTGGCGTCGGCCTCCGCGACCTCCGTCTGCTTACGGGACCTCATGAGCTCGACGAGGACTTCCTGCTCGATGACCTGCTGCCGCGCCCGCGCGTCGGCGAGGGGCCCGGACTGCTTGGCGGTGGCCTGCTGGGAGAGGACCTCCGCCTCGTACTGCGCCTTGCGGACGTCGCGCAGCTTCTCGGCCTGGGCGACGAGGGCGAGGTTCTCGTTCTCCTTCTCCTTGCCCTCTCTCAGAGCCGTCGTGGACTGGATCGTGGCCTCGCGCGCCGCGTTGGCCTCGCCGATCTGGGCGTCGCGCTTGACCTCGGCAGTTCTCTTCTTGCCGAGCGCTTCGATGTATCCCTCGGAGTCGCTGACCTTCTGAATCGTCAGGACGTCGACGCCGAGCCCGATCTTGGCGAGATCCGAGGTCGCCTCCGTCAGGACCTCCTGATTGAACTTGGAGCGGTCCCGGACGACTTCCTCCACGGTCAGGCGACCCACGATCGAGCGCAGGTGGCCTTCGAGGTTCTTGTAGGCGATCTGCTTGATGTCGGCGGGCGTCGAGCCGAGGAACCGCTCCGCGGCCGCCGTGAGCGACTGCTCGTCGCTCCTCACCTTCACGTTGGCGACGGCCTGGACGCTCACGAGGACGCCGTCGATGTTCGGAACGTCCCGCACGTCGAGGTCGATCGGGAAGACGCTCAGGTCGAGGTACGTGACGTTCTCGAGGACGGGCCACTTCCACCCGGCGCCCCCGGTCACGAGACGGAAACCCACGAGCTTGCCGTCGGGCATCCGGTGCTTGCGCCCGTAGAAGACGGCGACCTTGTTCGGCGGCACCTTGATGTAGTTGCGCACCGCGGTCATGAGAACGACGAGAAGGACGACCGCGACGAGAACGAGGAGTACGGGGATCAGGAAGGTCGACATGAGTCCTCCGAAACCTAGCGCATCCGCTCGACGAGAAGCACGTCCCCCTGCACGTCGCGGACCTTCACGAGCGCGCCTTCGGCGAACGCCTCTCCGGGCCGGCCCGCGCGATCCGGCGGGTCGACTGCCCCTTCAGCCGGCACGTCACCTCGCCGATCCCGCCCGCGGGGATCGCGATCGTGACCATCCCCGTCAGGCCGGGGAGCTCACGGTCCTCGATGAGCGAGCTCGCCTGCTGGGAGCGGACGAGCTGCATCGCGACGACGTAGATCCCGTAGGTCCCGACCCCCGCGAGAACGCCCCAGAGAGAGCTCGTGAGCGTGGACCGGCCGAGCCAGTGCACGAGGGCCCCGATCGTGCCGAATGTGAGCAGGAAGATCGACATCGCCCGCAGGCTCAGGAAGCCGACACCGCCGATCTCGAGCTCGGGATGGGCCTCGAAGTCGTGTCCGAAGAACGCGGACACGACGGTCAGGACGATGCCGACCACGGCCAGGCTGAGGAACACGAGCATGGATCGCCGCCTTTGCCCGCATTCTAGAACCTCGGCGGCTCAGTCCCGTGCAATCCCGCGCACGCCCGAAACGAGCCGGTCGACCTCGTCCTCCGTCGTGTAGCAGGCGGCCCCCGCGCGGACGAGGCCGTCCGTCGCGTGGCCGAGGCGCTCGACGAGGGTCGTCGCGTAGAAGTCGCCGTGCGAGACGTAGACGCCATACCGCACGAGAGCGCGCGCGACGTCCTCCGAGGCGCGGCCCTTCACGGTGAAGGCGATCGTCGGCGTCCGGGGCGATCCCGGCGGCTGCCCGTAAAGGCTGACGCCGGAGATGCCGCGAGCCCCGTCCACATCCGCGAAAGGAGCGCCTCGCCCCTTTCGTGGAGCGCCGCGAAGGCCCTCCCGAGGCGCGCGCGGCGCTCGCCCGCCGCTCCGGCCAGCGACGCGAGGAAATCGACCGCCGCGCCGCAGCCGGCGATCCCCTCGTGGTTCTGCGTGCCCGTCTCGAGCCGGTCCGGCGCATGCTCGGGCGCCGGGCGGAGCCTCGGGGCGTCCAGCGCCTCGAGGAGCTCGCGCCGCCCCCAGAGGACGCCCGCGTGCGGTCCGTAGAACTTGTAGGGCGAGCAGGCGAGGAAGTCGGCTCCGAGCGCCTTCACGTCGACGAGCGCGTGCGGGGCGTAGTGGACCGCGTCGACGAAGACGAGGGAGCCGTTCGCGCGTGCCATCGCCGCGACGCGCGCGACGTCGTTGACCGTCCCGACGGCGTTCGACGCGGCGCCCAGGGCGACGAGGCGCGTCCGTTTCCCGAGAAGCGTGCGCGAGCGCGTCGAGTCGAGGCTGCGCGGTCCCGGGCAGGAGCGGACGGTCCTGACGACGACGCCCTTGTCCTTCTCGAGGGCGCGCCACGGGTCGACGTTCGCGTGGTGGTCGAGCTCCGTGACGACGACTTCGTCGCCGGCGGCCCAGCCGCGTGCGAGGGCGCGGCCGAGATGGAACGTCAGCGTCGTCATGTTGGCGCCGAAGACGATCTCCGACGGATGGCCGCCGAGAAAGTCCGCGAGCGCGCCGCGGGAGGCGGCGATCATCGCGTCCGACTCGACGCTCGTCGGATAGGACCAGTGCGTGTTCGCGTTGTGATGGAGGAGGTAATCGGCCATCGCGTCCGCGACGGCGCGCGGGACCTGCGTGCCGCCGGGACCGTCGAAGTAGCCGACGGGAGCGCCGTTCTCCGTCCGTTCCAGGGCGGGAAAATGGGATCGAATTTCGGAGACGGTGGCGACGGCGGAGATCGGGCTGGAGGTCGCAGGAGCGCTCATGCGCTCCAGACTATCGCGCCTCCCGATCGATATCTCCGAACACGTCGGCGGTGAAGGTCGAGACGCGCGCCGCGCCGTCGCGCCACGCGTCGGCGGGCAGACCGGCCTTGCGGCACGAATGCGCGAGGAACGCGGAAACGTCCCACCCCCACTCGACGGGCACCTGCGGCAGGAGGAGGCCGCGGTTGTGTCCGCGCTCGACGAGAAGCCCGTGCATGCCCACCTTCACGTTGTGGAGGGGATCGGAGACGGGCACGAACGGCGTGAGAACCGAGATCTCGAGGTCGAGGCGCGGCAGCTCGTCGACCGTCGCGGGCGGGAAACGGGGGTCGCGGAGGAGCGCGTGGACCGCGTTCGCCTCCACGTCGGCCCAGAGCGGACGAACGGGCTCGACGCTCCCGATGCAGCCGCGGAGCTCCCCGTCCCTCTTCCACGTCACGAAAGACATTCCGGGCTCGGCGAGCCGGCCCGAGGGACCGGAAGGAGGAATTCCAGCGAAAGGAATTCCGAGGGCGCGGGAGGCCGCGGCGCGCGCCAGCGCGATGAGCTCGCGCTGCTGTTCCGGCGAGAGATTCAAAACGGCCTTCTCTTCCACTCGAAGAAGATCCCCCGGGCGCCCGTCAGGGCGTCGACCATTCTCCTCCTCCTCACGGCGCCGGGCCGACCTCCGTGCCGGGATAGTAGTGCGCGAGGATCTCGCGGTACGTGTGGCCCGCGAGGGCCATCCCGAACGCGCCCGTCTGGCAGAGGCCCACGCCGTGTCCCCAGCCGCGCCCGTAGAACGTGAAGACGCGTCCGCCTTCCGGGTCGGTGCCGGCGACGACGCCGAACAGGCTCTCGGGCAGGCCGAGCGCGAACCGGATCTCGAGGCCGGTGAGCGTGAGCTTTCCCTTCGGCGTCGACACGGCCACCGTCCGGGCGCGCCCCGACACCCCGCGTGCCGTCACGGCGACGCCCATCGGGTCGGCGGCGCCGCGCGTGCCCTCGCGTTCGCGCAGCTTCGCCCCGAGCTCGGCGGCCGTGAAGCGGCGCGTCCAGTGCTCCCACGCGGACTCGCGGTCGTACGCACCCGCGGCGGGCGCGGGAGGGAAGACGATGCCCAGGGCCTTCCCGTCGCGGACGAAGACGCGAACCCTGTCGCCGGGGAAGAACAGGTGACGTGCGACTTCAGCCATGGCTTCGTTGCCGCCCTCGAAGAGCACCGAAGATTCTCTTGAAAGTGCATAGGAAGAACGGCCCTTGGCGCTCTTCACCTCGATTCCCGCCTCGTCGACTTTCGTGATGCGGCCTTCCACGTCCTCGAAGTCGCCCATGCGCGAGAGGAGGACGGCGTAGATGCCCGCCACCTCTTCGGGCTTCAGCGCGCGATCCGTGGGGAGCGCGCTGCCCCCGCCGAGCTGGAAGCGCTGGAGCGCGGCGAAGGCCGCCTTCGCCTTTTCCGACCAATTCGACGGCAGCCCGGAGCGTTCGGACTCTTCCGACAGGATCGCCGTGTCGAACCCGGCCGCCGAAGCGATCTCCAGATACACCGCGGGCACCGAGAGCGGATGGGGACGCGAAGCACCGTGCGCGGCGAGCCCGAGCCTTTGCCTGACGGCCTCACGCGCCTTCTGAGCGATCTTCGATCCCTCTCCCCCTCCGAGAGACATGGAGAGTGCGCGCCCCCTCGCGGCAAGAAGCGTCGTCGCGCCCTTCTTCGCCGGAACGGACGACTCCAGGGCGATCGGCGTCTCGCCGAAGCAGGGCACCGATGCGAGGTACGGCGCGTCGACGTTCGCGTAGCCGGCCATGACGTCCGCGGCGTTCTCCGTGCGACCGCCGCACGTGGACGTGAAGAGGGCGTCCGCGACCTCGCCCTTAAAGAGCAGGACCTCGCCGGCCGTCTCCTCGACCGCGCGCGTCGACAGCGGGTTCTCGGCCGAAGCGCCCGCGTAGACCTGGCAGCGCGCCGTCGCGCAGAGGTCGTAGCCCTCGGCCGCGAACCGCCTCCGGTGCTTGACGGCGTACGAGCGCGCCGCGACGGCCTGGGCCTTCAGGGCCTCGACCTCGTCGTAGACGCGCGGGCCCATCTCCGCGGGGACGACTCCCTTGAGATAGTCCTCGAGGCCGACGCGGTTGAGGACGTGGAGCGTGCCGCGCGGCGTCGCGAGAATGGCGAGCCGGCCACGGTACGTCGCGTCGGCCCACGTGACGGGCGCGCCGCTCGTGGTCGCGATCTCGACGGGCGACGGCCAGTCCGACGCGGAGCCGTCATCCGTCACGCGCAGCCCGCCGGCCGCCGGGACGAAGAGGAGAGGCCCGCGGTGCCGCTCGACACGCTCGCCCGCCGCGAGGAGGAAGTCGCCGGCCGGGAACGCGGCCGAGGGGCGGTCGACGGAGAGGCTCACGTCGAGCGCGGGAGCCGGCAGAGGCGCGAGGCGCGGAAGCGGCGTCGCGACCGGGGCGGGCGACGGCGTCGGCGTGGGGGCCGCCGCGAGGGTGGGCGTGACCGCGGGCGGCGCGAGGCGGGGCCGGGGCGGCGCGGCGCACCCGGCCGCGAGGACGACGCCCAGGACAAGCGTGCGCTTCACGTCGGCGCGATCTCGGGCGGCGACGGGCCCTCGGGCGCGGCCTCCGCCGGCCACAGGGCGACGAACGAGCCGGTCACGGCGAGGCCATAGGTCAGGCTCGCGCCGATCTGGAGGAGGAAGAATGCTCCGCTCACGACCGCGACCACCCAGAGACCCGCCCGCGCCCACCCCGCAATGAACGTGAGAACCATGCGCGGGACGACGAACCCGAGGCCCACGGCCATTCCGCCCGCGACTCCGAGCAGGTAGAGCGCCGCCGTCCGCCCCGGGCTCTCGCGCACGAGCGCGACGGCACGGCCGACGGCGCCGAGCGCATCGAGGGGCTCGCGGACGAGGAGGCGGCCCGCGGCGAGGTACACGGCGCGCAGCGCTCCGCCGCCGACGATGCCGACCGGCACGGCGACGGCCAGCGCGAGGCCCGAGACGACCATGAGGGCCGTGTTCCGGGTCATCGCGCCCGCCAGGATGCCCACGGCCGGGACGACGAGGAGCAGGACGAGGACCGTTCCCGCGATGCCGTAGAGGTTCACGAGCGCGAAGAACGGCCCGTAGCGGCTGCCGGCCCACCCGAAGAACGCGGACCGCAGGCGCGGGTGTCGGAACGCGGCGAGCGGGGCATCGTCGGCGGCCTGCGCGTCGGCGTCGGCGAGGCAGCCCGTAACGCCGGCCCGGAGCCAGGCGGCGAACGCCGTCAGGACGAGGAGGATCGCGAGAAGGGCGACGAGGCCCGCGAGGACGACGAGCGGGGCCTCGAGGACGCGGTCCCGAAGGGCGGCGACGGCATCGATGAGGCCCGGGACGGAGCGCGTCGATGCCGCGGCCGGCGAGAAAAAGGCCGAGCCGCCCACCCAGGCCACCCAGAGGGCCCCGATTCCGAAGAGGAGAACGCACGCGCCCCCGAACGCGAGCGGCGCGAGGAGGAGGCCCGGGTTCGCGACGACCTGCGAGATCCCGCGCCCGAACGCCGCGGGTGCGGATCGCGTGGGTGCCGGCATCGCCCGTCAGACCCGGACGGCACGCATCGCGCGATAGTCCGAGCCCTCGAGAGCGACGAGGTCGCACATCTCGTAGAGGCGGCTCCGGACCATCGTCCCGACACGCCTCTCCAGCGGCTCCTCGGCGTTCGGCCCGACGGCGTCGCCGTAGTTCGTCGTGACGATCGTGATCCGTTGGCGGTTGTAGCGCGTGTTGATGAGGCCGTAGAGAACGTCGCGGACCCAGTCGGTCGGGCGCTGCGCGCCGAGCTCGTCGAGGACGAGGAGCTCCGCGTCCCGGTAGGGCGCGACGACATCGTCCGCGCTGTCCGCGTTCGTCGTCGAGAACGTCGCCTTGATCCGGTCGAGGAGGTCCGAGAAGTCGCAGAAGACGCCGCGGACGCCGTTCTCCGTGACGAGGGTCCGGAGGATCGCCGTGGCGAGGTGCGTCTTGCCGACGCCGACGGGACCCACGAAGAGAAGGCCGCGATCGCAGGCCTTCCATTCGTCGACGAATCTCCGCGACCGCGCCCGCGCCTTCGCGTGGCTCGGGTGGTGGCCGGGCAGGTTCAGCTTGTAGTTGTCGATCGTGCAGTCCCGGTACCGCTCGGGAATCTGGGCGGCTCTGAGGCGCGCCTCGGCGACGTCCTCGGCACGGCATCGGCAGGTCACGACCCTGCCCTCGGGGGTCTCGACGACGCCGAACCCCATGCAGATCGGACAGGCGGCGGGCACGACCTCGGTCGACATCAGTTCAGGAAAGCCTTCAGCGCCCGGCTCTTGAGGGACCGCTTGATGCGCGCGATCGCCTGCGCCTCGATCTGGCGCACGCGCTCGCGCGAGAGATGGAGCTCCTCGCCGATCTCCTGGAGCGTCATCGGCTCGCGCTCGCCTTCCGTGCCGTCCTCGGGGATCCCGAAGCGGCGGCAGAGGATCGCGCGCTCCTTCTTCGGGAGCGCCTCGAGGAGAGTGCGCGTCTGCTCGACCGAGGAGCGGCGCAGGAGCTGCTCGTCCGCGGCGGCGACCGTCGTCTGCTCGAGGGTGTCCTCGAGCGTGCGGTCCTCCTCGAGGCCGAACACGCCCGAGAGCGACTCGGAGCTTCGCGTCATCGCCATGAGGTTCTCGGCGTCCACGACCTTCAGCCCCGCCTCCGCCGCGATCTCCTCCATCGACGGCTCGCGAGCGAGCGCGCGCGTCAGCGCTTCCTTGACGCGCCCGAGCCGCGAGTGGAGAGTCGCCTGCTTGTGGGGCAGGCGGATCGCTCCCCACTGCTCGGAGAGGGCGTTGGAGATGGCCTGCCTCACCCACCAGACGGCGTACGTGATGAACTTGACGCCGCGCTCCGGGTCGAAGCGGCGCGCCGCCTGGATGAGCCCGATGTTGCCCTCGTTGATCAGGTCGAGGAAGGACACCTCGGGCGAGTGGAACCTCTTCGCGTACGACACGACGAAACGCAGGTTGCCGCGCACGAGCTCGTCCACGGCCTCCTTGCGCGCCTCTTCGGGCGTGGCGAGGTCCTGGATCGTGCGCCCGAGCTCACGCTCGCGCTCCGGGGCGAGGACCGGATAGCGGGCGATGTCGTCGAGGTACTTCCGGAGGACCTTGGAGTCGTCGTCGGGGCGCAGCCTTGAAGTCACCGGCCGGTGATTATCACCTCTCGGCCGGGACGGCGATATCCCTCAGTCGTACCGGAGGACGATGGCGCCCCGGGGCCGGACCGCGAGGGCCTTGTCGTCCCGGGTGGCGCCTCCGGCCTTCGCCGCGTGGTCGCGCGCCACGGCCCGGATCGCCTCCATGAGCCGCCCGACCTCGCCCTCCATCCGGGCGAGGCGCGACTTGAGATCCAGGATCACCTCGACGCCCGCGAGGTTCACCCCGAGCTCCCGCGTGAGCGTGAGAATGATCTCGAGCCGCTCGACGGTGTCGGCGTCGTACAGGCGCGTGTTCCCGGACGAGCGCGCGGGCCGGATCAGGCCCTCGCGCTCGTACAGGCGCAGCGTCTGCGGGTGGACGCCGAATCGCTTCGCGATGACGCCGATGAGGACGTAGCGCTCCCGGGGCGGAGCCTCGGCGGCACGGCCGGTCGGCGGCGCCGCCGACTTGCGGTCACGAACCATGGGCCGTTACTTCTTCTCTTCCACGACCTCGGCGTCGATGACGTCCTCCGGCTTGGCGCCGGCGGTTCCGCCCGCCGGGGCGCCCTCGGGCGCGCCTCCGGCCTGCGGGGTCGACTTGTAGAGGGCCTCGGCGATCTTGTAGCTCGCCTTCTGGAGGTCCTGCGCCGCCTTCCTCAGGGCGTCGGCGTCGCCGGAGTGGCTCTCGAGGACCTTCTTCGCCTCGGCGACCGCGGCCGTCACGGCTTCCTTCTCGGCCGCCGGCACCTTGTCGCCGCTCTCCTCGACGATCTTCTCCGTCTGGTAGACGAGCGCGTCGAGCGCGTTCTTCGCCTCGATCGCCTCGCGGCGCTTCTTGTCCTCGCCCGAGTGGGCCTGGGCGTCCTTGACGAGCTTCTCCACCTCGTTCTTGTCGAGGCCCGAGGAGGACGTGATCGTGATCTTCTGCTCCTTGCCCGTTCCGCGGTCCTTCGCCGAGACGTTCAGGATGCCGTTCGCGTCGATGTCGAACGTGACCTCGACCTGCGGCAGCCCGCGCGGCGCCGGCGGGATCCCGACGAGCGAGAACACGCCCAGGAGCTTGTTGTCCCCGGCCATCTCGCGCTCGCCCTGCAGGACCTTGATCTCGACGGACGTCTGCCCGTCGGCGGCGGTCGAGAAGACCTCGCTCTTCTTCGTCGGGATCGTCGTGTTGCGCTCGATGAGCCTCGTCATGACGCCGCCGAGCGTCTCGACGCCGAGGGAGAGCGGCGTCACGTCGAGGAGCAGCAGGTCCTTCACGTCGCCCGCGAGGACGCCGCCCTGGATCGCCGCGCCGATCGCGACGACCTCGTCGGGATTCACGCTCTTGTTGGGCTCCTTGCCGAAGAAGTCCTTCACCATCTGCTGGATCTTCGGCATGCGCGTCTGGCCGCCGACGAGGACGACCTCGTCGATCTTCGAGGCGTCGACGCCGGCGTCCTTGAGCGCCTGGCGGCACGGACCGGTCGACCGCTGGAGGATGTCGTCGACGAGCGACTCGAGCTTCGCACGCGTGAGCTTGAGCGTCATGTGCTTCGGCCCCGACGCGTCCGCCGTGATGAACGGCAGGTTCACCTCGGTCTCGACGGTGGTCGAGAGCTCGATCTTGGCCTTCTCCGCGGCCTCCTTGAGGCGCTGGACGGCCATCGGGTCCCTCGAGAGGTCGACCCCCTGGTCCTTCTTGAACTCGGCCTCGAGCCACTCGACGATCCGCTGGTCGATGTTGTCGCCGCCGAGGTGCGTGTCGCCGTTCGTGGACTTGACCTCGACGACGCCCTCGCCGACCTCGAGGATCGAGATGTCGAACGTGCCGCCGCCGAAGTCGTAGACGGCGATGAGCTCGTTCTTCTTCTTGTCGAGGCCGTACGCGAGCGCGGCCGCCGTCGGCTCGTTCACGAGGCGCTCGACCTTGAGGCCGGCGATCTGTCCGGCGTCCTTCGTGGCCTGCCGCTGCGCGTCGTTGAAGTAGGCCGGCACCGTGATCACGGCGCGGTCGACCTTCTCGCCGAGGTAGGCCTCCGCCGCCTCCTTCAGCTTCGTGAGGATCATCGCGGAGATCTCCGGCGGCGACAGCTCCTTGCCTCCGGCCAGGACCCGCGCGTCCCCGTTCGCCGACCGGACGACCTTGTAGGGCACCATCTTCATCTCGTCGCTGACCTCGTCGAAGCGGCGGCCCATGAACCGCTTGATCGAGTACACGGTGTTCTCGGGGTTCGTGACGGCCTGGCGCTTGGCGACCTGGCCCACGAGGCGCTCGCCGGTCTTGGCGTAGCCGACCACGGACGGCGTCGTGCGGCCGCCCTCGCTGTTCGCGATGACTTCCGCGTTGCCGCCCTCGAGAACGGCCACGACGCTGTTCGTCGTGCCGAGGTCGATGCCGATGATCTTGCTCATTTCCCTGGACTCCTCTGGCCCGTCCCGCGAGCCAGAGGAGAATATAGGATCTTAGCGTATCATTGTCAAGTCTCGGAAACAGACAGACCTACAGCCACAATTTAGATCCTGCAACTCATTCCACTACAGTAATTTCGCGGCTCGAATGGGGAGCGAGCTCCTGCTCCTTCGTCTCCCTGAGCACGAGTGTCCTCGAGAAGAGGAGGTCCGGGTCGGTGCGCCCCCGGGGGTCGAAGCCGACGAGGTAGAACTTCTCGCCCTGGACGATGTAGCGGTACTTCGTCCCCCACGGATCCTCGAGATCCCGCTGCTGGACGATCTGCGAGGCGACGAGCGTGTCGAGCGCGTCGGGGAGCCGGCCCGCGGTCAGCGTGTACGTGTCCACGCCCTCGGCGAGCCGGCGCAGCTTGAGGAGCGAGACCGACTTCTCGTAGCCGTCGATGATCGCCGAGCGCCTCGGCGGAAGGGTCAGGAGGTTCAGCGGGTTCGCCGCCTGGAACCGCACGGCCACGGCGAAGACGAGCGCCAGCCCGACTCCCACGACGAGATTCAGGTCGAGCGGCGCGCGAGGCGCCCGGGCGGCCGGCAGGCCCACGGGCAGCCCGGGCTCGTCGGGGGCCTCGACGGCGTGCGGCATCGCCTCCTCGATCAGTCCGCGGCTCACGAGGTCGAAGAACGCCTTGCAGCCGTCGAACTCCGAGAGGAACGCGAGCTCGTTGATCTCGGCCACGGTCTTCTGCCCGTCCACGAGCTCGTAGACGGACCACTCCGCGCGCGAGACGCGGATCGGGTCGACGCGCTTGTCGCGCGACCGCCGTGCGAGGGTCGTGTCCTCGATGACCTCGACCTCGTCCTCGTCCTCGGCGGGGATCACGGGCTGCGCCACCGGCACCTTCTGGTAGACGAGTTCGAGCGACCGGACGACCTTCTCGACGATGGGCCACTCGTCGAGCATCCGCGCCCCCTCCATCAGGAGGCGCTCGACGGCGATCGGCGTCGTGGACTCGGGGTCGTAGTCGACGTGGTCGGTCTGCTCGAAGACGTAGTCGCCGTCCGTCCAGCGGAAGAGGCCGTAGGCGATGCGCCGGATCTGGATGTCGAGCCCGTCGCGCAGGTCCGTCGCGGAGCAGAACCCGTTCTTGAGGAGGATGAAGCCGAGCCGCTGGAGCGTCTGCGCCTGCAGCTCGAGAGCGCGCGCGAGCGCCTCCGGCGAGAGGCGCCGGGTCTTCACGAGGACGGTCCCGAGGCGCGAGTCGAGGCGCTGCGCCGAGGACTCCGCCGAGACGAGCTGGCCGTCGACGAATCCGAGCGTCACGGTGTCGCCGGGGCTGCGCACGGTCAGGAGGCCCGTCTTGTGCTGCAGCGCGATGAGCTGCAGGATGTCGGCCAGAGAGAAGTCGCGGAGCGTGCCTTCGAGCGCCATCGTCAGGCCTTCCGCGGGGACGTGAACGCGCCCACGAGCCATCCGGCCAGGGCGACGGCACACCAGAAGACGGGCGCGGCGAGGCTTCCGGCCAGCGTCGGGCGCGGGAGCACGGCGAGGTGGGGACCCCAGAAGGCGGCGAGGAGCCCGAACGCGAAGAGCCCGAACGTGGCGGCCGCGAGCGGGACGCGGGAGTCGAGGAACGCGGACGCTCCCGGGAAGATCGTGTTCAGGATCCCCCGGACCCGCTCGTCGAACGTCCTGCGGCGGCGCACGTCCTCGAGCTTCTGGAGCTTCGTCTCGATCGCGACGCCGTCCTTCTTGAGGTAGACGTGGATGCACTGCGAGCACAGGAGCGCGCTCTCGGCGGACGGCTTGCACAGCCGGCAGAACGAGCGGCCGCACTTCTGGCACTCGGAGGCGTAACCCCGGCCCCTCTTCCGGGCGGCGTCGAGCCCCCAGGCCGCCGCCACCGCGAGCGGGACCGCGAAGACGAGGGGGACCCGGAAGCCGGCGAAGGGGTCCCAGGTCCGGAAGTGTCCGAGGAGCCGGCGGCTGCGGCCGACGCGCTCCATCTCCTCGATCTTGCGCCGGGCGTCCTCGGGCGTGAATCCGATCGAGACGACCTTCACGAGAGTCGGCGTGTCCTGGAACCTCTGGACGGCGCGCGCGTCGAGCGCGCGGGCCTCCTGGAGGGTCTGCGCGGCCTCGACCGTCCGGAAGGTCTCCGCGTAGAGGAGCGCGAGGTTGTAGCGGGCCGCGATCGAGCGCGGGTCGCGCTTCAGGGCCTGCTGGTAGTCCTCCTGGGCAGACCCGAGGTCGCCGTCGACGAAGCGGATGTTCCCGCGGTTGACGAGGCAGCGGATGTCGCGCGGCGAGAGCTGTGCTCCCATCGTGTACTCGAAGATCGCGCGGTCGTTCTGTCCGAGCGCCTGGTACAGACGCCCGAGCAGGAACCGGATGTCCACGTCGTCGGGCGCGATGTTCTTGGCGGCCTCGAGGTTGTCGAGGACCCTCTGGTCGTAGCGGGACTCCTCGAGCGCCTCGGCTCCGCGCAGGATCGGCGACGAGGAGATCGCGAACTCGTACGAGAGGTGGTCGACCACCGGGAAGACGGCGATGAGGACGAGCACGGCGGCCGACGTCGCGACCTTCTGGTCGAGGGTCGCGTACCCGAACACGAGGACGAAGAGGTAGAGGGCGAGCCAGACGACGTCGAGGCCGAGGAGGAGCGGCAGCAGGAGCGCCGCGAGGACGAGGGCCACGCTCGCGCGGCCGCGAAGGTATCCCCCGGCCGTTTCGTACAGGTCGTGGGCGAGCCGCGCACCGTGGCGGACGACGAGGATGAGGATCGCGGCGAGCGCCGCGGCCGTGACGGTGCCCAGGACCAGGAGGATGAGCCTCGCGAGGTTCACGCGCCGGGACTCGCCGTCCGCGAACGTCGCCCGGATCGCTCCCGTGAGGCCGCGCACGATCTCGGCGGGCTCCCGCCCCGACAGCGCGACGCCGAGGCGCGCCCAGCGCGGCTCGGGCAGGTCCGGGTCGAGCCGGATCGCCGCCGAGAAGGCCTCGCGCGCGAGCGTCGGCTTGCCCGCGACGAGCTGGCGGCGCCCGAGCAGCGTCGCCGAGAGCGCGAGGTCCGTCATGCGGCGGATCTCGATCTTCTGGGCGTGCTTGAGGATCTCGTCGATCTTGCGGCGCGCGAGGGCCGTGTCCCCCTCCTCCTGCGCCGCGAGCCAGCCGAACCACTGGCCGCGCACCTGCTTGCGGAACGCCGTCTCGGTGCCCTCGCCGGGAGCGATGAGCACCTGGGCCCGCGCGACGGGGGCTGCCGAGACGAGGAAAAACGCACAGGCCGCGAGCGCGAGGGACGCCCGCGAGCGCCGGACCGCGGTCAGGTCCGCGTAATTCCTCAGCCGCGCCTCGTCGGCGGCGGCGGAACGGGGCCCTTCGGGCGCGGGCCGGCCGCGAGCCGCGTGAACACGAGCTGCAGCTCCCCGAGGATTCCCTCGAGAGCGTCGGTCTCCTCGAACGAGAGCTGACCGCGGGTCTTGTCCCGCAGGGCGAGGAGGGCGTCGACGATCTGTCGCGCGCCCGGGATGTTCGGCTGGCGGCGCCCGGCCGCGTCGGGCACGCCCTCGAGGTAGACGAGCCCGGTCTGGCCGAGCATGTCGAGCAGCGCGAGGAACGCCGGGCTCGTGGGCGACGGCGCCGGGGCGGGAGCGGCCGGCGCCGCGGCCGCGGGCGCTTCCGCCGCCGGAGCCTCGGGCGTCGGCGCGTCGGCGTCGACGCCTTCGCGGACCTCGCCCTCGGATGTGAAGAGGCGGCGGTCGACCACCTTGATGGTCTTCGGGTTTTCGGACATAGACCCCTCGGGTCGTCGTATTTTACGGGACGCGAGCGAGAGGTCAGCGCCGATGCAGAAAATAACTCCAGCGGGGTCCGCGGGCGAGGCCGCCGAGGCCCTCGTCCGCCTCATGGAGCGGCTGAGGACCGAGTGCCCGTGGGACCGCAAGCAGACCTTCCAGACCCTGTCGGGCTACCTCCTCGAGGAGTGCCACGAGGCCCTGGACGCCCTCGCGCGCGAGGATCTCGCCGAGCTCGAGGGAGAGCTGGGCGACCTCCTGTTCGAGATCGTCTTCCTCGCCGAGCTGGGCCGGGAACGGGGCGCCTTCGACTTCGGGTCCGTCGCCCGCCGGATCCACGACAAGATGGTCGCGCGGCACCCGCACGTCTTCGGGGACGCCAGCGTTCACGACGCCGAAGGCGTGCGCGTGCAGTGGGAGGAGCTCAAGCGCAAGGAGCGCGAGAAGGAGGGCCGCCCCCCCTCGCCGTTCGACGGGGTCCCCCGGGCGCTGCCCGCACTGCTCAAGGCCGGACGCCTCACGTCGCGCGCGGCGGACCTCGGGTTCGACTGGGAGAGGGACGCCGACGTCCTCGCGAAGCTCGACGAGGAGGTCGCGGAGTTCAAGGCCGAGCTGTCGGCTCCCGCGGACGCCGACGCGGCGGTCCACAAGGCGCGCGTCGCATCGGAGATCGGCGACCTCCTCTTCACGGTCGTGAACGTCGCGCGCCGGCACGGCGTCGACCCCGAGGCCGCGCTGCAGGGCACGAACGACAAGTTCCGGCGGCGGTTCGAGGAGGTCGCGCGGCGCGCACGCGCCGCGGGGAAGGACATCAAGGGCACGCCGCTCGCGGAGCTGGACGCGCTGTGGGATGCGGTCAAAGAGTGAAGAGAAAGAGAAACCGAAGAGGAGATGTTCTTAGAAGGTTCAATGGGGCGCGCCGCGGCGGCGGCGCCCCATGACTGCGGCGCCGCGGCGCGCCGCATCCCCTCTTCACCTTCTAAGAAGAAATCTTCTTCCAACTCTTCTCTACGGAACGAGCTCGGAGACTCTGACGAGCCTCGCCCCGGCGCTCTTCTCCGAAGCCAGCCTCTTCTCCAGAAATGCCAGCGTCTCCTTGCGCGGGTGGCCGATGACGATGGCCTCGCCCCGCTTGCCCGCGAGCGCGAGCGCGCGTCCCCACGCGGCGTCCAGCGCTTCCGGGACGCCGCCCTTCGCGCTGGTCTCGGCCGCGACGTCGTCCAGGAACACGTCGCGCGCGAGGAACGGGACGCCCATCGCGGCCGCCTCCGTGCCCGCGACGGAGGCGTTCGTCGTCCGCGAGTCGAGGAAGAAGAGGCCCCTCTCCTTCACGACCCCGAGGACGGCCCTCACGACCCGGCCGTCGGCCGTCGCCTTCGAGCCCTGGTGGTTGTTGATCCCGAGGGCGCCCGGCGTCCGTGCGAGCGCCTCGAGCACCTTCTCCCGGATCGCGGCGTCGTCGTCACGGGCGCCGATCGCCTCGACCTCGGACGGACCGGCTTCCGGCTCCATCGGGAGGTGGACGAGGAGGTCCCAGCCCTTCGTCTTCGCGAGCGCCACCGCGCGGCCCGCGAACGGGGCGCTCGGGATCACGGCGACCGCGAGGGGCGCATCCCAGTGCGCGAGCGCCTCGAGGGCGTGCTCGTCGTAGCCGAGATCGTCGAGGACGACCGCCACGACGCCTCTCCCCCGGTGGTGGTCCACCGATTCGAAGTCCGCCGGCATGCGGCGCGCGGCGGTCTTCGGCGGCCGCGGGCGGGCGCTCGGCGCGGGGGGCGGGCGTCTTCGGCGGGCGGGGAGCGGGAGCGCTCGGCCCCGCGGCAGCCGCGCAGGGCCCACGTCGCGCGCCGCGCCGAGGGCGACGGCGAGGACGAGCGAGGAGCCGCCGCTCGGAGCCCGCCGCCCGGATTCTCTTCCTTCCGCGGGCGGGCCGGGCCGTCACGCCGCCGCTTTGAGGCGGGCGGCTTCACCGAGGATCTTGATCCCCCGCTTGAGGATCAGGTCACCCTTGCCCGTCGCCTCGTCGGGCGCCCCGTGGTAGACGCGATCGTCGGGCTGGAGGCCCTTCGGGCAGAGCTCCTTGCCGGCCAGCGTGTGGATCTTGCCGACGGAGAGCCTGAGGGACCCGCCGCTCGCGAGCTTCACGACCTGCGCCGTGAACCCCATCCCGACGGTCGACTCGCCGACGAGCCGGACCGGGAGCTTGTCGGCGCCCTTCACGGACTCGACGCCGGGATCGAAGTCCGCGTCGTCGTCCTTCTCCGCCGTCTCGTCGCGGACGAGCTTCGGCGCGGGCGTCCGGACCGTCGCGTCGCGCAGCGCGGACGCGAAGAGCTCCGCGGGCCCGGCCGTGCCGCTGTCCACGAGGACGACGAGCCGGCTGTCGTGGACCCGTTCGCCCGGGTCGGCCCGGAACGTCTTCGGCTCGATCCTGCGGCCCTTCAGCTCGCCGAGCGGGCCCGGCGAGACGAACAGGGCCGCGGCGTGCGTCGCCTCCTCGAAGGTGCCCACCGCGTTGTTGCGCACGTCGAGGACGAGCGGGTGGGTCTTGTCGAGCGGCTCGAGGATCTTCCGGACGGCCGCGGCCGTGCCCGGCGCGAAGGAGGGGATGCGGATGACCGTCTCGCCGTCCACGCGCTGGGCCGACGGGGCGGCGGGTGCCCAGGGCGTGCGGAGGATGTCGATCGTCCGGTGGCGGGGCTTGCCCTCGCGCACGACCTCGAGCTGCACGCGCCCTCCGGCCTTGCCCGAGAGCTTCGCGTCCAGCTCCCAGAGCGCCAGGTTGCGCGTGAGCTGGCCGTCCAGCTTCTCGATCACGTCGTCGCTCTTCACGCCCGCGCCCGCCGCGGGGCTTCCGTCGATCGCCGCGACGACGACCGGGAAGCCGAACCGCCGCGCGAGCACGATCCCCGTGTCGACGACGTCCTTCTTGCCCTTCGAGGCCTCCCACGCCGTGAAGGCGGCCATCTTGTCGGGCGGCACGTACTCGGAGAACGGGTCGAGCGCCTCGGTCATGCCCGCGAACGCCCCGGAGAGGAGCGGCTTGAGCTCGACCGGCTCGACGTAGTTGGACCGCACGAGCCCGAGGACTTCCGTGAAGAGGCCGAGCGGACGGTAGAGGGCGTCGTTCTTCTCCTTGTCCTTCTCGTCCGCGCCCATGCCGGGGAGGACCACGAAGAGGGTGAGGAGGAGGGACGCGGAGGCGAGGAGGCCGGCGACGCGGGACTTGCTCACGGGCGGATGATACGCGTCTCAGCGCAGCCAGGTTGCCGGGTCGGCCGAGGTCCGGTTGTCGCGGATCTCGAAGTACAGTCCCGGCGGCTCGTCCTCGGGCGACTCGCCGAGGATGCCGACCTGGTCGCCGATGCCCACGTGCTCGCCCCGACCGATCGTCCCCGTCGCGAGGCGCCCGTAGAGCGTGAAGACGCCGTCGCCGTGGTCCACGACGACGAGGTTCCCGTAACCCTTGAGCCACTGCGCGTAGACGACCTCGCCCGAGAAGACGGCGTGGACCGGCGAGCCCGTCGGCGCCTCGAGCGTCCAGCCCGACGAGCGCAGGAACGTCCGGGGAAACTTCGGGTTCGCGATCCGGCCGAAGGGCACCGCGACCCTGCCCCGGAGGGGCCAGTCGAGCGCGCCGCGGTACTTGCGGATCGACGCGGCACCGGGCGCGAGCGCCCGGCCGCGGCCTTCGAGGAGGTCGAGCAGCGCCGCGAGGCGCTCGGACTTGTCCTCGAGCGTCGAGACCTGCTTCTCCTCGACCCGCGCCGTCTCGTGCACCTGCGCGAGGAGCGTCGCCTTGCGCGCGCGGGCCGCGGCGAGGGCCATCTCCTTCTTCCGGCTCTCGGCCGCGAGGTCCGCGAGGTCGCGCCTCTTGCCGGCGAGCTCCTCCTCGCGCGCCGCCAGCGCCGTGGCCGCTTCCTCGTTCCGGGCGAGGAGCGCCGCGTCGCGCCGCGCGAGATGCGTCAGGAGCCTCAGGCCGCCCAGGAACGACTCGGCCGAGTCGGCGGCCGCGAGCGGGCGCAGGTACCCGAGGCGGCCGAGACGGTAGAGCGCCGCCATGCGCGTCGCGAGGTCCTCGCGGCTCGCGTCGGCGTCCCGCCGCGCCGCGTCCCGGCCCGTCGCCGCGCGCGCCGCCTCGCGTTCGGCCTCGGCCTTGCGCAGGTCGAGGACGCGGCGCTCTCCCGTCTGGATCTGGAGGTCGAGTTCCGCGGTCTCGAGCTGGCCCTTGAGGTCGGCCTCGCGGCGCCGGGACGCCTCGAAACGGGCCTTCAGCTCGGCGAGGCGGCGCCGCAGCTCCGCGAGCTCCCGTTTGCGCTCCTCGACCCCCAGCGACGCCGCGGGGCGCTCCGTCGCCTCCGGCGTGGCGGCCGGCGTCGCGGCGGGCTCCTGCGCGGCGGCGGGCGCTCCGGCGAGCGCCGCCGCGAGGAGCGGAGGGGCGAAGCGGGACCTCAGAACAGCGGGACTCCGTCGAGCTTTTCGCGCGCGGGAACGCCGAGCACGTGGAGGATCGTGGCGGGCACGTCGGCGATCCACGGGGTCTTGCCGGCCGGCAGCGGCCGGTTCGAGAAGAGAATGCCGGGCACGAGGACCGGGTCGAGCGAGCAGTGGTCTCCGGACCAGACCTGGTTGTTGTCCTCGAACATGTCCTTCGTGACGACGCCGAGGCTTCCCTGCCATCCGATGCGATAGCCGGTCGTGTTCGTGACGAAGAGGTCCGGGATCAGGTCCGCGTCGAACGAGCCGTAGGCCTCCTCGCGCGTGAGGACGCGCGAGACCGCGCGCAGGCCCGTCTTCGGGTCGACGAGCGTCACGAGCTTCTTCCGGATGTCCTCGCGCACCGCCTCGTACTCGGCGCCGGGCGCGACGATGCCCTGGCCCTCGCGGCCCTTGAGGTTGACGTAGATGTCGCCGAGGCCCATCGCGTAGGCCTTCGTCTTCGACCAGTCCACGTTCGGCCAGAACTCGCCCTGTCCGAAGAGCGCCTCGAGATCGGCCTGCTTGCCGTCGTTCCCCTTCAGCGTCATGAACCCGTTCTCGACGAGCCACGTGTTGTAGTTCACGGAGCGGCGCCACGTCGAGAACCCGTGGTCCGAGAGCACGATGAGGACGTCCTCGGGGCCGAGCTTCCGCATCGCGTCGCCCACGAGGTCGTCCATCTGCCGGTACGTCGTCTCGAAGGCCGGAGCCCACTTCTTCGCCTTCTCGGCGTCGTACGCGGGGTGCTGCGGGTCGAGGAAGCGCCAGAAGCAGTGCGCGACCCGGTCGGGGAACTCGTAGATCTGGACGAAGAGGCCGACCTCCTTCTCGTCGAGGAAGTCGTTCATCATCTTCCGGAACGGCACGATCGTGTGGGCGACGTCCTCGAGGAACGTCCCCTCGTCGATCGTCTCCTCGCTCATCGACCACGTGTCGATCTGCCAGCCCATCGTCTTGTACGGCCCGTAGTGCGCCGCGAGCTTCTTCGCGAGGCCGCCGGGGGCCGTGATCTTGATCGACGGCGGCAGGTCCGACGGGTTGAAGTGGATCGGCGACAGGTAGAGCTTGATCTCCGGACCGATCGCCGCGAGGTGGAACCGGCCGATCCCGGTCATCTTGACGATCGCGTTGAACGGGAACGTGAAGACGACCCACGGCGACCACTCCCCGACCCTGAGCGTCACCGGCTCCGAGCCCTTCGGCGCGATCAGGAGGCTCCCGCCGTCCGGCGCGACCGTGAGCGTCATCGGGATCTTGATCACGGGCGGCGCCGGGAAGAGCTTGTTGTACGGCCCGAAGACTTCCGTCTGGATCGTGCCCTTGTTCGACTCGAGGCGGACGAGCTCGACCGAGAACTCGTTCTTGTTCTTCGGCGCGAAGAACGGGTCCGACGTGTAGTAGGAGGGCGTCCCGATGCGCCCGCGCACGTCCGGCACGCCGAGGCCCGAGATGAGCCGGCCGTTGTCGTAGTCCACGGCCGGGAACGTCACGGGGACGTGCATGACGACCGAGTGGATCCCGCGGGCGCCTGCCAGCTCCCAGAACGGCGTCCCGCGGCGGTTGTTCGTGGCGATGGGGATTTGAGTCGGAAGAAGAGGGGAGATTCGGATTCCTATGAAAGTGAATAGGGCGGCGGCCGCCGCCGCGGTGACGAGGGCGGGCGTGCCGACCCCCCGCTCGCGCCTTCTAAGAAGAATCTTCAGCACCCCTGCCACCAGCACGAAAGCCAGCAGGCCCAGCACCGCCGGTATGGCGACCCGATTCATCTTTCCGAGCAGAAAATCCCTCTTCCCCTCCTCGGCGATCGCGAACTCGGGGCGGTAGGTCTTCGGGTTCCGCTTCAGGAAGTCGAAGATCATCGTCCGGCCGGGAGAGAGCCCGGTCGAGAACGTGGACCACGAGACCGGGGTCTGCGCGGGGATCGTCGGCAGGAGCTTCGAGAACCCGCCCTTCTTCGCGAGCGCCGCGAGGTTCGGCAGCTTTCCCTCGGCGATCATCTTCTCCACGAGCGCGTGGTCGGCGCCGTCGAACCCGAGGACGACGACGCGGGGCGCGGACGCGGCCGCGGGCGGCGCGGCGAGGAGGGAGACGATCGGAAGGAGCGCGGCGAGCACCGCCGGGCGGACGCTAGACTGCGGGGTCTTGATCGGCATGGGGCATTCTAGCCGCGGCCGGAGGCGCTCTCGCGCCTCCGAATTCCTTCGAAGGACCCTCCATGTCGCCGCCGCTGTGCTGGCCACGGGCTGCGGCCGCTCTTCACCTTCGAAGAATTCTCCCGATTCCCTCATCGTCGCCATCGAATCTTCTCCCCTCCACTTCGACCCGCGCGTCGGCACCGACCAGGCCTCGTGGCGGACGCACGACGTGCTCTACGACGCGCTCCTGAAGAAGGGCACCGGCGGCGAGTTCCTGCCCGACCTGGCCGAGAGCTGGTCGACGGACGACGCCGTCACGTGGCGCTTCCGCCTCCGGAGCGGCGTGAAATTCCACGACGGCCGCCCGTGCGAGGCCGAGGACGTCGCGTACACGTACCTGAGTCTCCTCGCGGACGGTTTTGCGAGCGGCAAGAAGGAGCCGCTCCGCATCATCGAGTCGATCGAGACGCCCTCGCCCCTCGACGTCGTCTTCCGGCTGAAGCAGCCGTACGCGTCCTTCCCCCTGCAGCTGCTCCTCGGCATCCTCCCGCGCGGGACGACGGCGCAGCAGGCCGACGCCTCGCCGGTCGGAACCGGTCCGTGGAGGTTCGTGGAGTCGCGCCCGGACGACCGCGTCGTCTTCGAGCGCTTCCCGGGGGCCGTGGGCGGGGACGCGAAGCTGTCCCGCCTCGTCATGCGCGTCGTCCCGGACGCGACGACGCGGGCCCTCGAGCTCCTGAACGGGTCCCTCGACCTCTCGCTGAACAACCTGCCGCCCGATCTCCTCCCGCGCCTCGCCCAGAGCCCGCGCCTCGCCGTGACGATCCGGCCCGGGTCGACGTACGCCTACCTCGCCTTCAACTTCCGCGATCCCGTGCTCGCGAACGCGAAGGTGCGGCGCGCGCTGGCTCTCGCCCTGGACCGGGACGCGATCGTTCACGGCCTCTTCCGCGACACGGTCGAGACGACGGAGACGCTCCTGCCCCCGGGCCACTGGGCGCGCCTCGACGGGCTCCCCCGCCTCACGCGCGACCTTCCCGCCGCCCGCCGCCTCCTCGACGAGGCGGGCTTCCCGGACCCCGGCGGCGGCAGGCCCCGGCTCACCCTCACCTACAAGACGTCCACGGACGAGACGTCGATCCTGCAGGCGACCGCGATCGCGGCGCAGTGGAAGGAGGCGGGCGTCGAGACGCGGATCCGCTCGAACGACTTCGCGACGTTCTACCAGGACGTCGTGAAGGGGAACTTCCAGCTCTTCTCGCTGCGCTGGCAGGGGATCGTCGACCCCGACCACTACCACGAGGTCTTCCTCTCGACGTCCGTGCCGCCGAAGGGCTGGAACCGCGGGTTCTACGCGGACCCCGACGTCGACCGCTGGATCGAGGAGGCGCGCCGCACCAGCGACCGCGAATCGGAGAAAGGAGCTCTACGCCGACATCCAGCGCCGCGTGGCCGAGTCCCTCCCCTACGTCTCGCTCTACACGATGAAGTCCGTCGCGGTGCACGCGCGGGACCTCACCGGCCTCGAGACGATGAACGAGACCGCGGACTTCACCTTCCTGAGGAACGTGGGGCGGAAGTAGGCCCGTACCGCTCCGCCATCCGGCGGATCGTGTTCACGTTGCGGAGCGTCGTCGGCTGGCCCAGCGCCTTCTCGAGCTGCCGCCCGGTGATCGCGGGCCGGGCCTGATGGTGCTTCGAGAGCCACCAGAAGTCCCGCCCGAGGACGTGGAAGCGGTCGTCGGCCGTCGAGAGGAGCGAGAGCCGCTCGACGCCTGCGGCGTCGAGATTCCTCGAAAGGAATCCGACGAGGTACGTCGGAAAGCGGGCGGCGTCCCTTTCGGGGAACGGCGCATGGAGGGCCGCCGCGGCGACCTCGTCCATCGTCCGGACGAACGTGGGGACCTCGTAGCCGAGCGCCTTCTCGAGCGCCGCCGCGATCTTCTCGTCGAGGCCCCTCACACCCTTCGAAGAGAACAGGACGTTCCCGCTCGCGATGAAGCTCTCCACGTCCTCGAGGCCCATGGACTCGAAGATCTTCTTCAGCGCGTCCATCTTCACGACGCGCCCGCCCACGTTCACGGCCCTGAGGAACGCGGCGAAGCGCGGCATCGGGCCTCCTTCAGTCGGGCGAGGGCGGCGTGGCGGGCCCGGCCGCGCCGCCCAGGGCACCGAACACGGTGCGCCCCGCCACCGCGGCGAGGACGATCGCCCCGCCGAGCGCGGCCCACTTCGAGGGCCGCTCGCCGAGCCCGAGGAACGCCCAGAGCGGGTTGAACATCGGCTCGAGCATCCCGAGGAGCGAGGCCTCGGCCGCAGGGACGGTCCTCAGCCCCTTCACGAACAGGACGTAGCTGATGCCCAGCTGGAAGATCCCGAGGAAGAGGACGAGGGCGGCGCCCTTCGCGTCGAGTGCGAGGTTCCCCCACGCGAACGGGAGCGCGATCGCGGCCGCAGCGAGGTTGCCGGCGATGACGGACGGGATCGCGTCGCCGGAGGCGTCGCGACGCAGCAGCAGGATCGTCAGGCCGAAGAACAGGCCCGACACGACCGCGACGAGGTTCCCCGCGAGCGCGCCGGGGTCGAGCTTGCCGACGAAGAAGAGGGACATGCCCGTGAGCGCGACGGCGACCGCCGCCGCGTCCGCCTTGCGGAACGTCTCCTTGAGGAGAAACGGCGCGAGCGCGAGGACGTAGAGCGGCCCCGTGTACTGCAGGAAGATCGCGTTCGCGGCGGTCGTCATTTTCGTCGCGGACACGAACGTCAGGATCATGAGCGCGTAGACGACGACCGTCGACGGCGCCGCGCGCCGCCACCTCTCGCGCGACGGGCGGAAGACGGCGAGCAGGAAGATCCCGGAGACGAAGGATCGCCAGAAGACGACACCGAGCGCCGGGAGCGGCACGAGCTTGATCGCGAGGCCGCCTGTCGACCAAAGGAGCGCGGCGGCGGCGATCAGGAGAGCGCCCCGGCGCGCCCCACGCACGGCGTCGGCTGACCCGCCGGCCGTCACGCCGGCATGCGGCGGACCGCCGCGATCGAGACGTCGTCGTCGATCGGGACGCGGCCGAGGAACCGGTCGAGGTCTTCGGTCAGCGCCGCGACGAGCTCGCCGGGCCGCGCGCCCGGCTTGCGGGCGGCCACCGCCTCGACGCGAGCGTCGCCGTAGTCCCCGCCGCTCTCGCCGCGCGCCTCGGGCAGGCCGTCCGAGTGGAAGAGCAGCGTCTCGCCCGGAGCGAGGGACGTCGTCTGGAGGGCCCATACGGTGCTCTTCTTGATGCCCAGAGGATACGACCCCGTCCCCACGCGCTCGACGACGCGACCCTGCGCGTCGACGCGGAGGACGGGCGGGTGGCCCGCGACGACCGCGCTGAAGGCGCCGTCCGCCTCGAGGAGGCCGCAGACGCCCGCGAAGAAGGCCCGGGAGTTGCCCGTCTCGCACAGGACGCGGTTGAGGGAGGCCGCCATCGCGGCGGGGGACGCCTCGATGCCGAGCTGCGTCCGGAAGGCAGCGTGCGTCACGGCCATCACGAGGCCCGCCGCCATCCCGTGGCCCGACGCATCGCCGAAGAGGACCGCGACGCGCCCGCCCGGCAGCGGCTCGAAGGCGTAGAGATCGCCGCCGACCGTGTTCGCGACCCGGCTCTCGCCGGCGAGCTCGAAGCACCCGATCTCGGGCAGCGGGCGCGGCACGAGCTGCGCCTGCAGGGCGCGCGCCATCACGAGCTCGTCCTTGAAATGGAGCTTGTCGACGAGTTCCATCGCGAGGAGAAAGACGAGCGCGACGACCGCGACGAGGAGGCCGAGGAAGGCGAAGCCGGACTGCCGGTCTCCGGACGCGTTCTCGAGGACGGCGAGGACGACGAGAACGAGGGCGAAGGCGAACACGATCCGCCGGGGCGGAGCGAGGCGGCGCGTGAGGCCGTAGACGACCGCGTTGGCCTTCAGGAGACCGCGGCGGAAGCGGCGCGGCTCGGCCTCGATCTCGCGGCGGTAGTCCTCGAAGAACGACTCGCGGGCCCTCCGCCAGTCGACCGACCACATCCCGAGGACTTCGTCCCGGTCGAAAGAACGGGTGGTCTCGCGGGCGAGCTTCTTCCAGTCGGCCGGCATGGCGTTCTCTCTTACGGAAAGGCGGACCCGCGGGTTCTGGCGGCGGCCCCGGCGAGACCGGGCAGGGCGCCGAGGGACTCGATCCTGTCCCCCGATCCGTACCGGTATCCCAGGAATTGCACGGGGGCACGCCGGGCGGCCTCCTCGTCGTACCGCGAATCCCCGACGAACACGCATGCCTCGAGAGGCACGCCGGCCCTCGCGGCCGCGAGCCGGACCACGGCCGGGTCGGGCTTGCCGGCGCCGGCCTCGTCGGCGCCGGTGACCGCGTCCACGAGGTCGAGGAGGCCCTGCGCCTCGAGGATGCGCCCCGCGAGCCGCCGATTCGTGTTCGTCGCGACGGACGTCACGAGGCCCATCCCCCGCAGGGCGCCGAGCGCAGCAGAGGCTTCGGGGTTCGGGCGAATCCGGCCGAGGCATTTCTCGAAGAGATGCGCGTACGCCGCATCGACCTCGGCCACCGTGCGCTCCGGCATGTACGCGTCGCGGTCGGCCTCGGTCCCGTTCCCGTAAATCGCGTCGAACGCCGCGCGAGGGATCGGCGCGTGGCCGAAGGACACGAGCGTCTCGTTGTACACGTCGAACCAGGCGTCCTCGCTGAAGACGAGGACGCCGTCCATGTCGAGGAGGACGGCCCGGACGGGACCCGTGGTCGCGGCGCGCACTCCCCGGGATCTTCACACGGGCGGCTAGAATCTCCGGGCCCATGCACACGTTCGACCTCTTCGTCCTCGGAACGGGGCCGGCAGGCCAGCGCGCTGCCGTGCAGGCGGCGAAGCTCGGGAAGCGGGTCGGGATCTGCGAGAAGCGCGAGATGGTGGGCGGGGTCTGCGTGAACACGGGAACGATCCCGTCCAAGACGTTCCGCGAGGCCGTCCTCTACCTCAGCGGGATCGCCCAGCGCGGGATCTACGGCGCGTCCTACACCGTGAAGGACGACATCACGATGGGGACCTTCCTCCGCTGCAACCAGGTCGTCACGCGCGAGATCGACGTGATCCGCGCCCAAATGAAGCGGACGGGATCACGCTGCTCGGCGGGACCGCCGCGTTCACGGGCCCACACGCGCTCGCGGTCACGGGCGCGTCCGCACCGGTCGAGGTCGAGGCCGACAAGATCGTGATCGCCGTCGGGACGCAGCCCGCCGCGCCGCCCGTGGCCGTCGACGGCGAGACGGTGATCGACTCGGACGGCATCCTCACGCTGAAGCAGCTCCCGAAGTCGCTCCTCGTGATCGGGGCGGGATGATCGGCGTCGAGTACGCCTCGATGTTCGCGGCGCCGGGACCGAGGTCACGATCGTCGACAAGCGTCCGGTCCTCCTCGACTTCGTCGACGACGAGATCGCCGAGGCGCTTTCCTTCTTCCTGCGCAAGCTGAACTGCACGTTGCGCCTCGGCGAGGAGGTCGCGCAGGTCGTCGCCGAGCGCCCGGGCCACGTCGTCGCGACGCTGAAGTCGGGCAGAAGATCGGCGCGGACCTCCTCCTCTACTCCGTGGGGCGCGTCGGCGCGACCGCACGCTGAACCTCGCGGCGGCCGGCTCGAGTCGGACGACCGCGGCCGGCTCGAGGTGAACGGTCACCAGACGGCGCAGCCGCACATCTACGCCGTCGGCGACGTCATCGGTTCCCCGCGCTCGCCTCGACGTCCATGGAGCAGGGCCGCCTCGCGTCCTGCCACGCGTTCGGCGTCGCGTGCGAGTCCCTCCCCCACCTCTTCCCGATCGGGATCTACTCCGTGCCCGAGATCTCGATGGTCGGAAAGACCGAGCGAGGAGCTCACGAGGGACGCCGTGCCTTACGAGACGGCGTCGCACACTATCGCGAGATCGCGCGCGGCGCGATCGTCGGCGACGACACGGCCTCCTGAAGATCCTCGTCCACCGCGAGACGCGGCTCCTCCTCGGCGTCCACATCCTCGGGCACCGCCGCGACGAGGGGCTCATCCACGTCGGGCAGAGCTTCCTCGCGCTCGGCGGCACTCTCGACGTCCTCGTCGACACGGTTTTCAGCCCGACGTTGGCAAGGTGCTCAGGTCGCCGCGCTGGACGCGTACGACGAGCTGCGCGCGGACCTGAACGGCGTAGACCGAGCGCCGCAGGCGAACTTGGCGCGATCTCCCCCGCCGCTACGACGACATGATCGTCGAAACGCTCTTGCCGGCCTGCCGGCGGTTGGCCGACGTCGCGCCTCGTGGACGCCGCGCCAGCCGGAACACCGAGCGCAGCGGGTCGGCCGCGACCCGCAGTTCTTCGTCCGGCGGCCCTTGACATGAGCTGACCGACCAGCTTTCGTCGCATCACTCGATGAAGGGCGTCTTGATGACGGCAGCCGACGCCCGTGACGCGCTCGGTCGGGACGATGTCGTCCTCGCCCGCCGCGAGGATCGCGTTTGTCGTCACGTGGGCGTGCGCTCAGGTCGCCGCGATGAAGCGCGTCCGCGCTGGACGCCGGCGTCGCCGATCGCGAGCATGTCGCGGAAACTGCGCAGCACTTCAGCGCCTCCCGCGCAGCCAGCGCAGAGCTACAGGTCGGCGAGGTCGGCGTCGAGCTCCTCAGGCTGCTCCCCAGGTGTACCGCCCCGCGCTCGCGGATCGAGCCATCGTCTGCCCTGGCCGCGGCCTTCTCCGCAGCGCCGGTCGATGACGTCGTGGTCGACGACGCCGCCACGCTCTTCGAGTACGTCCACGACCCAGCGCCACAGGTTGCCGAGCACGGTCACGAAGAGTTCGACGCCCTCCTCGAGCGCCGCATCGACGTATTGCGGCATGCGCTTCGCGTAGACGGACGGAGCAACTGCTGCCGTGAGGACGTTGAGGCCGACGGGCTTGGTCATGGAGCCGGATAGCTTCGTTCCACGCAGAAGTCGCGCTTGTCCCGAACACGACCAGGGCTGCGACGATCCCGGTCCGCCGACCACCTACAGAGCCGCCGCGACGAGCTCGGGTTCGAGCAGGATGACGCACCGCAGCGAGGACCTCGATTCCGAGCGCCCCGTGGCGCAGTTCACGCCTTCGCCGCCCGGCCAGGCCGCACGGCGCGTGCCCTGGCGACGACCGCGCCCGATGCATCGGCGAGATACTCTCCACGAGGACCTCCTTCTCGACGACCTCAGTGAAGCCGGCGCGTCGCACGCGGCCGTGATCGTGCCGCGCGCCTTCTACCGGAGGCTCGCGTCGACGCGGACGAGGATCAGTCCGCGTTCCTTGCCGGAGCCCGAAGCCCAGCGCGGGGCCCGTCGTCGTCTCCGCCAGGTTGGTGGCGCCGATGGCGTGGATCGACGCGGGGTGCGTTCGCGCCCGCGCCGGTCATGCAGCACGATCACCGCCCGGCCCGGCTCGAGGACGCGGTGCGCAGGCTCACGCTGCCCGTTGGGTCGGCGAGGCCGAGGCGCGAGAGCCACGGCCGCCGGGCAGCTCGCGCGACCAGCTCCACCACGCGCGCGGGTCGTCACCGAGGCGCATCCATACCCTGCCGGCGCCGATTCTGGCTGCCAGGGCCGCCGCCTCGAGACACCGTCTCTGGCGTCCTGACGAGGAGGCGAACCATGGCAACCACCCATCCCCGCCACGTCGCCCTCGTCCTCCTCGTCGCGCTCGCCCCGCTCGCTCGACAGCTGCATTTCTCGATCGGCGTGACGAGCGCGACCTCGCGCGCCTACCGAACCCTCCGCGCCCGGCCGGCGAGCGTGCATCGTCGCGATCTACCAGCGGCCGGCCGACCGCGAGCCGACCGGCACGTCACCTTCCCATGCCTCTCGAGGATTGCGGCGCGTGGGCGAGGACGACGCTCGTCGCGCGCTCGATGACAGCCACGTGGACCGTGAAAGACCTCCTACCAGCGCTACCGGCTACCGCTTGGCGGAGCGCATCGACGACGCCGGCAACGTCGTTTCGCTCCAGCGCCGGGCGACACAACGTTCGAGGTGGCCGCGGGCGGCGGCGTTCTCGTCGTCCTGGAGGAGGTTCCGGTCTTCTGGATCGTCGTCGCAGCCGTCACGGTCGTCGCTCTCGTCGTCCTCGCGATCATCAGCATCCCCGCGAGGGCGGACCTACCGAAGCCTCCGCCGCTGCCTCCGCTCCCGCGGTCGCTCTCGTCGTCCCGCTCGGCGCAGCAGCGGAGCGGGCCGGGCTCGCCCGCCGTCCCCTGCGCCGGCCGCCGTCGACGTGTCCCCGCTGCCGGGCTCCATTGTCGCCGCCAGGCGCGTCGCCGTCACGTTCCTCTCGATGCCGCTCGTCACCAGCAGATCGAGGAGGCTCAGTCCTCAGCCGTCGGGACATCGTCGGGCGGCATCCGCAGCAGGCCTGGTACCCCAGACGGCGGCTGGCTTCACGCCGTCGCAGGACTTCGCTGCCGGCAAGAAGGTCACCGTCACGCTTGACCTTCTCGAAGCTGCGCGGCGAGGCCAGCCGGACCGGCGGCGGACAGTTCTCGACGACGTTCAAGGTCGCCGTGAGGTTCCTCTCGGTCAACATAGGCCTACCCGCGGACGTCATCTTCGCAGCGGCGACTACGACAGGATCCTTCGAGGCCGAAGCGGAACAGCGCGTCCCGCTCCGGCGCCTCGGTTCGAGGAACGGGCAGGCCGATCCCCCGCTACCACGAGCAGGCCGACAAGGCCGCCTTTATTCTCCCCGTTCGAGCACTACGCATACTCAGCAGACATTCCTGGGCGGACAACCTCTTGCCCGCGCCTTCGGCGAGAACCTCACGACGAAGGCATCCTCAAGCGAGCGCGCGCATCGGCAGCGTGTCGATCGGAGCACGCGCGCGTTTCTCCGTCACACGACCGCGTACCCGTGCGCGAACTTCGGAGCGAAGTTCAGGTCGATGGCATCGTAGGACCTTGGCGTCCGCGGCGGCCAGGGCTTCTGCCTGCGCGTCCTGCAGGAAGGAATCGTCGAAGCGAGCGACGGATCGCGCAGGGTCGCGACAACCGCGACCCACCGTGGCCGAGATCTCGGCTCAGAGGCAGCGATCGCCTCGCGCGCCTTCTTTCGCCACGCGGCGTCCGGCAGGGGCAGGACCACCGCACCGAGGTTGTCCTCGAGTGCGCGAGCTTCGACGTCGCCGGGATCGCGCAGGTGACGGCCGGGTCCGCGAGGATCCGTCGGGAGCCTTGGCCCGCGGAGCGCAGCCCGCCTCCCGGCCCACCCGGGGAAGAGCGCCTTGAGCGTGCGGCGCAGCACCTCGCCGCCGCCGAACGGCGTTTCGTGGTCGCGGCGACGCCCAGGTCGGCGGCAGCGGCAGGACGAAGCGCCGACCTCGGCTCGGCCACCGATCATTTTCACCTGCACGAAGTTCGGCTTCTCCTCTTCATGACGCGCGCGGCCCTGGTGGAAATTCGGCGGCGTTCATCGTGACGCGTCCACCCCGCCCCGCAGCCGCCTTCCACGCGCGGATCGACGCGAGCTGCGTGTCGAGATCGAGGAGGTTCTGGACCTGCATGAGGTCCACCTTGCCGAGGAGCCGAAGCAGCGCTGCCCATCTGCTCGAGGCCCGAGCTCTTGCCCCGCGTCCAGACCTTCGTCGCCACGAAGAGCGACGGGAGGATCTTCGCCTCGGCCGCGAGGGCGCCGAGAACGCCTTCGGCCCGCCCGTACATGGGCGACGTGTCCACGAGACGCCCGCCGCGCGCCGAGAAACGCGCGAGAACTTCCGCGAGGGGCCCGCGCGTCGCCGTGCCGGGTCCGACGTCGAACGTCTCCCACGTCCCGAGACCGATCGCGGGAAGCGCCTCGCCGGTGGACGGGATCGCACGCGACAGGAGGACCGAGCCTCCGCCTTCGGCCTGCCCGAAGGCGCCGGGCGCGAACAGACCCGCGAACACCTCCGCCGATCAGCTTCAAGGCCGCCCTCCTCGAGACGCCTTTCATGCCCGCCTCGATCTTCGCCCGCGCGCCCGCGCCGCCTGTAAACTTCGTCCGGAGTCTTCATGACGGGCTGGGAACGCCGCGACATCGTCGTCCGGACGACCGCCACGGGACACGAGCTGACGGCCCCCGTCTTCCATTGCACCGGCCGCAACCCCGCCCAAGGGCTTACGTCCAGGCGAACGTCCACGGCGGCGAGCTTCAGGGGAACGCCGCGATTCTCGCCCCTGATGGATCCGCCTCGAAGGAGCCGCCGCGCGGCAGCCTCACTCTCGTGCCGCGCGTCAACCCGGTCGGCGCCATGCAGCAGGTCGGGGACTACGTGGCGGGCGTCTACGACTTCCAGTCCGGCGCCAATTTCAATCGCGGCTACCTCTACCTGACGGGGCCGTCCCGGTCCGCCTCGGCTGCCTGCGGCACGTGGACGTCGACTCCTTCGCCTCGGTCAATCGGGACGCCACGATCCGTGAGATCCGGGAAGGGTTCCGGGAGGCCCTGAAGGCGGCGCTCGTGGCGATCCGCTCGGAGGACGGCGGTGTGGGGAGCCGAACCTTCGCCTCGAGCTGGCGCTCGCCGTGCAGGAGATGGCGGTGGAGGCCGACGTGGTCCTCGACCTCCACACGGGGATCGCGCTCCGCGCTACCTCTACGCTCCCGAGGGCTCCTCCGCCGCCATGAAGGCGTTCGGCATCCCTTTCGTCCTCGAAGTCCCGTTCAAGTTCGCCGGCGCCCTCGACGAAGCGTCCTTCGTGCCGTGGCAGGACCTTTCGGACGCGTTCGCGCGACTCGGCCGGACCGACGTCCCGAGGCTCGTGGAGGGGTTCACGGTGGAGCTCGGGTCGATGAACTCCTTCTCGCTCGCCGAGGGGAGGGAGGACGCGAAGCGGATCGCCTCCGCCCTCCGCTTCTACGGCGTGCTCGACGGGGAGCCCGGATCGCCCTCGGATCGGATCCTCGCCTGCAGCGTCCCATGACTACCGCTCGGTCGCCCTCGCCGGTGGGGGGCTGGTCGACCCCGTCGGCTGGCCGGGAACGCGGGTCAAGAGCGGCGACGTTCTCGCCCGGGGGTCGACCCGGGGCGCGTCCGGACGATGCCGCCGAGGTCGGCGGACGCGATCGTCGAGGTCCGCGCCCCCGAGGACGGCGTCGTGATCCTCTTCCACGCGTTCGCGTCGATCCCGAAGGGCGCCCGGCTCCTGTCGATGATGACGAACATCCCGCCGCTCTAGCGCAGGTAGCCGAGGCTCCGGAGGTTCTCGACGTACTCCCTCGGGTCGACGCGGGGGCGCGCCCGCGCGCGCCCTACCCCCAGGTGGCGACCGTCTCGGTCGTGGCGGCGCCCGCGGCCAGCAGGTCGGCGCGCGACACGCCCGGCGAGGTCCCGCGCCGCAGGACGCCGAGCGCCGCGAGGACCGTCGGCGCGAGGTCCGCCGGCTCGATCGCCCCGGACGCGCCTCGCCGCGCCAGCGGTCCCGCGAGCCGACGACCCGCCCGGCTCGCGCCGCCCGGCGTCGAGCACGACGACGACGAGGTCCCCGCTCGCGCGGAGCCGGGTCCGCCAGGAACGCGCGCACCGCCGCGGTCTCCGCCATGAGGGCCTCCGCGAGGGCGACGCGGTCGGCCGCGCTCCGCCCGGGCGGCGAGGGCCGACGCGAGGATGTCGGGCCCGGGGAGGTAGAGGAGCGAGAGGCGCGGACTCTCCCGCGCCGCCGCGTCGCGGAAGGCGGCGTCGCGAAGGCGTCGAGCCCGCGGGCGTCCGCCACGAGCCGCTCGGGCGTGCCGGGCGCGGGCGGGAGGCGGGTGCAGCGCCGCGGCGCGTCGGCCGCCTCGGCGGGCCAGCCCTCTCCGGCGAGGGCCTCCAGCGCGGGCCGCGAAGAAGAGGTGGTTCGAGAGGACCGTGCCGCCCCGTCGCCCGCCGGGTACGTGGTCCACCAGTTCACGGGAGAGACGGGATGCCCGCTCGCCTGGCCACCTCCCACACCGCCGGCACCCGCCGCGCCGCCGACGTGACGGACTCGAGGCGCGCGACCCCGAGCGCCGGCAGGATGCGGCCGAGGTACCGGCCCGCGCCCGAGGAGGGCGGCCGGCGACGGGACTCCGGCGACCCCCACCAGGTCGAGGCGCCGACCCCGTGCCGGCGCGCCGTCCTCCCCGGTGGCGACCGTCGTCCAGAACGCGGCGGGATCGGGCCCCGCCTTCCCGTACGGTGCGCGGGCCGCCGGTCCCGCGGGCGAATCGTCCGACCACCGTCCACCCCGACGACGACGGCGCGGTGCGAGTTCGCCGAGACGACGAGCGGCCCGTCCGGCCGCCGCCGGCGCCGGGCGGAACACGAGGGCCGCGACCACCGCGAGGAGCGCGGCGGCGGCCGCGACGAATCCCGCGAGCCGGCCGCGGCGCGACGTCGGAAGGTGGAGGCGGCCCGAGGCCGCGAACACCGTGAACGCGAGGCCGCGCGCGACGCGCACGGCGATCAGGACCGCCAGGGCGACGGCCGCGAGGACCGCGAGGACGCCCGGGAGCCCGGCGGTCTCGAGCGCCGGGCGCGCGGCGACGACGCCCGCGACGCCCGCGAGGACGCCGAACGCGACGGCGACCTCCGTCGAGGCCTCGTCCGCGTCCCCGCGCAGGCGGGCCCTGAGGAGCGCGAGGCCGACGAGCCCGGCGACGAGGAGCGTCGCGAGCGCGGCCGCTCCCGCGAAGAGCCAGAGGAAGAGGACCGCCGCGTCGCGCAGGGGCAGCGCCGACGACACCGCCTGCAGGACCGCGCCCGCGAGCGCGACCGCCGCGGCGAGGAAGAGCGCGCCGGTCGCGGCGCCCAGCAGCAGCGCCCGCGTCCGGCTGCGCGCGGCGAGCGCGCCCTTGAGGACGGCCCCCTCGACGCCGCGGTCGAGATAGCCCTTCTCGCGGAGCCGCTCACGCGCGGCGTCGAGAGAGAGCGGAGAAGAGGATTCTTCCTCTCCCGAGCGCGGGCGGTCGTCTCGCTCGTCCATACAGGGCCGACCTTACCGCACCCCTGGGAGGAGAAGATTCCTGCTATCGGCGGCTGCATTCGCAGCCGCCGCAGGGGAGGAATCTACCGTCGGCCTCCGGCAGTCAAGGGCGCGCTCCGCGCGCCGCGCAGCGGCCGAAGGCCCTTGACAGCCGGAGACCGACAAATACGTTTCTCTTCCGGGGGCCGCGAATGCGGCCCCCGATAGCAGAAAATTCTTCTCTTTTTCTGTCTCTTCTATTTCTTCCGGTCCCGCAGCATCACCGCGAACTCGCGCAGCACTTCCGCCTTCTTCCCGAACGGCTTCAGGGAGTCGAGCGCGTGGGTCGTGAGCTCGGCGACGAGCGTGCGCGCGCCGGTCCCGCCCACGTGCCGCACGAACGTCGGCGCGGGGGCACGGCGGGCGGACTTGCCGGTCTCGCCGGCGTCGGCCGTCGCCTCGAGGAGATCGTCCACGATCTGGAACGCGAGGCCGACGTTGCGCGCGTACGAGCGCAGCGCCGCGAGCTCCTTCTCGAGCGCGCCGCCGACGACGGCGCCGAACTCCGCCGAGGCGACGAAGAGCGCGCCCGTCTGGCGCGCGTGGATCGTCGAGCCGGTCGACACGCTCGGTCGCCGAGCCTGCCTGAGGTCGAGCGCCTGGCCCGAGGCGAGGCCGAGCATTCCCGACGCGTCCGCGAGGCGCGAGACGAGGTCGAGCGCCGTGCCGGGCGGGATCCCGGCGCCGCGGCGCGGGTGGAGGCCCGCGTCCGCGAGGGTCCCGAACGCCCGGACGAGGAGCGTGACGGCCGCGAGGATCGCGATGCTCTCCCCGTGCGCGCGGTGGAGCGCGGGGCGGCCGCGCGCGTCGTCGCGTCGTCCATCGACGGAAGGTCGTCGAGAACGAGCGAGGCCGCGTGGACCATCTCGATCGCGGCGCCCGCGTCGACGAGCTTCTCCCGGGGGGCCCCGAAGAGGCCTCCCGAGAGGACGACGAGCGCCGGGCGGACGCGCTTGCCGGGGGACAGGAGTCCGTCGCGGACGGCGGGCGGCAGCGGGTCGACGGGATCGGGCTCCCCCATCCGTCGGCGCGAGCAGGACCGGGAGGCGCGCGTCGACCTCGACCCGCACCTCGGCCAGGAGAACGGAGAGGGCCGTCAGGGACGTCAGCCGAAGCTCGCCAGCACTTCCGTCTCGTTCTGGAAGACGTCGAACACCGTGATGAGCTGGGTCACCGTGAGGACGTCGCTGATCTTCGGAGGCAGGTTCTGCAGCTTCAGCTTCGCGCCCTTGTGCGTGGCGGTCGTGTAGCAGCCGACGAGCTCGCCGACCCCCGAGGAGTCGATCGTCGTGACGTCCTTCATGTCGACGAGGATCTTCGCCGCGCCGGCCCCGATGGCCGAGTGAATCGCCTCGCGCATCTGGAGGTCGCCCGCGCCGATCGTGATCTTCCCGCGGAGCTCGATGATCTTGACGTCCCCCGCGTCCCGGGTGGTCACCGAAGTCTTCATGGCGTGTGTACTCCCTTCTTGGTGTCCGAATCGAGTTTCTTCTTCATCGAGAGGATCGTCCCGCCCTTTTCGCCACGCGAGAATGTGACCTCGTCCATGAACGTCTTCATGTAGAAGATACCGCGGCCCGAGGTCTTCATCTGGTTCTCGGGCGCGAGCGGATCGGCGACGGCCGCGGCCTCGAAGCCCTCGCCCTCGTCGCCTACGACGATCTCGATCGCGTTCGCCCCGCCCGCGAGCGAGAGGTAGACGCGTTTCGCGGGGTCCTGCCGGTTGCCGTGCTTGATCGCGTTCGCGAGCGCCTCCCGCAGGGCCACCCCCATCCAGTGCTCCGCATCCGTTCCGATGCCGCGCACCTTGCAGACGTGCTCGAGCACGGCCTGCGCGAGTTCGAGATTCTCGTAACGGCTCGACAGCCAGAGGACGATGGGGCCGGGGGTCGGATTGGTCATCGCAAGTTGCAAGGGGGACGCGCTGTTAAGCTGGCCCCGATGTGTCACCTCTCCCAGTCGCGGAAGCCGCGCGCATGATACGCGACACGGTCTCGCCACGGAAAGGGCGGGTTTCGGGGAGGATCGCGGCCCTTCTCACCCTCGCGGCCGCGCTCGCCGCCGCCCTCCCGGCGCCCGCATCCGAGCCGCTCGCGCAGCGGCTTCCCGCGGCGGTCGCGGAGGCCCAGAAGCTCGTCGAGAAGGTCCGGGGCGTCCCGTTCCGGGGTCCCGTGGTCTCGGCCCTCCTCCCCGAGAAGGACCTCACGAAGATCCTCGGGAAAAAGCTCGTCGAGGACCTGCCCGTCCCCTTCCCGCGCTACGCGGCCTCGCTCGCCGCCGTGGGGTTCCTCGACCCGGAGCCGGACCTCGAGGAGAAGCTCACGAAGCTGTACGCGCGCACAGGTCGCGGGCTTCTACGACCCCGAGGCCAAGAAGTTCTTCATCGTGCCCGAGCGCACGACCGAGGCCGCCGCCACCGCGCCCGCGCTCGGCACGTCGGCGGGGACGCTCCTCGAGGACGCGCTCCTCGCCCACGAGCTCACGCACGCGCTCCAGGACCGCAGGCTCGACCTCGTGCCGCGGATGAAGGCGCTCAAGGACTCCTCGGACGCGCTCCTCGCGCTCGAGGCGTTTCTCGAAGGGGAAGCGACCGTCGTCATGATGGACGCGCTCCTCGTGAGTCTGCCGCCGGAGACGAAGGAGCTCTTCGGCGCGGACACTCTCTCGAACATGCTCTCGGGCCTCGCCGCCGGCACGACGAGCGTCGAGGGCTCCGACGGCGTCCCGGACTTCTTCGTCAAGGAGATGCTCTTCCCGTACGTCTCGGGCACCGCGTGGATCGAGGCCAGGCGCTCCGGCGGCGCGGCTGGGCGTCCATCGACGCGAACTACAAGTCGCCGCCCGCGACGACGGCCGAGATCCTCCACCCCGGCCGGGCGCGCGCGCGGACGTTCCTCGCGCCCGGCGACTGTCCCTCCGACGCCGGGATTCCGCCGGGCATGCGCGTCCTCTACACGGACTCGTTCGGCGAGTGGATGCTCGCGACGCTTCTCGAGCGGGCGGGGGCCACCGACCCGAAGGGGCTGGCCGCCGAGTGGCAGGACGACCGCATCCTCTTCTTCGAGCCGAAGCGCGTCGAGGGCGAGGCGCGGCCCGTCGGGTTCCTCTGGCACATCCGCACGACCTCTCCCGAGGCCGCGCGCCGACTCGCCGCCGCGCTCGCGCCCCTCTACGAACGCGCGGACCGGCGTCCCGTGGCGGCCATTTCGACCGTCTCGGACCGCGTCGAGGTCGTCCGCGGGCGGCCGCAGACGCCGAGGCCCGTCAGCCCCCCTTCAGGAACTTCAGAGCCGCCGGCAGGAAGATGAAGAGCTGCACGGCGTCGAACGTCCCGTGGGCGACCATCGGGGCGATGACGCTCCCCGTCCGCGCGAACGCGATCGCGAGCACGGACGTGATCGCGAGCAGCCCGACGAAGAAGAACGGCTCCCCGTAGCCCGCGTGGGCGAGGAGGAAGAGGATCGAGGCCGGGACCGCCCCGAGCCGGCGCTGGAGGAACGCCCGAAAGTGGAACTCCTCGAGCGTCATGGCGGAGAGCACGATCAGGAATCGCTCGATCCCCGGCCGGCCCGCGAGCCAGGCGACGAGCGGAGGGACCGCGCGCTGCTCGCGGACGTCGAGGACGCTCAGGACGACGGCCGCGGCGATGCTCACGACGATCGTGAGGGTCCAGCCGATCAGCCCGAGAGCGACGCCGGCCGCGGCCTCGGCGCCCGGACGCTCGGACTCGAGGGCGAGGAACGTCCTGAGCGGCGGGCGCCCCGCGAGCAGCCACCACGCCGCGAGGAACGCCGCGAGGATCCCCTGCACGAGGAAGACCTGCGAGATCTTCAGCGTCGAGACGTCCGGCGGGCGGCCGCCGGCGACGGCCGGCAGGAGCGTCGTCGTGACGAGCAGGAGGACGAGGAGCAAGAGCGCCAGCCGCTTGCGCGCGGGCGACGGAAACGCGTCGCGCCCGAACGCGCCCTTCCGGTCGGCGACCCAGACGATGGCGACGAGGAGCGGGAGACCCGCTCCGAAGAGGACGTTTCGTGCGAAGGGAGTCACGTGCGCGGCCCGGCCGCGGGACTGTAGCAGAGCCTCCCGGGGGCATCGTCCCGGCGCCGAAAGCGCGCGCCCGAGGTGACGCACGGGGACTACGGCGGTGGACTCCGGCCGGCCCTACATTCGCCCCACGCGTATGACGCACGTCATACCGGGCATTGCTCGCCCGGCCTAGCGTCGCTGCAGGAATCGAGCGAGGAGCAACCATGCGTGACGTCGCCGGGACCGCCGCCGATGGCGCTTCGCCGGCTGCCGCCACGCCCGCGCCTCTCTCGGTCGAGGTGCCCGGCGAGGGCTATCACCGGGGGCTCATCTCCTGCCAGGTCGCCTGCCCGGTCCACACCGACGCCCGCGGCTACGTCCGGGCGATCGCCGCAGGGCCGCTTCGAGGAGGCCTACCTGATCGCGCGCGGGCCCGAACCCGTTCGCGTCGATCTGCGGCCGGGTCTGCGGCGCCCCCTGCGAGGCGGCCTGCCGCCGCGGCAAGGTGCCGCGCGTGGACGACGACGGCACGTTCGTCGCGAACGACCGGCCGATCGCGATCCGCGCCCTCAAGCGCTTCGCCTGCGAGCTCGCCGGGCCCGAGACGCGCGACCGCCGGCGGAGGTCCTCGACGCGGTCCGCAGCTACGTTCCGCAGGTCTGCGCCGACGCCGAAGAGATGGCCGCGCTGCTCCGCGCCGGCCGTCGACGGCGGCTTCGCGCCGGGCGACGGGCGAGCGCGGTCGCGATCATCGGCGCCGGGCCGGCCGGCCTGTCGGCCGCCCACGACCTGGCGCTCCTCGGCTTCTCGCCCGTGGTCTTCGAGAGCGAGCCCGTCGCCGCCGGCATGCTCGCGGTCGGCGTCCCCGCCTACCGGCTGCCGCGCGAGCTGATCGCGTCGCGAGATCGCCGTGATCGAGGCGCTGGGCGTCGAGATCCGCTGCGGCGTCACGGTGGGCAAGGACGTCTCCTTCGCGCGAGCTGCGCCGGACTCACGCGGCCGTGATCATCGCGGTCGGCGCGAAGCGCTCGCGCGCGCTCGGCCTGCCCGGCGAGCGCGGGCCGGGCGTCTACGGCGGCGTGGACCTGCTGCGCGCCGTGTCCCTCGGCGAAGCCGCTGCGACATCGGCCGGGAGGTCGTCGTGATCGGCGGCGGCAACGTCGCCTACGACGTCGCGCGCAGCGGTCGCTGCGGCAGATCGCCTACGACACGGCGCGCACGGCCGCGCGCCTCCCGGGGACGGGCCGCGTGCACCTCGTCTCGCTCGAGAGGCTCGAGGAGATGCCGGCCGACACCGTCGAGATCCGTCGAGGGCGACGAGGAAGGCATCGAGCGGCTGAACGGCTGGGGGCCGGTCGAGATCGAGCGCGACGCCGCCGGCGCGGTCACCGGCGTCACGTTCCGGCGCTGCCTGCGGGTCTACGACGAGAACCGGCGCTTCTCCCCCGTCTACGACGACGCGATCCGGCAGACGGTCGCCGTGCGACACCGTCCTCCTCGCCGTCGGGCAGGCGCCGAACCTCTCCTTCCTCGCCGACGGCGGGAAGGACATCGAGCAGATCCGCCCCGGCTGGCCGAAGGTCGATCCGGGGACGCTCGCGACGACGGCGCCCGGCGTCTTCGTCGCGGGCGACCTCGCGCACGGCACGCGGCTGCTGATCGACGCGGTCGCGTCCGGCAAGGCCGCGGCGCGCTCGGTCTACCGCACGCTCACGGGCCGCGCGCTCGCGGCCGACACGCTCACCGCCCACCTCACGCTTCGCCGGCTACCGGCGCGAGCGCGGGCTACGAGTCGATCCGCCGCGTCGCCGGTGCCGGTCGCGCGAGCCGGAGGAACGGCTGGAGCATCCCGAGGCCGAGGTCGAGACTCGGCTACACCGCCGAGCAGGCGATGCGCGAGGCCTCGCGCTGCCTCGACTGCGGCGTGACGCCGGTCTTCGACGGCACGCGCTGCGTGCTCTGCGGCGGCTGCGTCGACGTCTGCCCGACGCTGTGCCTCAAGCTCGTCGCCCTCGCCGACCTCGAGCCCTCGGCCGACTCTCGAGCCGCAATCGACCGCGACCTCGGCCCGCGACGCCGGATCGGACGCGAACTCCGCGATCCTCAAGGACGAGGACCGGTGCATCCGCTGCGCGCTCTGCGCGATGCGCTGCCCGACCGACGCGATCACGATGGAACGCGTCACCTTCGCACGACGACGTGGAGGACCGCATGACGACGTCCCGCCCTGCCCGCGCGCTCGCGGCTCGACCCCGAGCCGGTCGCCGCGGCGCGACTTCCTCGGGCTCTCCGCGCTGTGGGCCGCCGGCTGCGCGCTCGCTCTTCGCGACTGCTCGGCATGCTGCGGCTGCCCGAAGGCCGCGGTCCTGTCGTCGCCCTCGAAGAAGTTCCAGGTCACGCTCCCCGACACGCTCCCGCCCGGCGAGGCGTTCGTCCCGCCGGGCCGCATCGGTGGCCGTCTTCCGCGACGCCGAGGGCGTCTACGCCATCTCGACGCATCTGCACGCACCTCGGCTGCATCGTGAAGCACGCCGCCGAGGGCTTCGACTGTCCGTGCCACGGCTCGCGCTTCGCGCCGGACGGCTCCGTCACGAAGGGGCCCGCGCCCCGGCGCGCTGGCCTGGCGCAAGGTCTCCGGGAGCGGCGGCACGCTACGTCGTCGACGAGGGCGCAGGACGTCCCGCCGGGCACGAAGGTGAAGGCATGAGCGCCACGCTCCCGGCCCGCCGGAAAGTCGACGCGAGACACGGCGCTTCGCCGGCTCGTCCACAACCTGCGCGGCGCGCCGCGCCTCGTCAAGGAGTCCGCGTTCCGCGGCGGCGCGCCGATCGACCGACCGCACGCGCTCGACCTTCGTCTTCGGCAACGTCTTCCTCCACCTGCATTCCGTGCGCACGCACCGCTGGAGCCTCCGCTGGTCGACGACGTGGGGCCTCGGGCATCGCCGGCGACGGCCGCGTTCCTGATCACGCTGGTGACCGGCGTCCTCCTGATGTTCTATTACAAGCCCTATCCGGACGCGGCCTACCACTCGATCAAGGACATCCACTTCGTCGTCCCGACGGGCCGGTTCATCCGCAACATCCACCGCTGGGCCGCGAACGTGATGGTCGTCGTCGTGCATCCTGCACATGGCCCGCGTCGTTCTACACGGCGGCCTACCGCGAGCCGCCGCGAGTTCAACTGGCTGGTCGGGCATGGCCCTGCTGGTCGACACGCTCGGGCCTCTCGTTCACCGGGTACCTGCTGCCCGTGGGACCAGCTCGCCTACTGGGCGATCACGATCGGCGCGAACATCGCGCAGTCGCCGCGCGAGGTCACCGACGCGCTGGGCATCACGAGTCGCTTCGATCCCGGCGGGCTCCAGCGGCTGCTGCTCCTCGGGTCCGACATGGTGGGCGAGGAGGCGCTGATCCGCTTCTACCTGCTGCACGTGATGATCCTGCCGCTCGTCGCTGGCGACCCTCGCTGGCCGTCCACTTCTGGCGGATCCGCAAGGACGGCGGCCTCGCGCGGCCGGCCGACGCGGACGCGCGCGTCGGGGCCGCCGGCGCGGACACCTACCCGGTCTTCACCGAGGCGCCCGCAGAAGACGTACCACCTCGCGGCGCATCGTGCGCGGGCGGACCCCGGCGGTCGGGCGCGGGCCCGGAGAACACCGTGCCCTCCATGCCGCACCTCTTCTACGCCGAGCTCGCGGTGCTCATGCTGACGATGCTGGTCTGCCTCGCGCTGGCGATCGTGTCGGACGCGCCGCTGAAGGAGCTGGCCAATCCGAGCGGTGCCCGAGAACCCGGCCAAGGCGCCGTGGTATTTCCTCGGCCTGCAGGAGCTCGTCTCGTTCTCGGCCTTCATGGGCGGGATCGGGCATCCCGGCGATCGTCCTCCTCGGCCTGGGCCTGATCCCGTTCCTCGACCGCGAGACGAAGGGCACCGGCGAATGGTTCGGCGGGCCGGGCGGATGGCGCCTCGTGCTGCAGGCCGCGCGTCGTCGGGCTCGTCGTCGACGCTGGCGATCGAGGCGCTCGCGATCCGCTTCGGCTGGCTCCGCGAGTGGTTCCCCGACATCCCGCAGCTCGTCGATCACGTTCCTCAACCCGGGCACCGTGCTGACGGCCGTCTTACGCGGCGTACTCGATGTGGCTCGTGAGGCGCCACGACTCGACGCGGGCCGGCGCGCTCGGCCTCTTCACCTGCTTCCTCTGCGGCTTCGTCGTCCTCACGATCATCGGCACCTATTTCCGCGGCCCGAACTGGGCCTTCTACTGGTCGCCGCGCGGACTGGCCGGCGCACTGAGGCGCCCATGCGCAACAAGCACCTCCTGCTCTGGTAGCAGCCTCGCTGACGTTCGCGCTCCTCGTCGGCCGCGGCGGTGCAGGAGAACTTCTTCCGCGAGTGGCGCCGCGCCCAGGCGGGCGCGTCCCGGCCCGGCGCGCCGGTCGAGATCCGCCTCCGGCAGATCGTCGTGCCGTCCCTCGGCGCGGCCGACCGCTGCGTGACCTGCCACGTCGGGATGGCGCCCGGCGAGGAGGCCGTCGCCGGCAACAGGGTCCTCGGCCCTCATCCGCGCGTCGCGCACGAGCCGGCGGACATGGGCTGCACGATCTGCCACGGCGGCCAGGGCCGCGCGACGGACCGTGCCGACGCGCACGGCGAGGTCCCTCACTGGCCGGAGCCGATGCTCCCGCGCCGCTTCTCCTACGCCGGCTGCGGCGGTTGTCATACACCCGTGGGAGTCCCCGAAGCCTCCCGGCTGAGCGCAGGCGCGGCAACCTTCGACCGGCAGGACTGCCTCGCCTGCCACAAGCTCGACGGGCGCGGCGGAACGCTGCGCCCGGACGGCGGCGGCATGGAGGGGCCGGACCTCTCGGCGGCCGGCCTGAAGCCGGTCGCGCGCCGGCTGGTACGAGTCGCACCTCGAGAAGAGCGCGAAGGCCTCCGGCCCGCCGTGGAAGGACTCCGTCGCGCCGCTGTCGGCCTCCGAACGGGAGGCGCTCGCGACGTTCCTCGCGACGCGCGTCGGCGCGCCGGGCCTCGCGGAAGCGAAGGCGGTCTTCCATTCCCTCGGCTGCCGCGGCTGCCACAGGGTGAACGGCGTCGGCGGCGCCGACGGGCCCGATCTCACGCGCGAGGGCCTCCTCGACCCCGGCCGGCTCGACTTCACGCACGTGCGCGGCGCCCGCAGCGTGCCCGCGTGGCTCGCCGAGCACTTCCGCGCGCCCGCGACGCTCGTCCCGAACTCGCAGATGCCGGCGCTCGGCCTCTCGGAGACGCAGATCGACAGCCTCGTGTTCTACCTCCTCTCGCTGCGCACCGAGAGCTCCGCCGCGAACGCCCAGCCCCCCGATCGCCTCCGCGTCGAGCGCTTCGGCGCGCGCGAGTTCGCGACCGACGGCGCCACGCTCTACGGAACGTTCTGCTCGGGCTGCCACGGCCCGAACGGGCAGGGCATGCGGTACGCGGGGATGGCCGCCTTCCCCGCGATCGCGCAACCCCGACTTCCTCGCGCTCGCCTCGGACGAGTTCCTCGCCGCGACGATCGACAAGGGCCGCCCCGGCCGGCGGATGCCGGGCTGGGCCGACCCCGCCTCGGGCCTGAGGCCGACGAGCGCAAGGCCGTCGTCGCGTACGTCCGCGCCCTCGGCGGCGGCGCGGCGCCACCCGCGTCCGCTCTGAGCCTCGCCGATTCGTCGACACGCCGGCTCGCAAGGGCGGCGACGCCGTCTACGCGCGCGCCTGCGCCGGCTGCCACGGCGCGAAGGGCCAGGGGGCAGAAGGGCCAGCCCTTGCCAACCCTGTCCTCCTCGAATCCGCTTCCGACCGCTACCTCGTCGAGACGATCCGCCGCGGGCGCCGCGGCACGTCGATGGAGGGGTTCGCCACGCCCTCCACGACGCGGGCCTCCCTCACGGACGCCGAGATCGAATCGGTCGTGGCCATGCTCCGAACGTGGGAGAAGACGCGATGAACAACGACATCACCCGCCGGCGCTTCCTCGAGGCCGCCGCCGCCTCGGGCTTCGGCGCGCTCGTCGCCTCCGCCGGCAAGGCCTGGGGGCTCGACGCGATCGCGAACCCGCTCGCGGCCTACCCCGACCGCGGCTGGGAGCGCGTCTACCGCGACCTCTTCAAGCCGGACTCCTCCTTCACGTTCCTGTGCGCGCCGAACGACACCCACAACTGTCTCCTGCGCGGCTTCGTGCGCTCCGGCGTCCTCACGCGGATCGGGCCGACGATGCGCTACGGCGAGGCGACGGACCTCGACGGCAACAGGGCGAGCCACCGCTGGGACCCGCGCGTCTGCCAGAAGGGCCTCGCGCTGACGCGCCGCTTCTACGGCGACCGGCGGCTCAGCCACTGCAAGGTCCGCACGGGCTTCAAGGCGTGGGTCGACAAGGGCTTCCCGCGCGGCGAGGACGGAAAACCTCCAGCCGAGTACTTCAACCGCGGGCGGGACACGTGGGTGCGCGTCACGCACGAGGAGGCCGCGGCGCTCGTCGCGAAGGCGCTCAAGAACATCGCCGAGACGTACGCGGGCGAGGAGGGCGCGAAGCGGCTCAAGGCCCAGCACTACGACGAGAAGATGATCGAGACGACGGGCGGCGCCGGGACGCAGGTCCTGAAGTTCCGCGGCGGGATGCCTCTCCTCGGCGTCACGCGCGTCTTCGGGATGTACCGGATGGCGAACTCGATGGCGCTCCTCGACGCCCAGATCCGGAAGCTCGGACCCGACAAGGCGGTCGGCGGGCGCGGCTTCGACAACTACTCGCTGGCACACGGACCTTCCGCCCGGCCACCCCATGGTCACCGGCCAGCAGACCGTCGAGTTCGACCTCCACGCCGTCGAGCACTGCGAAGACGCTCGTCGTCTGGGGGATGAACTGGATCACGACGAAGATGCCGGACGCGCACTGGCTCACGGAGGCGCGCGTGAAGGGAACGCGCGTCGTCGTGATCGCGTGCGAGTACTCGGCGACCTCGACGAAGGCCGACGACGTCCTCGTCGTGAGGCCCGGGACGATGCCGGCGCTCGGGATCGGCCTCGCCGCACGTGATCATGAAGGAGAAGCTCTACGACGCCGACTACGTCAAGCGCTTCACGGACCTCCCGCTCCTCGTGCGGATGGACACCCTCCAGTACCTGAAGGCGCAGGAGGTCTTCGGCGGGAACGCCGCGGCCCTGTCGAACCAGACGCACGTCATGGCCGACGGGGAGAAGGAGCCGCCACCGGGCCAGCACCGCGACCAGCTGATCCCCGGAAAGCTCCGCGACGCGTGGGGCGACTACGTGTGGTGGGATCAGGCCGCGAAGGCGCCCCGCGCGATCACGCGGGACGAGGTGGGCGCGAAGTCGAAGGTCGGCGACCCGCTGCTGACGGGCGCCGTCGAGGTCGCGCTCAAGGACGGGACGAAGGTGCGGTGCCGGCCCGTGTACGACCTCGTCTACGAGTACGCCGCGCACTGGGATCCGAAGACGGTCGAGGACGCCACGTGGGCTCCGGCGGCGTCGGTCGAGAGCCTCGCCCGCCAGCTCGCGAGGAGCCCCGGCACGACGCTCTTCGCGGTCGGGATGGGCCCGAACCAGTTCTTCAACAACGACAACAAGGACCGCGCGCTCTTCCTCCTCGCGTCCCTCACGGGCAACGTCGGCAAGCTCACGGGCAACGTCGGATCGTACGCGGGCAACTACCGCGTCTCGATCTTCAACGGCGCGCCGCAGTACATCAACGAGAACCCGTTCGACCTCGAGCTCGACCCCGCCAGGCCCGCGCGTCCGAAGCAGTACTGGAGGGCGGAGTCGGCCCACTACTACAACCACGAGGACCACTACCTCAAGGTCGGGAAGAAGACGCTCACGGGCTCGACGCACATCCCCTGCCCGACG
>CAVZPE010000017.1:0-41826 GCA_963776915.1 uncultured Acidobacteriota bacterium | reverse complement strand
CGACGACGACCTTGTCGTCCTTTTCACCGGTGTCCGTCAGGCTCATGATTCCGATCGCGCGGCCGCGCACGACGGAGCCCGTCGGGACGGACGGCCCGAGAACGACCGCGTCCAGCGCGTCGCCGTCGCCGCCCTTGGACTTCAGGAGGACGGAGCGCGGGATGTTCCCGTAGTTGCACGGGTAGCCGAGGTACTGGACGTACCGCGGGGCGCCGTTCTTCTGCTCGAGCTCGATGTTCCCGGACTTCAGGTCGACCATGTACTTGGCGGTCGTGCCCGCGGGGATCTCGATGACGACGTTGACGGTCCCGTCCACGTTGACGGGGTCGTACCCGCTCAGGAAGTTCTTCTCGCCCTTGAGGACGGAGACCTGCGGCTGAAGCGTCTCGGCCGCGGCCGAGAGGCCGACGGCCGTCCCGAGCAGCAGCGCGAGGGCGACGACGCCGGACTTGATGAGGTTCTTCTTCATGGTGTGTCAGCTCCTCGTTTCGTTCACGACGGGTCGTCGTTGTTCGCGGCTTTGGGCTTCTTCGTCTTCTTCTTCGGGGCGTCGGCCGGCTTGTCGGCGGGCTTCTCGTCGGCCTTCGTCGCCGTCGTCTCGGCCTTCTTGGGGGCTTCGAACGCCTTCTCGTACCGGATCACGGGCGCCCCGGCCTCCATCACCACCACGTGCGGGCGGCTCTTCTTCTTCGCGTCGTCGTACGCGAGCTTCGGGCTCTTCATGAGCTCTTCCCGGATCGGCTCGGGCGCGTACTCGAGGAGGTAGGCGACGTTTCCCCACGTCGCCGTGCCCGGGTCCACGATCTCGTGGACGAGCTTCGCGGCGTTCACGAGCTGCTCCGGCGTGCGGTCCGTGTTGTGCTTCGAGTAGCGGCCCGACTTGTTGTTGAGCGTCCAGGTGTTCGACGCCTTGTCGTAGAGGATCTCGCCGCTGATGCGGCCCGGGGCGCCGCCGAGCTCGGAGACGTGGCCGAAGTTCTCGCGCGTACCGGGCTTGCGCTGGGACTGGTCCTCCGGGCGGAAGAAGCCCTTCTCGTACGTGCGGCCGAGCGGGTGGGCGGCCTCGGGGGCGATCGCGACGCGGCCTTCCGTGTCGATGACCCAGTTGTACGGCGCCATCTTCACGTCGAGGATGGCCGGGAAGTCCTTCGAGGCGATCTGGAGGTACGGATTCAGGATCACCTTTCCGGTCTTGTCGGCCTCGTAGTGCTTGATGTACGCGGGCTGCGACGCGACCCCGTACAGCTTGTCGAGCGAGGCCGGGGCCTCGGCGCACAGGGGCAGCGCCGAGAGCAGCAGCCCTCCGAGAAGGGTCTTGAGCGTGTGTTTCATTGCCATGTGTCTCCTTGTGGTGCTTTCGTCTCGCGGCTTATTTCGCGGGAACCGGTCTGTTCATGAGCTTGCGGACCTTCGAGCCGCCCCACTTCGCGCCGTCGGGCATCCCGAGACCGGAAAGCTCGCCCATGACGACTTTGAGGAGGAACTGCTCGCCGGCGGCGTGCGTCTCGGCGATGCCGTAGAAGTCGAGGTCGCCGTAGCCGTAGGAAAAGTCGTAGAGGTACGGCGCGCCGCCCTCCTTCGTGGCCCAGCCCTCCATCGAGACGCCGCAGGGCTCCGTGCCCGGCAGGACGACGGCGCCCGGCTTGACGCGATAGGACCACGCCTTCGTCCCGACGAGCTTCGTCGTGGCGGGAAGGCCCAGCTTGAGGAGCTCGGGCATGTACTTCCCGAAGTCGCCGAGCGTCCTCTCGCCGAGGTCGGCGGGCTTGACGCTGAAGCTGGATCCTTTCTCGATGATCTCGACGAGGCCGCCGCCGGGAGCGGGGCCGACGTTGCCCTCGGCCTCGGTCTTCGTCTTGAGGTCGACGACGGCCAGCGGGGTCGCGAGGGTCTTGACCGCGTCGTCCATGACGGACTTGACGGTGACGGAGACGTTCTCGTCCGGCTTGCCGTCCTTGTACTTCGTCGTGATGCGGACGAGGTAGCCCTTGTTCCAGAGCGCCTGGTCGGGCGTGTCGAAGTATTCCTTCGTCGACATCTCGAGCTTGAGCGGGTTCTTCTCCTTCTCGGTGACCGTGAAGCCCGTCTTCGCGGCGGCCGCCTTCACGCGCGTCCAGATGGTCTTGAACGCCTCCTCGGGCGTGCCCGTGGCCTTCGCGGGGTCGATGAGGAACTTGTACTCGCGCCCGCCGACGTCCTCGAGCTTCGGAGCGGGGTACTTGGCGATGGTCTGCTCGTAGAGCGGCTTCGGAGCGTCGGCCGCGGCCGCCATGCCGGCGGCGGCGACGAGAGCCGCGAGGAGCAGCCGTGGGACGGCACGGGTCTTCATGAGAGTCCTCCTGCGTACCCGGCTGCAAGGCCCGAGCCACGCCGCGCACCGCGCTTTAGTCCTTGCGGGAGAGGCGGATGCCGGTCACGGCGGCCCGCGTCGAGTGCGGAAACCCGCACGCCGCGTGCGGACGCCCGCTCAGTCGGCGGCGGGGGCGAGCCCGAGGGCCTTCAGGCGGTCATAGAGCGTCCGCCGGGCCATCCCGAGGACGGCCGCGGCCTCCGCGACGTTTCCGCCCGTGTGCTGGAGGACGCGCTCGATGTGGAGACGTTCCATCTCCTTCATCGTCGCGAGCTCGCCGTCGTGGGTCGCGGCCGGGCGCGCGCCGTCGAGGCTCACGTCGAGCGCTTCGAGCCGGTCACCCTTCAGGAGGATCATCGCGCGCTCGAGCACGTTCGCGAGCTCGCGGATGTTTCCGGGCCAGGGGTAGCGCAGCAGCTGGGACTCGGCCTCGGGTCCGAGGACGACCTCGGCCTTGCCCATGCGCGCGCAGACGGCGCGGAGAATGTTCCGCGCGAGCAGCGGGATGTCCTCGCTCCGCTCGCGCAGGGGAGGGATCTTGAGCGTGAGCGTGCTGACGCGGTAGTAGAGGTCGTCCCGGAACTTCCGCGCGCGCACCGCCTCCTCGAGGTCGAGGTTCGTCGACGCGAGGAGGCGGATGTCGACGTGCCGGTCGCGCACGTCGCCGAGCCGCCGGAAGGTCTTCTCCTCGAGCGCCTTGAGGAGCTTCGGCTGGATGGCGGGGTCCATGTCTCCGATCTCGTCGAGGAACACGATCCCGCGGTGGCCGACCTCGAGGAGCCCCTGCTTCGGGTTCACGGCGCCCGTGAACGCGCCGCGCTCGTGTCCGAAGAGCTCGGACTCGAGGAGCTCGCGCGACAGGCCCGCGCAGTTCAGGTTGACGAACGCCTCCTCGCGGCGCGGCCCGTTCGCGTGGAGCCAGCGCGCGAGGACGCCCTTGCCCGAGCCCGTCTCGCCGAGGATCAGGACCGGGCTGTCCCACTCGAGCATGAGACGGGCGCGTTCCGAAAGCTGGCGGATCACCGTGCTCGCGCCGAGGAACGGATCGAACGCCCCCGGCTGCTCGCGCAGGACGAGCTCCTGCTTGCGGCGGAGCCGCTGCTGCTGGAGGAGGCGGCGCACGAGGACGAGGAGAGCCTTGGATTCCACGGGCTTCGTGAGGAACTGTTCCGCGCCCTCCTTGATCGCCCGGACGGCGAGGTCGATCGAGCCGTGCGCCGTCAGGATGATGAACGGCGTGTCCTCGCCGGCCTTCTTGACCTCGGGGAGGAGCTCGAGCGACGTCCCGTCCGGCAGGCTGTAGTCGGCGACGACGATGTCGTGGCCGACCTCGCGGAAGCGCTCGAGGGCCTTCCGGAGGTTCTCGGCCTCGTCGACGTCGAGGCCGCTCGCGCGGAGAAACGCGGCGAGCCCGTGCCGGACGGCGGGATCGTCCTCCACGAGGAGGATCCGCGACTCAGCCACGCGCGGCCTCCGGGAGCTCCATGCGCTGGCGCGGCGCCGGGAGGCGGACGACGACGCGCGCCCCGCCCTCCGGCCGATTGCTCGCCTCGACGGTCCCCCCGTGCTCCTCGACGACGCGCTTGACGATCGAGAGCCCGAGGCCCGTGCCGCCCTCGCGCCGCGTGAAGAACGGCTCGAAAGCGCGCGCGAGAGCCTCGCCTTCGAAGCCGGGGCCGTCGTCGTCGACGGAGATGGACCACCAGTCGTGGCCGGCGGCGCGCGTGCGCCGGGCCGTGACGGCGACGGCGCCCGCGCCCGGGGCGTGCTGGAAGCGCGTTCTCGAGCAGGTTGCGGAAGACCTGGTGCATGCGGCGGGCGTTCAGCGGAAGGACGAGGTCCGGGTCCTCGAGCTCCACGCGGACCGCGCGCGCCGCCGCGGAGGCAGCCGGCTCGCAGGATCGCCACGCCCCGTCCAGGAGCGCGCGCACGTTGCAGGGCTCGGGGTTCAGCGTCCGCGGCTCGCCGTAGTCGCGCAGGTCGTTCATGAGGCTCGAGATCCTCTCGGCGCTCTCGCGGAGCGCCGAGACGAACGAGGCGTAACGCGGGTCGTCCCCGAACGTCGCCTCGAGCGCGTCGAGGTTGATCGAGATCCCGTAGACCGGGTTCCGGATCTCGTGGACGACGCCGCCGACGAGGGCGCGGAGCGACTCCTCGGCCCGGCGCCGCTCCGTGATGTCCGTGCACATCCCCGCGAGCCGCGCCGGACGGTTCGCGGGGTCCCAGGAGACGATCTTTCCGGCGTCGAAGATCCAGATCCACTCGCCCGCGCGGGTGCGGACCCGGTACTCGGCCTGGTAGCGGGGGAGCCGGCCCTCGAGGTGGGCGTTCAGCGCGGCCTCGGCCTGCCGCCGGTCCTCGGGGTGGATCCGGTCGAGGCCCGCCTCGAGCGTCGGGTCGACGGAGCCGGGCTCGAGGCCGAGCATCTCGAACCAGCGCGGGCTCCGGTAGAGGAAGCCCGTCACGAGATCCCAGTCCCAGAGAGCCTGCTGCGTGCCCTCGAGCGCGTGGGCGAGGCGCTCCTCGCTCGCGCGCAGGGCGGCGAGGGCTTCCTTCAGCGCCGTGATGTCGCGTGAGATCCCCGCGACGCGGTGGATGCGCCCCCACTTGTTCCGGACCGGCGTCAGGACCGTCTGGAAGACGCGCGTGCGGCCGCCGACGAGGTGCTCCTCCTCGAACTGCAGGGGCTTTCCCTCGGAGATCGCGCGATCGAGGTGCGGAAGGAGCTGCGCCGCGCCCGTGCCGGCGAGGCAGTTCGCGACCGTCCGTCCCGCGAAGTCGGGGTTCAGAAAGCCGATGCCGGCGTGGAGCGGGGGGTTCACGGTCTGGAAGGTCACGACGCCGTCTTCGGCGATGCCGAGAACGTAGATCCAGTCGAAGAGGTTCGGGAACAGGCCGTCGACTCCGTGGTCGGGCTCCTCGGCGACGGCCCGGATCGGAGCGTCCGGACGCCCGCGATCGGGCAGCGACGCGCGCACGCGCGCCCGTTCGAGCGCCTCCCGGAAGTGGCCGGCTGCCGTGAAGACCTCCAGGACTCCGGCGCGCAGCAGCCCGGCAACGACGTCGGGCCGGCCCTCGGGCACGCGCGCCACGATCGGCGCGCCGGGCTGCCTGAGCTGGAGCGTGCGGACGCGCTCGAGGCCCTCGTCGGCGGATCCGCTCACCCAGACCAGGAAGAGGTCCCGCGTTCCGCGACGAAGGCCCTCCCAGTCGGTCTCGCCGAACGCGTCGACGTCCACGAGGACGGGCGCTTGCTCCCCTTCGTCCGCGGCGGCACGCACGAGGCTGCCCGCGACGCGGGCCGGGACGCCCGTCGCGAAGAGCTGCCAGGCGGACGCTGCGCTCTCTTCGGCCATCGAGCGGAGAGGGCTCCTTTCCAACCGTACAGTGTGGTCCCCGACCCGGGTCCCGGGAAACGGTGCGGTTGAATCAGGCGCCTACTGGCAGCGGGGACAGGTGCCGCGGAGCGTGACGTCGACGCTCTCGACCGCGTGGCCGGTCGCGAGCCGCTTTTTCGGGAGCGGGGGCAGCGCGTCGAAGGGGACGTCGTGCACCGCGCCGCACTTCGTGCAGAGGAAGTGGTGGTGCGGCCCGAGGTTCGCGTCGTAGCGCGCGACCGCATCGTCGAAGACGAGCTCCTCGATGAGCCCGTGCTCCTTCAGCGAGTGCAGGACGTTGTACACGGAGGCGCGCGACGTCGTCGGCTGGGCGCGGTTCACCGCGGAGCCGATCTCCTCGGCCGTCGGATGCGTCGGCGTCGACGAGAGGTACTCGAGCACGGCGACGCGCTGCTGCGTCACGCGCAGGCCCCTCTCCTTCAGGCGGTCCACGAGGTCGGTCCGGTCCATCAGGACCTTAGATTAAGTCTAAAGATCAATAGAATCAAGAGAGAGAAGAGAAAGAGGAAAAGAGGAGTTCGGATTTCTTAGAAGGCGCGTGCGGGGCGCAGCTCGCAGGCACCGCCGAAGCCGCGGGGCTCCGCCGCCCCTCTTTCTTTCTAAGAAGATCCTCTGGCTGCGCCTCCCGATGCGGGCCCCTGGAGGCGTTGAGTGGGTCCTCGCGGAGCGGTGCTAGTCGATCGTCGCGCCCTGCGCGCTCGTGATGAACGGGCGGGCGAGGCGGGTCCAGCGCGGGCCCTTGAAGAAGTCCTGGTTCCAGCTCCACATGACGCCGACAGCCCGGCCGAGGAGGTCCGAGACGGGCCGGGTCCCGAAGAACCGGGCGTCGCGGCTCTCGTCGCGGTTGTCGCCCATGAGGAACACCTCGTGCTCGGGCACCGTGATGGGCCCGAACGTGCGGAACGCGGGGCGGTCCGGGAGGATGCGGATCGGATGCGTCCGGTTGCCGAGCTTCTCGGTGCCGAGCAGGACGGTCTCGCCGTCGTCCGCCTTCTGCTCGGGCAGGAGATCGGTCGGCTGGGCCTTGCCGTTGATGTAGAGCGTCTCGTTGCGCAGCTCGACGACGTCTCCCGGGAGGCCGACGAGGCGCTTGACGAACGGGACGGTCCCGCCGTCCGGGTTGCGCACGACGACGACGTCGCCGCGCTTCGGGACCCCCGTGCGGAAGAGGCGGATGCGCGAGAACGGCACCCGGAACTGGTAGGCCGACTTCCAGACGAAGACCCGGTCGCCCTCGAGGATCGTGGGCTTCATGGACCCTGTCGGAACGACGTACCAGTCGGCCAGAACGGACCGTCCCGTCAGGATGACGGCGGCCATCAAGGCCAGGTGGCGGATGTCCTTGAGGAGGGCGGCGCGCTTTTCCGGGGTGAATGCCATGGCGGACCCGAATTCTCGCACAGGGCGTGCCAGGGCTGCCGTCGCCCGGCGAGGTCCGCGCTATCCTCGGCGGGATGCCCCGCTACACGGATCGCCACGCCGCCTCGGGCGTGAAGGACCCTCTCCCCGCCCTCGAGACGTGGCCGTCGCAGTACGCGGGGGACTACGAGGTCGTCATCACGATTCCCGAGTTCACGTCGATCTGTCCGAAGACGGGGCTCCCGGACTTCGCGACGCTCGTGATCAGTTACGTGCCCGACCGGCTCTGCGTCGAGCTGAAGTCGCTCAAGGAGTACGTGAACGCGTTCCGATCCCTCGGGATCTTCAACGAGAACGTCGTGAACCGCGTCCTCGAGGACCTCGTCCGCGCGGTCGCCCCGCGGCGGATCGCCGTGCGGGGCGTCTTCACGCCCCGCGGCGGCATCCAGACGACCGTCGAGGCGCGCGCGCCGCGCCCCGACGGCCCGGGGGTCACTTCGGCGCGGGCTTCGGCAGGGAGCCCGGGACGGTCGAGCCGTCGAGGTTCAGCCGCCGGTAGACGCTCAACGCGTTGACCGCGCTGAGCTCGCGGGGGCAGTACTCGCCCAGCCTCTCGGCGGAGAGCTCCCCGGAGACGCGGGCCTCGGGAGCGTTCTGCTTCTTCTTCTCGATGAGGAACGACAGCAGGCTCGTGAGGTAGCGGCGCGTCTTCTCGATCTCGGGCGCCGCGTTCGCGGACGGATTTCCGCGCGACGCGACGAGGCCGACGGGATGGAGCGCGTCGAGGCGGTCGAGAGCGAGGAGCCACCCCTTGATGTCGGAATCGGGGTCCGAGAGCATCGGGCACCTCTCGGGCGTCACGAGGTCGCCGACGAAGACGGTCCGCGTGACGGCGTCGAAGACGTACAGGTCCGAGCTCGTGTGCGCGTTCGCCGGCGCGACGCCGATCTCGAGGCGGACCTTGCCCGCGACGAGGAGAATGCGCTCGCCGACGCCGATGACGTTCGGCGCGGGACCCTTCAGGCGGCCCACGAAGTCCACGAGGAGGGAGGCCGTCTTCGCGTTCACGAAGATCGTCGCGTCGGAGGGCAGGAACGCCGCGAGGCCGTCGTTCGAGTCCGCGTGGAGGTGCGTCAGCGCGATCCACTTCACGGGCTTGTTCTTCGTGGTCCGGGCGATCTCGGCCTTCAGGTTCCTGGCCTCGGCGGCGCTCGAGCCCGTGTCGATCAGGAACACCCCGGAGCCGGTGTCGAGCCACGAACAGATGGTGCCGCCGAAGGCGCCGTACCACAGGCCGACGTCCTTGAAGGGCTGGGCCACCTTCACCGGGCCGGCGGCCGGTTCGCTCGCCGCGGGCGCGGGAGTGCCCGCGAGCGCGGCGGAGGCGGATGCGGCGAGGGCCGCGGCGACGAGGCGGGAGGCGAATCGGTTCATGCGATCTCCTGTTGAGGGGTGGACATGCGGGCGGCGGCCGCGAGAGACGCGGCGAGCGAGCCGTCCCGGAAGAGGGTGAGGGCGATCTCGCGCTCCTGCCGGAGAGCCCGGTCGAGCGCGTCGAGCCGACCGGCGGCGAAGGCGCGCTTGGCGCCCGCGAGCGCGGGGAGCGCGCGGGGCGTCAGGAGGGAGGCGCGGGCGAGAGCGGCCGGGAGAGCGGAGCCCTCCTCGGCGAGGACGTCGACGAGCCCGAGCTCGAGAGCGAGCGCTCCGGTCACCGCCCCGCCGGGGAAGAAGAGGGGCGCGGCGGCGCCGGGCGCGACGAGCGGGAGGAGCGCCGAAAGCCCGGCTTCGGGAGCGGCGAGTCCGGGTGCGGGGCCGAGCTCGGCCTCGAAGGGTCCCGGCCCGGCCGCGACCCGCACGTCGCACGCGAGCGCGAGCGCGAGGCCCGAGCCGTGGACGGCCCCGTCCAGCGCGGCGATGACCGGGCGGGGGATGGCCGCGACCGCACGCACGGCGCGCCCCATCCCGTCGATCAGCGCGAGGAAGCCGTTCTCGTCGTCCGCCGCCGCGAGAGCGGCGAGAAGGTCCGCGTCCAGCCCGGCCGAGAACGAGGATCCCGAGCCGGTCAGGACGAGCGCCGGGGCGGTCGGGTCCCCGCCGAGGGCGACGAGCGTGCCCTCGAGGAGATCGGCCATGTCGCCCGCGAAGGCGTTCCGGGCGGCGGGGCGCGCGAGCTTCACGACCGCGATCGCGCCCTCGAGCGAGACCTCGACCAGGGGCGGCGTCGCGCGGCCGTGCGCCCTCGCGTAGGCGCGGCCGGCCTCGAGGAACCCGCGGAAGAGGGCCTTCTGGCGGGGATCGGCGACGAGGTCCTCCGGGTGCCACTGGACCGCGGCCAGCCACGAGGGCCCCGGGCGCTCGAACGCCTCGACGACGTCGTCGGGCGACGCCGCGAGGGGCACGAGTGGCCCCGCGAGGTCCTTGACGGCCTGGTGGTGGCGGGAGTTCACGTCGAGGGCCTGCGCGACGGCCGCCGCGAACGGCGAGGGCGTGCGCCCCGCGTGCGGCCGCACCGGGTGCGCGCGGAAGTCGCGGGACCGGTCCGGCGAATCGACGTCGTGCGTGATGCCGCGGTCGCGCTGCGAGGGGAGGTCCTGCCAGAGCGTCCCGCCGAGCGCGACGTTGACGACCTGGAGGCCGCGGCAGATCCCGAAGACGGGCGCCCCCCGCTCCTCGGCGGCCGCGAACGCCGCGAAGTCGAGCGCGTCGCGCCCGGCGCGCACCTCGAGCGTCGGCGTGACGGGGCTCTCGCCGTAGCGCGCGGGATCCACGTCCGGCCCGCCCGCGAGGAGGAGGCCGTCGAAGCTCCCGGGCAGCGGCTCGCCGGGAAGCACGAGGACGACCTCCTCGGGCAGGGCTCCCGCCGCGAGGAGTGCACCCCGGTACGCCTCGTTGGGCTGCTGGGCGTCGGACGCGACGACGATCTTCATGGGAGGATTTGGCGGGCTCGCCCGCGGGGGCGCGCCACGGGAAGGGCGCGGCGGGGGATTATAAGGAGGACGTGGGAGCGGAGCGGCGCGTCGCCGTGACGGGGCTGGGCGCCGTGAGCGCGTTCGGAACGGGCGTCGAGGCCCTGCGCGAGGGCGCGTGGAGCGGCCGGAGCGCGATCGCTCCCGTGTCGCTCTTCGACGCGAGCCGGTTCGTCGCCCGGACGGCCGCCGAGGTGCGGGCCGTGCCCGCCGACCCGGACGGGGAGACGGAGGACCGCGCCTCGTCGCTCGCGCTCGCCGCGGCCGCCGAGGCCCTCGCCGGCGCCGGCTTCGGAGGCGCGGGCTCGGGCGTCGCCGTCGGGACGACGCTGGCGGGCCGCGAGGCGTGGGGGCGGGGCCTGGCGTCGGGGTCGCCTCCCCTTGCGCGCTCGTCCCCCGGCGCGCTCGCGGCCCTCCTCGCGCGCCGCCACGCCGCGGGCGGCCCGGTCGCCACGGTCTCGACGGCCTGCGCCTCGGGCACGGCCGCGATCGGCCTCGCGGCGGGATGGATTCGCGAAGGCCGCGCGACGCGCGTCCTCGCGGGAGGCGCCGACGCGCTCTCGGCGTTCGTGTTCTCGGGCTTCGACGCGCTGCGCGCCCTGAGCCCGACGGCCGCGCGGCCTTTCGACGCGGCGCGCGACGGCCTCACGCTCGGCGAAGGAGCGGGCTTCCTGCTCCTCGAGGACGAGGAGGCCGCCGGCCGGCGCGGCGCCCGCGTCCTGGCGCGCCTCACGGGCTACGGCTCGTCCGCAGACGCCTTTCACATGACGCGCCCCGACCCGCGCGGGGGTGGTCTCGCCCGGGCCGCCGAGGCCGCGCTGCGCGACGCCGGCCGCGCCGCCGCCGACGTGGGCTTCGTGAGCGCCCACGGGACCGGGACCGTCTTCAACGACGCGATGGAGGAGGCCGCCCTGGCGCATGTCCTCGGGCCGGGAGCAGGATCGGTGCCGGTGCACGGCCTCAAGGGCGCGATCGGCCACACGCTCGGGGCCGCGGGCGCGCTCGAGGCCCTCCTGTGCGTCCTCGTCCTCGGCGCCCGGGACGTTCCGCCGACCGCCGGCCACCGCGCCGCCCGGCCAGGGTCGCCCCTGCTTCGTGGTCGCGGCGGCGCCGCACCGTCCGGAGCGGGCGGTCACCGTCGCCCTCTCGACCTCGGCCGCGTTCTCGGGCACGGGCGCCGCGCTCGTCCTGGAGCGGGCGTGAGACGCGTCCTCCTCGCGGCGGCCGCGGGAGTCGAGGACGCCGGAGGCCTCGCGCGCGACGCCCTCGTGGATGCGAACCGGCTGCGGCGCATGGATCGCTTCGGGCGCTCCGGTGTCGTCGCGGGGAGCCGCGCGCTCGCGTCCGCGGGAGTCTCGCGCGTCCGCTCGCCGGGTCCCCGCCCGGCGCCGCGCTTCGGCGTCGTCGTCGGGACGGCCTACGGCTGCCGCGATGCGATCACGAAGCACGAGCGCCTGCTCGCGTCGGCGGCGCGCGTCGAGGACCTCGCGCCCTCCGTCTTCGCCTCGACGGTCCACAACACCGTCGCCGGCGAGCTGGCGATCCTCTACGGGCTGGGCGGCCCCGCCGAGACGCTCGTCTCCGGGCGGACGGCCGGCCTCGAGGCCCTCGTCCTCGCGGCGTCCCGCGTCGCCAAGGGCGACGCGGACCGCATCCTCGTCGTCGCGGCGGAGGGGATCGACGAGGAGATGCGCGAGGCGTTCGGACGGGAGAACCCGGGCGTCACGCTCGTCGAGTCGGCGGCGGCGGTGCTCGTCGAGGCGGAAGAAGAGGGAGAGGAAGAAGAAGAAGAAGAGATTTCTTTGAGTAAGAAGAAGATGAGAGCCCTGTTCGTGGGGGCGGATCTCAGCTTCGGGAGGGCGTCGCGCCGGAGAGGTCCGAAGAGAACCCGGAGAGATTTCTCAGAAGGTGTGAGTGAAGGCGAAGCGCGGGCTCGCGGCGAAGCGGCAATCGAGCGCCTCGGTGTCACCGGACTCTGGGAAATCGCCAGGGACGTCGCGGCGCACCGAGCCGCTGTGGATCTCGCGGCGCCAGCGGGCGCGCCCCGGCCCCATTCACCTTCTAAGAAAATCCGAAACCGGCGCTACATCGCGCGCGACGTCCACGGTTCTCGCGCATCCGTGACCCTCGCCTTCTTCTCTTCTTAAGCAGAAATCTATTTCCTCGTTCTCTCCGCCATGAGCTCGTCCGGCGTCGGGATCGTCGGGATGGCGTCTTTCGGGGGCGGGGCGCCGCGCGCCGCCGCGTCGCGCCAGCGGACGACGGCCGCGTGGAGCGGCGCCGGACCGGGGTCGTGCGCGAGCGCCTCGTCGAGCAGAGCCCGCGCCCGCTCGCGGTTCCCGCGCCGGAGCTCCAGCTCGCCGAGCTTCGCGGTGGCCTCGGCGAAGTCGGGGGAGAGCGCGTGGGCGCGGGAGGCCGCCGCGGCCGCGGCCTCGAGCCATCCGTCTCTGCCTTCCTTCTCGACGCGCCGCGTCTCGGACAGGGCCGCGCGCGCCTCGAGATAGCGCGCGAAGCCGCCGGAGACGAGCCACGGATCGGCCGGGACGGGCTCGACGGCCGGCGCCGGCGGTCCCTCCTCGGCGGAGAGGACGGCCTCGAGGTCCACGGGCACGTACGGCCCGAGCGTGTGCGGCGCCGCGGCGACCCAGGCGCGGCGCCGTGCGAGGTCGAGGACGACCGAGTGGGCGGCGATCGACGCGTCGATCGCGTTCCGGTTGCCGGGCCCGAGATCCGTTCCGTCGGCTCCGCGGCGATCCCGGAGGATCGCGACCGCACCGGCGACGTCGAGCGAGCCCCCGGCCCCGGCGAGGAGGGCGTCCAGCCGGGCGCGCCTCTTCCGCGACGTGGACTCCGGAGGGAGTGTCCGGGCCCGCGCGCGCACGGCCGCGTCCTCGGCCTCGTTCGTCGCGCCGATCGACGGGCCGGACGTCTCCCGCACCGCGAACGCCGAGGGACTCTTCTCGACGACCGCGATCCGCCGCGACTTCGCGTCCGCGACGAGGATGAGATCCGAGACGAAGACGCGCGCGGAGCGCAGGCGTTTCACCGCCCCGTCGAAGGTCGACTCGTTCCTCAGGACGTCCGCGAGAAGGAGCGTGACGGGCTCGCCCGAGCCGGCGCTCTCGCCGCCCGCGATCGCCTGCAGCGCGACGCCGATTCCCTCGCGATTGAAGCCCGAGACGACCCCCAGCATTCCCGGGAATCCGACGGAGAGGTAGGGGATCTTTCCGTCCGGACTCACGACGGACACGAGCTTCTGCCGGTCGAAGACGTCGCCGCCCTCGAAGTCGAAGTTCCGCGCGATCAGGACGCCGCCGTCGGCCGTCCGGGCGGCGAAGCCCGTGCACGCGGCCGCGAGCGCCGGCGCGTCGACGAAGCGCTGCGAGACGTCGTGGAGCGCGTGGAGATCGAGCATGCGTCGCCACGCGTTCCAGCCCGAGGCCGGCGGCACGGGCTCGTAGCCGTCCGCGAGGCCCGCGATCGAGACGAGGAGGTCCGGCGGGATCTCGTCCGGGAGCGAACGCAGCCGGAAGGCGGAGAGCTGGCGGATGAGCGCGCGCTTGAGGCCGCCCGGGATCAGCGCCGCGAAGAGCGCGTCGAGGTGCTTCTCCTGCGAGCGCATCCACGGCCGGTCGAGGCGGCCGAACGCGAGTCCGAGGTCGTACGGCGCGCCCGCGAAACGGCCGACGAGGACGCCGGGCGGATCGGACGGCGCGACCCACGAGGATCCGAGGCGGCGGACGCCGCCGCGCGTCTCGACCGGCGGGTCCGGCGCCGCGACCGCCGGGGCGGAGGCGGGCCGCGCGGGCGCGCACCCCGTCGCGAGCGCGAGCGCCGCGGCCCCGGCGAAAGCCGCGAGCCCGATGCCCGCGGCGGACCTCACTCCTCGCTCTCCCAGAAGCGGGCGAAGCGGTACCACTGGGTCGGGTGGGCGCGGATCGTCGCTTCCATCCGCGCGACGAAGGCCGCGAGGCCCGCCACGACGGCCTCGTCCGCGGCGGCGCCGCGTGCGTGGGGAACGCGGATCGCCTCCTCGACGATCGTGCGGTACCGGCCGTCTTCCTCCTGGAGGACGAAGACCGGGAAGATCGGCGCGCCGGAGGCCTGCGCGATCCGGAACGGTCCGATCGGGAACGACGCCGATCTTCCCGAAGAAGGGCATGCTCCGGCCGGTGCCCGAGACGTCCCGGTCCCCCTGGATCGCGACGAACATGTTCCGCTCGAGGGCGCGGAGGACCGGGAGGAACCCGAACGGCGAGCGGTCGACCGGGATGCCGGTGACGCCGAGCATCTTCCGCGCCTCGTCGCGGTGCTTCTCGATGACGGGCGACGGGTCCGGGCACGTACACGGCCGCGACCTCGAGGCCGAGCTGCGCGAGGAAGAGGCCGCCGAGCTCGAAGTTGCCGACGTGGGCCGTCAGGAGGATCGCGCCCCTGCCCTCCCGCTGGGCCGCGACGAGACGCTCGTCCCCGACGCGCGCCGCGAGGAGGGCCTTCGGGTCGACGTCGCTCCGGCCCGAGTACCGGAGAAGGTCGATCCAGAGCCGCGAGTGCCGCGAGACCATCTCGCGTCCCGCGCGCTCGACCTCGCGCGCGTTGCGCGGCAGGCCGAGAACGACCGCGGTAGTTGTCGAGAATCGCCTCGCGGACGCTGTCGCGCTCCCAGATCGCGCGCTCGGCCGTCGCCTCGGCGAGGCGCGCCACGCCGACGGTCGGAAGCGTCCGCGCCATCCACCGGAAGAACGGAAACCACAGCCCGAACGTCGCGTTCACGAGGTCCGAGACGATCGTCGTCGGCGGGGCGGCGGCGGCTTGGGGCACGCCGCGAGGATGCCACGGGCGTGCCCCCCGCCGCGCGCCGATACGCCGTCTCGACTCCGGCCTTCGGCTAGGATGGGGACCCGCCTCAGGAGGACCTCGATGCTCGAGACCATCCGCAAGCAGCTCGGCGAACGCTCCGCGCTCCTGGACTACGTGGCCCAGGGCGTGCCCGCCTCGATGCTCCACCTTCCCGGGCCCGACTTCGTCGACCGCGTGTTCGTCCCGTCCGACCGGCGCCCGGCGGTCCTGAGAAGCCTGTCCCAGCTCTTCGGGCACGGCCGCCTCTCCGGCACCGGCTATCTCTCGATCCTCCCCGTCGACCAGGGGATCGAGCACTCGGGCGCGGCGTCCTTCGCGCCCGCGCCCCTGTACTTCGACCCCGAGAACATCGTCCGCCTCGCCCACGAGGGCGGGTGCAACGCCGTCGCGTCCACGCTCGGCGTCCTCGGCTCGGTCGCGCGGACGTGGGCGCACCGGATCCCGTTCATCGTGAAGATCAACCACAACGAGCTCCTGACGCTCCCGACGTCGTACGACCAGACGATCTTCGCGAGCGTCAAGCAGGCCTTCGACATGGGCGCGGCCGGCGTCGGCGCGACGATCTACTTCGGGTCGGAGAACTCGCGCCGGCAGCTCACGGAGATCTCGCACGCCTTCGAGCAGGCGCACGACTACGGGATGTTCACGGTCCTGTGGTGCTACCTGAGGAACCCCGCGTTCAAGACGAAGGAGAAGGACTTCCACCTCTCCGCCGACCTGACGTCGCAGGCGAACCACCTGGGCGTCACGATCGAGGCGGACATCATCAAGCAGAAGCAGCCCGAGAACGACGGCGGCTTCCCGGCGCTCCCGTTCGGCAACAGGCCGAACGCCGAGGCGTACGCGAAGCTCGTCCCCGCGCACCCGATCGAATGGACGCGCTGGCAGGTCGTGAACTCGTACATGGGCCGCGCGGGCCTCATCAACTCCGGCGGCGCCGCGGGCGGCAAGGACGACCTCGGCCAGGCCGTCGCGACCGCCGTCATCAACAAGAGGGCCGGCGGCATGGGGCTCATCTCCGGGCGCAAGGCGTTCCAGAAGCCGATGAAGGAGGGCGTCGCCCTCCTGAACGCGATCCAGGACGTCTACCTCGAGAAAGGCGTCACGGTGGCCTGATGCGGCGCCCCGCCGTCGTCCTCATCACGGGCGCGAGCGGCGAGATGGGGCACGGCCTCATCACGCGCCTCGCGGCCGAGGGCACCCGCCCGATCCTCACGCTGGACCTCAAGCCCCTCGACCCGTCGCTCTCGCGCCTCGTCGCCCGCGAGTTCGCGGGTTCCGTCCTCGACCGCAACGTCCTCGAGCGGATCCTCTCGGAGTACGAGATCGACCTCATCTTCCACCTCGCGGCGCTCCTCTCGACGCGCGGCGAGTTCACGCCCGTCACGGCGCACCAGGTCAACGTCGAGGGGATGATCCACATGCTGGAGTTCGCGCAGAGCGAGCGCCAGTCGCACGGCCGGCCCGTCACGTTCCTCTATCCCTCGTCGATCGCGGCGTACGGTCTCCCGGACCTCGCGACGAAGCAGATCGCGGGGCGCGTGAAGGAGGACGAGCACAACACCCCGACGACGATGTACGGCTGCAACAAGCTGTACGCCGAGCACCTCGGTCGCTACTACGCGAAGTACTACAAGCAGCTCTCGTCCGAGCCGCAGGGCGGGCGCGTGGACTTCCGCTGCCTGCGCTTCCCGGGTCTCATCTCGGCGGTCACGGTCCCGTCGGGCGGGACGTCCGACTACGCGCCCGAGATGATCCACGCGGCCGCGCAGGGAAAGCCCTACGCCTGCTTCGTCCGCGAGGACACGCGGATCCCGTTCATGGCGATGCCCGACGCCGTCGACGCGCTCCTGAAGATCGCGGCGGCGCCCGGCGGGACGCTCACGCGGCAGGTCTACAACGTCGGCGCGTTCGCGCCGTCGGCCGCCGAGATCCGCGACCTCGTTCTCAAGTCGTTCCCGGACGCCGTGGTCACGTTCGAGCCCGACCTCAAGCGGCAGGGCATCGTGGACTCGTGGCCGGCGGACGTCGACGACCGCACGGCGCGCGCCGACTGGGGCTTCGCGCCGCGCTACGGCCTCGAGTCCGCGTTCTCCGAGTACCTGATCCCGACGATCCGCGAGCGCTACCGGAAGGCGTGACGGCGCCGGCTCCGCTCCTCGCCGTCCTGCGCCGCGAGCTCGCAGCCGCGGGACACGCCGGAGCGCGCCGCGGGCGCGCAGGCGTACATGAAATCCGCCATGCCGTTCCACGGCGTGGGGGCCGTGCCCCTGCGGGCGATCTGCAAGCGCGTCTTCGCGGCGCATCCCGTGGACGACGCGGCCGCGTGGCGGAAGGACGTCCTCGCGATCTGGCGGGGCGCGAAGTTCCGCGAGGAGCGCTACGCCGCGATCGAGCTCACGGGCGACCGGCGCGCGCGGCCGTTCCAGACGATGGACGCGCTCGGGATGTACGAGGAGATGATCGTGACGGGCGCGTGGTGGGATCTCGTGGACGCCGTGGCTTCGAAGCGACTCGGGGACATCCTCAAAAACGAGCCCGGGCCGATGCGGAAGGCCATGCGCGCCTGGAGCCGGTCGGACGACATGTGGAAGAGGCGCAGCGCGATCCTCTGCCAGATCACGTTCAAGCAGAACACGGACCTCGACCTTCTCTTCGAGCTGATCGAGCCGTCGCTCGCTTCGAGGGAATTCTTCCTCCGAAAGGCGATCGGGTGGGCCCTGAGGTCCTACGCGTGGACGGACGAGAAGCCCGTCGTGAGGTACGTCGAGAAGAACCGCGCGCGCCTCGCGCCGCTCTCGATCCGCGAGGCGCTGAAGAACGTCCGCTGATCAGCCCTTGAGGAAGGTCAGGACGTGGGCGAAGTCCTTGTCGCCGAGGCCCGCCTTGCGCGCGCGCTCGTAGTCGCTCGCGCGCCGCCTCGACGACGGGCGCCGACGCCGGGCCGCCGCCCGCCTCGACCATGAGGCGCAGGTCCTTCTCCATGAGGGAGAGCTGGAAGGCGGGCGGCTCGCCGCCCGCGGCGAGGAAGTCCATCTTCGCCTTGAGGTACGGCGAGACGGACGGGATCGAGAGGAGCCACTCCGTCGTCTCCTTCTCCGGCAGCCCGAGCTGCGCCGCGAGGCCGAGCGCCTCTCCGAACGCCGCGAGGGTGACGCCGAAGAGGAGGTTGTTCACGAGCTTCATGGCCGAACCCTGACCCACCGCGCCGAAGTGCAGGACGCCCTTCGCGACGGCGTCCAGCACGGGCTTGCCGCTCTCGAGGTCCGCGGGATCGCCGCCCGCGAGGATCTTGAGCGTGCCGTCGACGGCGGGCTTCACGCTCCCCGCGACGGGGACGTCGCAGAATCGCGCGCCCCTTTCCCGGGAGCGCGCCGCGAGAGCGCGTGACGTCCCCGGGGTGACGGTCGAGAAGTCCAGCCAGAGAGCGCCGCCGGCGAGGCCCGCCAGGAGGCCGTCCGGGCCGGACGCGACGGCCTCGACGGCCGCGGGGTCCGCGAGCATCGTGCAGACGATGTCCGCGCGGGCCGCGGCCTCGCGCGGCGTCTGCGCGACGGCGGCGCCGAGGGCGGCGAACGGAGCCGCGCGCCCCGGGTTGCGGTTCCAGACGGTCAGGGGGAGGCCGGCGGCGACGATCCGCCGGGCCATGGGGGCGCCCATGGCGCCGAGTCCGAGAAAGGCGACGCGCGTCATGGGCGCCATCTTAAGATCGCGCCATGGCGCGGCGCGAGACTCTCCCCCGAGGAAGCGCGCGCGCTCGCCGAGATCGTGGGGGAAGGGCACTTCCTCGTCGCCGCGGACGACCTCGCGCCGTACGCGAAGGACTGGACGCGGAACCTCTCCGCCGTCCCCGCGGCCGTCGCGCGGCCGCGCACGACGGAGGAGGTCTCGCGCCTCCTCGCGTTCTGCAACGCCCGCGCGATCCCCGTGACGCCGCAGGGCGGCCGCACGGGAATGTCGGGCGGCGCGCTCGCGGTCCACGGCGGCCTCGGCCTCTCCCTCGACCGGATGACGTCGATCCTCGAGATCGACGCGGACAACTTCGTCGCCGTCGCCGAGCCGGGCGTCGTGACGCAGGCCCTCCAGGAAGCCGCCGAGGAGAAGGGGCTCTACTACCCGCCGGACCCGGCCTCGCGCGGGTCGTGCACGATCGGGGGCAACGTCGCGGAGAACGCGGGCGGACCGCACGCGGCCAAGTACGGCGTCACGGGGCGCTGGGTCCTCGGCCTCGAGGCGGTCTTCGCGGACGGCTCCGTCGCCGAGACGGGCGGCAAGACGCGCAAGGACGTCGCCGGCTACGACCTCACGTCGCTCCTCGTCGGGAGCGAGGGGACGCTCGCCGTCGTCACCAAGGCCTGGCTGCGCCTCATCGCGAAGCCCGCCGTGTGGGCGACGGTCCTCGCCCCGTTCCCGTCGCTCGAGAGCGCCGTGGCGGCCGTCTTCGAGATCCACCGCCGCGGGCTCGTGCCGTCGGCCTGCGAGGTCGTGGACCGCCCGTCGGTCGAGGTCGCGTCGCGGAAGAAGGGCGCCCCCGTGCCGTTTCCCGAGGCCGAGGCGCGCCTCCTCCTCGACTTCGACGGGCCCACGGGCGAGGAGGTCGAGCGCGAGGTCACGGCGGCGGGGGAGGTCCTCCTCGAGTGCGGAGCCCTCGACGTCGCGCTCGCGGCCGACGAGCCGCGCCGGCGCGCCCTCTGGGACGTGCAGGCGCGGCATCGCCGAGGCGATCTACGAGCTCGGCGTCTCGTTCGAGCTCGATCTCGCGGTGCCGCGCTCGGCGCTCGTCGCGCTCGTGACGGGCGTGAGGCGGCGCGCCGCGGACGCGCGCCTGAAGGCGTTCGCCTACGGGCACGCGGCCGACGGGAACCTCCACGTGCGCCTCCTCGACGAGGGGAGCGCGACGCTGGACGAGGCGAAGGTCGCGGCCGTGATGGCGGAGATCTACGCGGAGACCGTGCGCCTCGGCGGGACGATCACGGGCGAGCACGGCGTCGGCCTGACGCTGCGCGACTTCCTCCCGCTCCGCCGCCCGCCCGCCTTCCTCGCGGCGATGCGCGCCGTGAAGGCCGCGCTCGACCCGAAGGGCATCCTGAACCCGGGCAAGGTGATCCCGGCCGCGGGATGAGCGCGGCCCCGGCGTCCGCCGCCCGCGGGCCCTCCACCCCCGAGCCCGCCGGGCGGTGGCGCGTCCTCGTCCTCCTCTCGGCGGCCGAGCTCTTCGGGATGTCGCTCTGGTTCTCGGCGTCGGCGGTGGCGCCGCTCCTGAAGGCCGAGTGGGGCCTGTCCGACGGGATGGCGACGTGGATGACGCTCGCGGTCCAGTTCGGGTTCGTGGCGGGCACGCTCGGGAGCGCCGTCTTCAACCTGCCGGACGTCTTCGCGCCGCGGCGTCTCGTCGTCGTCGCGAGCCTCCTCGGCGCGGCGGCGAACGCGTCGCTCGCCCTCTTCGCGCACGGGCCGGCGGCCGCGCTCGCCCTGCGCTTCGCGACGGGACTCTGCCTCGCGGGCGTCTACCCGCCCGGGATGAAGATCCTCGCGACGTGGTTTCGCGCGCGGCGCGGCCTCGCGCTCGGCGTTCCTCGTCGGCGCCCTCACGCTCGGGAAGGCGTTCCCGTACCTCGTGAACGCCGCCTTCGGCTCGGCGTGGAGGACGAGCGTCCTCGCCGTCTCGGGCCTCGCGGCGCTCGGCGCGCTCCTCGTCGGCGGCTGGGTCCGCGAGGGGCCGTTCGCGCCGCCGGCCGCGCGCTTCGACATCACGCAGGCGGCGAAGGTCCTGAGGAACCGCGGCGTGCGCCTCGCGACGTTCGGCTACTTCGGCCACATGTGGGAGCTCTACGCGATGTGGACGTGGATCCCCGTGATGCTCCGCTCGAGCCTCTCGCTCCGCGGGGTGCCGCCGGCCACGGCCGAGGCCGCGTCCTTCCTCGTGATCGGCTGCGGAGCCGTGGGCTGCGTCGCCGCGGGGCTCGCGGCCGACCGCGCGGGCCGGACGCTCGTGACGTCCGTCGCGATGGCGCTCAGCGGGGCGTGCTGCGTCGCGATCGGCTTCTGCTACGGCGGGCCGCCGGCCGTCCTCCTGTCCGTCGCGGCCGTCTGGGGCGCCTCCGTCGTCGCGGACTCGGCGCAGTTCTCGGCGGCCGTCACGGAGCTGGGCGATCCCCTCTACATGGGGACGGCGCTCACGCTCCAGACCTCGCTCGGCTTCCTCCTGACGGCCGTCTCGATCGACCTCGTGCCGGCGTTCCTGCCCGCGCTCTCGTGGAGCTGGGTGTTCGTCCTCCTCGCGCCCGGACCGGCGCTCGGCGTCTGCGCGATGCTGCGCCTGAGGGCGCTGCCGGAGGCCGTGAAGATCGCGCAGGGCCGGCGCTGAGGGCCGGGGCCCTCCGCTACACTCGCGGGATATGCCGACGTCCGCGTTCGAGCCGGTGATCGGGCTCGAGGTGCACGCGCAGCTCAGGACGAGGAGCAAGGCCTTCTGCCCGTGCCCCGTGACGTTCGGCGCCGCGCCGAACTCGGCCGTGTGTCCGGTCTGTCTCGGATACCCCGGTGCGCTGCCCGTCCCGAACCGCGAGATGGTGACGCTCGCGCTGCGTGTCGCGCTCGCCGCCGGGAGCACGATCCAGCCGCGCTCCGTCTTCGAGCGGAAGAACTACTTCTACCCGGACCTCCCGAAGGGCTACCAGATCTCCCAGTACGAGCGGCCGCTCGCGACGGGCGGCCGGATCGCGGTCGAGACGGCCGCGGGCCGCCGGGAGATCCGCCTGAACCGCATCCACCTCGAGGAGGACGCGGGGAAGTCCCTGCACGACGTCCCGTGGGACGACGTGCCGACCTCGGCGACGCTCGTGGACCTGAATCGCGCCGGGACGCCGCTCATCGAGATCGTGACGGAGCCCGACCTCGCCTCGCCCGACGAGGCGCACGACACCCTCGTGCGCCTGCGCCGCCTCGTGCGCTGGGTGGACGCCTCGGACGGGAACATGGAGGAAGGGTCCCTGCGCTGCGACGCGAACGTGTCGCTCCGCCCCCGCGGCACCACCGCGCTCGGCGTCAAGGTCGAGATCAAGAACCTGAACTCGATCGCCCACGTGAAGAAGGCGCTCGAGCACGAGATCGCGCGGCAGTCGGCGGTCCTCTCGTCGGGCGGCACCGTCGTCCAGGAGACCCGCCTCTTCGAGCCGGGGACGGGGGCGACGAAGACGATGCGGACGAAGGAAGAGGCGATGGACTATCGCTACTTCCCCGACCCGGACCTCGGCGCCCTCGAGGTGGACGCGGCGTGGATCGCGGAGGTGCGAGCCTCGCTGCCCGAGATGCCGGAGCCGCGGGCCGCGCGCCTCGCGACGCAGTACGGGCTGCCCGTGGCGGACGCGGAGCTCCTCTGCTCGGCGCGGCCGCTCGCGGACTTCTTCGAGGCCGCCGCGCGCGCGCACCCCGCGAACCCGAAGGCGGTCGCGAACTGGCTCCTCTCGGACCTCCTCGGCCGGATGTCGGACGCGGACCGGCAGGCCGGGCGCGTCCCCGTCTCGCCGGAACATCTCGCCGCCCTCGTGGCCCTCATCGACGCCGGAACGATCTCGGGAAGGATCGCGAAGGAGATCCTCCCGGACGTCATCGAGACCGGAAAGGCGCCCGCGGACCTCGTGCGGGAGAAGGGCCTCGTCCAGATCGCGGACGAGGCCGCGCTCGCGGAGGCCGTCGCGAAGGTGCTCGCGGCGAGCCCCGGGCAGGTCGCCGCGTACCGCGGAGGGAAGGCCGCGACGTTCGGCTGGTTCGTCGGGCAGGTCATGAAGGCGACGGGCGGAAAGGCGTCGCCCGCCGTCGTGAACCGCCTCCTGAAGGAAAGGCTCGAGCGGCGCGTGATCGAGTTCTACCGCGTCGCCAAGGAGTACCAGGGCCGGCGGGTCCTGAGGGACGTCACGTTCCAGGCGAAGAAGGGCGAGTTCCTGTTCCTGACCGGACCCTCGGGCGCGGGGAAGACGACGCTCCTGAGGATGATCTTCCGCGCCGAGAAGCCGACCGAGGGCCAGATCATCGTGAACGGGATGAACGTCAGCGGGATGCCGCCCGCGCGCGTGCCCGGCGCTGAGGCGCTCGATGGGCGTGGTCTTCCAGGACTACAAGCTGCTCCCGCGGCGGACGGTCGTCGAGAACGTGACGTACGTCCAGAAATTCCTCGGCGTCCCCGCGGCCGAGCGGCGGCGCCGCGCCTACCAGACGCTGCGCCTCGTCGAGCTCCACCACCGGATGTCCGCGCTGCCCGAGGAGCTGTCCGGAGGCGAGCAGCAGCGCGTCGCGCTCGCGCGCGCCCTCGTCAACGACCCCGTGCTCCTCGTGGCCGACGAGCCGACGGGCAACCTCGACCACCGCCTCGCGCAGGAGGTCATGAAGCTCCTCGTCGAGGTCAGCGTGCGCGGGGCGACGGTGCTCGTCGCGACGCACGATCAGGACATGATCCGGACCGTCGGCCGCCGGTGCCTCACGCTGGACGGAGGGCGGCTCGTCGAGGGGCTCGTGGAGGGCGCGCTCCCGCCGCAGGCCGCCCACCGGCGCGACGAGGCGCCGCGGTGAAGGGCGCGACGTCGCTCGGCGGCGCTCTGGAGCGAGGCGTTCGAGGGCCTCGTCCGGGCGCGCCGCATGACGTCGCTCTCGATCGCGCTCATCGCGATCTCGATCGGGCTCGTCGGCGCCTTCTTCCTCGTCGCCGAGAACCTGAGGGGCGTCGTCGAGACCGTGCGCGACGAGTCCGCGGTGACCGTGTTCCTGAAGCCCGGGCGTCACCGACGCGGACCGGCTGGACCTGGAGCGCGTCGCGCGCGACTCGCGCCTCGTCGCCCGCATGAAGCGGGTGACGCCCGACGAGGCCCGGGCGCGTTTCTCGGACTGGTGGCGCTCGCTCGCGCCCGCGGCACGCAGCCTTCCGACGAACCCGTTCCCGGAGTCCCTCGAGCTCGACCTCGATCCCTCGGCCGTCTCGTCGGCGGCCGTGCCCGGGTTCCTCGCGAACCTCGCGGCGCACCGCGCCGTCGAGGAGGTCCAGTTCGACGTGGAGTGGATCCGGCGGCTGCGCGGAGCGGTACAGCTCGCGAAGGCGGCGGCCTTCGCCCTCGCCGCGCTCCTCACGCTCGGCGCGGCGTTCACGATCGCGAACGTCGTGCGCCTCACGATCCTGCTCCACCGCGACGAGATCGAGATCCTGCGCCTCGTCGGCGCGCCGGAGCTCCTGATCCGGGGGCCGTTCGTCCTCGGCGGGCTCGTCCAGGGGCTCCTCGGCGCGGCGCTGGCGGTCGGGGCGCTCTGGCTCGTCTACCGCGGCGTGATCGCGTGGGTCGCCGCGACGAAGAACGCGTTCCTGAGCGTCTTCGCGGTGCGGTTCCTCCCCGGCGGAACGTCGCTCCTCCTCCTCGTCTTCGGGCTCACGGCCGGCGTCGTCGGCGGCCTCCTCGCCGTGCGGCGCGGAACCTCGCGGGAGGAGCGCTGCGCGGGTTCCGCTAGAGGTTCGGCGCAGACAGCGACTCTCGGGCTCCTCCGGCGGCTCCGGATCCGGCGTCCGCTCGCCGAGGAGCGCGGCCCACGGCGCGTAGCGCTCGAAGCGCTCCGTGACGACCTTGATCGTCGCCGTGAGCGGGACCGCGAGGATCGCGCCCGGGATGCCCCAGAGGATGCCCCAGAACAGGAACGCGAAGAGGACCGCGAGCGGGTGGAGGCGCACGCGGCTGCCGACGATGAACGGCGTCAGGACGTTCCCTTCGAGGAACTGGACGACCGAGTAGAAGACGAGGACCTTCACGGGCAGCGCCGCGTCGCTCGAGGCGAGGATGGCGATGAGGAGGGCGGGCGTCGTCGACATGATGACGCCGACGTACGGGATCAGGACGCACACGCCCGCGAGCGGACCGAGGACGTAGCCGTACGGAACGCGCAGGACGAGGAGCCCCGCCGTCGTGACGCAGGCGGTGATGAGGACGACGAAGAGCTCGCCGAGGACGTACCCCGAGAGGACGCGGGCGACGCCCTCCGCGAAGTCCTGGGCGGCACGCCCGCCCTTGAGGCGGAGGATCTTCGCGACGGCGCCGCCGTACTTCTCGCGGTCCTTGAGCATGAAGAACGAGAGCATCGGGACCGCGGCCGCGTACAGGAGCAGCGAGAGCACCGTCTTGACCTGGATCGCGACCCGCGAGAGGGAGTCGAACGCGTCCGCCTCGAGGCGGACGGAGCGCACGCTGCGGTCGCCCTCGGGGAGGAGCGAGCGCGTCCGCTCCTCGATCCGCGCGAAGAGGCCCTGCGCCTTCGACGTGAAGGCGCGGATCTTCGTCTCGTAGGACGGCAGGTCGCGCGCGAACGCCTCGACCTGGCCGAGGGCGTTCACGACGAAGAAGACGACGAGAGCCGTCAGGAGGAGGATCACGACGAGGACCGCGAGGGTGCGCGGGAAGCGGATCCGCTCGAGGAGACCGACGAAGGGCTGGAGCGCGAAGGACAGGAAGAGGCCGAAGAAGAAGGTCACGACGAGGACCTTGCCGGCCCACAGGAGGCCGACGACCGCCGCCGTCGCGAGCACGACGAGCGACCGCGACCGGAACACGCCCCCGCCGCCCGGGGCGGACCCGGTCGAAAACGTTCCGGTCGAGAAGAGGCCGCTCGATCCCGATTCCACGGCGGCGTCAGTGTACCGCCGCCGTGGAGGGCCGAATCAGCCGAGGGTCACGGGAACGTGACGGAGACGACCGCCCGGCGGTTGCGCGTCGCGTCGGAGGAGTCCCCGTCGCCCTTGACCTCGGTCGCGATGCGCGAGCCGTCGATCCCGTGCCGCTTCATGAGGTAGTCCTTCGCGGCCTCGGCGCGGGCCTTCGCGAGCGCCGCGCGATCTCCCTTCTCCTTGCCGTCGGTCCAGGCGGAGACGGTGCAGGTCGCCGCGAGATTGTTCTTCAGCCGCAGGGCGACGCCGTCGAGGATCGCCTTCGCGATGTTCGTGAGCCGGCTCTTGGACGGGTCGAAGAGGATCTCGTCCGTCGTCGTCGTCGCCGGGCGCGCGGCCGGAGCCGTCACGACCGCAGGCTCGGCCGGGGCCGGGGCGGGGGCGACGACCGGCGCCGGCGCGGGCGGAACCGGCTCGGTCGCGGCCGTCGGCGGGGGCTCCTCGCGCAGGGGCGCGACCTGGGGCTTCGGGGGCGGCGGGGCCGCGGGCGCGTACGCGAACTGGACGAGGCCGCCGACGCTGGTCGGTGTCGAGCCGTACTTGGACCACTGGTCGATGTTCACGCGGACGGCGGCGGACGCCGTGAAGTCGCCGAACCCGAACCGGCCGCCGACGAGCGCCTCGGAGTAATCGACGGGCTGGGTGTCGCCGCCGTCGAAGTGGATGCGGTTGATCTCGCCGATGATCTTCAGGACGTGCGGCAGGATCGGGACGGCGACGCCGACGGCGTTCGTCCACTCGTTCGGGAGGTTGTATCCGGTGTTCCCGTCGGTCGGCGACTGCGATCCGTTGCCGAGCTTGCCCGTCAGGAGATAGCTCGACTGGAACGTGACCCAGCCGAAGTTGAACGAGGCGCCGAAGTCGTAGTCCGTGCGGTAGGTCCCGAGGGCGTTCACGTCGTTCTTGGACTGCGTCGGGATCGCGATGCCACCGAAGAGCGCGACCTTCACGGGCTCCTGCGGGCCCAGGAGAATCTTCGTCCCGATGCGCACCTTGTCCATCTCGCTGTGCGTGAACCCGCCGTAACGGGCATGGCCGTTGATCATGCCCTGCCAGTTGAGCGCGTCGGCGTGATATCGGTTTTGGCCCGTGCCGACGACGATCTCCCAGCGGTCCATGAGGCCGTAGCCCACGCTGCCGCCGATCCGCTGGAGGTCGTAGCGGAGCGGGTCGTCCGGGAGCGTGCTCGAGCCCGGTACGGACGCCGAGATGGGAGTCCACATGCTCCACGACAGGCCGAACGAGAAGCGGCCGGCGCCGAGCATGTCGGCGTTCGTGATCTCGAAGAGGCCCGTCTCGCCCGAAAGGGTCGGGGCGACCTGCGCCCGCGCCGGGAGGGAGAGCACGAAACACGCGGCCGCGGCGAGGGACAGTCGGGTCCGCATCCGTCTCATCGAATCTCCTTTGCCGCCTACGGCGGGCGTGCGCGCCCGGGTTTGGCGGTGAACTGCCTCGAACCGATGCCCAGAAGACGGGAAATTGCCGATCGAGTCTAACCCGTCCCGGGCCCGGGAGAGCAAACGAGGGGAAGGACTTACGGTCAAAGGAGGGGATTCATCTTCTCCCGGAAGCCCCGGGCGGCCGCCGGACCGCGCAGCGCGGCGACCGCGTCCTCGAGCGTCCGGATGAGATCGCGCACGACGTCGAGGCCGCGGCCGCGGTCCAGTTCGGCGAGCGCCGCGCGGTACGGGCGCTCGATCGAGACGTCTCCGGAGGCCACCGCGGCGCCTTCGGCCTCCTGCTTGACCTTCGTGCAGAGGATCTGGAGGCTGCGCTTCTCGTCCCCCTTCGACAGGGCCTGGAAGGCGCCGCTGTGCGAGGAGACGTTCGGGATGCTCTGGCCCGTGCCGGGCGGCATCGGCGAGCGGCACCGAGGAGGGGCCCGCGCTCGGGCGGACGGGGACGGCGGGGGCGGGCGCCCGGCCCTTGACGATCTCGACGAGCTCGGCCGTCACGAGCCCGTAGAGGACCTTCGCGACGTCGAAGGACGAGGTCCTGAGGCTCCGGGCGATGTCCTCGATCGAGCGCTGGCCGTCCGTCTTCGTGACGACCTTCCACTCGAGGGGCGTCAGCGTCACGGGACCCGTCATGCCGTCGCGGGACACGAGCAGCGGGATGGAGTCCGTCGCGGGGATCTTGCGCGAGAGGATCTTCCACTCGTCGCTGCGGCGGGCGGCCTCGAGGAGGAGGTTCGTGTTCGAGCGCGTGATCGAGTGCGCGTCGCTCTCGACGCCCGGGGAGAACTGGAACGTCCCCTGGTTCCAGAGGGCCAGCGCGTAGATCGCGTCGTCGCCCTCGAGCTCGCCCGACCTTCGCGTGCGTGATCTGGCCGTTCTGGAGGTAGACGTACCCCTTCTCGGACGCACGCGTCATCGAGAACATGCCCGTCTTGCCGGAAACCGCGACCAGCTGGACGATGTCGGCGAGGGGCAGCTCGTTCAGTGAACCTTGAAAGGACATCAGATGCCGCCGGGACGATAGCAGCCGGGGGCCTTCGCGCTCAACACGCGCTCAACCCGCGGGCCGCCGCGCGACGATCCGCGCGGCCACCGTGAGCGCCTCCGGGGCGCGCGTGGCGCCGCGCCGGGCGACGACGAAGCCGTGTGCGAGGGCCGCCGCGGCCGCGTCGGCGGCGTCCAGCGCGAGGCGCTTTCCGAGGAGAGCCGTCACCATGCGCCGGACCTGCTCCTTCTCGGCGCCGCCGGAACCGGCGACGGCGCGCTTGATCTCGGCCGGCGTGATCTCGGCGGCGGCGAGTCCGGCCTGGACGAGCGCGAGGAGGAGGACGCCGCGCGCCTCGCCGAGGGCGATGAGGCTCTGCGCGTTGACGCCCGCGAACACCTTCTCCACGACCGCGGCCTGCGGCGCCTCCCGCGCGACGATCTCGCCCAGCGCGCGGTGGAGGTGCGCGAGGCGCTCGGCGAAGGAGAGCGACGCGGGCGGCCGGAGGACGCCGGCCGCGACGAGGCGCGGCGCCGCGGTGAAGTCCACGACGGCCCACCCGGCCGCGCGGCTCCCCGGATCGACGCCGAGGATCTTCACTCGACGAGGTACTTCTCGTCGATGTCGCCGTTGGACCAGACCTTCTGCACGTCCTCGTTGTCCTCGACCATCTCGAGCAGCTTGAGGAGCGCGGGGCCCTTGTCCCCCACGTCGATGGTGCTCTGGGGGACCATCTGGATCTCGGCCGTCTGGACCGGGATGTTCTTCGCCTCGACCGCGCCCTTGACGGCCTCGAACGACGCCGGATCCGTGACGATCTCGAAGAGCTCCGAATCCTCGGTCTTGAAGTCCTCGGCGCCCGACTCGAGCGCGAGCTCCATGAGGACGTCTTCCTTGGTGGCGCTCTTCTCGACCGCGATCACGCCCTTCTTCGAGAACTGGAACGCCACGGCGCCGGAGGCCGCCATGTTGCCGCCGTACTTCGTGAGGAGGTGGCGGACCTCCGAGGTCGTGCGGTTCTTGTTGTCCGTCATCGCCTCGATGAGGATCGCCGGCGCCGCCCGGTCCGTAGCCCTCGTACGTGATCTCCTCGTACGTGACGCCCTCGAGCTCGCCCGTGCCCCGCTTGATCGCCTTGTCGATGTTGTCCGAGGGCATCGAGGCCTTCTTGGCGGCCTGGACCGCCGAGCGCAGGCGCGGGTTCGACTCCACGGTGCCGCCTCCGACCCTGGCGGCCATCGTGATCTCCTTGATCAGCTTCGTGAAGAGATTCCCGCGCTTGGCGTCGGCGGCGCCCTTCTTGTGCTTGATCGTGCTCCACTTGCTGTGTCCGGACATGGGCTCACCTCAGGCGTGATCGAACCCGCGGCGCACGCGAAGCCGCGGCGGGAGGGCTCTTCGGGGCCGCAGAGTCTAGCAGGGATGCGCGGCGAGGTCGCCGACGCCGTCCGTCCCCGCGGCGACGAGCCGCACGGGGAGCCGGCGGCCGGGAACCGCGTCGGCGGGAGGGAGGCTCAGGCGGACGTCGAGGTAATGGTCCGTGAGCCCGCGCCCGCCGGCGAGCGTCACGAGATCGGCGACCGTCCCGGCGGCGCGGGCCGCGAACGCCCGCGCCTTCGCGTCGCCGAGGCGCCGGAGCGCCCGCGTCCTCTCCGTGACCGCGCCGGCCGGGACGGGCGACGCGCGATGCCACGCCGCGGCATCCGTCCCGGCCCGGGGGGAGAACGGAAAGACGTGGAGAGACGCGAACGGGAGCTCCTCGACGAGCCGGAGCGTCTCCTCGAACTCGGCGTCGGTCTCGCCCGGGAAGCCGGCGATGAGGTCCGTCGCGAGGTGCAGGCGCGGGTTCGCGCGGATCGCCGCGAGGGCGAGCGCGCGGTAGCGCGACGGGACGATCCCGCGGCGCATCCGCCGGAGGACCGCGAGCGGAGCCCGACTGGAGCGGCAGGTGGAGGTGCGGGAACGACGACGCGCGAGGCCGCGACGCGGAGCGGCGAGCTCGTCGCCCGCCTCCATCGGCTCGAGAGAAGAGAGCCGTACCCGGCATCGAGGGGCGTCCCGCTCGAGATCGTCGAGGAGCCCGAGGAGGCCGCCGCCCTCGCGACCGCCGAACGCCGCGAGATGGATCCCCGTGAGGACGACCTCGGGAACGCCCGCGGCGCCCAGGGCCCGCACGGCGTCGGCGACGTCGGCGGCGCGCGGCGCTGCGCTCGCCGCCGCGCAGCGACGGGACGATGCAGAAGGCGCAGCGCCTCCGGCAGCCGTCCTGGATCTTCAGGAACGCCCGGGTCCGCTCCGCGTCGAGCAGCGCCGAGGCGGCGCTGCCCTCGCGCCGGCATCGCGAAGAGGGCGGCCGCCCGCGCCCGTCGGCGCGCGCGATCTTGGCCGTCGAGCAGACCCGCGTCGCGCGCGTCGAGGAGCGCCGGGAGGTCGCCGCGCGCGGCGAGGGGGACGACGAGATCCACCTCGCGCATGGCGGCGAGGGCGTCCGCCGCCCCCTCGGCGAGACAGCCCGAGACGACGAGCGTCGCGCCCGGGCCCTCGCGGCGGAGCCGGCGGACGGCACGCCGGCCGTCGCGCAGCGCCCGCGCCGTCACCGCGCAGCCGTGGACGACGAGGACGTCGGCCTCCGCCGGGGAGGCCGCCCGCGCGAAGGGCGCTGCGGTCGCGCCCGCGTCCACGCGGCTCACCTTGCACCCGAGCGTCTCCGTGAAGAGCCGGCGGACGCGGGGATTCGTTGACACGCCCGACATGCGGGCGATAATAGATTTTTCGAAAAATGAAATTCCTCCTGATCGAGTACGAGCCTCGCTACCTCGACCGTATCCGCGGCTTCCTCCTGACCCAGCCCGACGTCGAGCTCGTGGCGGCGCGCGACGGCGAGGAGGGACTCGAGGCCTATCGTCGCACGCGTCCGGATCTCGTCCTCGTGTCGTCCGTGCTCCCGAAGATGCGGACGCCGGACGTCATCAAGGGGATGCAGGCCCTCGGGCCGACCCCGCCGATCCTCCTCATGATGTCGGGCTACAAGGGGCGCAACAAGCGCGCGGACGCGCAGCGCGTCGGCGCGACGAGCATCCTCGAGAAGCCCTTCACGGAGGAGGTCTTCCAGGCCGAGGTCGCGATGGCGCTCGGCCTGCGCCCCGTCCTCGAGTCGACCCCCGTGCCGGGCCCGCCGAGCAACCCCGGCGGGCCGCTCCTCTCGGCGGACGACATCTTCTCCGACGTCCTGACCGGGCTCGGAGAGGGCGGCTCGAACGACGCCGTGCGGCCTCCCATCGTCACGAGCCCGCCCGCCTCCCCGCGCGCGTCGTCGGCGACGCACCCGGCGTTCGTCGCGCCCGCGCCTCCGCCCGCCCGGCCGGCGCCGGACCCGGCCATGCAGAAGCGCCTCGAGCAGACCCTCTCGGGTCTCATGCCCGCGCCGCGCAAGCCCGCCCCGGCGCCGTTTCCGGCCGCGAACGAGCCGCTGCGGCCGGCGTCGAGCGAGCGTCCCGCCCGCGTCAACGTCGAGCAGGCGCTCGGAGCGCTCTCGCAGTCCGCCGCCACGACCGGCTCCCCGCTCCGTCAGCTCCGCCGAGACCGCCGCGAAGGCCTCGGTCGACAAGCTGCTCAGGACACGCTCTCGGGCCTCATCCCCGTGCCGAAGACGGCGCGGCCGAAGGAGGTCTCCGGCGAGACGCTTCGCCTGAAGACGCCCGTTTCGGAGCCGCCCGCGCCCGCGTCCGCGCCGCGCCCGCGTCCTCGCCCGCGATGGCGGCCCCCGCGGCCGCCGCGCCGCGGCCGGCTCCTCGCCGGCCGCCCCGGCGCGCGGGGCGGCCCCGCGCGTTTCGCCCACGCCGGGCCAGTTCGGCCGCTACCAGCTCCTCGAGAAGATCGGCTCGGGCGGAATGGCCGAGGTCTTCAAGGCCCGCATGCGCGGCGAGGAGGGATTCGAGAAGATCGTCGCGATCAAGCGGATCGTCCCGCACATGGCCGCGAACGACGCCTTCATCACGATGTTCGTGGACGAGGCGAAGCTGGCCGCGCAGCTCAACCACAACAACATCACGCACATCTACGACCTCGGCAAGGTCGAGGCGTGGCACTACATCGCGATGGAGTTCGTCGAGGGCAAGGACCTCCGCACGCTCCTGAAGCTCGGCAAGGAGAGGGCCTACCCGCTGCCGCCGGAGCTGGCGCTCTTCATCGCCGCGAAGATCGCGAACGCGCTCGACTACGCGCACCGGCGGCCGGCCGCCGACGGGACGGAGCTGAACCTCGTCCACCGCGACGTCTCGCCGCAGAACATCCTGATCAGCTACGAGGGCGACATCAAGCTCTGCGACTTCGGGATCGCGAAGGCCGCGAGCAAGGTCTCGACGACGATCTCCGGCGCGCTCAAGGGCAAGCTCCAGTACATGTCCCCGGAGCAGGCGTGGGGCAAGCGCGTGGACCGGCGGAGCGACATCTTCTCGCTCGGCGCCGTCCTGCACGAGATGCTCACGGGCGCGCCGCTCTTCGAGGGCGACACGGACATGTCGATCCTCGAGCGCGTGCGCGAGGGCGAGGTCGAGCCGCCGTCCCGCGCGCGGCGTCGAGGTCTCGAGGCGCGTCGACCAGATCGTCCTCAAGGCGCTCGCGAAGAACCCGCAGGAGCGCTACCAGAACGCCTCCGAGATGGAGAAGGACCTCCACGCGGTTCTCTACGCGTTCCAGCCGTCGCCCGGGCCGCGCCGACGTCGCGATCTACCTGCACCGCCTCCTCGAGTCCCCCGAGTCGTCTCCGACGGGCGACGAGATCGATGCGGCGTTCGACGCGGCGCGCGACATGGTGGTCGCGCCGGCCCCGCCGCCCGCCCTGCCCGAAGAAGGGCAAGGGCCTCCTGATCCAGCAGACGGGCGAGATGCAGGTCCCGCCCGCCGCCGCCGGCCCCTCCCCCGCGCGAGGCCGCGCCGATCCCGCGCCGCGAGACGCCGCGTGCGGCCACCGAGGCCGCCGCGTCGATCCCCGCGGCGGGCGAGTCGAAGCGGAGCCGGACGGGCCTCTTCGCCGCGATCGGCCTCGCGGCCGCGGCGCTCGTCGCCGTCGGCCTCTACGTCACGAAGGACCGGTGGTCGGGCCCGAAGGCCGCGCCTCCCGCGCCCGCTCCGACGACCGGGAGCGCCGCGCCCGCCCCCGCGACGACGTCGGCGGCCGCGGCCGTGCCGACGGTCGAGGCCCCGAGGGTCGTCGACCAGAAGGCGGTCGAGGCGGAAGCCCGCCGGCTCGCCGCCGAGCGGGAGAAGGCCGCCCGGGAAGCGGCGGCCAGGCAGGCCGCCCCGGGAAAGGCCGGCGCGGCGCCCGGACCCGCGGTCCTGACGCTCCAGCCCGCGAAGCCGGCCGTCGAGCCCCCGAAGGAGGTCGCCGCGAAGCCTCCCGAGCCGCTGCCCGTGCGCGGCCCCGCCCGTCGTGGCCACGGTCGTCCCGAAGCCCGAGCCGGTCGCCGCAGCGCCGGTCCCGACGGAGGTCTCGGCCCCCGAGAAGGCGCCCGTGGTCCCCCCGCCGTCGGCCGCGCCCGTGAAGGAGGGCGACCTCGTCGGCCCGGGAGAGGGCGTCGTCGAGCCGCGCCTCGTGCGCCTCGGCGCGATGCACGGCATGCCGCCCCAGGCCCGGCAGGTCTCGCGCGCGCCCGGACGGCTCGATCGGAACGCCGATCCTCATGGCGCTCATCGACGAGAAGGGAGCCGTCGTCGAGACCCGGATCATCCGGCCGTCCTCCTACAAGTTCGTCGACGAGGCGGCCATCCGCGCCCTGAAGGGTGCGACAATCCGGCCGGCGACCAAGGACGGCGTGAAGGTCAGGATGTGGAAGACCTTCCCGATCGAGGTCCGGCCCTGAAAACAGCGTTCGCCGCAGGAGTTGCGCATGAGCCTTTCCGAGGAACAGAGGAAGTTCTACGAGCACACGCGGGCGGTCACGAAGGCCGAGATCGATCAGCTCGAAGGCGACATCCAGGCCGAGCTGGCGAAGGTCAAGGAACGGCTCGCGGACCTTCAGAACTCGCAGAAGGCGGCGCGACAGATGTACGCGGCGGCGTGCCTGAGGCTGGGCGTCCCGAACGATCTCGAGGAAGCCGAAGAATCCTGACCCTCCGGTCTCTCCTCGCGTTCTCCCTCCTCGCCGCCCCGGTTCCGACTCCCGCTCCGCCCCGGCGCATCGTCGCGCTCGCGCCCTCGGCGGCGGAGATCCTGTTCGCGCTCGGAGCGGCGCCGCGCGTCGTCGGCGTGAGCGACTTCGCGCGCGACCTGCCCGGCGCCGCGGGGAAGACGCGGCTCGGGGGCTTCGCTCCGGATCTCGAGCGCGTCGTCCAGCTCGCCCCGGACCTCGTCGTCGTCTCGCGGGACGGCACGGACAGGGCCGCCTGGGAGAAACTCACGTCGATGGGGCTGAACGTGCTCGTGACCGGCGGGACGACGCTCGACGGCGTGCTCGACGACGTCGCGCGCGTCGGCGAGGCGATCGGAGAGCCGGGGAAGGCCGCGTCCCTCGTGGCCTCGCTGAAGGGCCGCATCGCGGCGGCCGAGACGCGCGGGCGCGCGCACCGGGGCCGGACCGCCATCGTCCTCGTGTGGCCCGACCCGCCCGTCGTCGCGGGGCGCGGCACGTTCGTGGGTGACGTGCTCGCGCGCGCCGGCTTCACGAACGCGGCCCCCGCCTCGGCGGGCGACTGGCCGCGCGTCTCCCTCGAGACGCTCGCGGCGTGGAATCCCGACCTCGTCGTGCGCCCCGCGACCCCCGAGAACGAGGACGCGTTCCGGGAGGCGCTCGCGGGCGGAGCGTTCCGCGTCGTGCCCGCCGTCCGCGAAGGGCGCGTCGCGACGCTGCCCGGCGACCTCCTCGAGCGGCCCGGCCCGCGTCTCGTGGACGCCCTCGAGAGGCTCGCCGCGCTCGGAAGCGCGCCGTGACGCCGGGCCTCCCCGCCGGGCGCTCCGCGTGGGCGGCGGCCGCGGTCCTCTTCGCGGCGCTGTCTGCTCATCCTCGGCGGCTCGCTCCTCTTCGGCAGCGTCCGCCTCTCTCCCGCCGAGGTGCTGGACGCGCTCCACGGATCCGGCGACGCGCGCGCCGTCACCATCGTGCGCGAGCTGCGGCTCCCGCGCGCGCTGCTCGGCGCGCTCGTGGGCGGCGCGCTCGCGGTCTCCGGCGCCGCCCTGCAGGCGCTGCTCGGCAACCCGCTCGCGGACCCGTACCTCCTCGGCGTCTCGGGCGGCGCGGCCTGCGGGACGCTCCTCGGCGCGCTCCTCGGCCTCGGGGCGCGCGGGGCGTGGGGGAGCTCGTTCGCGCTCCCGCTCGCGGGCTTCCTGGGCGCGCTCGTCGCGGTCCTCGTCGTCGGGGCGGGCGCCTCCGCCGGCGGGCGCCTCGACCGCGGGAGGCTCCTGCTGTCGGGAGTCGTCGTGAACGCGCTCGCCTCGGCGATCCTGCTGTTCCTTCTCTCGTTCGGCGACGCGGCCCGCACGCAGTCCTTCGTGTTCTGGATGCTCGGCTCGCTCGCGGGCGCGACCCCCGGGGCCGTGAAGGCGCTCGCCGTCTACGCGGCGATCGGGCTCGCGCTCCTCCTCCCGCTCGCCCGCGCCTTCGACGCGCTCGCGCTCGGGGAGGAGACGGCGGCCACGCTCGGGATCCCCGTCGAGACCGTCAAACGCGTCGCGTACCTCGCGGCCTCGCTCCTCGCGGCGGCGGCGGTCGCGACGACCGGGATCATCGGCTTCGTCGGCCTCCTCGTCCCGCACGCCGTCCGCCGCCTCGCGCGCGGGCACGCCGCGCTCCTCGTCCTGTCGTTCCTCGGCGGCGCCGTGCTCCTCGTCGGCGCGGACGCGCTCGCGCGATCCCTGTTCGCGCCGACCGAGATCTCGGTGGGGGCCGTGACGGCGCTCCTCGGGGCGCCCGCGTTCCTGATCCTCCTGAGGGCCCGTCCGTGACGCCGGCCGGCGGGACGCGTCTTCAGGCGGTCTCTCTCGCGGCCGGGTACGGCGCGCGGACGGTCCTCTCGGACGTCTCCCTCGCGCTCGCGCGCGGCCGCGTCTCGGTGCTGCTCGGCGAGAACGGGTCCGGCAAGTCGACGCTCCTCAAGGCCCTCGCGGGCATCCTCACGCCGCAGGCGGGCGAGGTCCTCCTCGACGGGCGGAGCCTCGCCTCCGTGCCGCGGCGCGAGGCCGCGCGGGCGATCGGCTACCTCCCGCAGGGCTTCGAGCCGCTCTTCCCGATGCGCGCGCTCGACCTCGTCCTCCTCGGCCGCACGCCGCACCTCGGGGCCTTCGGCGCGCCGGGCGCCGCGGACCGCGCCGCGGCCGAGGCCGCGCTCGCCGAGATGGACGCGTCGGCCCTCGCGCGCGCGGACCTCCGCGCCATGTCCGGAGGCGAGCGGCAGCGCGTCCTCCTCGCGCGCGTCCTCGCGGGCGCGCCCTCCGTCCTCCTGCTCGACGAGCCGACGGCCAACCTGGATCCGCGCCACAGGTTCTGCGTCCTCGACGCGATGCGCCGCCGCGCCGCCGGAGGCGGGACGGTCCTCTTCTCGACGCACGAGCTCGACGTCGCCTCGCAGGGCGCCGACGACGCGGTCCTCCTCGCCGGCGGGCGCGTTCTCGCCGCGGGGACCGTCGCCGCCACGCTCACGGACGGCCTGCTCTCGGAGCTCTTCGCCGTCTCGGCGCGGGTGAGCCCCGGTCCGGGCGGCAGGCCTCACGTCTCGTTCGGGCCCCCTCCGGCGCGGTAACATCCCCGCTTCACCCATGTGGTTCCGCAAGGACAAGGGCCCGCGTGCCCCGCGTGACCCCAAGACCTCGGCCTCGCTCGGCGAGGGGCTGTTCCTCAAGTGCGAGGGCTGCCGCGAGACGCTCTACCTCAAGGAGCTGGAGCGGAACGTGCGCGTCTGCCCGAAGTGCGGCTTCCACTTCCGGATGCCGGCCGCCGAGCGGATCAAGCTCCTCCTCGGCGACGAGGCGCAGCCCCTCTTCGAGGGCATCCGGCCCGGCGACCCGCTGAAGTTCAAGGACACCAAGCGTTACCGCGACCGCCTCCGCGACTCCGAGGCGAAGACCGGGCGGCCCGACGCGATCCGCGCCGCGCAGGGCGAGATCGACGGCGTCCCCGCCGTCGTCGCCGTGCTCGACTACGCGTTCATGGGCGGCTCGATGGGCTCGGTCGTCGGCGAGGTCCTCGCGCGCTGCGCCGAGCTCGCGCTCGAGAAGCGCACGGCGCTCGTGATCGTGAGCGCGTCCGGCGGCGCGCGCATGCAGGAAGGCATCCTCTCGCTCATGCAGATGGGCAAGGTCTCGGCGGCCCTCGCGCGCCTCGGGGCCGCGCGGATCCCGTACGTCTCCGTCCTCACGGACCCGACGACGGGCGGCGTCACGGCGTCGTTCGCGATGCTCGGCGACGTGAACATGGCCGAGCCGAAGGCGCTCATCGGGTTCGCGGGCCCGCGCGTCATCGAGCAGACGATCCGCCAGACGCTGCCGGACGGCTTCCAGCGGTCGGAGTTCCTGCAGGAGCACGGCTTCGTCGACCTCGTCGTCGCGCGACCCGAGATGCGCGCGACGCTCGCGCGCGTGCTGCGGCTGCTGCAGACGACGTGAGGTCCGAAGAGACCGAAGGAGTTTTCTGCTTATATGCGGCGGCCGCTGTGCGGCCGCCGATAGATGAGAAATCTTTCGCTCGAACGCCCGGTGTCAAGGGTCTTCGCCGCTACGCGGCGCGCGGAGCGCGCCCTTGACTCCGGACGTTCGAGGAATATCCCCCGGTCTCGCCTGGCTGGACGCGCTCGGTCCGCAGAAGATCCGCCCGGGCCTCTGGCGCACCCGCGCCCTTCTTTGCCTCTCTAGGAAATCCCCAATCGTCTTTCTCTTCCATCCTCATCGGAGGCACGAACGGCAAGGGGTCCACTGCCGCTTCCGATCTCCGCGATCCTCACGGCCGCCGGCGTGCCGTGCGGCCTCTACACGTCGCCGCACCTCGTCTCCGTCACGGAGCGCGTGCGTCTTCACGGACCGCGACGTCTCCGCCTCGCGCCGCTCGACTCCGCGCTCTCTCTCGTCGCCGCCGTCTCGGCGCCCGGCGACCGTTCCCCGACGTACTTCGAGGCGATGACGGTCGCCGCGTTCGAGCTCTTCCGGCGCGCGCGCGTCCGCGTCGCCGTCGTCGAGGTCGGGATCGGCGGGCGCCTCGACGCGACGAACGTGCTCGAGCCCGAGGTCTCCGTCGTCACGAACGTCGCGGCCGATCACCTCGACGTCCTCGGGCCCGCGCTCGAGGACGTCGCGCGCGAGAAGGCCGGGATCTTCCGGAAGGGCCAGCCCGCGCTCGTCGGCGGCCGAGGGCACGGAGGACGGCGCCCGGCGCGGTCCTCCACGCGGAGGCGCGGCGCGTGGGCGCGCGGCTCGTCGAGATCGCCGCGTCGTCCCGCTGGGCCGGGCTTTCGCCCCTGGCCGGCGCCCACCAGCTCGGCAACGTGTCGCTCGCCGTCGCGGCGGCGCGCGCGGTGGCCCCGCTGGACGACGACGCGATCGCCCGCGGCCTCCGGGCGACGCGCTGGCGCGGACGGCTGGAGCGGATCGAGACGCCGGGGCGCCGGCCGCTCCTCGTGGACGGCGCCCACAACCCGCCCGGGGCGCTCGCGCTCGCCGCGCACCTCGACGCCTCCGGTCTCTCGGGCACGGTCGACCTCCTCTTCGGCGGGATGGCGGACAAGGACCTCGCGGCGGTCTTCGCGCCGCTCGCGGCGCGCGCGCGCCGCGTCGTCCTCGTCGCGCCGGGCTCGCCGCGCGCCGAGAGCGCCGGCGCGCCTCGCGCGAACGGCTCGGCCGCCCGGAGCTCGAGACCGCGCCGTCCGTCGCGGAGGGCCTCGCGCGTCTCGAGGCCGCGGGCGGCTACGGGCCGATCCTCGTCGCGGGCTCGCTCTACCTCGCCGGCGACGTGCTCGCGCTCCGGGGCTGAACGGTTCGGATTCGGAGGCTAAGATCCCCGCGTGAGCGAGTCCACGGCCGAGAGCCTCGTCCCCGCGTACGACAAGAAGGCGCTGGAGGCGCTGGAGGACGCGCGCCTCGCGGTGTACGCCTCGCGCGCCGCGCGCGCGGTGCGCCGCTATCCCGTCGCCGAGGAAGGCAGGACGTACGACTACCGGACCGAGTACCAGCGGGACCGCGACCGGATCATCCACTCGCGCGCGTTCCGCCGCCTCAAGCACAAGACGCAGGTCTTCATCCCGTTCGAGGGCGACCACTACCGGACGCGCCTCACGCACACGCTCGAGGTCACGCAGATCGCGCGGACCGTCGCGCGCGCCCTCGGCCTGAACGAGGACCTCGCGGAAGCGTGCGCGCTCGGGCACGACCTCGGGCACACGCCGTTCGGCCACTCCGGCGAGAAGGTCCTGAACCGCATCCTGACGGGCGCCGAGGCGTCCTTCCCCCTCGACCCGAAGCTCGCGGCCCAGGTCGGCGCCTTCAAGCACAACTACCAGGCCGTGCGCGTCGTGGACGTCCTCGAGAAGCGCTACGAGCACCCGGGCCTGAACCTCACGAACGACACGCGCGAGGGGATCCTCAAGCACACGACGTGGCGACGCGACTTCCCGTTCCCGGACGTCGACGGCGAGGGCCTGAACCTCTCCTCCGGCGGGCACCTCGAGGGCCAGGCCGTCGCGTGGGCGGACGAGTACGCGCAGCAGGCGCACGACCTCGAGGACGGCCTCAAGCTCGTGGACTTCGACAAGGTCCTCGCGCTGCCCGTCTCGAAGGCGGTCGTCGAGGCGCTCGGCCCGGCGTTGACGGGCGCGCGGGACACGACCGTGCGCCAGGGGATGCTGATCCGCGGGATGATCCACCTCCTCGTCACGGACCTCATCACGTCCTCGCGCGCGGCGATCGGGAAGTGGCTCGAGGCGAAGTCCGTCAGGACGCCGGACGACTTCTACGCGCAGCGCCGCAAGCTCCCGGGCTCGCTCGTCGCGCCGTCGAAGGCGGGGCAGCGCTTCTACGACGAGCTCAAGGAGTTCATCTACCAGCACATCATCCACAGCCACCGCGTCGCGCAGCACGACGGGCGCGCCCAGCTCGTGGTCGCGTCCCTCTTCGCGGCGTGGTACCGGAACCCGCGTCTCCTGCCCGACTACGTCCTCCTGCGCTACCGCGACCTCGCGGGCGTGACGTACCTGAGGGACGTGCCGCTCAAGCGCCTCGACGCCGAGATCGCGGCGAACTACCTGAGGAAGCCGCTCTTCCTGCGCTCGATCGCGGACCACCTCGCGGGCATGACCGACAGCTACGCGCTGTCCGAGTACGACTCGATGTTCTCGGCGTACCCGCGGAGGAGCCCCGCGGGGCCGTAGCGCTCCGCCGGGCGGACGGGGAGGGCGACATGCGCATGGGACGGCTGGAGGCGTTCAGCGACGGCGTGATCGCGATCATCATCACGATCATGGTGCTGGAGCTGCAAGGTGCCGCACGGCGACACCGTGCGCGACCTCGCGCCGCTGCTGCCGGTGTTCCTCAGCTACGTGCTGAGCTTCGTCTACGTCGGCATCTACTGGAACAACCACCATCACATGCTGCACGCCGTGCACGACGCGTCGACGGGCGCGATGCTGTGGGCGAACCTGCACCTGCTGTTCTGGCTGTCGCTGTTTCCGTTCGCCACCGGCTGGATGGGGAGAACCACTTCGCCCCGATGCCGACCGCCCTCTACGGCGTCGTCCTCCTGATGGCGGCGATCGCGTACTACCTGCTCCAGCAGGCGATCATCCGCGCGCAGGGTCCGGGCTCGATCCTGAAGCAGGCGGTCGGGCGCGACTGGAAGGGCAAGCTGTCGCCGCTGCTCTACGTCCTCGCGATCGTCGCGACGTTGTGGTCGCCGTGGATCTCCGAAGCGATTCTCGTGGCCGTCGCGCTGATCTGGCTGATTCCGGATCGGCGCATCGAAAGCGTCCTGCCGCGCAGGAGGCCACGCGGTCGCTCGACGCTCTATACGATCCTCGACTCCGGAGGACCCATGTCGACCGCCGTCCGCCCCGCGTCGCTCCTGAACCGCACCCTCGCCGAGGTCGACCCCGAGATCGCCCGCATCGTCGCCGCCGAGACGGCGCGCCAGAACGAGGCGATCGAGCTCATCGCCTCGGAGAACTTCACGTCGCGCGCCGTGATGGAGGCCGTCGGCTCCATCCTCACGAACAAGTACGCCGAGGGCTACCCCGGGCAAGCGCTACTACGGCGGCTGCGTCCACGTGGACGAGGCCGAGTCTCTCGCGATCGCGCGCGCGAAGGCGCTCTTCTCGCCGGGCGAACCCGCGACGCGATCCACGCGAACGTCCAGCCGCACGCGGGCTCGCAGGCGAACACGGCCGTCTACGTCGCCTGCCTCAAGCCGGGCGACACGATGATGGGGATGTCGCTCGCGCACGGCGGGCATCTCACGCACGGCCACCCGCTCTCCATCTCGGGGAAGCTCTACCGCATCGTTTCCTACGGCGTCGGCAAGGAGACCGAGACGATCGACTGGGACGCCTTCGAGGCGACCGCGAGGCCGAGAAGCCGAAGCTGATCATCGCCGGGGCCTCCGCCTATCCGCGCACGCTCGATTTTCCGCGTTTCCGCGCGATCGCGGACTCCGTCGGCGCGCTCCTCATGGTCGACATGGCGCACATCGCGGGCCTCGTGGCGACCGGGCGCACCCTTCGCCCGTCGGCCACGCCCACTTCGTGACGACGACGACGCACAAGACGCTCCGCGGGCCGCGCGCGGGC
>CAVZPE010000016.1:0-349740 GCA_963776915.1 uncultured Acidobacteriota bacterium | reverse complement strand
CACTTTACGTGCCTCCCCCTCCTCACGTACAGTGATACGGCATGCAGGGAGGACGCCCGTGAAAAGCCCGAAAACGAAGGCTGAGACGCGCACGACGCGTGGCTCGCGTGACCTGAAGACCGCGCTGAAGAAGCCGCGGCCGCGCTCGAGAAGGCGGCCCTGGCCGCGCCCCGAAGCCGCGGCTCGCGCGACCTGAAGGTGCAGATCGAGCGCGCGAAGAAGGCCGTCAAGAAGGCGACGGCGATCGCGCAGACGACACGCGGCTCTCGCGACTTGAAGGCCTGACCCGACTCCCCCTCTCTTCGGCCCGCTGGTCACGGCGCGTGCGAGGTGCAAGCGTGCGTGAGCGCACCCTCGCGCACGCGCCGTGCCCGCTAGCGACTCGACAGGAGGCTTCGCCGACGCCGAGGACACGCCCGAAGAGCACGACCGGAGACAACGCCCCCGGCGGCTCCGGCGAGAGGGGCTGGCGGCGCCGGCCGCGGGGCAGCGCGCGCGCCGGGTCCCTCTTCCCCGGCCCTTCTCCCGGCACGCGCGCTGCAAGAGGCCGCTTGCCGATAAACGCGTTTATCGTCCCCGGTGCTTTTCATTTCCCGGCCGCGCGTGCGCGGCCGGGGGCACCCCTCTCGCCTCCGGGCGCTCGCTGCGCTCGGCCGTTTACATAACGTGGCGCTATGTAAACCCGCCGGGGGCATTAAGGTGCGCGCGATAGCGCGAGCTGCTTGAAGGCCTGTCATTGCGCGTGCGTCTCTTCGCGCGCGTGCGTTTGCGGTCCTCGGCGGGGCTGCGGTCCTCAACCCACGCGCGCGGCACGCTCGTGCCAGGCCGGGAGAGCGCGCGGGGCACGAAGGCACCGCGCGCGGCCTCCGGCCGCGCGCCAGCGCGCAGCGCGCGAATCCCCGGTGCTCTTCCCCGCTCTCCCGGCGCGGCGCGAACCGTGCCGCGCGCGGGATCGAGGACACGCAGGAACGAGGACCGCAGATGCCGCGCGCGAAGCGAAGCACGGAGCGTGACGCGCCTACAGCGCCCGCGCCGAAGGCGCGCGCGAAAATTCTTCGCGCCGATCCTCGAAGCCACCGACCTCGAGGTAGCGCCGGCGCCAAGCCCCCGCGCGCGCGAGTTGGTGCGCGCTACCGCGCGCACCCTCGGCACATAGCGCTCGCGTTATGTGAAGGGCGCGAAGCGCCCCGGAGGCGTGCGGGGTGCCCCCGCGGAGCGAAGCGCAGCGGGAAATGAAAGACCCGGGGACGGTAATAGGCCATTACCGGCCAGCGGCCGCGCGCGAAGCGCGTGGATGCAGCGCGCGTGACGGGCAGGGGAACGTGGGGCCCCGCCCGGCGCGCGCGCTGCAGAGCGCCCGGCGCCAACGCCCCGCACGCCGGAGCTCGCGCGCGCGGGGGCGGATATTGCGCCGGGTACGCCGAGACGAAAGCCGATCAGGGCGCCGCAGTCGAGAGCCGGGAGCGCGGCGCGCCGCTTGCGCGAGAGCGCGACGACCGAGCACGTGTACTCGCGCGCGCAGGTGGTCGCGCGCGAGCCGCAGCAAGCGGCGTGACGTCGCGGGCCATCAGCGAGGGAAGTGCAATCCAAGCCGAGGCATCACAGGCCGGCGCCACTGCCAAACTAAAACCGTCTGCATTGGTGCACCAAAGTGGACCTGCCTTCGCTAATCGGGCACCTTTTCCGCTTGACAGCCTCCCGGAAATCACGGCGCCACGCCAATCTTCTCGCGCGTACAGCGATCCGGCATGCTCAAAAGCCCCAGGCAGGCAGCGTCCCCGCTCGTCTAAGTCCTAGAATCTGCTGGGAAAATGATGGAGGCGGCCTTTATCGCACTCAGGAGGTCGTCAGTTCGATCCTGATCAGCTCCACCACTACTTCCACCTCACGTCTCGTTCCAGCACGCGGCGGCCGAGTGTCCCTCCGGCTGAACGGGATCAGAACCGTCGCTGATCCGGCACTCAGGGGAGACCGGATGAAACGTGCGAAGACAAGAGCGGACACGATCGTCCCGCCGAAGGCAGGCGCGACCGGGAAACCCGCTTCCCGGCTCATCGACGAGCGGATCCGCGACCTCGGGGGATGGCGCGGCGAGACCCTGGCCCGCATGCGGGCGCTGATCCTCGACGCCGACCCCGAGATCGCCGAGGAGTGGAAGTGGATGGTTCCGGTCTGGTCGCACCACGGGATCGTCTGCACCGGGGAGGCGTACACGAAGGTCGTGAAGCTCACGTTCGCCCGGGGGGCCACGATCCCCGACCCGTCGCGCCTCTTCAACTCCAGCCTGGAAGGCAACACGCGAAGGGCGATCGACATCCACGAAGGCGAGAAGGTCGACGGGCGCGCGTTCAAGGCGCTCGTGAAAGCCGCCGTGGCCCGGAATGCCCGGCCGGCGAATGAAACGGTAGACCCCGAGCTGCAATTCCGGGCTCCTGCGAAGAGAACGAGTCGCGATATCGTCGGCGGGACGGCCGGCCGAATCGGGACCCGGCCGGGGAGGCGCCATGACGATACCCGACCCCGTGACGGCGTTTCTGAAGTTCACTCACGCCATCCCGCCGGCCGCCGCGTCCAAGCCCGCGCGCGACCTGACGCAGGCGGAAGCCCGCGACCTCGTCGTCTCCTACGTGCTCAACAACCAGCTGGACCTGGAGAAGCCGATCGCGTTCGGGAAGGACGGGAACCCGACCTTCCCGAAGGTCGGCGAGAAGGTGACTCTCGGCCTCGGCATCGGCGGCGTCCATTTCACCCCGGACAACAAGAAGGCCGCGGGCTGGCAGCGCACCGGGCCCATGGACATGCGGACGGCGGTGCTCGCCGTCCGGTTCGCGCAGTACCTCCAGTCGAGGTGGGGCGTCACGACCATCTTCTGGGGCGGCATGGGCGTCGGGCGCGCCGACACCGACCGGCACGGAAAGGGATACGCGATCGACTTCCACGGCGCGATCACGCGAGTGGGAAAGATCGACGTCTCCGAGGACTGGGGAAAGCAGCCGATCACGCTGCCCGACGGGAAGACCGCCCGCAAGTGGCCCATCGGCACCCGCCCGTACTTCCGCCTGGACGTGGACACGAAGGCCGGAGGTTTCTTCTACGACGTCTACCACTGGCTGACGGGCGAGGCCGCGGACGCGGGCGGCAAGCGGACGTCGATCGGCGACCACAGCTACATCCTCTGCCCCGACATGCCCGACGTCGCGTGGCGGGACCTTCACCAGGATCACATCCACTGCGAGATCGACCGCTGAGGCGGCCGCGGCGGGCGGCGGCGCGGGACGTCAGGACGCCGGCTTCCGGAGCGCCGGCAGCGTGCGGAGATAGAGGACGAGCTCGTCGACCTGGCGGTCCGAAAGCGTGCGCCCCCACGGCGGCATGAGGGCCGAAAGCCCCACGCCCGCCCCGCCGCGCCGGATCGCGTCGGCGAGCTCGGCGTCACTCTTCTTCTTCTGGAACGCCGGGTCGGAGAGATCGCGCGGATGCGGGTCGAGGTTGAAGGCGTTGAAGCCGTCGCCGGCGCCCGTCTCGCCGTGGCACGTCTGGCAGTAGTGCGTGAAGGTGACCTTTCCGAGACCCGCCTCGTAAGGGAGCGGCGTCGGAGCGGCCGCCGCGGACGGCGTCGCGGCGGCGGGCGCGGTTGCCCCGGCGGCGGCCGGCGCCGGCTTTCGGGCGCAGGAGGCGGCCGTGAGCAGGAAGACGAGCGGAGCGAGCGCCCGGAGCCTCATTTGACACCTCGCGCGGGTCTCCCGGTCTTCGCGGGCGGCGCGGCCGGAGGGAGCGTCTCGAGATAGGCGGTCAGGCGGAGCGCGTCGGTGTCGGTCAGGCCGTAGTCGGGGCAGCGCACGTCGGCCCTCCACCGCTGCGGCCCCTTGAGCCACGCGTACGTCCAGCCCGGCTTGAGCCGCTTTCCGGCCTCGGTCAGCGGCGGCCCGTAATAGCCGCCCGACGATCCGAGGATGTGACAGCCCCGGCACCCGAGGCCCACGTAGAGCCGCTGGCCCTCGACGGTGTCCGCGTCGGACGCGGGATGGCCCGCGAACGGGTCCTCGGGGATCGACGGATCGACGTAGAAGTTCTGGAGGGCGTCGGCGAGCTGCGTCGCGTCCTCGCGCGGCATCTTGAGGACGGGCATCCGCTCCTCGAGGATCGGGCGCAGCGTGTAGGAGAGCATCAGGTAGTCGACGAGCCAGTCCCGCTTCACCTTGCTGCCCTCGTACGTGAGCGGAGCGGTCGAGACGTCGGCGCCCCGGTCGCCGATCTCGTGACAGGAGAGGCAGCGGTAGCTCTGGATGAGCTTGCCGACCGGCCCCCCGGGCAGGAGCGCCGGCTTTTGCGGCGGCGCGTACCGGTAGGGCTCGGGCACGGGCTGCGTGCCGAGCGCGAGGAGGGCGGTGACGACCGCGCGGGTGTCCGCGGCGCCGAAGCCGTAGGAGGGCATCTTCAGCCCGTCGGCGAACGAGCGCGGCGACTCGAGCTTCGCGGCGAGCCAGGCCGGGAGCGTGCGGTCGAGGTCGGTGCGGCGACCGAAGTCGAGCGACTGGGCTCTCTTGTCGCCGATCCCGTCCAGCTCCGGACCGAACTTCTCCGACCCGGCTCCGGCCGGGTCGTGGCACGAGAAGCACCCGTAGAGCCGGAAGAGCTTGCGCCCGTTCTCGGCGAGCGTCTGGTTCACGCGGAGCGGCTCGAGGATGTCCTTCGGAGCGTCGAAGTCGCGGAACTCGTCCTCGAGGTACGCGACGACGTCGCGCGATTCGGCCTCGCTGAAGTGGTAGCGCGGCATCGGCGTGCGCGGATTGAAGGCCTGGGGCTCGCGCAGGAACGCGAGCAGCCAGCCGCGCGACGACGTGGACGCGATCTTCGAGAGCTCGGGCGCCGCGCCGCGCCCCTTCCCCTCGATCGTGTGGCACGTGATGCAGCGCGACTCCGACACGAGCTTCTTCCCGTTCGCGGGGTCGCCGGGGGCCTCGGCCGCCGCGGCCTCGATGCGGCCCGCGAGGTCCTTCGGAACCTGCGCGGCGAAGAGGAAATTCGAGAGCTCGTCGATCGCCTGGTTCGTGAGGTGGAAATTGGGCATCGTCGCGTTCGGGTCGATCGCCTTCGGGTTCCTCAGCCAGCGCCTCACCCACTCGCCGCCCGTCTTGAGCGGGAGGGTCGCGAGCGGCGGGGCCTCCGACCGGAACGCCTCCTGTCCGCGGACGGCGTGGCAGGCGTAGCAGCCGGCCCGCGCGATCAGGGCGCGCCCGCGCGACAGGGCCGGAGCGCCCGCGACGGTCTCGGAGAGATGGCAGCGGCCGCAGCCCGACTCGATGTAGGCGGGAGGCGTCATCGGCGGCCCGGCGCCGGCCGAGACGCCGTGGGCGTCGGCCTCGGTCGTCGCGAGCCCCTGCCCGCCGTGGCAGGACGTGCATCCGAACCGGTTGAACGCTTCCGGCGTGTGCGGAGTGCCGGGATGCAGCGCGAAGGGCCGCGGCGCGCCGGCCATGAGCGGATCGGCGACGCCGAGGTGGCACGTCGTGCACCGGTCGACGCGATTCTCGAACCTGGGCAGCCAGATCTGCTGGATCGCGACCGGCCGGGCCTGGTACGCCTGCGCCGCCTTCAGGCTGCGCGCGCGCGAGGAACCGAGCCTGCGGTACTGCCTCTGCAGCGCCCGGTAGGGGCGGAGCGCGTTCTTGGCGGGCGAGACCGCGAGAACGAGCAGGAAGAGGACGCTCGAGACCGCGAAGAGTCGGCGCATGGGCACGGCCGTCGCCCTCAGATCGCCCCGGACCACGGCCAGACGAGCGTCCAGCCGGGGCCGCGGAAGAAGGTGCCGATGATCGTCAGGAGCGCCGCGATGACGACGAACCAGGTCATGACCCACTCGGGCAGGGTCACGCGCGCGAGGGCGCGCCTCAGGCGCCCGCCCCGCTCGCCCCCGCGGGCGGCGAACATCGCCGCGACCGTCAGGAGCGTCGGGACCGCGATCGGCCAGCAGCCGAAGGCGCCGAAGAGCGTGAAGAGGGCGACGCCGGCCACGGCGAGGGCGAGGCCGGTGCGCCGCTCCCGGCCCGACCAGAGCGGCCCCGCGCTCAGGTTGATCCGCGCGTAGGGAATCACCGCGAGCGCCAGGACGACGAGGCCGGGCAGCAGGACGCCCGCGACGATCGGCGGGAAGTAGTGGAGGAGCTCCTGCAGGCCGAGGAAATACCAGGGGGCCTTGGCGGGATTGGGCGTCTCGATCGGGTTCGCGATCCCTTCGAGCGGCGCGTCGAAGGCGATCGCGGCGAGGGAGAGCGCGATCACGACGGCCTGGAAGAGGATGACCTCCCGGACGATCAGGTTGGGGAACGTCATCACGAATCGCTCTTCGGTGCGTCGAACGGACGGCCGCGTGTCGGGCCTCACGAGCGCGACGCGGCGCGGCACGGCGACCGGATCGGTCGATTCGACGACGTGGAACTCGGGGGCGCCGCTCATGGAGCCTCCTCGGGGCGCGGGTGATCGGCATCGGAGGGCGGCCCCTGGACGCCGCCGTCCTTGCGGACGCGCCAGATGTGGACGGAAAGGAAGAGGAGGAGCGCCACGGGGAGGACGACGCAGTGGAGGACGTAGAAACGCAGGAGCGCGTTCTCGGACACGACGTTGCCGCCGAGGAGGAGGAAGCGGATCTTCTCGCCGACGAGCGGGGCCTCCTTCGCCATGTTCGTCCCCACCGAGACTCCCCAGAACGCGAGCTGGTCCCAGGGGAGGAGGTAGCCCGTGTACGAGAGGAAGAGCGTGACGATCAGGAGCACGACCCCGACGACCCAGTTGAACTGGCGGGGCGGACGGTAGGCGCGGTGGTAGAAGACCCGGAGCATGTGGAGAAACGCCGCGAACACCATGAGGTGGGCGGCCCAGCGGTGCAGGTTGCGCAGGAAGAGCCCGTTGTCGACGACGTAGTTCAGCTCCTTCATGTCGCGGTAGGCCTGCGGGACCGACGGGTGGTAATAGAACATCAGCAGGATCCCGGTCGCGATCAGGACGAGCGAGCTCACGAGCGTGACGCCCCCGAGCCAGTAGGTGTGCGAGAAGCGGAGCGTCTTCTCGCGGACCTTGACCGGGTGCACGTGCAGGAAGAGGTTCTCGAAGATCACGAGCGAGCGGTTGCGGTTCGTGTCCGCCGTTCCGTGCCGGACGACCGAGCGCCAGACCGCCGAACCGCGCAGCCAGTCCCCGAGGGAGGGCCGGGTCGCGCTCATGCCCGCGTCACCTTTCCGTGCGGAATGACGATGCTCGTGTCCACGACGAGGTTGCCGGCGGCGTCCTCCGTGACCTCCAGCCACGGGAGCGGCCGCGGCGCGGGCCCGTGGACGACGTTGCCCTCGAGGTCGAAACGGCTTCCGTGGCAGGGGCACGCGATGACCTTCTCGTCGGAGACGTACCGCGTGATGCACCCGAGGTGCGTGCAGACCGCCGAGAGCGCGTAGACGCCGCCGCGCCCCGCCGATCACGTACGCGCGCTGCTCGCGGTTGAACCGGACCGTCCCCTCCGGGTAGTCGACCGGGCTGCCCGCGTGGAAGATCGGTCGGGGGCTCGAAGAGGACCTTCGGCTTCAGGTAGTCGAGCGTCACGACGACCGACCCGGCGGCCGCACGGCGCACGCCCCTTCGCCGACCTGGGTCAGGAAGTCGCGCCGGCTGGTCCGGTCCGGGCCGGGGTCCGGGCTCCGTTCGCGTTCGTCAGACATGGGCACCCTCCGGCGTGCGGAAGCTCTGCATGGTGATCGTGCCGACCGGGCACCGCGCGGCGCAGAGGCCGCAGCGGATGCACGTTTCCTCGTCCTTGATGAAGACGGACCCGCCGACGCGCGCCGTCCGCGAGGATCGGGGCGAGCTCGCGCGCGGCCTCGGGGAGGCGCGTCACGCGCTCCGGAGACGACGATCTCGATGCAGTCCTCCGGACAGATGTCCTGGCAGCCGCCGCAGAGAACGCACTCGGTCCCGTCCGCGTCGCTCTCCTCGAAGATCGTGTTCGTCCAGCAGTGGAGGCAGCGCGTTCCCTCGAGCCGTGCCGCGCCCTCCGCGAAGCACTCCTCGACCTCGGCGATGCCGATGCGCCGCGAGATCGGGCGGGTCGGCGGCGCCTGGCGCGGAATGCCCTCGTAGTCGAGATCCCGCTCGTAACGGTCGTGGACGTCGATTGTGACCGCGACCTCGGGCGACGGGCGGGCGCGGCCCCGGAAGAAGGCGTCGATCGAGAGGGCGCCGCGCTTGCCGTCGGCGATCGCGTTGATCGCGATGCGCGGGCCGAAGGCCGCGTCGCCGCCCGCGTAGATTCCGGGGGCGCTGGTCGCGAGCGTCTCGGCGTCGATCGTGATCCGTCCGCCGCGCGTCTCGATCCCGTCCTCGGGCCTCAGAAACGTGAAGTCCCCGGTCTGCCCGATCGCGACGAGGACGGTGTCGGTCGGAAGGACGGATCTCCGAGCCCTCCACGAACTGCGGCGAGAAGCGGCCCGTCTCGTCGAAGACGCGCGAGACGTCCAGGAACTCGACGCCCGTCACGACGCCGCCCTCGCCGACGAGGCGCTTCGGCCCGAGCCGGTACCGGAAGTGGATGCCCTCGCGCCGGGCTTCCTCGACCTCGTCCTTCGCGGCCGGCATCTCGCTCTCCGACTCGAGGCAGCAGACGACGACCTCGCGCGCGCCGAAACGCACGGCGCTGCGCGCGACGTCGAGGGCCTGGACGACGGAGAGGTTCCGCTCGAGGTTCTCCTCGACGCCGCTGCGCGCCGCGGTCCGCGCCACGTCGAGCGCCACGTTGCCGCCGCCGATCACGACGACGCGCGCGCCCATCTCGACCTTGTAGCCGAGGTTCACGTTCAGGAGGTAGTCGATCCCCTTGAGGACGCCGTCGAGGTCCATCCCGGGGATCGAGAGGCTGCGGCTCTGCATCGCGCCGACCCCGAGGAAGATCGCGGAGAAGCCCTGCGCCCTGAGATCCGACAGCGTGAAGTCCCGGCCGAGGCGCACGCCCGTCTTCAGCTCCACGCCGAGCGAGAGGATCGCGTTGACCTCGAGCTGGATGAGGGCGCGCGGCAGCCGGTACTCCGGGACTCCGAGCCTCAGCATCCCCCCGGCGACCGGCGCCGCCTCGAAGATCGTGACGGGATAGCCCATGAGCGCGAGGTCGTGCGCGCACGCGAGCCCGGCCGGACCCGAGCCGACGACCGCGACCCGTTCGGCGTAACGGTCCGCCCGGTGACCGTAGATCGCCGTGAGGACGGAGAAATCCATCATGCTCTCGACGCCGAAGCGCTCCGTGACGAAGCGCTTCAGCGCCCGGATCGCGATGGGGGCGTCCAGCTCGCCGCGCCGGCACACCGCCTCGCAGGGAGCCGCGCAGATCCGGCCGCAGATGGAGGCGAGCGGGTTCGGCCGCCGCGCCACCGCGTAGGCCTCGCGGAAGTTCCCCTGCGCGATCAGCGTCACGTACTTGCCGGCCTCGGTGTGGACCGGGCACGCCGCCTTGCAGGGGAAGTTCCGCTCGAGCCAGTCGCGGCTGACGTCGTTCATGCGCGCTTACTTGGCGATCTCGAAGTCGGCCGCCGTGGCGCCGGAGACGGTCACGGCCTTCTGCGCGGCCTTCAGCTTCGGGTGCCACACCTTCACGGTGTAGGAGCCGTCCGGCACGTCCGCGATGTGGAAGGAGCCGTCCGGCTTCGTGACCGCGAAGTACGGCGTCGGCACCGCCACGACGAACGCCTCCATCTCGGGGTGGACCTTGCAGAGGAGCGTGGCGGCCTCGCACTCCTTCTTGAACGTGTAGGAGCGGATCTCGCCCTTCGGCCAGGTCCCGAGGTTGAACTTGTCGGCGCAGCTGTCCGGCGAGAAGACGTTGTGGAGGACCGCGTCCGCGTTGTGGAAGTCGACGGTCGTCCCGACGAGGACGGCGAGGACGTGCGGCGAGAACACGAGGTTCTCCTGGTTGATCTTCGCGTGCTCCTTCGGGGCCGGGAACGTCTTGCCCGGAATGGCCGCCACGTAGACGACGGCGTCGGCGCTGTTGCGCACGCCCTTGCAGGTCACCTTGCCGTGGAGATCGCCGGCCGCGAGCGGCAGGGCCGCGCCGGCGGCGAGGGCGACGGCGAGAACGAGGGATCGTTTCATCTCATGCCTCCTTCAGAACGCCGCCCTCAGGACGGTCGCGATCTGGTAGTTCTGCGAGTCGTGCAGGTCCCGGCGGTACTCGACCATCAGCTTGATGTTGGCGCGCGCGAGGAAGCTCACGTTCGCGTTCAGGAACTGCAGCGTGTCGACGGACGGGTCGGCCGCACGGAGGTTCTCGTAGCGGGCCGAGACCTGGAACGTGGGCACGATGACGTAGTCGGCCTGCGCGAACCACGCGTCCCACGTGCGCGTCGTCAGGGAGACCTCGGCGTCGGTCGTCCGTCGTCCCGCAGCGAGAGGTCGTCGCTGCCGTGCACGCCGACGCCGATCAGGTTCAGGTCGCCGAGGTAGAGCGAGCCGAACACCCCGACGCGGCTGAACGTCCCCTGCCGCATCCTGAAGGGGTTGCCGTCCGGATCCGTGACGTCGAACTCGGCGTCGCCTCCGTCGCCCCAGTATCCGAACGCTCCGACGCGGAACGACGTCTCGCGCCAGTTCTCCGGCGGCAGCTTCACTCCCGTCGCGTCCCCGTCGAGCCCGAGGCCTCCGAACTTGTAGTCGACGCGCGCGTAGAAGTCCTTGCCGCTGCCGTTGTTGAACTGGCCGTTCGGGCCGCCCGGCCCGATCGGAGAGGAGACGCCGACCGTGTAGAACAGCCGGTGGGCCGCCACGCCGTACATCTCGATCGCCCGCGTCCGCTGCGGGAGGCTCACGCCGGCGCCGTCCTCCGAGAGACCGGTCCCGCCGTTGAAGCCGATCGGGTTGTACGTGAAGAGCGTGTCGACCCCGTTGTCCGTCATGAGCCACATTTCCTGGAATCCGTCGTAGAGGTTCGGGGCCAGCTTGCCGACGCGGAAGTTGAAGAGGTGCTCGGGTCCGAACGGGGAGATGACGTCGAGCCGGACGTGCTCGAGCTCGACCGAGCCGCTCCCGTCGGGGCTCTCCTCGTACGTCACCTCGCTGAAGAAGCTGAACGTCGGCCCGAGCGTCCCCGCGGCGAAGAGGTTCGCCTCCTGCGGGAACTGGAAGTCGTTGTGCGTGATCGTCTTCCCCGTGTCGTCGTGGCTCGAGGCGAAGATGCTCGCCATCTTCACGTTCATGGCGAACGGGACGTTGCCCGGCAGCGTGCTCGGGTACACCATCTCCGGCCACATCCGGGCGTAGGCGTCCGCGCCGAGCGAGACGGGCGGCTGCTTCACCTGCTCTTCGGTCTCGCCCGGAAGGTGGTAGCCGTTCAGGCGGAACGCCGTTCCGAACGGGTTGAGCTTCGGGAAGATCGAGTGGCAGGTCTGGCACGACGTCCGGTACTTGCGGGAAAACGCGGGGACCGCGTTTGCGCGAGTCGCGACCAGGCAGGACAGCGCCATCCCCGCCACCAGGAACAACACCCCACGGCGTCCGCGCGTCGATCGGCTCATGGCCTTCTCCTTGTCGCCGGACAAGGTGCGGCCGGGGGCGCCCGCGGCACCATCCCGCAATCTCACCAATTCGTCTGGTGCGCCAGCGCCGGGCGGCCCGCGAGCGGGCGCCCCGGGGGTCCCCCTCAGACCAGGTTCAGCCGCTTCTGGAAGGCGAAGGCCACGGCCTCGCTCTTGGAGTGGACCTCGAGCTTGTGCAGGATGTTCTGGATGTGGTTCCGGGCGGTGAGGTTCGAGATGTGGAGGGCGGTCGCGATCTCCGGCGTCGACCGGCCGGCGGCGAGCATCCCCAGCACCTCGACTTCGCGCCCGGAGAGCCTCCGCGCGCGGATGTCCGGCGATTCGCGCGAGCTCGTGAACGGGGACGGCGGAGGAAGGTTGCCGTCCGATTCCTGGAGCGCGGGAAGCTCGATCCGCTCCGTCCGCAGGATGTGGGCGAGGAAGAACTCGCCCGGATCGGCTGCCCCGAGATTGAGGATCGTCACGTCCACGGCGACGACGTTCCCGTCGCGCGCCTTGAGCCGCAGGCCGAAGTGGTTCACGCTCTCGCGGCGCGCCGCCATCGAGGTGACGGGACAGCTCTCGGAGCAGTACCGGTTCCCGAAGGCGTCGCAGCCCTCGAGGCGCGCGGCGCACGGCTTGCCGACGACCTCCCCGGGGGCGTATCCGAGGATCCGCTCCGCGCTCTGGTTCCAGAAGACGATGCGGTTGTGCCGGTCCGTGACGAAGACCGGGTCGGGAGACAGCGCCAGCGAGGAGAAGACGGCGGCAATCGCGGCGGGGATGGCGCCCGACCACATCTTGAGACCCGTTATACGCCCCTTGGGCGCATTAACGCATCGCGGCGCCGCTCGCCTGGGCCGTGACCACGTACCGGCGCGGCGCCGGCCCGATCCACGCGAACGGATAGCACGTCACGAGCGTCAACCGCGGCCGGCGCGTCGGGGAGAGCACCGCGACGTCGTTCGGCCCGACGACCCGCGCCGCGTCCACCCGGTAGTCGTAACGGCCGCCCCGGGTCGTCAGCCGGACGGCGTCGCCCGCGCGCAGCGTCCCGAGGCCGCGGAAGAGCCCGTCGCGGTGCGCGGCCAGGCAGACGTTGCCGTTCTCTCCCGGGAGGGCCGTTCCGGGCACGTGACCGACCGCGACCCGGAGCGTCCGCGGCCCGGCCCCCTCCCTCACGATCGCCGAGAGCCCGAGGCGCGGGATCTCGAGACGCGCGACGAAGCCCGGATCGAGGACGTCGGCGGCGGGACGCGCACCCCGGGCCCTGCCGGCGGGCTTCGCCGGCCTCGACCCGCCGGACCCCGTGCGCAGCAGGCCCTCGAAGGCCCGCTCCTGAGCGGTCTGATAGAGGCGCATCGAGAGGAAGCTCGCACCGCAAGCCGCGAGCGCGAGGAAGCCGGCGGCCCAGAGAAACCTCTCGAGCCAGAGCCGCGCCCGCCCCGCTCCGACCGGCATCGATCCTCCCCCGGGGCGTCGGGCCGGCACGGCTCGCCCGCGACCGATCGTCCCGCACCGGGGCTTGCAACGCGCGTACCGGAAGAAATGGCGCGCGGCGGGCGCTTCAGAACCGGAACCCGAATCCCGCGGACACGAGAAGCGGGTTCCAGTTCAGGTCCACCGTCGAGCCCGAGACTCCCTGCGACTCCGGCTTGACCGCCAGGTACTTTCCGTCGACGAGGAAGGATGCGTGCGGCGAGAACGCGAGCCGGAAGCCGGCGGCCGCGACGAGGCCGGCCTTGTTCTTCACGTTCACGACGCCGATTCCGGCCGCGTCGAGCCCGGGATCGTGGAGGTTCTGGAAGAAGACGTACGACTCGCCCCCGCCGACCCAGAGGTCGAACATTCCGTCCCCGAGGACGTGAAACTTCGCGACGAGGATGACGGGCGTCGCGTCGAGCCGCCCCGCCGGAACGAGGACCGTGCCGCCCGCCGTGATCGCCGCGCTCTGCCGCGTGAAGGACCCCGAGATCTCGAATGAGGCGATCTTCCACGGCCTCACGTCGAGCGAGACGCCGCCGCCGGCGCCGTCCTCGAACTCGACGGCGACGTCGTAGGTGGAGTCCGTGACCGTTCGCGACGTCGAGTGGATCCACGTCCCGAAGACGCCGACCTCCGTCCGGACCTGCGCGGCGGCGGGTGCGGAGAGGAGCGCGAGGCCGAGGCCGAGAGTGGCGAAGGTGGTCTTCTTCATGGCGCTCTCCCTCACGGCGTCCACGGGAGCGTCGGGCCGCCCGCGAGCTCGGCCGGGTACGTGCCGTTCGTGAGCCACAGCGGGAGCAGGTTCACGTAGTACGGGGACGTGGGGAGCGCGCTGACGCCGCCGGGCAGGCTCGTCTCCGCGTGGATCCCCGTGGGCGAGACCTCACCCACGTAGCGGCGGGAGGGTCCGCTCCCGAACATGAAGCCGTTCACGGTCGAGGCGCGCACCGGATGGTTCGCGACGTCGACCGTTCCGATCCCCCCGGAGCGCGGGATGCCGGGGAGGCCCGCGAGCGGTGCCGGGAACAGGCCGTTCCCCGGCGGCACGCTGAAGGGCGAGCCGAGCGGGTGCGCGAACGTGATGCGGTGGAGCTTGCCCCAGCGGTAGTCCGCGAGGTTCGCGCTCCTGCCGAACGCGGACGCGAACGCGTCGCTCCGGAGAAGGGCCATCGCCTGTCTCAGAGGAATCGAGAATGATGAAGTCCCGCGCCTGATCCGGCGGTGTACCGAGGCCCTGTTGAATGCCGCCGTCGTTGAAGAAGTTCAGGCCCGACGCGCCGACCCCCTGCTGCGCCTCGAAGTTCTCGAGCATGTGGCGCAGAGAGGGCAGCGTCGAGTTCTGGTCGTTCCCGGGCGGCGAGAGTTGGAACGGTGCGAGCGTATGGTCGATCACGTTCACCGCGAAGCGTCCCCGCCAGACGGAATAAAGCGTGGCGGCCACGCTCGCGTCGATCTGGGCCTGCGTCGGCGCCGTGCCCGCCGGCTTCCCGGCGTCGTACCCTTCCGTCAGGCCCGTCGGCGTCGACATGTCCCACGCGCGCAGCCTCGTGACCGCCTCGCTCGTGTTGGACGCCTCTCCCGAAAGCCCCGGGTCGGACGACCCGTTGGCCGCGCGATCCCACGCGGCGAGGATGTACGGCACGAAGACCTGCGCGTCGAGGAGCTGGTTGTCGGCCTGGATCGCCTTCATGTCGTCGAACGAGATCTTCCCGGCGTTCGCGAGCTTCGTCTTGATGAGCTGGGTGATCCGCGCGCACCGGAAGCCGTCGTACCCGTAGTTCAGGTAGAGGATCCCGCCGCCGGGACGCTGCCGACCGAGCGGGTTGTTGGAGAGCGTGACGCCGACCGGGTCGTTGTTCGCGTTCGCGAACCACCCGGCGGCCGGGTTCACGGCCTGCGGCCGCTCGGACGGCGGGAGGATCTCGAAGAGGAGCGCCTGGTTCGGGTACACGTTCGTGCGGGGCAGCCACTCGTTGCCGCCGGTCCCGTCGCGCAGGAAGTACGGCGGCAGGCCTTTCGGCGCGTTCGCCTGGAGGTCCTCGCGGAGCGGCAGCTCGCCGCTCGTGAGGTACGCGAGGTTCCCGTCCGCGTCCGCGACGGCCCAGTTGAACGAGCCGACGGTCAGGTACGTGAGTCCGCGCCTGAAGTCGTCGAGGTTCTTCGCCGTGTTCCAGGTCCGGAAGCCGTCGATCTCGCGCGTCGCCGCCGTCCCCGTGTACTGCAGGGAGAGGGCCGTCCCGTGCGCGAGGTCGAGCGAGATGATCGGCCCCAGGTTGCGGCGCGGCACGATGATCGTCGCGGGCGGGATCGCCCCGGTCGCGGGGACGACGGTGACGTCGTCGTTGACGCCGTCGCCGGGGTTGTTCTGGCGGAACACCTCCGGAAGCGGGAGCACCGCCTCCTTCTGTCCCTTGTACGTCGTCGCGAAGCCCGCCAGGGATCCCGGGTCCGGGACGATCTGCTCGACGTACATGTCCGTGACGTCCGTCGGGTTGTTCGTCGCCCCCCACGCGACGCGCGGGGTCTGGCCGACGAGGACGAACGGGACGCCCGCGGCGCCCATTCCCGTCGCGTCGATCGGCCCGCCCTTCACGGCCATCGGGTACCACGTGGACGGCCAGCCGAGCGAGAGGTGCGGGTCGTTCGCGATCATCGGGTTGCCGCTCGCCGAGAGCCTCCCGGAGACGCCCCACTCGTTCGAGCCGCGGTCCTTCCCCCGGTTCAGCGCCTCCTTGAAGTACGGCGCGGCGTCCACCTTCGCGAGCCAGTCCGCGACGAGCCCTTCGACGCCGAGGGCGGCGAGGCGGCGGCCCTCGGCCTCGACCCGGGCGTAGAAGGCCGTCGGGCGGGCGACGCGGGCGCCCGCCGTCCGCGCCGACACCGCCGAGGCGGGGAGCGTCGTGGTGTGGTCGAACGGCTCGAAGCGCGCGAGGTCCTCGAAGAAGAGCTTCGTCCCGTCGAAACCCGCGGCCGCGCCCGTGCCCTGGTACGTGAGGAGCCTCTGCGTCCGGGTCGCGTCGCTGTCGTCGAAGAACTGGCCGAGGAGGAAGAGGTTCGCGAAGGCGAGGCTGTCGAGCGCCGTCCACGGCTCGAACCTCGTGACCTCGAGCGCGGCGTACTCGGGCGGCAGCGGGTGCGACAGGGCCCACGCGTTGACGCCGAGCGCGTAGGCCTCGAGCGCCTCGCGCGCCTCCTTCGAGATGACGTTCATGGCGCTCGACGCCGTGCGGCGCAGGCCGATCGCGCGCAGCTGGACGTCGCTCGAGAGCGCGGCCGGCCCGAGGAGCTCGGCGAGCGTGCCGCTCGCCTGCCGGCGGTAGTAGTCCATCTGGAACAGCCGGTCCTGCGCCTGCGCGTAGCCGGTCAGGAAGTGGGCGTCCCACTCCGTGAAGCCGGTGATGTGCGGGATCCCGCGCGTGTCGCGCGCGATGGTCCCGCCGACGCGCATGCCCGGCAGGCGCAGGACCTCGTCGGCGGCGGCGGGGGTCGCGAGCGCGGTCAGGAGGGCGAGGGCGAACACGTGTCGGCGCATCCGGTGTTCCTCCGCGGCGACCGGACGCGCACGGGAACGCGTCTCGGTCGCCCGGAAGATAACGGAACGCGGGGGTGTCCGCCAACCGCGCTAACGCGCTTGCGCTCTACGGCTCCGGGATGCCGGGCGCCGCGCCGCGACGCGCGGTGAGCCGCAGCGCCGCCGCCCCCGCGAGCGCCGTGAGGCCGGCCAGCGCGACGAGCGGCATCGGGCTCGCGGTGCGCGGCATCTTCGGCTTCGGCACCGGTGCGTTGGCGGCGACCACGGCCGCCGGCTTCTCGCTCTTCACCGCGGGCACGACCGCCGGCGCGGCGGCGGGGCCGGACGTGTTCCCGGCGAACGCCACGCGCGAGCCCGCGGGCGCGGCGGGGACCCGCTCGGCGAGCCGCGCGAGCTCCGCACCTTCGGCGCCCTCGTAGGTGAGGTCCTGGCCGTAGCGGTCATTCGGCGCCCACCACGAGCGGAGAGCCATCGGGTTTCCGTCGGCGTCCCTGTAGTAGACGAACTCGGTGTCCGGCCGCCCCCGGTCGGCGACGTGGGGCGTCGCGATCATCGTCGCGTAGACCTTCTGCCCGTCGAGGTCCGTGACCTGGACGATGTTCCGGTCGCTCTGCTCGTCCACGACGCGGATCCGGTACGTGCCCGGCTCGAGGACGGTCCCGGGCACGCGCAGGGGTTCGACGACGTGGAGCGTCGAGGAGTCCGTCTGCCAGTCCTGGGCGAGGGCGGGCGATCCGGAGAGCGTCGCGAAGAGTCCGGCACAAAGGGCGGTTTCCAGAATCCGGTTGCGGGGCATGAACGGCCTCCTTTCGGCTTTCGGAAGTGAAGTGGGTCGGGCGCGGGCCGCGCCCGCGCCCCGGGGCTACGCGGCGTGCTCGAGCTTGTGGAAGACGAGGGTGATCTCGTCCTTGCCCTTCCTCACCTCGAAGCCGTTCGGATCGGCGTCCGCCGGGAGGGGAAGGATCTTTTCGACGCTCGCGGCCGTCTGGACGTCGCTCCCGCTCTTCTTCACGTCCTGGCGGGCGGCATAGCTCAGGCGGATGCGATTCGCGTTGACGTCGAACTTGACGGAGTTCTCGTCGAGACCCGGGATCCCGAACGTCACGGCGACGTTCTTGCCCTGCTCGGCGACCTTCGTCGTGATCCCCGCCAGGTCCATCCTCTTCGAGAACCAGTCCTGGAACGAGGTGCGGAAGAGGGCGCGGTCGGCGCCGTCGAGGCCTTCCTCGAGGCGGTGGCTGACCCGGTCGACCTCCTCGAACGGGTCGAAGCGCCGCCGGAAGAAGTCGTCACCGAAGAGCGTGTCGAAATCGCGCTCGCCGAGCCTGCCGTTGCGTGCGATCTCGTCGCGCACCTTGCGCTCCCACTTGTCGAGGTCCTGCGAGGCCGGCGGCGTCGCCTCGGCGCCGGCCGGCGGCGATGCGCTGGCGCGGTGCGCGACGATGTAGCCCGCTTCGGCGAGACACGCGACCCCGAGCAGCGCGGCAATTCCCCATGGAGCCTTCATGCTCATCGAACCCTCCTCCGCCGATCGGGAGGGCGGGCCCGAGCGGCCCGCGTCCGATCGTCGTGACGGGTCGACTTGCAACGCGCGTACCGGCAGGAATGGCGCGGCGGCCGCCGGGGCGATCCTGGCCGGCCGCGTCGCCTGCCCGGTCAGGCTCTCATCTCGCCCGGTGGTGCCCTCCCCCCGCCCCGGCCCTTTCCGCGTGCTCGTGGGCCGCCTTCTCGTGCGCGTGGCCCGCCTTCGCCGAGGCCGTTTTCGCCGAGGCCGTCCGCCCGCCGCCCGCGGATTTCGGCGCTCCGGTCTTCCTCGCGGCCGCGGCCCGCGCCGTCGTCGTGCGATTCGTGCTCGCGCGGCTCGTGTTCGCGCCGTTCGTGTAGACGTTCCGGTTGACGTTCACGTTCCGGTTCACCGTGACGTTGCGCGTCACGTTGACGTTCCGGTACGCCGGCCGGAAGAAGCCGCCCGGCCCGCACCAGCGCGCTCCCCACCCGTACCCGAAGCCGAACCGGAAGCCGCCCCACGCCGGTCCCCAGCCGAAGCCCCACCCCCATCCCGCCAGCGGCGCGTAGCGCGCGTGGAAGCCCCATGTCCAGGGGCGCGGGTAGTACGCGGCACCCCACCACGGGCGATAGAACCATCCCGTGCCGAAGACGACGGTCCCGTGGTACGGGTACGAGCCGAGGTAGGCCGGCGTGTAGGCGACGTACACGACGTCCGGCGTCGAGTCGTAGACCGTGACGAAGCGCGTGTTGTAGACGGGGCTCTCGGGCGGGATCGACTGGATGTCGTCTTCGGGGATGGAGTCCGCGACGCGCCACGGTCCGAGAGGCGCGTCCCCGGTGAACCAGACTCCCTGATCGCAGACGTAGTAGCGCCCCTGGATCCTGAGGACGCTCTCGGGCGTGTTGAGCGCGTATTCCACGCGCGAGCCCGGCACGGCCTCGAACTTCGGCTCGCCGTCGTACGTCACGCTGACGTGCGCGTCGCGGCGCCGCACCGCGGCGGTCCGCGGGGTCGTCGCGTCCCTCAGGGCCTCGCGCGCCTGGTCCGTGCCGGGCACGAACGCGAGGACGTCCGCCTTCTCCGAGTCCGGGCGGATGAGGCGGAAAGAGGCCGGGAGGTCGTCCGGCGCGACGTACGTCCACGGGCCGCCCGGCGTGTCGCCGCGGTACCAGCGCCCCGAAAGCACGAGCCAGATCCGGCCGTCGGAGAGGGACCGGAAGACGTCGCTCTCCGTGTTGCGCATGGCGTCGAGCTCGCCCTGAACCTCCGGCTTCCACTGGGGCGCTCCGTCGGACACGACGAGCTCCGTCGGCTCGGTCGCGACGAGGATCTTCGGGACGCGCGTGTCCGCCTCCTTCGAGGCCTTCGCCACCTCGTCGTCGGCGACTCCCGCGTCCTTCAGGTCGCGGCGGGCGATCTGCACGGCGTCCCGCGGGACGTCCTCGGTCTTCGCCCAGGGCCCCGCCGCATCCGACGCGTGGAACCACATCGTTCCGCCGTCCAGGTAACAGACGTTCGACGCCGGGTCGCGCAGGACGAGGAAAGGCGTGTTGAGCGCCCGCTCGAGAGTCGTGCCCTCCACGGCGCGGAAGCGCGGAGCGCCGTCGAAGACGACGAGGACTGCCGGCTCCGTCTCGAACACGATCTTCGGCGGATCCGTGCCGAGGCGCGGCGGGGTCTCGTCGCGCCGCGGCGCCAGCCGGGCCGCGGCCAGGACGTCGTCGAGCGGCAGCGTGAGACGGTGCCGCGTCATGGCCTGGCTGAGCCGCGTCGCGAGGCGCTGCTGCCGGGCCGGCGGGGCGCCGGGCAGCTGGACGCGGGATACGCTGACCGAAACCAGGGTCACGATCCGGCGCTCCCGGTTGATCTGGACGTCGGCCTCGTACCAGAGAGTCGCGACGGCCGCCTCGGCATCCTCCGCCCGCCGGATCCGCGCCGTTCCCCGGGCCTTCAGCTTCGACCCGGCGAGGCTCTCGGCCTCGGGCGCATCGAGGGTCACGCTCGTCCCTCCGAGCTGCAGCTTCTCCGGCCACTCGGTCTCGTGCGGCGCGGCCGGATTCTTCTGCGCGTGCGGCTTCGCGGGCGGAGCCGGCGCCGCGGTCTGCGCGGCCGCCGCCCCGGCGAGCGCGACGCAGGCGGCGACCGCCAGACCGCACGACGAGCCGAGGCGATCTCGAACGTTCATGGGATTCCCCTCCTGTCCGCATCGCATGGACGGGCGCGGACGTCGCCTGGTTGACGCGACGTGACGCGCATCACGGCGGCGTGCGCGCGATCCGGAACTGCGAGCGCATCCTCACGACCGTGTACGGGTTCCACGTCGCCATGGTGAAGGAGATCGTGAGCGTGTCCCCGGCCACGCGCGTGAAGCGCTCGATCAGCTCCGGCGCGTACACGCCGCCCGGGGTCGTCTTCGGATCGTTGGTCCCGGCCGTCGGGCCCGCCGGCCCCGGCGGGACGCGCCCGGGCAGGTAGATGAAGGTCCCGTAGCCGCCGTCGCGGTTCGCGTTGAAGATGAGCTGGGGCGCCGCCCACGGCCCCCACGGCTGGGCGGCGTACGTGAACCAGATGCCCGTCGTCGAGCCCTGGTTGCGCCCGCCGTCGAACGTCATGAGCCACAGCCCGAGGTCCGCCGAAAAGGCCACGGAGACGCCGCCGATCGTGGGCGGATCGGGCGGGATGTCGAGGAGCGGGTTGTCGATCACGACGGGGACCGCGGCGCTCTCCCGGTCGCTCCAGGTCGGCTGGCCGTTCGCGAGGCCCGTGAAGTACTGCGTGCCGGTGCCCATCCAGAAGCCCGTCGCGGGCGTCCGGGCGAGGTAGACGTCCGAGGCCCGGTAGTCGCCGAAGCCGAACGTGTAGACATCGGCGCCCGAGGCGTGCAGCGCGTCGAAGACGAAGCGCCCGCCCGGGAGGGACGAGATGGTGCGGCCGGTCGTGAACGTCTGGCTCGCCTCGTCGAACTTCGCGAGGATCGACCAGGCGTTCTGGTGGATGTCCGGGAGCGAGGCGTCCGCGCCCGTGTTGCAGACGACGTACGTCCCGTCCGCGAGCGTGATCCCGGAGTTCGGGACGTCGAAGCCGGTCATCTTGATGCCGGGCGGCTCGACGAAGAGCGGCGTCCCGTCCTTCTGGATGTAGAAGTTCACGACGAGGCCCGCGTCCGGGTCCGTGCTCGTGCTCCAGGCGATCGGGTCGTGCCCGTGGAAGTCCGCGTTCGCGCCCACCGTGTCGCCGAAGACGAACATGAGCTTTCCGTTCGCCTCCCACGAGTACGAGATGTCGGTCCCGAGGACGCCCGCCCGCGTGATCGTCTGGCTCGCGGTCGGCTCGTGGCACGTTCCCGACGTCCCGTACGGGACGTCGGCCCAGTCGCAGTCGCCGATGACCTGTTCGACCTTGACGGACGAGCCCGGGACGTACGTGAGGACGACGGGGGGCGGGACCGCGAGCGCGGCGACGTAGCTGCCGTCCGACGTGCCGCGCCCCGGTTCGGAGCCGTCGTTCACGACGCCGTATGCGACGAAGTCCGACGGGCCGCCGGAAGGACGGACGTGCGCGTACCCGGACGTGAGGTTCGCCGATGCGAGAACGGACGAGAGCTGCATCCACTGGCCACCCGCGAGGGAGAACGGCCCGAGCGTCTTCACCGGCGCGCCGCTCCCGGCCGCGGAGTCGTAGACGTCGACGAGGTACGGCACGACCGTGGGGTCGCCCGCGCGCGCGTCCGCGATCGCGAGGTTCGAGCGCGCGCTCGCATCCTGCCTGAGTCCGTAGACCCAGGCCTCCGAGGCGGCGCGGTCCGGGGGAGCGAATGCGGGGTACGCGACGCCGAAGGAACCGCCGACGCGCGTGTCCGTGTTCCCGCTGGACGTGCGCACGAGCGCCGCGACGCCGGGGGACACCACCAGCGTGCCGCCCTGGCTCGCGGCCTCGGGGATCGCGAGGCCGAGCGTCGTGCCGAGATACGTCACGACGTCGGCGAGGCGGATCTGCCGGCCCGCCGGGACGCCGACGACCGTCGAGACCGGCGCCCCGGCCGCGAGCTGGGCGGACGGCGTGTACGTGAGCGTCGTCTTGACGGTGGAGGCCGACGGATTCGCGAGGATCAGCTCCGACGTGTACACCGTGCCGGCCGACGGGACGTGCAGGACGATCGGCACGAGGCCGCCGCTCGTATCGCCCGGCGCGAGGAAGCTGCCGTCCGACGTGCCGCCGCCGGAGGCCGGCCCGTCGTTCACGACGCCGTACGCGTAGAAGGCGTCCGTCCCGCCGCCGGTCCGCGTCACCGTCGCCCAGCCGTTCTTCACGCCGCGCTGGCCGAGAATCGAGTTGAACTGGTGGAAGTCGCCCGGCTCGAGCGCGTAGGTGATCGGGGCGCCCGCGGCAGTCCCCGTGTCCCCGTCCCAGAGCTGGATCGACACGTCGGCCGGGCCGTTGCCGCCCGGCAGATCGACGAGGGCGAGATTGGAGCGGAAGGACGAATCTTCGCGCAGGCCGAAGATCGCGAGCGGGCCGGGCGGGGGGCCGGGGCCCGGAATCGCGGTCGTGAAGAGGCCGAAGCTGCCGCCGACGGCGGCGTCGGGATTCGGCGTCGAGGTGCGCGAGCCGGCGAAGACGAGCGACGGGTCGGTCACGTCGAGGAACGTAACGGCGAGGGAGCCGAGGATCGCGGGCCCGCTCGCGGGCAGCGGCGCCGCGTGGTCGCGCAGGTACTGGATCACGTCCGGGATGCGCAGCTCGCGGCCAGCGCCGACCGAGTCCGTCACGGGGGCCGTCCCCGCGCCGGGCGTCCCCGGCGCGGGCCGGTACGCGAGCGAGACGCGCGTCGGGACCGCGCCCCGGTTCACGAGGACGAGGTCCGACGTGTAGTGCGTCGGCGCGAGCCCGTAGACGTCGAGGACGACGGGCACCGTGACCGCGACGGCGAGAAGGGTCGAGTTCACGGGTCAGGGCCCCGGCCGGGGAGGTGCCGTGATCGTGAACGTCCTCGCGAGGAACGTCCGGCCCCCCCGGTCGCAGCCGGACATGTAGAAGACGGATCCCGCCTTCGCGGTGTGCCCCGCCGGCGAGCCGGGCGACATGAACGACGGATACCACCCGTCGAACGCGGTTCCCGTTCCGTCGGTCGCGCAGCCCTGCGTGACCGGCAGCTGCGAGTTCGCGATCGGTTGCGGAGCCGTCCAGTTCTGGCGGTCGAGACTCGTCGCGGTCGAGTAGTACCAGGCGCCTTGCGTGGAGTTGGAGCACACGAACGTCAGCAGGTACAGGCCGAGCGCGTCGGCGTGGCTGATCTGCCCCATCCCCTGATGGCCCGTGCATCCCCGCGCGGGCAGGACACCGCTGTCCTGGCCACCGATCCCGGGCTCGCCGAACGCGCCGTCGTACCACTTCGAGAACGTGACCGTTTCGTTCCCGCCGAGCGGGGCCCGTGCGACCCGGAGCATCCCGTCCGAGCTGGCGCCCGGGGCGACGTACGTGACGTACAGGTTGTTCCCGTCGACGAACGCGCTCGGAATCGCGTTGCCCATCGCCACCGGCGGACTCTCCGGAGTGGTCGGTTCCGGGGTCGGCGCCTTGAGGACGGGATAGCGATAGGGCCCGCCCAGTTCGGCGTCCGCGGGCGGCGGCCACGTCCTTCCGTTGTCCGAGGACCGGGCGAATCCGACCGTGGCGTAGAAATCATGCTGCCAGACGGCCCCGGGGCAGTGGTTCTCGGCCTCGTAGACCATCATGAGGTTGCCCGGCGGCCGCGTCGGGTCCTGCAGGACCGAGCCCGGCGAGGCGTAGTTCAGGTCGAACTCGGCGTCGTAGGCGGGCTTGCAGCTCATGAAGGGGATCGGAGCCGTCATGACCGGCGACGTATATCCGGCCGCGAAGGTGAAGGTCCGGAGATCCGTCGTCTCGAGCACGACGGGACCCGCGAGCCCCGCTGCGTTCCGCATGTTCGCCGCGAAGACGAGGTACTTGTCCGACCCCGCCGCGGGCGGGACGACCGTGGTGTGCTCGTCGGAGAGCACGGGCAGATTCGGGTACGTCAGCGCGATGTCGGCTCCCACCGAGAACGACGTGATCGGGGGGACGGCCTGCCCCGCGACGTAGCTCCCGTCCGACGTGCCCTCTCCTGGAGCGCCGCCGTCGTTCACGACGCCATAGACGAGGAAGTGGTCGTTGCCGGAGAGCTTGACGACGTGGACGTACCCGTTCGCGACGCCGAAGGCCTGAAGCACCGCGTTGATCTGCGACCAGGCCCCCGGCGCGAGAGCGGCCGGAGTCTCCGAGCCCGCCAGCCGGCCCGTCGCGCCGTCGTAGACGTCGACCCGGAACGTCGTGGGATCGCCCGCGTCGCCGAGGTTCGAGACGGCGAGGTTCGAGCGATTGCCCCCGTTCTGCTGGAGGCCGTAGACCCAGGCCTCGTTCAGGGCGGCGAAGCTCGGACCGGTCCCGGCGTAAAAGAGGCCGTACTCGCCCGGACCGGTCCCGCCGACCTCGGCCGCCGTCCGCGCACCGGCGAATCCGCTCGAGCGCGCCGCGCCGTTCCGGAACGAGACGGACAGCGCTCCGGCGTACGTGGGCCCCTTCGCCCCGATCGCGATCCCGTGCTGCCTCAGGTAGTCGATTGCGCCCGGGATGATCTTCTGCTCGCCGGCCTCGAAGCCGAGCGTGACGCTGCCCCCGGCTGCCCGACCCGGGAGAACGCCGACTCGACGTACGTGAGCGTCGCCGTCTGCGGCACGTCGAGAGGGTTCGTCAGGACGAGCTCGCTCTGGAAGGTCGCGTTCTCGACGAGGACGGGGAGGAGACGGGACTCGGTCGGCATCGAGGCCGGCTCGGCCGCGAGAAACGAGCCGTCGTTGGTCGTGTTGTCGTTGACGACGGCGTACGCGACGTACGGCCCGGTCCCGGAGACGATCTGGACCTTCGCGTAGCCGTTCGCGTAGCCCGCGAGATCGAGCACCTTCCCGATCTGCGTCCACTGGAGGGGACCGAGCGTCGTGTCGGGCGCGAGGGTGAAGGACCGGCCGTCTCCCGCGTCGCCCGAGTAGAGCGTCACGCGGAGAGTGACGGGCCCGGCGGCACTCGCGTTCACGAGCGCAAGGTTGGTCCGGTCGGCCGCGTTGCTCCGAAGGCCGTACAGAAAGGACGGCTGGGTGAGCGCCGTCGACACGTCGACGCCGGCATACGAGAGGCCGGCCCGGCCCGCTCCCGACGGCGTCGTCGTGCGGGCCCCGACGAACGCGGCGTCCGGCGAGGAGAGTCCGCTGAAGGCGACGAGAAGAGTCCCGCCCTCGTTCGACCCGATCGGGATGGACAGGCCGAGGCCGCGGAGGTACGCGATCGCGTCCGGGACGACGAGCTGGACGCCGGCCGGAAGGTCGACGCCCTCCGTTCCTTCCCCGGAGGCGCCGAGCGCGCTGGCGGGCGTATAGGTGAGCTGCGCGGTCGCCGGCGTCGTCCCGCGGTTCGCAAGGGTCAGCTCCGTCGTGTACCGCGCGCTCCCGAGGCCCGCCACGTCGAGCACGATCGGAACGAGCTTCGTGGCATCCGGAACGGCGGCCGAGGCCGCGGCGGCCGCGCGGGCCAGAAGAGCGAGCGCGACGGCCGGGGAGAGGCTTCTCACGGCAGGCTCATCGCGATGTAGCTGCCGTCCGAGTTCGCCTGATCGTTCAGCACGCCGTAGGCGACGAAGCGCGAGGAGCCGGAGAGCCTCTCGATCTTCGCCGAGCCCGCGGCCACCCCGCGCGACGCGAGCGGCTGGTTGAACTGCGCCCACTCGCCCGGCGCGAGCGCCTTCGTATCCGGCGCCCCCGCCACCGCTCCGTCGGGCCCGTAGTACGTCACGCGCAGCGTGATCGTGTCTCCCGCGTCGCCGCGGTTGACGATCGCGACGTTGGAGCGCTGCGACCCGTTCTGCTGGAGCCCCTGGATCGTCGCGGACGACGTCGCCGAGTCGCCGGCCGTCACCCCCGTGTAGAAGAGTCCGAACGTCCCGCCACCCTTCGCGCCGATGAACGTCCGCGCGCCCGCCGCGAAGGACGCCGCCGTGCCCGTCGAGGCGCGCACGTCGAGCGAGCCGCCCGCGTCCCCCGCCGCCGGCACGGGGATGCCGGCCTGCCTCAGGAACGCGAGCGCGTCCGGTGCGATGCGCTGTTCGTTCGGCGCGAGCGTCACCGTGCCCGTCCCCGACCCGGTCCCGGAACCCAGCTGCGGCGAGGCCTTGTAGGTGAGCGTGAGCGCGAGCGGGGAGGACGTCAGATTCGTGAGCGTCAGCTCGGACGCGTAGCCCGCCACGGAGAGGACGATCGGGACGAGCCGGTCGGGCGTGGAGGCATCCGGAAGGAGCGGCGGGATGAACGAGCCGTCCGACGTCACGGCGTCGTTCAGGACACCGTAGGCCGAGAACGTGCTCGTCCCGGAGGTGCGCGTCACGAGGGCGACGCCCGAAACCGCACCCGTGCCCGCGAGCGGCGTGTTGACCTGCGTCCAGCCGAACGGGGGAAGACCCGTGTCGAACGCGTCGAGCTGCTGGCCCGTCGGGCCGAGGAGGACGGTGTGCAGCGTGACGGGCCCGTCGCCCGTGTTCACGAGGGCGAGGTTCGAGCGCTGGGTCGCACCCTGCTGGAGCCCAAAGACCGTGAGGGAGTCCGAGGCGACAGGCGCCGAGAGGTAGAAGAGACCGAACGTGCCGGCGCGACCCGACGGGTCGGCCGTGAACGTCCGCGCGCCGAGGAAGAGCCCCGAGGCGGACGAAGCCCCCGAGAACGTCGCCGTGAGCGTCCCGACTCGGGTCGAGGTCCCGGCGGGGATCGGCAGCCCCTGCCCGCGCAGCCACGCGAGGATTCCCGGAAGGATCCGCTGCTCTCCGGGGCCGAGCGTCAGGCGGGCGAATCCCGAGCCGCCCCCGGCGGACGCCGTGTACGTGAGGAGGACGTCGACGGGTGACGAAAGGCGCGACGAGACCGTGACCTCCGACGTGTAGTAGCTCCCGCCGGCCCCCGGCGTCTCGAGAACGACCGGCAGGAACAGCGTCGCCCCCGCGAGCGTCGGTCGCGTCACGAGGACGTTGCGTGTCGCCCGCGCGACGGAGCCGCGCGAGTCGGTCAGCGTGAGCGTCACGGTGAACGTGCCCGTCGCCCCGAACGCGTGGACCGCGGCGGCGCCGGCCGCGCCGGCCAGCCCGTCACCGAAGTCCCACGCGTAGGCGAGCGTCGCGCCGGCGGCGGAGGGCGTCCCTGTCCCGGCGAACGAGACGGGGACGCCGGCCTCGACGGTGACGTCGGCGGAGGGCGTCTGGATCGTGACGGACGGCGGCGACCCGACCGTGACGCTCTTCGTCACGCGGACCTCGGCCCCGATCCCGTCGTGGACGTCGAGCGCGACGGAGTGGATCCCGTCCGAAGGATGGACGACGACCGACGCGCCGTTCGCGGGCGTCCCGTCCACGCTCCAGGCGTACGTGTAGGGGGCGGTGCCGCTCGCCGTGGCGGCGAGCGTCACCGCGGCACCGCTCGGAGGGGAGGCGGGCGTCACGGTGAAATCGGCCGTCACGAGAGCCGGCGGCGCCACCGCCTCCGCGGCGCGGCAGGCGTCGCCCACGCATCCGATGAAGCGGCCCAGATAGGCGTCGAGCGAGGCTTCGACGGCGGGAGCGATCCTGCCCGCGACGTTCGTCAGCTCGTACGGGTCGGCTGCGACGTAGAGCTCCTTCTCGTTGCCCTTGTACTGGACGTACTTGTACCCGGGCGCCTGAAAGCCGTAGTAGCTCGGGATCGGGACCGTCGTCGCGAGGTCCTGCTTGTCGAGCGGCTCGCGGGGAGTGCCGGCGAGGACGTCCGGCGGGTCGAACTCGCCGGTCCCGAATTCCTCGAGGTAGAAGGCCTGGCGCCAGGAGGACGGAGGGGGCCCGGTCAGGAGGGGCTTGAGAGACCGACCGTCGGAGAAGGAAAGCGGGGACACGCCGGCGAGGTCCGCGAACGTCTCGGCGAGGTCGATGTCCGACGTGTACTCGCTCCTCGCGACGCCCGACGGAACGCCGGGGCCGCGGACGACGAGCGGCACGTGGATGTCGGTCTCGTACGGCGTGTACTTTCCCGGGAGGAGACGGTGCTCGCCCATGTGGTACCCGTTGTCGGACGCGAAGACGATGTAGGTGTTCGCGAGGCGGCCGGCGGACGACAGCGTGTCGACGAGCTTCGCGATGGCCTCGTCCACGGCCTGGAGCGCCTGGAGGCGCATCTGGTAGTCCGAGTCGATGCCCGCGATGTCCGCGGCCGACAGGAGCGGCTTGGTGCCGATGTACGCCGGCTTGTCGCTCACGTCCGTCTCGTTGAACGACGGAAACCTGGGAGCCGTGACGCCGGGGAACAGGCCCGCGTGGCGGGGCGCCGGCGTGTACGGCATGTGCGGCGCGTACGTCGCGAAATAGAGGAAGATCGGCTGGCTCGGCGTCGACGCGGCCCGCTGGATGAAGTCCACGGCCTTCGAGAGGTAGACGTCCGTCCCGTAGTCGGCGGCCGTGGTGCCGTACGAGACCTTCTGTCCGTTCTCGTTGAGACCGTAGCTTGAACTCGCTGTACGGCTCGCCGGTGATCGGGCTGTACCACTCGTCCCAGCCGGGCGGGATGTAGAACGTATCCGCCGTGTCCGGATAGCCGTTCAGGTACTTGCCGAAGAGCGCCGTACGGTAGCCGGCCCCGTGGAGAAGCGTCGCGACCGTGGACGCCTCGACGTTCTCGTTGTACGCCTTCTCGAAGCCGCCGTTCGGCAGCGAGTTCCCGAGGACCCCCGTGTTGTGCGGGTACTGGCCGCGCAGGATCGTCGTGCGCGACGGGCAGCAGAGCGAGAGCGGCACCATGTTGTTCGGGAACGACGTGCCCCGGGCGACGAGCAGCTCCTGGAGGTGCGGCATGTACGCGAGCATCCCGCTCTGGACGTCCTGGTCGTCGGTCAGGATCAGGACGATGTTCGGCGCGCCGGGCGGCGCGAGCGTGCTCCCCTCGACGAGGACGGGCCTGGCGCCGATCGTGACCGATCCCCCCGGGCGTGATCGGGGTCGCGGCGCCCGTGAGGTCGCGGACCTGCGCATAGCCGGGCCCGGCGCGTACGCCGTGGAGCCCTTCGTGTTCCAGACGGCCTTCGCGACGTAGCCCCCTGGCCGCGTCAGCGCGCACGTCCAGGTGCCGTCCGCGCCGCCGGAGCAGGGCTGGGCCAGCGTCGCTCCGACGAGCCAGTGGTAGACCTCGCGGTACGCGGCCCCCGCCGCCGTCGGGTTGCCCGAGGCGTCCTCGATGTCGCCCCAGCCGAAGCCGGGCGCCGCCCACGTGAACCACGCCGCGAGCTGCAGGTTCACCGAGGAGCGGAGTCCGGCCTGGAGGAGCGTGAACCGGGTGATCCACGCGATCTGGGTGTTCGGATCCGTGACCGTGTTGTTCCCCCAGCTCCCCTCCGTCTGGTACATCGGCTTGCCGGAGAGACCGTACTGGTCGAAGACCCCGCGAATCTGCGTCGCCTTCGTGACGATCGAGCCGTAACAGGTCACGAACGGCGTGCAGCCCGGCGTCCCGTCGTCCTCGGGCATCGGAAACGGGCTCACGCCGTTCTGCGCCCCGACGTACCCGTGGAAGGCGCCTCCATCCGCGTACGCGGCGCCGCCCGCCGAGAGGTACGACGTCATGTGCGTGACCCCGCTGCGCGGGGACGCGGTGCCGACCGGGCCGGCGACCGAGGGCGTCAGGAGGATCGAATTCGGGTCCGCATGGACGATCGGGTATGCGGCCTTCGCGAGCGCGACCATCTGGGCGTCCGTCCCGGTCCACCAGAGGTTCACGTTGAACTCGTTCCAGAGCTCGTAGATGCGGACGTGGGGGTTCGCCGTCCCGTTGTAGTGCGCGAGGAGGGCCGTGACGAAGTCCGTCCAGTCCTGCACGTCGTCGGGCGGCGCCGTGCAGACCTGGACCCCGTTCGTGGTCCCGCACGTGCTCTTGTTCGCGACGGCCCAGCCCGGCGTTCCGGCCGCGAGCGTGATCGCCACGTTGGCGGTGTTCGTGGAAGTGTCCACGAGGCCGTTCGAGACGGCCGCAGCGACGTACGCGTCGAGGAGCGAGAAGTCGAAGACCCCCTTCTGCTGCTCGATCCGCTGCCAGGCGAAGTCCCCGTGCGCGATCGTTCCCATGGGCACGGCGGGAACGTCCTTTGCGTTGACCATCGACACACCGAAGAACGTGGACGGGATCGGAGTCGCCGACTGCGCGGCGCCGGTTCCGGCGGACGCGAGAATCGACGCGGCGCCGATCAGGGACGCGAGCGGATTCGGCCGAGGGCTCACGGGGGCCTCCCAGCCCGAGCGTAGAGAGACGGCGTCTCGATTCCGCCCTCAACGTTGCCAGTCGCGATGCGCGCTAACGCACAAGCCCTTGCCGCAGCGCCTTTGCGACCGCCTCGGACTTGGAGTGGACCTGCAGCTTCCCGTAGATGTTCTGCATGTGGAAGTTGATCGTGCTGAACGCGACTCCCAGCTCGTCCGCGGCGCTCTGATAGTTGTGTCCCTCGACGAGCAGCTTGAGAAGCCGGAGCTCGTGCGCCGTCAGGTTGTAGTCGCCCGATTCCGGAGGCCGGATCTCGCGGAAGAGCTTCAGGACGCGCAGGGCGACCTCCGGCGACATCGGCGCGCCGTGGAGCGCCTCCCCCAGGCTCTCGAGGAGCTTCGCGGGCGGCGTCTTCTTGAGGAGGTAGCCGGTCGCACCCGCGCACAGCGCCTCGAAGATGCGCTCGTCGTCGTCGTAGACCGTGAGCACGAGGAGCGCGACGCGCGGGTACCGCTCGCGCAGGAGCGGCAACCCCTTGATTCCGGACATGCCGGGCAGCCCGATGTCCACGAGCGCGACGTCGGGGACCTCGCTCCACGTGCGCGCGAGCGCGTCCTCCATCGAACGGAACGCTCCCGTGCACCGGTAGCCCGCGGTTCCGTCGATCAGGGCCGCGAGACCCTCGCGGATGAGGCGGTCGTCGTCGACGATCGCGACCCGGATCGGGCCCGAGCGGGGAGGCGGTTTCATCGGACCATTCGGCGGCAAGCCACGACTCTAGACCACGCCCCGGCCCGTCTTCCCCCTCAACGCTGAGAGGAACCCCGGCCGGCCGAGCCGCACGGTGAGCGTCACACGGGTCCCCTCGCCGAGCGCGGAGGCGATCACCAGGGTTCCGCCCGCCTCCCGCGCGCGCCGGCGCATGCTCGCGAGGCCGTTGCCCTCGAACGGCTCGTGGGGGTCGAACCCGCGGCCGTCGTCCGCCACGGAGAGGACGACGTTCTCGCGCGAGACGGCGAGCTCGACGTCCGCGCGCCGCGCGCCGGAGTGCCGGGCGACGTTGTGGATCGCTTCCTTGAAGATCAGGTAGACCTGCCGGCGCGCGTTCGCGCCGATGCGGGGATCATCGTCCGCCGCGGACGAGCGGAAGCCGAGCGCGATCCCCTGCCCGCCGAGGAGGTCAGTCGCGAAACGGCGCATGCGGTGCGTCAGGTCGCTCACGCGGTCGTGCTCGGGGTTGATCGCCCACACGATGTCGCTCATCGAGTCGACGAGCTCGCGTGAGATGCCCGCGATATCCGAGAGCGTCCCCGCGTTCGGGCCCGCGGGTCCGTCCGTCCCCTGCCGCGCGACCTCGCTCAGGATCGCGATCTGCGAAAGGCTCGCTCCGATGTCGTCGTGGAGATCCGTCGCGATGCGCGTCCTGAGGTTCGCGACGGCCAGCAGCCGGGCCAGGCGCGCCCGGTGCCACGCCGCGATCCCGAGGCCCACGGCCGCCGCGGCGAGCGCGAGGAACCACCCGCGGCGCCAGAGGGGCGGCAGGATCGTGAACGCGACGCTCGCCGGCTCGGGGCTCACGGCGCCCTCGCTCGCCACCGCGCGGACGAGGAAGCGATAGCTCCCGGGAGAGAGGTTGGCGTAGAGGACGGCGCGCTGGTCCGTGGGCGGGCTCCAGTCGTGATCCGCGCCCTCGAGCTTGACCTGATACCGGATCGCTTCGCCCGGCGAGAACCCGAGCCCCACGAAGTCGATGCGCAGGGGCGTCCGGCGCAGCTCCAGGCCCGAGACGGCCGTCTGGCCGAGGTCGGAGAGCGGCTGCGGGACGCCTCCGACGGCCACGCCGGTCACGAGAACCGGCGGCGGCGCCCGGGGGCGGTCGAGGGCGGGGACGAGTCGGGAGATCCCGAGCGGCGTCGAGAACCACAGCGCTCCGCGGCGATCGCGCAGGGCGAGCTGCAACTCGCCGCCGGCGATCCCGTCCGCCGTGGTGTAGTGCTGGATGCGGCCCGGGCCCGTGGTCTTCAGCTCGAAGCGGTCGATTCCCCGGCCGGTCGCCGCGTAGAGGCGCCCCCACGCGTCCTCCGTGATCGCGGCGACGTCGCTGCTCGAGAGTCCGCTCCTCGTGTCGTACCGGACGAACCCGGGACGCTCGCGCGCGGGATTCTCGGGACGGAGCAGACCCTGGGAGGTCCCGATCCAGAGCCGCCCCGCCGAGTCGACGAAGAGCGTCCGGACCGAGCCGGCGACCCCGTCGCCCTTTCCGAACACCGTGAACCGCCCGCGTCGATAGCGCGCCAGTCCGCCGTGGAAGAGACCGATCCAGACGTCGCCGGAGCGGTCCTCGGCGAGCGCGGTCGGAGCCGGGTGGGCGGGCAGTCCGTCGGCCTCGGAAAAGGCCCGCAGGCGGCCGGCGCCTCGATCCAGCAGCGCCAGTCCGTCCTGTGAGCCGGGACCGATCGTCCCGACCCAGATGCCGCCGCGGGAGTCCTCGAAGACGCGAAAGACGTTGTCGCCGGGAAGCCCGTCCCGCGTCGTGTAGACCGCCTCGGGCCGCGCGCCCGCGAGCTGGTCGACGCGGGAGACGCTCGCGAACCGGCAGAGTCCCTGTCCCGTGGCGATCCACCACTCACCGGTGCGAGCCTGGACGGCGATCTGTCCCCGGCCCCATCCGAAGTACCGGATCCGCTCGGGCCAGCGCAGCCTCACCGGCGCAAAGCGCCTGCCGTCGAAGCGGGCGATCCCGAGGCCGGTCTCCGTCCCGTGCACGACGCACAGCTCTCCCTGTCGCGTCTCGAGGAGCGCCGACGCCTGCGGGGCGCCGTCCGCCTCCGTGTACGTCGTGAACCCGTTGCGAGCCACCTTCATCGCCCCCGAGCCGAACGTGCCGACCCAGAGGTTGCCGTCGCGATCCTCGGCGAGCGCGCCGACGGTGCGCGCGCTCAGGCCCTGGGCGAGCGTGTAGCTCTCGAACTCGCGTCCGTCCGCGGTCGCGCCGGGAACATGTCGCGCGAGCCCCTGCGTCGTGCCGACCCAGAGCGTGCCGTCCGTCGTCTGGAGGAGGGATTCGACGCGCGGCGCGGGGATGCCGTCGCGGGCCCCGTACGTGCGCATCCTCACGGGGCCGCGCGGCGGCGTGCCCATCTCCATGCGGACGAGGCCGCCCCGCGTTCCGATCCACACGCTTCCGTCGCGGTCCTCGAGCAGAGCCATGACGTAGGAATTCGGAGGGAGACCGTCCGCGGCCGTCACCCGCCGGATGGTTCCGTCGGCGGCACGGCCGACGAGTCCGTCGGGCCCGCCGACCCACAGCGTGCCCCGCCGGTCCACGAGGACCGCGGTGACCGCCGGATCGCCCATCGGCAGGTACACCCGGTGAAACCCCCCGTCTTTCGGGTCCAAGCGGAACAGTCCTCCCTCCCCCGACGCCGCTCCGCACCAGACGCCGCCCGAAGGGTCTTCGTAGAGAACGGAGGGTGCGGTCGCCGCGCTCGCACCCTGGAGCGGCGTGCGGATGAAGCGGGAGGGCCCCGTGCCGGACGGGTCGAAACGGCACAGGCCGCCGCTCGTGGCGATCCAGTAGATGCCGGCGCGGGTCACGAGGAAGTCCTCGACGAAACTGGACGGCAGCCCCTGCTCGGTGTGGTAGTTCGTGAACCCGTACCCGTCGAAGCGCGAGAGGCCCTCGGCGGTGCCGAACCACAGGAAGCCGCGCGAGTCCTGGGCGATCGCGAGGACGTGGTCCCGGGCGAGACCGTCAGCCGTGGTGTACGTCCGGATCGGGAGATGGCTCGCCCGCAGAAGAGACGGTGCCAGGAGCACCGCGACCAGCGGGGCCAGACGCTCCTTCACGGACGATTCATCTCCCGCGTGGGTCTCAGGTTCCGAGGAGACGCACGGACGACGCTACCAGACCCGGACCCTGTCCTGGGGCGCGAGGGCGAGCTTCTGCCCCGGCGTCACGCCGAACGCGGCGTACCACGCGTCGAGGTTGCGCACCGTGTCCGCGCGGTACTCGGCGGGCGCGTGACTGTCGATCACGATCCGCTGCCGCAGCGCCGCCTCGCGGAACTTCGTCCGCCAGCTCTGGGCGAAAGAGAGGAAGAACTGCTGGTCGCCCGACACGCCGTGCCACGCGGGCGCTTCCTTGCCGCCCTGCGAGATCCGGTACGCGTCGTACGCCGCCGCGAGGCCCGCGACGTCGGCGATGTTCTCGCTGATCGTGAGCTTGCCGTTCACGGCGAGGTCCGGGAACGGCCGGTACGCGTTGAACTGGCGGATCAGCGCCTGCGCCGAGGCCGTGAAGTGCTCGAAGTCGCCCTTCGTCCACCAGTTCTTCAGGCGTCCCTCCGCGTCGAACAGGGCGCCCTGGTCGTCGAAGCTGTGGCTGATCTCGTGCCCGATCACGGAGCCCGACGCGCCGTAGTCCATGACGGCCGGACGCCTCGGGTCGAAATACGGCGGCTGGAGCATCGCGGCCGGGAAGTTCAGGGCGTTCATCGCCGGGAGGTTCACGGCGTTCACGAGCTGCGGGTTCATGACCCACTCGCCGCGGTCGACCGGCCGGCCGAGCTTCGCGAGATTCCGCCGGTACTCGAAGAGCGAGGCGCGCTGCGCGTTCCCGAGCGCGTCGCCACGCACGACCTCGAGGCCCGAGTAGTCGCGCCACTTGTCCGGATACCCGACGCCGACCTTCAGCGCCGCGAGCTTCGCCTTGGCCTTCGCCTTCGTCTCGGGAGCCATCCAGTCGAGCCGGTCGATGCGCAGCCCGAACGCGGCGATCTCGTTCCGGACCATCTCCTCGGCGCGCGCCTTCTCCGACGGCGGGAAGTACTTCGCGACGTACAGCCGGCCGACCGCCTCGCCGAGGGCGCCGTCCAGAACGCTCACGCCCCGCTTCCAGCGGTCGCGCAGCTTCTGCGCGCCGGTGAGCGTCGTCCCGTAGAACGAGAACTGCTCGGCGACGAAGGCCTTCGGGAGGTACGTCGCGGCGCGCGACAGCGCCCGGAACGTCAGGTACTCCTTCCACGTCGCGAGCGGCTCGGAGTCGACGAGCGCCGCGAGGCCCGTGACCGCGGCCGGCTGCCAGACGACGAACGAGGCCTGGCTGCCGAGCCCCGCGGCCTCGAAGTAACGCGACCAGTCGAGGCCGGGCGCCTTGACGGCGAAGTCCGCGCGCGCCCAGTGGTTGTCGCCCTTGCGGACGTCCTCCGAGTCCTCGCGGCTCACGTGCACGGACGCGATCTTCTTCTCGAGGTCGAAGATCCGCGCCGCCCGGGCGGCCGCGTCCGGGATCCCCGCGAGCGTCAGCATCCTCTCGATGTACGCGAGGTACTTCGTCCGGATCTCCGCCATGTGCGGCGAGGGGTCGAGGTAGTAGTCGCGGTCGGGGATTCCGAGGCCGCCCTGCAGGAGGAACGGGGAGTACGTCGACGGCTCGTCCAGGTCCTGCGCGACCCAGAGGCCGAGGAGATTCGGCGTGTAGAAGTTCGTCGCGTTCAGGACGTCCACGTCGGCGCGGAGCGTCTCGCCGAGAGCGCGCGCGAGGTCCGCCTTGTCCGAGATCGCCGCGACGCGGTCGAACGCGGGCTTCAGCGGCGCGAGGCCCTTCGCCTCGATCGCGGCCTCGTCCATGAACGTCGCGAAGGTGTCGCCGACCTTGCGCTCGTCGGACCCCGGGGGCGCGGAAGACGTCGCGGCGTTCTCGATCAGCTCGCGCGTGCGCTTCGACGTCAGCTCGTCGAGGATGCCCGAGGCGCCCCACGCCGCGCGGTCGGCGGGGATCTCCGCGTTCTTCAGCCACGTTCCGTTCGCGTAGCGGAAGAAGTCGTCGCCGGGCGCGACCGTCCGGTCCATTCCGTCGAGGTCGATGCCGGGAGCGGCGGCCGGCGCGGCGGACGCACCGGCGGCCGGAGCCGTCGTCTTCGTCGAGGCGGACCCGCAGGCCGTGGCGGCGAGGAGGGCGAGGGAAGCGAGCGTGGCGGCGAGGCGGCAGGAGGATTTCATGCCCGTGACGATAGGGAGAAGGCCCGTCACCCGCAAGGCGCCTGGGACCGCGGCCCGATCCCGAGCCACAGGAGGCCTCCCACGACCGCGAGCGCAGAGGCCACGTGCAGGGCGTTCTCCCAGCCGATCGAGGCCGCGAGGACGGGCGTCAGAGCCGGCGACACGAGCCCGCCGAGATTGCTCCCCATGTTCATGACGCCGCCGGCGGTGCCGCTGCGGCCGCCCGCGACGTCCATCATCGCGGCCCAGAACGGTCCCTCGACGCTGAGCACGAGCGCGGTCGCGAGCGCGAGGCACACGGCGGCGACGCGCGGGTCCGGCGTGCGCGCGCCCGCCGACAGGAACGCGGCTCCCCCCACGAGACCCGTCATCGGGACGATCCGCCGCCCCCACGCGGACCCGAGCCTCCGCACGAGGGCGTCCGAGGCCACGCCGCCGAGCGGAATCGAGACGATCGAGAGGAGCCACGGAAGGCTCGCGTAGAGCGCCCCCCTCAGGAGGTCGAACTTCCGGACGTCGACGAGGTACAGGTAGAACCAGAAGACGAAGATGTAGCCGACGTAGCCCTGCAGCGTGTAGCTCGCGGTCAGGAGCGCGAAGGACGGCGTCGCGAGGCTTCCGCCTGCCCTCGGCCGGCCGGACGCCTCGACGGCCGTGCCCGTCACCGGCGGGCGGCATCTTCCGGACGGCGAGCCAGCCGCACGCGACGGCGAGCGCCGGGAGGGCCGAGGCGACGAGGGCCGCCCGCCAGCCGAAGCGGACCATGACCGCCGTGACGAGCGGCGGCGCGATCGCCGAGCCGAGGCCGATCGCGGCGATGACGGAGCCGTTCGCGCGGCCGCGCGCGGCGAAGGGGATGTGGAACGAGACCGCCTGCGCCGCCGCCGGAAACGTGGGCGCCTCCCCGACCCCGAGCAGGAGGCGCGCGCCGAGGAGAACCGGCAGCGCGGCCGCCGCGGGCGCGAGCGCGATCGCCGCGGTCGCCGCGACCCAGGTGAGCGCCGCGATCCCGAGCACCCGGCGCGCTCCGAGCCGGTCCGCCAGGACGCCCGCCGGCACCTGGCACAGCGCGTAGCCGAGGAGGAACGCGCTGAAGACGCGGCCCATCTGCACGTGGTCGAGCGCGAGCTCCTTCATCATGAGCGCGCCCGCCACGGACACGTTCACGCGGCAGAGGTAGCTCGCGGTCGCCGTCGCGGCGAGGAGCCCGACGAGGCCCCACGGCCTCACGACAGCCTCTTGACCATCAGGATCTCGGAGAATCCGTCCACGACGTAGTCGGGCAGCTCCCCCACCGTGCGGTAGCCGTGCCGCTCGTAGAGCGCGCGCGCGCGAAGGTTGAAGTCCGACACGCACAGGAACATCCAGCGCGCGCCCGCGAAGCGCCTCTCCCCGGCGTCGAGCAGCGCCGTGCCGACCCCGCGCGAACGCGCCGCGGAATCCACCGCGATGCTGGCGAGGTAGGGCGACCCCGCGACGCCGCGCGGATGGAAGCGCGCGAACCCCGCCGGCACGGCGCCGGCCCGGGCCACGAGCGTGACGTACGCGGGGTCCAGGGCCGCCTCGCGGCACGCCTCCTCGCCGCGTCCGAGCGTGATCCACGGCTCGCTCGCCGCCATGAGGCGCCCGGCCCAGACGCGCTCCTCGGCCGTCGCCTCGCCGATCTCGAGCGTGGACATGCCGCGCGAGTGTGCGCCGGGCCGGCGTCCGGCGCAAAGCACGGGAGGGCGTCTCGCATAATCCGCGGCGCATGGACTTCACGCTCGTCCTCGTCCGGCACGGGCAGGCCTCGTTCGGCGCGGCCGACTACGACGTCCTCTCGGAGCTCGGGCGCCGCCAGTCCCGGGCGGCCGGCGCGGCTCTGAGGGAACGGATCGGACCGGTCGGCTCGGTCGTCACGGGCACCATGCGCCGCCAGCGCGACACGGCCGCGGCGTGCCTCGAGGCGATGGGCCTCGCCGTGCCGTGGACCGAGGACGCCGCGTGGAACGAGTTCGACCACGAGGAGGTTCTCCGCGCCTTCGAGCCGCGCTGGGCGGACCACGCCGCAGCTCCACCGCGACCTGGAGGCCGAGGCGCGCCCCGACGCGTTCGAGCGGGCGTTCCGCGCCGCCGTGAGCCCGCTGGACCGGAGGCGCGCACGACGCGGAGTACCGCGAGACGTGGTCCGGCTTCCTCGCGCGGGTGGACGGAGCGGTCGCGCGGCTCCCGCGCGCCGAGGGCGGGACCGTCCTCGTCTTCACGTCGGGCGGCCCGATCTCCGCCGCCTGCCGCGCGCACCTCGGGGCGACGAGCGCTCCGGACGTCCTCGCCCACGCCTTCCGCCTCGCGAACGCGAGCGTCACGACGCTGGACGCCGGACCCGGCGGTCTCGCGCTCCGGGCGTTCAACGACCACGCACACCTGTCCCGGACCGACGCCGGCCTCGTCACGTTCCGGTGAGCGTGACGCCCGTCCTCCCAGGATGCACCTCGTGAGGACGCGGATCGCGGGGACCCTGGCGCTGGCGGCCCTCGCCTTCTTCGGCGCCCGCGCGGCGCCTGCCGCGGACCCGCCCGCGAAACCGATCTTCCTCGCGCTGCCTCCGGCGCCTTCGGACGGCGTGACGGACAACGCGCAGATACTCTCGCCCGAGTCGCGGGCGCGCCTCGAGGCCCGGCTCGAGCACTTCCGCGAGTCACACGCGTTCGTGCGGCTCTACATCTACACCCTGCGCTCGGCGAACGGCCCCTCGGCCGCCGCCGCGATGCAGGAGCTCTATCGCCGCTGGAAGATGCGCGACCGCGAGCTCTACGACGGCCTCGCGACGGTCTTCGTCTTCCGGGACGAGAAGAAGGCGCTCGTCATGCTCGGGCAGGGGGCTCCCGCGACGAGCGAGACGGCGCTCGCGGATCTCTCCCCCGACCTCGCCGCCGTCTTCGGCCCGGAGCCCGAGGGCGCGCTCGCGCGGATCGTCGACCGCATCGGCGAGAGCCTCTCGCGCGCGGACTCGACCTCGTGGCTGGACTCGCCGCCCGTGCCCGCCGAGCCGAGCGGGCCCGTTCACGGCAACCCGCAATTCGCGGACGAGGCCGAGACGCGCGCGCTCGAAGACGCCGTCCGCCGCGCCTCCACGCCCGACCATCCGGTCGTCCTCGTCCTGAACCCGGCCAAGGGCCTCGATTCGCCCGCCCAGCGCGCCGACAAGCTCGAGAAGGCGTGGCCGGGCCGGATCCTCCTCGTCGCCTTCCGCCCGGACTCGGCCGTCTCCCTCGCGGTCCCCGCGGCCTTCGCGGACCGTTTCCCCGAGGAGCAGCGCCGCCGGATCCTCCACGAGGTCCAGGCCGCGATGACGAACGCGTCCTACCCGAGAACGCTCGCGCGCGTCGTCGGAGAGATCGGGTCTCTCGCCGAAGGAAAGACGCCTCCGCCGTGGGTTCCGTGGAAACACCCGCTGAAGACGATCGGCGGCGGGCAGGACGAGGATCCTGCGCCCCTCGCGCTCGGGATCGGCATCGGGGTCGTCCTGCTTTTTCTCGTTTCGTGGTTCCTCTACATGCTCTTCACGAACCCGAAGGCGGTTCTCCTCTGGATCGGTGTGAACCTTGCCGAGGCGGTCATCGGCGGTCTCTTCGGGGGAGGCGGGGACAGCGGCTCGGGCGGCGGTTTCTCGGGCGGCGGCGGGAGCTTCGGGGGCGGCGGCGCCTCGGGGAGCTGGTGAACATGAGCATCGTCTTTCGCAGGCACCAGAAGGATTTCCTCGCCAGGCTCGACCTCGCCGCCCTCGAGGCGGCGATCCGGGAAGCCGAGCGCGCGACGACCGGCGAGATCCGCGTCGCCGTTCTCCCGCGGCTTCGGGGCGGGCTCGAGAAGGCCGTGAAGCACGCGGCCGTACGCCTCGGGATGACGCGGACGAAGGAACGCAACGGCGTGCTCATCCTCGTCGACCCGTCGCGCCGCGCGTTCCTCGTCTGGGGGGACGTCGCGATCCACGAGCGCGTCGGCGCGTCGTTCTGGAAGGAGGTCGCCGCCGCGATCGAGGAGCGATTCCGCGCGGGCGACTTCACGGGCGGCCTCGTCCGCGGAATCGAGACGGCGGGCCGCGCGCTCGCCGTTCACTTCCCGTGCGAGCCCGGCGGCCCGCGAAACGAGCTCCCCGACGGGGTCGACGTCTCCTGAGCGAAGATGGAGCGGCCAAAGGAGATCCCGTGAACCGTTTCGTCGTCCCGTGCCTTTCCCTCCTGCTCCTCCTGCAGGCCCGCCCGGCGCCCGCGCAAGCCAGGCCTCTCCCCGACGGGTTCCGCGGGCTGAAGTGGCGCTCGCCCGTCGTCCACGGCATGACGCTCAAGAAGGACGTCTCCGCGGGCGACAACGCCGCGTACACGCGCCCGTCCGACGGGAAGAAGGTGAGCGGCGCCGCCGTCGAGAGCATCGTCTACGGCTACTTCAAGGGGCAGCTCTGCTCCGTGACGGTCCAGACCGACGTCGGCCAGGGCGCGAAGCTCCTCAAGGCGCTCACGGCCGAGTGGGGCGAGCCGACGAAGGCGGCCGCGAACGTGTTCGTCTGGAAGGACGAGAGCGAGACGCTCGCGATCCTCCGGGTGACGGACCTCGAGGGCTCCTCGTCCAGGGGCGAGCTCTACGTCGTCTGCAAGCCGGTCGTCGAGGAGGCGAACAGGGCCGAGAAGGAGAGGCGGGAGAAGCTCCTCGGCATCAAGTAGCGCCGAGGCGCGCGACCGCGCGGTCCACGCCGTCGAGGCCGGCCGTCTTCCCCTGGAAGACCCGGCCCGAGCCGCCCCCCTTGCCGCCGAGGAGCGCGGCGACCTCGCGCCCGAGCGCCTGCGCGTCGCCGAAGCCCTCGCCCGCGGCGAGCGCGAAGACGTGCTGGCCGTCCCGCGTCGCCGTCAGGAGCGCCGCGCGCGCGCCCGCTCGCTCCGCGAACCGCCGGGCGACGGACTGGACGAACGCGAGGTCGCGGCCCTCCCAGTGCGCCCGCGCGACGCGCTCCCCTCCCGCGAGGAGAGCGTCCGCCGCGGCCTGGGCGAGCGAGCCTTCCGCGCGGCGGAGCGCCTTCAGCGCGTCCTCGAGCTGTTCGCGCCTCGCCTTCGCGGCGTCGAGGAGCCCCTCGTCGGGCGCCCCGAGGGCCACCCGCAGAGCCGCGTTCCGCTCCTCGTCCCGGCGCAGGCGGCGCCGGGCGCGGCCGCCCGCGGCGAAGAAGACACGCGTTCCGCCGCGGAGGGACTCCGTCGAAAGGAGCGCGACGACCTCGATCTCCGCCGTGTTCGAGAGGTGCGTCCCGCCGCACGTGTTGAGGTCGATGCCCGCGATCTCGACGAGGCGCACCTCGCCGGCGAAACCCTCGGGGAGGCCGCGCGTGCGCACGGGCAGCGTCCGGAACTCCTCGAGCGAGACGCGCCGCGGGAGGACGGGATGCGCGGCGCGGATCCCGGCGGCGACGGCCTCCTCGAGCCGCGCGAGGTCGGCGGCCGAGAGCGACGGGGCCGCGAGCTCGACGTCCGAGACGTCGGGACCGAGATGGAACGCCGTCGTCTCCCAGCCGAAGCGGTCCTGCGCGATCGCCGAGAGGAGGTGCTGGCCCGTGTGCTGCTGCATGTGGTCGAAGCGCCGCTCCCAGTCGAGACGCAGCTCCGCGGGGCCCTCGGCGACGGCGGCGGCGAGCGTGTGACGGACCGCGCCGTCCCTCTTCTGGACGTCGAGGACCGCGACGCCGTTCAGCGTGCCGCGGTCGGGCGGCTGCCCGCCGCCCTCGGGGTACAGGATCGTGTCCGCGAGGACGGCCCACGGCTTTCCGGCGTCGTCGCCCGTCGCGACGACGGTGGTCTCGAGCGCCGTGCGATACGGTTCGCGCTCGTAGGCGGGCGGGCGGTCGCTCACGTCGGACTCACCGGCCGCGGATCGAGCGCTCGTCGGGAACCGGCGGGAGCTCGAGCTTCGTCTTGACGTCCACCTCGTACGACGCCGCGACGCGCCAGGCTCCGGCGTCCTTCTGGAAGACCTGCAGCAGGCGGCTGCGCACGGTCGTCCCGTCCTCGGCGCGGAAGCCGGGCGGGAGCTTCTTCCAGCCCGTCAGCTCGGCGTCGGCCTCGACGAGCGCGACGTCGGGCTTCAGGACGCGGACCCTGCGGACCTTGAGCGCGAGCCGCGCGCCGGGCCAGGCCGAGAGGACCTCGCCGACCCTCCTGTCCACCTCGGCCCGCCCGCGGGCCACGCCCCCGAAGGCGTCCGCGTACGTCGCGTCGTCGCGGAACGCGGCCGCGAGCGCCTTGGCGTCCGCGCGGTTCCAGGCCGTCTCTTCGTCGTCCACGGCCTTGCGGAGCGCGGGCTCCTCCGTGGCCGGGTCGAAGACGGGACCGGACGCGCCCGGGCCGCCCGCGGCCGGAGCTCCCGCTCCGGCGGCCGGGGGGGCGGGCGCGGACGCGTCGGCGGGGACGCCCGTCCCGCCCTTCGGCGGCTCGTACTCCGACGAAAGGATCTTGCCGTCGCCCGCGTCCACGGCGACCTCGGTCACGCCTCCCTTGTTCGAGAAGCGCAGGAGAAACGTCCAGGCGAGGCACCCGTCCACGACGTCGACGTCGCCCGAGATGATCGAGTTGACCCGATCCGGCGCGACGGACGCCACGGCCTTCGCCTCGGCGTCCTTCGCGGTCACCTTCGCGAGCCGCCTGAGGTCCGCCTCCGACGCGCCGCGCGGCGCCCGGATCGAGCACTCGGGCTTCTGGGCGAAGGCGGGAGCGGCGAGGAGGAGGAAGGCGAGAGTGAAGAGCGGAACCCGGCGCATGAGGCGATTATCCGGCGTCGGCGCGGAGCGTGATCCGGACGATCTCGCCGGGCCGCCAGAGGCGCATCCGCGGCCCCCACGTCCCGGTCCCGCGACAGACGATGACGGGCATCCCGCCGACGTCGTAGCGCCCCTCGAGGAGCGGGTAGCTCAGCCGGACGAGGAGGTCGAAGGGCCAGATCTGCCCGGCGTGCGTGTGGCCCGAGACCATCAGCCCCGCGCCGGCCGCCGCCGCCTTCTCCGCCTGCCACGGGGTGTGCGAGAGGAAGATCGTCGCCCCCGTGGGGCGCCCCTCGAGGGCGCGCCGCACGGGGTCGCCGTCCCGCGCGAGCTGCCGTCGCGCCGTCAGGTCGTCGACGCCCGCGAGGACGAGGCCCGGCCGCACCTCGACGGCCGCGTCCCTGAGGACGCGGAACCCCGCGTCGGACAGGAAGCCCGCGCTCTTCTCGAGCCCGGCGTAGAACTCGTGGTTTCCCGTGACGGCGAAGACGCCCATCGGCGCGCGGAGGCGCCTCAGGCCGGGGAGGAGATTCCGCTCCCGCGGACCGTCCCCTTCGAGGATGTCCCCGCAGAGGAGGACGAGGTCCGGCTTCAGCGACTCGACCTGCGCGATCCGGCCGGCGAGCCATCCCTCCCCGAGCAGCGTCCCGAGGTGGAGGTCCGACATCAGGACGACGACCGTCCCGTCCAGACCCCCCGGAAGGCCGGCGAGCCGCACCTCCTGCTCGCGGACGACCGGCGGCCTCAGCCCCTGGACGAACGCGACGGCCGAGAGAAGGCCCGCGACGGCGAGCGCCCCACCCCGCACCCGCGGCGCGACGCGGGGGAAGAGACGTCCGAAGCCGGTCGCGACGTCGACGAGAAGGAGAGACGCAAAGACCAGGAAGAGGACGCCCATCCAGCTCGCGCCCGCGAATTCCAGCAAACGCCCTGCGAGCCCCGCGCCGAAGTGCTCCGCGACCCGGGCGGCGACGTAGCTCGATCCGAGGAGGATCGCGGCCGCGATCAGGACATTCCGCGGCACGCGCGCCGCCACGGCCGGGATCGACGCGACGCGCCACACGACGTAGACGTGGACCGCGATCCAGACGGCCAGGACGGCGACGAAGAACGCCACGGCGAGGCCTACGGATTCATCTCGTACACGTCCGCGAGCGGCAGGACTTCCCTCTCCCAGATCCGCGTCGCGCGCGCGGGATCGGCGGCCGGCTTTCTCACCATCGCGAGGCAGTCGGCCGCCTGCTCCGGCGTCGTCCCGGCTCGGCCGTGGAGCTCCACGGCGAAGCGCGAGAAGTCGCGCACCATGAAGTCGAAGATCTGGTCCACGACGTCGGGGGCGACGCCCATGAGGGACGCGTTCTCGAGGACGAGCTGTCCGTAGACGACGAGCGTGAAGAGCTCGCCGAGCGTGAGGAGGAAGTCGAGGTCCTTCTGCTGGGCCTCCGTCACGTTGCGCTCTGGCGAGGAAGCCGCGCAGCGCCGAGAGCTGTTCCTCGAAGAGGTTCACGTTCGGGAGGTCCCACGCCGCGTAGGCCGGGCGGAAGTCGTGGAAGCGGATCTTCGAGAGCCCCGCGGCCGGCCCCTGGTCGAAGAGGAACCCGTCGTCGGCCGCGTCGGTCCGGCGCGGGACGGGCGCGAAGTCGGCGGGCGCGAAGAAGTAGTTCGGCATGAACTTCAGGATCAGCGCGATGTTCACGTGCACCGTGCCCTCGAGCTTCGGGAGCGCGCGGATGTCGCGCGCCGCCATCTCGAACACCATGTCGCGCTCGAAGCCCTTCGCCGCGATCACGTCCCACAGGAGGTCCACGACCGTCTCGCCCTGCGTCGTGACCTTCATCTTCACGACCGGGTTGTAGAGGAGGTACCGCCGGTCCTCCCGCGACGCCGAGCGGAAGTAGTCCGACGCCCGGAGCGCGAAGAGCCGCATCGCGACGAGGCGCGCCCACGCGTCCGTGAACATCCGCCTCACGTGCGGGAAGTCCGTCACGCTCATCCCGTAGAGCCGCCGCCGCGCCGCGTGCCGCACGGCCTCGTAGAGCGCGTGCGTCGCGATCCCGATCGAGGCCCAGCCGAGGTTGTACTTTCCGACGTTCACGGTGTTGAGCGACGCGTCCCACGCCGCGGGGCCGCGCGCGAGGACCGCCTCGTCCGCGACGGGCATGTCGTGCAGCGCGAGCTCGGCGACGTACGACTGGCTGCTCACGACGTTGCGGACGAGCTCGTACGCCGGATGCTTCGGGTCGGCCGCGAAGAAGACGAAGTCCTCCGTGCCCGCGACCTTGCCGAAGACCGAGAGGAGCGCCGCCTCGTTGCCGTTCCCGATGTAGTACTTGCGGCCGTTCGCGATCCAGCCGCCCGAAGGGGCGGGCGCGAGCGCGGTCTCGGTCCCGTAGATGTCGGCCCCGTGCTCTCTCTCCGAGAGGCCGAATCCGAAGATCCCGCCGTCAGCGAGGAGCGCGGCGGCCTTCTTCCGCATCGCCTCGTTGCGGCTCATCCAGAACGGGCCGAGGCCGAGGATCGTGACCTGCCACGTGTACCAGTACGCGAGGCCGTAGAAGGCGAGGACCTCGTTGAGCGCGCAGTTGCGGAACGTGTCCCACCGCTCCGTCCCGCCGCCGAGCGGCGCCGGCGTCAGGAACGTCGCGAAGAGCCTCCTCTCCTTCTGGAAATCGAGGAAGTCGCGATACCAGACGCGCTCGCGGTCGTCGTCCTTGAGCCTCTTCTTGCCCTTCTTCTCGAAGAACGCGACCGTCTCCTCGACGAGCGCGCGCGAGGGCGCGTCGAGGCCGAACGCGGAGAGGTCGCGGGGATTCAGGAGGAGCATGTCGTCACCTCGTCGTCGAATCGGGCGTGATAGGCCTTCACGGCCTGCTCGAGCGTCCGGAAGAAGTTCTCCGTGCCGAGCTGGGTGAACAGGCCGTACGTCTTCAGGCGGTCCTTGACCGGGCCCTTCATCTCCGCGAAGCACAGCTCGACTCCGGCCGCGTGCAGGGTCTCGTCGAGCGCGGCGAGGGCGTCGGCGGCGGTGATGTCCACGTCCGTGACGGGCTCGGCGGCGACGACGACCCAGCGCGTCGGCGTCGGCGCCTCCGCCACCGCGCGGAGCACGTGGTCGCGGAACGTGGCGGCGTTCGCGAAGAACAGCGGCGCGTCCCATCGGAAGCAGGACGAGGCCGGAGACGCGCCGGGCGTCGGGATGGCGCGAGACGTCGTGGTACCCCTCGAGCCCGTCGACGATGCCGAGGACGGCGTCGTACGGCCGCCACGCGCGCCAGACGAAGGCGAACAGGGCGACGCCGACGGCGAGGAAGATCCCCTGCGTGACGCCGAGGAGCGCGACGCCGAGGAAGCACACGGTCCCGAGATCGCGAATTCCCCCCGTCGCAGCCGGTAGAGGCGGACGACGCCCGACACCTCCACGAGGCCGACGCACGCCGCGATCACGACGGCGCCGAGCACCGCCTGCGGAAGGTTCCGGAGCAGGCCCGGCGCGCCGATCAGGAGGAGCGCGATGCCGAGAGCGCCCACGACGCCGGTCACCTGCGTCTTCGCCCCGGCCGATTCGGCGACCGGCGTCCGGGACGAGCTGCTCGTCGACCGGGAATCCCTGGAACAGTCCCGTCGCGCGTTCGCCGCGCCCAGCGCGACGAGCTCCTGGTCGACGTCGGCGTCGCGCCGTTCCGGGCCGCGAACGCCCGGGACAGGACGCTCATGTCGGCGAGCGAGACGAAGGCGATCGCGAGGGCCGTGGGGGCCAGCGCCCGGACGTCCGACATGGAGACGTCCGGAATCCGGAACGCCGGCAGGCCCCGCGGCAGCGCCCCGACCACGGAGAGACCGGCCGTCGCGGCGAGGTCGAGCCCCGCCGCGGCGAGCGTTCCGGCGGCGATCGCGACCGCGGCGCCGGGGAGCCTCGGCGCCCAACGCCGGAGCCCGAGGATCACGGCGAGGCTCGCGAAGCCGATCGCACACGCGGCCGTGTTCGTCCGTCCGGCCGCGACGCCGTGCGAAGAGGCTGCCAACCTCCGCGAGAGGCTCGGGCCCTCCGCCGGGAAGCCGAGCACTTTCGGGAGCTGGCCGACGAGAACGGTGAGCGCGATTCCGTTGAGATAGCCGTAGCGGATCGGAGTCGAGAGAAGATCCGTGAGAAAGCCGAGCTTCAGGAAGCCGGCGAGAGCGCACAGGGCGCCCGTGAGGATCGCGAGCATCCCCGCGAGCGTCACCGCCCGGTCCGAGCTCCCGGCGGCGAGCGGCAGGATTGCCGCCGCGACGAGGGCCGCCAGGGCGGAGTCGGGCCCGAGGACCATGATCCGGCTCGGCCCGAAGATCGCGTACGCCACGAGCGGGACGATCGTCGCGTAGAGGCCGTAGATGGCGGGCAGGCCCGCGGCCTCCGCATACCCCATCCCGACCGGCACGAGGACCGCCGTGAGGACGAGGCCGGCGAGGAGGTCCTTCCCGAGCCACGCCGGCTCGTAGTCACGCGCCCGCGCGAGCCCCGGTGCCCAGCGCCGCGGGCCCGCGGGCGGGGGCGGGGCGAACGAGTTTCCGCGCGGGGACGGCATGCTCGGTGCAATGTAGGCCCCCGCCGCCGGATCGGGCGAGCGAAGCGCCGGAGGACGAACGATCAATACCCCTCGCCCTCGGCCGCGGCCGCGGCCCGGCCGCGGTGGAACCGGAAGAGGAAGACGTAGTACGCCGCGACGAGCGGAAGGCCGATCGCGAGCCAGGTGAGCGCCGTCTTCAGCCCCGCCGGGTCGCCGCCCGCGTTGTCGGCCGTGAGCGAGAGCGCCGCGTCGGGTGTCGCGCGCAGCATGACCGGCCAGACGCAGGCGGCGGTCGCGAGGGAAAGCCCCCCGACGAAAGCGCACGACGAGAGGAAGGCCGCGAGGTCGCGCCCGCGGCCGACGAAGAGGAACGTTCCCCCGAGGCCGAGGACGGCGAGGGCCGCGAACGCGGCCGCGAGGGGCCGCTTCGGCAGCGCCGCGAGGAGGTCCGGGGTTCACTCGAGCCGTCGCGAGCGTCACGGCGACCCAGAGGGCGACGACCGCGAGGCCGAGCGCCCGCGCCGCGCGGCGGCTGCGCCCGCGCACGACGCCGTCGGTTTTCCACGCGAGGTACGTCCCTCCGTGCGCCGCGAGCGCGGCAAGGGAGAAGATGCCGACGAGGACGGTGTACCAGTCGAGAATCCCGGCGGGCGGCGCCGGCGTGAAGTCGGTGAAGAGCGTGAGCTCGAACCAGCCGCCGGCATCGAGCGGAACGCCGCGGATCAGGTTGCCGAGCGCCGCGCCGAAGAAGACGGGAAGAAGGACGCTCGCGACCGCGAACCCCGCGTCCCATGTCTTGCGCCAGACGCTGTTCGCGACGTGGCTTCGAAGCTCGATCGAGACGCCGCGCAGGATGAGGCACCAGAGGACGAGGAAGATCGCGAAGTAAAAGCCGGAGATTCCCGAGGACAGGACGCGCGGGAACCCCACGAAGAGGGCCCCTCCGGCCGCGAGGAGCCAGACCTCGTTGCCGTCCCAGAACGGGCCGATCGCCGCGAGGACCTGCCGGCGCTCCGTGTCGGTCCGCGCGACGTAGAGGTGGAGCACGCCCGCGCCCAGGTCGAACCCGTCGAGGACGACGTACGCCGTGAGCATGAAGACGACGATGCCGTACCACGTCTCAGCCACGGGGCGCCTCACGCATGGGCCGGCTCCATCCCGCCGCGCGGGGCCGGGCCGTGGGCGATCTCGCGCCCGACGAGGAAGGCGAAGAGGAACGCGAGGACCGTGTAGATCCCGCAGAACCCGAGCAGCGTGAAGAGCGCGGTCCCCGCGTGAACGGTCGGGCTCGAGCCGTCCGCCGTGCGCAGGAGCCCGTAGACGAGCCACGGCTGGCGGCCGAGCTCCGTCGTCAGCCAGCCCGCGAGGACCGCGATGTACGGGAACGGGAACGCGAGCATGAGGACCCAGAGCATCGGTGCCGAGGACTCGAGCCTTCCGCGCCACGCCAGCAGGCCCGCGACCGCCATGACGAGGATCAGGAGCGTGCCGAGGCCCGCCATGACGTGGAAGGCGTAGTACAGGAGCTCGACGTTGTCGGGCCACTCCGAGACGGGGAAGTCGTTCAGGCCCTGCACGTCGCTCGTCACGTGGCCGAAGGCGAGGACCGACAGGACGACGGGAACCGTCACGGGATTGTCCAGGCGGCGCTCTCTCACGTTCGGCTGGCCGATCATGTTGAGGCCGGCGCGCGGCCCGCTCTCGAAGCGCCCCTCCATCGCGGCGAGCGCGACCGGCTGGTGGCGCGCGACGAGCTTCGCCTGGGTGTCGCCCGTCGGAAAGGCGAGAAGAACGCTCGAGACGAGCCCCACGGCGGTCCCGAGCCTCAGGAAGAGACGCGCCTCGGGCAGGTGCCGGCCCTGCAGGACGTAGAAGGCGCCGAGGGCCGCGACGACGAACGACGCCGTCACGACGCTCGCGGTCATGTTGTGGGCGTACTCCGCGAAGGCCCACGGGTTCAGGAGGAACGCGCCGAAGCTCTCGAGGCGCAGCGTCCCGTCCTCCGCGACCCGGTGTCCGACCGGGTGCTGCATGAAGGCGTTCGTCGCCGTGATGAACCAGCCCGAGACCCAGCTCCCGACGAAGAGGGCGACGGCCGCCAGGAAGTGCCCGAAGCGCGAGAGCCGCTTCTCGCCGTAGACGAGGAGGGCGAGGAAGGCGGACTCGAGGAAGAACGCGAACAGCCCTTCCATCGCGAGCGTGTGGCCGATCACGTTGCCGGCGTAGCGCGAGAAGCGGGCCCAGTTCGTCCCGAACTGGAACTCCATCGGGATTCCGGTCACGACGCCGATCGCGAAGTTGATCCCGAAGATGCGGATCCAGAAGCGCGCCGCGTCGTTCCAGCGTTCCCCGCCCGCGCGCAACCCGAGCGCCTTCATGACGACGATCAGGAAGGCGAGCCCCATCGTGAGGACCGGGAACAGATAGTGGAACAGGATCGTGAAGGCGAACTGGAGCCGGTGGAGGAAGAGGGGATCGCCCATCGCGTCTCGGACCGGAGTCTAGCCGCCTTCGCGGTCCGGCAGCCCGGCGGGAGGTTCGCGCGGCGACGACGCGCCGCGCGGCGCTGCTAGACTTCCGATCGGTCGCCATGCGGGAAGAGCTGAGCCGGATCGACCTGACGCCCCTCGCGGACCTCGTGACGATCAAGCAGGAGGAGGAGGTGCTCGCCGAGCGCCTCGTCAAGATCGAGGAACGCGCCGGAAAGGTCTCGAGCGCGGTCTACGACCGCGTCAAGCGGGACTACGAGACGCGCCGCCTGGCGCTCGAGCAGCAGTCGCGCCCGCTGAGGGAAAGGGCCCGCGCCGAGTTCCGGCGTCTCGAGGCCCTCCGCGCGCAGATCGCGCAGGCCGTCGACGCGGCCGCGCTGGACGAGGAGGAGCTCGAGCTCCGCAACGACCTCGGAGAGTTCCCCGACGAGGAGTACCGCGAGAGGCTCGCGGCGTGCGCGGCCCGCCTCGCCGGCGAGAAGAGGGACCTCGAAGACGTCGAGCTCACGCGGGCGAAGTTCCTCGAGGCGTTCGACGCCGGGGAGGAGCTCGGGGCCGGCCCGCCCCCGCCGCCCCCGGGACCCGCGCCGGCGCCCGCGATCGGCGGCGCGGCGCCCGTGCCCGACTCGCAGGAGGAGACGCTCGTCAAGACCCCGCGCTCCGGACCGGAGCCGCCGCCGTTCGGCCGCGAGCCGACGCGCGCGCTCCCGCGCGTGCGTCTCGCGCTCCTGGACGGGGAGGCCGTCGCGCGCGAGTTTCCCGTCAAGCCCGGCGTCTCGATGATCGGCCGCCTCCCGCAGAGCGACATCCACCTTCCGACCCCCGACGTGTCGCGCCGGCACGCGCAGATCATCCTCGACGCGGACGGCTGCTCCATCGTCGATCTCGGGTCCGAGAACGGAGTCGTCGTGAACGGCGCCCGGGTGCCGAAGCACCGACTCGCCGACGGCGACGTCGTCCAGCTCGGGAAGCAGCGTCTTCGGTTCCTCGCCTGAGGCGGCGTCCCCGCGGGCGGCCACCGCGCCCCCGCGATATGGTTCGCGCCCATGACGACCCTCGCGAGCCTCCTCGTCGGCCTCGTCGCCCTGCTCCACGCGGGCTTCCTCGTCCTGGAGATGTTCCTCTGGAAGACGCCGGCCGGACGGCGCGTCTTCGGGCTGCCGCCCGACGTCATGGCGGCGTCGGCGCCGCTGGCCGCGAATCAGGGTCTCTACAACGGATTCCTCGCGGCGGGCCTCGTCTGGGGCCTCCTTCTCGGCCCCGGAGGGTTTTCCGTCAAGGTCTTCTTTCTCGTCTGCGTCGTCGTCGCGGGTGTCTTCGGCGCCGCCACGGCGAAGAGGACGATCCTCTTCGTCCAGGCGCTGCCCGGCGCCCTCGCGCTCGCCGCGGTCTGGCTCGCACGCTGAATCCGGCCGGGCGGTGTAGGCTCTCCCGGGTGCGTTCCTGCGCCCGAGGAGCCCCGCCATGACGCTCTGCCCCATCGCTCTCGCCGTCGGATGCCGGAAGTGTCCGATCTTCTCGTTCTGCCCCGTCAAGACGATCATCGGAGACCAGAAGGAAGAGGAGAAGAATCCTTCGAAGGGAAAGGCCCCGGGGAGGACGAAGAGCCGATAGTCCTCGCGACGCACGGGGCGCGTACGATTCCTGCATGAGCGTTTCCGCGCGGACCGCGAGTTTCGGAGCTGCGCTTCTCCTCATTTCCTGCGGGCGAGCAGCCGACCCGGTGAGGGACTGCCTCGTGCGCACGGTTGCGGCGGCCGAGAAGCGCGACGCGGATGCCGTCATGAGCCGCGTCGCCGAAGGATTCCGCGACGCCGAAGGCGGCGGACAAGGCGGACGCGGCCGCGCTCGTGCGCCGGACCCTCGGCGCCTACGAGTCCCTCTCGCTGTCCCTCACCGACGTCGCGATCGAGCGCGGCCCGGCCGCCGCGCAGGCGAAGTTCAAGGTCCGGATGTCGGGCAAGCCGCGTGCGGTGGGCGGTCTCGACGCGATCCTCCCCCGCTCCTCGCGGTGGAGCTTCGACGCGCGGCTCGAGGCGGGGCCCGGAGGCTGGAGGATCGTGTGGGCCTCCTGGGCGCCGCTCGACGACGGGAACTGAGGGACGCGTGACGCCGGCCGACAGCTCGTACCGGAAGGTCTGGGCCGTCGTGAGCCGCATCCCGAAGGGCCGCGTCGCGACGTACGGGCAGGTCGCGCGGCTCGCGGGTCTCCCGCGACACGCGCGCCTCGCGGGCTACGCGCTCCACGCGCTCCCGGCGCGGAGCGACGTTCCGTGGCATCGCGTCGTGAACGCGAAGGGCGAGGTGAGCCCGCGCCGCGACGGCTCCGAGCACGACCGCCTCCAGCGCCTCATGCTCGAGCGCGAGAGGGTGCGCTTCGACCGGAAGGGCCGCATCTCCCTCGCCGTATTCGGGTGGAAGCCGCGTGCGGACGGCTGACGCCGCGGCGCCCGCACTTTGATACGCTGGCGCCGCCCCTCGTGAGGTCGACGGCATGACCCTTCTCGCGCTGTGGCTGGTCCTTGCGCTCGTCGCCGGGATCGTCGAGGTGGTCGTCCCCGCTCTCGTCTTTCTCTTCGTCGCCGTGGCGGCCCTCCTGACGGCGGGCCTCGCGTGGTTCGGCGTCTCCCCGACGGTCCAGGTCGTGTTCTTCGCCGCCGCGTCGCTCCTCCTCCTTCTCGTCGTGCGGCCGCTCTTCGCCTCGAGGAGGATCGGCGGCGCGGGCGTCCCGTCGCGAACGGAGGCGATCGCCGGCAAGCTCGCGCACGTCACGGAGGCGATCGACCCGGTCCGCGGCACGGGCCGCGTCAACGTCGCGGGCGAGGACTGGGCCGCGCGGAGCGCCGCGGCCGTGCCCGCGGGCGCCGAGGTCCGCGTCGACGGCGCCGACGGGATCGTCCTTCTCGTCTCGGCGACCTCTCGGAAATAACGGAGGGCTCTGATGCCGTCGACCGCTCCCATCCTCCTCGGTCTCGTCGTCTTCTTCGCTCTCGTCATCCTCCTGAAGTCCGTGAAGGTGGTGCCGCAGAAGCAGGTCAAGCTCATCGAGCGGCTCGGCAAGTTCCACAAGAAGGCGGAAGCGGGCCTCAACGTCATCCTGCCGTTCTTCGACTCCGTGCGGGACACGATCGACCTGCGCGAGCAGATCACCCAGATCGAGCCGCAGCCCGTCATCACGCGCGACAACGTGACGATGGAGGTGGACGCGGTCATCTACTACGTCGTCGCGGACCCGATCCGCGCGACGTACGAGGTCCAGAACCTCCGGTGGGGCATCGAGCAGCTCACGCTCTCGGGCCTGCGCAACGTGATCGGCGCTCTCGACCTCGACCACACGCTGACCTCGCGCGACACGATCAACACCCAGCTCCGCGCGGCGCTCGACGCCGCGACCCAGCAATGGGGCGTGAAGGTCATGCGTGTCGAGCTCAAGAACATCGACCCGCCGCAGGAGATCAAGCTCACGATGGAGAAGCAGATGACGGCCGAGCGCGCGCGTCGCGCGACGGTCACGCAGGCCGAGGGCGAGAAGTCGGCCGCGATCCTGCGGGCCGAGGGCCAGAAGCAGTCGCAGATCGTGAGCGCCGAGGGCCAGAAGGAGTCCGCGATCCTCGCCGCGGAAGGCCAGGCGCAGGCCCGCCTGCGCGTCGCGACGGCCGAGGCCCAGGCGATCGACGTCGTCGCGAAGGCGATCGGCGCCACGGGCAACCCCGCGCAGTACCTGATCGCGCAGCGTTATCTCGAGTCGCTCACGCAGATCGCGGCGGGCTCCCAGAAGATCGTCTTCATGCCCTTCGAGGCCGCCGGCGTCATGGGCTCGATCGGGAGCATGAAGGAGCTGTTCGACGCGACGGCCACGGGCGGCCGCCCCGCCGCGCCTCCTCCTCCGCCGCCGCGCTGAGCCGGAGGCCGCGGTCCGTCAGCTCTCGACGAAGTTGTCGTCCGGGTAGCAGTAGAGCCAGTTCTCGCCCGGCTCGGCCGAGCACACGACGGGATGGCCCGAGCTCCGCGCGTGCTTGGACGCGTGCTTGTTCGGCGAGGAATCGCAGCACCGCGTGCCGCCGCACGTCTGACAGGTCCGCAGGTGCACCCACCTCGAGCCGGTCTTCACGCACTCCTCGCACTCGAGCTTCTTCGCGCGGAGGACCGACGTCAGGGCGGTGATGTGGGCGCAGGCCGTCGTGCTGCTCATGGGAGCTCCTCGGCGCCGCCCTCGGGGACGGCGCGGTTCAGGGTCAGGGCGAATCCCGCGTCGCCGTCGACCCAGCGACGCTCACGGCGAAAGCCGGCGGAGGCGACGAGCCGGTCGACGTCCTCCGGCTCGTACTTGTACGAGCTCTCCGTCCAGAGGGTCTCTCCGGCCGCGAAATCGGCGACGACGCCGGCCCCGGGGATCCGGACGCGCTGCCCGACGAGGCTGACGAGATGCATCTCGACGCGCCGCGCCTGGGCGTTCCAGAGCGCGCGGTGCTTCCAGGCCGGCAGGTCGAAGTCGGCGCCGAGCTCGCGGTTCAGGCGGACGAGGAGATTGAGGTCGAACGCCGCCGTCAGGCCGAGCGGGTCGTCGTAGGCCGCGAGGAGGTCGCGCTCCGCCTTCACGAGGTCGGTCCCGAGGAGGAGCGCGTCCCCCGGGCGCAGGCGGCGTCGCACCGCGCGCAGGAGCCGGGTCGCGTCCCGGGGGTCGAAGTTCCCGATGTTCGACCCGAGGAAGAGGACGAGGCACTCTCCGCGTCCGCGAGGCGCGCGCGCCGCCTCGAGGAGCCCCTTCTCGTAGGTCGCGCGATGCCCCTTCGCCCTCACGCCCGGGATCCTGGCGAGTCGCTCGAGCGAGGCCGAGACGGCCGCGGCCGACAGGTCGACGACGTGGACGTCGGGCCTCTTCCGGCGCGCGCGCAGGGCCTCGACGACGACGGCGAGCTTCTCGCCGCTGCCCGAACCCAGCTCGACCACGCGCACCGGCCCCGCGAGAGAGGCGGCGACCACGGGCGCGGCGCGCCGGAGAAGACGCGTCTCGGACTCCGTGACGCGGTACCACGGCAGGCGCCCGATCGCCTCGAAGAGCCGCGATCCGAGCGCGTCGTAGAAGTACTTCGGTGGAAGCGCACGCGGCCTCTTCGCGAATCCGGCCTTCACGTCGCCGGCGAGGCTCACGGACGCACGCAGCGGAACTTGGCGTAGACGTACGGGTAGCGCCCCTGGAACCAGTTGCGGAACGTCCGGCGGACGAGCGGGGAGGGCGTCGCCGGAGACGCACCCTTGAGAACGAAGTGGCGGCCGTCGAAGAAGTCCGCCGAGTACCGCGGATACGTCGCCATCGGCGCGAACCCGTCGAACCCGGCAAACGGCGTCGACGTCCATTCCCAGCCGTTCCCGACGAGGTCGTGCAGGCCCCAGGCGCTCGCACCCGCGGGCCGCGAGGCGACGGGCACGGGATCGTCGCGGTCCGCCCCGAAGTTCCCGTGCCGGGCGGAGGGCTCGGCGTCGCCCCAGGGGAATGCGCGCTCGGGCCCCTCCGGCGTCCCGAACGCCGCCCGGTGAAACTCGGCCTCCGTCGGAAGGCGCCCGCCCCGCCAGCGCGCATAGGCCGACGCCTCGGCGTGGCTGACCCAGACGGGCCACGCGGGCGGGAGCGGGACGAGGCCGAACTGCCCGATCCAGTACCAGGCGCCGTTCTCGTGCCGCCAGAACGCGGGGTGCGCCACACCACTCGCCGCCAGCCACTCCGCGTCGCCGGGAGCCCAGAGAGAAGGCTCGGCGTAGCCGCCGGCCTCGACGAACCGGAGGAAGTCCGCGTTCGTCACCGGCAGGGCGTCGATCGTGAACGCCGGGACCATCCGGCAGGTCTGCGGAAACTCGTTGTCCCAGCCGAACGGGATCTCGCCCCTCGCGGCGCCGAGCGTCGCGACGCCCGCAGGGATCCGGACGCGCTCGTTTTGCGGCGCAACGCCACCGGTCTCGGGCGCGCGAGCGCCCGCGGGAGGCCTCTTCTGCGCGTACGGCAGCCGATGGAGCATGTATCGCAGCGTCTCCTGGTGCATGAACTCGTGCTCGAGGACGGTGAGCGCGGCGTCCTCGTGAGCCTCGCACGGCGTGGACGAGAGCGCTTCCTCGACGGCCTCTTCGGCGCGCCGGCCGTACGCCGTCACGGCCGCGCGAGAAGGCCAGCGCACGTCGGGGGGCGCCCCGCCTTCGGCGGGAGGATCGATGCCCCGCTCGAAGAGGACCTCGAACGAGGGGTCGAGGCCCGGCCGCCCCAGCGCGCCCTTGAGCAGCGTGTTCACGGTGAAGGCCGCGAGATGGCCCTCGTAGAAGACGAACGGATGGCGCAGCGCGATTGGCCGGGCCTCGTACGCGCCCGGCGCGAGCGTCTCGTCGAAGAAGCGCCACGTCGCGGCCCGAGCCGTGCGCCAGCGGGAAAGCGTCGAAGAGTGCGAGGCGGTCATGCTCATCCTCATGAGGCCGTCCGATGCGACGCTCGTGCCGCATCGATGCGGTGGACCTTACAACGAAATTAACGCCGCGCGCCGGGCCGGAGGAACGTCCCGTCCTCCAGCTGCTGGAACGCGTGGCGAAGCTCTTCCTGCGTGTTCATGACGACGGGGCCGTACCAGGCGACCGGCTCCCCGAGCGGCTGCCCCGAGATCAGCAGGAACCGGATCCCGTCGTCGCCGGCGTGGAGCTCCACCTCGTCGCCCGTGTCGAAGAGCACGAGCGAGCGGTTGTCGGCGTGGGACGGCGGGTTCGCGTCCGACCAGCTGGCGGGTTCGCTCGGGACCGCCAGGGGCCTGGACGCGTTGCAGAATTTCCCGCCGCCCGCGAAGACGTACGCGAACGCGTGGCTCGTCGTCTCGACCGGCAGGATCTTCCGCTTTCCCGCCGGGATCGAGACGTCGAGGTAGACGGGCTTCGCCGCCACGTCGTCGACAGGTCCGCGCCGTCCCGTGGTACCTCCCGCACACGACGCGCACCTCGGTGCCGTCGTCGTCCACGACGAGCGGCACGTCGGCGGCTTTCACGTCCTGGTAGCGCGGCTCCGTCATCTTGAGCGACGACGGGCAGGTTCGCCCAGAGCTGGAACCCGTGCATGCGCCCGTCGGGATCTCCCTTCGGCATCTCCTGGTGGATGATCCCGCGGCCCGCCGTCATCCACTGGATGTCCCCGGCGCCGATCGTGCCCTTGTTTCCCATGCTGTCGCCGTGCTCCACCGTGCCCGCGAGGACGTACGTGATCGTCTCGATGCCCCGGTGCGGGTGCCACGGGAAGCCCGCGAGGTAGTCCTCCGGCCGCTCGTTCCGGAAGTCGTCCAGCAGGAGGAACGGGTCGTAGTCGGACGTCGTGCCGAAGCCGAACGCCCGGTGGAGATGCACGCCGGCGCCCTCCAGGGTCGGCTTCGCCTTCACGAGACGCTTCACGGTTCTGATCGCCATGCGGTCCTCTCCTCTGCGGATTCTGCGGGTCGATCCTCACGATCCCTCAGGGCCAGCGCGCTCAGGGAGCTCGCGGCGGCGAGAGCGGCGGCGATCCAGAGGACCGCCCGATATCCCGCGACGAAAGACTCGGCGACGGCGCGCCGCCCCCTTTCGTCGGCGACCCGGGCCGCGGCGAGCCTCGGCCTCTCCGCGTCGATCTGCGCGCGGACCGCCGCGGGCAGGTCCCACGACGCGAGCCTCGAGTCGAGCGCCCGGTCGAAGACCCGGCCGAGGACGAACCCGAAGACGGCGACGGCGAGGAGCGCGGCGACGCGTGACACCGCGTTGTTCACGCCCGACGCGACGCCGGCACGCTCCCGGGGCACGGCGCCCATCACCGTCGTCGTCAGCGGAGCCACCGTGATCGCCATCCCGAGCCCGAGCACGACGGCCGCGGGGAAGAACGTCGTCCCGTAGGAGCCGCCGATGCCCGGCCTCGCGAAGAGCGCGAAGCCCCCCGCGGCCACGAGCGGCCCGATCACGAGCGGAGGCTTCGCGCCGTGGCGCGCGACGAGCCCTCCGGACCAGCGGGAGAGGAGGAACATGAGCACGATGAAGGGCAGGAGCGCGGCTCCGGCCTGCGTGGCCGTGTATCCCTGCACCTGGATCAGGTTCAGCGGGACGAAGAACAGCGCCCCGCCGAGCGCCGCGTAGAGGAGCAGGGTCAGGACGTTCGTGACGCCGAACGCCCTCGACCGGAAGAGCTCGAGCGGGAGCATCGGCGCGGGGGACCGCCTCTCGACCAGCACAAAAGCCGCGAGCGCCGCCACGCCGAGCGCGCCCGCGAGCGGGGCGGACTCGATCAGCGCGTACACGACGCCCCCGAGACCGAGCGCCGCCAGAGCGGCCCCGAGGCCGTCCAGATTCCGGGCCGAGGGACGTCCGGCGCCGCACTCCGGAACGCGTCCGATCGTCAGCGCGACGACGACGGCCGCGACCGGCAGGTTGATGAAGAACACCCACCGCCAGGACACGTGCTCGACGAGCCATCCCCCGAGGACCGGGCCGATCGCCATCGTGATGGACGTGAACCCCGACCACGTGCCGATCGCGCGGCCGCGCTCGTTCTCCGGAAACGACGCGCTGATGAGCGCGAGGCTGCCCGGCACGAGCAGCGCGCCGCCCGTCCCCTGGAGCGCGCGTGCGGCGATGAGCTCCCCGACGGTCCGCGAGATCCCGCACCACGCCGACGCGAGCGCGAACACGACGACCCCGGCGGCGAAGACCGTGCGACGGCTCACGAGGTCGCCGAGCGCCCCGCCCACGAGGAGGAGGGCCGCGAGAAGGAGGGCGTACGACTCGACCACCCACTGGACCTGGCCGATCGTCGCGCCGAGGGACGCCTGAAGGGCGGGCAGGGCGAGGTTGACGACGGTGCCGTCGATGAACGCCATGCTCGAGCCGAGGATCGACACGGCGAGCACCCACGGCCCGGCGCCGAACGCGCGCGCGTCCGGGGTCCCCGAGAGAGCCGCGGCCTCCTCGCAGGGAAACTTCAGGACCGCGGACACGGCCCCGCCCGCCCTCTCACGCCCCGCGATTCCCGGACGCGCGCGGGGTCGTCTCGAGCGCCGCGCGATCCCAGCCCGCGAGGTCGGCGCCGACGCCGTAGGTGGAGTCCACGAACGCGAGGATCGCGCCCTCGGGTGAATCGGCGGAACGGACGGCCTCGTAGGGCAGGATGAACTCGCCCAGCTCGCGGTGGTAGTAGGCGGCGTCCGGCCGCGCTCGCGCGTCCCGGAACCCCGGGGGCTCGGGCACGGCGTACGCGTAGAACGCGGGCTCCAGGACCGGCCCGCTGCCGGGCCAGAAGCCGTGGCTGATGACCTCGTGGGAGTAGGCCTCCTGCATGAAGGCCGGGCCCTCGCGCGGCGGCGCGCGCCTGCCGGAGAAGCGCGTGACGGCGAGGTCGAAGCCGCCCCAGAAGAAATGCGCGGGGCTGCACTTGCCCACGAAGGAGCACCGGCCACGCGTGTAGACCTCCTCGACCTGCTTGAGGATCCGCCAGAGTCTCCCGACCTGCACGGCGTCGTACGAGCGGTGCACGGCGTCCTCGTCGAACCGGATCCCGGGCGACGGGAGCTCCACCGGAACCGGCCAGATCTTCACCCCGAGCCGCATGTCGGACAGCAGAGCCATGAGCGCCCGGTAGAAGTCGGCAACCGTTCGCGGCTCGAGAGGCAGAGTCCGTTCGTCCCCGTCCGACGTGAGGACCACGAGCCGGTGGTCGACGAAGTCGAACTCGACCGTGAAGGAGCGCGCGCCGTGAAGCAGCGTCCGCGTCGAGAGCCCGCGCGGCGTCACCTGGAGCGCGATGCCCCAGGAATGGTTCAGGGGCGGCGCGAGCGCGAGCGCGATCTTCCCGACGATCTGCGTCCACATGTGGAGCGTCGCGTACGTGTCCTTCCACGCGTCGTACGGCAGGGCCGGCCAGCGTTCTTCGCTCATGCGCGACATCTCCCGTCCCGGCCTTGCGGCTGAGACGCCGTCGCACGAATCCTACCGGAGACGGGAGGCTCCATCGACCCCGTGCTCCGTCACCCGGCAGGAACGCGTCCATCAGGACGAGCTTCTCGGTCTCGTCGGGAAACTGCGCGGCGTACGCGTAGGCGACCATCAGACCGATGTCGTGCCCGACGACGCGCGCCTTCCCGACTCCCAGCGAGCGCACGAGCGCGTGGATGCGCGTCGCCGCGCTCGTCATGTCGAGGCCGTCCTTCGGGATCGCCGAATCCCCGATCCCGGGCAGGTCGGGCGCGATCACGGTGAACCGCTCCGCGAGAAGCGGCAGGATCGGCCTCCACATGCGCGATGTCTCCGCGTAGCCGTGGAGGAGGACGACGGCGGGGCCGCGGCCCGCCGTCAGGTAGTGGAGCGCGAGGCCGTCGACGGTTGCGGTACGCGATGCGATCGCCACGCCTGCGCCGCCGCGCGCTGCCGCCGCGCACGAGACGAGTGCGGTCGCGAGCAGGACCGAATCGCGTCACGTACACGCGTCGTCACGCCGCGGAGGTGCGCATCGATCCAGCCCTCGGATGTCCGCCATCACGATCTCCTTGTCGACGTCGTTCAGGAGGTCGTGGAACGTGCCCTCGTAGAGCTTCAGCGTCTTGTCCTTCGAGCCGGCCGTGTCGTAGAAGAGCTGGCTGCCGCTCGGCTTCGTCGCCTTGTCGCCCGTGCCGTGGAGGATGAGGACCGGCAGCGTGATCAGCGGGAAACTCCCGCTTCAGCCGCTCGTCGGCCTGCACCATCTCCGCGACGGTCTGCGTCGGCTGGGCCTCGTTCGCGATCAGCGGGTCCGCCGTTCATCGCGGCGACGCGTTCGGGTCGCGCGAGAAGTCCTCGTTCTTGAGCTTGAGGACGTGCGCGTGCGGCGCGACGTGGCTCAGACCCTTGAGCACGGCGAGCGCGAAGTCCGGCGCCGGAACCTGGAACGCGAAGCTCCTCGCAGATCGAGCCCGGCGAGCTCCTTCTGGTGCTCGAGCGCGTAGATGCAGGAGACGACGCCGCCCGCGCTGTGGCCGAGCAGGAAGACCGGCAGGCCCGGCTCGCGCGACTTCGCGAGCGCCACGAGGGCCGCCGATGTCGCTCGGCGTAGTCCTCGAACTTCTCGACGTAGAAGCGCTCGCCTTCCGACTTGCCGCGGCCGCGCAGGTCCACCGCGTAGACCGCGAGGCGGCGCGCCACGAGCCGCTCGGCGACCCACCCGTAGTACCCGCTGTGCGAGTTGAAGCCCGGGACGATCGCGACGACGCCGCGGGCCTTCGCCGCGGGGCGCCACGACCGCATCGAGGATCTTCGACGCCGCCCGCCGACTCGCAGGGTCTCTTCGTTCACGCCGGTCATCAGGGCTTGTGCCATCGCGTCTCCCTCCTTCGATGATGGTCGTGACTCGATGAGGGCGCCCGCCGCTCCGGGGCCGCGGGCCCCGGAGCTTACCTGCGCCTGAGACGCAGGCGCAACGTCGATCGACTACACTCCGCGAGAACCTGATGGGCGAGCTGGATGCACACCGAGCCTTCGCCGACGGCCGCCGCCACGCGCTTGACGCTCGACGCGCGCACGTCGCCGATCGCGAAGACGCCCGGAAGACTGGTCTCGAAGAGGAGCGGCGAGCGCGCGGCCGGCCAGCTTCGAGCCGTCGAGGTCGTCCGGCGTCAGGCTTTGCCCGGTCTTCACGAAGCCTCTCTCGTCCAGAGCCACGCAGCCCTTCAGCCACGCCGTGTTCGGGTTGGCGCCCGTCATGAGAAAGACGTGCTCCACCTCGACCGTCGTTCGCGCTCCCGCGGACGTCGCTCCACGTCACGCGCTTCAGCGAGCCGTTGCCCTCGAGCGCTTCGATCCTCGTCCGCGTCCGGAGCGTGATGTTCGGCGTCTCCTCGATGCGGCGGATGAGGTACCGGGACATGGTCGCCGCGAGCCCCTCGCCCCGCACGAGCATGTGCAGATGCCGGACCCGGCGCGAGAGGAACACCGCGGCCTGGCCCGCCGAGTTCCCTCCCCCGACGACGATGACCTCCCGGCCCTCGCAGAGGCTCGCCTCGAACCGCGTCGCGCCGTAATAGACCCCGAGACCCTCGAATCTCGCGAGGTCCGGCAGGTCGGGTTTCCGGTACTTCACGCCGGTCGCGATGATCACGGTGCGCGCCTTGATGCTCAGGCCGTCTCCGAGCTCGATCTCGTACGGGCGCCGTTCGCACGCGAGGCGGACGGCGGCTCGCGCGCGACCGCGATCGCGGCGCCGAACTTCTGCGCCTGGATGAACGCGCGGTTCGCGAGCTCCTCGCCGGAGATCCCGAGCGGAAAGCCGAGGTAGTTCTCGATCTTCGAGCTCGCGCCGGCCTGCCCGCCCGGAGAGTTCGCCTCGAGGACCACGACGTCGAGCCCCTCGGAGGCCGCGTACACGGCGGCCGCGAGCCCGCCGGGACCGGCGCCCACGACCGCGACGTCGTGCACCGTCGCCGTGTCGAGGCGGTTCAGGCCGAGACAGTCCCCCGCTTCCTCGATCGTGGGCCGCCTCAGGACGCGCGTGCCCCGGCAGATGAGGACGGGGACGTCGTCCACGCCCACGTTCAGGGCGTCGAGCGTCTTCTGCGCGTCGGGATCGCGCTCCACGTCGAGGTACGTGAACGGCTGGCCGTTCCGCGTCAGGAAGTCCTCGAGGAGGAGCGTGCCGGACGAGTGACGCGAGCCGATGAGGACGATGCTCTCCGCGTGCTCGGACTGGAGGAGCAGCCGGCGATAGATGAAGGCCTTGAGGAAGATCTCGGAGAGCTCCGGGTCCGTCTGGACCAGCGAGCGCAGGCGCGAGGCGGGAAGCTCGAGCACCCGGGTGTCGCCCGTCGCCCGGCCCCTCACGACGGCGGGCCGTCCGGCGAGCATGTCGACGTCGCCGCTGAACTGGCCCGGCTCGTGCGCCGTGACGAAGACGTCCGCGCCCGAGAGGATCGTGATCTTCCCCTCGAGCACCACGTAGAGCGGGCGTCCGTCGTCGCCCTGGTCCCAGAGCAGCTCGCCGTCGGAGAAGCGGCGTTCGCGCGCGAAGACGGCGATCCGCGCGCGCTGCTCGTCCGTCAGCTTCGGGAACGTTCCTTCGTGGGGAACCGAGGCGGCGGTCCCGTCATGCGTCAATACCGGCGCTCGACGTCGCGCATCGCTCGTCCCTCACGAGGGCAGCTTCTCGCCGGCCTGCTCGGCCACGAGCCAGGCGGCGTACCAGTCGGGCCAGTTCGCGTCGGCCGCGCCGATGCGCTTCTCGTGCTCGCCGTGGGCGGCCGCCGCGCGCCGCAGAGCGTTCGACAGGTCGTCCGCCGACGTGAAGGACGTCCCGCCGACGACGCGTCCGGGCAGCCGCGTCGTGATCTCCTGGAGCAGCCAGCCGTTGCCGTCCGGATCGCGGAACGAGATGAACGACCCGTAGCTGCTCCGGTCCGGAGCGGGACCGCTCAGCCGCCCGCCGGCGTCGACGCGGTTGAAGCCGGCGAAGTGGAAGACCTCGCTCACCGGGGCGCCGCGTTTCGCGAGCTCCTCGCGTGCCGCCTGGATGTCGGACACGATCAGGAAGACGCCCTGGACCGAGCCCGGCGCGGCCGGCGTGAGGTTCTCGCCGAAGTGCACCGAGCACGCGGAGCCGGGCGGCGTGAACTGGACGACGCGGCCGCCGCCCTTCGTGAAGTCGGCGTCGAGACGCCACCCGAGACCTCGCGTAGAACGCCTTCGCGCGGTCGACGTCCCGGACCGGAATCGTGACGACCTCGAGCTTCATCGCGAACGTCGTCGGTCATGCCTTGCCTCCTGGCGGGCCCTTACGCGCAGCGTGCCCTTCGTTTCGACGACGTCCAAGCGGATCAGACGAGGACGAGGCGGCCGCCTCCGGTCGTCAGGATCACGAGATTGGCGGCCACGAACATCAGGTCGTAGTGCCACCCGTACGTCTTGTCTCCCCAGAAACCGGTGTGCCACACGAACAGCTTCTTCTGGATGGCGCCCAGCATGACCAGGATCAGGCCGAGCGCGGCGACCTGCGCGAGGACCCCCAGCGCGACGCCGAGCGCCCCCGCCATCTCGGCCATCCCCAGCGCCCGCGTGACTCCGGGGCTCAGGCCGACGCTCTTGCCCCGGCCGACCGGATCCCGGGCGTGCTGCATTCCGCTGTAGAAGAAGACCAGTCCCACCATGAGCCGCAGGCCCAGCAGCGCCGCGTCGCCGAAAGGGAGCAACTGGGGAAAAACGAGGCCCATCTCGACCTCCCCGTTGAGACTCTATCGCAGACAGAGTCCCTTCAGGGCGTCGTCACGACCGGCAGCTCCACGAAGCTCGCCTGACCCGGCGCGTGGTACACGCGCTGGGTCGCCTTCACGTAGTCGCCCGGCTTCGCGTCGAAGATGCTCGGGACGAACGTCTGCGGGTTGCGGTCGTAGAGCGGGAACCAGCTCGACTGCACCTGCACCATGATGCGGTGCCCCGGCCGGAAGACGTGGTTCGCGTTCGGGAGCGCGAACCGGTAGACGAGCGGCTTGCCCGCCTCGAGCGCCTTCGGCGTCTCGAGGCTCTCGCGGTAGCGGCCGCGGAAGATGTCCATCGAGATCGGGAGCTGGTAGCCGCCCATCTCGTGCTGGCCCGGCACCTCGGGCGGATACACGTCGATGACCTTCACGACCCAGTCGGAGTCCGTGCCGCTCGTGGACGCGACGAGGTTCGCGACCGGCTCGCCGGCGATCTTGACCGGCGCCGCGAGGACGTCGGACTGGTAGACGAGGACGTCCGTGCGCGTCGCGACCTCGCGCTGGTCCGTCACGAGCCACGTGCGCCACGCGTTGTTGTTCTCGTAGCTCGAGATCGCGTAGGGCCGCCCGCGGAACGGGACGGGCTTCGCCGGATCGGAGACGTACTCGTCGTAGGCCGCGTCGCCCGCCTTCGGCGCGGCGAAGCCGGCCTTCTGCCCGGCCTCGAGGTACAGCGGCGTCGGCTTCGGCGCGCAGCCGCTCTCGCAGCCCGCGGGCCACGCGTTCAGGCGGCGCCACGTGTTCGTGCCGGTCTCGAACGCGGTCACGGGCGCGATGCCGGATTTCGGCGCGCCGTCCTTGAGGTGCTCGTCGAGGAAGGGCCCGAGGACGTTCCGCCGGAACCAGAGCGCCGTGTCCGAATCCCACTTCACGGATCCGAGCGCGCTCCCCTCGCGGATCTCCTGCCCGTGGTGCCACGGGCCGAGGACGAGGAACACCATGTCGTTCTTCGCGTCCTTCGGCTCGATCGCCTTGTAGACCGCGGGCGCCCCGTAGATGTCCTCCTGGTCGAACAGGCTGTGGACGAGGAGGACCGGCACCTTGAGCGGCTGCGCGGCGAGGATGCGGTCCAGCGCCTGGTCCTTCCAGAACGCGTCGTACGCCGGGTGCGCGTGGACCTTCCTCCACATCCCGACCTGGTCGAGCCCGCGCCGCCGCGCGAGCTCCCCCGCCGAGCCGGCCTCGAGGAAGGCCGCGTACTCGTCGAACGCGCTCGACCACCACTTCACGTCGTTCTTGCGCGTCGCCTCCTGGTCGTAGAAGTACGACATGCCGAGCTGGCGGAACGCGCCGTTGTGGAACCAGTCGTCGCCGCGCCAGCCGTCCACCATCGGGTTCATCGGGACCGAGCACTTCAGCGCGGGGTGCGGGTTCACGAGCGCCATGAGAGGCGTGAAGCCGTCGTACGAGATCCCGAGGATCCCGACCCTCCCGTTCGTCTCCGGGACGTTCTTCACGAGCCAGTCGATCGTGTCCCACGTGTCGGTCGCGTGGTCGACGGGCGTCGGGTTCAGCGGCCCGTGGAGCGGCCGGTTCATGACGTAATCGCCTTCCGAGCCGTGCTTGCCGCGGACGTCCTGCACGACGCGGATGTACCCGCCCTCGACGACCGCCTCCACGGGGTTGTCGTAGCCGTCCAGCGCCATCCCGAGGTGGGAGCTGACGTTGCGCCTCGTGAGCTCGTCGGCGTCGTACGGGGTGCGCGTCAGGAGGATCGGAGCCTTCTTCGCGCCGAGGGCGCTCTTCGGGACGAGGATCACGGTGTGCAGCTTCACGCCGTCGCGCATCGGGATCTCCGCCGTGCGCCGCACGTAATCCCAGCCGTCGTCCGTCGGCGTGAACGTCGCCGGGATCTCGCTCGGATAATCGGGGTACTTCGGCGGGGCAGGCGTCGGGGTCGGCGCCTGGGCACGCGCAACGTCGGCTCCGAGAACCGAAGAGAGGAAGAGAAGAGAGAAGATTTTCTTAGAAAGAGTGGGCACGGGACGCCTCCGCCTTTTTCCTTGAGACGGCGGATCATGGCACGGCCCGGGACCTCGGCTCCCCCCGCCCCCCTGCAGCGCCGTTCCCCTCTTCCCTTCGAAGGAATTCTTCTCGCGCCCGCGGGCATAGACTCGACCTCCGCGTGCGACCGCCCCCGTACCGTTCGATCCCGGACCTCTTCTTCGCCCGCGTGAGCGCCACGCCGGACATGCCCGCGTTCCTCCAGCCCGAGGACGGGGGCTGGAAGACCCTGACCTGGAAGGAGAGCGCCGCCCGCGTCCGCGAGCTCGCCTGCGGGCTCCTCGCCCTCGGCTCTGACGGCCGGCGACCGCGTGGCGATCGTCTCGTCCACGCGCCTCGAGTGGATCCTCGCCGACCTCGCGATCGCGTGCGCGGGCGGCGTCACGGCGACCGTCTACCCCGTCTCGACCGAGGAAGACACGGCCTTCATCCTGTCCGACTCGCGCGCCGCCGTCGCCTTCGCCGAGGACGCCGCGCAGGCCCGGCGGATCCTGAGCCACCGCGGCGTGCTCCCCTTCCTCCGCAATCTCGTCCTGTTCGACGCGTCGGCGGGGCTCCCGGGCGAGGCGCTGTCCCTTCTCGACCTCGCGGCCCTCGGCCGCGAATGGGACGCCGCGCATCCCGGACTTTACGAGGCCGCCGCGGGGGCCGCCGGGCCGAACGACCTCGCGACGCTCATCTACACGTCCGGGACCACCGGCCGCCCGAAGGGCGTCGAGCTGCCCCACGACTGCTGGCTCTTCGAAGTCGAGTCGATCGGCTCGCTGGGCCTCCTGGGGCCCTCCGACCTCCAGTTCCTCTGGCTCCCGCTCTCTCACGTCTTCGGCAAGGTCTGCGTCACGCTCGGGATCGGCTTCGGCTTCGCGACGGCCGTCGACGGCCGCGTGGACCGCATCGCCGCGAATCTCGCGTCCGTGAAGCCCACGTTCGTCTGCGTCGTCCCGCGCATCTTCGAGAAGGTGCACGCGAAGATCCTCGAGCAGGCGCTCTCGGGCGGGAGGGCGAAGGCCGCGATCTTCCGGTGGGCGCTCGGCGTCGGCCGGAGGTCGCGCGTCGCCGGCAGCGAGGGCCGGCGCATCGGTGCTCCTCCTCGAGGCGCAACGGCGCGTCGCGACGCTCTCGTCTTCGGAAGGTCCGCGCGGCGTTTCGGCGGGCGCCTCCGCTTCTTCATCTGCGGCAGCGTCGCCCTCGCGCGGGAGCTCACCGAGTTCTTCGCGGCGTTCGGCGTCACGATCCTCGAGGGCTACGGCCTCTCGGAGTCGACGGCGATGACGGTCTGCAACCTCCCCGACCGGAACCGCTGGGGCACGGTCGGCATCCCGATCCCCGGGATGGAAGTCTCGTTCGCGGAGGACGGCGAGATCCTTCTCCGCGGGCGCGGGATCATGCGCGGGTACTACGGACTCCCGGACGAGACGGCCCGCGCGCTCGACGTGCACGGCTGGCTCCACACGGGAGACATCGGGGCCCTCGACGCCGCCGGCCACCTCACGATCACCGACCGCAAGAAGGACCTGATCAAGACCTCGGGAGGGAAGTTCGTCGCGCCGCAGCACGTCGAGGGCAAGCTGAAGCTCGAGACGCCCGTGATCGCCCAGGTCCTCCTCCACGGCGAGGGACGGCGCTTCTGCACCGCGCTCATCAGCCTCGCCGAGGAAGAGCTCCTCGCCTGGGCGCGCGCCGAGGGGATTCCCGATGCGCCCTACGCGGACCTCGTCCGCGACGAACGGGTCGCCGAGCTCATCCGGCGGCACGTCGAGCACGTGAACGCGGAGCTGGCGCGGCACGAGGCGATCCGCCGCTGGGCGATCCTGCCCGCGGAGCTGAAGGTCGAGACGGGCGAGCTCACGCCGAGCCTCAAGGTGCGCCGCCGGGTCGTCGAGCAGCGCTACCGCGACGTGCTCGAGGGTCTCTACGCCGAGGCGCCCCCGCCCGAAGCGTCCTAGGGGCGAACCGGCGTCGTCGTTCCGCGCGCCGTTAGACTCGAACCCGCCATGCGCCTGCGCGACCGCCGCCCCTCTTCTCCTTTCATCGAGTCTTCTCTTCTCTTCCTCTCCCGTCGCCGCGGCTCCGGCGCCCGGGCCGAAGCCCTCGCGCAGGCCGGAGAAGGGCTGCAGGTGGGAGAGGCTCTCGGACGCGGGAGTCGGGCTCGAGGCGTGGGTCCAGCGGTGCGATTTCGGCTTCCGGAAGATCGACTTCCTGCTCGAGAAGAACGCGCTCGCGATCCGCTATTCGGACGGGGGCGCCCGGCCGGATCCGGTGGTCGAGATCCTCGACCTGAGGGACGGCGAGGCGATCGAGGCCGGCATCCAGCGCCTCTTCGCCGAGCGCACGAGCCGGTTCCTCGTCTCGCGGTGCCGGCTCGTCCCCTACAGGGACGGCAAGCCCCCGGCCGGAGCGAAACGGTTCACGTTCGAGCCGGACGCCGCGTACGCGGCGGAGCTGAAGAAGAAGGCCGACCCGAACGAGGTCGGAGACCCGCCCTGCGGCGACTGGGGCACGGCGCCCGACGGCATCCAGTACTGGGAGGCGCAGCCCGCGAGCGGCGCGAGGAGGGTGCTCTTCGTGCGCGTCGGCCAGGACACGCCCCTCTACGACGAGCGGACGCTCAGGCTCCTGCCGCCACCGGCGACCCGACCGGCGCCATGACCGTCGCCTCCGCGAGGACGACGGGGATGCCGCCGCGATCGGCCCTCACGACGCGCGACCAGAGCGAGATCGAGGGGTCGAAGAGGAACCGCAGCAGGAGTCTCGTCCACGAGCGGTGCGACGCGAGCGAATCGTAGGCCTCGGGCGCGGCCTTCCTCACCCGCGGCAGCCTGTGCCACGGCACCCACGGAAAGTCGTGGTGCTCGTTGTGGTAGCCGACGTTGAGCGCCGGGACGTTCAGGAAGCCGTAGTAGCTCGACGTCTCCTGGTTCGTGCCGTGGACGAGGTAATGCTCCTGGATCCAGCGCGCGCCGAGCGGGTGCAGCCCGACGGAGAAGAAGAAGGCCGCGAAGAGGAAGAGGAGCGCCTTCGGCCCGAGGAAGACGAGGATCGCCGCGTCGTAGGCGACCTGGACGGCGATGTTCACGACGACCCAGCCGTCGAAGAGGGAGATCTCCTTCAGCCGCGGCGGGCGGGAGAGCTGGAAGAACGGGAAGAACAGGAGCCAGAGGGCCTTGCGGAAGGCGGAGTTCCCGACGAGGCGGGCCTCCCACCGGTTCGGAAGGTCGGCGTCGAGCTCGTACACGCCCTGGAAGGCGTGGTGCTTGAGGTGGTACTTCTGGAACGACACGGCGCTCGGGAAGAGGTGCGGCAGGTTCGCGGCCATCGCGAAGACCTTGTTCCACGGCCCGCTCCTGACGACGAGGTTGTGCGCGCAGTCGTGGATGAGGACCCAGAGCGCGTGGCTCGCGAACGCGCCCACGAGCCACGCGGCGAGGAGGATCAGCCAGACGGGCTGGCCCGAGAGGAGCCACGCGGCCGCGGTCTGGAAGGCGACGAGCGCCGCGATCAGGACCGCGCTCCACGGGTTGCGTCCCGCGAGCTTGCGGATCTCGGCATGGGCCCTGAGGATCTCCTTCGCGCGTGCGGCGTGCGGCTCGCGGCCGCCGGAGAAGACGAACGTCGAGGGCGCCGCCCCGCGCGCCGAGGAATGTTGCGAGCTGCTCATGACGGGCCCCCTCGGGGCCAGAATATCCCGGGCGTCAGGCCCGCGCCATCAATCTCGCGCGCGTGAACGGGATCAGCCCGCCCGCGTCGATGATCGCCTGCCGCGCGAACGGGAGCGGGACGACGTCGAACGCCGTGCGCTTCGTGCGGTTCTCGACGCCGCCGCCCTCGAAGGCGATCTCGTCGCCCTCGTCCGCCGCGAAGCCCGGTGCGACGACGACCCTCAGGCCGAGGTTGATCGCGTTCTGCAGGAAGATGCGCGCGAAGCTCCGCGCGACGACGACGACGTCGAGGCCCCTCAGGCACGACGCGGCCTGCTCGCGCGACGAGCCGCAGCCGAAGTTCTCGCCCGCCGCGATGACGGCCCCCTTCGGGATCGACTTCGCCTTGACGGCCGCCTGGAACGCCGTGTGGTCCGCGAACGCGAGCGCCGGGGTCTCCGAGGGAAGCACCGTCGCCATGAACCGCCCCGGGTAGATCACGTCGGTCGAGACGTCGTCGCCGAGGCTCAGGATCACCCGGGCGGCGTCGGACTTCTTCACGCGGGGCGCGTCGGATCTCTTCGCGCGGGGCATGTCAGCTCTCCTTCCGCGGGTCGGTGATGACGCCCGTGAGGGCCGACGCCGCCGCGACCGCGGGCGACGCGAGGTAGACCTCCGCGCCCGGGTTGCCCATCCGTCCCTTGAAGTTCCGGTTCGTCGTCGAGATCGCCGTCTCGCCGTCGCCGAGCGCGCCCTCGTGGACGCCGAGGCACGGGCCGCAGCCCGGGTTCATGACGACGGCGCCCGCCGCCATGAAGTCGGAGAGATAGCCGAGCTTCAGCGCCTCGGCCCAGATCTTCCCGGAGGCCGGGAAGACGAGCATGCGCGTGCCGGCGGCCACGTGGCGCCCTTTCACGATCGCGGCGGCCTCGGCGAGGTCGTCCAGGCGCCCGTTCGTGCACGAGCCGATCACGACCTGCTGGACGGCCTTCCCCGCCACGGCCGACACGGGCTTGACGTTGTCGACCGTGTGGGGGCAGGCGACGAGCGGCTCGAGCGTCGAGACGTCGATCGAGACCGTCTTCTCGTACGGCGCGTCGGCGTCGCTCGTGACGAGGTCGATCGGGTCGGTGACGCCCACCTCCTCGCGCAGGTAGCGCACGGTCTCGGCGTCGCCCGGCACGATGCCGGCGGTCGCGCCGGCCTCGACCGACATGTTGCACAGGACGAGCCGGCCCGACGTCGAGAGACGGGCGATCGTCTCGCCGGTGAACTCGAGGACGCGGAAGTTCGCGCCCTGGGCCGTGAGGTGTCCGATGAGGTGGAGGATGAGGTCCTTCGGGCCGACGTGCGGCGCGAAGCGGCCCGTCACGTCGACGCGGATGGTCGCGGGGACCTCGATGTTCAGCGCGACGCCGAGCGCCCAGACGCTCGCCATCTCGGTGGCGCCGATGCCGAATGCGAACGCCCCGAGGGCCCCGTGGCTCGTCGTGTGGGAGTCGGTGCCGACGACCACCATGCCGGGCCGCACGTAGCCGCGCTCCGGCAGGATCTGGTGGCAGATGCCGCCGACGTCGCCCCGGACGTCGTGGAACTTCGCGATTCCGTGCTCGGCCACGAATGCGCGGACCCGCTTCTGGTTCGTCGCGGTCTTGGCCGACTCGGCCGGGACGCGGTGGTCGAAGATGATCGCGATCCGCGAGGGGTCCCACGGCTTCGCCGCGAGGCCGGTTCCGTCGTAGATCTCCTTGAACTGGTTGATGACGAGCGCGGCGTTCTCGTGCGACATCGCGAGGTCCACGCGCGGCTCGACGACGTCGCCGGCCTTCGCCGCGAGGGCCCCCGAGGCCCGGGCGAGGATCTTCTCGACGACGGTGGATCCCATCTTCTTCCTGTTCATCGCCGCTCCTCTCAATCCTTCGCCAGCGCGCGGGCGACGGCCTCGCCCATCTCGCGGCACGTCGCGGTGCCGCCCATGTCGTACGTACGGACCCTGCCTTCCGCGAGGACCCTCGCGACCGCGGCCTCGACGGCGCGCCCCTTCGCGCCCTCCCCGAGCCAGTCGAGCATCATCTTCGCGGCGAGGATCGTCGCGATCGGGTTCACCTTGTTCTGCCCCGCGTACTTCGGCGCCGAGCCGTGCGTCGGCTCGAAGACGCCGAGCCGCGTCCCGATGTTTCCCGAGCAGCCGAAGCCGAGGCCGCCGACCATCTGCGCGCAGAGGTCGGAGATGATGTCGCCGTACAGGTTCGGCGCGACGAGGACGTCGTAGTTCGACGGGTTCTTGAGGAGCCACATGCAGATCGCGTCGACGTTGGCCTCGTCGACCGCGATCTCCGGGAAGCCCTTCGCGACCTTGCGCGCTTCCTCGAGGAAGACCCCGTCCGACGCGCGGACGACGTTCGCCTTGTGGACGATCGTGACCTTCTTCCGCCCGTGCGTCCGCGCGAACTCGAACGCCGCGCGCACGATGCGCTCGGAGCCCTTGCGCGTGTTGATCTTGCACGAGACCGCGAAATCGTCCGGGCCGAGCTCGCGGAACGGGGCGAAGGACGGCGAGAGCCTCGCGAGCGTCTGCGAGAGCTCCGGCGGCACGGGCGAGAACTCCACGCCCGCGTAGAGGTCCTCCGTGTTCTCGCGGAAGACGACGAGGTCGAGGCCTTCCCGGAAGTTGAGCGGGTTTCCGGGGTAGGCCTTGCAGGGCCTCAGGCACACGTAAAGGTCGAAGAGCTGCCGCATCCGCACGATCGGCGAGCGGTAGACGAGGCCCTTGTCCCTCAGGGCCGGTGCGAGCTCGTCGACGGCCGCCTTCGAGGGCTTGGACGTGATCGCGCCGAACATCGCGGCGTCGACGCTCTTGAGGAGATCGATCGTCCGCTTCGGGAACGGGTCCCCCTCCCGGCACCAGAACTCCCAGCCGATGTCGCCGTGCGGGTACTCGGCGTCGAGGCCGACGGCGTCGAGGACGAGACGCGTCGCGTCCATGACCTCGGCGCCCACGCCGTCTCCCGGGAGCCACGCGATCCGATAGCGGGCCATACACACTCCTCCGGACCAACGGTAGCGCCGGAAGGGCTCCGCGCGGGGGGAGGCAGGTGCATCAGGCGCACACGGGAATAGGGCAAAAAGCGCCCACGAGGCCCGGAAAAGCCTTCCTCCTCCTCGCCTCTCCGACGAGGCGGCAGCTCGAGGCCGCGACGGGGGCTGCGCCCTACCGGCAGCGCTCGCGTGCCGTCTCGAGCAGCGCCTCGAAACGCGGGCTGTCGCGCAGCGAGTCGAGGTCCGGGTCGTTCGCGACCCAGTCCAGGTGCAGAAGTCCCTGCCCGACGGGGGCCTCGAGGCACGCGAACGCGTCGTCGCGCCGCCCGAGCGCGGCGTACACGCACGCGGCGTTGTACGCGATGATGGGCTCGTCGCGGTCCACCGCCAGGGCGCGCGCGACCCATTCGGCCGCGCGTTCGGGCTCGCCGAGCTCCGCGAGGACGGACGCTCCCATGGTCCACGCCCGGGTGTCGTCCGGATGCGAACGGAGGCGCTTCTTGACGGCCTCGATGCACTCGAGGTCCGCGCTGCGGGCCTTGGCCGTCTCGCCCATCCGCCGGGTGCACATGCCGAGGAGGTACCACGCGTCGTACGCCTCCGGCACGAGGGCACAGGCCTCGCGGAAGTGCTCGGCCGCCTCGCGCATGTGTCCCTGCGAGAAGCACACGCGGCCGAAGATGTAGTGCGGGTCGTACAGGCGCGGGTCGAGGGCGATCGCCTTCCTCAGGAACCCTTCCGCCTCCGCAAACGCGTGCTTGAGGAAAAGGGCGAGGCCGCGCGCCGTGTGCGCGTCTGAGAGGCCGGGACCCAGCTCCAGCGCCCTCGCGCTCGCGGCGTCCGCGGCGGCGACGGCTTCCGCGCCCTTGCCGAAATAGAGATGGAGGAACGCGTGGCATTCCGCGACGCCGGCGTACGCGCGCGCGAAGCCGGGGTCCAGCTCGAGCGCCCGCTCGAACGTCTGGAGCGCGATCTCGCACGCCTTCCGCCGGTGCTGGTGGAAGAACTGGCGGCCCTGCAGGAAGAGCTCGTACGCCTCCGCCGTGGAGGACGTGCGCTCGGCCGGGCTGCCGCGCTGCTCCGCGAGGGTGACCTTGAGCGCCTCCGCGATCTTCCCGGCGATCTCGTCCTCGATCGCGAAGATGTCCTTCATGTCGCGGTCGTAGCGCTCGTACCAGAGGCGAAAGCCGTTCTCGACGCTCACGAGCTGGGCCGAGATCCGCACGCGGTCGCCGGAACGGCGCACGCTCCCCTCGAGCACGGTGCCGACGTTCAGGCGGGCCCCGATCTCGCGCACGTCGGCCGCCTGACCCTTGTACTGGAAGGCGGACGTCCGCGAAGCGACGTAGAGGTCGGGAATGCGGGCGAGCTCGCGCAGGATCTCCTCGGCGATTCCGTCGCAGAGGAACTCCTGGTCGCGCTTCGGACTCATGTCCGCGAACGGGAGGACCGCGACGGACGACACCGCCGTGACCGCGGGCCGGCGCACCGTGATCGCGCCGGAGTCGAGGGCGGACCTCAGGTCGAGGAGGTCGCGCGCCATGTCCTCCATGCGCTCGTAGCGCAGGCGCCGGTCCTTCGCGAGCGCCTTCGCGATGATCTCGTCGAGACGGCCGGGGATGCCGGGCCGGACGGCCGACGCGCGCGGGGCGGGCGCGCTCAGGACCGACGCCACGGCGGCGGCCACGCTGTCGCCCCGGAACGCCCGCGCGCCCGTGAGCATCTCGTACAGGACGGCGCCGAGGGACCAGATGTCCGTCCTCTGGTCGACCGGCTCGTCCTTCAGCTGCTCGGGCGACATGTACGCCGGGGTCCCGACGACCGAGCCGTGGTCCGTCGCGCGCGGGTCGTCGAGGATCCGCGCGATCCCGAAGTCGAGGATCTTGACCGTGTCGCCGCGGGTCAGCATGAGGTTCGCGGGCTTGACGTCGCGGTGGACGACGAGCTCCTCGTGCGCGGCCCCGAGCCCGCGCGCCGCCTGCGCCGCGATGTCGAGGGCCCGCTCGGGCGCGAGCGGGCCGCGCGCGAGGACCCGGTCGAGCGTCTCGCCCTCGTAGAACGCCATCGCAATGAACACGTCCTCGCCGGCCTCGTCCACCTCGAAGATCGTGCAGATGTTCGGGTGGTCGAGCGACGACGCCGCCCGTGCCTCGCGGAGAATGCGCTGCCTCAGCGCCGCGTCGGCCATCGGCTTCAGGAACTTCAGCGCGACCGTCCGCCCGAGGCGCAGGTCCGTCGCCCGGTAGACCTCGCTCATCCCGCCCGAGCCGAGGAGCTCCCCCACCTCGTAATGTGAGACGCTTCGTCCCGTCTGGACGGCGACCGCCATGCCGGACAACGTACGTCCCGCACCGGCAGGCGGCCACGATTTCCGCGTCCCGCCCTGATACACCTGCCTCACTTCCTCCGCCCGGATTCCCTTCCTACGCTCACGCTGGCAAGGTCTGCCAAGATCCCGCGCACCGGAGGACCGATGGACGCTCCCGAGTCGAAGTCGCTGCCCGAGAACGCCTACGAGCCGCTCAAGCCGGGCGAGACGTACGCCCCGGTCGTGCCGGCCGTCCAGTCGCCGCCGGAGGTCACGTTGCGCTCGGTTGCGTGGGGCCTCTTCTTCTGCGTCGTCTTCACGGTGGCCTCGGCGTATTCGGGGCTCAAGGTCGGGCAGGTCATGGAGGCCGCGATCCCGATCTCGATCCTCGCGATCGGTCTCGCGCGCGTCTACACGCGCCGGTCGCACCTCCTCGAGAACGTGATCGTCACGACGATCGGCGGCGTCGCGGGCGGCATCGTGGCGGGCGCGATCTTCACGCTCCCGGCGCTCTACACGCTCAAGCTCAACCCGCACCCGGCGCAGACGATCTTCATCTGCCTCGCGGGCGGCTGCCTCGGCATCCTCTTCATCATCCCGCTGCGCCGCTACTTCGTGAAGGAGATGCACGGGAAGTTCCCGTTTCCCGAGGCGACCGCGATCACGGAGGTCCTCGTCACGGGCGAGAAAGGCGGCGCCCAGGCAAAGCTCCTGATCCAGGCGACGATCATCTCCGGCATCTACGACTTCTTCGTGACGACGTTCCAGGTCTGGAAGGAGTACGTGGACTTCCAGTTCCTTCCGTTCATGAAGGACGCCGCGGACAAGGCGAAGGTGATCGTGAAGTTCGACGCCGTGGCCTTCATCCTCGGCCTCGGCTACGTCATGGGCCTGCGCGCGTCGATGATTCTCATCGCGGGAGGGTTTCTCGCGAACTTCGTCCTCGTCCCGCTCATCTGGATGCTCGGACGGCACATTCCGGACGCCGTCTACCCCGCCCTGAAGCCGATCGCCCAGATGTCGGCCGAGGAGATCTACCGCGGCTACGTCCGGTACGTCGGCGTCGGCGCGATCGCGACGGCCGGGATCTTCGGGATCCTGAAGTCGCTGAAGATCGTCGCGGGCTCCTTCGGGATCGCGGCGAAGGCGTTCCGGGCCGGGGCCGGCGTCTCGTCCGAGCGGACGGATCGCGACATTTCGCTGATCGCGATCCTCCTCGGAACGGTCCTCTCCGCGGTGGCCGTCGGGGCCTTCTTCGGAACGCTCGGCTCCACGCTCACGGCCGCCCTGATCGCGCTCGCCCTCGCGCTGGCGTTCTCGTTCTTCTTCGCCTCGGTCGCCGCGAACGCGATCGCGACCATCGCCCGCAATCCGGTCTCCGGGATGACGATGCTCACGATCATCATCTCGTCGGTCATCCTCCTGAAGTTCGGCGTCTCGGGGACGACGGGCATGTTCTTCGTGATGGCGCTCGCCGGGATGGTCTGCACGGCCCTCTCGGTCTCCGGGCAGATGATCACGGACCTCAAGACCGGCTACTGGCTGGGCTCGACCCCCGCCGCGCAGGAGAGGCTGAAATTCTGGGGCGTTCTCGCCTCCGCGATCGCCGTCGGCATCACGATCGTCCTTCTCGCGAAGGTCTACCAGTTCGGGGAGGTGGCTCCCGGCGACGCGCGCGAGGTCCTCGCGGCGCCCCAGGCCTCGATCATGAAGGTCCTCGTCGAGACCTTCATGAACCGGCAGCCCATCGCGTGGTTTCTCTTCGGCACCGGCGCGGCGATCGCCGTCATCATGGAGATGCTGCGCGTGCCCGCGCTCATCTTCGCGCTCGGGATGTACCTGCCGCTCGAGCTGAACTCGCCGGCCCTCGTGGGCGGGATGATCTCGCACTTCGTTCTCAAGAAGTCCGAAAGGGTGGGAGGAGCGGCCGGCCGCTCGATGCGCGAAAGGGCCGTGGTCATCGCGTCCGGCCTCATGGCGGGCGGCGCCCTCGGCGGCGTCTTCGGCGCCGCGCTGCGGCTCTTCTCGTGGTACCGGGAGGACCTCGTGCGGACGCCCTTCTACGGCCACGAGTCCGTCTCGCAGGGCGTGTCGATCGTGTTCTTCGTCGGTCTCTGCCTCTATCTCTGGATCGACTCGACCCGCAGGGTCCGGGAGGATTGAACATGCCGCTCACGGGACTCGAGGCCGCCACCGCCGAGGCGCTCATCGGAATCGACACCCTCTGGGGAGGCGACGTCATGAACCCGTCCGGGACCGGGCGGTTCATCGCGGACTGCTGGTTCTCCGACGAGCCGCTCCCGGCCGCGTACAACCATCCGGCCGCCGCGAAGCTTCGAGCGAACGGCGGCGTCGGGGCGAAGGCGCCGGACAAGGCCTCGATCGAGGCGTACGTCGCCGGCGTGGACGTCAAGGGCGCCATCGCGCGCCTCATCGAGGGGGGCCGCGAGGCCGGCGGCCTCCGCGGCGCGTACCTCGAGGGCCTCGGCCTGTGCAGCGAGGTCATGTGGGACCTCGGGATGGAGATCCTCGGGCGCGGGCCCGAGGTGCCCTACGAGCGCTGCGTGAGGACGATCACCGGCGCCCCGCCCGAGCCCTCGAAGCCGGAGGAGAAGCGCCGGCGCGTCGCGGACCTCCTCAAAGGCGCCGGACACCCCTCGAACGGGTCCGAGTCGCTCCTCGCGGCGGTCGACGCCTGGCGGAGCGAGCGTCTCGTCCCGGGCAAGTCCATCCCCGCGCTCGGCGACGCCTTCATCGCGCACTACGACGCGCTCTCGGCGAAGAACCTCCTCCCGTTCCTCCCGAAGGAGCTCGCCCGCGTGCCGCGGGCGAACGTGAAGTTCCTCGCGATCGAGAACGCGTGGTTCTCCGGGTCGATGAATTACCTCGGCCACGCGCGCAAGGCGGACGGCTCGCCCGAGTACGAGGCGACGTACGAGCTGAACGCGTCGCTCCAGATCTCCGTGCCCGAGTTCCAGCAGCTCGTGAGCCACGAAGTCGTGCCGGGGCACGTCACGACGTTCGCCTACCTGCAGGACCTCTTCGTGCGCGGCCTCGTCGGCTTCGAGGCCTCGGTCCTGACGATGAACACGCGGGCGGCCGTCCTCTTCGAGGGCATCGCGAACAACGGCGTCCTCGTGGCGCACGGGATCACGGCGCCGGACCAGCTTCCGGACCGCGACCTCGAGACGGGCGTCCTCCTCGCCCTCCTCCAGGACGACGCCAAGAACCATTCCTCGTACCTGACGTGGAAGGAGAAGCTTCCGCAGGCGGAGGTCGCGAAGATCCTCCGGAACGACTTCCTCGTCTCCGCCGAACGCGCGGACAAGCTCTCGGGCGCGTGGGGGCGGCATCCGCTCCTCGGGCGCATGTACCTGCCCGCCTACCGGTCCGGGACCGAGCTCGTCGCGAGGCTGCGCCGGCAGCACGCGCCGGAGAAAGTCCTTCCGGCGCTCTACGGCGCGAAGGGCCTCGTCGACGCCTCGACCCTGCCGCGGATGCTGGAGGGACAGGCGGCATAGGCCGGCTTTCAGGGCGCGAAGACGTTCAGCGTCCCGGCCGCCGAGTCGACGAACCAGACGTGCCCGTCCGGCGCCACGGCGACCGCGCCGGGACGATAGCCGCCCCTCAGCGGGTGGACGACGGCCTTCTCCGGCTCCTCGAGCGGGATCTCCCAGAGTCCGTCGGCTCCCGTCGCCCAGATGCGCCCGCGGGGATCCGCCGCGAGGCGCGCAAAGGCCTGGCGCCCGAGCGCGAGAAGATGCGTTTCTGCTCCCGACTCGAGATCCTGTCGCTGAATGCCCTCCATGAACACCGTCGCCCAGACGGCCCCGTCCGCACCGCGCACGACCTCCTTCGCGTGGTCGAACGGGTTGGGACTGGCCAACCGGCACTGGATCGGTCGTTCCGGTCGAAAGGCGCGCGCGAAGCAGATGCCGTGGATTGCCGTGAACCAGATCGAGTCGGCTTCCCCGGCCGCGATGCTCCACCCGTAGTTCCCCGACCACTGTCCGTCCCTGGGCCCCGGCGTCGTGATTTCCGTGACGGGGTTCGGCGAGTCGACACCGATGCGTCCGAGGACGGGCATCGCGCTTCCGAGGAACCACATCGCGCGGTCGGGCCCCGCGGTGAGGCGCGTCGGCGCGCACCGCGTCGGCACCTCGTACTCGACCACGGTGTAGGGCCACTCCGGCTGGAGGCGGCCGACGCGGTTCGCCGCTTCCTCGACGAACCAGAGCATGCCGTCGGGCCCGGCCGCGATGTCCCTTGGACGCGAGGCGGGCGCGAGCGCGATCGTCTCGAAGCGGTGCGGCGGCGCCGGAGCGATCCTGAGAATGCTCGCGCGTGCGGTCAGGACGAGCCAGATCGACCCGTCGGCGGTGACGCACATGCCGCCCGGCTCGGAACGGTCCGGGAGTCGCACGGCGTCGGGAGCCTCGGCTCTCTTTCGCGGGCCTGCGCAGGCCGCGAACGCTGCGGCCAGCACGAGAACGGCGAGGGGACGGCGGATCACGGCGTCCCCGACGGAAACGGCCCCTGGGGCGGCTTGTAGGGAACCTCCGCGAGGGCGCTCGCGATCGCGACGCCGTACTCGTACGGCGTCCTGGGGCTCGCGGGTCCTCCCGTCGGCCACGTGAACGGAACTCGGACGGTTTCCTCGCGGGGGAAGCGCCACCGCTCGGAGGGCGGCTGGAGGCGCACGACCCGGATCTCCGGAGGGTGCGGATAGAGGAGGCGACAGACCTCCCGGTCGGCGGCCGTCCCGCGCACGTCGAGGCGCACCTTGTGCACGGCTCGCGTCGCAGTGCGAAAGTCGAGCCCTTCGAGGTACCGCCTCGAGACCCTCGCGCACTCGGGTTCGTCGTCCGAATAGAAGTACACGAGATACGGATCCCCCGTCCGGTTCAGCTCGGCGACGGCCTCGTGCCAGGCGCCGGCGCCGTCGCGCCACGCCCGCCCGGCGTAGTCACCCGGCTCGCCGAGCGGCTCGTCGGCGGGGTACGGCGGCTCCTTCGCCGCCCGCCTGCGGGGCTGAGAGACGGCGACCGCCGGAGGCTCCGGGTGGCGGTCGCGGCCGTGCCACCAAAGCGCGACCAGGAAGGCGGCCACGACGGCCCCCCAGGCGACCTTCTCACGCGTCGAAAAAGACTCGCGCGGCGGAGCGCTCACGGTCGTTCCGACGCATCCCCGCGCTTGGCCCGGCCCCGGAGGATCCGGTGGACTCGGGGCGCCAGGAGCGTCGTCACGGGAGAAGTCTAAGCCCGCGTCGATCCCGGACTTGCGCGGGCGGCAGAATGTGGAAAATAGTCCCCGCGATTTCGACGAGATACTCCTACCCTGCCGCGAATGCTGGACGAGGCCGCCGCGCGCTGAAACGAGACTGGGACCAGGTCTCAGGCGGGCGTAGACTCGTGCCGCGATGGCGAGCGTTCCCGCCGCCACCCGCAAGGAGGATCCATGAGGAAACTCGCTGCCGCCCTCTCCGGCCTCGCCCTCGTCGCGCTCGTCCTCGTCACGGCTGCACCCGCGGCCGCCGCCGATCAGACCTGGAAGGACGTGACCGTCATCGACAGGATGTGCTTCGCCAGGATGAAGGACTCTCCGGAGAAGCACACCAGGGACTGCCTCCTGAAGTGCGAGAGCTCCGGCTACGGCGTCATCATGGCGGACGGAGCGGAGAAGAAGTTCGTCAAGTTCGACTCGAAGGGAAACGACCTCACCGTCGAGGCGCTGAAGGCGTCGACGAAGACCGCGGGGCTCAAGGCCACCGTCGTCGGCGAGATGGCCGACGGGGTGATCAAGGTCAAGTCGATCACGTTCGACTGAGGGCAGTCCCCGGCGCGTTTCAGGACCGAACCGGAGGACCCGCGGCGAGGCGTCCCGGGCCGGCGCTTCCCTGCCCCGGGAACGCGGGCGTCAGTGACGCGCCGGCCGTGGCGGCCGCGGCGTCGCCTCGCGGCGCGCGACCTGCTGGAGGAGCTCCCCGGCGCGCGGCCCCTCCTCGGCCATCGGGATGTCCGAGAGGCTGATGACGCCGACGACGTGCCGGCGGTCGTCCACGACGACGATCCGGGACTTGCGCTCGACCGCCATCCGCTCTTCCGCGAACCAGAGCTCGTCCTCCTGCCGGCAGGTGATGAGCCGCTTCGTCATGACGGCGCTCGCCTCGGCCGTGAGCGGGCGGCCCTCCGCCATCGCACGGACGACGAGGTCGCGGTCCGTCACGATGCCGACGAGCTGCGACTTCGCGTCGATGACCGGGAGCATCCCGATCTTCCAGTCGCGCATCAGGTCGGCGCAGTGCTTGATGGAATCGTGTTCGCGACACGTCACGACGGTCTTCTTCATGATTTCCCGAACGTACATGGGTGCCTCCCCGAGGACACCCCGCACGGGCCCGGCGAGCCGCGCGCGATCGCCTCGTGAATGCAACGTGGGGGCCCGGACGGCGGGGCGGCGAGGGATTCACGTGCATCAGGCCGCGCCGGGCATTCCGGTATGCGTGATGCAGAGGCCCGGCCGTCTCGGCGGCGCCGGACGTGACTAGCGGCCGCTCGTCGCCGGAACGGCCGGCGGCGCGGGCGGCGCACCCGTCGCGGCGCCCGGTGCGGGAGCGGCCTCGGGCTCCGGGTCGAAGACGCGCTTGAACGTGAATTTCCCGCGCTTGCCCGCGACCTTCGTCGTCACGAGGAGAAGGCGCGGGCTCGCGAGGAGCTCCCACGTCTCGGTGACTTCTCTCCCGTTCGGGTATTCCGTGTCCACGACGATTTTTCCGCTCTTGCGTCTCGCCTTGATCTTCGTCGTCCCCGTCGCCTCCTCGACCTCGATCTTCCGGCCGTCCGTGTAGAGCGTCCGTGTCGAGCCGTCGCCCATCTGAACCACGAATTTCGGATCCTTCTCCAGGCCGTCGGTCACGACGAGCCGGTGCTCGTCCCACAGGAGCTCGTTCGGCGTGCCGGACGGCTCCGACGAGCCGCGCCCGCCGTCCCGGTCCCGGCCGCCCTCTCCGCCTCCTCCTCCCCCATGACCGCCGCCGCCGAAGCCGCCGCGGCCGCCGCCGCCGAAGCCGCCCCGACCGCCGAAGCCGAAACCTCCCCGGCCCCCGCCGCCCTCGCCCCGTCCTCCGCTCCGGCCGCCCGTCGCTCCCTCCCGCATCTTCTCGACGGGATCGTCGCTGAGCGCCACGTCGAGCCGCCAGGCTCCCGAGAAGGTGACCAGAGCCGGACGGACGAGCGTCTCCTGGGACGCCCGAGCGCGTCCGCCCGGGGAGACGGCGACGAGGCACGCGAGAGCGCCAGCGGCGACGGGGAGCAGCGGGCGACGCGACATCAGGATCCTCCAGCGGACAGGATGGCCGTGCGGGGACGGGCCGATGCAAGACGGCGGCCCGACGGCGGGGCGCTAGCATCCGGCATGCTCCCGGACGTCTCTCCCGGGTTGAGGGCGGCCCTCGAGGCGGCCGTCGGGGCTGCGCGCGTCACGACGCGCCCGCTCGACCGGATCGCGTGGGCTCCCGACGCGAGCTTCTATCGGCTCGTGCCGCGGGCCGTCGTGCACGCCTCGAGCGCCTCCGAGGTGCGCGCCCTCTTCGCGGCGTCACGGGCGCACGGCGTGCCGCTGACGTTCCGGGCCGCCGGAACGAGCCTCTCGGGCCAGGCGATCACGGACGGCCTCCTCGTGGAGGTCGCACGCGGGATGCGCGGCCTCGCGGTGGAGGACGGCGGGCGGCTGATCCGCCTCCAGCCCGGCGTCATCGGCGAGCACGCGAACCGCGCGCTGGCGCCGTACGGCCGGAAGATCGGGCCGGATCCGGCCTCGATCGCGACGTGCGCCGCGGGGGGCATCCTCGCGAACAACGCGAGCGGCATGTGCTGCGGCGTCGTCCAGAACGCGTATCACACGCTCGAGTCGCTCACGTTCGTCCTGCCCTCCGGCACGACGATCGACACGGCGCACTCCGACGCCGACGACGTCCTGCGCGCCGGCGAACCGGCCCTGTGGCAGGGCCTCCGCGAGCTCAAGACGCGCGTGGAAGCCGACGCGGCCCTCGCCGCGCGCATCCGGGCCAAGTACCGGATGAAGAACACGACGGGCTACTCGCTGAACGCGTTCCTCGACTTCACGCGCCCCGTCGACGTGTTCGCGCATCTCCTCGTCGGGTCGGAGGGAACGCTCGCGTTCATCGCGGAGGCGGTCCTCCGCACGGTTCCGGACCTCCCCGTCAAGTACACGGGGCTCCTCCTCTTCCCGGGCCTCCACGCGGCCTGCAGCGCGATCGTCCCGCTCAACGCGGCGGGCGCCAGGGCGCTCGAGCTGATGGATCGCGCCGCGCTGCGATCCGTCGAGGCCGAGCCGGGAGTGCCCGACTCCCTGCGCGCGCTCGGGCCGGGGGCGGCGGGCCTCCTCGTCGAGTTCCAGGCCGCCTCCGAGCGCGAGCGCGCGTCGCTGGAGGCCGCCGCGGCGGACGCCGTCGCCGGCCTGGCGCTCGCGGCGCCGCCCCTCTTCACGCACGAGCCTGCGGGGCAGGCTCTCCTGTGGAGGGTGCGCAAGGGGATGTTCCCGTCCGTCGGCGCCGTGAGGAAGAGCGGGACGACGGTCATCATCGAGGACGTCGCGTTCCCCGTGGAGCGCCTCGCGGACGCCGCCGTCGCGCTGAACGCGCTCTTCGGAAGGCACGGCTACGACGAGGGAATCGTCTTCGGCCACGCGCGCGACGGGAACCTGCACTTCGTGATCACGCAGTCGTTCCAAACGGACGGGGAGGTCGCCCGGTACGCGCGCTTCCTCGACGACGTCGTCGACCTCGTCGTAAACCGGTTCGACGGCGCGCTCAAGGCCGAGCACGGCACGGGCCGGAACATGGCGCCCTTCGTCGAGACGGAGTGGGGCGCGGAGGCCGCGGCCGTCATGCGTCGCCTCAAGGAGCTCGCCGACCCGCGGGGCCTTCTGAACCCTGGCGTGATCGTGAACGCCGACCGCCGCGCCCACCTGAAGGACCTCAAGGCGCTTCCCGCCGTCGAGGAGGAGGTGGACCGGTGCATCGAGTGCGGCTTCTGCGAGCCGCTCTGCCCGAGCCGGGACCTGACGACGACGCCCCGACAGAGGATCGCAGTCCGGCGCGAGATCGCGCGGCTCGACGCGGCGGGGACCGATCCCGCCCTGCGCGCCTCACTCGAGGCGGATTTCCCCTACGACGTCCTCGACACGTGCGCGGTCGACGGGCTCTGCGCCACCGCCTGCCCGGTGAGGATCGACACGGGCCGTCTCACGAAGCGCTTCCGGGCGCTGCGCCACTCCCGCGCCGCCCGCCGCGCCGCGGCCGCGGTCGCACGGCGCTTCGCGGCCGCCGAGCCCGCGCTGCGTCTCGCCCTGCGCGCGGGGCACGCCTTCGCGCCGCTCGCGGGCGCGTCCACGCGCGCCCTGCGCCGCTTCGGGCTGCGCGTGCCGCTCTGGTCGGCGCCGATGCCGCGCCCGGCGCGGGCCCTGCCGGCGACGAGCGGCGCGGGCGCCGCGGCCGTGTACCTCCCGTCGTGCCTCACGCGGACGATGGGCCCGCTGCCCGGCGAGAGAGACGGGATCTCGCTCCCCGAGGCGCTCGTCGCGGTCGCCGCCCGCGCGGCGATGCCCGTCTTCGTCCCCGCGGACGTCGCCGGAACGTGCTGCGGCGTGCCGTTCTCCTCCAAGGGCTTCGACGAGGCGCACGCGATCGTGTTGAACCGCGCGGTCGAGCGGATGTGGACGTGGTCGGACGGGGGCCGGCTTCCCGTCGTGATCGACACCTCGCCCTGCGCTTACGGCCTCCGGCACGCCGACGAGGCGCTGACGGACGCGAACCGGGCGAAGCGGCGCGCGCTGACGATCCTCGACGCCGTGGAGTTCGCGCACGACGTCCTCCTGCCCCGGCTCTCCGTCACGGCCCCCGTGCGGTCGGCCGTCGTGCATCCCGTGTGCTCGCTCGTGAAGATGGGCCTCGCCCCGAAGCTCGCGGCCGTGGCCGCCGCGTGCGCGGACGAGACGATCGTCCCGCCCGATGCCGGCTGCTGCGGCTTCGCCGGCGACCGCGGATTCCTCGTCCCGGAGCTCACGGAATCGGCCACGCGTCCCGAGGCCGCCGGCGTGCCCGCGGGGGCGGCCGGGCACTGGTCGTCGAGCCGCACGTGCGAGATCGGCCTGACGCGCGCGACCGGGGCGACGTACCGGTCGTTCGTCTTCCTGCTCGAAGAGGCGACGCGGCCCGCCTGACGGAGGCGGCCGCGGGCGGCAGGGTCCCGCGGAAAGCCCTAGATTTCCCGGGAGGGTGGAGTTTCGCCTCCATAATCCCGACCCTCGGAGGAATTCGATGGACGGCATCCAGGTCCTGTCGCGCGCGCCGGAAGCGGCCGACGCGATCCTCACCGCGGAAGCGCTGGACTTCGTCGCGCGCCTTCACCGCGCCTTCGACCCGCGGCGGCAGGAGCTCCTCGCGCGGCGCGCCGAGCGCCAGAAACGGTTCGACGCGGGCGAATGGCCCGACTTCCTGCCGGAGACGAAGGCCGTCCGCGACGGCGACTGGACGGTCGCCGCGACGCCGCCCGACCTCCGGAAGCGCTGGGTCGAGATCACGGGACCCGTCGAGCGCAAGATGATGATCAACGCGCTCAACTCCGGAGCCTCGGTCTTCATGGCCGACTTCGAGGACTCCCTCGCCCCGACGTGGACCAACGTGGTCCAGGGCCAGCAGAACCTCAAGGACGCCGTGCGCCGGGCGATCGCGTACGTGAGCCCCGAGGGCAAGGAGTACCGGCTGAACCCGGAGATCGCGACGCTCCTCGTGAGGCCGCGCGGCTGGCATCTCCACGAGAAGCACGTCCTCGTGGACGGGACGCCCGTCTCGGCGAGCCTGTTCGACCTCGGCCTGTACCTCTTCCACAACGTCTACGCGCTGAAGGAGCGGGGCACCGGGCCGTACTTCTACCTTCCGAAGCTGGAGAGCCACCTCGAGGCGCGCCTCTGGAACGACGTCTTCGTCGTCGCGCAGGAGGGCCTCTCGATCCCGAAGGGGACGATCCGGGCGACGGTCCTCATCGAGACGCTCCCCGCGGCGTTCGAGATGGACGAGATCCTGTTCGAGCTCCGGGACCACGTGAGCGGCCTCAACGCGGGCCGCTGGGACTACCTCTTCAGCCTCATCAAGAAGCTCCGCGCGCACGCGGACGTCCTGCCCGACCGCGGGCAGGTCACGATGACCGTCCCGTTCATGCGCGCCTACGCCGGGCTCCTCGTGAAGACGTGTCACCGCCGCGGCGCGCACGCGATGGGCGGGATGGCGCCGTTCATCCCGACGCGCAAGGATGCCGAGCTCAACGCGCGGGCGCTCGCGAAGGTCAGGGCCGACAAGGACCGGGAGGTCGGCGACGGCTTCGACGGCACGTGGGTCGCGCACCCCGACCTCGTGCCGACCGCGTGGGAGGTCTTCGAGAAGGCGTTCGGCACGAGGCCGAACCAGAAGGAGCGCCTCCGCGAGGACGTCGTCGCCGACGCGAGGAAGCTCACGGACCTCGCCGTGGCCGGCGGCACGATCACGGACGCCGGGCTGCGCCTGAACGTGAACGTGACGCTCCAGTACCTGAACTCCTGGCTGCTCGGGAACGGCGCCGCCGCGATCTTCAACCTCATGGAGGACGCCGCGACGGCCGAGATCTCGCGGGCGCAGCTCTGGCAGTGGATCAACCGGAAGGCGAAGGTCGCGGACGGCCGGACCGTCACGAAGGACCTCTACCGGCAGGTGCGCGACGAGGAGCTCGCGAAGGTGGGAGGGCTCGCGACGGGCCGGATGAAAGAGGCCGTCGAGATCCTCGACCGCCTCGTCCTCGACGACGCGTTCGCCGAGTTCCTGACGCTTCCCGCGTACGCGTACCTGGAATGACGCGCGCCTGATTCAGGTGCTTCATGGCCGGCGCCGCGCCGCCGCGCGACCTCTAGAGAGGAGGGTTGCGGGAGGTCGTCCATGTATCCGCGCGATGTCGTCCCCGGACGCCGTTTCCAGGATCGCCACGACGCGGGCCGCCTTCTCGGCGAGGCGCTCGCGGAATACCGGTCGCGCGACCCGCTCGTCCTCGGGATCCCGCGGGGCGGGGTCGTCGTCGCCGCGGAGGTCGCCGGGCGTCTCGACGCGGAGCTGGACGTGGTCGTCGCGCGCAAGCTCGGCGCGCCCGGCCACCCGGAGCTCGCGATCGGGGCCGTGACCGCGGACGGCGGGCGCTGGCTGAACGGGTCGCTCGTCTCGCAGCTCGGCGTCGATCCCGGGTACATCGACGACGTCACGCGCGCCGAGATGGCGGAGGCTCACGCGCGGGAGAGCCGCTTCCGGGGCGTGCGGCCCCCGCCCCTGATCAGGGGCCGCGTCGTGATCCTCGTGGACGACGGTTTCGCGACCGGCGCGACCGTGCGCGCGGCCGCGCGCGCACTCCGCCGCAAGAAACCGGCGCTTCTCGTTCTCGCGGCTCCCGTCGGAGCTCCCGAGACCTGCCAGGAGCTCCTCGACGAGGCGGATGCGGTCGTCTGTCCGCTCCAGCCGTCGCCGTTCCACGCGGTCGGCCTCTTCTACGAGCGCTTCGCGCAGACCGGGGACGAGGAGGTCGCCGCGCTTCTCGCCCAGGCGAACCTCCGCGCCGAACCTGCCGGGGCGCGACGGAGGGACACGTGAGAACCACCCTCGCCCCCCGCGACGTGCAGATCGCTTCCGAACGCGGCGCGCTCGGCGCGACGCTCACGGTTCCCGAGGGCGCCCGGGGCCTCGTCGTGTTCGCTCACGGGAGCGGGAGCAGCCGCCTGAGCCCCCGCAACCGCGCCGTCGCCGAGGCGCTGAATGCCCGCGGCCTCGGGACGTTTCTCCTCGACCTCCTGACGGCCGCCGAGGAGCGCGAGGACGCCGTGACCGCGGCCCTCCGGTTCGACATCCCTTTCCTGGCGTCGCGCCTCCTGACGGCCGCCGCGTGGGCGGCGGAAGACGGCGAGACGCGCGCGCTCCGCGTCGGGTACTTCGGCGCGAGCACCGGGGCCGCGGCCGCGCTCGTGGCCGCCGGCCTCCGCCCCGGCTCGGCGGGCGCCGTCGTCTCGCGCGGCGGCCGGCCGGACCTCGCGGCCGACTTCCTCCCGCGCGTCACCGCCCCGACCCTCCTCATCGTCGGCGGGCGCGACACGACGGTCCTGCGTCTCAACGAGGAGGCGTACGCCCGCCTGACCTGCCCGAAACGGCTCGAGGTCGTTCCCGGCGCGACGCACCTCTTCGAGGAGGCCGGGGCGCTCGAGGTCGTCTCCCGCCTCGCGGGGGGCTGGTTCCTCCGCCACCTCGGCGGCGCGCGAGCCTGACGCGCCGGCTCAGGCGGCGGGAAGCGCGGCGTCCGGTCGCTTCGCGTGCTGCCCGTAGACGCGCGTGAAGAGCGGCGTCGCCGCGAGCGTCGTGGCGACGGCCATGAGGACCATGAGCGTGAAGAGAGTCGGCTGGATGATCCCGCGCTCGAGCCCGATGTTCAGGATGATGAGCTCCATGAGGCCGCGCGCGTTCATGAGGGCGCCCGTGGCGGCCGCGTCGCGCCGGTCGGCCCCGGCGAGCCGGGCCGCGCCCCAGCAGGCGAGCCCCTTTCCCGCGCACGCCGCGACGAGGATCACGACCCCGAGGCCCGCGAGGGCCGGCGTCGAGACGAGACCGATCTTCGTGTTGAGCCCCGAGTAGACGAAGAAGAGAGGGAGGAGGAGGCCCACCGTGAGCGGCTCGATCCGCTTCGTGACCTCCTCCGCGAAGCGGCCCTTGGGCATCGCGGCGCCCGTCAGGAACGCCCCGAAGACGGCGTAGATGCGCAGCGCGTCCGTCACGAAGGCCCCGAGCATGAGGAGCATGAGGACGCGTACGAAGAGGGCCGGCGGCATCTCGCTCCCGCGTTCGAGCCGGTCGCCCAGCGGGGCGAGCACGCGGCGCACGGGCCCGAGCATGAGGACGAGGAAGACCCCCCCGCCGCCGATCGCGAGGACGGCGAGCGCCGCGTTCCCCGAGAAGGCCGAGAGGACGATCGCGAGGAGGCACCACGCCGCGGCGTCGTCGAGCGAGCCCGCGGCGAGGACGAGCGTCCCGAGCGCCGTCCTCGAAAGACCCTGCTCGTGGACGATGCGCGCGAGCATCGGGAACGCGGTGATCGACATCGCGGCGCCCGTGAAGAGGACCGCCTGCACCAGCGTCACGCGGTCGCCGAAAAGCGGCCACGCGGGATCGCCGTGGAGGCGCCAGGCGAGCAGGCCGCCGAGCGCGAAGGGGGCCGCGATCCCCGCCGCGGACACGAGCGCCGCGCCCTTCGCCCGCGCCCGGATCAGCGCGAGGTCGAATTCGAGGCCGACGAGGAACATGTAGAGGACGAGGCCGATCTGCGCGACGGAGAAGAGGATCGGCATCGACGCCGCGGGGAAGAGGAACGCCGACGCGGACGGGAAGAGCCAGCCGAGGAGGGACGGCCCGAGGAGGACGCCCGCGACCATCTCGCTCACGACCTGTGACTGGCCGATCCGGCGGAAGACCCAGCCGGTCGCCTGGCAGGCGGCGAGGATCACGACGAGCTGGAGGAAGAAGCGGACCGAGAGATCGAAGGGGGTCACGCGGAGAGATTATCCCCCGCGTGACCCCCCGCGGATCAGGCGTTCAGGAACCCGAGGTCGTACGTCGGGAAGCGGTAGAGGTTCGGGAAGATCGTGTTGAGCTGGGCCGGCGTCGCGCCGAGCCACAGGCCGAGCGTGGAGGCGTACTGGTCGACCCCCGTCGTCGGGATCCAGCGGCCGCGGCGAGTCCGTGTCGTAGGCGCTTCCGAGCGCGAGGTCCGGGAAGGCCATGCCGTTCGAGACCGGCGAGCGGGTTGCTGCCGCTCCCGTAGAAGTCGGCCGCCTTGATCGCGCCGCCCATGACGAACTGGTGGCTGCCCCACGCGTGGTCCGAGCCGACGGTCGCGTCCCGAGCCGGACGGCGCCATCGTCCGGCCGAAGTCCGACATCGTGAACGTCGTGACGTTGCTTGTCGAGCCCCTGGGCGACCATCTCGTCGTGGAAGGCCTTCATCGCCTTCGAGATCTGGCCGTAGAGGTTCGTGTGCGACGTGAGCTCGCCCTGGTGCGTGTCGAAGCCGCCGATCGAGCAGAAGAAGACCTGCCGGCTGACGTTGAGCGTGGTCTGGTTCAGCTTGATGATCTTCGCGACCTGCTTGAGCTGGTTGCCGAGGCCCGAGTTCGGGAACGTTCCGACGACGTGGGATCCGTCGCGAGCGACGCCTGGATGTCCAGTGCCCTGCTGCGTGATGTCGCTCGTCGCCTTCACGAGCGGCACGCCCGTGTCGAAGGTCCGGAGCGTAGTTGAAGGCGGTCCTCCGCGCGTTGTCGATCGCGTTGTTCGCGAAGCCGTTCAGCGGGAAGATCTGGTTGAGCGCCGTCGGCGCGGGCGCCGCGATGACGGGATCTCGTCGACTGCCCGACGTTGAACTGGTTGTTCCCGGCGACCGAGACGGACGGTCGGGAAGACGGTTCCCGTGTTCAGGGACGCGATCGTTGTCCGCCGTCAGGCCGCCCCAGCCGACGGTCGTCGCGAACGTCCGACTTGGCGCGCCATCCACGCGGACTGCTGGTCGCTGTGCGAGAAGAGCTGGTACGGGCGGTAGGCCGCGTTCGACTGATACTGTCGCTTTCGTCGTCGGCCTGCGTGTCAGCGGACCGACGTTCGCGACGATCGCGAGATTGCCCGCGTCGAAGATCCCCTTCAGCTCCGGCATCGCGGGATGCAGCCCGAAGTTGAGGCCCGTGCAGCGGCAGCGTGTTCGCGAACGCCTGGATCGCGCCCTGCGCGATCGCGAGGTCGCTTCCGCGCGACTGCGCATACCGTTGTACCCGGCGTTTCCGCTCGCGTTCACGGGAATGACCATGTTGTTCGAGTCGTTGCCGCCGAACATGAAGATGCAGACGAGCGCCTTGTACGGGTTCGGCGGCGCCGCCGCGGCGGCGTGAGCCATCAGGCCGAAGCGCTCCGAGGCTCTGCTCGAACGCCGCGAGGCCGAAGGCGCCGCACGAGAGCTTGAGGAAGTCCCTGCGATTCGTCATGGTTACCTCTCGACCTGGAACTGGGAGGACGTCGCGACGAGATACGTCGCCTGCTGGGCGCGCTGCCGGGGGCTCGTCGCGGGGACCGCGTTGACGGCGGTCACGATCGCCGCCTTGGCGCTGGCGGACAGGAGGCCGTGGCAGAGCCGCTGGTTCAGCTCCTCGACCATCGCGGCCGGGTTCGCGGCCAGCGTCTGGATGCCGCTCAGGTCCAGCGACGTGCCGTTCGGATTGTTCGTGCCCGTCGGGATGGTCGAGTAGACGAGCGTGTTCACGAGGTTCGCCCGCCGGAGCGCCGTGAGCGCGGACTGGATGCCGAACTCCGGCCCGATGAGGGTCGAACTGCCCGGAAGGTCGTAGTCCGCCGGGTAATAGCCGAAGACGGTGTCCGGGTTGAAGACGTTCTGGCCGATGGTCAGAGCCTGCGGGGCGAGGACGCCGTCGGAGAGCGCCGACCCGTTGGCCGAGAGGGCGCCGAGGGCCCGCAGGAACGAGATCGTGAACATCGCGGGATCGCGGAGGACTCCGAAGTTCGGGTTCGCGGGCCCCGCGAGCGCCTCGGTGTCGGTCACGATCGCGCGGACGACGGCCTGGAGATCGCCCTTCACGCCCGACCCGTTGTTGTTGAACACGGCCGCGACGCGCCCGACGTACGCCGGGCTCGGATTCGACGTCACGAGGGCATGGATGAGCTGGGTGCTCACGTACGGGGCCACGTTCGGCTGCGCCATGATCGCGTCGATCGCCTGCGAGACCTCGACGTCGCCCGTCGTGTTGGCCTGGAAGGTCCAGGCGCAGTTCACCGGGTTGAGCCGGGTCCGTCCAGTCGCAGAGGAAGTGCTTCACGCCTCTTGTCGTGGTTCGCTTCGACGCGGACCATCGGCGTCGGTGAAGTTGGACGTGCCGGCCACAGGCGGCGGCGCGAGCTGCCAGCCCGTGAAGACGCGGGCGAGCTCGCTGATGTCGTACTGCGTGTACGTCGGGATCGGGTTCCCGCCCCCGTCGAGCTTCGGCGTCCCGTCGACGTTGAGCTGGACGACCCCGATCGAGAAGAGCTGCAGGATCTCGCGCGCGTAGTTCTCGTTCGGGTTCAGATAGGTCGACGTCGCCATGTTGAGGTAGTCGCCCATCGTCGGATTCAGCGTCAGGTCGTAGAGGATGTCCGCGTAGTTCCCGAACGCGTTCCCCACCAGGATGTTGAGGTAGGGAGTCATGTGACTGGGCTGGGTTTCCTGCTGGCCGGAGATCACGAGGAACTTGTGGAGCGCCCACACGACCTTCTGGCGGAGCTGGTCGGGGTAGTAGAGCGCGTTGTAGAAGAAGATCTTCTGCAGCGGGTACATCGTGTAGTTGTCCCGCTGGCAGGTGCCCGTGCAGGTCCCGGGAATCGTGTCGGGGAAGAGAGGCATGCCGGGGAAGTAGTTCGGCGGGATCGCGAACTGCTCGTTCAGCCAGCCGTTGATCCCGACGTCCCTCAGGTGCGCGATGGTCTGCGGCGAGGATCCGAACGTCGCGATGTTCGCGAAGGCCTCGAGCTGCGCGATCGGCGTCGCCGGCGGATCCTCGAAGTAGCCGGTCGCGTCGAGGATCATGTGGACCGTCCCGCTCGGCTGGATCGGCCACACGACGATGTCGCCGGTCGTCCCGAGCCTCGCGACGAAGCTAGGCCGCGCGCGCCTTGACGGCGCGGTAGCTGAGCGCCGTCGCGCCCAGCGGCGACGGGCGTCCCGGTCGGGAAGATCGCGAAGCTGCCGTTTGCCGTCGCGTTCACCGCCGTGACGTTCAGGACGACGGAACGGGCCGTCGCCGGGATGCCGCACGTCCCCGCGATCTGGAACGCGCGTCCCGCGTTCGCCTGCAGGACCGGGCCTGCCCCGTTGCCGTTCGGCGTGAGGCGCGTGTCGGCGATGCGGCACGGGGTGATCGGATAGAGCTTTGATTGGGGCGGCACCTGCGCGCCGGCCGGACCCGCCAGCGCGAGGGACACGAGGGCGGCTGCCAAGGAGAGACGCGCCAGACGATTCTTCATCCCGTACTCCCGCGGATAACCCGCACGTCGATGCTTTCCGAACAATCGGGTTCGACAGATCGAGCTGACTGTGACCTGGATCTCTACGGGGTAGTGTCCGTACCTATCGCGCGCACAGTTCCCGAGGTACAAGACATTGCAGGCCAACGAGTTGTCTGAGACGGCGTCTCGGTCTAGACGGGCGCCCGCCCGGCGGCTCGCGCCGCGAGGAAGTTCGCGAGCGCCCGATCCTGGGTGCGGATGTGTCCGCCCAGCCAGGAGCGCAGCCCGTCCACCGCGTCGCCGGTCATGGGTCGCGCCTCCCCTTCGTGAGCGGCCCGGAACCGCCGCAACTCGGCGATGAGCTCCGCGTGCTCGCCGAGATGGGCCTCGTAGGCCGGGTAGCCCTCCATCCGCATCATGAGCTCCTCGGCGAGGAAGTGGACCCTCGTGTAGTCCAGGAGCTTCTCCAGGATCTCTTCGGCGACCTCGCGGCTCTTGCCTTCCGCGACCGCCCGCCCGAGGGCCTCGACGAGGTCGATCTGCAGCGCGTGCTCCGCGTCGACGGACGGGATGTCCAGACGGAGGTCGCGATCGATCGCCACGGGGAGACGATAGCGCACCCGGGGACCCCGACCGGCATCAGAGCCCGCGCTCGGCCCGGTACCAGCGGACGGTCGCGGCCAGCCCCTCGGCGAGCCGCGTCCTCGCCCGCCAGCCGAAGAGGCGCTCCGCGCGCGAGACGTCGAGGCGCCGGCGCGGCTGGCCGTTCGGCAAGGACGCGTCCCAGCGGATCGTGCCCGTGTAGCCGGTCGCCGCCGCCGCGAGGCGGGCCAGGTCCCGGATCGCGATCTCCTCGCCCGAGCCGAGGTTGACGGGCTCGGGTCCGTCGTAGCCTTCGGCCGCGGCGACGATTCCCTCCGCCGCGTCGTCGACGTACAGGAACTCGCGGGTCGGCGATCCGTCGCCCCACAGGACGACCTCGGAGGCGCCCGCGGCCGCCGCCTCGAGGAACTTCCGGACCATCGCCGGGATCACGTGGCTCGTCTCGAGGTCGAAGTTGTCGTGCGGCCCGTAGAGGTTCACGGGCAGGAGGTAGATCCCGTCGAAGCCGTACTCCTGCCGGTAGGCCTGGAGCTGGACGAGGAGCATCTTCTTCGCGAGGCCGTAGGGCGCGTTCGTCTCCTCCGGATAGCCGTTCCACAGGTCTTCCTCCCGGAACGGGACGGGCGTGAACTTCGGGTACGCGCAGATGGTCCCGAGACAGACGAGCTTGCCGACGCCCGCGCGGCGCGCCTCCTCGATGAGCTGGATGCCCATGATCGCGTTCTCGTAGAAGAACCGGCCCGGGTGGGCGCGGTTCGCCCCGATGCCGCCGACGACGGCGGCCGCGTGGACGACGACGTCGGGCTTCTCGCGCGCGAGGGCCGCGCGGACCGCGTCGCGCTCCCGCAGGTCGAGCGCCGCGGAACGCGGAGCGAGGACGTCGCCGGCCCCGCGCCGGCGGAGGGTCTCGACGAGCGAACGGCCGAGGAAGCCTCCTCCCCCGGTGACGAGGACGCGGCGGTCGGTCCAGAAGTTCATGTGCGCGGAAGTGTAGATCGAGTGACCTCGGTCAACCTCCGGAACGCAGACGTTCCGTCGAAGATGCGTGGGAAACTCCCGGGAACGCCACTTCGGGAGGACACGCGTCGCGGCCCGCTCCTTGCGACGCGACCACGAGAGGGACTCGATGAGGAAACCGACGCCCGTGCGCTCCGTCACATCGCTCGCGTTCGCCTTCGCGCTCGCATCCGCCGTGCTCGCTTCGGCGATCGCATCGGCCGACGTCGTGATCCCGTCGACCGTCTACCGCCGGGGCCTCGGGGGAGCGGAGTTCCGCAGCGACGTGCGGGTCTTCAATCCGACGAACGCGCCCGTGAACGTGACGCCGTTCTTCTACGACCAGGTCTCGGGCCAGACGATCGCGAAGCCCACCGTGACGATCCCCGCCCGGACCCAGATCTCGTACGACAACATCGTCGGGACGCTCTTCGGCAAGACGCTGGACGACGGCGCGTTCGGGCCGATCCGGTTCCAGACGTCGGGCACGGTCATCGTGTCGTCGTCCGTGAACAACTACAACGCCTGCGGCAACGGCTCCGTGTCGGGCCAGTGGCTGCCGGGCCTCGACGCGACGGGGCGCTCTCCTCCGGCACGCTCGTCCAGCTCGCCGCGAGCGCGGACGGCGCGACCGGCTACCGGTCGAACGTCGTCTTCATGAACCCGGGCACGACGAGCGCGACCGTGACGACGCGGCTGCGGCGCGGCGACGGCACCCTGATCCAGGAGGTGCCGATCGGGCCGCTGGCCGCGAACGGCTTCACCCAGATCGGCGGGCTCGCGGCGTGGCTTCCGAGCCCGAACACGGTCACGGACACGAACCTCTGGCTCGAGTTCACGAGCGACCAGCCCGTCCTCTCGTTCGCCTCCGTCATCAACAACGCCTCCGGCGACCCCTTCGCGATCGTCATGACGGCCGAGCCGAACGTCTCGGCCTCCGCGCCCGTCGCGAGCTACAGCGTGAACCCGGCCGGCCCCGGCGCCGGGCAGGCCGCGACGTTCACGGACACGTCGACGGGGAGCGTCGCGAACCGCTTCTGGGCCTTCGGCGACGGCTCCTTCGCCGCGAACACCGGCACCTCGACGACGCACGCGTACGCCGCGGCCGGCACCTACAAGTCCGCGCTCTTCGTGGACAACGCGGCCGGCGCGAGCAGCGCGACGAAGGACGTGGTCGTACAGGCGGCGGCTCCCATCGCCGTCACGATCTCGGCGACGACGACGAACAACACGAAGTGGACGTTCGTCTGCCAGGTCGGCGCTCCGTCTGCAGCGGCGCGGGGAACAACAACGTGAACCTGAAGGTCGGACAGCCGTACGCGATCACGTGGACGACGCCGGCGGCCGAGGCGAAGACGCACGGCGTCGGCGGCGTCGCGGCTCCTCGGGATCACCCAGTGCGACGTGATCCGGTCGATGCGCCCGTGCACCGTGAACTTCACGCCGACGGCCGGCATGCTCAACGTCCCGGGTCCCGTCTACACGTACGCCTGCACGCAGACGACGTGCGCGCGACGCAGGCGATCCACGACGGCATGACCGGCACGATCACGATCGTTCCGTGACGGAAAAGAAAGAAGAAGATTTTCTTAGAAGGGTGAGTGGGGTCGGAGCGGCGGCCGCGCTGCAGCGGGACTCGAGGGCGCCACGCTCATTCACCTTCTAAGAAATCCGAAATCCGAGTCCGATCCCCGGTCAGGTCTCCCTCTCCTCCCAGACGCACTCCTTCGGGTTCTTGTCCTCCCTCAGCCCGAGGAACGAGGGCTGGCGGAGCTTGAGCTCGCCCGTCCATTCGGCGTACGCGACCTGCGCGACGAGCTTCGGCGCGACCCAGACGGCGTCCTTGACCTCGCGCGGCGCGGGATGGAACGGGCACGCGTCCTGGTGGAGGGGCTCGAGCTTCTCGAGGAGAGGGAGGAGGACCTGGTCGGAAAACCCGGTCCCGACGGCGCCGCAGTACCGGAGGCTCTTTCCCTCGTAGAGGCCCACGAGGAGCGCCCCGAAGTGCGGGCGCGGATCGCCCGGGAGCGTCAGCCCGCCGATGACGAACTCCTCCTCGCGCCGCACCTTGACCTTCAGCCAGCGGAGCGAACGCCGCCCCGCCTCGTAGGGCGAGGAGAGGTCCTTCCCGACGACGCCCTCCCATCCCTTCTTCACGGCTTTCGCGAACGCGGCGGCGCCGTCTGTCCCGAGCCGCTCGGCGAGCGCGAGAGGCGGCGCCGGGTTCGTCCCGACGAGCGCCTCGAGCGCGGCGCGGCGCTCGCCGAGCGGGCGGGACACGAGGGAAACTCCGTTCGCGTCGAGGCAGTCGAAGAGGACGAGCACGGGCCTTTTCGCGCCCGGCTCGTTTCTCCGCTGGAGGAGCTGGAAGCTCGAGACGCCGCGGTCGTCGAGGACGACCAGCTCCCCGTCCACCGCGAGGTTCCCGCCCGGGAGCTCCTCGATCGCCTTCACGATCTCCGGCAGCTCCTCGGCGATGTCGAAGCCCCGGCGCGTCGCGAGGGTGGCGCGGCCCTTCCGGCGGATCGCGACGATGCGCCACCCGTCGTACTTCGGCTCGAAAACCCATCCCTTCCGCGAGAACGGCTCCTTCACGCGGGTCGCGAGCATGGGCGCGAGCGGAAGAAGAGGCTTCACGGCCGCGGCACGACCGTTCCGGAGGCGGCCAGGCTCCGTGCAGCCGGCAACGCGGCGAACGCCCGGATCGGTCTCTCTTCCATTCGCAGAAAATTCTAACGTTTCCGGCGGGATGCCGTCTCAGGACCCGGAAAGGCGTCGCTCCTCATCCGAACAGCCGGTCGATGGGAGCGTAGACGCCCGCGGCCGCGTTCGGCACGTATTCGAAGCCGCGGCCGAGCGGGTCGTCGTGGCGCATCGTCGTCCAGTCGATCCCGAGCGCGGAGTAGACCGTGCAGGCGAGGTCCTCGGCCCGGAGCTCGGTCCGTCCCGTGACCCCGGAATCGGTGATCGTCGCACCCGTCGCGTCCGTCGCGCCGATGACCTGTCCGCCCCTGACGCCGCCGCCCGCGAAGACCGCGCTGTAGACGGCGAAGTGGTCGCGGCCCGCCTGTCCGTTCAGGTTCCCCACCGTCCGGCCGAACTCGCCGGCCGCGACGACGAGCGTCTCGTCGAAGAGGGTCTTGCCGGGAGTCTTTCCGGGAGCGGCCTTCAGGTCCCCGATGAGGCTCGCGAGAGCGGGATCGAGCTGGCCCATCTGGCTGTAGAGGCTCGTCCCCGTCGTTCCGTAGATGTTGCTGTGCATGTCCCAGCCGCCGACGGACACCATGACGAAGCGCGCGCCGCGCCCCCCCGCGAGGAGCTGCTTGGCGACGAGGCAGCCGTTGCCGAACGAGGAGCCCCCGTACCGCTGCGAGTCCGCCGTGGAGAACTTGAAGAGGTCGTTGACGGCGGGGGTGTCGACGAGCACCTTGGCCTGGTCGTAGAAGTTCACGGCGTCCGCCGCGTCCTTTCCGAGCGGCTGCCCGGAGCGGAGCGCGGCGTCGAGCGCCTCGAGGTCGTTCCAGCGGGTCTGCAGGCGCGCCGCTCCGTCGGGATGCGAGAGGCTCGGAAGGCCGGCCGCCGTGGGCTGGACGACGAACGGCGCGTAGGTCGACGGGAAGTAGCCCGCTCCCGACAGGTTCGGCTGCGTGTTGAGCGAGAGGAAGGCCGGAAGCACGTCGTCCGGGCCCCGCTGCGGTCCCCAGCTCGAGCGCCGCGACGGCGCCCATGTTCGGCGCCTCGGAGCCCGTCGCGCCGGTCGGGTTGCGTGAGATCTGGAGCCACGTCTGGCCGAGCCCGTGGACGAGGGCCTGCGACTTCATCGAGCGGACGATCGCGACGTCTGAGAGCCGGTTCGCCATGTTCGGCATGAGCCCGGCCGGGAAGCGCAGGCCCGCTCCGAAGCCCGCCGGCGCGAAATCCGCGGGCGTCCAGGCGCCCTCCTTGAGGTCCCAGCTGTCGACCTGGCTCGGCGCGCCCGGGAGGAAGATGAAGATGACGTTCCGGGCGGTGCTGCGGGTCGCGACCTGGGCCGACTCGGCGGCCCACGCCGCCGCCGGGGACTTCAGGAACCACGAGGCCACGAGGCCGGTCGCGCCGAGCCGCAGGAAGCCCCGGCGGGAGAGGTCGGGACCGTTCACCGGGGTCGCTCCGGAGGCCGGGAGGGTCGGGAGGAGATTCATGGCGGCCTCAGTAGTCGTAGAGGAAGTCGAGCTTGTTGAGGAGCGCGAACTGGAGGTCCTCGGCGACCTGGGCCTTCGTCTCCCCGTTCGCCGGGCTCGCGAAGAGCGCGGTGCCCGCCGCGAGCTCGGCGGGCGTCGGCGTGCGCGAGAGCGTGGAGAGGTAGAGCGACGCGACGATCTGGGAGGGCGACGCGTTGGCCGCGACGAGCCTGTTGACGGCCGAGCCCGCCGCGGTGGCCCGGATGCGGCTCGTGACCGTCGTGTCGTTCAGCATGAGGAGCGCCTGCGAGATCGAGAACTCGTTCGAGCGCGCGTCGCCGTCGCGGTCGCCGCGCAGGAACGCGTTCAGGAAGTTGCCGATGACCGACCCGCCGCCGGGCTCCTGCACGTCCGGCAGCTGCATCGCCCAGGCGACCGGCGGGCGGCCGCCGCTGACGGGGATCGACGCGCCGACGCCCGTCGCCCGCGTGATCGCGTCGAACACCTCCTCGGCCGTGAGGCGGCGCGCGAAGTGCCGCGCGAAGTACGGCGCGTAGGCCTCGCTCCACGTCCCCGGGTAGAACGACGAGAGCTGGTACGCGCTGGACTTCGCGAGGAGCCCGAGGAGATGGCGAAGGTCGTAGCCGTGCCCGGCGTAGTCCTCGGCGAGCTTCTCGAGCAGGGCCGGATGCGTGGGCTGGATCGTCCAGGTGCCCGGGGGCGGGCTGGCCGGGTCCTGTCGCATGGGGTCGAACGCGTCCGCGGGCTCGACGATTCCGACCGTGAAGAGCTCCTTCCAGAGAAAGTTGACGGCCGCGCGCGCGAACTGCGGGTCGCTCGTCACGAGCCGGCCGAGCGCCTGCCGGAAGCCCTCGCCGTTTCCGGGCGCCCCGCCCGCCGGGGCGAGCGGCGTCTTCGGGTACGCCGGGCTGATCGACGTCAGTCCCGGAGGGCTCGTCGTGTAGTACGCGCCGGTCCGGTCCGTCTTGTTGCCCGTCGTCGTGTTCAGGAGGTACGTGCCGTTCGCGCGCTCGCCGACCGTGTAGGCGTACGTCGCGTTCGTCGTGCCGGAGCGCACCGCCGTCGCGCGCGCATAGAAGGCGGCGAGGCCCCAGAAGTCCTGGCGCTTCACCGTCGAGCCCCAGAGGTTGATCGCGTCGAGATGGCCCTGGCCGTTGTGGCAGGACGTGCAGAAGACGGCGCTCGTTCCGAGGAACGCGGTCGCCGTCGAGGCCGCGAGGTTGTCGTACGTGTCCTGGGCCGGGCCGTTCGTCTGGATCTGGCGCACGACGTAGTTCGCCTGCCCGACCGCCGTGTTGACGCCCGCCGCGCCGATGATCTCGCGCGCCATCACGTCCCACGGCTTGTGCGACCGGACGGCGTCCTGGAAGTACGCGTGGAAGGCGTTCCGGCCCTGCGGATAGAGCCGGCCGCTCGCGGCGAACGCCGTGTTCTGGAACATCTCGTCGTAGAAGAACGCCCAGCGGTCCACGAAGGCGTCCGACGCGAGGAGCGTGTCGACCATCCGTGACCGCTTGTCGGGCGACGGGTCGGAGAGGAACGCGGCGACGGTGGCCGCGTCCGGAATGCGCCCCGTGAGGTCGAGCGTCACGCGCCGGAGAAACTCGGCGTCGGTGCACAGCGGCGCGGAGGCGACGTGGTCGGCGTCCATCTTTCCGAAGATCTCGTCGTCCACGACGTTGACCCGCCGGATGTGCACGGTCGGCTGGAACGGGAGGCCCGGTGACGGCCGCGGGGTGGGACGCGGCGAAGGACTGCGTCACGCGGGAGGCCGATTCGCGCCGCAGTCGCCCGTCCGGGTCGGCGTGGGACGCCACGAAGGAGCAGTCGGCGGCCGCGGGGGGCGGCGCAGCGTCCTGCCGCTCCCGGCGCTCCGGGGTCCGGGCCTTCCGGAACCTCCACGCCGGCGGCGAAACCGGTCCCGCTCCCGAGGGCGGCGGCCAGCAGGGCGGCGAGTGCGTGGCGGGCGGGCGGTTTCATCGTGTCGATCCTCGCGATTCTGAGAATCAGACGCAACCGGACCGGGGGAAGATTACGCCTCCCCCGCGGAATATCCGGATCCGTCCCGCCCGCGCCTCCGAAGTTGCTACGCTACGGCACCGGCGCCGCCGCGACCATGAACCTCGACCGACTCCGCCAGAAGTTCTTCGAAGGCCTCACGCGCTACCGATGGCTCGAAACCGTCGGTCGCGGCGGCATGGGCATCGTCTTCAAGGCGCAGGATCTCGACCTCGAGGACGTCGTCGCGATCAAGGTTCTCTCCCCCGACTGGGAGACGGACGACCAGCAGCTCCTCCAGAGGTTCAAGCGCGAGATCAACCTCAACCGCAAGATCAAGCACCCGAACGTCGCCCGCATCCACGACTTCGGGATGAGCGGGGACTTCCCGTACATCACGATGGAGTACGTCCCGGGGAAGGACCTCAGGACGATCATCCAGACCGAGGGCCGGCTGCCCCAGGCCCGCGCGATCTCGATCCTGCGGCAGATCGCGCTCGGGAGCGACGCGGCGCACAAGCTCGGGATCATCCACCGCGACCTCAAGTCCCAGAACGTCATGGTCGAGGACTCGGGCGCGGTCGCGATCCTCGACTTCGGCCTCGCCCGCGGGAAGACGACCGAGCAGCTCACGCTCGACAGCGTCATGGTCGGGACGCCGCACTACATGTCGCCCGAGCAGGCGCTCGGCCGGCCGACGGACGCGCGCAGCGACGTCTACTCGATCGGGATCATGGCGTACGAGTGCCTGACGGGCCACGTGCCGTACGACGGCGAGTCGCCGCTCGTCATCGCGATGAAGCACGTCTCGGAGCCGCCCCCCGAGGACCTCAGGCAGCACACGGACGTCGCGCCCGAGTTCATCGCGATCACGTATCGGGCGCTCGCGAAGGACCCCGCACAACGCTTCGCCTCGGCCGCGGACCTCGAGGCCGAGCTCGCGATGCTGCCTCCGTTCCGCGAGGGCGCGCCGTCCGGCGAAGCGCCGGCGCCCCAGCCGCCGGTTCCTCCGGCCGCGCCGATTCCGAGCCCGGCCGTCCCCGCTCCCGCGGTCACGCACGCGAGCGCGATCCTCGACATGGCGGGCATGCCGACGCCCGTGCGCCCGATGACCGCCGTCCCCGCCAGCGTGGTCCCGACGCCGCCCATCGTCAAGAACCGCCCGCCCGTGATCCTCCTCGTCGAGGGAGACGCGCGCGGCCGCAAGATGCTGGCGGACCTCCTCGGACGCCACGGCTGCCGGACCCTCGAGGCCAAGGACGGCCCCGAGGCTCTCGAGCGGCTCCTGCAGGACACCGTCGACCTGCTCCTCATGGACGTGCAGCTGCCCGGCATGGACGGCTTCGACGTCACGCGCGTCATCAAGGCCCAGCCCCAGACCGCCGCGCTGCCCGTCGTCCTCACGACGGCGCGCCTCGACCGCAGCCACTTCGCGTTCGCGATCCAGTCCGGCGCGACCGACGTCATCGGCAAGCCTCTCCTGAACGAGGCCGTCGTCGGCCGGATCTGGCACATCCTCACGCACCACGGCTTCGTGCCGCCCGCGGGGAACGAGCCCGTCCTGGCCGCGATGAAGAAGACGCTCCCCTCGGCGATGACGCCGCCCTCGACGCCGGGCAAGCGCTAGGAGAGGAGCGGCAGGAGGTCCGCGAGGCGGCGGACGTAGACGACGGGCTGCGGCGCGCCGCGCGCGTGCCGGTCGAACCAGATCGGGAACCAGCCCGCCGCCTTCGCGCCGAGAACGTCGGTCGCGAACGAGTCGCCGACGTACACGCGCCGCCCTTCCCGGCCGCCCGCGGCCTTCCACGCCGCGTCGAAGATCTCGCGCGCGGGCTTCATCGCCCCGACGTCCTCCGACAGGACGACGTGCCGCACCCAGCGGTCCAGGCCGAAGCGCGCGATCTTCCCCCGCTGCGTGTCGCGGAACCCGTTCGAGAGGATCCCCGTGACGCCGAACCGCGCCGCGTGCTCGAGGACCTCCTCGGCGCCGTCGACGAGCGTCCAGTGCCGGCCGTAGGCCTGCATGTAGTGATCCCCGATCCTCGTCCCGTGTCCGACGTCCAGGCCGAGCTCGACGAGCGGATCCGCGAAGCGCTGCCTCGAAAGGGTCGGACGGTCGATCTCCCCTCTTCCGTACCGCTCCCAGAGGGCGAGGTTGCTCTTCCGGTAGGCGGCGAGCCACGTCTCGAACGGGACGCCGCCGAACAGCGGCGCGTGAGCCGCGTGCGTCTCGCGGTGCGCGCCCTCCTCGGCCGCGTGGTGGTCGACGAGCGTGTCGTCGAGGTCGAAGAAGAAGAGAGGTTTCATCCGAGTGCTTCTTTGGCGGGGGGTCCGGGGGGCCGCGCTGAGCGCCCCCCGGAGAGCTCGAAGAAGAAGAGAGGCTTCACGCGGAGGGCGGTTTCAGACCCCCGCGGGGTGCCACGTCGTCTTGATCTCGAGAAACGGCTCGAGCGCCGCGAGCCCTTCGGCCTTCGCGGAGAGGAACCAGTCGGAGGCGGCGACCGCCTTCGGGCGCGAGACGCGCCGCACGCGGTCGGCGGCCTCCGCCTCGACGAGCGTCCCGAGCGCGGCGTCCCCGGAGCCCTCGTCGATGGCGTCGACGTCGCGGTGGGTCGCGAGCGCGGAGACGAGCTCCTTCTTCCGTCCGGACAGGAGGTTCACGACGCCGGCCGGCAGGTCGCTCGTGGCCGCGACCTCGCCGAAGAGAAGCACCGGGATCGGGGTCTTCTCCGGGCCGATCGCGACGGCCGTGTTGCCGGAGACGATCGCGGCCGCGACGCGCGTCACGAGCGGAAGGAGCGACGGCGCTTCGGGCGCGACGATCCCGACGACGCCCGTGGGCTCGGGCGTCGAGAAGTCGAAGTACGGCGCGGCGACGGGGTTCACGCTGCCGAGGACGGCCGCGATCTTGTCGGCCCAGCCCGCGAAGTGGACGAGCCGGTCGACGGAGGCGGCGACCTCCTTCTTCGCGGCGCGCCGCGGAGGCGCCCGTGGAGCGTCCGAATCGCGTCCACGAACTCGGCGCTCCTCTGCTCGAGCATCTCGGCGGCGCGGTAGAGGATCTGCCCGCGGTTGTAGGCGGTGCGCGAGGACCAGCCGGCGAACGCGCCGCGGGCGGCCTTGACGGCGTCGCGCACGTCCTTGCGAGAGCCGAGCGGCACGTGCGCGAGGAACTCATGCTTCCCGCCCGACGCCGTGTACGCGCGACCCGATTCGGTTCGGACGAACGCGCCGCCGATCAGGAGCTTGTACGTCTTGCGGACATCGAGGCGAGGCACGCGAGGATTCTAGCCCGCACGCTCAATGCCCGACCCGCGCTTCCGCACGCTCGGCGGCCCCAGGTTTCCGAACGGACCCGATTCCGCCGGCAGCCCGCCCTACTTGTCGATCTGGATCGTATCCTTGCGGCCGCTGTTGGCCACGGCGGCCATGAGGCCGATGCCCACCGCGATGAGGGCGCCGATCCCGATCCAGGTGGCGCTCACGTTCGCCAGGACCCCGAATTTCCATAGCGCCGCGAGGATTCCGGCGAGCAGAAGGACGTAGCCGAGGAAAAACGTACCCATCCATTTCATTTGTCTGCCCTCCCCGGGAACCGGACGAACAGGGCCCCGCGAAGGGGGCGCTCAACGCCGGCCGCGCCAGTAGAAGCCTCCGCCGCCCAGAAGAAGAAGAACGACGACGATGATGAGGATGGTTTCAGTAGTCATAGAGCCTCCTCCGACTCGCAGAGCACGACACGTGCCAGGCCGATAAGATCCCCCGCATGACGGCACCGAAAGTCATCCCGTCGGAGGCCCGCTGGCCCGTCCTCTTCGCGCTTCTCGCGCTCGGCCTCCTCAACTTCGCGCTTCCATCGACGCTCATCCTCGGCCCGCGGTGGGTCGTCCTCGCCGTTCTCGTCGTCCTCGCGGTCCCGACGATCCTCGCGCATCGGGCGCGCCGCACGTTTCTCGTGCGCGCGCTCGGATTCGCCATGAGCGGTGTCGTGACGCTGGCCCTCGTCGGCTCCCTCGCGCTCCTCATCGCGGGGCTGCCGGAGAAGAGCGAGACGCCGGCGGAGCTCGCGAAGTCCGCGGCGTGTCTCTGGGCCGCGAACGTTCTCGTCTTCGCGATCTGGTACTGGAGGCTCGACGCGGGGGGGCCGTTCGCCCGGGACGGGCGCGGCGCGCACACCGAGGGCGATTTCTTCTTCCCCCAGATGATGGACGGGTGCCCGGGGCCGACGAACTGGTCCCCCCGGTTCGTGGACTATCTTTTCCTCGCCTTCAACAACAGCACGGCCTTCTCGCCCACCGACACGCCCGTCCTCTCGCGCTGGGCGAAGATCCTGACGATGCTGCAGTCGATCATCTCGCTCCTGGTCGTCGCGGTGCTCGCGTCCCGTGCCGTCGGCCTGATCTGACGGCACTGGTTCAAACGGCCCATGGCGGGCCTCCGGGAGCACGCCTAACGTCAGGGCGGAGGACCCGATGTTCCAGCGATTCGACGAGGCCGCCGCGTACGTCCGCCAGCACGGCGTGGCGATGGTCGACCTGAAGTTCTGCGACCTCGCGGGCCGATGGCGGCACGTCACTCTTCCCGCCGAGCGGTTCACGCCCGAGCTCATGGAGGACGGCGTCGGCTTCGACGGCTCGTCCGTCGGCCTCAGGTCCGTCAAGTCCGGCGACCTCGTCCTCGTCCCGGACCTCGCCACCGCGTTCGTCGACCCCTTCCCGGAGGAGAAGACGCTCAGCTTCCTCTGCCGGATCCTCGAAGCCGACGACCGTTCGCCGGTCCTCTTCGACCCGCGGACGATCGCGAGGCGCGCCGAGGAGAGGCTCCGCGCGAGCGGCGTCGGGACGTGCAGCCTCTGGGGGCCCGAATTCGAGTTCTACCTCTTCGACGGCGTCGCGTACGAGAACGGCGTCAACGTGTCGAGCTACCGCGTCGAGTCGTCGGAGGCCGACTGGCGGAGTCACGAGCTGGGCTCGGGCTTCGCGATCCCGCGGCACGGCGGATACCACGCGCTGCCGCCGCAGGACCACCTCGACGACGCGCGCACGAAAATCTCGCGCATCCTCGAGTCCGTCGGCGTCCCGGTGAAGTACCACCACCACGAGGTGGGCGGGCCAGGCCAGTGCGAGATCGAGATTCCGCTCCTGCCGCTCCTCGACGCCTGCGACGCCGTGCTCATGGTGAAGTACGTCGTCCGGCGCGCCGCGGCGAAGATGGGGCTGACGGCCACGTTCATGCCGAAGCCGCTCTACGGAGAGGCGGGGAGCGGCATGCACTGCCACCAGCTCGTCCTCCACGGCGAGCGAAACGTCACCTTCGACCCCGCGGGCTACGGGTGCGTGAGCGAGACGGGTCGCTTCGCGATCGGCGGGCTCCTGCACCACGGCGCAGCCGTCATGGCGTTCACGAACCCGTCGACGAACTCCTACCGCCGCCTCGTCCCGGGCTTCGAAGCGCCCGTGACCGCGATCTACTCCCTCGGAAACCGCAGCGCGGCGATCCGCATCCCGAAGTACGCGAACCGGCCCGAGAGCGCACGCTTCGAGTTCCGTCCGCCGGACGCGAGCTGCAATCCATACCTCGCGATGGCCGCACAGCTCCTCGCCACCCTCGACGGCGTCGAAAAGCGGATGGACCCCACCGCGCTCGGCTTCGGGCCGTTCGACGGCGACGTGGCGGCGCTTCCGCCGGAGGTGAAGGCGAAGATCCGCGCGCTGCCGACGGCGCTCGACGAGTCGCTCGACGCGCTCGAGGAGGACCATGCGTTTCTCACGAAGGACGGCGTCTTCCCCGCGGACCTGATCCCGCGCTGGATCCAGAAGAAGAGGGAAGAGGACCGCGAGGTCCGCAACCGCCCGCACCCCTACGAGATCGAGCTCTACTACGACCTCTGACGGTCGGGGCGCCCTCGGCTACTCCGCTTCGAGATATGCCGCGAGGCCGTGGCGTCCGCCTTCGCGGCCGAAGCCGGACTCCTTGTAGCCCCCGAAGGGGGACGTCGGGTCGAACTTGTTGTACGTGTTCGCCCAGACGACTCCGGCGCGCAGCTTCTGCGAGACCTTGAAGATCTTCGAGCCCTTGTCCGTCCAGACGCCCGCCGAGAGGCCGTACATCGTGTTGTTCGCCTTCTCGATTGCCTCGTCCGGCGTCCGGAACGTCTGGACGGCGAGGACGGGTCCGAAGATCTCCTCGTTCGCGATGCGGAAGCTCTGCGCGACGTTCGTGAAGAAGCTGGGCGGGAACCAGAAGCCCTTCGCCGGGAGCGCGCAGCCCGACTGCGTCAGGACCGCTCCCTCGTCGACGCCGGACTGGACGAGCTCCCGGATCTTCTCGAGCTGCATCTTCGAGTTGATCGCGCCGACGTCCGTGTTCTTGTCGAGCGGGTCGCCGAGGCGCAGCGTGCGGATGCGCAGCGCGAGCTTGCGCACGAGGACGTCGTGCACGGACTCCTCGACGAGGAGCCGGGAGCCGGCGCAGCAGACGTGGCCCTGGTTGAAGTAGATCCCGTTGACGATTCCCTCGACGGCCTGGTCGAGGGGCGCGTCGGCGAAGACGATGTTCGCGGCCTTGCCGCCGAGCTCGAGCGTGAGGCGCTTGCCGGTCCCGGCGGCCGACTTCTGGATCCTCTTGCCGACCTCCGTCGAGCCCGTGAACGCGACCTTCCGCACCTTCGGGTGCGTCACGAGCGCGGCACCCGTCGGGCCCGCGCCCGTGATCACGTTGACGACGCCGGGCGGAAAGTCGGCCTCCTCGAAGAGGCGCGCGAGGTGGAGCGCGGTGAGCGGCGTCGTCTCGGCCGGCTTCAGGATCGACACGTTTCCGCACGCGAGGGCCGGCGCGAGCTTCCACGCGGCCATGAGAAGCGGGAAATTCCACGGGATGACCTGCCCGCAGACGCCGATCGGGCGCGCCTTGCGGCCCGGGAGCGCGTAGTCCAGCTTGTCGGCCCAGCCCGCGTAATAGAAAAAGTGCGCCGCCGCGAGCGGCACGTCGACGTCGCGCGACTCCTTGATCGGCTTGCCGCCGTCCATCGTCTCGAGGACGGCGAACTCGCGCGCCTTCTCCTGCAGCATGCGCGCGATCCGGTAGAGGTACTTGCCGCGTTCCTTTCCCGGCATGCGGCGCCAGTACCTCTCGTACGCGCGGTCGGCCGCGCGCACCGCGGCGTCGACGTCGGCCGCACCGGCCTCCGCCACGGAGGAGAGCGTCTCTTCGGTGGCCGGGTTGATCGTGGAAAAGCGCTTGCGCGACCGGGCGGGGACCCACTTTCCGCCGACGAAGAGATCGTAAGACGGACGAATGTCGAGATGGGAAGTCGACTCGGGCGCGGGCGCGTACTCCCACTTGCCGAGAAAGTCGGGTTCACGAACGACCATCGCACGCGAGCGGCCGTTCCCTCTTCCCCTTCTAAGCAGGATCTTCTTCTTCTCTTCGGCCATCTCAGTCCTTCGTGAACTCTTCCTCGGAGCGGTAACGCCCCGTCTCTTCCTTCTTCAGCTGCATGAGGCAGTCGTTGACGAGGCTGGACGCCCCGAAGCGGAAGAGGTCCGGCGTGAGCCAGTCGGCGCCGAGCGTCTCCTTGACGAGCACGAGGTAGTGGAGCGCCTGCTTGCTCGTCCGGATCCCGCCCGCGGGCTTCATCCCGATCTTCACGCCCGTCGCGAGCCAGTGGTCGCGGATCGCCTCGAGCATGCAGAGCGTCACCGGCGGCGTCGCGGCGGGCTGGATCTTGCCCGTGGACGTCTTGATGAAGTCGGCGCCGGCCGCGATCGCGAGGTCCGAGGCCCGGCGGACGTTGTCGTACGTCTCGAGCTCGCCCGTCTCGAGGATGACCTTGAGGTGAGCTTCCCCGCACGCGCTCTTCACCGCCGCGATCTCGTCGAAGACCATCCTCAGGTCGCCCGCGAGGAACCCTCCGCGATCGATCACCATGTCGATCTCGTCCGCGCCGGCCGCGACGGCACGCTTCACGTCGAGGATCTTCACCGCGAGCGGCGCACGCCCCGACGGGAACGCCGTCGCGACGCTCGCGACCCTCACGGTCGAGCCGGAGAGAGCGCGCTTCGCGATCCCGACGAGGTCCGGGTATACGCAGACCGCGGCGACCGGCGGCACGGAGAGGTCCCCCGGGTCCGGACGGATCGCCTTCGCGCACATCTGGCGGATCTTCCCCGGCGAGTCCTTTCCCTCGAGCGTCGTGAGGTCGCACATCGAGATCGCGAGGCGGATCCCGGCGACCTTCGTCGCCTTCTTGATCGACCTCTTCCCGAGCGACGCGGCGCGCTCCTCGAGCGCGACCTGGTCCACGGTGACACTGCGGCCGGGGAACGGGAACACGAGCGGCAGCGGCCGCTCGGCCAGGGCGTTCGCGCCGGCTTTCACGCGCGGCAGTCTACGCCCGGCCCTACTCGTACCGCAGCGCGTCCGACGGGTTCAGGCGCGCGGCGCGCCGCGCCGGGCAGCGCGGAGGCGAGGAGGACGAGGACGAGCCCGACGCACAGGATCCCGAGGACGTGGAGCGGCTCGGGGCGGAAGGGCATCCAGGCGAGGTAGTAGACCTTCGCGATCTCCGGAGGAAAGCGCACGACGCGGAAGATCGTGAGGAGCGCGCACACGACGAGACCGAAGAGGATCCCGAGAACGAGCCCTCCGCCGCCGAGGAGGAGGCCGGACAGCCGGAACGTCCGGGCGATCGTTCGCGGCGGCGCGCCGAGCGCCGCGAGGACGCCGACGTCGCGCGTCTTCTCGGCGAGGAGGACGACGAGCGACGACACGACGGTCCCGGCCGCGACGGCGACGATGAGGGTCAGGACCACGAAGAGGAGCGTCTGCTGGACGGCGAGCGCCTGGAAGAGGTCGCGGTTCAGGACCTTCCAGTCGAGGACCGTTGCGCCGGGGCCGAGGAGCCGGCGCGCGGACTGCGACGGTCTCGGTGGACGCGGACGGATGCACGAGCTTCATCTCCCACAGGCCCACGCGCGCATCCGGAGGCGCGAGACGCTCGAAGTCCGGCAGGGCGAGGACGGCCCAGCCGTCGTCCACCTCGGAAAAGCCCGTCTCGAGCACGGCCGCGACCGCCAGCGGCGTGCGCGCGGGCGGCGCAACGCCCGAAGACAGGGCCGCGGACGCCGTCTCGAGGACGATGCGCGCCCCGACGGCGACGCCGAGCCGCTTCGCGAGGCCGGAACCGAGGAGAACCGGCGTCTCGCCCTTCGCGCGCAGCGCGGCGAACGTCGCACCGATGCCGGGCACGCGGCCGAGGAGCCGCGTCGTCGCGAGGCCGGCCGGCAGGTCGAGCGCCTTCACGAGCGCGTCCGCGCCGTGCGGCGCGGCGGCCGAGAGGACGAGGGCGGGTGCGAACCCGGTCCGGGCGACGGCCGCGACGTTCGGGAGGACCGCGAGTGCCTTGCGAACCTCCTCGGGCGCCATGCCGGCCTCGGGCATCGCGATGACCTCCGCGCTGGTCCCCGCGAGGCGCTCGGCGAGATCGTGGCGGTAGCCGGACATGAGCCCCATCGCGACGACGAGCGACGCGGCGCCGAGCGCGACGCCCGCGAGCGCGAGGAGCGAGACCGTCTTCGGGAGCCCCCGCCGCGAGCCCGCGAGGAAGCGCTTCGCGAGAAAGGCGGAGACGTGCATTCCCTGATCTTACGGTCTAGTTCTTCCACTCCTCCTGCTGGACCTTCCAGGCGCCGCCTTCCTTGACCATGTGGACGACGCCGCTCACGACGCTCGGCGTCCTGCTTGCCGCTGACCGTGAGGTCGGCGGCGTCGCCGGTCTCGACGACCTTGAGGACCTTGATGTTCGTCGCGGACATCATCCTGACCATCCCGACCATCTTCTTCGCGTCCGGCTCATCGAGGTGCTTCGCCTGTTCCTTCGTGAAGAGCTTCTTGAGCGCCGGGAGGTCCTCCTTCTGGACGGCCTTGAGGTATTCCACGTATACCGTCGTCTGCGGCGCTCTTCTGCGCCGCGGCCGTCTCGGCGGCGGTCGGCGGGACGACCGTCGGAGCGCGGGTGATCTCCGCCTTGAAGGAGACGTCGAAGCTGTACGTGTCGCCGAAGAACTCGCTCTCTTTCGCGCTCCTGTAGCTGCCCTCGACCGTCTTGCCGTCGAAGACCTTCCTCGTGAAGACGTCGGCGCGACGAGAGGCCGCTCGGGCTCGCCTTCTTGAAGCCATTGTCCCGGAAGGCCGTCGAGATCGGCTTGCCCTCGGCGTCGAGCGTGATCTCGAACGCGTGGAGCTTGCCGGCCTCGGCCAGGTGGATGCGCTCGAACTGGTCCTCGAGCGCCTTGGCCTCGAGCGGGACGTCGGTGAGGACGACCTCGACGTCCTCCTTCGTCTTGTCGAAGAAGCCCTTCACGGCGCGCGCGTACGCGTGCGTGAGCTTCGTCGTCTTCCCGTTGACCGTGATCGTCCCCTCGGCCGTGCCGTCGGCGGCGCCGGCCGCCGGGGCGGCGAGAAGTCCGAGGACCGCGACGAGGCGAAAGCCGTGCGCGAGAGAACGCTCATGGGAGTCCTCCAGCGTTTTTCATGACGAGGTCGACGTACTCGTCGAAGAGCGCGTCGGAGTCGTGCGGGCCGGGGGCGGACTCCGGGTGGTACTGGACCGCGAAGACCGGCTTGTCCGTGAGCCGGAAGCCCTCGCACGTGCCGTCGTTGAGGTTCACGTGCGTGAGCTCGGCGTTCCCGGGAGCGAGTCGGCCGCGACCGAGAACCCGTGGTTCTGCGACGTGATCGCGACGTGGCCCGTGCGGAGGTTCTTCACGGGATGGTTCGCGCCGCGGTGGCCGAACTTGAGCTTGTACGTCGTCCCGCCGACGGCGAGGCCGAGGAGCTGCTGTCCGAGGCAGATCCCGAAGACGGGCCGTGCCCGACGCGACGAACGCCTTCACGTTCGCGACCGGTCCGGGCAGCGCGTCCGGGTCGCCCGGCCCGTTCGAGAGGAAGACGCCGTCGAAGCCCTGCGCGAGGATCTCCTTCGCGGGCGTCGTCGCGGGGAACACGGTGGGCTCGAGGCCGCGCGCCGCGAGCATCCGCAGGATGTTCGTCTTGATCCCGTAGTCGATCGCCGCAATGCGCCCCTTGACGGCGGCGCCCGGCGGCATCGGGAACTCGTACGCTCGTGGGTCGACGACCGTGAGCGCGAGGGCCGCGCCCGCCATCGTCGGCTGCGCCTGGATCCTCTCGAGGAGCGCGGCGGCGTCCGCGTCCGACGCGACCTCCGACGAGATCGCGCCGCGCATCGCGCCCGCGCTCCTCAGGTGCATGACGAGCGCGCGCGTGTCGAGCCCGTCGAGGCCCGGCACGCCGGCCTTCGCGAGCGCCTCGGCGACGGACTCCTTGCCGCGCGCGTTCGAGAACCGGTCCGGGAAGTGCCGCGCCGCGAAGCCGGCGACCTGCATCCGGTCCGACTCGACGTCCTCGTCGTTGAGGCCGTAGTTGCCGATGTGCGACGCCGTCATCACGACGATCTGGCCGCGGTAGGACGGGTCCGTGAGCGTCTCCTGGTAGCCCGCCATCCCCGTGTTGAAGACGACCTCGCCGAACGAGGTGCCCCGCGCGCCGACGGCGCGGCCGTCCCAGCGGCGGCCGTCCTCGAGCAGCAGGACCGCGCGGGCGCTCACAGCGTCCTCCCGACGGCGGCGGCGACGGGGCGCACCTTCGCCATGAGGTCCGCGAAGAGCTCCGGCGTCAGCGCCTGCGGGCCGTCCGAGAGCGCCTCGGCGGGCCGGTGGTGCACCTCGATCGCGACGCCGTCGGCGCCGGCCGCGATGGACGCGAGCGACATCGGAAGGACCTTGTCGCGGCGCCCGGTGCCGTGGGACGGGTCGACGAGGATCGGGAGGTGGCTGAGCCGCTCGACCGCGGGGACGACCGCGAGGTCGAGCGTGTTGCGCGTGAAGTCGTTGAACGTGCGCACGCCGCGCTCGCACAGGACGACGTTCGGGTTGCCCTCGGCGAGGACGTACTCGGCCGCGAGGAGGAACTCCTCGAGCGTCGCGGACATCCCGCGCTTGAGGAGGACGGGCTTGCCGGAGCGGCCCGCGAGCTTGAGGAGCTCGAAGTTCTGCATGTTGCGCGCGCCGATCTGGAGGCAGTCCGCGTAGCGCGCGACGAGGTCGACCGTGGCCGTGTCGAGCGACCTCCGTCACGACCGGGAGCCCCGTGACCTCGCGCGCCTCCGCGAGGATCTTCGAGCCCTTCCTCCCCGAGCCCCTGGAACGAGTACGGCGACGTGCGCGGCTTGTAGGCCCCGCCGCGCAGGAGGTGCGCGCCGAGCTCCTTGACGGCCTTCGCGATCGTGACCGTCTGCTCGAGGCTCTCGACGGCGCACGGGCCCGCCATGACGACGACGCGCGTCCCCCCACCGGGACGCCGCCGATCGACACGATCGTGTCCTCCGGGTGGAACTCGCGCGAGACGAGCTTGTAGGGATGCGAGACGCGGATGACCTCGAGGACGCCCGGGAGGTTCTCGAAGGCGGCGGGCCCGATCGTGCCCTTGTTGCCCGTGAGGCCGATGGCCGTGCGCTGGGCGCCCGGGATCGGGTGCGCCTTGAGCCCGAGCTTCTCGGCCGCGGCGACGACGCGCTCGACGTCGCCTCCCGTGGCGGTGCGGTCCATGACGATGAGCACGGCTGGCGATTCCTCTCCCGCGTTTATACTTCATGTCGCCGCGATTCCCCGATTCCCGCGCGGCCCGGAGGTCCCGATGTCCCGCAACTCCCGCCTCGCCGCCGCCCTCCTGGCGACGGCCCTCGGCCTCGCCGGGACCGCCTCGGCCACGTACGTCATCTACACGAAGGACGGCAAGCGGATCGAGGCGCAGGAGAAGCCGGTCGTTCAGGGCAAGCGCGTCGTCTACACGACCCCGCTCGGCACACCCCAGTCCATCGCCATCGAAGAGTGGGACCAGGCGCGCAGCGACAAGGTCAACAAGGAAGGCCTCGGCAACGCCTACCTCCTCGACGATCCGGGCGGCTCGCGCTCGTCGCTGCCGAGCCCCGAGTAGAAGAAGCCGTCGCTGTCGGAGTACATCCGCAAGCACGGCCGCAAGAACATGGACACGACGCGCCCCGAGCCCCCCGAGGGCGAGCTCGTGAAGGTCGCCAGCCCGCGGACGACGCGAGCGGCCGTCCGCGCCGCCGCCGCCGAGGCGCCGACGATCGTGATGGACCCGCAGATCACGGAAGCGTTCATGCGCGCGCTCGACGGGAGCAACGTCAAGGGCGTCAAGCTCACGCAGATCCCGTCCGGCATCCACGTGTAGGCGACGACGGAATCCGAGCAGCAGGTGTTCCTCGCCCTCGTCGCGTGCGCGCGCGGGCTCAAGGAGTCCCGCGCGGCGGGCAAGCCGCTCGACAAGGCCGAGGTCGTCTTCACGACGTCCACCGGCGAATCGGCAGCCCGCTTCGACCTCAGCCCGAACGACGCGGACAACCTCCTGACGGGCCGCGTGACCCCTTCCCGCTACTTCGTCACGAGCGTCATCTTCTAGGGCAGGCGTCGTGGAAGCCGGGACCCTCGTCCTCGTTCACCTCGTCACGCCCAAGGAGAAGTACTGGGGCGTCCTCGTCGCGCTCTCCCCCGCGGGCCTGACGCTTCGCGGCCTCGAGCTCGACCTCTTCGAGGAGTGGGCCCGCCAGCAGCGTCCGGGCGCCGACCCCGAGCTCGGTGTCACGACGCTCTTCGTCCCGCTCCACCGCGTCGAGAAGATCTTCGAGGACACGCGCGTCGGCAGCGTCGCGAGCTACGCGGAGCGTTTCTTCGCGATCGTCGGCCGCGACGTGCGCGAGGTCCTGCGGCCCGCGCCCCTGTCGCCCGACTCCGACAGCCCGAATTGAGGCTTCCCGTCCTGGCCCGGCCTCTATCTTCTTCTCCGACAGCTCGAGGAGGATGCCGCCCGTCGCGGACGGGTGCACGAACGCGACGAGGCATCCGTGCGCGCCGTCGAACGGCTCCTCGTTCACGAGGCGCACGCCCGCGGCCTTCAGCCGCGCGAGAGCCGCGCGGACGTCCGTCACCTCGAGGCACAGGTGGTGGATGCCCGGGCCGCGCGTCGCGAGCGCCTTGCCGATCGGGCTGTCCGGGGACGTGGGCTCGAGGAGCTCGAGGTGCGACTCCCCCACCGCGCGGAACGACGTGAGCACCTTCTGCGAGGCGACCTCCTCGCGGTGCTCCTCGACGAGGCCGAGGAGGTCCCAGAACTTCCCGCCCTGCTCGAGGGACGGGACGGAGATGCCGAGGTGGGAGATGCGGGAGACAAGAGAAGAGGAGACCGGAGATTTCTTAGAAGGTGAAGAGGGGTGGGGCGCGGTGCCGCCGGCGCCCACTTCGATGCGCGCGACCAGGCCGCGGGCCGCCGAGATCGGATCCTCCGGGCGGGCCTCGACGCGCTCCGCCGCCTCGTCGAGCGCTCCGCTGCTGCCCCGCAGCCTCTCTACCCTTCTAAGAAAGTCTTCTCTGACCAGCCCTTCGATTCGCATCATCGTCCGCTGCGGCGCCTGGCGGCGCCGTCGGGGCCATCCAGAAAAGCGCGATGCTCCGCGAGCTTCGCCTCCAGGTCGTCGAGGCCGGCGCCCGTCGTCGCGACGGTCTTCACCACCGGCGGGATCCACGCGCCGTGCTCGCCGAGCTCGAGCATCTGGAGGATCTCCAGCACGACGCGATCGGCGCCGTCGCGGTCGGACTTGTTCACGACGAAGAGGTCCGCGACCTCCATCAGGCCCGCCTTGATCGCCTGGATGTCGTCGCCCATCCCCGGCGTCAGGACGACGACGCAGGACTCCGCCAGCCGGAACACCTCGACCTCGTCCTGCCCGACGCCGACCGTCTCGACGAGCACCTCGTCGAAGCCCGCGGCGTCGAGGACGTCCACGGCGTCGGCCGACGCGCGCGCGAGGCCGCCGAGATGGCCGCGCGTCGCCATCGAGCGGATGAGGACGCCCGGGTCCGTGTAGAGGTCCTGCATCCGGATCCGGTCGCCGAGGATCGCGCCGCCCGAAAACGGCGAGGACGGGTCGACCGCGACGATTCCGACCCTCTTCCCGCGCGCACGGGCGCGGCGCGCGAGCGCCGCCGTGAGGGTCGACTTGCCCGCCCCCGGAGAGCCCGTGAGACCCGTGACGCGGGCGCGGCCCGTGCGCGGGAAAACGGCCGCGAGGAGCTCCGGGAATCGGGCATCCCCGCTCTCGGCCCACGAGATCGCGCGGGCGACCTCGGGGACGCGGCCGGCGAGCACCCCTTCGGCGAGGGCGGCGGGCGTCTCGGGGACCGGCATCGTGCCCGAGTGTAGACGAGCCGCGCGGGCCTAGAATGACGCCCCCATGGCCGCCGCGGGGCGCCCCCCGGACCTCGTCCCGGTCCTCTCCGAGATCGCCCGCGTCGCCGGCGAGACGCTGGACCTTCCGGAGGTCTTCCACCGGATCGCGACGGCCGCCGGGCGCGTCCTCACGTTCGACGCGATGACCGTGACGCTCACGGACGAGGGCGACGGCTTCGCCCTGTACTCGATCGGCGGCGCGGAGGTCACCGACGAGACGCGCCGCTCGTATGCCCGGATGGTGCCCCGCACCGAGTACTCGCCCGGACTGTGGGCGGTCCTCACGCGGGCCGGCGTCATCGACGACGTCGTCTCCGCGTGCGATCCGTCCTTCCCGCGCGACCGCGAGCTGAGGGAGTCCGGGGTCCGCGGCATGCTGCGCGCCCCCCTTCACGCCGGCCCGCGGACGATCGGCTACCTCTCCCTCCTGAGCCTCGAGGCGCACGCGTTCCGGGCAGAGGACCTCGCGTCCCTGACGCCGATCGCGGACGTCGTCGCGATGGCCGTCGCGCACGCGCGCCTCGCGGCGGAGGAGAAGGAGCGGCGCCGGCGCTACGAGGCGCTCCAGGCGCTCTCCCCCGTCCTCGCGCGGGCGCTCGACGTGCGCGAGGTCTTCGACGCGATCTCGGAGATCGTGCGGCCCGTGATCCCCCACGACCGGATGGCTCTCGGCCTTCTCAACGAGGCGCGGGACGCGATCCACGTGTACGCGGTCTCGGGGAAGGGGTTTCCGGAGATCCGCGAGCCGATCCGGCTCTCGCCGGCCGAGCGGGAGCGGGGGAACGACTGGTCGACCGAGATCGTCCGCGACGTCGCCGAGGAGGTCGACCCGGCCTCGGACAAGTGCCGCCACCTCGCGGCCGACGGCGATGCGGTCGCTCCTGAGGGTCCCGATCTTCTTCGAGGGCCACTGGCAGTTCGCGGGCGGCCTCCTCTTCCTGTCGCGGACGCCCGGCACGTACGGCGAGAGCGACATCCCGCTCGCCCAGCACGTCGCGGACCAGATCGCGCTCGCCCTCTCGCACGAGCGCCTCGCGGGGGAGGCCCGCCGCGCCGCCGACGCCGTGAGCGAGGCGAAGAAGCTCGAGGAGCGCGTCGCGACGCTCACGGAGGAGCTCGCGTCGCGCGAGGGATTCGGGCGGATCGTCGGCGTCGCGAAGTAGCTGGAAGTCGATCCTCGTCCAGGTCTCCAAGGTCGCGCCGCACGGAGACGACGGTCCTCCTGACGGGCGAATCCGGCACCGGCAAGGAGATCCTCGCGCGGGCGATCCACCGCGCCTCGGGCCGCGCCTCGGGCCCGTTCGTCGCGATCAACGCCGCCGCGCTCCCGGACCAGCTCCTCGAGTCCGAGCTGTTCGGGTACGAGAGGGGGGCGTTCACGGGCGCGACCGCCGCCAAGCCCGGACGGATCGAGCAGGCCGCCGGCGGCACGCTCTTCCTCGACGAGGCGGGCGAGATGAGCCCGGCCGTACAGGCGAAGCTCCTGCGCCTCCTCGCAGGAGCGCGAGTTCCAGAGGCTCGGCGGGACGAAGGTGCTCAAGACCGACGCACGCATCGTCGCGGCGACGAACCGCGACCTCAAGAAGGCGATCGCGCGCGGCGAGTTCCGCGAGGACCTCTTCTACCGGCTGTCGGTCTTCGAGATCGCCCTCCCGCCGCTCCGCGAGCGCGTCGACGACGTCCTCCCGCTCACGGAGGTCTTCCTCGCGGAGCTCGGGCCCGCGATCGGCCGTCCGGTGGCGGGAGTCTCGAAGGAGGCGAAGGACCTCCTCCTCGCCTACCCGTGGCCCGGCAACGTGCGCGAGCTCAAGAACGCGCTCGAGCGCGCGGCGATCCTCTGCGACGGAGGCCTCATCACGGCCGCGCACCTCCCGATCTCGGTTTCGGGGCACGAGGCGGGCCGCCCCGCGGCGGCCGCAACCGGCGCCGCGTCGCCGCCCGCCTTCCCCCCCGGCGGCGTGGACCTCGAATCGCTCGAGAAGGGGTACGTGAGGGAGGCCCTCGCCAGGGCGCGCTTCAACAAGAGCAAGGCCGCGAAGCTCCTCGGCCTCACCCGGGCGCAGCTCTACTCGAGGATCGAGAAGTACGGTTTGGGGGCAGGAGAAGAAGATAAAGAGTTTTCTTAGAAAGGGTTAGGGGCGGCGTGCGGCGCTCAGCGGCCGCCGGTGGGGCTCCGGCCACGCCCTCCTCTCTTCACCTTCTAAGGAATTCTCCCTATCCCCTCTCCGGACTTTTTCCCGTCTCCTCGACCCCTTTTCCGGAGTGTTTCCTTCCCTCCGATGCCCCATCTTCTTCATGTCAGAAGAAGGGGGACGACATGAAAAACACCAGCAACACCAACGGCGGCAGCAAGGTTCCCGCGGGCTTCTACTTCAACAAGAACAACTGGGAGATCGTGACGGTCAGCGGCAAGAAGGGCGGCCTCCTGCCGGGCGGCCCCCAGACCGGCTACCTGAAGATCCCGGCGCTCGCGATGCTCGCGGCCGCGCCCGTTCTCGGCGCCGCGTTCGTCGTCTTCCTTCCGGTGATCGGCTTCGCGCTCCTCGCGACGGCGGCCTTCAAGAAGACCGTCAAGCCCGTCGCGACGCCGGTGCAGAAGGAAGCCCACGTCCGCCACGGCGACTGACGAAGCGTCCCCACGCGCTCCGGCCGCGTCGTCACGCCGGATGAAACGAAGCGAGCCGCCGACGGGCGGCTCGCTTCGCGCGGAGGAAGGGGAATGTGCCGATCAGGAGGGGCCGGTCGCCGCGTCCCGCATCACGACGGAGATCCGGTCGAACGCGGCACGCCAGGCGGCGGCGTGCGCGTCGGTGAAGCGGGGCCCGAGCTGGGCGGCGAGCGTCTGGACGAGCGCCTCGCGGAACGTCGCGAAGTGTGCGTCCGTGACGCCGTAGCCCGCGTGACGCTGCCCGAGGTCGCGGAGCGAGCGCTCGCCGGTGTGCCCGTCGTCGAGCCCGGCGACCGCGAGACCGAGTGCGCTCACGAACATGGCGCCCTGCGCGTCGAGGTCGCCCTTGAAGAGAGCGCGGCAGGAACGGGTCGAGCTCGAAGAGCCTCTCGTAGAACGCGCGCCCGACGCCCCGCGGGATGGGCCGCAGCGCGTCGAAGCTCTCCTCGGACGAGGGCGATCTGGTCGCGGGTCATCGCCCGGATCATCCCACGCCGTCGCGCCGGCGCGCGACACCCCGCGCTAGACTGCGCGCCGGCGCGGGAGGCGCGAGAGCATGACGCTGCCGCGGCTGATTCTCACGGGCGCGTCCGGCTTCGTCGGACGCCACCTCCTCGGGGCGCTCTGCGACGACTGGATCGTCTACGGCATCGCCCGCCGCTCGCAGGCGCGCTGCGGAGCGCCGGTGCACCCGAACCTCACCTGGTTCCAGGTCGACATCGGCGACCGCGAGGCGCTCGCGGACGTCTTCGGGAGGATCCGGGAGCAGGGCGGCGCCGACGTCGTCGTCCACCTCGCGGCGCACTACGACTTCACGGGCGAGGAGCACCCCGAGTACTTCCGCACGAACGTGGACGGACTGCGGAACACGCTCGACCTCTCGGCGGACGCTCGGCGTGAAGCAGTTCTTCTTCTCGAGCTCCGTCGCGGCCTGCGAGCTGCCGCCGCGCGGGAAGACGCTCGACGAGACGAGCCCGCCGGACGGCCGCCACGTCTACGCCCAGACGAAGCGCATCGGCGAGACGATGGTCGGCGGCTACAAGGACCGTTTCACGCCGGTCATCGTGCGCTTCGCGGCGATGTTCTCCGACTGGTGCGAGTACCCGCCGCTCTACATGTTCCTCGAGACGTGGCTCTCGAACGCGTGGAACCGGCACGATCCTCGGAGGGCAGGGGCGAGAGCGCGATCCCGTACCTTCACGTCTCGGACGCGGTCGCGTTCGTGACGCGGCTCCTCGAGCGCCGGGGCGACTGGAAGCCCTCGGAGGTCCTGATCGCGAGCCCCGACGGCGCGACGAGCCACCACGAGCTCTTCGACGCGACGATGGCGCACGAGAGCGCCCGCGCCCGTGCCGCCGATCCGGATGCCCGAAGCCCCTCTGCGGGCCCGGGATGCTGGGCCGCGCGACCTCGCGGGCCGCCTCACGGGCGAGCGCCCGTTCGAGCGCCCGTGGATGGCCGAGTACATCGACACGGTCATGGCGATCGACGCGTCGAAGACGCGCGCGCGCACTGGGCTGGGCGCCGCGGGCCGCGCCTCGAGGTCCTCCGCCGGCTCCCGTTCCTCCTCGAGAACCGGAGCACGTACCCGCTCGACTGGCACCGGCTGAACCGCGCCGCGATGAAGAAGGTCCGCGTCCCGCAGAACCTGCGTCTGTACCAGCTCCTCGAGCGGCACCAGCCCGAGCTCGTCGAGGAATACACGAGGGTCCTTCACGGCTCGCATTTCCCGTCGTACCAGCGCGTCAGCGAGGAGGATCACGAGTGGAACCACCGCATGATCCTCCGGCAGCTCCTGAACGCCGTGCGGACGCAGGACCGGCACGTCCTCGCCGCCTACTGCGGCGACCTCGCCGAGCGCCGCTACCGGCAGGGGTACAAGGTCGAGGAGCTCTGCGGGGCGATCGAGGCGCTCGACGGCGTCTGCGCGACGGTGCTCGCGCGTGACCCCGAGGCCGCGACGCTGGCGCACGAGATCCTCGACGACGTCACGACGCCGCTGAAGTGGGGCGTCGACCGCATCCAGGAGACGTACGACACGCTCGCCGCCGCCGACGCGCGGCGCGCGCGTGCCGCCTCGGTCGATTCCGCCTCAGTCTCGGGCCGCTGACGCGCCCGCGGGCCCCGCCCGTTCGGCCTCCGCCCGCCGATGCAGGACCCAGACGGCGGCGCCCATGAGCGCGTCTCCGGCCGCCGACGCGGGCACGAGCCACGGCCCGCCGTCCACGGCCGTCATCGCGAGAAGGAAGACGACCGCGATCGACTTCGTCGTGACGAGGAACGTCACGCCGCCCGTCCGGTGGTACTCGAGGAGGTATCCCGCCACCACGACGAAATGGAAGACGCCGGCCTGGCGCGCGAAGAAGAGGGGCGTCACCTCGGGCCAGCCGCCGAGCGCGGCGCCCCAGCGCGTCAGGAAGAGGAGGCCCAGCCCGACGGCGACGCTGTGCAGCGCGACGAGGTGGACGGCGAGGCGCTCGAGGCGCGCGGCGCTCACACGAGGGCGAGCTCGGCAGCCGGCGACGGAGACCGGGGCGGGCGCGGGGGACGGGACGGGGGCGATCACGGGAATCTCCCACCACGGGAGCGGGACGGAGGCGTCGTCCGGACTGCGGCGTCTCACGTCGAAGCCGCGCGCGAGGAGCTCCACGACGACGGCCTCGGCCGCGCGCGCGACGGCGTCCTGGACGCCGGGCGTCATCCCCACGCCCGTCGCGACCTGGCCCGGCACGACGCCGACGAGCGTCACGAACGCCGGCGGCTCGCCGGCCATCTCGACGGCGAGGAGCGCCTCCGTGACCCCGGGGTCGTGCGGCGAGAGGCGCGGCTTCGGCCCGAACTTCACGAGCGCGTCCCGGTCGTACAGGCGGATCGTTCCGGGGGCTGCCCCGGTCGCATGCACGGTATCGACGAGGACGATTCCGCAGGGGCCCGCGACGTAGGGGACGAGATCGAGCCCCGGCGTCCCGACGTCGACGACCTCGACCTCGGGCGGGAAGGCGTACGTCGCCCCGAGGCGGTGGATGACCCAGGGACCGAGCGCGTCGTCGCCCATGAGGACGTTTCCGAGACCGAGGACGCGGACGAGCGGCGCGCCGGTTTCCAGACGGATCTCCCTAGAGGGCCTTCACGCGGGCGATCTCGTTGCCCTCGGGGTCGAGGGTGTGGATCGCGCACGCGATGCACGGGTCGAACGAGTGGATCGTGCGCAGGATCTCGAGCGGCTGCTCGGAATTCGCGACGGGGTTGCCGATGAGCGCGGCCTCGTACGGCCCCATCTGGCCCTTCTCGTCGCGCGGGCCGGCGTTCCACGTCGAGGGGACGACGGCCTGGTAGTTGTCGATCTTGCCGTCCTTGATGACGATCCAGTGCGAGAGCGTGCCGCGCGGCGCCTCGTGGAAGCCGAAGCCGCGCTGCTCGCCCTTCGGGAAGACGGGCTCGTTGAAGATCGTCGTGTCGCCCTTGCCGATGTTCTCGACGAGCATCTTCCAGTGCTTCTGGCCGAGCTCGGCGAGGACGTTCGCGCGGATCATGCGGGCCGCGTGGCGGCCGAGCGTGCCGTGCAGGATCGCGGGCGAGAGCTTCGTCTTCGCGATGGAGCCCGCCGTCTCGAGCGTCTTCGAGGCCCAGCGGACCGTCGGCTCGTGCTTGAGCGCGAACCCGACGAGGACCTGCGCGAGCGGCCCGACCTGCATGACCTTGCCGCCGAAGCGCGGCGCCTTGACCCACGAGTACTTCCCGTCGTCCTCCCACTTCGTGTACTTCGGGTTCGTCTCGCCCTCGTAGGGGTGCTTCGTGGCCGCGCCCTCGTACCAGGCGTGGGCGACCGACTCCGTGACGTTGTCGCGGAAGTACGGGTCGCTGAAGGTCTTGATCTCCTTCACGCTCCCGAGGTCGCCGTCCATGATCGTGCCGCCCGGAAGGTCGAACTTCGTGGCCTTCGCGTCGACGGGCAGGTCGGGCACCGCGAGGTAGTTCTTGACGCCGGAGCCGTAGGGCAGCCAGTCGGCGTAGAGCGCGCCGACCGCGCAGACGTCCGGGAAGTAGACCTGCTGGACGAACGCCGTGATCTCGTCGAACAGGTCCTTGACCATGAACAGCTTGTTCATGTTCAGCGTGGCCTCGTTGTCGAGGTTGATCGCGTTCGCGACGCCGCCGACCGCGAGGTTCTGGATGTTCGGCGTCTTCGACCCGAGGATCGCGACGACCTTGTTGATGCGGCGCTGGTAGTCGAGCGCCTCGAGGTAGTGCGACACGGCGAGGAGGTTCACCTCCGGCGGGAGCTTCATCGCCGGATGGCCCCAGTAGCCGTTCTGGAAGACGCCGAGCTGGCCCGCCTCGACGAAGCCCTTGAGCTTCGCCTGGACGGCGGCGAGCTTCTTCGTGTTGTTGTTCGGCCACGAGGAGAGGCTCTCGGCGAGCGCGGACGCCTTCGCGGGGTCGGCCTTGAGCGCCGAGACGACGTCGACCCAGTCCAGCGCGGACAGGTGGTAGAAGTGGACGATGTGGTCGTGCAGCGAGTGCGCGATCACGATCATGTTGCGGATGAGCTGGGCGTTCAGCGGGATCTCGAGGCCGAGCGCGTTCTCGACCGTGCGGACGGACGCGATCGCGTGGACCGTCGTGCACACCCCGCAGAACCGCTGCGTGAAGAGCCACGCCTCGCGCGGGTCGCGCCCCTTGAGGATCGTCTCGATCCCCCGGAACATCTGGCCCGAGGACCACGCGTTCGTGACCTTTCCGCCGTTGACCTCCACGTCGATGCGGAGGTGGCCCTCGATGCGGGTGATCGGGTCGACGACGATTCGCGTCATGGGTTACCTCATCTGGGACGCGGCGGCCGCGTGGGCCGGGGCCGCTCCCGTCAGAATGGGAAATCGCTTGACGAAGAAGACGTAGAGCGAGGATCTCGATCGCGACGATTCCGACGGTCGCGAAGATCTCCGCGAGGCTCGGGAAGTACGCGTACTGCGCGCCGGGGCGGAATGCGACGATGAAGGTGTCGATCCGATAGAGCGTCCCCGCGAGGATCATGAGCAGCGCGGCGCGGAACAGGCTCCCCGCGTCCGCGCGGCGCGCCGGCGAGGCGAGCATCACGGCGGGCACGACGATGAGCGCCATCTCGACGAGGAAGAGGAGGAGGTAGCCGTCGGGCTTCGCGAAGAGCGCGAGCTTGCCGCGCAGCACGATGTCGACGAGGCGGATGCCGGCCCACGCCCAGAGGAAGGGGACGACGGCCTTGCCGAGTCCCGCGAGCATCTTCCCCTCGCGCGGACGCCTGAATGCGACGCTCGAGAGCGTCGACTCGAAGACGACGACCGCGTAGCCCATCGCGAGGCACGAGATGAGGAAGAGGAGCGGGAGGAGCGGCGTCGACCAGAGCGCGTGGAGCTTCTTGCCCGAGAGGAGCATGAGCGTCCCGAGAGACGACTGGTGCATCGTCGGGAGGAGGAGCCCGAGCGCGATCACGAACGGCAGCGCCTTCTCGACGACCGGGAGGAAGTTGTCTCCGAGGGACTTCTTGAGACCCGCCGGGCCCTTCCTCCACGTCTCGAGGAACGACGGAGAGACCTCGACCCAGAGGACCGCGACGTACGCCATGACGCAGAGCGCGACCTCGAAGAGCGCCGAGTTGTAGTTCCAGTGGTTCACGTAGAGGGGAACGCGGTGGAGGAGCCACGGACGGCCCACGTCGAGGAGGATCGAGACCGCCGCCATCGAGTAGCCGAGCGCGCTCGTGAGGAGCGCGGGGCGCACGAGCGGGTGGAACTCGCCCTTGTTCAGGACGTACACGAGGAGCGCGACCGCGTAGCCGCCGCAGCCGAGCGCGGTGCCCGTCACGACGTCGAAGGCGATCCAGAGACCCCACGGGTAGCCGTCGTTCAGCGCCGTCGCGGCGCCGAGGCCGCCGGCGAACCGGTAGACCATCGCGGCGATTCCGAGGGCCGCGAGGACGACGAGGGCGCGGGTCCCCTTCGTGACGACGGGGCCGCCGAGCGGCGCGGGGCGGTGGAGGACGGCGCTCACGCGGCACCTCCGGCTCTCGTCCTGCTTCTTCTTGTTGCGGAAGACGACCGCGCCGAGGACGGCGTAGAGCGCGATCGGCGCGATGAAGCCCTGGTAGACGCCGTGCTGGATCGTGCGCGTCGCGTTCGCCTGGGACGGTCTCCGTCGAGAGCTCGGGCAGGCCGAGCTTCTCGTACGGGACGTGCGAGAGGACGAGGCACTGCGTCCCGCCGCCGTCCGTCTCGCCGAAGACGCGCGGCGCGTCGCCGTCCTTGAAGCCGCGGTAGCGGCTCCGGGTGGTCCGCGATCCGCTTCTTCGCCTCGGCGAGGAGCGCCTCGCGCGTGCCGTAGATGACGGCGTGGCGCGGGCAGACCTCGACGCAGCCGGGGAGCTTGCCCTCCGCGAGCCGGTGGTTGCAGAGCTCGCACTTGACCATGAGCGGCGCCTTCGACGACCACTCGAACTTCGGGATCTCGAACGGGCACGCGACCTGGCAGTAGCGGCAGCCGGAGCAGTACTCCTGCTTGTACGTCACGATCCCCTTCTCGCGCTTCTGGAGGGCGCCGATCATGCAGGCGCCGACGCAGGCGGGGTCGACGCAGTGCATGCACTGCGCCTTGAAGTACGACCGCTGCGGCGAGTCGGGGTCCTTGTAGAGCTTGATGACGTTCTTCGTCTGGCCGTTCAGGTCGAGCGGCGCGTCCCAGAGGCCGTTCGAGTTCGACGTGTCGGGCTTCTTGCCGTTCGCCTCGCGGCAGGCGACGACGCACGTCTTGCAGCCGATGCAGAGCGTCGTGTCGTAGAGGAGCCCGACGGCGTCGGGGGGCGCCGTCTTCGACGCGCGGCTTCGGCCGGCGACGCGTCGCGGCGGCGACGGCGGCCGCCGCGGTCGCGGCGGCGCCCGTGAGGAGGCTGCGTCGGTCGAGGGTCATCTCAGGCCTCCTTCCCGGGCTCCTTGGGCTCCTCGGTCACGCCGAGCTTCTTGGAGGCGGCCCAGCCGGCGCCGAGGCAGCGCGCCCGCGACGAGGCCGGCGACGCCCGTCGCGACCGGGGCGACCTTGCCCATGCGGGGCGTGGAGCGGCGCGTACGTGTCGGGCGGCGTCGGCCGCTCGATGTCGACCGTCGTGTGGAGCGGCACGCGGAACGCGAGCGCCTGCTCCGTGCAGCCGAAGCACGGGTGCCCGATCCCGATCGGCCACGCGTCCGGCACCTCCGCGAACGGGAGGACCGAGCAGTTCGCGTGCGTCGCCGGGCCCTTGCAGCCCGTCTTGTAGAGGCACCAGCCCTGGCGGTGTCCCTCGTCGCCGAACTTCTGGACGAAACGGCCGGCGTCGAAGTGCGCGCGGCGCGGGCAGTGCTCGTGGATCGTGCGGCCGTACGCGAACTTCGGGCGGCCCTTCTCGTCGAGGGCCGGCAGCGTTCCGAGCGTCGCGAACTGCAGGACCGTCCCGAGGAGGTTGTACGGGTTCGCCGGGCAGCCGGGGATCGTGACGACCGTCTTGCCCTTCAGGATCATCGGGGCGCCCGTCGCGCCGGTCGGGTTCGGGTCGGCGGACGGGATGCCGCCCCACGACGCGCACGAGCCGATCGCGATGATCGCGCCGGCCTTGCCGGCGACGTCGTTCAGGATGTCGACGGCCGTGCGTCCGGCGATCTGGCAGTAGACGCCGTTCTCCTTCGTCGGGATCGCGCCCTCGACGATCAGGACGTACTTGCCCTCGTTCTCCTTCATCGTCTTCTTGAGCGCGGCCTCGGCCTGGTGGCCCGCGGCGGCGAAGAGGGTCTCGTGGTAGTCGAGCGAGACGAGGTCGAGGATCAGCTCCGCGAGGTCCGGGTGCGACGTGCGCAGGAGCGACTCCGTGCACCCCGTGCACTCCTGGAAATGCAGCCAGATGACCGAGGGCTTCACGCCCTTCGACCGCGGCCTCGGCCATCTGCTCGGAGAGCGCGGCGGGGAGACCGACGGCGGCGCCCGCCATGAGCGCGACCTTCACGAAGTCGCGCCGGTTCTGACCCTCATCGTCGACGTGGAGCGGCTCGAAGCCGCTTGTTCCGTCAAGGTACATGTGACCTCCGCGCTGTTATCGCGCTATCAAGCCCCTCTTGCGAGCGTGTTTGCATCGTGCAGATGAATCATTCGGAATTCCCTCGAAGGCATACAGTCGGCGGCATGCGTCGGGTGAGGTTCGAGGTGAGAGGCGCCGTCCAGGGCGTCGGGTTTCGGCCGTGGGTCTTCCGGGTCGCTCACGAGCTCGGCGTCGCGGGCTGGGTGCGGAACGACATCACGGGCGTTTTCATCGAGCTGGAGGGCGAGGACGACGCGCTCGCCGCGTTCCGGCGCGCGCTCGAGTCGGCGCCTCCGCCGCTCGCGCGCATCCGCGAGGTGATCGAATCTTCGACGGAGGTGACGAAGGAGTCGCGGGTTCCGCATCCTCCCGAGCGAGAGCGCCGGCGCGAGGACCACGCTCGTCCTCCCCGACGTCGCGACGTGCCCCGCGTGCCTCGCGGAGGTCCTCGACCCGAAGGACCGGCGGTACCTCTACCCCTTCGCGAACTGCACGGACTGCGGCCCGCGCTTCACGATCGTGACGGACCTGCCGTACGACCGGCCCGCGACGACGATGGCCGCGTTCGCGCTCTGCCCCGAGTGCCGCGCCGAGTACGAGGACCCGCGCGACCGCCGCTTCCACGCGCAGCCGATCGCCTGCCCGGCGTGCGGCCCGACGCTCGAGGCGTGGTCGCCGGACGGGCGAGGTCCTCGCGCGGCGGCACGAGGCGCTCCTCGCGGCCGCCGACGCGCTGCGCAGAGGCGACGTCGTCGCGGTGAAGGGCTCGGCGGCTTCCACCTCATGTGCGACGCGCGGAGCGCGGACGCGGTGGCCGCCCTCCGGCGGCGGAAAGCGAGCGAGGAGAAGCCCCTCGCGCTCATGGTGAAGGACGTCGCGATGGCCCGTGCGCTCGCCGAGGTCTCCGCCGAATCCGAGGCGCTCCTCTCGGGCCCCGAGGCGCCGATCGTCCTCCTGCCCCGCCGCGCGGACGCTCCCGTCGCGGCCGACGTCGCGCCGGGGCGGCCCGAGCTCGGCCTCATGCTTCCCGCGACGCCGCTCCACCACCTTCTCCTTCGCGAGACGGATTTCCCCGTCGTCGCGACGAGCGGCAACCGCACCGACGAGCCCATCTGCACGGACGAACGGGAGGCTCTCCGGCGCCTCGCCGGGATGGCGGATCTCTTCCTCGTCCACGACCGGCCGATCGCGCGCCACGTCGACGACAGCGTCGCGCGCATCGTGGCGGGCGCGCCGCGCCTCCTCCGGCGCGCGCGCGGCTGGGCTCCCCTTCCGGTGCCGGTCTCCGCGGAGCTGCCCGTGATCCTCGGCGTCGGCGCGCACATGAAGACGGCCGTGGCGCTCTCCGTCGGACGGCAGGTCTTCCTCTCGCAGCACGTCGGCGACCTCGAGACGCCCGAGGCGCTCGAGGCCTTCACGCGCGTCGTCGCCGACTTCGAGAGGCTCTGGGACGCCGTGCCGGTCGCCGTCGCGCACGACCTCCATCCCGGTTACGCGTCCACCGTCTTCGCCCGGCAGTTCGCCGTGCGGCGCGGCATCCCCGCGATCGCCGTCCAGCACCACCACGCGCACCTCGCCGCGTGCCTCGCCGAGAACGAGGCGGAAGGACCCGCGCTCGGCGTCACGTGGGACGGCACGGGCCTCGGGACGGACGGGACGATCTGGGGCGGAGAGTTTCTTCTCGGGGACGCGTCGGGGTTCGACGCGCGTCGCGCACCTGCGCCCGTTCCGCCTTCCCGGCGGCGACGCCGCCGTGAAGGAGCCGAGGCGGACCGCTCTCGCGGTTCTCTTCGAAATGCTCGGAGAGAGAGCCTTCGAGCGCGAAGACCTCGAGTGCGTGCGATCGTTCTCTGCGGGCGAGCGCGCGGTCCTCGTGAAAATGATCTCTTCGGGCCTGAATGCGCCGACGACGACGAGCGCGGGCCGTCTCTTCGATGCGGTCGCCTCGCTTCTCGGAATCGCCCAGAAGAGTTCTTTTGAAGGTCAATCGGCGATGGCTCTCGAAGCGGCGGCCCTCGAGGCATGGCGGCGACGGACCGACGAGTACGGGCCTCCTTCCGCTCTCCCGCTCGCCGTCGACTCCCGGGGGTCGGCCATTCTCGACTGGGAGCCGCTCGTCTCTTACCTTCTAAGAGAATCTTCTCTCGGCGTTCCGCCCGTCGCTCCTCGCCGCGCAGTTTCCACGCCGCGCTCGCGGACGGAATCCTCGCGGCGGCGCGGCACGCCGGCGCGCGCCGCGTCGCGCTCACCGGCGGCTGCTTCCAGAACCGGCTCCTGACGGAGCTCGCCGTCGCGCGCCTCGAGGCGGGCGGCTTCGAGGTGCTCCTCCACGGCGCCGTTCCGCCCAACGACGGCGGGATCGGCGTCGGCCAGGTCCTCGTCGCCGCGGAGCGCCTGAAGCATCTGCATCGGGGGGATTGAGACGCGGTCCGCACTAACCTCGCGCCCGTGGGGTGCACGATGTGCCTTGGCGTCCCCGGTAAGGTCGTGAGCATCGAGCCGAGCGCGGTCGACATGCCGATGGGCGTCGTCTCGTTCGCCGGGATCACGAAAGAGGTCTGCTTCGCCTACACGCCGGACATCAAGGTCGGCGAGTACGTCCTCGTGCACGTCGGCTTCGCGATCAGCAAGCTCGACGAGGACCACGCCCTCGAGGTCTTCCGGACGCTCAAGGAGATGGGCGAGCTCGGCGACCTCGAGATCCCGCAGCCCTCCGGGGGCGGCACGCCGTGAAGTTCGTCGACGAGTACCGCCGCGAGGAGGACGCGCAGGCTTTCGTGCGCGCCATCCGCGCGAAGGTGACCCGTCCGTGGACGCTCATGGAGATCTGCGGGGGCCAGACGCACACGCTCCTGCGCTCCGGGATCGACCGGATGCTCCCGCCCGAGATCACGCTCGTGCACGGGCCGGGCTGCCCCGTCTGCGTCACGCCGCTCACGCAGATCGACCGCGCGCTCGCGATCGCCCAGCGCCCGAACGTGATCTTCACGTCCTTCGGCGACATGCTCCGCGTGCCCGGCTCGACGACCGACCTCCTGACGGTCAAGGCGAAGGGCGGCGACGTGCGGATGGTCTACTCGCCGCTCGACGCCGTGACCCTCGCGCAGCAGAACCCCGGACAAGGAGATCGTCTTCTTCGCGGTCGGCTTCGAGACGACGGCGCCCGCGAACGCCATGTCCGTCAAGCGCGCGAAGGCAGCTCGGCCTGACGAACTTCTCCGTCCTCGCCTCGCACGTCCTCGTCCCGCCCGCGATGGAGGCGATCCTCTCGTCGCCCGCGAACCGCGTGCAGGGCTTCCTCCTCGCCGGGCACGTCTGCACCGTCATGGGCTGGACGGAGTACGAGCCGCTCGGGGAGCGCTTCCGCATCCCGATGATCGTCACGGGCTTCGAGCCGCTCGACCTCCTCCAGGGCATCTACATGGCCGTCGACGCGCTCGAGAACGGGCGCATCGGCGTCGAGAACCAGTACGTGCGCACGGTCTCGCGCGAGGGCAACCCCGCCGCCCGCGCCGTCGTGAACGAGGTCTTCGAGACGTGCGACCGCGCGTGGCGCGGCATCGGCGTCATCCCGAAGAGCGGCTACCGCCTGAGGCCCGAGCTCGCGGCGTACGACGCGACGCTGAAGTTCGAGGTCGGCGCGATCACGACCGAGGAGCCGAAGGAGTGCATCGCGGGCGAGATCATGCAGGGCCTGAAGCGTCCGAGCGCGTGCTCCGCGTTCGGGACGCGCTGCACGCCCGAGCACCCGCTCGGCGCACCGATGGTCTCGTCCGAGGGCGCCTGCGCCGCCTACTGGCTCTACGCGAGGGCCTGATGGCCGGACCGCAAGCCGCCTTCCCCGCAGGACCTCGGCGCCGCCCTCGCGGCCGCGTCCTGCCCCGTGCCCGCGGCGTCCGCCGCCGGAACGATCCTCATGGCGCACGGCGGCGGCGGGCGCATGACGCAGCGCCTCATCGAGAGCGTCTTCCTGAAGAGCTTCGACAACCCGGCGCTCCGCGAGATGCACGACGGCGCGATCCTCGAGGCCGGCGGCGTCCGCCTCGCGTTCTCGACGGACTCCTTCGTGATCCACCCGCTGTTCTTCCCCGGCGGCGACATCGGCTCCCTCGCCGTGCACGGCACCGTGAACGACCTCGCGATGTGCGGCGCGCAGCCGCTCGCGCTCTCGGCCGGCCTCATCCTCGAGGAGGGCCTGCCGATCGCGGACCTCGAAAGGATCGTCGCCTCGATGCAGCGCGCGGCGTCGGGCGCCGGCTGCTCGATCGTCACGGGCGACACGAAGGTCGTGGACCGCGGCAAGGGCGACGGCGTCTTCGTGAACGTGACCGGCGTCGGGATCGTCCCGCCCGGCGTCGTGATCTCGCCGCGGCGCGCCGCGCCGGGCGACGTCGTCCTCGTGAGCGGCGAGATCGCCGTCCACGGCATCGCGATCATGTCGCTGCGCGAGGGCCTGAGCTTCGAGACGACGCTCGAGAGCGACACGGCCGCGCTGAACGGCCTCGTCGCGGACCTCCTCGCGGCCGCCGGCGACGCCGTCCACGTCCTGCGCGACCCGACGCGCGGCGGCGTCGCCTCGACGCTGAACGAGATCGCCGGCCAGGCAGCCGTCGGAATCCGCCTCGAGGAGACGCGGCTCCCGCTCGCCGAGGAGGTGCGCGGGGCCTGCGAGATCCTCGGCCTCGACCCGCTCTACGTCGCGAACGAGGGCAAGCTCCTCGCGATCGTCGCGCCCGAGGCCGCCGACGCCGCGCTCGCCGCGCTGCGGGCCCACCCCCTCGGTGCGAAGGCCGCCGCGATCGGCACGGTCGTCGCGGAGGGCCCCGGCCGCGTGACGCTGAAGAGCCGGATCGGCGGCGTCCGCATCGTGGACCTTCTGACGGGCGAGCAGCTCCCGAGGATCTGCTGATGCACGAGATGGGCGTCGCCGCCGAGGTCCGCCGCGTCGCGCGCGCGTCCGTCGCGGACCGCGGGCCCGGGCGCATCACGTGCGTGCGTCTCGCCGTCGGCGACCTCGCCGCGATCGAGCCGGAGCTCCTGGCGTACGCATGGGAGGCGCTCGTGCAGGGCACGCCCGAGGAGGGCGCGGCGCTCGAGATCGACTGGAGGCCCGCGAAGCAGACATGCCGGACCTGCGGCGACCTGCCCGGGCGCGCGCCCGGCTCGTGGCTGCGGCTCTGTCCGCGCTGCGGCGGGGTCCTGCGCGTCACGGGCGGGGACGACCTCGACGTCCTGCAGGTCGTCTTCGAGGAGGAGGATGCGGTAGAACACGAGGCTCAGGGAGGGGTGCGGTGACCGAGATCGACGTGAAGCAGAAGGTGCTCGCCGCGAACGCCGCGGCGGCCGCCGGGCTGCGCGAGACCTTCGCGCGCACCGGGACCCTCGTCGTGAACCTCATCTCCTCGCCCGGCTCCGGCAAGACGACGCTCCTCGAGAAGACGGTGTCCGCCCTGAAGGGATCCCTCCGACTCGGCGGCCTCGAGGGCGACATCGCGACCGAGCGGGACGCCGAGCGCCTTCGCCGGATGGGCATCCCGGCGCGGCAGATCCTCACCGGCGGCTCCTGCCACCTCGACGCCCGCCAGGTCGAGCGCGCGCTCGCCGAGGAGGGCGGGCGCCTCTCGAACCTCGACATCCTCTTCATCGAGAACGTCGGGAACCTCATCTGCCCGACCGGCTACGACCTCGGCGAGGACTTCAAGATCGTCCTCCTGTCCGTCACCGAGGGCGAGGACAAGCCGTTCAAGTACCCGGCGATCTTCGCGAAGGCGGCCGTCACGGTCGTCACGAAGATCGACCTCCTCCCCTACGTGCCGTTCGACCTGCGCCGCGGTCCGCGAGCAGGTCGCGACGCTCGCGCCCGAGGGCCGTCTCGTCGAGGTCTCCGCGACGACGGGCGCGGGGATGGACGCGTGGCTCTCGCTCCTGACGGACGCGCTCGCGAAGAAGCGCGCGGGGGTGCCCGCGCGGCGGGAGTGGCGTCGTGAGCGGCGGCGTCGACCGCCGGGAGCTTCTTCTCTCGCTGGGGGGCGGCGCGCTGACGGCGGCCGCGGCGCTGACCGGCTGCTCGAAGAAACCCGCGCTCAAGCCGACCCAGGCGCTCGTCCCGCTCTCGCAGATCCCGCCGTCCGGCCGGACGAAGATCCTCGTCGCGGGCCGGCCCGTGGAGCTCCAGCGCACGGAGCGGGGAATCGTCGCCCGGTCGCTTCTCTGCTCGCATTTCGGCTGCACGGTCGCGTGGAACGAGGAGCGGCAGGCCTACCTCTGCCCGTGTCACGAGGGCGTCTACGACGCGTCCGGCGCCGTCGTCTCGGGCCCCCCGACGAAGGGGCTCGCGGGAGTCCCCGTCGCGGTGCGCGGCGACGACGTGATCGTGGGCGCGTGATGGAGGCGGCCTCTTCGTCACGCTCGCCGGGGCCGCCGCCGGGCTCGGCGCGCTCCACACGCTCGCGCCCGACCACTGGGTGCCGTTCGCGGCGATCGCGCGCGCCCAGAAGCTGGTCCGCGGCGCGGACGGCGCGCATCACGTTCCTCTGCGGTTTCGGCCACGTGACGGTGTCGGCCCTTCTCGGCCTCCTCGGGCTCGTCTTCGGGCGCGCGATCTTCGAGCGGGCCGGCGCGCGGATGGAAGCCGTGGCCGGAGTCCTCCTCGTCGGGTTCGGGCTCGCGTACGGCGTCTGGGGGATGCGCCGGGCGGCCGGGAGGCGCGTGCACGGCCACGCGCACGCCCACTACGACCACGTGCACGACGCCTCGAAGACGACCGCGTGGTCGCTCTTCCTTCTCTTTTCCGCGGACCCCTGCGTCGCCGTGATCCCGCTCCTCTTCGCGGCGGCGCCGCTCGGGACCGCGCCCACCGTCGGGATCGTCCTCCTCTACGAGGCGGCGACCATCGGGACCATGATCGTCCTCGTCCTCCCGGCCCGAGCCGGGTTCCAGCGCCTGCGCTTTCCGTGGCTCGACCACTGGGGCGACACGGTCGCCGGCGCGCTGATCGTCGCGACCGGCCTCGTCGTGATGGCGCTCGGGATCTGACGCCGCCGCGGCCCCTTCCGTTACGGCGCAACTTCTCCGAAACGGATCCGCCCGGCCGCCGCCGCGCCCATTCCTCCGGAGCACGGAGGGAGGCCGCCGTCTTGCACGGCACGCCGCACATGAGAGATTCGTGGCTGGCCCGGGCCGTCGTCGTCCTTCTCCTCCTCGCCGTCCTCCTCGTCCCGCTCCGCATGATCGAAGGCCTCGTCGCCGAGCGCGAGGCGCGCCGCCGCGCCGCGGTCGACGAAATCGGCGCCACCTGGGGCGGCCCCCAGACGCTGATCGGCCCCGTCCTCGTCCTTCCCCACCGCGTCCTCCGCCGGAAGAACGTCGTCCTCCCGCCGCCCCCGGGAGCGGCTGCCGGCGCGCCCGGCGTCGTCCAGGAAAGGACGCGCGTCGAGGTCGCGCACGCCGCGTTCCTGCCGGACCGCCTGAAGGTCGAGGGCGCGCTCGTGCCGGAGCGCCGCCGGCGCGGCATCTTCGAGGTCGTCGTCTACACGGGGACGCTCGCCGTGAGCGGCACGCTGCCGGCGGTCGACGTGCGCGCGCTCGGCCTCGAACCGGACGACGTCTCCTTCGCCGACGCGTCCCTGTCCGTCGCGCTCACGGACACGCGCGGCATCCGCGAGGAGCCGGCGCTCCTGTGGGACGGGGCGCGGGTGGCCTTCCGTCCCGGCGCCGGCGACTCCGGTCTCGGGACCGCGGGCCTCCACGCGCCGCTCGCCGGCGTTCGACCCCGCGAAGCCGCACACGTTCTCGTTCACGCTCCGCCTGCAGGGAACCGAGTCCCTCTCCGTCGCGCCGCTCGGGGCCTCGACGGAGGTGGCGCTCGCGTCCGCGTGGCCGTCCCCGAGCTTCTCGGGCGCGTTCCTCCCGGAAACGCGGCGCACCGGTCCCGACGGCTTCACGGCCGCGTGGCGCGTCTCGTCGTTCGGCCGCGCCTATCCGCAGAGCTGGAAGGCCTGCCCGCCGTCCGAGGCCGTCGCGCGGTCCGTCTTCGGCGCGCGGCTGTACCTCCCGGCCGACGCCTACCAGCAGACGACGCGCGCGCTGAAGTACGCCGTGCTCTTCGTCGGCCTCACGTTCCTCGCGTTCGCGCTCTTCGAGGTCCTCGGCGGCGTGCGCCTGCATCCCCTGCAGTACCTCCTCGCCGGATTCGCCCTCGCGCTCTTCTACCTGCTCCTCCTGTCCCTCGCCGAGCACGCCGGCTTCGGCCCGGCCTACCTCGCGGCCGCGTCCGCGACGACCCTTCTCGTCGCCGGGTGGGGCGCGTTCGTCCTCGCGGCGGCCCGGCGGGCCGTCCTCCTCGGCGCCGGGCTCGCGACTCTGTACGGCTACCTCTTCGTTCTCCTCCGCCTCGAGGACTGGGCGCTCGTCCTCGGCGCGGTCGCGCTCTTCGCGATCCTTGCGGGCGTGATGTTCGCGACACGGCGGGTCGATTGGTGGACGCTCGGGTCCGCGCCGCCCCGGCGTTTCCCGCCGCCGGCCGTGCAGGCCCGCGGGGGTTTGATGCGTCTGCATCACTTGACGGCCTCACCCGGGACACCCATGGGTCTAGGTGGAACGGACGACGCAAGACCCGGGTTTCGTTCCCTCCGTTCGCATATCGCAGAAGCCGGGAGGCATGCATGCTGACGCGTTGGAACGATCCGCTCAAGGACATCAAGGCTCTCCAGAACCAGGTCACCAGGATGCTCGGCGACTTCCCGCCCGGCTCGCGGATGGACGAGACGGCGACCGCCAACTGGGCGCCGCCCGCCGACGTCGTCGAGACCGACGATCGTTTGAGCTTCTCCTTCGAGGTGCCCGGATTCCGCCAGGACGAACTGACCCTCCACGTCGAGAATGGCGTCCTGTCCCTCGAGGGAGATCGCAAGTTCGAGGAGGAGACGAAGGACAAGAACTACCACCGGATCGAACGCGCGTACGGGCACTTCCTGCGCTCGTTCGCGCTGCCGATGAACGTCGATACGGGCAAGGTCTCGGCGTCGCTGGCCGACGGCGTGCTCAAGGTCGACATTCCCAAGCGGGAAGAGGCGAAGCCGAAGGCCATTCCGATCGCGGCCGGCTCGCCCAAGCCCCTCGCCGCGGGGAAGAAGTAGCGCGAGGGTTCCCGGAGCCGCGCTCCGGCGCCAGGCCGGGGCGATCACCGCGGGCGGCGCGTAACCGGGCGCGCCGCCCGCACCGTTTCGGGGGAACGGGCGCTTCAGGCGCCGGCGGCGACGCCGCCCCGCGGCCGCCTCTTCCAGGCGACGTAGGGTCTTCGCGAGCGTCCGCATCGCGGCGAGCTTGGTCTCGTAGAGGCGCGTCCCGAACGTCTGCGGGACGAGCTCCGCGGCCTCCTCGGGCTGGACGACGAGGGAGACCTGGATGCCCGGGAGGATCCCGACGGGCAGCCCGACGCGCGTGACGGCCCGCCAGAGGTACGCGAAGACCTCCTTCATGTCGTCGGGCTTCGGCGGAGCCACGTGCTCCATCGCGCTTCCGACGGTCGGGCGGAAGATGCACACGGTCGGGAACGCGCCCGCGTTCACGATGCGGTCGATCGCGCGTTTCGTCGCGTCGATCGGCTCGGGGCCCGCGATGATCTCGCCCGAGACCTTTCCGGCCCCGAGCCTCCCGGCCGTGTATTCCATCGCCTCGAAGAACGCGTGCTGGCCGACGGTCTGGGCCTTCCCGGGGCACAGGTTCGCGAAGACCTCCGGGTCCTCGAACTCGTAGCAGAAGGAGAAGTGATCGGTGCCGGCGGCGATCAGGTCGTCGTATTCCCCGAACTTGCGGCGCGGGACCGGCACGGCCTGGACGCCGATGAATCCCCCGACCTCGGCACGGATCGCCTTGACGAAAGGCTCGCACTGCCTCAGGCCGTGAAGCGCCTCGAGCTTGTCGACGTCCTCGAAGTGGTAGCCGGTGTTCAGGTGCGTGAAGATCGAGCCGGAGTGGTCGCGCGCGGCCCGCGCGACCTCGACCACGTCCTCGACCTTCTTGCGCGACTCCTCGGCGTCGCCGACGTTGCGGCCCGTCGTGCAGAAGGCGCACGCGGGCGAGGCGGGCAGGTTCCAGTAGAGACAGGAATTCGAGACGTAGATCCCGAGGTAGGTTCCCTGCAGGACGCCGATGCGGCTCATCTCGGCGCCGGTCTTCGTCTTCCACGAATACCACTCGGGCTCGGGCGGGATCTCGACGGGGTACTGGTCGCCGGTGCGCGTGTCCGCGACCGCGTACGCGCCGCCGCTCTTGACGAGGAGGAAGGGCGAGCGCGCCGCGAACGGCTCGACCACGGGGACGTTGATCCAGATCTTCTTCCTCGGGGACGGGAGCACGAGCTCGAGGCCCGAGCCGAGGCCGGCACGCGTGCGCGCGATGCGCCGGCCGTCCTCGTCGACGTGACAGGACTCGTCGATGCGCATTCCGAGGCAGAACAGCTCGATCTCGAGCTCGACGGGCTTCAGCATGGATCTTGACCGCTTTCCTGCCGCCCGGCCGGCGGCCTCTCGAGCATCGCGCGCCGGGCAGAGACCCGGCCATGATGCACCTGTTCAAGGGCTAAAGACTATCCCTTCAGGCGCTTGCGGCGCGGGAGAAGGTCGTTCACCTCGCGCAGCGCGAGGTCGAAGCCCTTCTCGATGCCGGCCGGTTCCTCGCCCCTCTGGACCTTCATCGTGTATTCGTCCCTGAGGCGCTGCAGCTTGTGGCCCAGGGCCCAGAGGATCGTCTCGACGGCCTTCTGCTCGTCGTCGGATCGTCCCTTCGACATGGGCCGGATTCTGACCCAAGATCGCCGCGGATGCCCGTCCTCGCCGTTCTCGTCCGGACGCACAATCCCGGCAACCTCGGCGCCGCCGCGCGCGCGGCGAAGAACTTCGGGGCGGAGCTGCTGCTGCGTGCGACCCGCGCGCCGCGATCTCGATCACCCCGACGCCGTCGCGTTTGCATCCGGCGCGGAAGATTTTCTTAGAAGGGTGAAGACGCCTGGCGCTCGTGGAGGACATCGCCTCGCCGGCGGACGAGGTCGTCGCCCTCACGTCGCTGCGGGGAGCGCGTCACGCGCGGGCTGCCGCCCGCCGACGACGTTCGCCGCCGTCTCCGTCGGGCGCTCGCGCGCCCGCCGCCGCGTCGCGCTCGTGTTCGGACCGGAGCGCGGCGGGCTGACGACGGAAGAGCTGAAGATGTGCGACGCGCGGCTCACCATCCCCACGGCGCCCGAGCTCCCGACGCTGAACCTCGCACAGTCCGTGGCGATCTCCCTCTCGACTCTCTTCCCATTCGAAGAATCCTCGCGGCGAAGCCGCGCAACGCCGCCACCCGAAGAAGCGCCGGCCCCCACGAGAGACGTGCGCCGCCTCCTCTCTTCACTCAAAGAAACTCTCTCTCTCTCCGGCTACCCGGGACGCGGCCACTCGAAAGAGGTGCTGAGCGAGATCGAGTCGTTCGTCAAGCGCGGGAAGCCGACCGCCCGGGAGGTCACGCTGCTTCTCGGCGCGCTCGCGGCGCTCCGGCGCGGCCTCGGGGTCAGCCCTTCGAAGCCTCGCGCGTGAACTGCAGCGCACCCGACGGGCAGCGCTTCACCTGCTCGACGATCCTGTCGGCGGGAGCCCCGTCCAGGTTCACCCACGGCCGCTTGCTCACGTCGAACACGTCGTAGAGGCGCACGCAGACCCCGGAATGGACGCAGACGCGGGGGTCGAACGTCACCGTGAGGCCGTCTCTCTCGTAGCGCTGAACCGGGCTCTTCATACGATCCCTTCTCCGCAGCCTCAGACGTCGAGGTCGTCCGCTTCCCGCGCCCGCTCCATGATGAAGCGGTAGCGCAGCGACGCGTCCTTGCCCATGAGCTCGCCGAGCGTCTTCTCGGCCTCGAGGACGCTCGGCACGGTGACCCTGAGCGCGCGGCGGCGCTGCGGGTCGAGCGTCGTCGCCTTGAGCTGCTCGGGCATCATCTCGCCGAGGCCCTTGAACCGCATGATCTCGGGCTTCACGTTCTTCGGGAGCTTCGCGAGGACCGCGTCGCGCTCCCTCTCGTCGAGCGCCCAGTGCGTCTCCTTCGCCGCGTCGATCCGGTAGAGCGGCGGCTGCGCGAGGTAGACGTGCCCGCGCTCGACGAGCTTCGGCAGGTGGCGCCAGAAGAACGTGAGGAGGAGCGTCGAGATGTGGTGGCCGTCCGCGTCGGCGTCCATCAGGAGGAAGATCTTCCCGTAGCGGAGCTTCTCGATGTCGAAGTCGGCGCCGACGCCGCAGCCGAGCGCCGAGACGATGTCGGACAGCTCGCGGTTGCCCGTGACCTTCGCCGCGTTCGCCTGCTCGGCGTTCAGGACCTTGCCGCGCAGCGGGAGGATCGCCTGCGTCCGCCGGTCGCGCCCCTGCTTGGCCGAGCCGCCGGCCGAGTCGCCCTCGACGATGAAGAGCTCCGACGAGCCCGGGTCCGTCGAGGAGCAGTCCGCGAGCTTTCCGGGCAGGTTCAGCCGGTGCGACACGGCGGTCTTCCTCGCGACCTGCTGCGCCGCCCGGCTCGCCTCGCGCGCCCGGGCCGCGAGGACGATCCGGCCGACGATCTGCTCGGCGAGCGTCGGGTTCTCGTTCAGCCACTTCTCGAGCGCGGGGCGCACGGCGCCGTCCACGGCGGCGGCCATCTCGGGGTTGTTGAGCCGGTCCTTCGTCTGGCCCTGGAACTGGGGCTCGAGGACGTAGGCCGAGAGGAGGACGACGATGCCCTCGCGGATGTCCTCCGCCGTGATGCTCACGCCCTTCGGGAGGAGCTCGTGCGTCTCGACGTAGTTGCGCACGGCCTTCGTGACGCCCGAGCGCAGCCCGTTCTCGTGCGTGCCGCCCGACGGCGTCGACACGCCGTTCACGAACGAGCGCACGTGCTCGTCCGTCGCCTCGGTCCACACGAGCGCGAGCTCGAGGCGCGGGTCCTCCGCGCGCTCGAGGAGAAACGCGCCCGCGTGCGTGGCGGCCTTCCCGCGCTGCGCCACGACGTGCGTCAGCCAGTCCGCGAGGCCGCCCTCGTGCGCGAGCTCCTCGCGCACCGGCGGCTTCTTCGTCTCGTCCGTGAAGACGACGCGCAGCCCGCGGTGCAGGTACGTCTTGGCCTCGAGGCGCTCGCGGATCTCCGCCGCGTCGAACGCGAGCTTGCCGAAGATCTCGGCGTCGGGCCGGAAGCGCACGGTCGTGCCGGAGCCGCGCACCTTCTCGCGCGCCCGAGATCTTCGCGACCTTCGACGTCGCCTTTCCCTTCGCGTACGTCTGCTGCCACGTGTGGCCGTCGCGCTTGACCGTGACGGTCATCTCCGACGAGAGCGCGCAGACGACCGACGAGCCGACGCCGTGGAGGCCGCCCGAGTGGACGTAGTTGCCCTGCTCGAACTTGCCGCCCGCGTGGAGCGTCGTGAGGATCAGCTCGAGGGCGCTCTTCTTGTACTTCGGGTGGATGTCCACCGGGATGCCGCGCCCGTTGTCCGTGACCTCGATCTCCTTCCCGTCGGAGAAGAGCGTGACCTCGAGCCGGGTCGCGTAGCCGTTGATGACCTCGTCGATCGCGTTGTCGACGATCTCGTTCACGAGGTGGTGGAGGCCCCGCGTGTCGACGCCGCCGATGTACATGCCGGGGCGCTTGCGGACGGGATCGAGGCCTTCGAGGACGGTGATGTCGCGGGCGGTGTAGGTGGTGGCCATGAGGCGGGCAGAGGGTGCGGCGAAAAGCGTCCCGGGTCAAGCGGACGGGCCTTTGATAGCTTTCCGCCGGGGAAGGAAGGAGATCGGTCATGCCGGAAACACCCGAGCAGTACACCCGGAGAATCCTCGGCAACGTCGAGGGAAGAAGGCCGATGGAGGTCCTGGCCGCCACGCCCGGGCGGATCGCCCGGCTCATCAAGGGCGTCCCGAGGGCGAAGCTCTCGCGGCGTCCCGCCCCGAACACGTGGGCCGTCGCGGAGATCCTGGCTCACCTCGCCGACGCCGAGCTCGTCGTCGGATACCGGATCCGTCTCATCCTCGGAGCGAGCGGCACGCCCATCCAGGCCTACGACCAGAACGCCTGGGCGAAGGTCTCCGACTACCGCAAGCACGATCCGGCCGTGTCCCTCGACGCGTTCCGGGCCACGCGGGTGCGCACGCTGCGCCTGCTGAAGAGCGTGCCCCGGAAGAGCTGGGATTCCTGGGGATTGCACTCCGAGCGCGGCCAGGAGACCGTCACGCGGACGGTCGAGATGCTGGCGGGGCACGACGTCAACCACCTGAAGCAGATTCAGGAGAGACTCGCGAAGAGGTGACGCCGTCACGGCCCCTCGATTGCCAGGCCTGATCCGATATCGTCCGCCCTGAATCATGCCGCTGGCGAACCCGGTGGTGCGGGCCGGATCGTCCATTCAATGGAGTGCGTGTTCGCCCGGGAGTGAACAGCGACAATCCCGGTATCGTCGGCCCGTTGTCCGCTCTGCTCGCCCGCGCGTTCGACTTCGTCCTCCTCGTCCTCGACCGGACGGGCGCGGCCGCGCGCCTCGCGTCGCTCCCGCTCTTCCCCGCCGCGCTGCCGCTCGCCTCGCGCGCCGCCTGGGCGCTCGCGCTTCTCGGCGCCGCCGTCCTCCTCTTCTATTCCTCGCTCGCGGCCGGACCCGACCGCCGCGTCGCCGCGTTCCGCGTCGTGACGCTTCTCACCGCGTGCCTCCTGCCGCTGCTCGCGGCGCGGCTCATTCCGGCGGGAGAGGCGCGCCCCTTCGGCGGCGCCGTGCTGACGGTCACGTTCGCGGCCGGCCTCGTCCACCGCGCGCTCGCGCGCCGCCGGAAGGAGAGCGCGGCCTCGCGTCTCCTCGAGGGCACGCGCTGGCTCCTCGAGATCGCCGGGATCCTCCTCTTCGTCGCGGCGGCCCTCGTCTTCCTCGGCGAAGGCCGCGTCCTCGGGCCCGCCGCGCTCTGGGGGCTGCTGTGCCTGCGCCTCTCGATCGCCGACCTCCTCGACCCGTCGCGGCTCGCGCGGGAGACGGGCCTCACGGCGAGCGCCACGCAGGACCTGAAGGCCGCCCGCCGCGTCCGGACGCCGGCCGCCCGGCGCGGAGCGCGCCTCCTGTCGGGCCTCCTCAAGCTCGGGCTCGCCGTCGTCTGGGTCTTCCTTCCTCTCCTCGCGGCCGTCGCGCCCGGCGAGGTCGCGCGCGGCGAGTGGCCGCCCGCCGCGCGCGCTCTCGTGGCCTATCCGGCGGCGGCGCTCTTCCTGACGGGCATCCTCCTGCTCCTCGGCGCCACGAGGCGGCTCGCGTCGAACCCGTTCGAGGCGGCCCGCGGCGCGATCGTCGGCGCCGGGACGCTCCTGTGGCTGTGGCTCGTCTTCGACCGCGCGTCCGTCGGCGAGACCGTCGCGGTCCTGCCCGGCCTGTACGCCGCCGAGACGCTCGCGGGCTTCCTCTTCGGAGCCGCCTCGCGCGGGCGCTGAGGCTCCCGACGTAACATCGCGCGATGCACGGGACAGCCGATCGCCCCGTTCCGGCGCTGGAGCGCCGCATCGGCTTCTGGAGCGCCGTCGCCGTCGTGATCGGCTCGACGATCGGCTCGGGCATCTTCCGCTCGCCGGCCGGCATCGCGGACAAGCTCCCCGGCCCGCTCCCCATGCTCGCCGTGTGGGCCGCGGGCGGCGTCTTCGCGCTCTGCGGCGCCCTGACGCTCGCCGAGGTCGCGAGCGCGCTCCCCGAGACGGGCGGCCTGTACGTCTTCTGCCGGGACGGCTGGGGCCGCCTCGCCGGATTCCTCTTCGGCTGGGGCCAGTTCTCGATGATCCGGGCGGCGTCCCTCGGAGCGATCGCGATCACGTTCGCCGAGTACTTCTTCCGCGTCACGGGGCAGGACCCGCTCGCGCCCGGCAAGGTCATGGCCGTGCGCTGGTTCGCGGCGTTCGCGATCGCGCTCACGGCTCTCTTCAACGTCCTCGGCGTCCGCCTCGCCGCGAACGTGAGCAACGTGACGGTCCTCGCGAAGTACGGCGCGCTCGTCTTCATCGTCCTCGTCGCGCTCGCCCTCGGCCTCCCGGCGACCGGCGGCCACTTCACGCCGGCCGCTCCGCCCGGGAGCTTCTCCATGGCCGCGTTCGGCCTCGCCCTCGTCTCGACGCTCTGGGCGTTCGACGGCTGGGCCGACCTCGCCTACAACGCGGGCGAGGTGAAGGAGCCGGGGAAGAACCTCCCGCGCGCGCTCATCGGCGGGACGCTCCTCGTCGTCGCGATCTACCTCGCCGCGAACGTCGCGTACCTCGCGGTCCTCCCGATCGAGAAGATCCGCGTCTCGCAAGCTCGTCGCGGCCGACGCGGCCCAGGTCGTCCTCGGGACGGCCGGCGCCGCGTTCGTCTCCGTGACCGTGATGGTCTCGACGTTCGGAACGCTGAACACGGTCCTCTTCACGAGCCCGCGCGTCTTCTTCGCGATGGCCGCCGACCGGCTCTTCTTCCGCACGGTCGCGTCGGTCCACCCGCGGTTCGGGACGCCGTGGGTCTCGATCCTCATGACGGCGGGCCTCGGGATCGTGTTCGTCCTGTCGCGCAGCTTCGAGCAGCTCGCGGACGTCTTCGTGACCGCGTTCCTGCCCTTCTACTTCCTCGCCGTCGCGTCGATCTTCCGGCTGCGCAAGCAGCCCGGCTACGCGCCGTCCTTCCGCGTGCCGTTCTACCCCGTCCTCCCGCTCGTCTTCCTCGTCTCGGTCCTCTACCTCCTCGGCAACGCGATCGCCGAGCCCGAGAGCCGCTGGTCGACGCTCGCCGTCCTCGGCGTCGTCGCGGCGGGGATCCCGGTCTACTACCTGACGGTGGGGCGGAAAGACAGGGCGCAGGCCGCGTAACGGCCCGTCACCGGAACCAGCCGCTCACGTCCACGAGAAGGTGCGCGCCGCCCGAGGGCTGCGCGCAGTGGACGAGGACGGCCCCGCCCTCTCCGAGCGCGAGGAGGGCGTTGTTCGCACGGGTCTTCCCCGCGGGATACGAGATCGTCGTCGACGCGCCGTACGGCGTTCCCGCCGGGACGACGCTCAGCGCCCCCGCCGTCGCGGACGCCGTGACGGTGACGTTGGCGGCGACGGCGCGGGCGTCGGGAGGGACGCCGCAGCGGCCCGCGAGGACGAACAGGCGGTCCGTGTTCGCGACGAGAGACGGCGAGCCCCACGGCCCCGGCGCGGCCCGGGTGTCGAGGACGCGGCAGGGCGCGACCGTCGTGAGGCCGCTCCCGGCCGGAGGCGGCGGCGGGACGACGCGTCCGATCGCGGGCGCCCTGAACTCGGTGAACCACAGGTTCCCGTCGGGCCCCGCGGCGATCCCGAGCGGCCCCGTCTCCGGCGTCGGGATGAAGAATTCCGTGATCCCGCCGGAGGTCGTGATGCGCCCGATCCGGTTCCCGTCGAACTCCGTGAACCAGATCGCGCCGTCCGGTCCCGCCGCGAGGTCGAACGTGCGCGTCGTCCGCGGCAGGAGGAACTCCGTGAAACCGCCCGCCGGCGTCAGGCGCGCGATGCGGCTCCCGCCGGATTCCCCGATCCAGAGGTTCCCGTCGGGGCCGGTCGCGATGCCGTTGGGGGATCCCAGAGGCGTCGGGATCGGAAATTCCGTGATCGTCCCCGAAGTCGTGATGCGCCCGACCTTGTTCGCGCCCGTCTCCGTGAACCACAGCGCGCCGTCGGGCCCCGCCGTGATCGAATGGGGAGAGGAGTTCGCCGTCGGGATCGGGAACTCGGTGAGGACGCCCGCGGTCGTGAGCCGCCCGATCTTGTTCCCCTCCGTGAACCAGAGCGCTCCGTCCGGACCCGCCGCGATCCCTTCCGGATTCGCCGAGACGGCGTACGGCGTCAGGCCGCCCGCCGTCGTGACGCGGGTGACGCGGCCCGCCGTCGACTCGGCGACCCACAGCGCCCCGTCGGGACCCGCCGCGATGCCGTGCGCACCGCTCAGGGAGCCGGCGGCGACCGTCGAGACGGAGCCCGCCGTCGAGATCCGCCCGAGGCGGTCCATGGCCGTGAACCACATCGCGCCGTCGGGACCGGCCGTGATCTCGTAGAGGAGCGCGAAGCCGGCCGCCGGGAACTCGCGGTCGACCTCGGGAGGCGGCGGCGCGCCGATCGCGTACCGCCCGATCGCCGCGGTGCGGAACTCCGTGAACCAGATCGCGCCGTCGGCGCCGGCCGCGATTCCCAGGGGGCCGCTCGCGACCGTCGGGACGATCACCTCGGTCACGACGCCCGCGGTCGTGATGCGCCCGAGCATGTTCGCGTCGAATTCCGTGAACCAGAGCGCGCCGTCCGGTCCGGCCGCGATCCGGAAGTTCCGCGTCGTGCGGAGGAGCGGAAACTCCGTGAAGGTGCCGCTCACCGTAATGCGCCCGATCTTCGAAGCGCCGGATTCGTCGAACCACAGGGCCCCGTCCGGGCCGACGACGATGCCCTGAGGGCTCGCCGACGCCGTGGGGATCGGGTACTCCGTGAAGACGCCCGACGTCGTGACGCGCCCGATCTTGTTCGTGGACGTCTCGGTGAACCAGAGCGCCCCGTCCGGTCCGGCGACGATCCCCGTGGGCGAGCTGTTCACGGTCGGGACCGCGAACTCGGTCAGGCCTCCGGCCGTCGTGATCCGCCCGATCTTGTTGCTCGACTCCGTGAACCAGAGCGCCCCGTCCGGCCCGACCGCGATCGTCCTGGGGCGCGCCGGGCGCAGGGAAATGCGTGAGGACGCCGGCGGGCGTGAGCCGGCCGACTGCCGCCGACTCCGTGAACCAGAGGGCGCCGTCGGGGCCCGCGACGATCCCCTCGGCGTTCTGGACGAGCCCGATCGCGAGCTCCGTCACGACGCCTCCGGTCGTGACGCGCACGATGCGGTCCGACGCGGCGGCCCAGAGCGCCCCGTCCGGGCCCGGCGCGATCTCGTACGGCAGATGCCCGGCCGGAAGCGGGAACTCGAGGATCGCCGCGGCGGGCCGCGCGACGAAGACCAGGGCGGCGAAAGCCGCGAAAAGCCCGGCGGAGCGCGCGCGCGCGTCCATGGTCAGCCCGCCATTCTCTCCCGGACCGCGCTCTCGATCTCGTCGCCGTGCGCGACGAGGCCGTGGTCGCCGCCGGCGACGCGGTGGAAGCGCGAGCCCGCCGCGAGGCGGCCGGAGGCCTCCCAGCGCGCCCACGCGTCCGCGACCTGGGCGTACGGCACGGTCTCGTCGTCCGTCCCCATGACGACGGAGACGGGGACGGGCGGCGGCGTCTCGTCGACGCGCACGCGCGCCATCTCCTCGAAGAATCGCCGGTGGATCGGCAGCGGCCGCTCCTCCCCGTGGTGATAGAGCTCGACCTCGTCGCCGTCCGGCAGCTTCTCCATCCAGCGCTCGTGAAAGCCCAGGGCCGGTGCGACGAGGACGAGAGGAGGGGAGAAGAGAAGAGAAAGATTCTGCGAGTGAAAGAGAGACGAGGGCGCCCAGCGAGCTGCCGATGATGACTCGAGGCCTGGCGCGGTCGCAGGCTGCGCGCGCGGTGGCGACCATCGTTTCGAAACTCAGCTTTCGGAACGACGGGACGTTGAGGTCCGGCGCGACGATCTCGAAGCCGTCCGGGAGGAAGCGATCCTCGAGGACGGCCCGCTTGCGCCCTCGCGGCGACGACGCCAGCCCGTGCAGGTAGAGGATCCTCGAGGTCGCGGGCACGGCGCGACTCTAGCAGCGGCGCGCGGCCCGCCGGTCTTCGACACCTTGTTCGAAGATTCCGCCGACGCGTCCCGCGTCTCGATCCAAACACTTGGACTCGACGTCAAGTTGTCGATCTCACGTCTTTAAATCGTGGTAAGACTCAGTCTGCACTTCTACTGTTTGAGGAGGAGGTTTTCTCAATGCGGTTGATCTCGCGCATCTGTCTGGTGCTCCTGCTCACGGTCATGGCGACGGCCGCGTGGGCCGGTGAAACGGGCTCCATCTCCGGATGTCGTCAAGGACGGCAGCGGGCTTCCCGTTCCCGGCGCCACGGTGAAGATCTCCGGGGCGCAGATGCCGGCGGGCTACACGACTGTCACCCGGGCGAATGGCTCGTATTCCTTCCCGAAGCTGCTCCCCGGCACCTACACGGTCGAGGCTCAGCTGCAGGGGCTCGGCAAGGCCGCGAAGAAGACGAACGTCTCGGCCGACACCGACTACCAGGTCGAGCTCGTCCTCGTCACGACGACGGCCACCGAGGTGACGGTCACGGCCGTCAACGCCGAAGTCGACAAGAAGTCGACCGAGGTAAACGCGAACTTCGTGGCGGCCGAAGTCCGCTCGCTCCCGATCACCCGCAACTACTCGGGGCTCATCAGCCTCATCCCGGGCGCCAGTGCGGACACAGGCACCGGGCAAGTCGCCGTTGGAGGGGGTACTCGCGAGGAGAACAAGTACCTGATCGACGGTGTGAACATCACGAATCCGGGATACGGGTACATCGGCATCGACACGAACGAGCTCGACATCGCCGACGTGAACATCAAGCGGGCGAGCATCACGGCCGAGTTCGGCCGGACCTCGGGCGTCATTGTGAATGCCGTGACGAAATCCGGTACGAACGAGGTCAGGGGAACCGTGCGCGGTTCCATGTCACCGAAGTCCTTCGCCGCCCAGAACGACCAGGGGGTCGTCCAGCGGGACACCGACACGTACAACGGTGCTGCCGGCGTCGGCTTTCCGATCATGAAGGACACGCTCTTCGGCTACGTCTCGGGCCGGTACGCAAAGACGACGACGAGCGGCGCCTCGGCCACGCTGAACGGCCTCACGACGACGCAGCCCGACGGCACGGCGACGGCGTGGGATTACTTCGGCAAGCTCACGGGCCTCCTCGGCCAGAACCTCCAGCTGAACGTCGGCTTCCGGGGCCTGCCGAACAAGTCGGACAACCAGTTCGACTCCGTCTACGACCTCCCGACCGCCGCGAACGGGAACGACGTGGCGAACTACGTCTGGAACGCGAGCGTCGACTACATAGCCTCGAATGAAACCATCCTCGAAGCCAGGTACGTCCATGCGACCGAGAACGACGCGTACGGGGCGCAGACGCTCCTCAACGACAGGCCTCTCACGCTCGACCCGAACAACCTCGGGAAGTACGGCGCCTATTTCGACTCGACCCGGAACGGCGGCAACGTCGGCGTTTATCCGTATCAGCTGAGCGGCGAGACGTACAAGCGCGACGAGATCAAGGCGACGGCAAGCCAGTTCCTCGAGATCGGCGACACGCAGAACCAGCTCAAGATCGGCGGGGGCGCCGAGTTCATCGACTTCACGTTCCAACGGCCGTCGAACGGGTGGGGAACCCTGATCTACACGACCTTCAGCGGCCAGCCGGCGATCCGGGCCCGGTACTACGTGGGCACCCCCAAGCAACTGGGCGCGGCGCGGACCTATTCCGCCTTCCTCCAGGACAACCTGACCTGGAACCGGCTTTCCGTAACGGCCGGGGTCCTCCTCAACAAGGAGGATTTCTCGCAAACCTGCGCCGCGGGCACGACGTGCTCGAGCACCACAACCCAGCACCGCGGACGTCCGATACAACTTCCTCAGCTTCGGCTGGGGCGACGAAGTGCAGCCACGCATCGGCCTCGCGTACAACTCGGATCTCGTGAAGGGCGACAAGTTCTACGGAAGCTGGGGGATCTACCAGGGCATCGACGCCAAGTCCGCCATCCGCTCGCAAGCCCCCTTCCGGGTTCGCGAAGACCAGTCGTACTTCAGCCGGGCGACCGGTGAGTTCATCACGCGAGCAGATCCGAGGCTCGAGCGGCGGCCACTTCATCCCGCAGGGCCTGACGGCGCCTTCCTACCAGGAATGGGTCGCCGGTTACGCGGCCCCGGTCGGCAGCGACTTCTCGGTCGACGTCTACTACCAGTACAAGACGCTGCACAACCCGCTCGAGGACACGCCGCGCGGCGCGAACCTCTACGATGCGAACGTCTACTTCGGCAGCTTCCAGCTCAACAACTTCCCCAACGCCAAGCGCGTCTACAGCGGCGCCACGATCGACATCACGAAGCGGTACTCGCACGGCTGGTACCTGAACGCCAACTACACGTACAGCCACCTCTACGGCAACTTCGACGACGACTTCTGCCAATAGCCAGTACAACAACTCCTCCGTCCCTCGAGGACGAGCCGGGCCTGTACACGCAACGACCCCGCGTCTCTGAGGAGCGGCACCCTCCTGCAGGACCGGACGCACATCTTCAAGCTCCTGGGGAGCTACGACCTTCCGCTGGGATTCTCGATCGGCGGCTTCCTGCGGGTCCAGAGCGGCACGCCCTGGCAGGCCCAGGGTTACACGTCGAGTCAATACGCTACGGCCGGTACCTCGAGCCGGCGGGTCCCGCCGCCTCCCGACGTGGACGAACTTCGACCTCCTCGGCGCGTACACCTTCAACTTCGGTGGCAACATGTCGGTCCGGCTCGAGGGACGCGTCCAGAACCTCTTCAACACGCAGACCGTCCTGGACGTGAACCGGCTCGAGTACACGGACCCGTACGTGGACGGCACGTCCACCTCAACGTCGATCAGCCCGCAGGGGACCAGCCACCCGAATCCTCTCTTCGGCACGCCCACCGCCTGGGCCGCGCCGCGGCGGTTCGTCCTGACGGCGTACTTCAACTTCTAGTCATGCAGGGGGTGCGACGCCCGTTCCGGCACGCGTGACGCCGGGTTCGCACCCCCCGCACCCCCCTGACCCACGCTAGTCCGGCCCGGCGGAAACGCCGGGCCGCTTTTCATTTGAGGGCCCGGAGCAGCGCCTCGGCCTTCCCGTAGCCGGGCTTCAGCGCGAGCGACTTCTCCGCGAGCTCCCGGGCCCGCGTCCGGTCGCCCATCTCGGCAAGCACCGCGGCGAGGTTCAGGAGCATCCCGGGATCGTCCGGCGAGAGAGCGACCGCCGCTCTCGAGGTCGGGAAGTGCCGCGGCCGTGTCGTGCGCAAGCACGCGGTCCACGCCCCGGCTCTCGTGCGCGTCGGCGAGCGCGGTCTCCGTTGCCGGAGGGTGCGGCTCGATCGCCAGGGCCTTCTCGAGATCGGCGATCGAGTCGTCCATCCGCTGCGCCGCGGCCCACGCCTGACCCATCCGGAACCACATCAGCCCCGGATCGGGATGCCGCGGCGCCGTGGCCTCGGCGACGCGCGCGGCCTCGGCGGCGTCGCCCTTCTCGACGAGGTAGAGCGCCCAGTGCATGTCCTCGTCGGCCCCGCCGTCGTAGAGGCCGGTCGGCCACAGCGAGACCGCCGCGAGGACGACGGCCGGCCGCCGCCGCGAGCCCGAGGCGCCCGTGCTTCGCCCGCCGGGCCTCCGGCAGCAGCGCCACCGCGGCGCCGCCCGGCGGCGCCAGGGCGACGAGGAGCGGGAGGCGGTACCGCGTCGCGACGAAGAACGCCGCGACGGCGAGGACGTACGCCGGCACGAAGGTCGACCAGACGAGGAGCGCGCGGCGCGAGGCCGCCGGCCGACGCGGCGAACGCCAGGACGAAGCCCGCTGCCCGCGAGCGGGACGAGGAGGCCCGGACCGACGCACAGGAGCCTCAGCGCGAGGCTGCGGTCCCGGTACCACGGGTAGCTGAAGTTGAGCGGCGCCTCGTCGCCGGAGAGGGCGTACTCGGATCTTTCTTAGAAAGAGAGAGAACGCGGCGCCGGGGCTCGTCGCGAATCCAGGACCACGCCTTCGTCGCGAAGTAGTCGAAGAGACCTCCCGCGCTCGACAATCGCGTCCCTCGGCCGCCTCGGCCACCTTCGTCGCATCCCGCGCCTGGCCCCCGATGTCGGGCGTGATCCCGGGCAGCGTGCGGTAGACGCCGGCCGCTCCGGGCCCGTTCCCGACGAGGAAGTTCAGGCCGCCGTGGGACGAGATGACGACGAATTCGCGGGAGACGAGGAGATTCCTGAGAGTGAAGGGAGCGATCGTGATCGTCGTCGCCCGCGACGAAGCCGCGCCGACCACACCGTTCGAAGAGAGATTTCTTCGAGGGGGAAGAGAGAACGAGGGCTGCGGCACGCACGCGCGGCGACGCACAGGAGGGCATTGGGGCGGTTGAGGGCGAGAAGGCCGCCCGCCGCTCCCGCGGCGACCCACACCTTCGAAGAAAAGCGGCCTGGCCCGAGGCTCGCCGCTCCCCGACGCGCGCCGCCGGAAGCGGCGGCTCCCGCCCTCTTCACCTTCAAAGAAATCTTCTCTTCGTCTTCCTCTTCCCCTTCCGGCCGGGCCGCCCTCGCCAGGAGGTACAGGAACAGGGCCGTCAGGAACGGGTCCAGCGCCGCCTGCAGGATCACGACCTCGTGGAACGTCACGACGCCCGCGAGCGCGATACAGGATGCCCGCCGGCAGCGCCGCCGCTCTCGCCGAAGAGCCGGCGCGCCGTCAGGAAGACGAGGGCGACGGCGGCCGTGCCGAGCAGGATCTGGACGACACGCGCCACGGGGACGTCGGCCCCGCAGGCCGCGAGAAAGTACGCATAGAGCGGGCTGACGAAATACGGCACGGCGCCTTCGCCGCGCAGGAGCAGGTCCCCGTGCGCGATGCGCGTGGCGAGGCGCACGTAGACGCCGCCGTCGATGTCGCCGTAGGGCTGAAGGAGCGGATGCGACCCGAGCCGGGCGAGGACGGCCGCCTTGGCGGCGAGCGTTCCCGCCAGGAGGAGGAGAAGCCGTCGCGTCACCCGGCAAGGTTACCTCCCGCGCCTTGCTAAGCTGGCCGCATGCCCGCGTTCTGGATCGGCGTCGACGGGGGCGGCACGCGCACGCGCGCCGTGGTCGCGGGCGAGGACCTCGTCCCGATGGGGCGCGGATCGTCGGGCCCCGCGAACGCGTCGACCCGGCCGCTCCCCGTCGTCGTCGAGACGATCCTCGAGGCCGTCGGCGACGCGGCGGTCTCGGCGGTCGTGGCGCCGGGCCGCGCCGAGCGCGTGGGCGTCGGGCTCGCGGGCGTCGAGTCGGCGGGCCTCGTCCAGCCCCTCACGGCGGCCCTCGAGGAGCACCTCGGCGCGGGCCGCGTCTACGTGACGACGGACGCGCGCATCGCCCTCGCGGGCGCCTCCGCCGGCGACCCCGACGGGCCGGGCGTCGTCCTCATCGCGGGCACCGGCGCGATCGCGTACGGGCGCGGCCGCGACGGCCGCGAGGCGCGCGCGGGAGGCTGGGGGCCCCTCCTCGGCGACGAGGGCTCCGGCTACGCGATCGCGCGCCAGGGCCTCGCCGCGGTCGTCCGGGACCTCGACGGGCGCGGGCCGAAGACGGCGATCCGGGAGCTCCTCTTCCAGTCGAACCGCGGCATCCACACCCTCGAGGAGCTCCTTTCGAAGATCTACCGCTCGGAAGGCGGCGCGGGGGACGTGGCCGCGTACTTCCCCGTCGTCCTCGCGGCCGCGAGGGGCGGCGACGACGAGGCGCGCCGGATCCTCGGCGACGCCGGGCGGGAGCTCGCGCTCGCCGCCATCACGGTCATCCGGAAGCTCGGCCTCGAGGGCGAGACGTTTCCCGTCTCGACGGTGGGCGGCGTCTTCGCGGCCGGAGACCTCCTCCTCGGGTCGCTCTCCGCCGCGCTCCACGCGGTCGCTCCTCGCGCGCGCGTCGGGCCGCCGGCGTACCCGCCCGAGATCGGCGCCATACGCCTCGCCCGCGCCCACGCGGGGGCGGTGCGATGACCGGGACCGAGGCGCTTCTCGGCCGGATGCACGAGGCCGACCGCGCCGTCCACGCCGCCGTCGGGTCGGCGCTGCCCGCGCTCGCGCGCGCCGCCGACGCGATCGCGGCCCGCCTCGACGCCGGCGGCCGCTGCTTCTACGCCGGCGCGGGAACGAGCGGACGGCTCGGGGTCCTCGATGCCGCCGAGCTCCCGCCCACTTTCGGGACGGATCCCTCGCTCGTCGTCGCGATCCTCGCGGGCGGGCGCGCCGCGATGTTCGAGGCGGTCGAAGGCGCCGAGGACGACGCCGAGGCCGGCGGGAGGGACATCGCGACCGCGGGGCTGACCGCGCGGGACGCCGTCGTCGGGATCGCCGCGAGCGGCGGGACACCCTGGGTGCGCGGCGCGGTCAAGGAGGCGCGGGCGCGCGGCGCCCTCACCGTCTCCCTCGTCTGCCGGCCGGGAGCGCCTCTCCTTTCCGACGCGGAGATCGGCATCCTCCTCGACACCGGCGCGGAGGTTCTCGCCGAATCCAGCCGCCTGAAGGCGGGCACGGCGCAGAAGATCGCCCTGAACATGCTCTCGACGGCCGTCATGGCCAGGCGCGGCCTCGTCTACGAGGGCGAGATGGTCGCGATGCGGCCGACGAACGAGAAATTGAGGAAGAGAGCGAAGCGGATCGTGGCGCGGCTGGCCGGGACGTCCGAAGAGAACGCCGAGGGATTTCTTAGAAGGTTTAATTGGCATTTGCCTACCGCACTCGTCTCGGCGAAATGGGGACTCGACGCCGAGGCGGCCGCTCTTCACCTTTCTGAGAAGAAATGCGAACGTCGCGGCCGCCCTGACCGAGCCCCCGGAGACGGGCCGCACATGAGAACGGGGAATTACCCTTCTAAGAAGAATCCCAACGCCGTGGCGGCTGCGGAGGGCTTGCCGCGCGAGGGCGGCCGCGCATGAGCGAGGGAGCAAAAGGCTTTCTCGACCTCCACATCCACGGCGCGTTCGGCGTGGACGTCGTCACCGCGTCCGCCGCGGAGATGGACCGCCTCGCGCTCGCGCTCTCTTCCCGCGGCGTCGCCGGCTTCCTTCCCACGCTCGTTCCGCTGCCGCTGCCCGCGATGGCCGCCGCCGTGACGCGCCTGTCGGCCTGGATGAAGACGCGCGTCGAGGGCGACGGCAGGGGCGCGCTGCCGCTCGGCCTGCACTTCGAGGGGCCGTTCGTCTCGCCCGCGCGCTGCGGCGCCCTCCACCGCGCGGACTTCCTCGACGGCACCGACACGCACGCGCTGGGCGCGTTCTTCGAGATCGCGTCTTCCGCGCCGGGGCGCGGGATGACGACGCTGGCGCCGGAGATCCCCAACGGCATCGCGGTCGTGAGGGAGTTCGTGCGGCGCGGCTTCGTCGTCTCGATCGGCCACACGGAGGCCGACGTGCGCGGTGCTGGACGCGGCGCGCGCGGCCGGGGCGCGCCACATGACGCACTTCGGGAACGCGATGAAGCCGCTCCACCACCGCACCGCGGGTCCGATCGGCTGGGGGCTCGTGACCGACGGCGTGAGCGTCGACGTCATCGCCGACGGCCACCATCTCTCCCCCGAGATGCTGAGGCTCGTCTGGCGCGCGAAGGGGGACGGGCGCGTCGCGCTCGTCAGCGACGCGATGCCCGCGGCGGGCCTCGCCGACGGCGACTACGCGGTCTGGGGCGAGACGCTCACCGTGAAGGGCGGGGCCGCGCGGAACGCCTCGGGCGCGCTCGCGGGCTCGACGGCGCTCCTCGACGACTGCGTCGCGCACGCCGGGGCCGCCGGAATTCCGGAGGAGGTCGCGGTCCGGGCGGCGTCGGACGTCCCGCGCCGGATCCTTCGAGCCGGCTGAAGGCTCTGGATTTCATCCGTTCCTTCTGCCATCCTCGCGCCCGCAAACCCCATGGAACTCGCGCTTCACGAAGAGGGAAGTGTCACCGTCGTCACGCTGTCCGGCGACCTCGTCATCGGGGACGCCGAGGCTCTCTTCAAGAAGACCATCAGCGGCCTCCTCGAGCAGGGCAAGGTGCAGTTCGTCGTGGACTGCAGCGCCCTGCGCTACGTCGATTCGTCGGGCCTCGGCTCCCTCGTCCGCGCCCTCACGACGTCGCAGCACGAGGGCGGCGGGACGAAGCTCCTCGGCGTTCCGCCGACCCTCCACAAGCTCCTCCAGCTGACGAAGCTGGATTCCGTCTTCGAGATGTTCGAAAACCGCGACCAGGCCCTCTCGAGCTTCTAGGCGCCGGCGCTTCGGCGCCGGGAACGGTGCAGATGGTCGACGTCAACGCAACGGGGCGCGCCGGCGAGGCCGAATTCGCCATGCTGGCGGAGCTCGCGCGAGCCGGGAACCTCGCCGAGCGCTCGGCCTGGGCGGCACGCTGGGCCGCGAGGCTCACCGACGCCGACGCCGCGGTCCTCTTCGTCGTCGACCCGGTGCACGCGACGCTCGTCTCGACCGGAGCGTTCGGCGAAGGGGCGACGCGGAGCCTGCGCAAGGTCGCCTCCCGCGAGGAAGGCCTCGCCGCCGACGTCCTGCGCGACCGTGGCGCGCGCCTCGTGCGCGGGGACACCGCGGACCCCCTGGTCGCCGCGCTCCCGGTCCGGGCCGCGACGGCTCTCGTCGCGCCGCTCCTCCTCGAGAAGGGCGCGGCGGGCATCGTCGTCCTCGGTCTGGCCGAGGCGCCCGGGCGCGAACGTCTCGCGGCCCTCGAGCGCTTCCTCCGCCACGCGGCGGCCGCCGTCGAGAAGGCCCGCGAGGCGGAGGGCCGGACGGTCGGCCTCCTCGCCGCCGTCGAGCGCCTCACGAGCCTCTACGACGTCACGAAGGCGTTCGGCTCGACGATCGACCTCGGCGAGCTCTCGGCCCTCGTCGCCCGCAAGGCCGCGGATTTCGCCGTCGCCGAAGTGGCGTCGCTCTGGCTCTTCGACGCCGAGGCGGGCGACGTCTCCCTGGCCGCGACCGCCGTCAACGGGAACTACGACGTCGCGAGCCCGCCCGCGTTCGTCGGCGGGCCCCTCGTGGGCGACGTCCTCGCGGACCGGGTGGGCATCCGGAAGAACGGCCTCGCGGCCGACGACCCGCTCCGGAGCGCCGATCCCGCCTACGAGACGCGCTCCGTCCTCGCCGTGCCGCTCGTCGAGGACGACGCTCCGGTCGGCGTCCTCGTCGCCGCCAACAAGCGGGGCCGCCATCCGGAGTTCACCGCGGCCGACGAGGAGCTGCTCGCGGACGTCGCGCGGCAGGCCGTCGCCGCCCTGCGCAACGCGCGGCAGTACGAGGCCGAGAAGAAGGTCCAGGAGCTCCACGCCCTCCTCACCGTCAGCCGCGAGATCACGGCGACCCTCGACCTCGACAAGGTGATGGCGACGGTCGTCAACGCGAGCGCGGCGCTGATCGCGTACGAGCGCTGCGCCCTCGCGATCCTCCATCGCGGCCGCCTGCGCCTCGGGGCCGTGTCGGGCCTCGCGGAGCTCGACCGGTCCGACGCGTCCGTGCGGCGCACCGAGGCGCTCCTCGAGTGGGTCTTCTTCGGCGGCGAGGACGTCGCGGTGACGCGCCAGGAGGACGGCACGATCGTCTCGGACCGTCCGGAGACCGAGGAGAAGTTCCGCGTCTTCTTCGAGGAGAGCGGCCGCAACGCGTTCTACGGCGTCGTCCTGAGGGACGACGAGGGGAAGCTCGGGGTCCTCGGGTTCGAGTGCGACGAGCCCATCGTCTTCGAAGCGGACACGCGCGACCTGCTGCAGATCCTCGTCAACCAGGCCACGGTCGCCCTGAGGAACGCGCAGCTCTACCAGCAGGTTCCTCTCGCCGGCTTCTGGGCACCCCTCCTGCAGCGCTGGCGGAAGGTGCAGGCGTTCCCCGCCCGGAGGGCCGTCACGTGGGCGAGCGCCGCCCTCGTGGTCCTCGCGCTCCTCGCCGTCGTCCCGTGGCGGATCCGCGTGTCCGGCCCGGCCCGGGTCCTTCCGCTCCGGCGCGTGTCCGTGACGTCGTCCGTGGACGGCTTCCTCGCGGCCGTTTACCACCGCGAAGGCGACATCGTGAAGGCGGGAGACGTCCTCGCGACGCTCCGCGACGAGCGCTACCTCGCGGAGCTCGCGGAAGCGACGTCCGCCCGCGAGATCGCCGAGAGCGAGCTGAACCGCCTGCGCAGCGAGGGGGACGCGGCCGCGGTGTACCAGGCCCTCGCGAAGCGGGACGCGCTCGACGCGAGGATCCGCCTCGCCCGGAGCCACCTGGCGCTCACGGAGATCCGCGCGCCCGTCGCGGGAGTCATCGTCACGCCCCGGCTCGACGAGAAGGCCGGGCAGTTCCTCGCGAGCGCGGCGGAGCTCTGCGTCCTCGCGGACGTTTCCGAGGTCACGCTCGAGGTCGCGGTCCCCGAGAGCGAGGCCGCGCAGCTGCGCGTCGGCGAGCCCCTCTGGGCGAAGATGAACCCGTACCCGGGCCGCACGTTCCACGGCGCGGTCGAGCACATCGCGGCCGCGGTGCACGAAGAGGGCGACGAGCGTTTCGTCCTCGTCGAGAGCCGGGTCGAGAACCCGGACGCGCGGCTCAAGCCCGGCATGCTCGGAAAGGCCAAGGTCTCGATCGGTCGCCACAGCCTCGCCACGGCGCTCTTCCGCCGGCCGCTGCGCTACGCCTGGCTGAAGCTCTGGCCCCTGATGCCGTGAGCGCCGTCCGCGCCCCGCGCGAGCCGGCGGGAGGGGTGGCGGCCCTCGCGGCCCGGGAGGCCCGGGCCGCCGACCGGCCGTGCCTCAGGCCGGACCTCCTGATCCGGAAGCTCGTGCAGCTCGGGGAGGTGAACTGGGCGATCCGGAGCCCGGAGACGAACAAGATCCACATGTTCGACGAGGCCACGTGGGAGCTCGTGAAGCTCTACGACGGCACGCGGACGCGCGCCGGGATCCGCGACGACTACAACCGCCGCTTCGCCGACGGCGAGGGCATTCCCCTGCAGCACGTCCTCGACCTCGAGGAATCCCTGCGCACGCTCAAGGTCCTCGTCGTCTCGTCCCGCGAGCGGAGCCTCGACCTCCTGCAGGGCCTCCAGACCGCCCGGCAGCGGCGGGCGGACCGGAACGCCGAGGGCGTCAACCCCATGTACATGACGTTCCACGCGGTGGACCCGGACCGGTTCCTCGACCGGACGCAGAAGTACGTGCGCTGGCTCTGGACCCCGCCCGCGGTGGCGTTCTCGTGCGTGCTCTTCGCCCTGACCCTCGGCGTCTACGTCCAGCACTGGGACACGATCTGGCGGCAGACGCTCGAAACCTACGCGTTCTACGAGAAGCCGTTCCTGCAGGTCCTCCAGTTCTTCGCCGTCTTCGTCTCGATCGGCGTCTTCCACGAGCTCTCGCACGCCTACGTGACGAAGTTCTACGGGGGCGAGGTCCACTCGATCGGGTTCGCGCTCTTCTACTTCGCGCCGTCCATGTACTGCGACTGCACCGACTCGATCCTCTTCGAGAGCAAGTGGCAGCGCCTCTGGGTCTCCCTGGCCGGGATCTACGTCGAGGCGTGGATGACGGTCCTCGCCACGGCCCTGTGGCTCGCGACGTACCCCGACACGGCGCTGCACGCCTTCGCGTACAAGGCCATGCTGTACGCGGGCGTCTCGACGGTCTTCTTCAACATCAACCCTCTCATCAAGATCGACGGCTACTACGCGCTGACGGACGTGCTCGGAATCCCGACCCTTCGCGAGGACGCCTTCGGCTACCTCGGGGCGTTCATCCAGCGGCGGCTCCTCAGGCTGCCGGTCCCGCTCGAGCCGCTGCCGCGCCGCCGACGGCGCTTCCTCGCCGTCTACGGGATCCTCGCGGCGCTCTGGGCGGGTCTCATCATGTGGTTCATCGGACACCTTCTCTTCAACTTCTACGGGAAGGTCCTGCCCGACTTCGCGCTCCTGCTCACGCTCGTGACGCTGTTCCAGTTCTTCCGCAAGCGCGTGAACGCGGTCTGGCGGGTCGTCCGGCTGTTCGCGCTCGACAAGAAGGAGCTCCTCATGTCGAAGAGGATGCGCGTTCCCCTCGCCGCGGCCGCCGCCGCGGTCCTGCTCGTCCTCGCGATCCCCTGGTCGCACCGGACGATCCGCTCGGACATCCTCCTCGCGCCCGCGCGCACGCTGAGGATCGAGGCCCCGGAGGACGGCGTCCTGACCTCCGTGAAGGTGCGCGAGGGAGACGCGGTGCGGCAAGGCGACGTGGTCTTTCTCCTGTCGAGCGTTCCCGTCGAGACGCGAATCGCGGCGCTGGCCGCCGAGTCCGGGCGCCTGACGGGAGACGCCGGGCGCCTGCGCACGGCCGGCGACGCCCGTGGCGCCTTCCGCGACCAGGCCGGAATGGCCGCCGTGGACGTCGAGCTCGCGGGGGCGAGAGCCCTGCAGGACCGGCTCCTCGTGCGCAGCCCCGCTGCCGGGACGGTCCTGACGCGCCGCCTCGGCGACCTCGAGGGGCGCTTCGTCAAGGCGGGAACGGTCCTCGCCGAGATCGGCGACTGCCGGACGCTCACGGCGGCCATCCCGGTCACGGAGCGGCTCCTCACCGACCTCGCGCCGGGGCAGACCGTGTCGGTCCAGCTCCGGAGCCGGCCCTTCCCCACACTCCACGGGCGCATCGCGTCGATCGCACCCGCCACCGAGGCCGCCTCGGGGCCGGCCTCGGCGGGCGACACGCTCCGTCCCGGCGAGCTGCCCGGGCGATTCGTCGCGATCGCGGCGTTCGACAACGCCGACGGAAGCCTGCGGCCGGGCTCGTCCGGCAGGGCGAGGGTCGAGACGGCGCGCGCGTCGCTTCTCGCGCGTGGGGCCCGGATCCTGTACCGGTGGGTGCGAACGATCGTCTGGTGATCAGAAAAAGAAAAGGCGCCCTCGAGAGGGCGCCCTTTCCGAGACCGGCTCCGCCGGGCTTCAGACGCTGAACTTGCCGGGCATCTTGCCCGCGAGCTTGCCGGGCACCTTGCCCGCGAGCTTGCCGGGCATCTTGCCTGCGAGCTTGCCGGGCATCTTGCCCGCGAGTTTCCCGGGCACCTTGCCCGCGAGCTTCCCGGGCACCTTGCCGGGGAGCTTGCCCGCGAGCTTGCCGGGCATCTTGCCCGCGAACTTCCCGGGCATCTTGCCGGGGAACTTGGCGGGGGTCTTCGCGGCGACGGCGGGATTGCTTCCCAGGCTGGACACCTCGATCTCGCCGAGATCCTTGCCCGTCGCTTCCTTGATCTTCGCCTTCTGTTCGTCGGTCAGGGTGATGCGCACGTCGTTTGCCATGTCGTCCTCCTGCTTTCTCGCTCCGGGCGGAGCGGGGGGGTCTGGTGGTCGCGCTGCGGACCTTGCAAGAGGGGGGCCATGCGCAAGGGACGGTCGAGGGAACGGAGAATTTCCCGGAAAGTGAATGCGGGCCGCAGCGGACGGAGTCGCACCCTCTTCATACTCCGGAGAAATCTCCCGGTCGCCTTCGTCACCCGGGATTAATTTCTCAACCTCGGGATGACTTTTTCATCTCCCGCGTCAGAGGCCGTGCTTGCGGCTGAGGTACTTCATCTGGTTCGCGTCCAGACCGAGTGCCGCGCCGGCCCGCGCCTTCACGCCCCCGGCCGCATCGATCGCCCGGACGAGAAGGTCCCGCTCGAACCTGGACACGGCCTCCGTGAAGGAAAGCCCCTCGAGCCCCGCCGCGGGAGGCGTCGAGGCCAGCGAAGCGGGGAAATGCTCGGGGCCGATCACGTCGTCCTCGACGAGCACCGTGACCATCTCGACGAGGTGCTCGAGCTCCCGCACGTTCCCCCGGAAGGGGTGCCTCGCCAGCACCTCGAACGCGCCCGGCGAGAACGTCTTGGGACGCCGCCCGTGGCGCGCGGCGGCCCGGGCGGCGAAGAAGTCCACGAGCAGGGGGATGTCCTCGCGGCGTTCCCTCAGCGGCGGAATCCTCAGGATGACGGTGTTCAGGCGGTAGAAGAGGTCCTCGCGGAAGGTCCCGGCCGCGACGCGCCGCTCCAGGTCCTCGTTCGTGGCGGCGACGAGCCGGATGTCGACGCGAATCGTCTTCGTCCCGCCGACGCGCTCGAAGTCGTGCCGCTCCAGGACGCGCAGCAGCTTCGCCTGGACGGCGGGGGACAGGGTGGCGACCTCGTCGAGGAAGAGGGTGCCGCCGTGCGCGAGCTCGAAGCGCCCGGCCCGCGACGCCACCGCCCCCGTGAACGCGCCCCGCTCGTGGCCGAACAGCTCCGACTCGGCCAGGGTCTCCGTGAGCGCCGAGCTGTTCACGGCGACGAAGGGTCCGGCCTTCCGCGTGCTCCCGCGGTGAAGCGCCTCGGCCACGAGCTCCTTGCCCGTCCCGCTCTCGCCGGTCACGAGGACGGTCGCGTCCGTGGGCGCCACCCTCTCGATGAGGGCAAAGAGCGCGCGCATGCCCGGGCTCTCGCCGACGAGGCCGCCGTAGGACTCGCGCCGGAAGACGCGCTCCTTGAGCTCCCGGTTCTCGGCCAGGATGCGGTGCCGCTCCTGGGCTCGCGCGAGGACGCGGAGCAGGTCCGGCGTGTCGAAGGGCTTTCGGAAGAAGTCGAAGGCCCCCATCTCGACGGCCTTGAGGGCCCACCGGCGCTCCGTCTCGGCCGTCATGACGACGACGGTCGCGTCGGGCTGGCGGCGCCGGATGGCCTGCATCAGGCGGAGCCCCTCCTCGGCCTCGCCCGACGGCGGCAGCCTGAGGTCGAGGAGATAGACGTCGGGCTCCAGGTCGGCGAGCTTCAGCCCTTCGACGGCGTCCCGCGCGCCGTGGACCTCGAACCTGTCCTTCAGCGCCCACACGAGCTGATCGAGGAGGAGCGGATCGTCCTCCACGACGGCGAGACGCCCGCCCGTCTGCGCGCGCCGCGCGTCCACGGCCTACGCCTCCCGGCCGACCGCGGCCGGCCGCGGCAGGAGAAGCCGGACGCACGTGCCCTGGCCGGCCGCGCTCCTCACCTCGACGTCGCCGCGGTGGTGGCGCAGGATGCGGCGGGCCGTGTAGAGCCCGAGCCCGACGCCCCCGGGCTTCGTCGTCTGGAACGGCCGGAACAGCCGCCGCCGCCGGAACTCGGGCGTCATGCCCGGCCCGTCGTCCTCGACCTCCACCACGACGAACGTGCGCCCGCCGCGCCGCTCGGTGCCCGTCCGGACGGTGACGCGGCTCGCCGCGGCCTCCTGCGCGTTCTGGACGACGCTCTGGATCGCTTCCTTCAGGTAGAAGGGGTCGCCCCAGATGCGCGGGACCTCGGTGAGGCTCGTGCTCAGCGCGGGAGCGGGCCCGCCGCGGGGCCGGCTCGTCCGCAGGGCTTCCTGCAGCAGGTCGTTCAGCTCCAGCGGCACCTTGATGAGCACCGAGTCGCGGTGGGCCGACCAGCTCCTCGCGATGCCGTCGAGCTTCTGGACGGTGGCCTCGAGCAGGTCCGTGGCGCTGCGCTTGAAGTCCGGGTCGTCGTAGTGCTGCTCCATGTTCGAGAGCAGGAGGCTGAGCCTCGCCCCGAGGTTCCGGATGTCGTGCAGGAGGACCGAGTCCTGCGTGGACCGGACGCGGCGGCGCGGGCCCGGCGGGCGTGTCGCCATCGCCTCAGGGCCGCGGGGCCGGGCGGAACGTGAGCCGGACCGCGGTTCCCGGCCGCAGCACTCTCTTCGGGTCGCGGTTCACGCGGACGAGCACCTGCACCGTTCCGCTGCCCGGGTCGATGACCGGGCTGATGAACGAGACGCGCCCGCTGGAACGAACGTCCGGGAAATCCGGGGCGTCGACGAGGACCTCGTCCCCCGTCTTCACGGTCCTGAGGCTCGAGGCGGGCAGGTAGGCGCGCGCGAGCAGCGGCTCGAGCGCCATGACCTTGAAGAGCGGCTTGCTCTCCTCGAGGAGGTACTTCTCGCCCACCCGCGCGTAGCGGTCCGCCACGACGCCGTCGAAGGGGGCGCGGACGACCGACCGGTCGATCACGAGCTTCGCCTTCTCGAGCTCCACGAGGGCCAGCTCGTGGCGCGAACGCTTCTGCTCGAACTCGGCCTCGCTCGTCAGATTCAGCCGGCGCAGCTCCTCGTACCGCTTGAGATCCGCCTGGCTCACGGCGAGCGTCTCCTCGGCCGCCCGGAGGTCCAGCTGGAAATCGCGCTGGTCGAACGTGGCCAGCGGCTGCCCCTTCTTCACGAAATCGCCCCGCTCGACCTGGATCGAGTCGATCACCCCGCTGACCCGGGTCGTCACGGAGACCTCCTGCTCGACCATCAGGTTCGAGGGAAACGTCAGCGTCCCCGCAGGCACGGGGGGAGAGGGGGCGGGAGCGCCGCCGGCCTTCCCGAGCGCGAGAAGGGCGACGGCGAGGATTGCCCGACCGGCGTGCCGGATCAGCGCGCGCGTGATTTTTGCCTCCAAGGTGTCTGGCGCGAATGATACCGAATCACCCGGGCGCCGCTCAGATCTTCCAGAACCAGCCCTTCTTCTCGAACACCCGCAGGACCGCCCACCAGAAGAGGATCGTGACGAGCGCGAACGCGTGCGACCGGAACGTCGGGTCCGCGATCCACGAGAAGCCGGCGCGGTAGACCCACGCGTGGAGGGTGATCGTCCCGCCCGCGGCGTTCGGCAGCCGGATCAGGCCCATGGTCTTGGCGAGAAGGCCCGAGAGGACGAAGACGAGGAGCGGATTCGTGCCAAACGTGAAGAAGGGCGCGAACGGCTTCTTCCAGCCGAGGACGTCGACGACGAGAAGACAGAGGCCGAGCGTGACGAGGGCCGCGCCCGACGTGAAGACCACGTACGACGCGGTCCACAGATTCTTGTTGACCGGCAGGAATCGCCCCCAGAGAAGGCCCGCCGCCGTCGCGAGCGCACCCCAGCAGAGCAGGAGGGCGACCTTCCGGCGCACGGCGGCGGCGCTCTTCAGGAGAAAGCCCGTGAGCGTGCCGGTCAGCATCGTCGCGATGGCCGTGAGCGTCGAGACGATCCCCTCGGGGTCCCAGCCCTGCACGTTCTTCCAGAGGTGCCCCTTGAGGACCGCCAGGTCCACCGCGCGCTGGACGTTGCCGGCGGGCGTCAGGTCGTAGCCCGTCCCGAGGAGGATCCACGTGTGCAGCGCGAGAAGCACGGCGACGGCGGCGCCGACGCCGACCCAACGCCGCTTCCAGACCGCGAGCAGGATCCAGGTCCCGACGACGTACGTGAGGCCGATGCGCGGCAGGACGCCCGGGATGCGTAGACGCGAAAGGCGCTCCAGGAACGGCACGAACGGGTAGAACGCCATGAGCCAGCCGACGAGGACGATCGTCATCCCGCGCCGGAAGGCGTGCCGGGCGAGCTCGCGGCGGTCGGCTCCCTGTGCCATGCGCTTCTCGAGCGAGAAGACGCCCGCGACGCCGACGATGAAGAGGAACCACGGGAAGATGAGGTCCGTCGGCGTCCAGCCGTGCCACTCGGCGTGGTCGAAGGGCCAGAAGAGATGACCCCAGTCGCCCGGGTTGTTCACGAAGACCATCCCGACGACCGTCAGGCCGCGGAACATGTCGAGGGCGGCGAGGCGCGCGCCTGAGGCGCGCGCCTCGCCGCCCGGGGCAAGAAGAGAAGAGGAAGAAGGAGATTCTGGCTGGCTCGTGATAACGCATGTTAGAACGGCGAACTGAGGAGCAGGACGCAATGGCGCTTTTCTTAGAAGGTGAATGTGAAGCAGCCCACGCAGCCGCCCGGCCCCGGCCGGATGCGATGCGTTCGCCCCAGGCTGGGCCGCCCCTCCCCTCTTTCCTTTCTAAGAAAATCTTCTTCTTCTCTTCTTCTTTCTCTTTCTCTCTTCCTAAGCAGCATTTGCCTTCTTTTCTCTCTCTCCTCCTGCACGACGATCCCCGCGTCGCTGCACGTGACGCCTCAGGACGCGCCCCTCGCCCGCCGCGTCGCGAAGCTCGCGGCGGGCAGCGGGGCGCACGTGGGGTTCGTGGCCCTCCACGTCGAGAGCGGGCGGCGCCTCGAGCTGAACGCGGACGAGTCCTTCGAGGCCGCGAGCGTCATCAAGATCGCCCTCCTCGCCGAGGCCGCCGCGCGCGACGCCGAGGGGACGCTCGACCTGACGGACCGCTGGAAGCTCACGGCGAAGAACGTCGCGGCCGGCTCGGGAATGCTCGACGAGTTCGACCCGGGCCTGACGCCCACGAACCGAGACCTCCTCTCCCTCATGGTCGCGATCTCCGACAACACGGCGGCGAACCGCTTCATCGACCTCTTCGGGAAGGACGCCGTGAACGCGCGCATGGCGAAGCTGGGCCTCCCGGGCATCCGGCTCGTCGGCCGCATCCCGGACCGCGGGAGCGAGCCCGCGAAGTGGGGGCCGCTCGGGGTCATGACGCCGAGGGACGCCGCCGAGTACTACCGGCGCCTCGCGACGCGCACGCTGATCGATCCGGCGTCCGACCGCGTCGTCGCGAAGCTCCTCGCCGTCCAGCACACGCGTGACCGCCTTCCGCGCCTCCTCCTCGAGGACGGCGCCTCGTCGTGGGCGGGCAAGACGGGCAGCTACGGCGGCGTGAGAAACGACTCCGGACATCCTCACGACGAAAAAGGGCCGGTTCGTCCTCGTCGCGCTCGCCGACCGGATTCCCGACCGCAACGGGGCGACGACCCGCGGCCACGCGCGCCATGGGCGAGATGGCCGCGGCCGTCGTGAACGCCTGGTCGGCGTCGCTCCCGGACGTCACCCTCCCGCCGGAGCCTCCGCCCCCCGTGACGCTGCGTCCCGCCGTTCCGCGCATGGAGACGACTCTCGCCGAGGCGCGCGCGAACCCCGACGAGCCGAATCTCTCCCGCGTGTTCCGCGACACGGACCGGCGCTTCTGGGACGCCTGGGCGCTCGCGGGCGGCGACACCCGCGACGCGTGCCTCATCCCGATGCCGAACACGTGGTGGGAGGGCTTCCGCCCGTGGAAGATCGAGCCGATCTCGGCCCTCGTCCTCCACCACACGTCGCAGGCCACGGACGAGGAATGCATCGAGCTCTTCCAGAAGCCCGAGAGCCGCGTCTCGTCCCACTTCCTGGTCGGCCGCGACGGACGCCTCTACCAGTTCGTCTCGCTCGAGCACCGCGCCTGGCACGCCGGGCCGTCGCTCCTCCACGGGCGGCTCGCGCTGAACAGGACGTCGATCGGCGTCGAGATCACGGGCGACGGGAACCTGGCTCCGTTCACGCCGGCGCAGATCGAGACGGTCGTGAGGCTCGTCGGCGTCCTGACGGCGATGTTCGACATCCCGGCGCCCTGGATCGTGGGGCACGAGCACATCGCGCCCGACCGCAAGGACGACCCCGGTGTTCTCTTCCCGTGGAACGACGTCGTCCGGCGGGGGCTCGAGCTGGCCGACACACTCGGGAAAAAGGGCATCGGAAAAGGGGATTGATTTCCCCCCGGCGGTTTCCTATAGGATTCGCCGACCCAGCATGCCCAGCAGGCTCTCACGTCTCGACGACGCCGAGACGCTGCGCGGCCTCGTCCGGGATCTCCGCGAGGGGATCTACGTCACGGACCGCGAAGGTCACGTCCTCGACGCGAACCACGCGTTTCTCGCGATGTTCGGGGTGTCGTCGCTCGAGGAGCTGAGCGCCCGCAAGGTCGCGGATCTCATCGTGGACGTCGCCCGCCGGGACGCCGAGCTCGAGATCCTCCACCGCGACGGCGCGATCCGCGACTTCGAGCTGGACATCCGCCGCGCCGGGGGCGAGATCCGGACCGTGATCGACTCGGCGACGTGTGCGACGGACCCCGTGACCGGAGAGGTCTTCTACCACGGGATCCTGATCGACATCACGGACCGCAAGCTCCTCGAGCAGCGCCTCCTGGACCAGAGCCTGCGTGACCCGCTCACGGGCTGTTTCAACCGGCGATACCTGAACGCCTTCGAGAAGCGCCAGTCCGCCGCCTCGCATCCGTCCTTCGCGGTCGCCTGGGGCTGCATCATGGTCGACCTCGACTACTTCAAGCAGTACAACGACGAGTTCGGGCACGAGGCGGGCGACGCCGTCCTGAACCGCGTCGCACGGTTCCTCATGCGTCAGACCCGGGCCGAAGAGGCGGCGGTCCGCATGGGCGGCGACGAGTTCCTGCTCCTCCTCGAGGGGGCCGACGCCACGTCCACGGAGTTCGCGGCCCGCCGGCTGCAGGTGACCGCGGACCGCGAGCTCATCGTTCCGTTCTCGATGGGCTGGGCGGCACGGGCGGACGGCGAGGCGCTCGAGCGGACGATCGCGCGGGCCGACCAGATGCTCCTCAAGGCGCGCGGACGCACGCGCTCGGGCGAGCGTCCGCGCCTGGCCCTGGAAGCCTAGACCGGCGTCACCCCGAGCCCGGGCCCTTCCGGCATCGACCACACGCCCTTCGCGATCTTCAGGCCGGTGAAGGGGTCCTTCGCGAGGAGGAGGCACCCGTCGAGGTCCAGCCAGTCGAAGAGCGGGCCGAGCGCGAGCCCGGCGGCGATCCCGACCGAGGATTCGATCATGCAGCCGCACATCGTCTTCAGGCCGACGGCGCGCGCGACCACGATCTGCTCCCACGAGCGCGTGATCCCGCCCGCCTTCGCGAGCTTCACGACGACGCCGTCGAAGAGGCCGAGCTTCTTCGCGACGTCCGCGGCCGTGAGCACGCCCTCGTCCCCGAGGATCGGGAACGTCGCGAGGCCCCTGAGCTTCGTCATCTCGCCGTCCATCGCGGCGGGCATCGGCTGCTCGAGGAAGATCGGGTGGACGCCGTTCAGCCAGAGGATCTTCTTCTTCGCCTCCTCGACGGTCGTCCAGCCCTCGTTCGCGTCCACCGTGATCGGCTGATTCGAGACGGAGCGGATCGCCGCGATGTTCTCCTCGTCGTTCGCGAGGCCCAGCTTGACCTTGAGCTTCGGGAACCCCGCGGCTTCCTTCACCTTCTGCCTGATCACGTCGACCGTGTCGATCCCGATCGAGAACGTCGTGACGGGCATCCCGTGCGCGGGCACGCCGAGAAGCTCGTGGACGGGGCGGCCGAGGCGCTTGCCCTTCCAGTCCCAGAGGGCCATGTCGAGCGCGGCGACGACCTCGTGGTCGTTCCCGGCCGCGGCCTCCGCCTTCTCGAGGCACGTCAGGTGGTCCCACGGCGAGAGGCCCGCCACGGCCTTCTCGACCCGCGCGTACGCGGCCTCGGACGTCTCCCAGCTCTGGTTCCAGCGCTTGTTCGCGGCGGCCTCGCCGTAGCCGGTCACACCCTCGGACGCGAACGTCAGGAGGCCGTTCTTCTTCTCGTCGGCCGAGCCCCGCGCGATCGTCCACGTGTGCTCGAGCTTCAGGACGAGAGGACGGTACGAGAGAGTCGAGGCGGCCGGGCCGGAGGGCTTCGGCATCCCGTCCGCGGTGACGGCGCGCGGCAGAGCGGCGGACGCGGCGGCGGCGGCAGAGGAGAGGAGGAGCCCGCGGCGGGAGAGGGAGGGAGAAGTGGACTGCGTCATGCCCGGATTATGGTGTGAGAATCGCTGAATGCGCCACGCCCGCGCCCTGACCGCCGCCCTTCTTCTCTTTTCATTCGAAGAAATCTCCCGCGCCGCCTCCCCTGCCCCGACGCAGCCGGAAAAGACCGCGGTCGTCGTCACGGCGGTCGCAGGACCTCTTCGTGCGGCCGGACGAGACGTCGAGCGTGGACGACCAGGCGATCCTCGGCGACCGCGTGACCGTCCTCGAGGACGCCGCGGGCTTCGCGAGGGTGCGCACGGCCGCGGGCGAGGTCGCGTGGATCCCGGAGCGGGCGCTGCGCCGCGGCGAGGCGCCGGAAGCGCCGGCGACGGAGACGAGGGTCGCGCACGTGACGTCCAACTTTGCGCACGTCTACGCGAGCCCGTCCTTCACGCAGCAGAAGCCGCTCCTCACGGCCCCGGTGGGGGCGACGTTGGCAGTTCGAAGATTTCTTAGAAGGTAAAGAGGGCAAGCCGGCCGCGGCGGGCCACGCGGCAGACGTCTACTCCTGGGTGAAGGTGCGCCTCCCGGATCGCGCGCATCGGCTTCGTCGCGGCGCGCGACGTCTCCCTCTTCCCTTTCGCAGAAAATCTTCTTCTTCCTCTTTCTCTTCCTCTCAAATCCCCCTCCGACTGGATCGCGTTCGGCAGGCGCTTCGTCGGCGCGCCGTACACGTGGGGTGGGACGACGCCGCTCGGGTTCGACTGCTCGGGACTGATGACGCGGATCTTCTCCGAGCACGGCGTCACGCTTCGGCGCAACAGCTACGAGCAGGCCTTCCAGGACCCGCAGCTCGTCCCCGTCGCCTTCGAAAAGCTCCGGCCCGGCGACCTCCTCTTCTTCGGGACGGAGGACAAGATCGACCACGAGGCCATGTGGATCGGCGACGGCACCGTCCTGCAGGCGACCCGGCACAACGTGCCGGGCGTGCAGGTCACGCCGTACGACAGCCCCTTCCTGAAGCCTCTGTTTCGATATGCGAGAAGATTGAAGAGAGAAGAAGAGAAGATTTCTTCGAAAGGTGAAGAGGGCGTCGGGCCTCGCCTCGATGCGGCGAAGGTGGCCGCGCTCCGGGTCACACTCGAAGAAATCTCCGGCGCCAGCGGGGCGCGCTTCGGCATCTGGTTCAAGGATCTCTCCAGCGGTCTTTCCCTTTCTACAGAATCCCTCTCTCGTCTTTGCACGCCGCCTCCACGATGAAGACGCCGGTCCTCCTCGAGCTGCTGCGGCGGGTCGACGCCGGCACGGTCAGGCTGACGGACGAGCTGCCCGTGAAGAACGAGTTCAGGAGCCTCGTCGACGGCTCGCCGTTCTCGATCGGCCTCGAGGAGAACGACGGCCCGACCGCCGCGTTCCTCGGGAAGACCGCGACGGTCGAGTTCCTCGCGCGGGAGATGATCGTCCGCTCCTCGAACCTCGCGACGAACATCCTCCTGACGCTCCTCGGCCCGGCCGAGGTCCAGAAGTTCACCGACGCCCTCGGAGCCCCGACCGTCCACGTGCGGCGCTGCGTCGAGGACACGAAGGCCTTCGAGAAGGGCCTCAACAACGAGACCGACGCCGCCGGGATGGGCGCCGTCATGGAGGCCGTCGTGAGGACGCCGAAGCTCTCGGCCGCCGCGAAGGCGAAGGCGTGGGAGATCCTGATCGGCCAGACGTTCAACGAGGAGATCCCGGCGGGCCTCCACCCGCAATCCGGCGCGGTCGTGGCGCACAAGACGGGCTCGATCTCGTCGGTCCAGCACGACGCCGCGATCGTCCGCCTGCCCGACGGGCGGGAGTACGTCCTCGTCCTCCTCGCGAACGACTTCGGCGCGAACGAGGAGGGGCGCAAGAAGGTCTATGCGGCCGCCCGGAAGATGTCTCGCGCCGTCTGGGAGGCCATGATCGCCCCCTGATTGGTCGGGGCCGCGACGGCGTCGGCACGGACGTTCGTCTAGGCTCCGTGGGTGACCACGTCCTTCCCCGCGCGCGGCTCGCGCGTCTGGCTCGCGCTCCTCGTCGTGTACGTCGTCTGGGGCTCGACGTACCTCGCGATCCGCTGGAGCCTCGAGACGATCCCGCCGTTCACGATGGCCTCGGTCCGCTACCTGGTCGCGGGCAGCCTCCTCCTGGCGTGGGTGAAATCCCGCGGCGCGCCGCGGATCGTCCTCCGCGACCTCGGTCCGGCGTTCCTCACGGGCGGCCTCATGCTCCTCTGCGGAAACGGCGGCGTCGTGTGGGCCGAGCAGCGCCTCACGTCCGGCCTCGCAGCCCTCCTCGTCGCGGTCGAGCCTCTCTTCATCGTCCTTCTGCAGGCGACGCTCCCGCAGGAGCGCCGCCGCCCCTCGCCCCAGGCGCTCGTCGGTGTCGCGCTCGGCGTCGCGGGGGTCGTCCTCCTCGTCGGGCCGGCGGACCTCGGAGGCGAGCGGGCCGACCTCGGCGGCGCCGCGGCCGTTCTCTTCGCGGCGTTCGCCTGGGCGCTGGGCTCGCTCCTTTCCCGGCATCAGGTCCCGCCGTCCTCGCCGCTGCAGGCCACCGCGCTCCAGATGCTCGCGGGAGGCGTCCTCCTCGGCGGCTTCTCCGGGGCCGTCGGCGAGTGGGCCCGTTTCACTCCGGGCCTCGTGTCGGCGAAATCCGTGGCCGCCGTCGCCTACCTCGTCGTCTTCGGCTCTCTCGTCGCGTTCACCGCCTACATCTGGCTGCTCAGGGCCGCGTCGCCGGCCCTCGTGTCGACGTACGCGTTCGTGAACCCGGTCGTGGCCGTCTTCCTCGGATGGCTCCTCGCCTCCGAGCCGGTCTCCTCGCGGACGCTCGTCGCCGCCGCCGTGATCGTCGGGGCGGTCGTGCTGATCACGCGCGGCGAGTCGCGTCGCTGATTCCCTGAGATAGAATCTCCGTTCCAACCGGAAAACGGAAAAGAAGGAGATTCCATGAAGAAAATCATCGTGGCGTGTGCCCTCGTGTGCGCCGCTCTCACGGCCGGCGCCGCCCTCGCGGCGGACGCGGCTCCCAGGCACGGCCTCCAGACCGTGGACGGCGCATGGGTCAAGGCGATGCTTGCCAACGACGCCGCCGCGGTCGCCGCGCTGTACGCCGACGACGCCGTCCTCGTCCTCCCCGGCTCGGGGGCGATCAAGGGCAGGAAGGCGATCGCGGACGCCTACGCCGGGTGGCTCAAGGACGTCAAGGTGACGGATGCCGCCCTCGTGGACACCCACTACCAGTCGGCCGGCCACGTCTCGACGGGCTGGGGCGCCTGGAGGATGACGACCGTCCCGAAGGCGGGCGGCGCCCCGACGACGGAGACGGGGACGTTCTGCGCCGTCGCCACGGAGAAAGGCGGGGTCTGGAAGTACGTCGCCGACCACGCGTCGGCCGACCCGCCGCCCCCTGCGCCCGCGAAGAAGTAGCGCTACTCGATCGCCTCGCCGGCGCGCGCCTTCGCGAGATACTCGGCGGCCCCGTCCGGCCACGAGAGCGAGCCGCGCGCCTGCGACGCGAGCTTCCCGTCGGCCGCGAAGAACATCGTCTCGTTCGGGCGCTTCGAGTTGAGCTTCGTCGTCGCGTCCCCCGACGGGTCGAGGACGAGCGTCTCCGGGAACGGCGGGACGAGGTTCTTCTCCTTGAGCCACGCGTCGAGCGTCGCGAAGTCCTTGTCGTGCGCGATCAGGACGAACTCCACCGTCTTGTCGTCCTTGAGCGCTTCCTGCTGGAGGAAGATGCCGGCGAGCTCGTCGGACGCGCCCGGCGCCGTCGTCGAGAAGAAGTGCAGGACGAGCGTGTGTCCGGGCTTGCCGACGAGGTTGCGGCTCTTTCCGCTGCGCGTCTCGACGATCAGGCGCCCGCCCGCGTCGAGGTTCAGGATGCCGTGGTCGTGGTCCGGGTGCGTGGCCGGCGTGAGCGAGAGCCAGTAGGCCCAGGCCATGGCGGCGGCCAGGACGGCTCCGGCGGCGAGGAGGATGGTGCGGCGGCGGGAAGGGGTCATCGGTTGCTCCCGGCGTCCGGCTCGGGGCGGACATCCGTTTCGGTCTCGACGTTGAAGCGCCTCAGGTTCGTGAACGTGGCCCGGAACGACGTGTCGAGGCGGAAGAACAGCGCCGTCTTTCCCGTCACGCGGAAGTCCACCGTGCAGGGAAACCACATGCCGCCCCCGACCGGCTGGCCCGCGTACGTCACCTCCGCCTCCTTCACGTTCGCGGCGAGCCCGCCCGCGACCTTGACGGGGCGCGTCAGGTGCGCCTCGACGGAACGGACCTGGAACGTGGAGGCGTCGATCAGCGCGCGGCCCGCGAGGGAGTTCAGGGCGCGGTCGCCGAGTCCCTTCGGCTTCGGCGCCGTGGGGCTGGGAGCGAACTCGAGGACGTAGGCGGGCCGCCCGTCGATGACCTCCTCGGACACGACCCGGATCGTATACCGCCCGATGAGCTCGGAAAGCCGGCGCGAGCCGATGAGCGGGTCGTCCTCGTCGCCGGCGACGCGGGGCGGCGCCTTCGCCTGTGCGGCGGCCCTCTGCTCCACGCGGCGCCTCCGCCCCTTCGCGTCCTGCTCGGCGGCCTTCTCCTTCTCCTCCGCGGTCGCGGGTCGCCCGTCGACCTCGACGAGCTCGCGCGAGCCCTCGGCGCCGCCTTCGCCCGAGAGGACGTAATAGAGGCGCGTCTGGACCTTCGACGGCCGGCCCTTCGAATCCCAGGCGATCTGGACCTCGCGCTGGTCGTACGTGGCCCCCTCGAAGACGGACTCCACCCGCCGCTGGCTCCTCACGACCCTCCGGATCAGCTCGAGGGGGTCGACGTCGGGCGCCCCGCCGGGCGCTCCGAGGGCCCGCGCGGCGGCCAGTCCCGCGGCGATCGGGAGCGCGAGCGCGAATCCGGCGGCGGGCGCGCGGCGGAGGTGTCTCACCCCGGGAAGGATACGGCGGCCGGTGCCGCGGCGATTTCGGTACGATCGGGGGACAAGGAGAGCGGGATGCGCGTCATCGTCACGGGCGGGACCGGCTTCATCGGTCCGAAGCTGTGCGAGCGTCTCGTCGCGAAAGGGCACGACGTGATCGCCCTGACCCGCGACGCCTCGCGCTCGCGCGACCACGTCCATCCCCGCGTGCGCGTCGTGTCGTGGGCCGAAGGCGCGCCGTGGGAGGGCTTCGTGGACGGCGCCGGCGCCCTCGTGAACCTCGCCGGCGAGACGATCGCCCAGCGCTGGACCGCCTCGGCGAAGCAGCGCATCGCGCAGAGCCGGCTTCAGGCGGCGGCCCGCCTCGAGGCGGCCGCCGCGAAGGCGACGCAGAAACCCGGCGTCCTCGTGAACGCCTCGGCGGTCGGCATCTACGGATCGCGCGGCGACGAGATCCTCGACGAAGGCGCGACGGCGGGCGAGGACTTCCTCGCGCGCGTCTGCGTCGAGTGGGAGGCCGCCGCGCGCTCCCTCGAGCCCCTCGGCGTCCGCGTCGCGATGCTCCGGACGGGGCTCGTCCTCGGAGCCGGAGGGGGCGCGCTCGCGAAGATGCTCCCGCCCTTCAGGGCGTTCGCGGGCGGGCCGCTCGGGAGCGGGAAGCAGTGGATGTCGTGGATCCACCAGGCCGACCTCGTGGAGCTCTACGTCTTCGCGATCGAGAACTCCGCCGTCGCCGGCCCGGTGAACGCCACGGCCCCGAACCCGGTCACGATGCGCGACTTCGCGACCGCGCTCGGCCGCACCCTGCACCGGCCGAGCTTCACGAAGGCGCCGGCCGCCGCGATCCGGCTCGCGCTCGGAGAGATGGCGACGGTCGTGCTCGACGGCCAGCGCGTCGTGCCGAAGAAGGCCCTCGACCTCGGCTTCACGTTCCGTTTCACGGACGTCCTCGCCGCGCTGCGCGACGTCGTCGGAGACTGATGGCGCTCGTCGGCCGAAGCGTCCCCCGCCCGGACGGTCCCGCGAAGGTCACGGGACGGGCGCGCTATGTCGACGACGTCACCGTGCCCGGAACCTGGGTCGGCGCGACGCTGAGAAGCACCGTCCCGCGCGGACGCCTGCGCGGCATCGTGAAGGACGCCTCCTTCGACTGGAGCGGCCTCACGGTCGTGACGGCCGAGAACGTTCCCGCGAACGTGGTCTCCCTCATCGAGGAGGACCAGCCGGTTCTCGCCTCCGACGACGTGCGCCACGTCGGCGAGCCGCTCGCCCTCGTCGCGGGAGCCGACGCGCTGACGGTCCAGCGCGCCCTCCGCCACCTGCGCGCCGACATCGAGCCCCTGCCGGCCGTTCTCTCCGTGCCGGACGCGCTCGCCCGCACGGCGCAGATCTACGGGTCCGACAACCTCTTCCGGACGGTCCGGATCGCCAAGGGCGACGCGGCCGCCGCGATCGCGGCCTGCCCCGTCCAGCTCTCGGGGACCTACGCGACGCCCCACCAGGAGCACGTCTACCTGGAGCCCCAGGGGGTCCTCGCGTACTGGGACGCGAGCGGCGGCGCGCACGTCCTCTCCTCGTGCCAGTGCCCGTACTACATCCACAAGGGCATCAAGCGCACGTTCGGGCTGACGGACGAGCGCGTCGACGTGACGCAGGCCGTCACGGGGGGCGGCTTCGGGGGCAAGGAGGAGTACCCGACGATCCTCGCGCTCCACGCGCTGCTCCTCGCGCGCGCGAGCGGCCGGCCCGTCAAGATGGTCTACGACCGCAAGGAGGACATCGAGGCGACGACGAAGCGCCACCCCTCGGTCGTCACGGTCACGTCGGGCTGCGACCGCGACGGAACGCTCCGCGCCGTTTCGATCCGGATCGTCCTCGACGGCGGGGCCTACGTGACGCTCTCCCCCGTCGTCCTCTCGCGCGGCGCGCTCCACGCGGCGGGGGCGTACCGCTGGGAGCACGTGTCGATCGAGGCGCAGGCCGTCGCGACGAACACGCCCCCGAACGGCGCGTTCCGCGGCTTCGGCGCGCCGCAGACGATCTGGGCGATCGAGCGCCACATGGACCGCATCGCGCGGACGCTCCGGATCGACCCCCTCGCCCTGCGCGAGAAGAACCTCCTCCGCGTCGGGGATACGACGCCGACCGGCCAGTTCCTCAAGGAATCCGTCGGCGTCGCCCGCTGCGTCGAGGAGGCGAAGAAGGCGAGCCGCTGGGAGGAGAAGCGCCGCGCGGCCGCCCCGGCCCAGAACGCGGCGGCTTCGGGGATGTTCCGCCTGCCGCCGCCCGGCGCCCTCGCGCCGCGCAAGGCGCGCGGCATCGGCGCCAGCGTGTACCTCCACGGCGCCGGGTTCACGGGCTCGGGCGAGCTCGTCCACCGCGCGCGCGTCGCGATCGACCTTCTCGCCGAGGCGGGGACGGGCCGGGCGCGGTTCCGCATCCGCGGAGCGTCGACGGACATCGGCCAGGGCACGGAGACCGTGTTCCGCCAGATCGCGGCCGAGGCGCTCTGGGTCTCGATGGACCGCGTCGAGTTCGCGACCCCCTCGACCGCGCACGTCCCCGACTCGGGTCCGACCGTCGCCTCGCGCACCGTCATGGTCGTGGGCGGCGTCGTCGAGGCGGCGGCGCGCGCTCTCTTTTCGAAGATCGAGGGCGACCGCCAGAAGAACGGCGGCTCCTTCGACGACGCGGCCGCCCGCCTCCTCGCCGCAGCAGGGGACGCTCACGGTCGAGCGGGAATACGAGCCGCCGCCCGGCCTCGCGTGGGACGACGCGACCTACCGGGGCGACGCGTACCCGGTCTTCGGCTGGGGCTGCGCGATCGCGGAGGTCGAGGTGGACCTCGACACGTACGAGACGGCCGTCCTGGGCCTGTGGAGCGCGCACGACGTCGGCAAGGCGATCCACCCGATCCTCTGCAAGGGCCAGATCGAGGGCGGGCTCCTGCAGGCGGTCGGCTGGGCGCTCCAGGAGAACCTCGTGATGCGCGAGGGCCGGGTCGTGAACGCGCGCCTGACGGACTACGTGATCCCGACGATCCTCGACGCCCCGCGTTTCACGACGCTGCTCGTCGAGGACCCCTATTCGAGGGGTCCCGGCGGCGGCGCGAAGGGGCTCGGCGAGATCCCGATGGACGGCGGGGCGCCCGCCGTCGCGGCGGCGGTCGAGCACGCGACCGGAATCGTCTGCGACCGCCTGCCGCTCCTCCCCGAGGACCTCTGGGCGCTGTCGAAGGAGGCGAAGCGGTGACCACGCGTTTCACCCTCAACGGACGGCCCGCGTCGCTCGAGGCGCCGCCCGCCGCACGGCTGCTCGACGTCCTCCGGGGGCCCCTCGGCCTCACCGGGACCAAGGAGGGGTGCGGCGAGGGCGAGTGCGGCTCGTGCACCGTCCTCCTCGACGGCGCGCCCGTGAACGCGTGTCTCGTCCTCCTCGGGCAGGTCGAGGGCCGCAGCGTGACGACGGTCGAGGGTCTCGGCGACCCGGCGGGCCTCTCGCCGCTCCAGGAAGCCTTCGTGAAGGAGGGCGGCTCGCAGTGCGGGATCTGCACGCCCGGATTCCTCGTGTCGGCCGAGGCGCTCCTCGCGGCGATTCCCCAGCCCGGGGAGACGGACATCCGCGAGGCCCTCGCGGGCAATCTCTGCCGCTGCACGGGCTACCAGCGCATCGTCGAGGCGGTGCGCGCGGCCACGAAGGAGAGGGCGTCGCGTGAGCCTGGCTGAGCTGGCCCTCCACGCCTTCGAGAGGCCGGCGAACCTCGCCGAGGCCTGCGCGACGCTCTCCCGGCGCGCGGGCAAGGGCGAAGACACGGTCCTCCTCGCGGGCGGCACGGACTGGATCGTCGCGCAACACCTCGCGCCGGTCGCTCTCGGCGGGGACTTCCCGCTCGTCCTCGACATCTCGCGCGTCCCCGAGATCCAGGGCATCCGGATCGCCGGCGAGCGGGCGCTGATCGGCGCCGGGGCGACGTACCTCGACCTGCGCCGGAACGCGGCCCTCTCGCGCCGCGCGCCGATGCTCACGGCCATGGCGCGCGAGGTGGGGGCCCTCCAGATCCAGGCGCGCGGCACGCTGGGCGGCAACCTCGCGACCGCTTCGCCCGCCGCGGACGGAAGCGCGGCCCTCATGGCCCTCGACGCGGACGTCGTCCTCGCGAGCGTGCACGGCGAGCGCCGCGTCCCGATCGGCCAGTGGTTCACGGGCTACCGGCAGACGGCGCGCGCCGCCGACGAGGTCATCGCGCGGATCGAGTTCACGCTCCCGAGGACCGGCGGGCACCAGCTCTGGCGGAAGGTCGGGACGCGCGCGGCGCAGTCGATCTCGAAGGTGGCCCTCGCGGCCGTCGGGGAGTACGAGCGCGGCCGCTGCGTGAGGGTCGGCCTCGGGATGGCCTCCGTCGCGCCGGTGACGGTCCCGCTCCCGACGGCGCGCGCGCTCGCCGTGTCGCCCGGACCGCTCGCCGTGCCCGACGAGGCGCTCGACGCCGCCGTGCGCCGCGACATCTCGCCGATCGACGACGTGCGGTCGACCGCCGCGTACCGCGCGCACGTCGCGTCCGCGCTCGTCCGCGGATTCTTCCGGACGCTGCGGCCCGTCTCGAACGGCTAGAGGTAGCTCGTCCAGACCGCGCGCGAGCGGCTCTTGAACGAGCCGTACCTCACGCACGGGACGTACAGCGAGAGGACGATCGCGAGCCAGAGGGCGTAGACCCCGGGGAGTGCGAGGCCGAAGCCGGGCGGCGGCGGGACCAGGAACGACGGCGACTGGAAGGCGGCCCACCTCACGAACGGTCCGGAGAACCCTCCCGCCTGCACGGCCGCGACCACGACCGCGAGGACGTGGATCAGCGGCAGGTGGACCACGTAGAAGAACATCGGAACCCGGCCGTAGACGGAGATCGCCCTCCCCGCCGGTCCCGGCGGCCGGTCACACAAGGCGAACGTCATCAGGAGCGGCCCGAGCGTCATGAGGAGGTACGCGAGCGACGGCGGGTACTTCTCGCAGTTCAGGAACGCCACGAGCGTCATGACGCCGGACTTCTGCGGCATCCAGGGCCGCGGATCGCCGTACACGTTTGCCGAGCCGGAGGACGACGAACGCGACGGTCGCCGCGAACCCGAGAGCGAAGACGACGCGCCGGCGCTCCGCGCGCGGCTTCGAGAGAAGCGCCCCGAACGCGTAGCCGAGCGCCATGACGCCCGGCCACGGGATCGCCGGATAGGCCACTTCGAGGTTGAAGAGGCCCGGCAACGGGAAGCCCGGTGGCGGCGTTCCGAAGGGAATCATCCCGCCCGCGTGGACGACCTTCCAGACCGCGCCGGCGAGGCCCGTGAGCGGGACCCTGTCGACGAAATCGAAGGCGTTGTGTCCCGCGACGAGAACCGCGCCGAACGCCGCGATCGCCCAGGGCCCGAGGCGCAACTTGACGAGGAGCGCGAGGACGAGCATCGCGACCCCGAGCGACCAGAGCGTTGCGACGAAGGCGAGCGGCCAGAGGTTGAAGAGCCAGACGAAGCGCAGGACGAAGAACTCGAGCGACGATGAGGAAGAGCCCGCGCGACGCGAGAAACCGCGCGAGGCTCTCCGGCGTCTTCCCGCGCGAGAGCGACAGGAACGCGCCCGTGCCCGCGAAGAAGCTGAAGCCGGGCGCGCAGAAGTGAGTGATCCAGCGCGCGAAGAAGAGCGCCGGGGTACGTCCGGGTCATGTCGACCGGGTCGAACGGGACGCTCGAAACGTAGTCCCGCACGTGGTCGAGCGCCATGACGACCATGACGAGCCCGCGCACGACGTCGAGAGCGTCGACGCGCGGGGCGGCGAGGCGCGGCACGGCCGGCGCGGCCGCGGTCGTGGAGGCGGGCATTCTCCGTATCGTAACCCGCTGAGACCGTGTCGCGGCCGCAGCCAGGGGCGGCCCGTGCCGCTCTTCCCCTCGAAGAACTCTCCGGTTATCCGATTCTCCGGTACTTGATCCGGTGCGGGCGGTCGGCCTCGGCGCCGAGACGCTTGTGGCGGTCGGCCTCGTAGTCCTGGTAGTTGCCCTCGTACCAGACCGTCTTGCTGTCGCTCTCGAACGCGAGCATGTGCGTCGCGACGCGGTCGAGGAACCAGCGGTCGTGGCTGATCACGACGGCGCAGCCGCCGAACGACAGGAGCGCCTCCTCGAGCGCGCGGAGCGTGTCGACGTCGAGGTCGTTCGTGGGCTCGTCGAGGAGGAGGAGGTTGCCGCCCTTCTTGAGCGTCCGCGCGAGGTGCAGGCGGTTCATCTCGCCGCCCGACAGGTTCGCGACGAGCTTCTGCTGGTCGGCGCCCTTGAAGTTGTACATCGCGCAGAACGCGCGGCTCGGCATCTCGCGCTTGCCGAGCATCACGAGGTCCTGGCCGCCGGAGAGCTCGTCGTGGACGGTCTTCTTCGCGTCGGGCTTCTCGCGGTTCTGGTCCACGTAGCTCGGGACGACCGTCTCCCCCACCTTCAGAACGCCGCCGTCCGGCTTCTCGAGGCCCATGATCATCTTGAAGAGCGTCGTCTTGCCCGCGCCGTTCGGCCCGATGACGCCGACGATGCCGCCCTTCGGCAGGTCGAAGCTCAGGTCGTCGAAGAGGAGCTTGTCGCCGAAGGACTTCTTCACGGCTCTCGGCGCGGACCACGACGTCGCCGAGGCGCGGGCCCGGCGGGATGTAGATCTCGTTCGTCTCTCCCCGCGCCTCGATGCCGCTCTCGGAGACGAGCTGCTCGTACGCCTGCAGGCGCGCCTTGCTCTTGGCCTGCCGCGCGCGCGGCGCCATGCGCACCCACTCGAGCTCGCGCTTGAGCGACCTCTGGCGGGCGCTCTCGGTCTTCTCCTCGATCTCGAGCCGCGCTTCCTTCTGCTCGAGCCACGAGGAGTAGTTGCCCTTCCAGGGGATGCCGGCGCCGCGGTCCAGCTCGAGGATCCAGCCCGCGACGTTGTCGAGGAAGTAGCGGTCGTGCGTGACCGCGACGACCGTGCCCGGGAACTCCTTCAGGAACTGCTCGAGCCACGCGACGGACTCGGCGTCGAGGTGGTTCGTGGGCTCGTCGAGGAGGAGCATGTCCGGCCGCGAGAGGAGGAGCCGGCAGAGCGCGACGCGGCGCTTCTCGCCGCCCGAGATCTTCGTGACGTCCGCGTCCGGCGGCGGGCAGCGCAGCGCGTCCATGGCCGTCTCGAGCGTGCGGTCCAGCTCCCAGCCGTTCGCGGCCTCGATCGCGTCCTGCACCTTGCCGTACTCGGCCATCACCTTGTCCATCTCGGCCTCGGGCAGGGACTCGCCCATCTTCTCGCCCAGCTCCTCGAAGCGCGCGAGGAGCGCCTTGAGCGGCCCGACACCCTCCTCGACGTTTCCGAGGACGGTCTTCTTCGGATCGAGCTGCGGGTCCTGCGGGAGCCAGCCGATGCGGATGCCCTCGGCCGGGTAGGCCTCGCCCGTGAACTCCTTGTCGACGCCCGCCATGATGCGCAGGACGGTGGACTTGCCGGCGCCGTTCAGCCCGAGGATGCCGATCTTGGCGCCCGGGAAGAACGAGAGGTAGATGCCGCGGAGGATCTCGCGCTGGGGCGGGACCACCTTCCGCAGGTTCTGCATCGTGAAGATGTACTGCTCGGCCATGGGGGCGGGAATGTAACAGGAACGGGGGATAGGATCTCCCGGGAGGAATCGAGCATGTGGCTGATCGTGGAGCTCGCGCTGTGCGCGCTGGCGGGCTGGGCGACCGGACAGATCATGAAAGGCGGAGGCTACGGTCTTCTCGTGGACATCCTGCTCGGGATCGCCGGAGGCTGGATCGGAGGCTTTCTCCTCGGCCGCTTCCTGATGGGTGGCGGCCTCATCGGCGAGTTTCTCGTGCGCCTTCTCGGAGCGGTCGTCCTCGTGGCCGTGGTCCGGCTCATCAGGAAGGCTTGACCCTGTTTTAGACTTGATCTAATCTCGGAATCGGAGGCCACCAGATGGCGAAGAAAGACAAGAAGAAGGGCCGCGCCGCGGTCGTCACGACGCTCCAGCGTCAGCAGGCGAACGCGCTCGTCGCGTATCTCAACTACAAGAAGTACCACTGGCTCAGCTACGGGCCGCTGTTCCGAGACATCCACCTGCTTCTCGACGAGCAGGCGACGCAGACGTACGCGACGATCGACGAGTTCGCCGAGCGCGCGATCATGATCGGCGGCGCGCCCGTCGCGGACCCCGCCGACTACCTTCCGAAGGCGAGCGTCAAGCCCTCGAAAGGCGCGCTCTCGATGGAACGGATGCTCGCCGAGGCCCGAGGCACGCTCGACGCCATCGTCGAGGAGATGCACGCGGACGCGGAGACCGCGACGGACGCCGGCGACATCGGCACGGCCGACCTCTACACGCGCCTCGTCCAGGTGCACCAGAAGAACCGCTGGTTCCTCGACGAGATCCTCAAGAAGCGCGACGGCCTGACGAGCTGAGGACGGGGCCCCGGGAGCGCGGCGCGCCCCCGGGGCCTGCCCCGCTCACGGAACCGTCGCCGTGAAGACCTCCTCCATCGTGAGGTTCCGCGGGCAGCCCGGCGACGGGCTGCTCGTTGTTCCGGCTGTCGGTCCAGATCGGGTGCGCGAGACCGCCGAAGGCGACGAGGCCCGAGTAGTCCCCCTGCTGGTTGCCGTAGTTGATCGCGGCGCACGGGAACGTCCCGCCGCAGTCGTGCTCGTTCGACTTCGCGTCCGTGACGCGACGTTCGGGTCGAACGTCGCGCCGCCGTCGGTCGAGCGCGCGAGGTAGATGTCCGTCTCGTACCGCTTGCCCGTCGAGTCGTTGCGCGTGTCGTAGAAGGACACGTTGACGTCGCCGGTGACGGCGTCCGTCGAGAGCCACTGGTTGAAGCGGTCGACGCCCGTGAGCGAATCCGTCACGGGGAGTGGCGCGCTCCAGGTGGTCCCCTTGTCGTCCGAGAACGAGAGGAGGATGTCCGAATTGCCCGCGGTCGTCAGGTCCATCCACGCGCACGTGAGCCGGCCGCTATGAGGGCCGCCCGAACGGTCCGCGTCGCAGGACGGGTAGACGAGCGCCCCGCGGTTGAACTCCGCGGGCACGTTGATCTGGAACGCGGCCCGCTTGCCCGCCACCGTGCGCGGCGTGCCCCACGTGACGCCGCCGTCGAACGACCGGTTGAAGACGATCGCGTTCGCCGCGTAGTCGTTCCAGGCGGCGTAGACCTCTCCGCCCGGGCCCACGAACGGCACGGCGGCGATCGACCGGCCCGGACCCCGGCGGGTCGTCGATCCGCACGGTCGTGAAGGTCGCGCCGTGGTCCGTGGAGCGCGCGAAGCGGACGCCACCGCTCGTGGAGCCTCCCGAGGCCGCGTCCCACGCGACGTAGACGTTGTCGCGGAACGGGCTCGCGAGGTTCGTGTCGGCCGCGATCATGGGCTTGTCGTTGAAGTGGTTCTGGCCGCCCTCGAACGAGAAGAACGTCGTCCCGGCCGCGGGGTACGTCTTCCCGCCGTCCGTCGACCGCGCGACCGCCATCGACGTGCCGTTGATCCCGTTCCCGTTCCCGAAGTAGACGACGATGTAGCTGTAGAAGACGTTCCCCCGGGTGTCGAACGCGAGCGACGGGTCCGACCCGAAGTCGATCCCGTTCGCGCCGATCGGCGGCGGCAGCGGCAGGTCCACGCCTCCCCAGGTCGCCCCGCCGTCCGACGAGAAGTACCCGCGCATCGGGAGGCGGAAGATCTCGTTGGACCCCCCCGCGAGGACGGACGGGTTCGTCGTGTCGATCGAGACGTACGTCTCGCTCTGGGGGCCGCACTCGTTCGACACGTCGACGTTCGTGGCGACGAGGAGCGAAGTCGTCGGCCCCGAGAGGCCGAGCGGCCCGTTCTTCGCGAGGTACGTGTACTTGTCCCACCACGTCGGGTCGTTCGGGTTCCGCTGCGCGCGGGCTGGCGGCGCGGCCGTGAGGAGAAAGGCGGCGAGGAAGGCGACGGAAGCGTGGGATCGTTTCATCAGGGGACCTCCTTCGAGACTCATGCGGGAGTGTCGTCGCGACTGAGATCCTATCGCCGCCCGGCGTCCGCGCTCCGCCTATAGACTCCCCGCATGCGCCCGACGAAACGTGCTCCGTCCCCCCTTGCCCCCCTTACTCTCCTTCTTCTCCTCGCCTTCCCGGCGGCCGCAGCCGACACCGGCCGCGCGTTCACGCTCGAGGACCTCTACCGCGTCAAGTCCGTGGGCGAGCCCGCGATCTCGCCCGACGGAAGGACGATCGTCTACTCCGTCGGCACGAACGACTGGGCCGCGAAGAAGAAGACGGCCGCACTCTGGCGGATGGACGCCGACGGGGCGAGCCCGCGTCCGATCACGACGGGCGACGCCGTCGATTCGCACCCGTTCTTCTCGCCCGACGGGAAGACGCTCGCGTTCGTCTCGACGCGCACGGGCGAGCCGCAGCTCTTCTTCCTTCCCCTCGGCGGCGGCGAGGCCGAGCAGAAGACCCGGTTCCCGGGCGGGATCGACGGGCCGGGCTTCTCCCGGGACGGCCGGTACGTCACCTTCGCCGCGGAGGTCCTCCCGGCCTGCGGCGCCGACGCCGCGTGCAACAAGAAGGCGTTCGAGGCGCGCGACGCCGCCAGGATCAAGGCCCACGTCGCCGACTCCCTCCTCTACCGCCACTGGACCGAGTGGAAGGACGGGAAACGGACGCACGTCTTCCTCCTCGACCTCGCCGAGCCCGACCCCGCGAAGGCGATCCGCGACCTGACGCCGGGCGACTTCGACGCGCCCGTCTTCTCGATCGGCGGCGGGCGCGACTTCGACCTCTCGCCGGACGGGACCGAGCTCGCGTTCTCCTCGAACCGCGACCCGGACCCCGCGTTCTCGACGAACGCGGACGTCTGGACCGTCCCCGCGAAGGGTGACGCGGCCGCCCTCGCCTCGCCGCGGGACGTGACCGCGGCGAACAAGGGCTTCGACGGCTCGCCGCGCTACTCGCCCGACGGCAGGTTCCTCGCGTTCAGGCGCCAGCTCACGCCCCGCTACGAGGCCGACCGGTTCCGCATCGTCCTCAGGGACCGCGCGACCGGCACCGAGCGTGACCTGACGGCCGGCTTCGACGACACGGTCCGGGACTTCGACTTCTCGAAGGACGGCAGCCGGATCTTCTTCACGGCCGACGTGAAGGGCCGGACGCCGCTTTACGAGATCGTCCTCGCCACGGGCGCGCTGCGCGCGGTCTCGTCCGTCGGCACGATCGACGCGTGGGCGCTCGCGCCGGACGCGTCGTTCGCCGTCGCGGCGCGCCGGCGGATCGGGAGCCCGCTCGAGCTGTGGCGCCTTCCCGTCGCGCCGGCGGGCGACGGCCCGGGCACCCGCCTCACGACGCACAACGAGGCCTTCGAGAAGGAGGTCGACGTCCGGCCCGCCGAGGAGATCTCGGTCCCCGGAGCCGGCGGCCGGCCCGTGCAGGTCTGGATCGTCAAGCCGCACGGGTTCGACCCCGCGAAGAAATACCCGCTGATCCTCAACGTCCACGGCGGCCCCCAGCAGCAGTGGTCGGACGGGTACCGCGGCGACTGGCAGGTCTACCCGGGCGCGGGCTACGTCGTCGCGTTCCCGAACCCGCACGGCTCGACGGGCTTCGGCCAGGCGTACACGTCCGCGATCTCGGGCGACTGGACCGGGAAGGTCATGACGGACATCGACAAGGTCGCGGACGCGCTCGAGAAGCTCCCGTACGTGGACAGGGACCGCATGGGCGCGATGGGCTGGTCCTGGGGCGGCTACGCGATGATGTGGCTCGAGGGCCACACGACCCGCTTCAAGGCGCTGGCCTCGATGATGGGCGTCTACGACCTGCGCGCGATGTACTCCTCGACCGAGGAGGTCTGGTTCCCGCGCTGGGACCTCAAGGGCGCTCCGTGGGAGAACGCGGCCGCGTACCGCGCGCAGAGCCCGTCCGAGTACGTGACGGCCTTCAGGACGCCGTGTCTCGTCATCACGGGCGAGAGGGACTACCGCGTGCCGTACACGCAGTCGCTCGAGTTCTTCACGGACCTGCAGGCGCGCGGCGTCCCGTCGCGCCTCGTCGTCTTCGAGAAGGCCGGTCACTGGCCGAGCGCGTTCGAGATGGCGCTCTACTACGCCGCCCACCTCGACTGGTTCCACCGGTGGCTCGGGGGGCCGCCGTCGCCGTGGAAGCCGGAGGATCTCGCGGCGGGGCGCTGAGGACGGCTTGTTCTCGAGGAGGCTGCCGCCGGTCCACGACGAGAACCGCGTCACGCGCGCGCTCGCGGCGCGCACGCGGCCGCACCTCGACCTGACGGTCTCGAACCCGACGGCCGTGGCGCTGCGCTCGGGCGGGGCCGACCTCTTCGCGGACGTCCCGGGCGACGCGGCGGTCCTCGCGCCGCTCGCGGACCCGCGCGGCCTCCTCTACGAGCCGGACCCGCGCGGGCTCGCGCGCGCCCGCGCCGCCGTGAGCGACTGGTACGCGGCGGTCCACGGCGTCCTCGCGCCGCCCGAGCGCATCGTGCTGACGGCCTCGACGAGCGAGGCCTACGGCTGGCTCTTCAAGGTCCTCGCGGACCCGGGGGACGCGGTCCTCGTGCCGGCCCCCTCGTACCCGCTGCTCGACGCCCTCGCCGGGCTCGAGAGCGTCACGCTCGCGCCGCTACCCGCTCGCATCGGAGGACGGCTTCCGCGTCCACGCGTCCGCGGTCGCGCTCGAGGTCGAGCGCCTCGCCGCGGCCGGGACGCGCACGGCGGCCGTCGTCGTCGTGAACCCGAACAACCCCACCGGCGGCTCGATCGGAGAGGCGGAGATGCAGGCTCTCCTCGCGCTCGCGGCGGCGCACGGCTTCGCCGTGATCGCGGACGAGGTCTTCGTCGACTACCGCTACACGGACCGACCCGGCGACGTCTCCGTCGCGGCGGCGCACGATCGCGCGCTCGTCTTCTCCCTCGCCGGGCTCTCGAAGTCGGCGGCCCTCCCGCAGCTCAAGCTCGGCTGGATCCTCGCGAACGGTCCGGCCGGGCCGCTCGCCGACGCCCTGCGCCGCCTCGAGTGGGTCGCGGACGCGTACCTCTCGGTCGGAACGCCCGTGCAGCTCGCGCTCCCGCGCCTCCTCGCGGGCAGCCGCCGCGCCGTGGAGGCGATCTGGGCGCGCGTCCTCCGCAACGAGCGCGCGCTGCGGGCCGCCCTGCCCGCCGGCGGGGGCGTCTCGGCCGCGCCCGTCGCCGCGGGCTGGGCCGCATGCCTGAGGGTGCCGGCCGTCCGGCCGGAGGAGGAGATCGTCCTCGAGCTCCTCGAGTCGCACGACGTCCTCGTCCACCCGGGCTACTTCTACGATTTCCCGTCCGAGGCCTGGCTCGTCGTGAGCCTCCTCCCGCCGCCCGAGATCTTCGCCGAGGGCGCCGGGCGCATCGCGCGCGCGCTGGGGTGAGGCGCGCCTCGCCTAGGAGTGCGACCGGACGAGGAGCTCGACGAGGTACGTCTTCCAGACGTCCGCGAGCGTGTGCGTCTGGTGGCCGCGCGTCTTCTCCGAGAGCGGAAAGACGACGGCCTGGCCGTTCTTCACGCGCGCGACGCCCTTCTCGAGGATCCCGAGCTCCGGCGGGTTGATCGCGTCGTCCGCGAAGTTGATCGCGAGGAGCGGCGCCCGGATCTTCTCCAGGCCCGGCCACGGATCGTAGTCGCGCGAAGCGTCGAGCGCCCGGAGAAGGTCGTTCGCGTCCGTCTTCGCGAACCGGTCCGCGACGTACTTCTCGGCGGCGGCGTCGGCCGACGCCGGGTCGGGCGCCTGCTGCATCCAGCCGAGCGGGCTGCCCGAGACCACGAGCAGGAGCGCGAGCGCGCCCTTCAGGCCGCGGGGCTGCGCCGTGTAGTCCCCGCCCTTCCAGTCCGGGTCCTCCCGGATGAGGTCCATCGCGAGCCGGCGCCACATCCGGTTGCGCCCGGCGATCGGCGCCGGCAGGCACGCGAGCGGGAGGAGCGCGTCCATGAAGTCCGGGTGGGACTCGCCCCACATCCACGCGTGCATCCCGCCCATCGACGTCCCGATCACGAGCCTCAGGTGCGTCACGCCGAGGCTCTCGGTGAGGAGGCGGTACTGCGCGCGGACCATGTCGTCGTACGTGTACCGCGGGAACCTCGCGCGCAGGCCGTCGCTCGGCTTCGACGATCCGCCGTGGCCGATGCCGTCGGGGATCACGACGTAGAAGCGCGAGGCGTCGAGCGGCTGGCCGGGCTGGAAGAGGACGCCCGCGAACGAGGGCCCGAGGAACTGCGCCGAGGAGCCTCCGGTGCCGTGCAGGACGAGGACCGCGTTCGCGGTCTTCCCCCTGCTGTCGTCGAGCTTCCGTCCGAACGTCACGTATGGATCCGGACCTCCGGCAGCGTCTCGCCGCGACGCGAATCGGAAATCCTGCAGAACGGCCTGCCCCGGCCACGGGCTCCGGCGGGAAGGACCTGGGCATGCGCCGCGGGGGCTGCCGCGAGAAGCCCGACGAGCACGGCACGCGCCGCGAAGGATGGAATCCGTCTTTCCATTGTCGCGATTAGACCTCGATTCGGCGCTCATGCCTTAATCTTCGAAGGAATTCCGATGTCCTCCCCGGTCCCGGTCCCGCTCTGGGCGTTCGTCCTTCTCGCGCTCCTCGCGGGCTGGGCGGTCCTCGACCGGATGCTGCGGCCGGCGGCGCGTGCCGTGATGCGGCGCCGCGCGAACCGCGTCATCGACGAGCTGAACGCGCGCCTCCCCGTGCGCCTCCCGCCTTTCAAGATGACGAAGCGCGAGGTCCTCGTGGACCAGCTCCGGTTCGACCCGAAGGTGCTCGAGGCGGCCGAGGCGTACGCACGGGAGACCGGCCAGCCGCGCGACCTCGTGCAGAAACGCGTCGAGAGGGACGCCCGCGAGATCGTCCCGGCCTTCAACGCGTGGATCTACTTCCGTGCCGGGTACGCGATCGCGCGCGCCGTCGCGCGCTCGCTCTACCGCGTGCGCCTCGGCACGGCGGACGACGCCGGCCTCCGCGCGATTCCGGACGGCTCGACGGTGGTCTTCGTCATGAACCACCGCAGCAACATGGACTACTTCCTCCTCTCGTACCTCGCGGCCGAGAAGACCGCTCTCAGCTACGCCGTCGGCGAGTGGGCGCGGATCTGGCCCATCCAGGGGTTCCTGCGCGCGACCGGCGCGTACTTCGTGCGGCGCGACTCGAAGGACCCGCTCTACCGGCGCGTCCTCGAGCGCTGGGTCGCGATGGCGACCGCGAACGGCGTGCCGCAGGCCGTCTATCCCGAGGGCGGCCTCTCGAAGGACGGCACGCTCCGGCCGCCGAAGCTCGGCCTCCTCGACTACATGCTGCGGGGCTTCGACCCGAAGGGCCCGCGCGACCTCGTCTTCGTCCCGGTCGGCGTCAACTACGACCGGGTCCTCGAGGACCGCACGCTCCTCCTCGACCGGTCCCCCGCGCAGGGGAAGTCCTCCGCGGGCGAGATGCTCGCCGAGACGCTGCGGTTCGTCCGGCGCAACGCGCGCCTCGTGATCGCGAACGAGTGGCACCGCTTCGGCTACGCGTGCGTGAGCTTCGGGGCTCCCGTCTCGACGCGGGCGTGGCTCGCCGAGAAGGACCTCGACCTCGCGAGCGCCCCGCGCGAGGCGCGGTTCGCGGCGGTCGAGGATCTCGCACACGACCTGATGGCGCGCATCGCGCGCGTGATCCCGGTCCTGCCCGTCTCGCTCGTCGCGAGCGTCCTCGCGGACGCGCCGGACCGCGCGTGGAGCGAGCTCGAGCTCAAGGCGGAGGTCCTCGCGCGCTGGCGCGCCCTCGAGGCGGGCGGCGCCTACGTCCACGTGCCCCGCGGCGACCAGGACTACGCCGTGTCCGTCGGGCTGAGGATGCTCACGCTCCGCCACCTCGTGGCCTCCGAGGGCGGTCTCTTCCGACCCGTGCCCGGGGAGGTTCCGCTCCTCGTGTACTACGCGAACGCGATCCGCGGCGCCGCGCGGGCGTGAGCCTCAGCGCCGGCGCAGGCGCGCGCGCACGCCGTGCCCGACCGGGACCGCCGTCGAGCCGACGAGGCCCGCGTCGAAGAGGCGCAGGTCCATCCAGCCGAGCCGGCGTGCCGGCGGACCCGCGACGAGCGGCGTGAAGCGGCGGGTCGCGATCCACGTGCTGACGTCCCAGAGGTCCTCCGGCGCCGTCTCCCAGCCGCGGCGGTCGAAGCGCGCCAGGTCGACCGGCCGGCCGAGCGCGCGCAGGCTCTTCTCGCCCTCGAGGTTGTAGTAACAGTCGAAGTAGCTCATGGCGAGCTCGCGGAGCGAGGCGTACACGGGCGAGCGGAACCGCAGCCCCGAGTAGTTCGACTTCGCGACGGCGCCCCAGCGTCCGGCCCCGGGCCGCGCGCGGTAGAGCGCGAGCACGTGGTCGTCGTCGCGCTCGGCGCGCAGCTGGACGACGAGAGGCGGATGTCCGAGGCGGCGCAGGGCGGCCGCGGCGAGGAGCGCGCCCTCGAAGCAGTGCGCCTCCCCCGTCTCGAGGACGCGGCGGGGCGAGCGCGCGGTCTCGCCGTCCTTCTCCTTGTTGTAGCCGATCTCCTCGTCGAGGAAGAGCTGGATCGCTTCGGGCGAGCGCAGCCCCGGCGGGAGGCGAAGACTCATGCTGCTCAAGACGGGGGGATTCTAGGAGGGGAGAAGAGAAGAAGAAGATTTTCTTAGAATGAGCATGTGGAGGGGCAACCGGCTGCGCGCGCGACCCAGGCGGGCGCCGTTTCACGGTTGTCGTTGCCCGGCGCGCCCGGTTTCGCGGCGGGCTTCACGCGCGGCGCGCTGACGGCCCGTTCCCTCGACCCCGATCTCGCCGCCCGCGCCCTCGCCGCGGCGCTCGGCGCGCCGGACGCGGAAGTCGCGAGGCTCGAGCAGGTCCACGGCGCCCGCGTCCTCACCTTCGAAGAACCGCCGCGTGAGCGGCGGAACGTCCTTCTCGGAGAAGGCGACGCCGTGATCACCCGCCAGCCGAACGTCCTCCTCGCCGTGGCCTCGGCCGACTGCGTCCCGATCGTCCTCGCAGACGCCGCGACGGGCTGGATGGCCGCCGTCCACGCGGGCTGGCGCGGGACCGCGCTGCGGATCCTCGACGCGGCGCTGGACGAGCTCGCGGCTCGCGGGGTCGCCCCGCGCGACCTCGCGGCGGCCTTCGGCCCGTCGATCGCCCGCGACCGCTACGAGGTCGGGCCGGAGGTCGTCGCGGCGCTTCTCGACGCGTACGGCACGGCTCCGGCAGGTGCGGTCCGGCCGGGCCCGGCCGGGAAGTCCTTCGTCGACGTCGCGGCGTTCGACGAGGAGTCTCTTCGGTCACGCGGCGTCGATCCCGCGCGCATTCACCGGCCCGGCGTCTGCAACGCCGCTGCCGCGGACCTTCCGTCGTGGCGGCGGGACGGGCCCGGCGCCGGGCGGATCCTCACCGGGATCGTGCGCCTTGCCTGAGCGCGGCGAGCGCCGTCAGGGAGCCGGGCGCGCCGGGCGGCGGGGCGTCTCGCGCCCCTTGAGCTGGCCGCACGCCGCGTCGGCCTGCAGTCCCTTCGACCAGCGCACCGTGACGGGCACGCCGCCCGCGGCGACGGCGCGCGCAAACGCGTCGACCGCGGCGTCCGACGGGCGCTTCAGGCCCGGCAGCCACTCGGCCGACTCGTTGAGGGGGATGACGTTCACCTTCGCGGCGAGGGGCCGGACGAGGGCGACGAGCTTCGCGGCGTCCTCGGGCCGGTCGTTCACGCCCGCGATGAGGACCCACTCGAAGGTGATCTTCCGCCCGCGCTCGAGCGGCCAGCGCTTGAGGGCCGCGATGAGCTCGGCGAGCGGGTGCGTCCGGTTGATCGGCATGAGCCTCGAGCGCGTCTCGTCGTCGGCGCCGGAGAGCGAGACCGCGAGGTTCGGCCGCCGCGGGCGCGCGGCGAGCGCCTCGATCCCCGGCACGACGCCCGCCGTCGAGACCGTCGTGCGCCGCGGCGAAACCTCCGCTTCGAGGAGGTCGAGCGTGCGCTTGACGTTCCCGACGTTCAGGAGCGGCTCGCCCATCCCCATGAAGACGACGTTCGCCTCGCGCGGCCCGAAGCCCTTTTCCCTCGCGATGACGAGGTACTGCCCGACGATCTCGCCGGCCGTGAGGTTCCGCCCCGCGCCCATGCGGCCCGTCACGCAGAACGCGCAGTCCACGGCGCAGCCCGCCTGCGACGAGAGGCAGATCGTGACGCGTGCGGCCTCGGGCGTGTCGGGGTCCGTCCACGACGGCCTCTTCCTCGACTCGACGATGTAGACGGCCTCGACGCGCGCGCCGTCCGCGAGCTCGAAGAGGAACTTCTCGGTCCCGTCGGGGGCGGGCGTCCGCGCGACGACCTTCGGCAGGCCGATCGTGAATTCCTTCGCGAGCGCCTCGCGCATCGCCTTCGGGAGGTTCGACATCTCGGAAAAATCCGCCGCCCGCCGCTCGTAGATCCACTTCGCGATCTGGGCGGCGCGGTACGGCTCGGGCGCGACGTCGCGCACGGCGCGCGCGAGGTCGAGGGGAGGGAGACCGAGGAGATCCTGCGTCAGCCCCTCTTCGCGACCGTGGAGCGGATCGTCACGGCGGCGTGGGGACGCCTCCGCGCGCGGATCGGGCGCGTCGGGTCGATCCCGACGGAGCGCAGGAAGCCGAGGTCCTTGACGTTGATCTGGAAGACCGCGGTGTCGAGCCCGTCGGCGTCGCGCTCGGACTTCGGCGCGGAGAGGCCGCCGCGGCGGATCGACGGGAGCGCCGCCGACGAGCGGCGCCCGCGCTTGTCGAGAGCGACCGTGGCGTCGAGACAGAGGTACGCGCCGTAGCCCTCGCTCTTCACCTTCGCGAGGATCTCGTGCACCTTCTCCGACGAGGACACCGCCTCGTTGAGTGCGGCTCCGAGCTCGCGGAGGTACGCGCGGACTTTCTCGTCGAGTGCCATCCGGTCGGCAATCTAGGCCGAGCCCCGGAGCGAGTCAATCGTGTAAGCAGGCCGTTCGGTTTTCCTGCGGGGGGATCTTCCCCTCCGCGCGGCACAGGAGCAGAATCGACGGCCGTGCTCTTCGCCCAGAAGAACCTCCGCTTGCCGACGCGGGAGGAAGCGCTCCCCGGCCGCACCGAGAGAATGCCGGTCGCCGCGGCGCACGCCGTGAACGGACACCCGCTCGAGCCGCCGTTCCCCGCGGGGATGAAGACGGCGCTCTTCGGCCTCGGCTGCTTCTGGGGCGCCGAACGGAAGTACTGGCAGACGCCCGGCGTCTTCACGACGGCGGTCGGCTACGCGGGCGGCCTCACGCCGAACCCGACGTACCGCGAGGTCTGCACGGGGAAGACGGGGCACGCCGAGGTCGTCCTCGTCGTCTACGATCCTTCGCGCGTCACCTACGAGTCCCTGCTGCGCGTGTTCTGGGAGAGCCACGACCCGACGCAGGGCATGCGCCAGGGCAACGACGTCGGCACGCAGTACCGGTCGGCGATCTACGCGTTCGACGCGGAGCAGAAGGCCGCGGCGGAAGCCTCGAAGGCGGCGTACCAGGAGAGCCTCGCCGCGGCCGGCCACGGCACGATCACGACGGAGATCCTCGACGCGCCGCCCTTCTTCTACGCCGAGGACGAACACCAGCAGTACCTCGCGAAGAACCCCGACGGCTACTGCGGTCTCGGCGGCACGGGCGTGTCCTGCCCCGTGGGCCTGAAGACGGCCTGAAGCGGCCGCGCGAAGCGGCGACATCGTCTCAAGCGATCCGCTAGACTGCCCCGTTCGGAGAGATCCCCGTGCGCTACGCATCCGTCCGCCCGCGCTTCGAGCCCTTCCTCCTCGCCGTCGAGCGCCCCGGGCGCTACCTCGGCCTGGAGCGGAACGTCGTGCGCAAGGACCTCGCCGCGATGGACGTCACGGTGTGCCTCGCCTTTCCCGACGCGTACGAGATCGGGATGAGCCACACGGGGACGAAGATCCTCTACGAGATCGTGAACCGCCGCTCCGGATGGGCCTGCGAGCGGACGTACGCGCCGTGGACGGACTTCGAGGCGGTCCTGCGCCGCGAAAAGGTCCCGCTCTTCTCCGTGGAGTCCTTCGCCCCCGTCTCGCGACTTCGACGTCCTCGGTTTCTCGCTCCAGAGCGAGATGAACTACACGAACGTCCCGAACATGCTCGACCTCGCGGGGATTCCCGTCCTCGCATCGGAGCGCCGCGACGCCGACCCGATCGTCATCGGCGGGGGCCCGTGCGTCGCGAACCCCGAGCCCCTCGCGGACTTCTTCGACGTGTTCCTGATCGGCGACGCCGAGGAGGCGCTGCCCGTTTTTCTCGAGAAGGTCGCCGCCACGCGGGGCCTGCCGCGCCGGGAGCGCCTCCTTTCCTTCGCCGCCTGCCCGGGGATCTACGTGCCGTCGCTCTACGACGTGAGGTACGACGAGGACCGCGTGGCCGCGTACGTCCCGAACGCGGAGGGCGTTCCCTCGGAGGTCAGGCGCGTCTGGGTCGAGAAGCTCTCGGCCGACGTCTATCCCGAAAAGCCGATGGTCCCGTCCGTCGACATCGTCCAGGACCGCCTCGGACTCGAGATCATGCGCGGCTGCACCCAGGGCTGCCGCTTCTGCCAGGCCGGCTACTGGTACCGGCCCGTGCGCGAGCTGGACCCCGCCGACGTCGCGAAGGCGACGAAGGCGTTCATCGACGAGGCCGGCTGGAGCGAGGTCGGCCTCCTCTCGCTGTCCTCGGCCGACTACTCGCAGATCGAGCCCCTCGTCGCGTGCCTCGCGCCCGAGCTCGCGAAGACGAAGGTCTCGATCTCGCTCCCGTCGCTCCGCGCCGAGGCCTTCTCCGTGGCGCTCGCGGACGCGGTCTCCGAGGTGAGGAAGTCGGGCTTCACGTTCGCGCCGGAGACGGGCTCGGACCGCCTCCGCCGCGTCATCAACAAGACGTTCACGAACGCGGACATGGTGAAGGCCGCGGACGTCGCGTTCGGCCGCGGCTGGGACATGATCAAGGTCTACACGATGATCGGCCTCCCGACGGAGACCGAGCCGGACCTCGACGAGCTCGTGACGCTCGTGAGGGACATCCTCGCGCAGGGACGAAAGCACGGCGTCCGCCCGAAGTGAACGTCTCCGTGGGCTGCTTCGTCCCGAAGAGCTTCACGCCGTTCCAGTGGTTCGGGTTCGACGGCGTCGAGAATCTGCAGAGAAAGATCGCGTACCTCAAGGACCGCTTCCGCTCCGTCAAGGGCGCGAAGATGACGTGGCACGAGCCGAAGGAGGCGGAGATCGAGGCGATGCTCTCCCTCGGCGACCGCCGCGTGGGACGCGCCATCCTCGAGGTGTGGAAGCGGGGCGGGCGCTTCGACGCGTGGAGCGAGCACTTCTCGTGGGAGCGCTGGACGGAGGCGCTCGAGGCCGCGGGCGTCCCGAAGAGCCGGCACCTCCGCGACAAGGACCTCAAGGAAACGCTCCCGTGGGACGTCGTCGACGCGTCCATCCGCAAGCCGTTCCTCGTCGTCGAGTGGAAGAAGGCGCTGAAGGAGATGCACACGGACGACTGCAAGTGGGGCCACTGCTACGCCTGCGGCGTCCCGGGCAACGGCGAGGACACCGTGCTCGCGAACCCGCTGCCCGCGGGTTTCGGATTCGGAGAAGAGAATTTTGCTTCGGAAGGTAGTGGCGCGACGCGCGCCGCCCGGAGCCATTGGCCTGCTCGCCACGACGCAGGCGGCGAGCGCGGCGACACGACCACCTTCGACGCATCTGCTCTTCCCGCGAGCTATCGGCGGCTGCATCAGCAGCCGCCGCATATAAGCAAGATCTTCCTCTCCTCCCTCTTCGTTCCCTCTCCCCTCCGCCTATACCGAGAAGGCCAAGGGCGCGGCGTACCGCATGAAGGCCGAGCCGGACCTGCTGCCGCTGCGGCAGCGCCGCTCGCCCGCGAGCGGCATCGCGGCGCCGGTGCCTGCCACAGCGCGCACCTACCGCCTGTCGTTCGAGAAGCTCGGCGACGCGCGGTACCTCTCGCACCGCAACACGATGGACGTCCTCGAGCGCGCGCTGCGCGCGTCCGGCGCGCCCGTGCGCTACACGGAGGGCTACAACCCGCACCTGCGCCTCTCGATGGGACCGGCGCTGCCGCTCGGGCACGAGTCCCGGCACGAGCTCTTCGACGTCGACACGCTCGACGCCCTCACGGAGGCGCACGTGGCGGCCGTGAACGAACGTCTCCCCGCGGGACTCCGGATCACGTCGTGCCGCGAGCTCCCGAAGGGGGCCAGGTCCCTCGGCCGCGCCGCGACGGAGGCCGTCTACCGCTTCACGCTTCCGAACGGCGAGACGCGCGAGGAGCGCCTGTCGCTCATGGGCGAGGCCGCCACGACGCCGAAGAAGTTCCTCGAGAGGGAATACGGCGTCCCGCCCGAGGGCCAGCACGCCGTGCGCGTCACGCGCCTCGAGACCGTCCTCGGGTCGTAGACTCCCCGCCATGCGCTGGACCGTCCGCTGCCACGCGACCTTCGAGGCCGCGCACCACCTCGTCGACTACGTCGGCGGCCCCGAGCCCGTGCACGGCCACTCCTGGAAGATCGAGGTCGCACTCGGCGTCGAGCGCCTCGGCGCGTACGACCTCTCCGTCGATTTCGTCCCGACCGAGTCCTTCGTGAAGGACCTCGCCTCCCGTCTCCACAATCGCGACCTGAATGCGGTCCCCCCGTTCGACGCGAAGAACGCGAGCGCCGAGAACGTCGCGCTCTGGGTCGCGGACGAGATCGCGAAGGCGGGCCTCCTGAAGGAGGGCGCACGGCTCGAAGAGGTCACCGTGTGGGAAGGTCCCCGGAACAGCGTGACGTACCGGCCGTCTTGAGGGCGTCGCGCGCGGCCGTCCCTCTCGCCGCGCTCGCGGCCCTCCTGGCGGGAGCGGTGCCGTTCCTCGTCTCGACGACGGCGTGGCCGGAGATCGTCACGCCCGCGTGGTTCGTCACGCGCGGGATGCGGCTCTACGACCAGATCCTCTTCCCGCACACCCCCGCGCTCATCCTCCTGACGGCGCTGGCGGGCTCCGCATTCGGCTTCCACGCGGCCGTGCTCCGCGCCGTGCCCGCCGTCGCCCTCGCGGCGGCGGCGGCGCTCCTCGTGGCCGGGACGCGGCCCCACCGGGCCGCCCGGGCCGCCCGCGCCGGCGCTCTCGTCGGCTTCTGCGCCGGCCTGCCGCTCCTCGTCCTCCTGACCGTCTACACGGAAGGCCCGGCGCTCTGGCCGGAGCCCTTCCTCGCCCCGTTCCTCCTCGCCGGGGTCCTCCTCCTCGAGCGGCACGAACGCACGGGCTCGGCGAGCGCGCTCGCGGGCTCCGGGCTCGTCTTCGGTCTCGCGATCCTCGTCAAGCAGACCGCGGCCTGGCCTCTTCTCGCGGCGTTCGCTGTGGCTCGCGACCCGGAGCCGGCGGCGGAGCCGGCGCGCGGCCGCGACGTTCGCGGCGGCCGGCGCCCTCCCTTACGCCGGCTTCGCGCTCTCGTGGGCCCTCGCGTTCCGGACGGCCGCGCACCTGCGCTGGACGCTCGTCTATCCGGTCTTCTCGGGCATGTCGCACGAGATCGCGACGCGGGTCACCTGGGCCGACGCTCACGAAGCGCTCGTCCTCGCCCTGCCGCTCGCGGGACTCCTCCTCGCGGGAGCCGGGTCGAGCTCCGCGATCCGGCTCCGGTCCCCGCTCGTCGCGGTCGCGCTCGCGACGGCCGGGATGGCGTGGCCGCGGTTCGGTCTCCTTCACCTCGCCGGGGCATCCGGCCTCGTCGTCCTCGCGGCCTGCCGTGCCCTCATCGTGCTGCGCGCCGCCGTCCTGCGCGCCGCCGTGCGGCCGGCGCGGACGGCCGCACGCAGGACCCTCGCGGTCGGGCTCTCCGGGGCGGCGCAGGCGATCGTCTTCGGTGTCGCCGCGCTCGGAGCGGGGCCCCTGCTCCTCGATGCCGCCCGGGGGCCCCTCTTCTTCTGGGACGACTCGACGACCCGCGCCCTGGCGGATTCCGTGCGCGCACGCGTCGCGTCGGGAAGCGAAATGCTCGTCTTCGAGCCCCACCAGACGCTCTACCCGCGGACCGGGACGCTGTCGCCGGGCGGCTTCTACGTGAATCCGCAGTTCTGGTACTGCCTCCGTCGCGATCGCGGGGACGAACGCCTCGTCGCCGCCCTCGCGGCGAGGCCCGGGCTGCCGGTCCTCTTCCGCGAGCCCCCCGCGGACGTCGAGGCCGTCCACGCGACGCGCACGTACGCGTTCCTCGCGTCGCGAACCGAGGCCGACGGCGCGGCGCCCGGAGCCGCTTCGTGGCGGCGGGTCGCGAAACGCCCCTAAGATCCCGCCATGCACCTCGTCGCACTGCACGGCTACCCCCTCGACCACCGCATGTGGGACCCGCTCGCCGAACGCGCCGCCGCCGGCCGGCTCGGCCCCATCACGTCCGTCTTCGCCCCGGACCTGCGCGGGCGCGGCCGCTCCCCGCACCCCGCGGCGGCGCTCCACGCGATGTCGCTCCTCGCGGACGACGTCGCGCGGGACCTGGAGGCGGCGCTCCCTCCCGGCACGCCCTTCCTCCTCGCGGGGATGTCCATGGGCGGCTACGTCTGCTTCGAGATCCTCAAGCGGCACGGCGCGCGTTTCCGCGGCCGGCTCCGCGGGCTCGCCCTCTTCGACACGAAGGCCTCGGCGGACGACGACGCCGGCCGCGCGGGACGCAAGGCCGCCATCGAGGCGATCCGCAGGGACGGCATCGAGGCGGCGCTCGCCGCCATGCTCCCGAAGCTCCTCGCGCGCGGCTCGAAAGGGACGCCCGCCGAGGACCTCGTGAAGAGGATGGTCCTCGCGACGCCGCCGGCGACGGCGATGGCCGACCTCGCCGGGCTCGCCGTGCGCGACGAGGGCTTCGAGGTCCTCTCCGCGTGGGACCGCCCGCTTCTCGTCGCCGTCGGCGAGGAGGACGCGATCGCGCCTCCCTCCGACGCCGAGGCGATGACGGCCGTGGCGACCCGCGCGCCGTGGGTGAAGCTCCTGACGGTGCCGGGCGCCGGCCACATGGTCCCGCTCGAGCAGCCCGACGAGGCGGCGGCGGGCCTCGCCGCTCTCGCGGAGGCGCGCACGGGATGACGGGCTGGATCGAGCGGAACCTGACCGCGCCCGGCGAAGACGAGGAGACGCGCCGTCTCCGGGTCCAGTTCACGTTCACGTCGATCCTCGTGATCCCCTTCGGCTTCCTCTGGGGCGCCCTCTACTTCGCGTTCGGCGAGCGCACCGTCGCCGCGATCCCCTCCGCCTATTCCGTCGTCACGCTTCTGAACCTCGCCGTCCTGTTTCGCTGGCGCCGCTACGAGGTCTTCCGCGTCACCGAGCACCTCATGGCCCTCGTCCTGCCGGTCCTCCTTCAGGTCGCGCTCGGCGGATACGTCGCCTCCGGCGGCGTCATCTTCTGGTCGTTCCTCGCCGCGCTCCTCAGCCTTCTCTACGGCGGGGAGCGGGAGGCGCTCGGGTGGTTCGCGGCCTGGATCGTCGCGGTGGTCGGGACCGCGCTCCTCCAGCCGCGTCTCTCCTTCGACAACGCGCTCCCGCGGTGGCTCGTCCTCGCCTTCTGGATTCTCAACGTCGGCGTCGTCTCGTCGACCGCGTTCTTCGTGCTCTGGTCTTTCGTGACGGACCGGCGGAAGCTCCGCGCACTCGAGCTCGCCTACCTGAACCAGGAGATGATGCTGCGCCAGGCGGAGAAGATGGCGACGCTCGGCACGCTCGCCGCCGGGGTCGCGCACGAGCTCAACAATCCCGCGGCCGCGACGCGCCGCGCCGCCGAGCAGCTGCGCGAGACGTCGACCCGCGCCGAGGACGCCAGCCTCCGCCTTCGCTCGCGGACGCTCTCGCCGGAGGCACAGGCGGCCCTCCATGCGCTCCAGCAGCAGGCGAGGACGCACGCCGCCGCACCGAGCGACCTCGATGCGCTCGGGCGGGCGGACCGCGAAGCCGCCGTGGAGGCCTGGCTCGAGGAGCACGGTGTCGCGGAGCCCTGGCGCCTCGCTCCCCCGCTGGCCGAGATGGGCCTCGACCCTCCGGCACTCGCGAGGCTCGCGGCCGTCGTCGAAGGCGAGGCGCTTTCCGCGGCTCTCGAGTGGATCGGGAGCCTCTTTCCCGTCTACACGCTCCTGAACGAGATCGGCCAGGGCTCGGCGCGGATCTCCGAGATCGTCGGCGCCCTGAAGAGCTATTCCTACCTCGGTCAGGCGCCCGTGCAGACGGTGGACCTGCGCGAGGGCCTCGACAACACGCTCGTCATCCTCCGCAGCAAGCTCAAGGGCGGCATCAGCGTGCACCGCGACTACGGCGCCGACGTGCCCCGGGTGCCGGCCCACGGGAGCGAGCTGAACCAGGTGTGGACGAACATCCTCGACAACGCCGCCGACGCGATGGGAGGAAAGGGCGCGATCACGATCCGGACGCGCCGCGAGGGACGCTGGGCGGTCGTCGAGATCGAGGACGACGGCCCCGGCATCCCGAAGGACGTCGTTCCGAGGATCTTCGACCCCTTCTTCACGACCAAGGAGCCCGGAAAGGGAACCGGCCTGGGGCTTTCGACGAGCCATTCGATCGTGACGAAGCAGCACGGGGGCGAGATGAACGTCGAGTCGCAACCCGGCCTCACGCGGTTTACGGTGAAGCTGCCGATCCAGGTTCCCGTGGATGTATAACCTGCCCTTCAGGTCGAGACCATGAGCCCTTCGATTCAGGATCGTCTGGCCGCGCACCGGACGCTCGCCGGAGCGCCCCCCGAGCAGCTCGCCTGGCTCGCCGAACGCGGCCAGCTTCTCCAGCTGGAGGCGGGCGGCCTCGTCTCGGCGAAGGGCCAGCCCGTCGAGGGCCTCTTCATCGTCCTCTCGGGCCACCTGTCGATCTCCATCGACCGGGGCTCCGGACCGCACAAGGCGTTCGAGTGGCGCGGGGGCGACGTCGGCGGCGTCCTGCCGTACTCGCGCCTCAAGGATTCGCCGGGAGACACGAGGGCCGAGGAACCGACGGAAATCCTCATGATCCCGCGGGGGGAGATTCCGGCGCTCATCCGCGAGTGCTACGAGCTGACGTCGATCTTCGTCCACGTCATGCTCGACCGCGCGCGCGTCTTTACGTCGAGCGACCTTCACGAGGAGAAGATGTCTTCCCTCGGCAAGCTCGCGGCCGGGCTCGCACACGAGCTGAACAACCCCGCCTCGGCGGTCGCGCGGAGCGCCGAGGGACTCAGGACCCGGCTGTCCGAGGTCGAGGAGACGGCCCGCGCGCTCGGCGCCGCACGCCTGACCGGTCCCCAGACCGCCGCCGTCGAAAGGGCGCGCGGACTCTGCCTCGCGGCGGCCGGCGCGAAGTTCGGGAGCTCGCCCCTCGAGCGGGCGGACCGCGAGGACGCGCTCGCCGCATGGCTCGAGCGCCACGGCGTGGACGTCACGGCCGCCGAGGCGCTCGCGGACTCCGCGATCACGCTCGAGGGGCTCGACGAGCTCGCGAAGGACATCCAGGGCGAGGCGCTCGAGGCGACGCTCCGCTGGCTCGTGGCGGGCTGCGCCACGTACCAGCTCGCGAGCCAGATCGAGACGGCCGCGACCCGGATCCACAACCTCGTCGCCGCGGTGAAAGGCTTCACCTACATGGATCAGGCGACGATGCCCAAGCCCGTGGACATCGGCAAGGGCCTGTCCGACACGCTCGCGGTGCTCAACGCGAAGGCCCGCGGGAAAGTCCGTGGGCGTGAGCCTCGACGTCCCGGACGATCTTCCCCGCGTTCCCGGCTTCGGCGGCGAGCTCAACCAGGTCTGGGCGAACCTCGTCGACAACGCGCTCGACGCCGCGCGGAGCCACGTCGCCGTCTCGGCGAACCGGCGGGGCCCGTCCGTCGTCGTGAGCGTCGTGGACGACGGGCCGGGACTGACCCCGGAGATCCGCGACCGGATCTTCGATCCCTTCTTCACGACGAAGCCGGTCGGCCAGGGCACCGGACTCGGCCTCGACATCGCGCGCCGGCTCGTCCTGAAGCACCGCGGAGAGATCGAGGTCGACTCCCGCCCCGGCCACACGGAGTTCCGCGTGGTGCTGCCGCTGGACGAAGGAAGGGCCTGAAATGGCCAAGCCGGTGATCCTCAGCGTGGACGACGACCCCGAAGTGCTCGGCGCGATCGAACGCGACCTCAGGCAGCACTACCGGAACGACTACCGCATCCTGAAGGCCGCCTCCGGAGCCGAGGCGCTCGACGCCGCCCGCCAGCTCAAGCAGCGCGGAACGCCCGTCGCGCTCTTCCTCGTCGACGAACGGATGCCCGGGATGACGGGCACGGAGTTCCTGCGCGAGGGGATCAAGCTCCACCCCGAGGCGCGGCGGGTCCTCCTCACGGCCTACGCCGACACGCAGGCGGCGATCTCCGGCATCAACGACGTCGGCCTGGACCACTACCTGCTGAAGCCCTGGGATCCTCCCGCCGAGCGCCTCTATCCGGTCCTCGACGACCTGCTGTCGGACTGGACGGCGCACGTGCGCCTTCCCTACGAAGGAATCCGCGTCGCCGGCGCGCGGTCGTCGCCCCGCAGTTTCGCGGTGAAGGAGTTCCTGTCGGGCAATCAGGTCCCCTACCAGTGGATCGACGTCGACGCGGACGCTCCGACGCGGGAGCTGATCCGCTCGTTCGGCGCCGAGACGCGGCTTCCCGTCGTCCTCTTCCCGGACGGCAGCTTCCTGGCGGCGCCGAGCAACCGCGAGCTCGCGGAGAAGACCGGGATGCAGACGAAGGCGCGCCTGCCGTTCTACGACCTGCTGATCGTCGGCGGCGGCCCGGCGGGGCTGGCCGCGGCGGTCTACGGAGCGTCGGAGGGGCTGCGCACGGCGCTCGTCGAACAGGGCGCGCCCGGAGGCCAGGCGGGCACCAGCTCCAGGATCGAGAACTACCTCGGGTTCCCCTCGGGCGTCTCCGGCGCCGACCTCGCGAGGCGCGCGACCACCCAGGCGCGCCGCTTCGGCGCCGAGGTGATCGCGCAGGAGGTCGTCAGCCTGCGCCGCGAGGACCCGTACCGCGTGGCCCGGCTCGCCGACGGGACCGACGTGAGCTGCTACGCGCTCGTCCTCGCCACCGGCGTCTCCGTGCGGAGGATGGAGGTGCCCGGGGTCGAGGCGCTCCTCGGAATCGGCGTGTACTACGGCGCCGCGATGACCGAGGCCGCGACGTACCGCGGCCAGGACGTGTGCGTCGTGGGCGCGGGGAACTCGGCCGGCCAGGGAGCGCTCTTCTTCTCGCGCTACGCGCGTCGCGTCACGATGCTCGTCCGCGCGGATTCCCTGACCAGGTCCATGTCGCGGTACCTGGTCGACCGGATCGAGGCGGCCTCGAACGTCGACGTCGTGACGGGCGTCGAGGTGACCGCGGTCCGCGGGACCGGCCGGCTGGAGAAGGTCGTCCTCCGCGGTCTCCCGGGCGGCGAGGAACGTGAGCTCGATGCGGCCGCGATGTTCATCTTCATCGGCGCCCGGCCCGAGACCGGGCTGGTCGCCGGGTTCGTCGAGCTCGACCCGACGGGATTCGTCCTGACCGGCCCGGATCTGACCCCGGAGGGCCGCCGGCCTCGCGGCTGGACGCTCGACCGGGACCCGTTCTTCTTCGAGACGAGCGTCCCGGGCGTCTTCGCCGCGGGCGACGTGCGGGCGGGCTCCAGCAAGCGGGTCGCCGCGGCCGTCGGCGAGGGATCCGGCACCGTCGGCGTGGTGCACCGCTACCTCGAGACCGTCTGAGCCCGGCCGCGCCTACTTTCCCGTCGCGGCTCCGTAGCTCGGGAGCATCGGCGCGAGCGGCAGCTCGGCCGTCCGCGCCGCGGCGGCCGGCTCGAGGGCCGGGAGCGTCGAGGGCCTCGGGGCGGGGTTGAACGCGGGCAGCGGGACGCGCTTGCCGTGCGCGTAGACCGGGTGCCGGCCCTTGTCCTTGTACCACTCGGCGAGCGTCGCCGACTGGTGCATCTCCTCGACGATCTTCCTCCAGCCCGCGCCGGTGTTGTAGGCGCAGAACGAGATCTCGCCGAGCTGCGTGCCGTACGGGATGATGCACATCTCCGTGCGCCGGAAGTCGTAGTTGAAGAGGTCCTGGAACCACATCCCGGCCACGAGGAGGACGCGCCACGGGTAGCGGCCCTGTTTCGCGATCCCCATTCCCCTGCCCGTGTGGCCGTCCATGACCTTGAGCGTCTCCCAGACGCCGAGGTTCTTCGGAACGCCGTCGGGGCGGATGTTGCGCGCGAGCGCGAGCGCCGTCTGCAGGATCGTGAGGAACTTCCCGCGCGCCGCGTCCGTGATCACGTTCAGGTCGCGCAGGAGCCGGTCCGCGTCGAGGATCTGCGTCACGGGCACGGCCTGGCCCGTGTCGGGCCTCACGAGCATCATCGTCCCGATCCCGCAGTTCGGGTGGCAGCCGCACTTGAGAGAGCCCCACTGGGCGTCGAGGCCGCCGAGGAGGTCACGGAGGTCCGAGAAGGGGCCCGAGGCCGACAGCGGGAACCAGTCGCGCATCGGCTCGCCGACGCCCGCCTGCGCCTTCACGTCGTGCGCGAGGTGGGAGAGCGTGTAGCGCTGCGCCTTCCGGGTCTCGTCGTCGATCTCCTCGTCCCGGCCGGTGAAGGAGACGGGCTGGAAGGAGAGGGCGTTGATCTTCTCGATGTTCTCGATCGCGAACTTCAGGATCGCGCCGACCTGGTCGTTGTTGACCGTGTTGACGATCGTCGTGACGAGCGTGACGTCGACCCCGGCCGCGTGCAGGTTGTCGAGCGCCCGGAGCTTCACGTCGTAGAGGTTCCCGACGCCGCGGTGCGTGTTGTTCTCGTTCCCGACGCCGTCGAACTGCAGGTACGCGAGGCGCAGCCCCGCGTCGTACGCCGCGCGCGCGAACTCCGGCTCCTGCGCGAAGCGGATGCCGTTCGTGGCGCACTGGACCGAGAAGTACCCGATCTCGCGGGCGTAGCGCGTCGCCTCGAGAAAGTGCGGCGAGATCGTGGGCTCGCCGCCGGAGAACTGGACGGACATCTGGCGCCTCGGCTTGATCGAGGCCGCGTTGTCCAGGATCTCCTGGATGTCGCCCCAGCCGAGCTCGTGGACGTAGCCGACCTGGTTGGCGTCCATGAAGCACGGGTTGCACATCATGTTGCAGCGGTTCGTGAGATCCACGGTGAGGACGGCCCCGCGGCCGTAGCGCATGGAAGCGGAGCCGTGGTCGTGGAGCTTGTCCTTCGCGATCTTCACGTCGCGGCCGAAGAAGTTCTCCTCGAGCCGGCCGAAGAAGCGCGCGTCGCTCGCCATGAGGTCCTCGAACGTCCCGTGCACCGGACACGTCTTGACCATCCAGATCTCGTTGCCGCGCTGGACGATGTCGGCCGGGATCTCCCCGGGGCGGCCGTCCACGAGGTCGCGCAGCTCGCGCGTCCCGTTCACGATCGCGTCGCGCACCTCGCGCGTACAGGTCGGGCACAGGGAGTCCGTGCGCCGCGGGAAGCCGAGGGGCGGCTTCGTGCGCTCGTGGGTCTTCGGAAGCGGCTCGGGCGACCAGGAGGGCTGAAAGGACCGCGCGGGAACGCGACGGTTGACGGCCTGGAACGCGTGCCAGGCGGCATCGGCCGCACCGCGAATGGACCTGTAGACCACCTTCCGCATGTCTCCCCCTAAATACACGGCGCCAGCCTCCGAGAACAGGTCTCAACTGGGCGCCGAAGCCGGGAATTTAACACGCGCCGCTCACGCGAGGTGACCGGACGCGTCGAGGACGGGCCCGCGGCCCGGAATCTCCGGCGGGCCGTACAGGCGCTCGATGCGCCGGAGCGCGGCCCGGCCGACCGCGCGGACGGCCGCGTAGTTGAGGCCCGCCCCCGCGACGGCGCCGAGGACGGGCACGACGTGAGCGACCTCGCGCCCGGCGAGGCGCACGACGAGGCGCGCCGCGACCTCCTCGGCCGCGCGCGTCGTGAGCCGCCGGCCGACGTTCATCCCCGCCCCGGCCGCGAGGCCCGCGAGGACTTCGAGCGCCCGCTCCTCGGGCGTCATGGGCCCGCCGTAGAGGACGTGGAGCGAGACGATGAGCCGGCTCTGGAGGACGAGGACCGCCGAGAGCTCCGGCGCGACGGTCACGAGGGCGAGCCACCCCGGAGGGAGGCTCGCGGCGGCGCCGATGGCCGCCGCCCGCCGCGCCGTGGTCGCGACGAGGCGCTCGGCCTTCTCGCGCGTCGTGAGGTCGGGATGCTTCGCCGAAAACGCATGGACGTCGGCGCGGAGCTTCTCGACGTCCAGGTCGGTCGCGGCCTTCTCGACGAGCCGCAGGAACGTCTGGGCCAGCATCGCGGCTATCATCGGGTTTCCCGGCTCCCCCCACAAGGGCGGGCGCCGGCGCCGACAGGAGGACGCACCGCATGACGAGGAGAACGGCGATCATCCGGGCGGTCGTGGCGGCCCTCGCGATGGGCCTTCTGACCTCGCCCCCGGCCTCCGCCGCGCCCGCGAAGAAGACGAAGAAGACCTCGAAGGCCGGCGCGAAGGTGCGGGACTACGCGCGCACGCTCGCGGTCGTCCACACCTCGCAGGGCGACTTCACGGTGCGCTTCTTCTACGACCGCGCGCCGAACCACGTGAAGAACTTTCTCGACCTCGCCGCGCAGGGCTTCTACGACGGAACGCTCTTTCACCGCGTGATCCGCGATTTCATCGTCCAGGGCGGGGACCCGCTCACCAAGGACCCCAAGAACGCCTTCATCTGGGGCAACGCGGGGCGGACGGACGCCAAGGGCAACCCCGTGACCCTGAAGCCCGAGTTCAACGACACGAGCCACAGGCGCGGGATCGTCTCGATGGCCCGCTCCTCCGCTCCCGACTCGGCCTCCTCCCAGTTCTTCGTCGTCCTCAAGGACTACCCGTCCCTCGACCGCCAGTACACGGCGTTCGGGGAGGTCGTGAAGGGAATGGACGTCGTGGACCGCATCGCGGCCGTCTCCGACCCCGACCCGTCGAACCCGACGCTCGGCAAGCCGCGCAACCCGCAGAAGCTCCTCTCGATCGAGCTCCTCGAGGAGGCGTCCGCGCCGGCGCCGCCCGCTCCGGCTCGCACCCCGAAGCCGTGACGGCCCCGCCCCCGAACGAAGAGGCCGCGCGCCTCGCGTGCGCCCGGGAGCGCTTCGGCCTCGCGGCGGCCCCGGCGGCCGTCCCGCTCGCCGGCGACATCGGCGCGCGCCGGTACTTCCGCCAGCACCTGCCCGGCGACGGGAGCGTGCTCGTGGTCCTCTACCCGGAGCCCGGCTCCTCGGCCCAGGCGAACTGGGCGGCCGTCCGCGCCGCGCTCGAGCGCGCGGGCGTCCGCGTCCCCGGCCTGGAGCACGACGCGCCCGAGCTCGGGGCGGCCCTCATCGAGGATCTCGGAGACCGCGACCTCTCGATGGACCTCGCCGACGCGCCGCGGGAGGACCGGCCGCGCCTCCTCGACGAAGCGGAGGAGCTCCTGTCGACGATCCGCACGGTCTCGCGGGAAGCCGCGACGCTCAACCCGGCCTTCGACGCGGCCTTCTTCGAGGCCGAGCTCGACCACACGCGCCACTGGGCCCTCGAGCAGGGCGGTCAGGAGCCGCTCGAGCCCGGGCGGGCCGCCGCGTGGAGCCGGCTCGCGCGGGCCCTCGCGGCGGCCGCGGCCGATCCCGCGGCGACGGGCGACCCCGTGCCGACGCACCGCGACTACCACGCGAACAACCTCATGCGCGCCGCCGGCGGGCGGCTCGCTCCGATCGACTTCCAGGACCTGCGGCTCGGGCCCCCCGACTACGACGCCGTGTCGCTGCGTTTCGAACGCGCCGGCGAGGCGGTCGAGAGCGACGCGGGAGCCTACGCGGAGGCCGTCCTCCTCCAGCGGGCGTGGAAGGTCCTCGGAACGTTCGAGAAGATGCTCCTCAAGGGACGCCCGTTCTACCGCCCGCACCGCGAGACCGCGCGCCGCGTGATCCGCCGGCACACCTCTCCCGGCGGACCGTTCGCGGGGCTCCTCGCCTTTCTCTGAGGCCCGTCGGGGGTAGAATCCCTTCCCTCAGGAGGCACCCGTGCCGAATCTCGGACTCCCGGAACTGCTCGTCATCCTCGTGATCGTCGTCCTCGTTTTCGGCGCGGGGAAGATCCCCCAGCTCGGCAAGGGCCTCGGCGAGGGGATCAAGAACTTCAAGGACGCGATGCGCGACGGCGAGTCGGGCGACAAGAAGGACGACGGGGCTTCCAAGCCGAAATAATCCGGCCCCCCGTTCCGTTCTGTTCCGGGGCTGCACGCCGGCCCGCACCCGGAGAACACGATGAACACCCTGAAGATCGTCTTTCTCATGACGTTCCTGACGGTCCTGCTCGTGGCGGTCGGCCAGGCCACCTTCGGGTCGCAGGGCGCGGTCACGGCGCTCGTGATCGCCGCCGTCATGAACCTCTTCACGTATTTCTTCTCGGACCGGATGGTTCTCGCCGCGACCGGGGCGCGCCTCGTCACGGAGCAGGAAGCGCCGGAGCTGTACGCGGTCGTCCGTTCCCTCGCCGCGAAGGCGAACCTGCCGATGCCGCGCGTCGCGATCATCCCGCAGGACTCCCCGAACGCCTTCGCGACCGGGCGCGATCCGCAGCACGCCGTCGTCGCGGCCACCGAGGGCATCCTGAAGATCCTCGACCGGGACGAGCTGGAAGCCGTGCTCGGCCACGAGCTCGGCCACGTCACGAACCGCGACATCCTCCTCGGCGCGATCGCGGCGACGCTCGCGGGCGCGCTCACCTCTCTCGCCCAGATGGCGATGTGGACGGGCGGCGGCCGGAGGGACGACCGCGAGGGGGGAGGCGGCGGCCTCGTGGGAATCCTCGCGATCCTCTTCGCACCCGTCGCGGCGGCGATCGTCCAGGCCATGATCTCGCGTCAGGCCGAGTTCCGCGCCGACGCGAGCGGAGCGGCCCTCTCGGGGCATCCGCTCGAGCTCGCCTCCGCGCTCCGGAAGCTGGAAGCCGCATCGCAGCGGCTGCCGATGGACGGCTCGCCGGCCACGGCGCACCTCTACATCGTGAACCCTTTCGCGGGGGGCCTCGCGCGCCTCTTCTCGACCCACCCGCCCACCGAGGAGCGCGTCGCGCGCCTCGAGGCCATGGCGCGCGGGGGATTGCGACCGAGCTAGGCGCAGGCCGCGAAGCGGCCGAGCGGAAGGGTGAGGGAAACCCGCGTGACGGGTTTCCCGATCAGGTCAGCTGTTGTCGCGCCCGCGGAGCGGAGGCTTCACCTTCAGGAGCGAGATCTTCGCGCGCAGCGTGTTGCGGTGGATCCCGAGTGACTTCGCGGCACGGCCCATGTTGCCCGACGCGCGCGTCACGGCCGCGGCGACGTACTTCTTCTCGAACTCCCTCTTGGCGGCCTCGAGCGGTATGCCCTTTGAGACGAGCTCGTCGATGATGCGCTGCAGCTGGCCGTCGATCGTCACAGACACGTTCCTCCCGCACACTTGCCGCGAGCCTGGGGCCGCTTGGGGGACACGGAAATTATCACGGGATTTTCGTCCCGCAAGAATTTTCTGAACGCGAGGGAGGGGCGGGGGATTACTTGATCTCGACCGCGTCGCCGACGCCGATGTTGTCGATCATCGACGTGATGATCGCGGCCGACGTCCGCCCGCGTGTCGTGAGAATCGCGGCCTCGCCGAGCACCGTGCGGACCCCCTCGGCCTGCCGGGACGGCCGGTAGACCGTCAGGAAGTCGCCCGGGCTCAGGCCGTTGTCCTCGCCGAGGTCGAGGAACACGACGGTGCCCGTCCCGACGGGGGTGACGGCGTCCTTCGTCTCCACGACGTGGCCGATCGGCTTGCCGTTCGGGGTGTCGCAGATCGTCACCGGGGCGGTGCGGCGCACGAGCGGAACCGGGATCGGCTCGAAGGGCGCCACGGAGTCCCCGACCTCGACCTCGTTGCACGAGTAGTCGATCTCGGCGATCGACGACCTCTCCTGGGCGCAGAGAACGCGGACGCGACCCGGCGTCATGTAGATCCGGCCCACGACGTCGCGAACGGAGTCCCAGCTGTTCACGAGCCGGGTCGGGCGGACGATCGTGAACTCCATCCCGGCCTGAACCCCGACGTCCGTCCCGATGTCGAGGTACACGACGTCGCCCGCCATGTACATCGACTGGTTCCGCTCCTTCTCGGCGCTCACGATGCGCCCCACGAACGTCTCGTCGCGGTCCCCGAGGTAGCCGGAACAGTAGACGTCCGCCTCGGCGCCGATCGGCAGCGGGCCGGAGATCGGAGCCGGGGGCCGCGCGACCGTCTCGAGGTGGGACGCGGGCTGCGTGCTGGCGGCGGCCTCGCGTGTGAGCGTGGCCTGCCCCTGCGCTCGTGCGCCGAGCGAGGCGGCGAGAAGAACGCCGGCCGAAAGCGCTGCGAGAGGGTGACGCATGACGACCTCCTGCTCGAAACCCGTGTCCCGAATGAGGCGAGAGACCGAGCCAAAAAGGGACGGAGGGACGCCGTATCTTAGTTCGCTGGAGCCGCTTGCGTCAACCCGAAGCCCCGAGGACGGTTCAGCCCCCGGCCGCCTTCGTGGGCGGCGACGGAGGAGACGCGACCGTGCGGGGGACCTTCCGGAGCAGCGGGCTGGACGGAAAGTCGCGCGCGAGGCGCTCCCAGAGCTGCTTGGCCTCGTCCTCGTGTCCCATCTTGTTCTCCGCGAGCCCCGTCTCGTAGAGCACCTGATCGAGCTTGCGGTAGTCGGGATACGCGGCGAGGAGCGTGTCCAGGCGGCCCTTGGCGGCGCGCCAGGCCCGGCGCTTGACGTAGAAGTGGCCCACGGCGTACTCGTGCTCCGCGAGCAGGTTGCGCATCGCGGTGAGACGCAGCCGGGACTCGGTGGCGTACGGCGAATCGGGATAGGCGAGGATGAGCTCCCGGTACGCGATCGCCGCGTTCCGCGTGTTCGTCTGCTCGCGATCGGGGCGCTCGGCCTGCTTGTCGGAGCACTGCGCGAGGCGGAAGAGCGCGTAGTCCGAGCGCGGGTGCGACGGGTAGCGGTTCCGGAAGTCCTTGTAGCGCACGCCCGCCTCGAGGTAGCCCAGCGGCGTCTTCTGGTCGAAGAAGGAGTCCGCGAGCCGCAGGGCGGCCTGCTTGCCGATCGCGTCGTTCGCGTAGTTCTCCGCCACGAAGCGCAGGTACTGCCGCCCGAGCTCGTACTTCTTCTTCTGGACGAGGGCCTCCCCCTTCGCGTAGGCCTCCTCCTTCGGCATCGAGAGGAGCTCGCGCGTCATCTTGGCCGCCGAGTCGGTGGTCGCGCAGCCCGCCACGCCGCCGAGGAGGGCGGCGAGGGCGATTGCGGCGGGGGCGCGGCGCGCGAGGGCCGGAAGGGACGTCACGGAGGAGGGAGAATGCACGGTGGCGGAGTTTCTTTCAAGCGCCGTGCCCGGAGGCGGCCGCCCGCGCGAGCCTGCCGAGCGCGCCCGCGACGTCGCCGCCCCCGAAAACGGACGATCCGGCCACGAGGTGGACCGCCCCGGCGGCCGCGAGGGGCCCGGCGTTCGCCTCCCCCACCCCGCCGTCGACGGCGATCGTGGCCGCCGAGCCCGCGGCGCGGATCGTCTCGGCGAGGCGCGCGACGCGCCCGAGCGCGCTCGCGAGAAACGACTGGCCTCCCCAGCCGGGGTTCACGGACATCACGAGGACGAAGTCCACGAACCGGACGGCCTCGTCGAGAGAGGCGAGGGCCGTCCCCGGGTTGATCGCGACGCCGGGAGACGCGCCGCGTGCCCGCACGTGCTGGGCGAAACGGTGGAGGTTCGGCTCGGCCTCGACGTGGACCGCGATGCGCGCGGCGCCCGCGTCGAGGTACTGGTCGAGCGTCCGCAGAGGCTCCTCGATCATGAGGTGGACGTCGAAGGGGACTTTCGTCGCCTTCGCGAGCGCCTTGAGGACGATCGGTCCGACCGTGAGGTTCGGGACGAACCGTCCGTCCATCACGTCGAAGTGGATCCAGTCCGCGCCGCCGGCCTCGCACGCGGCGACGGCCTCGCCGAGCCGCGCGAAGTCGGCCGAGAGGATCGACGGGGCGAGCGCGACTCTCGGCGGGCTCACGGCGTTCCCTCCGGCGAGGCGATCACGAAGCTCAGCGCGTCGCGGCGCGTGACGGGAGCGCCCGCGAGGGGGAACTGGCGGAGGATCGTGCCGGTCGAGGCGCCCTCGTAGGCCTGGCTCCTCACGCCGCCGATCCGGAAACCGCGTTCCTCGAAGGCCGTCCTCACGCGCTCGAAGTCGCGTCCGATGAGGTCGGGCATCACCCACGCGACGTCGGGGGCTCCCCGGTTCACGAGGACGTCGACGGGCGTGTCCGGTCCGGCGATCGTCCCGGGCGAGACGCCCTGGGCGACGACGCCCGCCGGGCCGGGCAGGCGCACCGTCGCCACGGACGCCTCCTTGAGGCCGGCCTTCGAGAGCGCGAGCGTCGCGGCGCGCGCCGGCAGGCCCGTGAGATCGGGCATCCGCACCGCGCGCGGGCCGAGCGAGAGGAAGAGCCGGATCGTCTGACCGCTCTTGACGGCCGTGTCGGCGGCGGGGCTCTGCGCGCGAACGCGGTGCGCGGGAACGGCGTCGTCGAACGCCTCCTGCGCCGGGTCCACCTGGACGGAGAGGCCGAGCTCGGCCGCCCGCGCGGACGCCTCGTCGGGCGTCAGACTCACGAGGCTCGGGGTCTTGAGGGACTTGCCCGCGACGAAACGCGTGAACGAGATCCAGGTCGCGGTCGCGAGGACACCGGCCAACACCATCGCGTACAGCACTCTCCCGAAGACCCCTCCCATGGCGAGACTCTAACAGGAGCCCGCGACCTTGACTCGCCCCGGAACGGCGCGGACACTCGACGCCCCATGGTCGAGGCCGCCTCCCCGGAGCGGGGCTCCCCCGCGCTTCCCCTCTCGAGGGCGGACCTCCATCTGCACACGAACGCCTCGATCTTCAAGTACTTCCGCGCGGGCAACACCCGCGACTCGTACAACGACCCCGACGAAACGTACAGGCTCGCGAAAGCGCGCGGCATGGACTTCGTGACGTTCACGGACCACGACACCGTGGACGGCTGCCTGAAGTTCCGCGACCGCCACCCGGACTACGCCGACTTCTTCGTCTCGGCCGAGATCGAGACGTTCTTCCCGCGCACGGGCCACCGCATCCACGTGAACGTCTTCGACCTCACCCTCGCCCAGTGGAAGGTCATCAACGTCAAGCGCCGGAACATCTTCGACCTCGTCGAGTACCTGCGGTCCGAGAACCTCCTGTACTCGGCGAACCACCTGTTCCAGTCCTACCGGATGCGACAGGCCCCCGAGGACTTCTTCACGAAGATGCTCGAGCTCTTCGACGTCTTCGAGGTCAAGAACGGGTCGATGGCCTACCAGCACAACGCGCTCGTGGAGGACCTCCTCACGGCCGCGAAGGAGAAGCGCGGCTCGCTCGCCCTGATCGGCGGTTCGGACGCGCACACGTACCCGCCCGTCGCGAGCGTCTTCACGATGGCGCCCGGCGCGACCTGGGGGGAGTTCCTCGCGTCCATCCGCGAGGGGGAGTGCCTCTCGTGGGGGAGCGAGATGGGCTTCACGAACGTCCTCGGGGACGTCTACAAGCTGCTCGGGAAGTACTACACGAGCGTCGTCGACTTCAGGAACCCCGAGTTCACCGCGCGGGAGAAGGCGCGCCATTTCCTGATCGCGCTCGCGTCCGTCCCGTTCAACGCGGCGGGCGTCCCGGCCGCCGTCTACTCGCTGAACTACGCCAAGCAGGTCGCGCTGTCGAGGCGCCTCAAGACGCACTTCGACCGCAAGGGCTTCTCCGGGGACTCGGACCGCTAGGCCTCAGGTGCAGCGCAGCGCGACCGTGTAGATCACGGCCACGTTCCGCCCGTGGAACGTCGCCGGGCGGAAGCGCCAGCCCCGGACGGACTCCAGGACGAGACCCTTCGCGGAATCGGGGACGGCCGAAAGAACGCGCGCGCGCTGGACGGTCCCCTCGCGCGTCACGACGAGCTCCACGGCGACCGGGACCGGCGCGCCGGTGAGCGCGCGACAGTCCGGAAGGACCTGCACGATCGCGACCGGCTCCGTGACTTCGCCGCCGACGTGGAGGGGCTCGTCGGGGGCGGCGGGAGGCGGGCCGGCCTTTCGCGGGACGCCCGGAGGAATCGGAATCGCGAGCGGCTCGGGCGTCGGCGCCGGCGCCGACACGACGCGCGGAAACGACGGCTTTTCCGGATCCTTCCCCCCGCAGCCCGACGAGAAGGCGACGCCGCACAGAACGAACGAACCGAGAGTCCTCTTAACCATTCGAAGAAATCCTCATCGCCGAGACGGCGCGCGATCCGCTCTCATGAAGCGGGCGAAGCGTCCTTCCGCGGGTACTTCGTCTCGACGTACTCGTCGACGAGCTTCCGGAACGCCGCGGACAGCTCGTCGGGGCTGCCCTTGAGCGTCGCGAACCTCTGTCCGTCGACGAAGACCGGGCAGCTCGGCGCCTCGCCCGTGCCCGGGAGCGAGATCCCGATGTTCGCGGCCTTCGACTCCCCCGGCCCGTTCACGATGCAGCCCATGACGGCGAGCGTCATCGTCTCGACGCCCTCGTGGCGCTCCTTCCAGGCGGGCATCCGCTCGCGCACGTAGCCCTGGATCCGCTCGGCGAGCTCCTGGAACGTCGTCGACGTCGTGCGCCCGCACCCCGGGCAGGCGGTGACCGACGGCGCGAAGCTGCGCAGAGCCGAGCGCCTGCAGGAGCTCGCACGCGGCGTAGACCTCCTCGCGGCGGTCGCCGCCGGGGCGCGGCGTGAGCGACACGCGGATCGTGTCGCCGATCCCCTCGTGGAGGAGAACGCCCATCGCCGCCGAGGACCAGACGAGACCCTTGACGCCCATCCCGGCCTCCGTGAGGCCGAGGTGGAGCGGCTGGTCCGTCCGGGCGGCGAGGTCGCGGTACACGGCGATGAGGTCATTCGGGCGCGAGACCTTGCACGAGATGATGATCTGGTCTTTCGTCAGGCCGCACTCGAGCGCGAGCTCCGTGGACTGGAGCGCCGAGAGGACCATGCACTCGGCCACGATCTCCTCGGAGGATCTCCCGAGGTCCCGGTCCGTGTTCTCCTGCATCTTCTGCATGACGAGCTCCTGGTTCAGGGAGCCTCCGTTCACGCCGATGCGCACGGGCCGGCCGAGGTCCCGCGCGACGCCGCAGATCGTCGCGAACTGCTCGTCGCGGCGCCGGCCGGTCCCGACGTTGCCGGGGTTGATCCGGTACTTGTCGAGGGCGCGGGCCATCCCGGGGTACTTCGTCAGGAGGATGTGCCCGTTGTAGTGGAAATCCCCGATGAGGGGGACGTCGCAGCCGGCGTCGAAGAGCCTCTTCCGGATTTCGGGGACCGCCTGCGCCGCCTCGTCGACGTTCACGGTGATCCGCACGAGCTCCGAGCCGGCCTGCGCGAGCTCGAGACACTGCCGCGACCGTGCCCTCGACGTCCGCCGTGTCCGTGTTCGACATGGACTGGACGACGACGGGGGCGCCTCCCCCGACCCAGACCTTCCCGACGCGCACACCGACCGTCCGGTGGCGCGGCCGCGCCGCGCCGTGCGCGGAAGCCGGGGACGAGGCGGCCGGAGAGGGCATCAGAAGCTGACGTTCTTGATGACGTCGAAGTAGAGGACCGTGACCATGACGAGGACGAGGAAGACGAAGCCCGCCTGCAGGAGCCGCTCCTTGACCTTGAGCGAGAAGTCGCGTCGCGCGACGGCCTCGAGGAGCGTCACGAAGATCTGCCCGCCGTCCAGCAGCGGAATCGGCAGGAGGTTCAGGAGCCCGAGCTGGAGCGAGAGGACGCCCATGAGCATCACGAGAGGGGCGACGCCCGAGCGCGCGGCCTCGCCGGAGAACTTCGCGATGTCGATCGGGCCCGAGAGCTGCCGCATGGATCCCGTGCCGCGGAAGAGCCGGCCGACGATCTGGCCGGTCACCTCCACCTGCCGCAGGTTCTCGCGCCACGAGGCCGCGAAGGCCGCGCCGATCGGGAGACGGCGGACCGTCGTCTCCTCCCTCGGGGCGAACCCGATGCGCCAGTTCTCCCCTTCCTTGACGGGGACGACGTTCAGCGTGAGCGTCTGGCCGTTGCGCCTGACGACCATCTCGATGGGCTTCGGTCCGTCCTTGTCGAAGCCGGCCGCCGCCTCCCGGATGAACCGCACGACCTCGAAGTACAGGACGACCGGCCTGCCGTTCACCGAGACGATCTGGTCTCCGACCTTCAGCCCGGCCTTCGCGCCCGGGTAGTTCGGCACGACGCGCGCGACCACCGCGAGGATCGCGGGATTCAGGCCCGTGTACCCGATGTCGTACTTCGTGCGCGGCTCGGGCGTGAGCTCGAGCGTGAGGGGCTGGCCGTCGCGGACGACGCCGACCGCGAGCTTCTCGCGCGGGGCGAGGCCCGTCTCGATCTCGACGTCCTCCCACGTCTTCACGGACTTGCCGGAGATCGTCTCGATGCGGTCGCCTTCCTTGATCCCCGCCCTCTCGGCCGGGCTCCCGTGGTCGACGACCTTCACGACGGGCGCCTCGGACTTGTACGACGCGACCTCGACGCCGATCACGAACGCGAGCGCCGTCAGGAGCAGCGCGAGGACGAGGTTGACGCCCGGCCCGGCGAAGAGGATCAGGAGGCGCTGGAAGCGCGAGCCCGGCTGGACGGGCGCCGTCTCGGCGGTGCCGGACACGACGTCGCTCTCGTCGGGCCCGAGGCCCACGACCTTCACGTAGCCGCCGAGCGGAATCAGCGAGACGCGGTAATCCGTCTCCTTCCGCTTCCAGCCGAAGATCCGCTTGCCGAACCCGAGCGAGAAGACCTCGACGGGAAACTTGAAGAGCTTCGCCACGACGAAGTGCCCGCCCTCGTGGAAGACGATCAGGAACGAGAGGACGAAGACGAGCGCGAGGATGTTGGTCGGAATGGTCATGCGGCCTCGGGGGTTTTACGCCGGAATCGCGCGGGGGGTTCCGGTCGCGGGCTTCTGGAGGGCGGGAAGAAGGGCCTCGGCTTCGCGCCGCGCCCAGGAGTCTGCCTCAAGAGCGGCCGAAACCGTCGGCACGGCGAAGACCCGGTGGCGCGCGAGGACCCTCGCGACCGTCTCGACGATTCCGAGATACGGGATACGCCCCTTGAGGAACGCGTCCACGGCCACCTCGTTCGCCGCGTTGAGCACGGCCGGGGCCGAGCCGCCCGTCTTGAGGGCGGCGCACGCGAGCGGGACCGCCGGGTAGCGGGCCGCGTCGAGCGGCTCGAACGTGAGGGTCCCCAGGGCCGCGAGGTCGAGGCGCGGGAGAGGGGTGCCGGGCGCGCGGTCCGCGCGAGCGGCATACACGTCGATCCTCTCGGGATGACAGAGGGCGTAGAGGATCGGAAAGCGCATGTCGTTCGGCGACATCTGCGCGAGGACGGAGCCGTCGACGTACTCGACCATCGAGTGGACGATCGACTGGGGGTGGATCACGACGCCGATCCGCTCCACCTCGACGTCGAAGAGCCAGCGGGCCTCGATGACCTCGAGCCCCTTGTTCATCATCGTCGCCGAGTCGATCGTGATCTTCGGGCCCATCTTCCACGTCGGGTGGCGGAGCGCGTCCTCGACCGTGATCGCGGAAAACGTCTCGAAGGGCCGCGTGCGGAAGGGGCCGCCGGACGCCGTCAGCACGAGGCGTCTCACCTCGGCGGCGGTGCCGGCGCGCAGCGCCTGGTGGAGCGCGCAGTGCTCCGAGTCCACCGGGAGGACCGAGGCGCCCGCCGCGCGCGCCGCGCGCATGAGCGGCTCGCCTGCGACCACGAGCGTCTCCTTGTTCGCGAGCGCGAGCGTCTTGCCGAGCCTGACGGCCTCGTACGCGGGGACGAGGCCCGCCGAGCCGACGATCCCGCCGAGCACGATGTCGGCGTCGGGGTGCGTCGCGACGTCCACGAGCCCCTGCTCGCCGAAGCCGACCGCGACGCCCGGGAATTCCTGACGCACGCGCGCGGCGTCCTCGCGGGTCTTCACGGAGACCACCTTCGGCCTGACGGCCGCGATGGCCGCCAGGAGCTTCTCGAGGTTCGAGCCGGCGGACATCGTCACGACCTCGAAGCGGTCGGGAAAGTGCGCGACGACCGAGAGGGCGGAGTCGCCGATCGAGCCCGTGGCCCCGAGGAGCGCGATCCGCTTCTTCGCGGTCATCGGATTCCCCCGGGAAGGAGGGTCAGGACGAGAAGCAGCACGGGCGAAGCGTAGAGCAACGAGTCCAGCCGGTCGAGGAGGCCGCCGTGGCCGGGCAGGAGGCCGCCGGAGTCCTTGACGGCCACGCTCCTCTTGAACGTGGATTCGACGAGGTCGCCGACGACGGCGACGAGCGAAACCAGGATTCCCAGAAGAGCGCCGAGCGTGACCGCCTGCGCGAGCGCCGGCGCGGAGTCCGGCACACCCGGAGCCGACCGCAGGATGGGAGCGAGGAAGAATCCGCCAAGAGCGCCGATCACAGCGCCCCCGCCGAGCTGTCCATAGAAACCTTCCCACGTCTTCTTCGGACTGACGGTCGGCGCCAGCTTCCGCTTCCCCCAGCGTCGGCCGACGTAATACGCGGCCGAATCCCCCGCCCATACGACCGCGAGGAGGAAGAGCACGTTCTCCCAGCCTGTCGCGCGCAGACCGATGATCGCGCCGCCGCCGAGCGCGACGTAGAGCGTCGCGAAGACCGCGCCCGCCGAGGACGGCAGGAGCGCGGCGACGGGAGGCCTGGCGAACATCACGAGCGTGGGGAGGACGACGACCGTGGCTCCCGCGAAGGCGACGATGGCGCGCGAATGGCCGAGATGGGCCGCCGCGAGGAGCCCGAGGAAGAGCGCGAGGCCCGCGGCGCGCGGCACCGTCCAGCCCGCCGCCGCGAGGAGCGCGTAGAACTCGAGAAGCGCGGCGGACGCGGCCGCCGCGACGAGGAGCGAGAACGCCCACGTCGGCGCGAGCACGAGCACCGCGAGGACCGCCGGGATCAGAACGGCGGCCGTGACCTCCCGCTGGAACTTCACCGGGTGGCCGCCGCCGGGCGCGGGCCGTCCTCGCGCAGGGGCTCGGTCTCCGTGACGCCGCCGTAGCGCCGCTCGCGCTTCTGGAACTCCGCGATCGCCTCGAGGAAGTCGCGGGCGCGGAAGTCGGGCCACAGCACGGGCGTCACGTGGATCTCGGAATAGGCGATCTGCCAGAGGAGGTAGTTCGAGATCCGCATCTCGCCGCTCGTCCGGATCAGGAGGTCCGGGTCCGGGAGGCCCGCCGTGTAGAGGCGCGACTCGATGGCGGCCTCGTCGATGTCCTCGGGCTGCAGGCGTCCGGCCTTCACGTCCGCCGCGAGGGACCGCATCGCGTCCGCGAGCTCGGCGCGGCCCGAGTAGTTCAGGGCGATGTTGAAGACCATCCCCTTGCAGTGCGCCGTCGCGTCGAGCGCGCCCTTGAGCTCGCGCTGGACGGACGGGTCGAGCCCGTCGACGCGTCCGACGACGCGGAACATGATGTCGTTGTCGAGGAGCGTGCGGAGCTCCCGGCGCAGGTACTCCTTGAGGAGCGCCATGAGCGTCGCGACCTCGAGGTGCGGCCGCTTCCAGTTCTCCGTCGAGAACGCGTAGAGCGTGAGCGCGGTCAGCTCGAGGCGCGCGGCCGTCTCGACCGTCGCGCGCACGGAGGCGATCCCCGCCCGGTGGCCCTCCACGCGGGGCAGCCGGCGCTGGCCCGCCCAGCGGCCGTTGCCGTCCATGATCACGGCGACGTGCCGGGGCAGCCGGGCGAGGTCGAGCGCGTCCAGCAGGGCGCGGTCCGGTGTCCCGGCGGCGGCGATGGAATCCTTGTCGATCATCGAGCCGGGCGGAGTCCGCCCGAACCTTGAATTCTATCGCGCGGACGCCGCGGGAGGTCCCGGCGCGGCGGGCGCGTCCGCGGGATAGAGGACGCGTGCGAGCGTCAGTCCGCGCGCTTCGGCCGTCGGACCCGGGCGCTCGACGGCCTCCCCGGGCCGGATGCGGCCCCGGCCCGCGTCGCGGAGCGTGCCCACGAGGCGCCGGACCATCCCGCGGAGGAATCCGTCGCCCTCCGCCGTGATCACGAGGAGCGAGCCCTCCTCCTCGACGTCGAGGCGCGCGAGTGTCCGCACGGTCGTCCCGGGGTCGGAGCCCGTGATCGAGAACGGCGCGAAGTCCCGCGTCCCGACGAGGAGCGCCGCCGCCGCGCGCATCGCGCCGACGTCGAGCGGCTCGGAGGCGAGCGCCTCCACGAGGCCGCGGTGCGGATGGAGAAATTCGCCGCGGCGAAGGCGGTAGACGTAGACCTTGCCGGTCGCCCGGTAGCGGGCGTGGAAGTCGCCTGCTGCTTCGGAGACGAGACAGGACCCGCACGTCTTCGGCCAGCCTCGAGTTCAGGCCACGGCGCATTCCTTCGAATGGTATAGAGGGCGCCCCGTCGGGCACGTCGAAGTGCGCGACCTGCGCCTCCGCGTGGACGCCGGAATCGGTGCGGCCCGCCGCGTGGACCCGAATCTTCTCTCTGAATATTTCATTCAAAGAATCTTCCAATTCTCCCTGGACCGTGCGCGGCCTGTCGCCGCCCTCGCGAGGCCCCTGCACCTGCCATCCCTCGAAGAACGTCCCCAGGTACGCCAGCTCGAGCCGGATCCTCACGGGAGCGATTATGGCCGCGCCCCCCGCACGCCCCCGCGCTATCGTCTCCGCGATGGCCGCATCCGGCGCCGCCGCGCCCGCCGCGACGCTCGTCGTCACGGAGATCTTCCGCAGCCTGCAGGGCGAGTCTTCGTTCGCCGGGCTGCCGTGCACGTTCGTGCGCCTGACGGGCTGCGCGCTGCGGTGCGTCTGGTGCGACAGCGCGTACGCGTTCGCGGGCGGGACGTCGATGACGCAGGACGCCGTGCTCCGGGAGGTGGAGCGGCTGGGCGTGCGGCTCGTCGAGATCACGGGAGGCGAGCCGCTCGAGCAGGAGGGGTTCTTCGCGCTCGCGTCGACGCTCTGCGACGCGGGCTACACCGTGCTCGTCGAGACCGGCGGGCACGTGCCGGTCGGCCGCGTGGACCCGCGCGTGATCAAGGTCGTCGACGTGAAATGCCCGGGGTCGGGCATGGAGAGCCGCAACGACCTCGACAACCTGAACCTCCTCGGCCCGCGGGACGAGGTGAAGTTCGTCGTGGCGGACCGGGAGGATTTTCTCTGGGCGGAAGAACTCGTCACGAAGCACGCGCTCGACGAGACGGCACACGGTCCTGATCTCGCCGGTCTTCGAAGGAGGCGCGAGCGCGATCGCTTCGCAGGTCGCCGAGTGGGTGCGGGACTCGAAGAGGAAGCTGCGGCTGAACCTGCAGATCCACAAGGTGCTCTGGGGAGACGTGCCGGGAAGATGAGGGAACGGAAACGCATTCCCGGTGGCCGACGTCGCCCTCCACCTTCCAAGAAAATCTTCAGCCAGTCGATACCCAATGCACCGGCCGCGGGGCGCGGACCTGCGTGCTCCTGCTCTCCGGCGGCCTCGATTCCGCGACGTGCCTCGCGCTCGTTTCCCGCTGGGGCTGGACGGTCCACGCGCTCTCCTTCGACTACGGACAGCGCCACCGCGTGGAGCTGCGCGCGGCGCGCGCGCTCGCTCGCCGGTACGGCGTCGCGTCGCACCGCGTGATCGCGATCCCGTCCCTCGGCGCGCTCGGCGGCTCCGCGCTGACGGACCGCTCGATCCGCGTCCCGAAGAAGGCGCTCGGAAGAGCCCGCATCCCGGCGACGTACGTCCCCGCGCGCAACACGCTCTTTCTCGCGTTCGCGCTCGGCGCGGCCGAGTCGGCGGGCGCCTCGGAGATCGTCATCGGCGCCAACGCGCTCGACTACTCGGGCTATCCCGACTGCCGGCCCGCGTTTCTCGCCGCGTTCGAACGCGTCGCGAACCTCGGAACGAAGGCGGGCGACGAGGGAAGGCGCCTCGCGATCCGCGCGCCGCTCCTCGCCCTCACGAAGGCCGGCATCGTCCGCCTCGCGCTCGCCCTCGGCCTGGACCCGGGGCTCACGACGTCCTGTTACGACCCCTCTCCCTCGGGAAGACCGTGCGGCGCGTGCGACTCGTGCCTCCTCCGCGCGAAGGGCTTCGCGGAAGCGGGCGCGAAGGACCCGCGGGCGCGCTGACTCAGCGAGCCGGCGCCGCGCCGGCGAGCTCGCGGGCGCGGGCGAGGAGATCGCGGGGGGGCTGCTCCGCGGGCGCGAGCGCCACGGCCTTTTCGAGCTCGGGCACCGCCGCGGCGGGATCGCCCGCGACGATGAGCGCCCGCCCGAGGTGAAAGAGCGCCGGAAAGAACGCGGGTGAGATCGCGAGCGCGTCGCGATAGGCCGCCGCGGCGTCCGCGGGGCGCCCCAGCGCCTCACGCGCCCTTCCCAGGAAGAAATGAGCGGACCTCGAGCCAGGGTCCATTCGAAGAGATTCTTCGAGGAGTCCCGCGGCGTCGGCGGGGCGATTTTCGGCCAGCCGGAGCCGGCCGAGAAACTCCACCGGAAGGGCCGCCTTCGGGTCCGCGTCGCGAGCGCGGCCGAGTGCGTGCTCGGCCTCCGCCGGCTTTCCGAGCTCCATCCACGCGTTCCCCTCCAGCGCCCACTCCTCCGCGAAGTCGTGCGTCGGAAGATGCCTTCGAACGTGGGAAGCAAAGAGCGTCAGCGCGACGACCACCGCAGGCGCCGCGAGCAGGCGCAGGTCCCGCCTCTTGACGCGATCCAGGAGGAGAGCCGCGCCTGCACCCGCGAAGAGGGCGAGCGGCGGGACGACCGGCATCCGGTAGCGCAGCCCGGCCAGGGCCGCGACGAAGGGAATCGCTCCGGCCGCGAGCCAGAGAAGCACGAGCGCCTTCCCCCGCAGGCTCCGCCACGCAAATCCCGACGCCGCAGCGAGAGCGAGAAGGAGTCCGAAGCCCGGGAGCATTCGAAGAATCCCCGACTGCGAGGCGAAGAAGGCAAAAGCGAGGTTGTCGCGCGGCTCCTCGGCCTGCGTGAGCCAGACGAGCTTCGAGACGAGCACGCGCGCCAGCCCCGCGGGGTCCGCTGCGGCGCGCGCGAGCGTCCGGCGCATGAACCACCCCTCCTCGCCGCCCGGGGGCACGCCCGCGCGCGCCGGCGCGGCCGCGACGCGGTCCCAGGGGCCGTTCGGGCGCGCGTTCTGGACGCCTCCCGACGCCGGGTCGTTGCCGAGCCAGAGGTTGACGGCTCCGTAGGCGCGGACGAAGACGAAATGCCCCGCTGCCTTCGACGAGGCGAGAACGGCCGGGGCGAGGACGACGGTGACGCCAAGAAGGAGCGCCGCCGCTGCCGGCACCCGGCGAGGGGAGCCTTCGAAAAGGAGGACGAAGGTGAGCGCCGCGAGAACGAACAGGACCGCAGTCGGCCGCGCCGCGCAGGCAACGCCAAGAAGGAGGCCGGCGACTCCGGCTGAGGCAGGAGTCTTGCGCGCCACGAGAAGGAACAGTGCCCCCGAGAGCACGAGGCCCACGAAGCCTTCCTCCCAGAAGCTGACGTCCGCGAGCGCAAGCGGCCCCGAGATCGCGAGGAGGAGGCCCGCGGCGATTCCCGCTTTCCTTTCGAAGAGAATCTCTCCCACCCTCGCGACGAGAACGCAGGTCGCGGACGCAAGCGCCGCCTGGGCGATTCGCGCCGCATCGATCGATCCGAAGACCTTGAGCAGCGCGGCGAGGAAGAACGGGTAGGCCGGGCCGTGCGTTGGCGGGGAGGGCCACGTGAAGTCGCCGGCCGCGAGGGCGCGCGCCCATTCGAGATTCTCGTGCGCGTCGAACTGCGGGTTCTGCCAGAGGCCGAGGTGCGAGAGCGAAGAGGAGACAGCGAGACGAAGACCGAGAGCCAAGAGGAAGATCCCTATGAAAGGGAGCGAGCGGCGGGCTCGATTCTCTTGCGCAGCGCCCCGGCGCCTCATCGCCGCGAGAGCCTAGCACGCGCCCTTCGCCCACATACCATTCAGAAGAAATGACTTAATCTTCCTCTAATTATCTTCATCATTACTGTAGATTCATACTTGACAATATTAGACTCAGATACTAGATTAGATCGGTCATGAATCCCGACCGCTTCACCCACAAGGCCCAGGAAGTTCTCCAGAGGACGGCCCAGTCGGCCCGCGCCGAAGGCCACCCGGAGGCCACGCCCGAGCACCTCGCCCAGGCCCTTCTCGGCCAGGAGGGCGGGGTCGTGCCGGCGCTGCTCGAGAGGGTGGGCGTCGCGCCGGGCCACGCCGCGCAGGAGATCGCGAAGCTCCTCGCGAAGCTGCCGCACGTCGCCGGCGAGAACGCCGAGCCGCGCTTCTCCCCCGCCCTCGTCAGGCTGCTCGACCTCGCCGAGAAGACCGCCGCGGACTTCAAGGACGACTACGTCGCGTCCGAGCACCTTTTCCTCGCGCTCCTGAAGGACGGAAAGTCGGCGGCCGCGAAGGCGTTCGTCGCGCTCGGCCTCTCCGAGGCGTCCGTCCTCGCGGCCCTCAAGGACGTGCGCGGGGGAAGCCGCGTCGCGGACCAGGCCGCCGAAGAGAAGTACCAGGCGCTCAAGAAATACGCGAAAGACCTCACGGACCTCGCCCGCAAGGGCAAGCTCGACCCGGTCATCGGCCGCGACGAGGAGATCCGCCGCGTCATGCAGGTCCTCACGCGCCGGACGAAGAACAACCCCGTCCTCATCGGCGACCCCGGCGTCGGCAAGACGGCGATCGTCGAGGGCCTCGCGCGGCGCATCGTCTCGGGCGACGTTCCCGAGACGCTGAAGGACAAGCGCGTCGTCTCGCTCGACCTCGGCGCGATGCTCGCGGGCGCCAAGTACCGCGGGGAGTTCGAGGAGCGCCTCAAGGCGGTCCTCAAGGAGGTCGAGGAGTCCGACGGCAAGGTCATCCTCTTCATCGACGAGCTCCACACGCTCGTCGGCGCCGGCGCGGCCGAGGGCGCGATGGACGCGGGCAACATGCTCAAGCCCGCCCTCGCCCGCGGCGAGCTGCGCGCGATCGGCGCGACGACCGTCGGCGAGTACCGCAAGCACATCGAGAAGGACCCGGCGCTCGAGCGCCGCTTCCAGCCCGTCCTCGTCGGCGAGCCGTCGGTCGAAGACACGGTCGCGATCCTGCGCGGGCTGCAGGAACGCTACGAGCTCCACCACGGCGTCAAGATCACGGACGCGGCGCTCGTCGCCGCCGCGACGCTCTCGGACCGCTACATCGCGGACCGCTTCCTGCCCGACAAGGCGATCGACCTGATCGACGAGGCCGCCAGCAAGCTCAAGATGGAGATCGACTCGATGCCGACGGCGATCGACGAGGTCGAGCGGCGCATCCTCCAGATCGAGATCGAGCGGAAGGCGCTCCAGAAGGACGACGCGAAGTCCGCGAAGGACCGCCTCAAGGGCCTCGAGAAGACGCTCGCCGAGCTCAAGGAGCGCTCCAACGCCATGAAGACGCGGTGGCGCGCCGAGAAGGACGCGATCACCGTGATCCGCGACCTCAAGAAGAAGCTCGACGAGACGAAGGTCGCCGCCGAGTCCGCCGAGCGGCAGGGCGACCTGAACAAGGCCGCCGAGCTGCGCTACGGAACTCTCCTGAAGGTCCAGAAGGACCTCGACGCCGCCCAGGCGCGCCTCGACGAGATGCAGAAGGGCGGCGCGGTCCTGCGCGAGAAAGTCGACGAGGACGACGTCGCCGCGATCGTCTCGAAGTGGACGGGCGTCCCCGTCTCGCGGATGGTGGAAGGCGAGACGCAGAAGCTCCTCAAGATGGGCGACCGGCTGCGCCTGCGCGTGATCGGGCAGGACGAGGCCGTGGACGCCGTCGCGGCCGCGGTCCGGCGCGCCCGCGCCGGGATGAAGGACCCGCGCCGGCCGATCGGCTCGTTCCTCTTCCTCGGGCCCACGGGCGTCGGCAAGACCGAGCTCGCCCGCGCGCTGGCCGAGTTCCTCTTCGACGACGAGAACGCGATGGTGCGGCTCGACATGTCCGAGTACCAGGAGAAGCACACCGTCTCGCGGATGATCGGGGCGCCCCCCGGGTACATCGGACACGACGAGGGCGGCCAGCTCACGGAGGCCGTGCGCCGGCATCCGTACTCCGTCGTCCTCTTCGACGAGATCGAGAAGGCCCACCCCGACGTGTGGTCCGTCCTCCTCCAGGTCCTCGACGACGGCCGCCTGACCGACGGCAAGGGCCGCGCCGTGGACTTCAAGAACGTCGTCGTCATCATGACGTCGAACGTCGGCTCGCACCTCATCCAGGAGCTGCAGGGCGTCGACGAGAAGTCGCTCCGGACGCGGATCGAGGCGGAGCTGAGGGCGCACTTCCGGCCCGAGTTCCTGAACCGCATCGACGACATCGTGACGTTCCGGCGGCTCGAGCTCGGCGACATCGAGAAGATCGTCGAGCTCCAGCTCCGGAAGGTGGCCGAGCTCGTCGCCCCGCGCGGCATCAAGCTCGCCTGGGAGGAGCCCGTGCGCGACGTGGCTGGCCCGCGAGGCCTACGACCCCGTGTACGGGGCCCGGCCGCTGAAACGCAACATCCAGAAGCTGGTCCAGGACCCGCTGGCGCTGAAGATCCTCGCCGGCGACGTGCGCGAAGGATCCGCGGTCACCCTCGCGCTCGCGCCGGGGGGCTCCGCCCTCGAGTTCCGGACCGAGCCGGCCGACGCGCCGGCGCGAAAACACCGCTGATCGAGGAGGAACCGAGAACCATGGCTGTCATCCGCTGGAACGACCCTTTCCGTGACCTCGCCGCGCTGCAGGACCGGCTGAACCGCGCGTTCGACTCCACGCTCGCCCGCGGCGGGCGCGAGCAGGAGGAGCTCTTCACCGGGACGTGGGCTCCCCCCGTCGACATCTTCGAGACCAAGGAGAAGACGGTCCTGAAGGCCGAGCTCCCCGGCTTCGACGAGAACCAGATCGCGCTGCGCTTCGAGGACGGGATCCTCTCGCTCGAGGGCGAGCGCAAGTTCGAGAAGACGAGCGACGACGAGAACTACCACCGCGTCGAGCGGAGCTACGGGAAGTTCGTCCGCTCCTTCACGATTCCCGCGAACGTCGACAACGAGAAGATCTCCGCGTCCTTCCACAACGGCGTCCTCACCGTCGAGCTGCCGAAGCGCGAGGAGACGAAGCCGAAGGCCATCAGGATCCAGGCCACCAAGCCCGCGATCGAGACCAAGAAGGGCTGACGATCCGGCGGGGGGAGCTTCCCCGCTCCCCGCGCCCCCCATGGGCTAAATCGCGACCGCCCCCGCCGGGACTTCCTCCTCCTTGAAGAGGTCCGTCGAGATGTAGCGCTCCGACGTCGAGGGCACGATGAAGACGACGAGCTTCCCCGCGCTCTCGGGCCGCTTCGCGATCTCGACCGCCGCGTGCGCGGCCGCTCCCGACGAGATGCCGCCGAGGATCCCCTCCTCCTTCGCGAGGCGCCGCGCCATCGCGAAGGACTGGTCGTTCGAGACCTGGAACGTCTCGTCCACGAGCGTCGTGTCGAGGTTCTTCGGGATGAAGCCCGCGCCGATGCCCTGGATCTTGTGCGGGCCCGGCGCGCCGCCCGAGATGACCGGCGACGCCGTCGGCTCCACGGCGACGAGGCGCACCGACGGCTTCTTCGGCTTCCAGTACCGGCCGACGCCCGTCATCGTGCCGCCCGTGCCGACGCCGCAGACGAAGACGTCCATCTTCCCGTCCGTGTCGTTCCAGAGCTCGACGGCGGTCGTGGTCTCGTGGATCGCCGGATTCGCGGGATTCTCGAACTGCTGCGGCTGGACGCCGTTCGCGCCGTACTCGGCGACGAGCTCCTGCGCCTTCGCGATCGCGCCCTTCATGCCGAGCGGACCCGGCGTCAGCACGACCTCCGCCCCGAGGAGCTTCAGGACCTTGCGCCGCTCGACCGACATCGTCTCGGGCATCGTGAGGATGAGGCGGTAGCCGCGGGCCGCGGCGACGAACGCGAGCCCGATCCCCGTGTTCCCGGACGTCGGCTCGATGAGGACGGACTTGCCGGGCGCGATCTTCCCCTGCTTCTCGAGGGCCTCGATCATCGAGACCCCGATGCGGTCCTTGACGGAGTGCGCCGGGTTGAAGAACTCGAGCTTCGCGGCCACGGTCGCGCCGGACGCGATCCCGGCCGTCACGCGGTTGAGCCGAACGAGCGGCGTCCCGCCGACGAGCTTCGTGATGTCGGATGCGATCTTCATCGAGATCCCTCCTGCACCGCGCCGAAAAGGCGGGCGCACGCCTTGCTAGAGTTCAGATCGAGTAGGTCGGCTCCTCGCGTTCGGCGCGGACCTCGCTCACGAGATCTCCCACCGTCACGGAGGACAGGAATTGCCGATAGCGGTCCGAGGCGCGCTGGTCCAGGTTGCGGATGAAGCGCGGCGACGCGGGGTCGTCCGGGGCCGGCTCGCGCCCGTCGCGCGAGAAGAGGGACACGATCGCGAGGACCGTCACGCCGGGCGCGACCGGCGTCGCCCGGTAGCCGCCGTTGCGTCCCCGTCCGGCGGCCACCCAGCCGTTCCTCACGAGGGGAAGGAGCAGCTGGTGGACCGAGTCGCGGGACAGGGCGAGCCACGTCGCCAGCTGGCTCGAGGGCACGTCCGGGCCCGCCCGGTAGACGAGCTCGACGAGCGCCTGGACCGCTTTCTTCTGACGGGTGTTTAGAATACCTAAAAACCCCTTCCGGTATATCGACATTACCATGAAACGACTGGATTCGAAGTCAAGCCGCCTCGCTCTCGTGCTCGTTTCGCTGCTGTCCGCGCTCCCTCTCGGAGCCGCCGGCGGCCGGGAGGAGCGCCGCACGCCGATCGTCGTCGCCGTCGAAAAGAGCGGCCCGTCGGTCGTGAACATCTCGGCCGAGCACGTCGTCCAGCAGCGCCGCAACCCGCTGGACATCTTCTTCGGCTACGACGTGCGGCCGCGCACCTCGCGCAGCGAGTCGCTCGGCTCGGGCGTCGTGATCGCGCCGGGCATCGTCGTCACGAACGACCACGTGATCTCGGGCGCGTCGCGCATCTGGGTCACGACGTCGGACGGGCGCGAGCTGGAGGCGAAGCTCGAGGGCGCCGACGCGGACAACGACCTCGCCGTCCTCAGCGTCGAGGCGAAGGGCCTGAAGCCCGCGGTCCTCGGCACGACGTCGGATCTCATGATCGGCGAGCCGGTGATCGCGATCGGCAACCCGTTCGGGCTCTCGAACACGGTCACGACCGGGATCGTCTCGGCCGTGCACCGCACCGTCCAGGGCGAGTCGGGCCGCAACTACTCCGACTTCCTCCAGACCGACGCGGCGATCAATCCCGGCAACTCGGGCGGCGCGCTCGTGAACATCCTCGGCGAGCTCATCGGGATCAACACGGCCATCGTGGGGGGCGCGAACACGATCGGCTTCGCGATCCCGATCGACCGCGCGCGGCGCGTCGCGGACGACCTCCTGAACTACAAGCAGGTGAAGACGGCGTGGATCGGCGTGCGCGGCGCGACGCTCTTCGCGGGAAGCGGCCGCCCGTCGGCCCGCGGCCAGGGCCTGCGCGTGCGCTCGGTCTGGCCCGGCTCGCCCGCCGCGAAGGCGGGGCTCGCCCCGGGCGACGTCGTCACCTCCCTGGACGGCCGGGCCGTCGAGAATCGCGAGGACTTCGACACGGCGCTCGCGTCGGTCGGGCCGGGACGGGCGCTCGCCATCACGTACCGCCGCGACAAGGCCGAGCGGACGGGACGCGTCACGACGGAGGAGACGCCCGAGGACCTCGGCCTCGACGTCCTGAGACGCGAGATCGGTCTCGTCTTCCGCGAGACGCGCGGCGGGCTCATGGTGGTTTCCGTGATGGGGCGCTCCCCGGCCGCGGCGAAGGGCCTCGACCGCGGAGACGTCGTCCTCGCGGTCAACAACGTGAAGGTCCGGACGCTGGACGACCTCAGCCGGGCCGTCGAGAACGGCTACTCGCGCTCGAGCCTCGTCCTGTCGGTCCTGCGCGACCCGTACGTCTACAACCTGACGTTCGGGCTGGAGTGGACGGCGGGGCAGAGATTCTTCAATCCCTTCCCCGCATTTCCGACACGACGATCCCCGCGAGGACGAGGCCGGCGCCCGTCCAGTCGCGGCGGGACATGCGCTCTCCGAGGAAGATCGCCGCGAAGAGCGCCGTGAAGACGGGCTCGAGCGCGAACATGATCGCCGCGTGCGTCGCGGGCATCCGCGCCTGGGCCCAGGTCTGGGCGAGGAAGGTCACGACCGTCGCGACGAGCGCCATCCACAGGATCGCGAGCACGACCGTCCGGCCGAAGACGAGCGGCCGCGCCTCGGCCGCGAGGAACGCCCCTTTCCCATGGATGAACGGGGACCAGCGCGAGACGGACGGCCCCGACGCCGATCGCCGCGAAGACGATCTGGCCGAACGAGTACCAGCGCACGTCGTGCGTCCCCGCCGTCTCGCTCACGACCACGATGAGGACGGCGTAGGACACCGCCGTCACGAGGATGAGGAGGTCGCCCGTGTTGAAGCCCGCCGTCGCGTCCCGCGGCCACGTGAGGACCGCGAAACCCGCGGCGGCGACGAGGAGCCCGGCGAGGTTCTCGCGCGACGGCTTCTTCCTCGTCATGAGATAGCCCGCGACGGGCGTCAGCGGGACGGAGAGGCCCGTCACGAAGGCCGCCTTCGAGGCGGTCGTGAAGAGCTGGCCGACGACCTGGAACCCGATTCCCGCGGCGAGGAGCAGGCCGACCGCCACGCTGTCGCGGAGGAGGTTCGGCGTCCTCGGCCGGCCGCGCGCGACGAGCCCGAGGACGGCGGCCGCGAGCGCGAACCGGGCGAGGACGAAGAGGAGCGGCGGCGCCGTCTCGATCACGAGACGGTTCACGACGAAGGTGGACCCCCAGATCGCCGTCACGACGACGAGGACGAGGTCCGCCGCGAGAGCCTCGCGGCGCCCGACGCGGAGGGGTCCGGGGGCCACGGGCGGGATCATGCCCGACGGAGGGCTGCTATTCTCGCCGGCCCATGACCGCGCCCCGCGTGCGGTTCGCCCCCTCGCCCACGGGCTCCCTCCACGTGGGCGGCGCGCGCACCGCCCTCTACAACTGGCTCTTCGCCCGGCGCCACGGCGGGACGTTCATCCTCCGGATCGAGGACACGGACGTCGAGCGCTCGAAGAAGGAGCTCACCCGGCAGATCCTCGACGCGATGACGTGGCTGGGCCTCTCCTGGGACGAGGGCCCGTTCTTCCAGAGCGAGCGGCAGGACCTGTACCGCCAGGCCGCGGCGCGGCTCCTGGCGGAGGGCCGGGCCTACCGCGCGTTCGAGACGCCCGGGGAGCTGGAGGCCCTGAAGAAGGCCGCCGAGGCCGCGGGATCCTCGTTCCGGTACGACGGCCGCGCGCGCGCGATCTCCCGGGAGGAATCCGACCGGCGCGCCGCCGCGGGAGAAGAGTTCGTCCTGCGCCTGCGCGTCCCGGACGAGCCGCTCGTCGTGGACGACGTCGTCCAGGGGCGCACGGAGTTCCCCGCGGGCGCGCTCGACGACTTCGTCCTCGTGCGCTCGGACGGCCACCCGCTCTACCACTTCACGGTCTGCGTCGACGACGTCGCGATGGGCATCACGCACGTCGTCCGCGGCGTCGACCACCTCCCGAACGCCCCGAAGCACGTCGCGCTCTTTCGCGCGCTCGGCGCGCCCTGCCCGGTCTTCGCGCACCTCGGGATGATCCTCGGCGCCGACGGCAAGAAGCTCAGCAAGCGCCACGGCGCCGCGGGTGTCGAGGAGTTCCGGGAGCAGGGCTTCCTGCCCGAGGCGCTCGTGAACTTCCTCGCCCTCCTCGGCTGGTCGCCGGGCGAGGATCGCGAGCGGATGGCGCTCGCGGAGATGACGGCGCTCTTCGCGCTCGATCGCATCGGCCCGTCGCCCTCGCGCTTCGACCACGAGAAGCTCCTCTGGCTGAACGGGCAGTACATCCAGGCGACGTCCGACGCGCGCCTCCTCGAGCTCCTCGCGCCGCTCGGCCTCCCCTCCCGCGACGCGGGGACGCTCGCGAAGGGCATCGCGCTCCTGCGCCCGCGCGCGAAGACGCTCGTCGAGCTCGCGCAGGGCCTCGCCGTCTACGGCGACGATCCCGTGCATTTCGACGAGGCCGGCATGAAGAAATGGGGCAAGCCCGAGTTCGCGCCCGTCCTGCGGGCCCTCGTCGCGCGCCTCGACGCCGTCGAGCCGTTCTCGCACGCCGGGATGGAGGAGGCCGCGCGCGCTCTCGCGGCGGAGAAGGGGCTCCCGCTCGGACAGATCGCGCAGCCCGCGCGCCTCGCGCTCACGGGCTCTCTCGCGTCGCCTCCGCTCTTCGAGATGATCGAGATCCTCGGCCGGGAGACCGCCCGCCGGAGGATCCTTTCGTTCGCCGACCGCATCGCCGCGCCGGCGCCCGTGAACTGAGGGATCGCCATGTACGACACGACGAGCTCTCCGCCCGTCCCCGGCCAGGGATTTCATCCGCGAGATCGTCGACGCGGAGAGAGCCGCCGGAAAGCACGGCGGCCGCGTCGCGACGCGCTTCCCGCCCGAGCCGAACGGCTACCTCCACATCGGCCACGCGAAGTCCATCTGCCTGAACTTCGGGATCGCGAAGGAGTACGGCGGGACCTGCAACCTCCGCTTCGACGACACGAACCCCCTCAAGGAAGAGGTCGAGTACGTCGACTCGATCCAGGCGGACGTGCGGTGGCTCGGCTTCGACTGGGAGGACCGCCTCTTCTACGCCTCCGACTACTTCGAACGGCTCTACGCGTTCGCCGAGACGCTGATCGGGAAGGGCAAGGCCTTCGTGTGCGACCTCACGGCCGACGAGGTGCGCGCCACGCGCGGCACGCTGACGGAGCCGGGCACGAACAGCCCGTACCGCGACCGCTCCGCCGCCGAGAGCCTCGACCTCTTCCGCCGGATGCGCGCCGGCGAGTTTCCGGACGGCGCCCGCACGCTGCGGGCGAAGATCGACATGGCGTCGCCGAACATCAACCTGCGCGACCCGGCGCTCTACCGGATCCGCAAGACGATCCACCACCGCACGGGCGACGCGTGGCACCTCTACCCCATGTACGACTACGCCCACGCGCTCTCGGACTGGATCGAGCGCATCACGCACTCCCTGTGCACGCTCGAGTTCGAGGACCACCGGCCGCTCTACGACTGGTGTCTCGAGGCGCTCGAGCTCGAGGACCGCCCGCGCCAGATCGAGTTCGCCCGGCTCAACCTCACGTACACGGTGCTCTCCAAGCGCAAGCTCCTCCACCTGGTGACGGGCGGCCACGTGACGGGCTGGGACGACCCGCGCATGCCCACCCTGGCGGGGTTCCGCCGGAGGGGCTACACGCCCGAGGCCATCCGCGACTTCTGCGACCGGATCGGCCTCGCCAAGCGCAACAGCGTCGTCGAGGTGGAGCTCCTCGAGCACTGCCTGCGCGAGGACCTCAACCGCCGCGCGCCCCGCTTCATGGGGGTCCTCGATCCCGTGAAGGTCGTCCTGACGAACTGGCCCGAAGGGAAAGTCGAGGCGCTGGACGCCGTGAACAATCCCGAGGACGCCTCGCAGGGCACGCGGTCCGTCCCGTTCTCCGGGACGCTCTGGATCGACCGCGACGACTTCCGCGAGGTCCCGCCTCCGAAGTACCACCGCCTCTCGCCGGGCACGGAGGTCCGCCTCCGGTGGGCGTACGTGATCCGGTGCACGGAGGTCGTCAAGGACGCGTCCGGAACGGTCGTGGAGATGCGCTGTACGTACGATCCCGCGACGAAGGGCGGCGAGGCCCCGGGGCGCAAGGTCAAGGGCACGATCCACTGGGTCTCCGCCGCGGAATCCCGTCCCGCCACGGTGCGCCTCTACGACCGGCTCTTCTCCGGGCCCAACCCGGACGACGCGCCCGCGGGCAGGGATTTCCTCGCGAACCTCAGCCCCGACTCGCTCGTCGTGAGGGACGGCGCGCGGGTCGAGCCCGCGCTCGAAGCGCTGCCGCCGGGCACGGCGTTCCAGCTCGAGCGCACGGGTTACTTCGTCGTGGACACCGACAGCTCTCCGGGCCGTCTCGTCTTCAACCGGTCCGTGTCGCTGCGCGACTCGTGGGGAAAGATCGAGAAGAGAGCCCAAGGGCCCGCGTGAGCGCGCGCCGGCGGCTCCTCCTCTGGGCGCCGGTCGTCCTGCTCCTCGCGCACGAGTTCTGGCTCTCGAGCCGGACGGGATCCGAGCTGCCGTCCTTCGGGCCTTCCTTCGACGGAAAGGACAAGCTCGAGCACGCGCTCTATTTCTTCCTGACGGGCCTCTTCGCGGTCCGCGCCGCGCGCTTCGGCGAGCGCTGGAGCCGCGCGAAGACGGCGGTCTTCCTCGTTCTCGGCGCGGTCCTCTGGGGCTGCTCGGACGAGATCCACCAGTCCTTCGTGCCCGGCCGGGACGTCGAGATCGGCGACGTCCTCGCGGACGTGGCGGGCGTCGCGCTCGCGCTGGCGCTCGGAGAGGGGATTCTCAAGAGAACTCACTCTCCACCGGCCCATTCGGTAAGCGCGCGTTCCGACCTGCCTTACTCGCCTGCGGGCAGGTTCATCTTCTTCAGCATCGCGGCGTAGCGCGGGTCGCCGTGAAGCTTCGCGAGGAGTGGATCTGATTTGACGAACGGAAGGCCCGAGTCTCGCTGGGCGTAGGCGCGGTCCAGCCATTCCATGGCCTTCTCCCGCTCACCGCGCCAGGCGTAAACCTCGGCGATCTGATAGGCCGCGATCTGCGCGGCCTTCGCGATCAGCTCGTCCAGTGCCTCCTGCGATTCCGTCGCATGTCCGAGGTCATGCTCGGCCATCGCGACGCCGGCCAGGCGGGAAGGATCCACAAGTTCCTGCCGGCACTCCGCGAGCGCGGATTTCGGGTCTCTCCCGAGAAGCGACGTTTCGCCGAAATCGGAATGGACCATGTCTCTCTCGGGACTGATCTCGAGCGCCCGGAGGAAGGCCGTCCTCGCTTCGGCAAGCTGTCCGCTGGCGTTGAGATGAACGCCAAGGTAGTGCCACGCCGAGGCCGACAAGGGGTCGAGCACGGTCGCTTTTCTCGTCGCCGCGACCGCTTCCGGCAGTCGGCCGACGGCAAGAAGAAGGAGGCTGTAGTTGCTGAGCGTGTCGCTGTCGCCAGGTTCGAGCGTGAGCGCTCGCTGGAAGTCCGACTGGGCCCCGGTCCAGTCCCAGTTGATCAGGAAGCGCAGGTAGCCCCGCGCCGAATAGCCTTCTGCCAGATCCCGGTCGAGGACGATTGCCTCCTCCGCAGCCGACAAAGCCTTCTGCCTTCCCTCCGCCTGGTCCGCGCCGGTCTGGTTCTCCGAAATCTCGAACTCCGTGATGGCGAGGTCGGCATACGCCGCCGCATAACTCGGATCGAACTCGATCGCTTTCCGGTAGGCCGCCGCCGCGCGGCGAAAGCCGTCGATGTTCTGGCGGTTGGAGAATTGCCGCCCCAGGAGATACTGGTTGTACGCCTCCTGGTTGGAGGTGCGGTGCTGGGAGGTCGCCGGGCCCTTCTGCGGCAGAAGCTCCACCTTCAGCGCCGCCACGACGGCGCCCGCGATCTCGTCCTGCACGGCGAAGACATCCGTCATCTTCCGGTCATACGTCTCGGCCCAGATCTGATATCCGTCGGCCACGTTCACGAGCTGTGTCGAGACCCGGAGCTCATCGCCCGCGCGGCGGACGCTCCCTTCGAGAACGGTCGCGACGTGGAGTTTCTGCCAGATCGAGGCAAGATCTTCGTTCTTCCCTTTGAAAGCGAAGGAAGACGTGCGCCCGACGACGCGCAGCTTCCTCACCTTGGTCAGGAGCTCCCGGAGCTCCTCCGAAAGGCCGTCCGAGAAATACTCCTGATTCTTGTCGTCGCTCAGGTTCGTGAACGGGAGGACGGCGATCGAAGGGCCGGCCGCCGCGCCTCGTCCCTCGGCCCTGGGGCGACGGTTGAGCAGGACGACCGCACTGATGACGAGCAGTACGAGGGCGCCGGCCGCGACGAAGAGGAGAGGGTTCCTTCTCGAAATGCGAGGAACGGCGGCCGCGTGTGAGCCGGCCGCCTCCGCCGGTGCGGACGCCTCCGAAAGCGCGAAGACGACGTCCTTCGCCGACTGGAACCGGTCCTCCCGGCTCTTCTCCAGGCAGTGCTTCACGATGTGATCGAGCGAAGGTGGAACGCTTCTGCCCGATTCCGACAGCTCCGGCGGCTCGTCCCGCATGATCGCGGCCATCGTCTCGGAAGCCGAGTCCCTCCGGAACGCCTTCTTCCCCGAGAGCAGCTCATAGAGGATCGTCCCGAACGAGAAGATGTCGGAACGGTGGTCGACGGGAAGCCCGCGCACCTGCTCGGGCGACATGTAGACCACCGTCCCAACGACCGCACCCGGCTCCGTGTGCTTCGATTCCGTCGGGGCACTCGTTTCGTCGCCGGTCTCCTCCCGCTCGGACCTCTTGGCGAGACCGAAGTCGAGAATCTTCAGGCGGCCGTCTTTCGTGACGAAGAGGTTCTCGGGCTTGAGGTCGCGGTGGACGATCCCCTTTTCGTGCGCGGCCGAAAGCCCCTTGGCGATCTGCAGCGCGTAGTCGGCGGCCTGCTTCGGGGGGATGGGCCTGTCGAGCTTGTCCCGCAACGTCGTCCCCTCGAGGAGCTCCATGACGAGCACGTGACGGGAAGAGGAGAGAAGAATCCAGGATTTCTTCGAATGAATAAATGGCCGCAACGTTCGGGTGGTTCAGCGCGGCGAGCGCCTTCGCCTCTCGCTCGAATCGGGCCTTGCGCTCTTCACCTTCCAGGAAATCCTCGAGCAGTACCTTGATCGCGACGTCTCTCGCGAGGCGCGTATCCCGCGCCCGGTACACCTCACCCATGCCGCCTGCACCGAGCGGCGCGAGAACCTCGTACGGGCCAAGCCTGGCTCCCGGGGAGAGCGTCATGAGGCGGAGCCGATTATGGCTCCCGTGCTTGCGACACGTCGCCCGGCTTCTTCGGTTGGAAAAGTGGCTGGGGGGCAGGGATTCGAACCCCGATAGCCAGATCCAGAGTCTGGAGTCCTACCGTTGGACGACCCCCCAGCGCGGCGGGCGGCGGATTATGAGCGGCCCACCGCGCCGGGTCAAACCTCCCGCTCTCAGTCCCCCGCGAGCGACCGGAAGAAGGCCGCGAGGTCCTCCGGGTGGCCGCTGCCCTGGTACGTGACCGAGATCGAGCCCGCCTTGCGGCCGGCCGCGCCCGTGCGGCGCATCGAGACGCGATCCGCCCGGCCCGCGCCGCGCCGCCGGCGCGCGCCCACGGGGCGCAGCCGCGAGACGTCGGGAGCGCCGAGCCGGACGCCGAAGCGCGTGCCGACCTCCTCGATGACCTTCTTGGCCTCGAGCACCGGGTTCTTGTCGAGCAGGGCGCGCGCGTACGCGATCGCGCCGGGCCGGTCGATGCCGAGCTTCTTGCGTACGTCGCGGATGACGCCCGCGCTGATCGTCTTGGGATTGAGCTTGAAGGCCCGGCCGATCGCGGCCTTCACCTCGCGCTCCGTGAGCTTCTTGTTCTTCTTGAGCAAGTCGGTCACGAAGCCGCGAATTTTCGCGACGTTCTTTTCCATGAGTCGAACCTCCCCTGTCACCAACCTTGTCACGAAGATGGACACAAATCAAACGCGCGAAACGTCCCGGCGGTCAGTACCGCGGGATCGAGGAGTCGATGCGCGCGGACCACGCGAGGATGCCGCCTTCGAGGTTGACGGCTTCCTTGCCGTGCGACCTCAGGAAGGCCGCGACGTGAGCGCTCCGGCTGCCGCTGCGGCACGCGCAGACGACGGTCCGGTCGCCCGGGATCTCGTCGAGGCGCGCGGGGATCTGGGACATCGGAATGTGCAGCACGGGAAAGGGATACGCGGCGACCGCGAGCTCGCGGGCCTCGCGCACGTCCAGCACGCACGGCGCGGCGCCTGAGTCCAGTTCCTTCTTGAGCTCCTCGACCGTCATCGCGCCCCTCCCGTCCGGAGTGTAACGATAGAATCGGCCTCCCATGCTCGAAGACTTCCGCAACGAACCCTTCACCGACTTCAGCCGCGCCGAGGAGCGCTCCGCGTTCGAGGCGGCCCTCAACCGAGTGGACCGCCAGAAGGGCGCCGAGATCCCCGTCGTCGTGGGCGGACGGCGGCTCAAGACCGGCCGTCTCCTCGAGAACGTGAACCCCTCCGACCGCTCGGAGGTCCTGTCCCGCCACCACCTCGCCGACCGGAAGGTCGCGCTCAAGGCCGTCGAGGCGGCCGTCCGGGCGCAGCGCGAGTGGGCCGACCTCGCGCCTCGCGAGCGCGCCTCCGTCCTCCTGCGCGCCGCCGCGCGGATGCGTGCGCGCAAGCACGACTTCTCGGCCACGATGGTCCTCGAGATCGGCAAGTCCTGGCCCGAGGCCGACGTCGAGACCGCCGAGGCGATCGACTTCCTCGAGTTCTACGCGCGCGAGATGCTGCGCTGGGGCGGCGAGATCCCCGTCACGCCCTACGCGGGCGAGTTCCCCGAGACGCTCTACGTCCCGCTCGGCGCCGGCGCCGTGATCCCGCCCTGGAACTTCCCGAACGCGATCCTGACGGGGATGACCGTCCGCGGCGCTCGTCGCCGGGAACGGCGTCGTCCTCAAGCCCGCGTCCGACACGCCGCTCATCGCGTGGAGGGTCTTCACGCTCCTCGAGGAGGCCGGCGTGCCGGCCGGCGCGCTCAACTACCTGCCCGGGCCGGGCAGCGAGGTCGGCGACGTCCTCGTCGAGCACGCGCAGACCCGCTTCATCTCCTTCACGGGCTCCAAGCAGGTCGGCCTCACGATCAACCAGAAGGCCGCCGCGGTCGCGAAGGGACAGCGCTGGATCAAGCGCGTCGTCCTCGAGATGGGCGGCAAGGACTTCATCTTCGTCGACGAGGACGCCGACTTCGACTTCGCGGTCTCGCAGGTCGTCGCGTCCGCGTTCGGCTTCCAGGGCCAGAAGTGCTCCGCCTGCTCGCGCGCGATCGTCCACCGGCGGCTCTACCGGCGCTTCGTGGACGCCGTCGTCGCGAAGACGGCCAGGCTCACGCAGGGCCCGACGCGCGACCCCAAGAACTTCCTCGGCCCCGTCGCCTCCGAGCGTCAGTTCAAGACCGTGACGGACTACATCAAGGTCGGCAGGCGCGAGGCGAAGCTCGGGACCGGCGGGACCTGGCACGGGCGCGTCGGCAACTTCGTCGCCCCGACGGTCTTCTACGACGTGAAGCCCTCGGCGCGCGTCTTCCAGGAGGAGATCTTCGGGCCCGTCCTCGGGATCACCGAGGCGAAGGACTTCGAGACGGGGATCGCCTACGCGAACGCGAGCGAGTACGGCCTCACGGGCTCGTACTTCGGCCGCGACCGCCACCGGATCGCCGAGGCGAAGAAGCGCCTCCACTGCGGGAACCTCTACATCAACAGGAAGTGCACGGGCGCGCTCGTGGGTGTCCACCCGTTCGGCGGCTTCGACATGTCCGGCACGGACAGCAAGGCCGGCGGCCGCGACTACCTCGGCCTCTTCCTCCAAGCCAAGTCGATTTCGGAGAAGCTCTGACGGCGGATGCACGCCGCAGCCGGGGGGCCGGGGGCACGCGAAGCCGAGCCCCCGGCGAGCCGAAGAGCATCTCGGAGAAGCTGCTGTAGGCTCAGCGCGGGGCCGGCAGCTCGAGCGACCGGACGAATGCGTCGAACCGCGGGTCGGCGCGCAGCGGGTCGAAGCCCGGCAGCCCCGTGAACGGGACGAGCAGCTGCCTCTCGTCGCTCGCCCGCCGAAGGACCTCGAACGCGCCGTCCGCGTCTTGCAGGGCGGCGAGGAGCCAGGCCTCCGACAGAACCGTGGCCCCCGGCACGGCCCCGGCGCGCAGCGCTTCGAGCACGCGGCGCGCTTCGGCGGTCCGGCCCGCCGCCGCGAGCGCCCATCCGAGCGTGGCCTGAGTGAACGGATTGGTGCGGGCGCGCGCGGCCGCGCGCTCGAGGCGTGAAATCGCCTGATCCGCCCGTCCCCCGGAGACGTCCGCCGCTCCCGAGACCCAGAGCGCGAGGAGGTTGTCCTCGTCGAAGGCGAGCGCCTGGCCGGCGAATTTCCCGGCGTCGGCGGCCCGCCGGACGTTCAGCAGACAGAAGCCGGTCATCGCGTAGGGGTAGGGCGCGAGCGGATCGATCTCACGCGCGCGCTCGAGAGCCTCGATCGCCTCTTCCGTCCGCCCCCGGATCGAAAGCAGCATCGCGCTCCAGCAATGCGCCTGGACGTTGCCGGGCTCGATCTGGATCGCCCGGGCCATCGCGCCATCCGCGTCGGCCCAGCGCCGCTCGCCGAACGCGATCATGCCTTCGACGTAGAGGGCGTCCCCCGTCGGGCCCTGCAGACGCGCGGCGGTTGCGAGCTCGGCCTTGGCCGCGGCGTTCGCCTCGCTCGACGGCCTCATGCCGTAGGCCGCCGCGAGAACGTGGATGTCGGCCAGCCCGACCCACGAGGGGCCGTGCGACGGGTCGAGCGCGACGGCCCGCTCGAAGCTGAGCAGGGCGCTCCCGTGGTCGTTCTTCGTGAATCGAAGATGGCGGCCCATCAGGTAGTGCTGGTAGGCCTCGAGGTTCTTCAGCTGCGGCCGGGGCGCGACGGCCGGCGGCTCCGCGCCGAGGCGGCTGCGCACGGCCTCGACGACGCCGGCGGCGATCTCGTCCTGCACGGCGAAGACGTCCGCGGCGTCCCGGTCGAACTTCTCCGACCAGACCTGGAAGCCGGTCGCGGCGTCCGTGAGGCGCGCCGTGACGCGGATCCGCGGGCCCGCGGTGCGCACGCTGCCCTCGAGGACGTGCCCCACGCGGAGGGCGCGCGCGACCGCCGCGAGGTCCTCTCCCTGCCGCGCCGCGCGGAACGTCGACATCCGCGCGGCCACGCGGATGCCGGCCCCCACGAGCGCGTTCATGATCTCCTCGGCCATCCCCTCGCAGAGGTACTCCTGGTCCTTCGCGGCGCTCATGTCGGCGAACGGGAGGACGGCGATCGAGACGGGCGGGGGAAACCGGGGGCCTTCTTCGAAGGGTGAAGGCGCCGTGCTTGTCGCGGCACCGAGCCTTTCGAGATCCCGCCTCACGTCCGCCATGTCGCGGAAGCGGTCCCGATCGTCGCGCCGGAGGCACCGGGCGATCAGCTCTCTGACCTTCGAGGAATTCGGCGCGCGAAGCGCGCTCCAGTCGGGGTCTTTCACGAGGATCGCCGCGAGAGTGTCGCTCGCCGTCTCGCCGTCGAAGGCACGTTTGCCGGTCAGCATCTCGTAGAGCACGCAGCCGAACGCCCACACGTCCGTCCTCTCGTCCACGCCCCGGCCGCGCACCTGCTCCGGCGACATGTAGGGGACGGTGCCCATGCACGACGCCTTCCTGCGTCAGGCCGGCGGACGCCGTCGCGCCCTCGCTCCCGACCGGAGCCGGATCGGTCCTCTTCGCGAGGCCGAAATCGAGGAGCTTGACGCGTCCGTCCGGCGCCACCCTTACGTTCGCCGGCTTGAGGTCCCGGTGCACGATCCCCTTCCCGTGCGCCGCCGACAGCGCCTCGGCGATCTGGCGGGCGCAGGAGAGGGAATCTTCGAATGAAAGAGGGCCGGACGTGAGACGGCGGGCGAGGTCCTCGCCTTCGACGAGCTCCATCACGAGGACGTGGCGCGAAGAGGAGGAAGAGGACGAGGAAGAGGGGATTTCTTCGAATGAGTAGATGGCGGCGATTCCGGGATGATTGACCGCTGCGAGCAGCCTCGCCTCCCTCTCGAACCGCTGCCTCCTCTCTTCGCCTTCAAAGAACTCTTCCGGCAAGACCTTTACCGCGACCTCTCGGTCGAGGCGAGGGTCTCTCGCCCGATAGACCTCCCCCATCCCGCCCGCGCCGATCGGGGCGAGGATCTCGTAGGCGCCGAGACGAGAGCCCGGAGACAGCGTCATGGAGACTTGTGCCGCGGAATTATGACCGCAGGTCGGGCAGGTCGCGGCAGCAGGCCTCGCGGCAGCGCTCGTAGACCGAGCCGCGCTTGACCGGCGTGAAGCCCGAGTCCGCGGATGAGGGCGCGCATCGCCTCCTCGCCCTCCATCCGGTTGTGCGAGCCGGCCGCGGCGACGACGTTCTCCTCGATCATGATCGAGCCGAGGTCGTCGGCGCCGAAGGCCGCCGCGACGCTCCCGATCTTGGCGCCCTGCGTGAGCCACGAGCCCTGCACGTGCGGCACGTTGTCGAGGTAGAGCCGCGCGATCGCGAGCGTGCGCAGGTAGTCGACCCCGCCCGCCGTCTCGACCCGGCCGTCGAGGGCCGTGTTCTCCTCCTGGAAGGTCCACGGGATGAACGCCGTGAAGCTCTCGACGCCCTCCGCGAGGGACTCGTCCTGGGCCCGGCGCACGACGTCCAGGTGGTGGAGGCGCTCCTCGTGCGTCTCGCCGACCCCGAACATCATCGTCGCCGTCGTCGGCATCCCGAGCCGGTGGGCCGCGCGGTGGACCTCGGCCCACTTCGCCGTCGGCGCCTTCGTGAGCGCCCAGATGCGCTTGCGCACCCCGTCCTCGAGGATCTCGGCCCCGCCGCCCGGCACGGACTGGAGTCCGGCCTTCTGCAGGCGCTTCAGCACGTCCGCGACGTCCGTCTTCTCCTTCTTCGCGAGGAAGTGGATCTCGGGCGCCGAGAACGCGTGCCGGTGGACGCGCGGGTATTTCTCGCGAAGGAAGGACAGGAGCTCCTCGTAGAACGAGAACGGCAGCTCGGCGTGAACGCCGCCCTGCAGGAGGATCCCGGTGCCTCCGAGGGCGATCGTCTCCTCGACCTTCCTCCCGATCTCCTCGAAGGAGAGGACGTAGCCCTCCGCGTCGCCCGCGGGCCGGTAGAAGGCGCAGAACGCGCAGCGGTAGATGCAGACGTTCGTGTAGTTGATGTTCCGGTCGACCTGGTAGGTCACGCGGTCGGGCGGGTGGAGACGGCGGCGCACGGCGTCCGCCGCGCCGCCCGCCTCGAGGAGCGTCGCCTCGCGAAACAGCGCGAGGCCGTCGTCCCACGAGAGGCGCTCGCCGCCGCGCGCCCGGGCGAGGACCGCGCGGACGCGCACCGACCCGCCGGGGCCGGGCGAGGCCGCGTTCGGGAGGACGTCCGGCTCGAGAACCGCGGACACTCAGAGCTCCCGTCGGGGGACGAGCGGAACGCCCACGAAGGGCGGCGCGTCCGGCGAGGGGAGGAGGCCGTGCACGTGCGCGCGGCGGTAGAACTCCGCGAGGCCCTTCTCGTCCTCGGGCCCGAGGTCGTGGTGCAGGTTGCCGTCCACGTATTCGCGCAGCGCGGCCTCCGCGAGGCCCGTCCGGGGGGCCGCGGCCCTGACGATCTCGTCGAGGTGGGTCTTCGCGTACTCGCGCGACCAGAGGAAGGGTTCCGGCGGGATCGAGGGGCGCACCGCCCAGACCGCGAACACGAACGGCAGGCCCGTGAGCCGCCGCCAGCCCTCGGCGAGGTCGAGGACGTGGAGGCCCGTGAGGTCGGCCTTGAGCGCCGGGTCCCCGAGGAGGAGCGCCGCGTCGTGGTGGGCGAGCATCTCGCCGAGGTCGGGCGCGGCCGTGTGGAACTCGGGTGCGGTCCCGAGCAGGTCCTTGAAGAGGACGCGGACCATCGCCGCCGAGGAGCGCGACGAGAGGTCGAGCGCGACCGTGCGGGCCTCCTCGAGCGGCCGGCGGCTCACGAGGATGACGCTCCGCACGCGCTCCTTCGACGCGATCCCGACGCCGCGGACGATGCGCACGCCCGGGATGCGCGCGGCCTCGATGGACGGGACGAGGCCGGCGTCCACCTCGCCCCGCGCGAGCCGGTCCGCGCAGGCGGACGGAACGTCCGTGATCCGGTCGGCGCCCTCCACCGCACCCCTGAGGAAGCCCCAGGTCAGCGGCCAGGCGTTGACGTAGTCGACCAGGGAAACGCGGAACGCGGTCGTCATGGCCCGCACCAAAATACACCACGCGGCCCGGGGCGTAGGCTTGCCCGCGGAGGCATCTCCATGGCGCGCAAGCCGAACCACCCGGAGGAACGCTCCGCGAAGCTGGACCTCGACGCCTTCATCGGGAAGGCCCGGAAATTCGCCGGTCCCTATCGCATCGAAAAGGGCCGGAAATTCCGGCTCAAGGACATCGATCCGCGCGACACCGCCGGCCTCGGCTCGGAGGCGAAGCCGCAGGCCAGGGAGGCCCTCCAGACCGGGATCCAGGCCCTCGCGGAGCTGCAGGACATGCTCTACGCGCAGGACCGCTGGGCCGTCCTCCTGATCTTCCAGGCGATGGACGCGGCCGGCAAGGACGGGGCCATCAAGCACGTGATGTCCGGCGTCAACCCGCAGGGCTGCCAGGTGGCGTCCTTCAAGGCGCCGTCGGCCGAGGAGCTCGACCACGACTTCCTCTGGCGCTGCAACAAGCACCTTCCCGAGCGCGGACGGATCGGCATCTTCAACCGTTCCTACTACGAGGACGTCCTCGTCGTGCAGGTGCACCCCGAGTTCCTCGCGGGCGCCAAGCTCCCGCCCCGGCTGGTCAAGAAGGACGTCTGGGAGAACCGCTATCGCGACATCCGGAGCTACGAGCGCTACCTCGCGAACAACGGCGTCGTCGTGCGGAAGTTCTTCCTCCACGTGTCGCGCAAGGAGCAGAAGAGGCGCTTCCTCGAACGGATCGAGAAACCCGAGAAGAACTGGAAGTTCTCCGCCGCGGACGCCAAGGAACGGGCCCTCTGGAAGGACTACATGAGGGCGTACGAGGACATGATCCGCGAGACCGCCACGGAGGAGTCGCCCTGGTACGTCGTCCCGGCGGACAACAAGTGGTTCACGCGCGTCGTCGTCGCGGCCGCCGTGATCGAGGCGCTGGACTCGCTCGGCCTGCACTATCCGGAGGTCGGGCCGGAGAAGCTCCGCGAGCTCGCGGCGGTCAAGAAGGCGTTGCTGGCCGAATAGGGCGCCCGCGGCCTACGGCACGCGGACGACGGGCGGCACGGGCGCGGCTTCGATGGCGGCCATGAGCCTGCGTCTCGCCTCCGGGCTCGCGAGGCGCCTCAGGTACGTCCGGCTGTCCTCCCAGAAATCCGCGGCGCCGAACTGCCTTCCGCTCGGCGATCGCGTCCTCGACGCTCCAGCCGTCCACGAGGATCCGGTAGACCGCGACGACGAGGCCCGTGCGGTCCTTCCCCGCCTGACAGTGGACGAAGACGGGCTGGTACTCCGGCGTGAGGATCACCTTCATCGCCCGCACGACGTCCTCGGTCTCCGGGTGCCACTGCTTGGCGCGGAGCCGGTAGGAGTTCAGGCCGAGGCCCGCGAGCGCCTCGTCGTTGCCGTGCAGCCACCTGAGGTCGAGGATCGTCCGGATCCCGCGCGTGCGCAGCTGCTCGAAGCCCTCGCGGGTGGGCTGCGCGCCCCGCGAAAGGACCGGCGACACGACCGCGAAGTTCCGCACGCCCGGCACGACCTCGCGCACGGCGGGCTCCCCGCCGGGGAGCGCGAGCGCGGAGGCGCAGACGAGGGCGAGGACGGTCATCGGAAGACTGCACGATATACGCCCGGCCGTCGCGCCGCCGGCCGCGCCTTCAGACCCCGAGGAGATCCGACACGGCCGCGGCCGCGAGCGCCTCGCGCGCGCTCCCGAGGCCGGTCACGTCCACGGCCCGGGCGCCCGCCGTCGCGAGCGCGGCCGCGAAGAGCGCGTGGATCTCCTCCCGCGCCTCCGGCCGGTCGCGCACGCCGTCGGCCGTCCAGGGCAGGTCGGGGCGGCACAGGAGGTAGAGGTCCCCGCGCCGCTCCGCGGCGAGGCGCTCGATCCACGCCGGGCAGCTCCCGTAGTAGTGCCGCGCGTAGACGACCGTCGAGAGGAGATCCTGGTCGAGGACGACGAGCGGCCGCCCCGCCTCTTCCGCGGCGCGGCGGGCCTCGTCCGCGAGGCGCACGTGGGCCCGCGCGATGACCGGCACGTCCTCGGGCCCGAGGGCGCCCCGGCGCTCGACGGCCACCTCCCGCGCCGCCTCGGCGGACCACGCCGTCTCCCAGCGCGCGGCGAGCGCCCGCGCGAGCGTCGTCTTGCCCGTGCACTCGCCCCCGGTCAGGACGATCCGGCGCACGGCGGTCAGAAGCCGAGGTCCAGCGACACGTACGCGCTCCGCGTCGCGAGCGGGTAGTAATACGGCGTCCCGGCCAGCGTCTCGGCGCCCGAGGCGTCCCGGTTCGCGTAGAGATACGAGTAGCCGCGCGGCCAGAGCCTCCGGTTGTCGAGGACGTTGTTGACCTGCACCTTGAGGCGCGGCTTCCCGGCGGGAATCCAGCGCGCGAGGTCGACGGCGAGCGTCGCGTCCAGCTGGAACGTCCGCGGAGCCTCGAGCCCTTCCGTGTTCGTATTGTCCAGCCACGAGGCCGCGACGTACCGGCCCGTCGCGCCCACCGTGAAGCCCTCGAGAGCCGTCGTCTCGGCGCCGAGCGTCGCCTGGAACGGGGGCGTCGCGACGGGCGCGACGTCGTGGAACGTCCGGCTCGTCGACCCCGCGTAATCGCCGTTCGCGTCGTAAACGTCGTAGAACTGCGTCCACGTCGAGATCCGGTTCCGGCTCGCGTTGGCGGTCGCCGTGATGCGCAGGGCGTCGAGCGCCTGCCAGCCGGCCTCGAGCTCGATCCCGCGGCGGAAGCTCCGGTCGACGTTCTTCCGGAGCGGCTGGCCGATCGCGGAGAGCTCCCCCGTCGCGGCGATCTCGTCGCGGAACTCCATGTCGTAGAGGTTGATCTTGAATGCCAGCGACTGCGTCCGCCACTCGGCGCCGAGCTCGACGTCCCAGACGGTCTCGGGCTTCACGGCCGAGAGGTCGGGCAGCGCCGACGCATTGTCTTCGCCGTACAGGAGGTCGCTCCGCGCCGGCTCGCGCTCCGTGCGCCCGACCGAGAGGTACGCGCTGGACGCGGGCGACAGGTCGACGCGCACGCCCGCCTTCGGGTTGAAGAACGTCCAGCCCTTCGCCGTGTCGCCGACGTCCCCCTCGTAGCCGAACCGCGCGTGCCTCCCCTGCGCGTCGAGGAAGGGGTGCCAGGGTCCGAGATCCCAGAGGAGCTTCAGGAAGCCGCTGATCTCGCTCTTCGTCCCGTGGTTCGTGTAGAGGCGCGTCCCGTTCTCGTCGTCCAGCGAGTGCGTGGACTTGTACCCGTACGCGTGCGCGCCGAGCGTGAGCCGCAGGGCGCCGACCTTCCGCGTGTACGTCGCGATCCCGCCGCCGAAGAGCCAGGAGAGGCCGTACTCCTGCAGGTTCGTGCGCGACGCGTCGGAGTACAGCCGGTACCAGCCGCCCGCGCCGACCGCGTAGGGCTGGAGCGAGAGGCTCGCGTCGTCGCCGAGCGCGAGCGTCCACTGGGCGCGTCGCGAGGTACTCGTGGAAGTGGTCGCGCTCGTCCGGCGACATCGGGTTGGACGCCAGGTTCGTCTCGAGGATCTCCGGCTCGACCGCGTAGAAGGCCTGCTGGATGCGTTCCTCGCCGGCGAAGCCCGAGATCCTCAGGCTCGACGCCTCGAAATCGCGGACCGCCGTGAAGAAGAGGCTGTCCTGCTTGACGCCCGAGTGCTCGCGGAAGCCGTCCGTCGTCTGGAACGACGGCCTGAGCGAGACGCGCCAGCCGCCGCCGAAGGTCCCCGAGTTCCAGTCGACGCTCGCCTGCGCGGTCCCGAAGGAGCCGGCGGCGAGCGAGGCCGTCAGGCCGGGCGACCTCGTCGCGTCGAGGCTCTCGAAGTTCACCGAGCCGGCGAAGGACGCGGCGCCGAACGTCGAGGTCCCGACGCCGCGCTGGACCTGGACGCTCGCGAGGTTGAGCGCGAGGTTCCCGAAGTCGGCCGTGTAGACGGCGGAGTCCTCCGGCTCGTTCAGCGGCACGCCGTCGAACGTCATGTTCACGCGCGTCTGGGACAGACCGCGCAGCGTGAAGTACGCGTAGCCCTGCCCCGAGCCCGTCTCGGAGTACTGGGTGACGGAGGGCGTGTCCTGGAGGAGGACGGGCAGCTCCTGTCCCCAGGCCTTCTCCACGAGCGCCGGCCGGTCGAGGTCCGTCCTGGTGACGGGCGCCTCGTCCTCGCCGCGGATCGCCTGCACGACGACGCTCTCGGAGCGCGCGGGCGTCGGGACGGGCGTGGGCGTGGGCGTGGGTGTCGCCGCGACCTCCTGCGCGCCCGCACGGCACGCGCACACGAGGGCGAGGGCCGAAAGAATCCGGAAACTCCGTGAAGGCATGCGCTTCCTTCTGCCTTTCCCTACGCCGGTTCGAACCGGATCAGGTTCCGGGGTGTGATCTCAGGCCCTCTCGGGCCACCCCCAGGCAGCGACCAATCTGCGCCCCGGCGGCCGGGGAGTCAACCCCCGCCGCCGGAATCCGCGGGCCGCACCGTCAGAGCAGATTCCAGCTCACGAAGGCCCGCCACTCGGACTGCGTCTTCGTGGCCTCGAAGAAATTCACGTACGTGGTCTTCCGGCTGTACCAGGAATACCCCGCGCCCACGCCGAGTCTCGTTCCGAGCGGCCAGCGGCCGTCGGCCCGGAAGAACTGCAGCTGGTTGTTCTTGGACGAGCCGTCGAGCGTGTGCGTCCAGGCGATCCCGTAGCCGGCGGAGAGGAGCTCGCGCCCCTGACGGTTGAGCCGCGCCGTCACGCGGAGCCCGCCGCCCGGGCCGTAGTCGAAGGAGCGGCCCGAGACCGGGTTCAGGACGTCCGTCGTGCCGACGCCGGCGATCGGGAAGACGACCCCGGTCGCGCTCGTCGCGAGCGTCAGTCCGCTCTTCAGGGCGTAGCGCGAGAGGAGCCCCGCGCTGAACGCTTCCGCGCCGAACACCTGCGCCTGGTTGTCGGTGTACTCGTACTCCATGAAGACGCCCAGGATGTGCCGCGCCGTGGACGACGCGTCGGTCAGCTCGCGCCCGGTCAGGATGCCGCCGAGGTTGAAGCGCGTCACGAGAGGTGTCGCGGGCACGGAGACGTCCATCCCGAGTACGAACGAGTCGAAGGGCTTTTCCGTCGGCTTGAGAAACGGATCCCCGTAGAAGAGCGAGAAGCGGAAGAGCGCCTGGTCCGGGTTCGAGGCATCGCCCCCGACGTGGCGGTAGCCGAGATCGCCGTCGAGGCGGAACGTCCCCGGCATCCGGTCGTCCGGATTCGGGGTCGTGGTCCCCTTGAGCTCGCCGCGCGTGAGGCGCGTCAGGAACCCGGCCGGGTCCATGACGCCCGCGCCGAGCTCGCGCCAGAAGTGGCTCGCGCCCGTGGCCGTGTTGTCGCGGAGCATCGTCGCGAGGCGGTGGAACGCCTCGCCCCGCGACATGCCGCCGAGCGTCGTGTTCACGAGGTCGTTGATCGCCGGGGGCTCCTTCTCGAGCGCGAGCTCCCAGGCGAAGCTGCCCGCGGCGGCGAAGATCCCCGACTCCCAGAACCCGTAGCCGTTGGAGCGCGCGGAGTTGAAGAAGAGGCTGCCGTGGAACGGGTGCGAGGACTGGTCCGTCTTGAAGGAGTCGCGGTCGTAGCCGAAGCCGGCCGTGACGTTCGCCCGGAACGTGTCCATCGAGATGTACGCGAACTCGGCCTTCGTGACGTATCGGTTGAACGCCCACGGGACGAGGTCGAAGAACGCGACGCCGCCCGCGGCCGCCCAGAAGCGCCTCTGCGATTCCGTCGGACCCGTCGGAGAAACGGCCTCCGCGAACGGCTCGCCCCCGAGGCGGAAGGACACGCCCGCCGAAAGCTCGGCGCTCGAGTAGTAGTTCGTCGTGTACGTCTTGCAGCCGTCCAGGCAGACGAGAGTCGACACGCGGCTGTCCGTCGTCCGGAAACGGTACGTGCCGTCCAGCCGGAAGGCGATGCGCGGCGTCACGAAGAACTTCGCGCCGGCCGAAAGGCTCGTCGTGAAGCGCGCGCTCGACCCCGTCGAGGGCGCGAGGACGGGGTCGAAGATCATGACGCCGGCGCCGAGGCCGAAGTACCCGCGCACGCGGCCGCGCCCGTAGTTGTAGAGCGCGCTGAGCATGAAAGTGTCCACGTCCACTTCCGTCTCGGCGAAGACGTTCCCCGTGGACGGATTGCGCGTCGTCGCCGTCGGGCGCGCGTGGGACCAGCTCGCCTCGAGGCCGAAGTGGCGCGTCACGTCGTACGCGCCGCGCAGGCCGAAGGCCCCGGCGTCGCCGATCCGGATGTCCGACCCCGGCGTGAGCGAGATCCGGCTGCCGATCGAGGCGCCGCCGAACATTCCGAATTCGAAGCGCCCCGCGTCCTGCGCCGCGGCCGGAGCGGCCGCCACGAGCACCGCGAGGAGGAAAACCGTCTTGCTCATCGCGTCAATATAACGCGGAGCGTCAATGCGCGGCGGGGCTCGACGAGGGCGCCTCGAGCCGCGCGAGGACGCGCGCCAGATCCTCGTGCGCCCCGACGAGGACGAGCGTGTCGCCCGCCGAGAGCCGGAAGTCGTCGGGCGGCGGCGCGTACGGGACGCCGTCGCGAAGGACCGCGGGCACGGCGACGTGCGCCGCCGCGAGGTCCAGCTCCGGGAGCAGCCGGCCGTCCGCCGGCGCGTCCGGCAGGACGAGGAAGAGCTCGCTCGTCCCCGCCGCGACGAGCGCGGCGAGCCGCCGGCCGCCCGCCGCCTTCGACTGCGGGTCGCGCAGCCGGCGGTACGCCTCGTCGCGCAGGATCCGGATCTGCGTCGCGACGACGTTCCCCGGCACGTGGAGGAGCCTCAGGACGCGCGCGACGAGCTCGATCGAGGTCTCGAATTCCTCGGGGATGACCTCGTCGGCGCCGAGGCCGCGCAGCGTCTCGACCTCCTTGACGTAGCGCGTGCGCACGAGGATGCGCACGGTCGGCGCGAGCGTGCGGCCGAGGCGCACGACGCGGCGGCAGGCGTCCGGGTCGGGGATCGTCACGACGACGCCGAGGGCGCGCGCGACGCCCGCCGCGTGCAGGCCCTCGAGGCCCGTCGCGTCGGCCCGCAGCGCGTGGAGCCCCTCCCGCCGGGCCGCCACCACGCGCTCGGGGTCGATGTCCACGAGCGCGTACGGAATGCCGGTCTCCTGGAGGACGCGCGCGACGTTCGTCCCGTTCAGGCCCGCGCCCACGACGATGATGTGCCGCGCGCGCGGCGCCTCCTCCCCTTCCCCGGGATCCTCGACGGCCTCGGGAAGGCGCACGGCGAGCGCCGGGCCCGGCCGCGACGAGAAACGGCGCGAGGACGAGCGTCCCGACCGTCGCCGCGACGACGGTCTGCCGCGCGTCGCCCGTCAGGAGGCCGAGCGCCGCGCCGGTCGTCGCGAGGACGAACGAGAACTCTCCGACGTTCGCGAGGGCGAGCGCGGCGCGCACGGCCGTGCGCGGGACGGTGCCCGCGGCCCGCAGCGCCGCGAACGCGGCGACCGACTTGACGGAGACGAGGACGAGGACGACCGCGCCGACCTCGAGGGGATGGGACACGAGGAACGCCGGCTCGAGGAGCATTCCGACGGAGACGAAGAAGAGGCTCGAGAGCAGGTCGTGGAGCGGAGCGAGCGTCGCCGCGACCTCGTGGACGTGGTCGCTCTCGCCGAGGACGATGCCCGCCGCGAACGCGCCCATCGCGGCGGAGACGCCCGCTTTCTCTCCCGCCGCGATCATGAGGAGGACGAGGACGACGACCGCGCCCGTGAACGTCTCGCGGCTCCCCATCCGCGCGACGGCGTCGAGGAGGCGGGGCGCCGCCCGCCGCGCGACGGCGACGAGGAGCGCGACGACGGCGATCGCGAGGAGGACGCGGCCCGCGACGGCCGCGGCGCCGGGGCCGCTCCCGGACACGAGCGCCGGCAGGAAGAGGAGGATCGGGATCACGGCGAGGTCCTGGAAGAGGGCGACCGCGAGGAAGCGCCGCCCGTAAGGCGCCGTGAGCTCGTCGCGCTGCTTGAGGATCGGGAGGACGACCGCCGTGGACGACACGGAGACGAGGAGGCCGAGGAAGACGGCCTCGTTCGACGTTCTTCCCCGGGCCCGCGCGAGGGCGTAGCCCGCGGCGGCCGTGAGCGCCATCTGGAGAGTGCCCCCGACGAGCGACGTCCGGCCGAGCGCCTTCAGGCGGCGGATCGGAAACTCGAGACCGACGAAGAGCAGGATGAGCGCGACGCCGAACTCGGCGATCGACTCGACGCGGCTCGCCTCGCGCACCCAGCCGAGCGCGTGCGGCCCGATCGCGACGCCCGTGACGAGGAACCCGACGACCTGCGGGAGCTTCAGCCGGCGGCAGAGGAAGAGCACCGGGAACGACGCCGCGAGGACGACCGCGAGATCCCGCAGGAACGTCCGCTCCCACATGGAGGCAGTATAGGAACGCTCCGCGAAGGCAGGGGAAAGCCGGCGAAATAGGACGTTTGCACTAATCCAGCCGGGTGCCCTTGCGATAGAGTTGCCGGACCGGAATCTCCTTTGGAGGTCTCCATGCTCGACGTCTCGCCGCGGCGCGCCCCGCGCCGCCTGTTCGCCTTCGTCGTCCTCGCCGCCGTCGTCTCTCGCCGCGTGCGGCAAGAAGGAGGCTGCCAAGGCCCCGACGCCCGAGGTCTACGTCACCCCGGTCGTCGCGAAGGACGTGCCCGTCTACCTCGAGCTCGTCGGCCAGACGAGGGGATCGCAGGACGTCGAGATTCGCGCGCGCGTGGAGGGCTACCTCGAGTCGGTCAAGTTCACCGAGGGCACGTTCGTCACCAAGGGCACGCCGCTCTACCAGATCGATCCCAAGCCCTTCGAGGCCACCCTCGCGGCGGCGAAGGCCGACCTCGCCACCGCCCGGGCGCGGCTCCAGAAGACCAGCAACGACGTGGCCCGGTACGAGCCGCTCGCCGCGCAGAAGGCGATCAGCCAGCAGGAGCTGGACAACGCCCTCTCCGCCCGGGACGCGGCCAAGGCCCAGGTGGACGCCGCCGCCGCGGCCGTGGACAAGGCGACGCTCGACCTCGGCTATTGCTCGATCACGGCGCCCCTCGACGGGATCGTCGGCACCACGAAGGTCAAGGCCGGCAACCTCGTCGGCCGCGGCGAAAGCACGCTGCTCACGACCGTGTCGAAGGTCGACCCGATCCTGTTCCGCGCCGGGATCAGCGAGGCCGAGTACCTGAGGATCGCGAAGCGGGCCCAGGAGAGCAAGGAGAAGGCCGGGAAAGCCGAGGTCACGCTGATCCTGGCCGACGGCACGGTTCTCCCCGACAAGGGGCGCGTCGACGCGATCGAGCGGGAGGTGGACCCGACGACGGGCACCCTCGCGGTCCAGTTCACGTTCCCGAACCCGAACCGCCTCGTGCGCCCCGGCCAGTACGGGCGCGCGCGTTTCGTCGTCGAGACGAAGGCGGGAGCGCTCCTCGTGCCGCAGCGCGCCGTGCAGGAGCTGCAGAACCTCTACAGCGTCGCGACCGTGGGCGCCGACAACAAGGTCGCCTTCAAGAGCGTCAAGGTCGGTCCCCGCGTGGAGGGCCTCTGGGTGATCGAGGAGGGCCTGAAGGCCGGGGAGACGGTCGTCGTCGAGGGCCTGCAGCGCATCCGCGAGGGCATGACGGTGACCACGAAGCCCGCGGCCGCGATGCCCGGCAGCCCGGGAGCGGCGGAGCCGGCCGCCGAGGCGAAGCCGGCCGCCGAGGCGAAGGCGAAGTAGGCCATGTCCCGCTTCTTCGTCAATCGCCCCATCGTGGCGATGGTCATCTCCATCGTCACGGTCCTCGTCGGCCTCGTCGCCATGTCGGGCCTTCCGATCGCCCAGTACCCCGAGGTCGTGCCCCCGATGGTCCAGGTCAGCACCACGTTCGTGGGCGCGAGCGCCACCGACGTGGAGGCGTCGGTGGCGACGCCGATCGAGCAGAAGCTGAACGGCGTCGAGAAGGGCATCTACATGAAGTCCACCAACGCCAACGACGGCACCATGACGCTGAAGGTGTCGTTCGAGGTGGGCTCGAACCTCGACATGGACAACGTCCTCGCCCAGAACCGGGTCTCCGAGGCGACGCCCATGCTGCCGCAGTCCGTCAAGAACTACGGCGTCGCGGTCAAGAAGGCGCTCCCGTTCCCCCTGCTGATCATCTCGGTCAAGTCGCCGAAGGGGACGTACGACAACAACTTCCTCTCCAACTACGCCGTCATCAACATCAACGACACGATCGCCCGCATCCCGGGCGTCGGCCAGATCAACCTCTTCGGCGGCAGCGACTACGCCATGCGCGTCTGGCTCCGGCCCGACCGCATCGCGAAGCTCGGGCTCACGGTCCCGGACATCGTGAACGCCATCAACCAGCAGAACCAGATCTCCCCCGCCGGCCAGATCGGCGGGCCGCCCGCGGTGCCGGGGACCGAGTACACCTACACCGTGAAGGTCAAGGGGCGCCTGCTCGACGAGAACGAGTTCGGCAACATCATCGTCCGCTCGAACCCCGACGGCTCGCAGGTCTTCCTCAAGGACGTGGCGCGCCTCGAGCTCGGCACGATGCTCTACAACTCGATCGGCCGCCACAACGGCGGCCCGGCCGCCGTCATCGCCGTCTTCCAGATCCCCGGCACGAACGCCATCGACGTGGCCAACAAGATCAAGAAGACGATGGAGGAGCTGAAGCAGCGCTTCCCCCGCGACATGGATTACCTGATCTCGCTCGACACGACGCTGCCGGTCGAGGAGGGCATCAACGAGATCGTCCACACGCTCTTCGAGGCGGTGCTGCTCGTCATCCTCGTCGTGTTCGTCTTCCTGCAGAACTGGCGCGCGACGCTGATCCCCCTCGTGACGGTGCCGGTCTCGCTCATCGGCGCCTTCATCTTCTTCCCGCTCCTCGGCTTCTCGATCAACGTCCTCTCGCTCCTCGGGCTCGTGCTCGCGATCGGCATCGTCGTCGACGACGCGATCGTCGTCGTCGAGGCGGTCATGCACCACATCGAGCACGGGATGGCGCCGAAGGAGGCGACGATCAAGGCCATGGACGAGGTGTCGGGCCCCGTCATCGCGATCGGCCTCGTCCTCTCCGCCGTGTTCATCCCCGTGGGCTTCATGGGGGGCATCACCGGCCTCTTCTACAAGCAGTTCGCGATCACGATCGCGCTCTCGGTGCTCCTCTCGGTCATCAACGCCCTCACGCTCAGCCCCGCCCTCGCGGCCATGCTGCTGAAGGCGCCCACCGGGAAGAAGACCCTCCTCACGCCGTTCTACGGCTGGTTCAACCGCGTCTTCGGCCGCGGCACCGACGCGTACGTCAGCTTCTCGGGCATCCTGATCCGCAAGACGGCGCGCAGCCTCATCTTCATCCTGATCCTCGTCGGCGCGATCGTCGTGCTGGGGAAGAGGATCCCGGCGGGCTTCATCCCCGAGGAGGACCAGGGCTACCTCCTCGCCCAGGTCAACCTGCCCGACGCCTCCTCGCTCGAGCGCACCGACCTCGTGATGAAGAAGGCCGAGGCCATCATCAAGGCGACCGACGGCGTCGAGGGCTACAACACGGTCACCGGCTACAGCCTCGTCACCGGCTCGTACTCCTCGAACATGGGCTTCTTCTTCATCCAGCTCAAGGAATGGGGCCACCGCAAGACCCCCGCGACGCACGCGAACGGCATCGTCGCCGCGCTCAACAAGGCCTTCGCGCAGCAGATCCCCGAGGCCACGGCGGTGGCGTTCGGGCCCCCGGCGATCCCCGGCCTCGGCACCGGGGCGGGCTTCACGATGCAGCTGCAGGACCGCAGCGGCGGCTCCCCCGCGTTCCTGGCCGAGCAGGCCGCGAAGTTCATCGACGCGGCGCGCAAGCGGCCCGAGATCGGGCGCGTCTCGACCCTCTACCGCGCGAGCGTGCCGCAGATCTACGCGGACATCGACCGCAGCAAGGTGCTGAAGCTGGGCGCGACCATCTCGGACATCGAACACGACGCTCGGGGCGCTGCTCGGCAGCTCCTACGTCAACGACTTCAACCGGTTCGGCCGCGTGTACAAGGTCTACGTGCAGGCCGAGCCCGAGTACCGGAAGGACCCGAAGCAGCTGGGGCTCTTCTTCGTCCGCGGCGCCAAGGGCGAGATGATCCCCCTCGACACGCTGGTCTCCACGCGGCCCACGTCCGGACCGGAGTTCACGAACCGCTTCAACCTGTACCGCTCCGCCGAGATCAGCGGCGTGCCCGCGCCCGGCTACTCGTCGGCGCAGGCCCTCACAGCGCTCGAAGAGACCGCGAAGGAGGTCCTGCCGCCGGAGATGGGCTACGAGTGGGCGGACATGTCGTACCAGGAGAAGAAGGCCCCCGGCGTCGTGGTCGTCTTCGCCCTCGCGATCCTGCTCGTGTTCCTGATCCTGGCCGCGCAGTACGAGAGCTGGGGGCTGCCGTTCAGCGTCCTCCTCGGCACGCCGTTCGCGGTGTTCGGCGCCTACTTCGGCCTCTGGCTCGCCCGGCAGTTCTCGGAGAGCTACGTGAACAACGTGTTCGCGCAGATCGCGCTCATCATGCTGATCGGGCTCGCCGCCAAGAACGCGATCCTGATCGTCGAGTTCGCGAAGATGCAGCAGGCCTCGGGGATGGGCCTCGTCGAGGCCGCGCTCAGCTCGGCCAAGCTGCGTTTCCGGCCCATCCTCATGACGGCCTTCGCCTTCATCCTCGGCGTCGTGCCGCTGCTGACGGCGTCGGGGGCCGGGGCCGAGGCGCGCAAGGTGATCGGCATGGCCGTCTTCGCCGGCATGCTGATCGCGACCATCCTCGGCGTCTGCCTGATCCCGGTGCTGTTCGTGGTGGTCGAGAAGCTGACGGGCGGCGGGAAGCACCCGAACGCCTCCGGCTGGGGGACGGCGCCCGCGCCCGCCGCCGGCCACGAGGGGGGGCACTGAGATGAAGAAGCTTCTCGCTCCCGTTCTCCTGGGCGCGCTCCTCGCCGGCTGCGCGGTCGGCCCGAACTACAAGCAGCCCACCGTCGCCGTGCCCGAGCAGTACCGCGAGGTGGAGGGCCCGCCCGCGCCGGGAGAGTCGCTCGCCGACCTGCCGTGGTGGGAGACGTTCGGGGACCCGGTCCTGAAGGGCCTGATCGACGAAGCGCTCCGGCACGGCTACGACGTCCGGATCGCCGCCTCCCGCGTCGACGAAGCGCGCGCGCGCGCGGGCATCGCGAAATCCGCAGTTCTTCCCGCAGATCGGCTACGGCGGCGACGTGTCGCGCGGGCTGATCTCGACGGAGGTCGTGCCGGGGTCGACGACCCGGAACCTCGTTTCCGCCAACGTGAACTTCGGCTGGGAGCTGGACCTCTGGGGACGGATCCGGCGCCTGAACGAATCCGCGAAGGCGCAGTACCTCGCGACGGAGGAAGCGCGGCGCGGCGTCGTCCTGTCGCTCGTCTCCGAAGTCGCCACGACCTACTTCACGCTCCGCGCGCTCGACGAGCAGCTCGAGATCTCGAAGGCGACCGTCGGCTCGTTCGAGGAGCAGTACAAGCTCTACGACCTGAAGCTCAAGGGGGGAGCCGCCTCCTCCATCCAGACGACCTACGCCAGCGCGGCCGTCGGCCAGGTGGCCGCGCAGGTGCCGGAGATCGAGCGGCAGATCGAGGCGACGGAAAACCGGCTCTGCCTGCTTCTCGGCCGGAACCCGGGGCCGATCCCGAGGGGCGGAGCGCTCTCCGCGCAGGCGCCGCCCCCGAAGGTCCCGGCGGGCCTCCCGTCGGACCTCCTGAAACGGCGGCCGGACATCCTCCAGGCCGAGCAGCAGCTCGTCGCCGCGAACGCCGAAGTCGGAGTGGCGACGGCGAACTTCTTCCCGTCCATCAGCCTGACGGGACTCTTCGGCGGTGTCAGCGCGGACGTCTCGAATCTCTTCGGGACCGGCAAGACCTGGTCGATCGCCGCGGGTCTCGTCGGGCCGCTCTTCCAGGGAGGCCGGCTGCGGGCCGAGTACGAGGTGGCCGTGGCCCGGTGGGAGCAGGCGAAGGCCCAGTACGAGCAGACCGTCACGGGCGCGTTCGCCGAGACGACGACGGTCCTCTACGCGCGGGAGAAGATCGACGCGTCCATCGTCCAGCTGAAGCGGACCGTCCGCGACTACCAGGAGATGGTCCGGCTCGCGAACATGCGCTACGACGCGGGCGTGTCGGACTACTTCGAGGTCCTCTACGCCATGCAGCTTCTCTACCCGGCCCAGCTCCGGCTCATCAACGCGCAGCTGGACCTCGCGGCCGACTACGTGAACATCTACAAGGCGCTCGGCGGCGGGTGGAACCAGCCCGAGCGGCCGCCCGACGGCGCCACGCCCGCCGCGCCCGCGGCCGCACCGAAGTGAACGCGCCCGAGGAAGACGAGATGGCGAAGAAGGCGGAGAAACCGAAGAGGGCGGAGAAGAAGGGCGAAGCCGGCGGCAAGCTCTCCGGCGAAGAAGTACGCGAAGGAGCTCCGGCGCCTCCAGGTCGAGCTCTGCCACCTCCAGGAGTGGGTCAAGCACAAGGGCCTGCGGGTCATCGTCGTCTTCGAGGGACGCGACGGCGCCGGCAAGGGCGGCACGATCCGCGCCCTCACCGAGCGCGTCAGCCCGCGCGTCTTCCGGCTCGTCGCGCTGCCCGCTCCGTCCGACCGCGAGAAGAGCCAGATGTACATGCAGCGCTACATGGCGCACTTCCCCGCCGCCGGCGAGGTCGTGATCTTCGACCGGAGCTGGTACAACCGCGCCGGCGTCGAGCGCGTCATGGGCTTCTGCACGGACGAGCAGTACGAGCGCTTCCTCGAGCTCTGCCCCGTCGTCGAGAAGTACATCGTCGACGGCGGCATCCTCCTCATCAAGTACTGGCTCGAGGTCGGCAACAAGGAGCAGGAGCGCCGCTTCGCCGCGCGCATCACGGACCCCCTCCGCCAGTGGAAGCTCAGCCCGATGGACCTGCCGGGCCGCTCCAAGTGGTACGAGCTACTCCCTCGCCCGGGACCGGATGCTCGAGGCGACGGACACGCGGCACGCACCCTGGTTCATCGTCCGTTCGGACGACAAGAAGCGGGCGCGCCTGAACTGCATCGCGCACCTCCTCGACACGATCCCGTACAAGAAGGTGCCGCGCGAGAAGATCAGGCTGCCGAAGCGCTCGAACAAGCGCGCGTACGACGACCAGGCGTCCCTCGAGGGCCGGCGCTTCGTTCCCGAGAAGCACTGACGGGCCACGGGCGGCCGCCGGCGCTGCTGCCCTCACCGCCTACTTCGGCTTGACGAGCGTCTTCTCGGCGGCGCTCGCCGCGCAGGCGGCGTCGCCTTCGAACTGCACCTTGACGACCCACTTGCCCGATGCGTCGGGGGGGCCGAGAGGGGCCGCGTGGTGATCGTTCGGCGGCAGCGTGCGCGAGTCGCCGTTGATCGTCAGGACGATCGCCTTCTTGAGCACCTGGCCGTCGTGCGCGCGCTTGACCGACGCCATCATGCTCCCGCCCACGCTTCCGTGCGGCCCGCCCGGGGAGTTCGAGTAGAAGGCGTCGAGGTCCACCTTCGTGGGCGCCTTGATCATCGTGAGCTTTCCGGAGCCCACGACGTTCTTGCGCTCCGCGTCGCCGTCCCAGATTCCCTCGATGGGGGAGCTTCCCTGTGCGATCTCCGGGAGGACGAACTCGGTCGTCGCCTTCCCCTGCGCATCCGTCTGGACCGACTTCTGGAGGCCGGCTGCCGGGACGCGAAACGTGATGGTCTTGCCTCCGGGCGAGGGGACCCCCTTGAGCGTCGCCGTGAACGTCTTCTTCTCTCCCGGGACCGCCGCGACGTTCGACACCTCGACGGACACGACGAGGTTCGTCACGCGCACCGGCGTTCTCAGGGCGTTCGGCGCGCTCTTCGGCGGGTCCACCGCGAGGGCCGGCGCGGCGTGGACGGCGGCAAGCAGGGCGGCGAGCGTCCGCATCTTCATGGGCGTCTCCTTTTCCTTCGTCCTCATGGCTTCTTCTTCACGACGAGCCGCGCGGGAGCCGTCGACTGGTAGCAGTCGTCTCCCTCGAAGCGCGCCTCGACGATCCACGGCACCGCGAGAAGAGCCGGGACGTTCGGGACGTCCGGGAGCCGGATGTCGTCGCGCCGAGTCGTGGTCAGGCGAGCGCCTTGCCGTCGAGCGTCACGCGCACCTTCCGGCCCCGGACGGTCCCGCCGTCCGGCTTGCGCGTCAGGGAGATCCGAACCCACTGGTGCTTGCGCGCCTCCGGGTTCCCGTACCCGTGCCCGCCTCCGGTCGGAGTCGCCTCGACGAGCGTCAGCTTCGTCTCCGCCTTGAAGATCCCGATCCTCGCCGCGCCCGTCGCGGCGCCCGCCGCGGGTGTCCCGCTCAGGCTGAGGGCCGCGAGGTCGTACGACCCCTGCTTGATCTCCGGGACCTTGAACGACACCTTCGCGCGTCCGGACGCGTCCGTCGGGCCCTCGCCCGCCGCGACGTCCCCGCCGGGAGCGCCCTTGACGCGGAAGGACACGTTCCTGCCCGCGACGGGAGCACCCCCGTCGACGCGCGTGAGGGTCGCCTCGAGCGTGATCGTCTGTCCCACGAGGCCGATCACGTTCTTGACGTCGAGCTTCGCCGCCCCGGCCGGGGCCGCGGGCCTGGAGGTCTGGAGCTTCGCCTTCGGATCGTCGGCGGAGACCGTACGAGTCGTCACCACGAGGACGGCCGCGCCGAGCGCAAGGAGCCGGGTCCGGAACATCGAGCCCTCCCGGAGGGTGGAGCTCCCCTCCGGAAGGAAACTCGTCAGGCGCGCGCGATACGGGACACGCCGCGGCGGCCGGGCGTCATTTCAGCGTGAAGTCGACTCGGCTTGCCGCGCGCCTTGTCCTTCGGCTGCCGCGACCTGCGTCGCCGGGCTCGAGGACGAGCACGCGCGCCGCGTCGACGGCGCCCGGCCCCGTCAGGTAGTCCTTGACCGCGTTCGCGCGGGCGAGGGCGAGCTGCCTCAGGTCGCCCTCGTCGACGCTGCTCGTTCACGAGCATGAGCTTCTCCATCTCGTCGGCCGGCAGGTCCTTCGCGAACCCCAGACCCGTCCGCGGCTTCGGGAACTTCTCCTTCTTGTACGCCTTCTTCAGGTACGTCTCGCGCTCCGCGGCCTCCACGACGACGTCGTCCACGCTCGCCGGCGCGGTTCCGCCTTCGCGAGGTCCGGCAGTTTCTGGGCCTTGATCTTCCGCTCGACGCGCGCAGTCCGCAGCCCCTCGAGGTCCGCGCCGGAGAAGCGCCCGGTTGCCTGCAGCTTCAGCGCGGGGCGGTCTTTCAGCGCCTTCGCGAGCGCGTCGAGCTTCTTCCGCCCGACCTCGTCCAGCGTCGCGAGGCCGTCCGGGAAGTCCACGGACGAGAGCTCGTCCCCCTTGCCGCCGAACAGCTTCCCGAGGAGCGCGAACGGAGCCGTCGCCGCCTTCGCGATCAGGTTTCCGAGAACCTGCCAGACGATCTTCCCGATCCGGAACTTCGGGTCGTCGAGCGAGCCCTCGATCGGGAGGTCGAGGTCGATGACGCCGTCCTTGTCCTTCAGGAGCGAGACGGCGAATTTCACCGGGAGCTTCGTCGCGTCCTTGCTCTCGACCTTGTCGCCGAAGGTGAATTGGTTCACGAGGAGGCGATTCGAGGCGGTGAGCTTGCGGTTCTGGACCTTGTACTCGACCTCGAGCGTCAGCGCGCCGCTCGCGATCGTGTAGCCCGCGTACTTGCCCGAGTACGGCGTGAAGGCCGGCAGGTCGATGTCCCGGAAGCTCGCCTTGACGTCCGCGAACGTCGCCGCCGCGAGCGGGTTGATCGCGCCCGACACCTGCAGGGGCGAGTGGCCCGCGAGGCTTCCCCTCAGGTCCAGCGTTGCGACGGTCCCCTCCTCCGACGAGAGGCCCGTCACGCGCCCGCCGAGGTCGCCGAGCGTTGCGGCGTAGTTGGGCTTGACGAAGTGATCGGCGAGGCCGATCCGGCCGGCCTGGAGCGTGATCTCGTCGATCCGGATCGGCATCGTGAGCCGCGCGTCCTTCTCGCCCGGCGCGGCCGCCGCCGCGGCCGGGGCGGGCGACAGAGCCGCGCTTCGCGTCCGCCGGCGGCCCATCCTCTTCGTTCTCTTGCAGGGTGGGCGCCCCGACGACCTTCCGGAGATTCACGGCCCCGTCGGTCTCGATCGTGACGTCGCACTCGAGACCGACCGCCGCGAGCTGCTTCACCTCGAGGAAGAGCGGGTTGTAGCCGGCCTTCATTCCGGCCGCGGAGAACGACTCCCATTTGAGGAAATCGAACTTCGTCGACTCGTCAACGGCGAGGAGGTTCGCGACGAGCGCGCTTCCGGTGTAGACGACGCTCGCCTTTCCGGCCGCGTTCTCGCGGATCGCGAGCGAGCCGGCCGCGCCCACCGAGCCCCTCGCGAGGTCGAGGCGCAGGCCCTGGAGAACGTAGGCCTGGATCGGGACGAGGTCGATGCCCTTCACGTCCACGCGCAGGTCCGCGAACATCGGCTTGAAGCCGACCGAGCCCCTCGCGGAGGCGACGCCCTTTCCGTCCACGCCGAACCGGACGGCGAGCGTCCCCTTCGAGCCCCGCGCCGTCGCGAGGTTCTCGAGGAGGAGATCGGTCTTCGTGAGGGCGTACTGGGCGGGCCGGCTCAGGCCGCGGTCGTCCATCTTCACGGTCCAGCCGCGGAGGTCGATCTTCCGGAGCGTGACGTCCCAGGGTGCAGACGGCGGAGGCGGCGGCGCGTCCGGCTTCGCTTTCGGAGCGAGCTCCATGAGGTCGGCGTTGCCGTCCTTCTCGCGGACGATGGCGAGGACGCCGTTCGTTCCGACGAGGCTTCCGAGGGTGAACGCATGCTTCGCCACATCGAGTGAAGATCCGGCCATCTCGAGCGACGCCGCCGTGAAGAACGGCTCCTTCTCGCTCTTCTTCCTCAGGCGCGGCCCTGCGACCGTGATCGCGAGGTCGTCGAGCGTCGTGTTCGCGTCCTTCCCCGTCGAAAACGTGTACCGGGTGTTGAGGCCGAGGACGCCCGCGTCGATCGCGACGGGGAAGAACTCGTCGACGAAGGTCGTGTAGCGCCTGAGCGGCGCCCCCTTCACCGAGAACGCACCGGCGACGGCGACCGCCGGGACCCACGGAAAGGGTACCCGACGGTGCGGAACGTCTCGCCGGCGTCGCTTCTCGCGGACGCTTCGAACGCGGCGGGTTTTCCCGGGACGTCGAGAACCCCTTCATGGAAGCGGCGACATCGGAAAGAACCGCATTGAAGGAGGGGTGGAAGGCGAAGTCGTCGTAGTGGACCACTCCGCGTTCGATCGAGGCCCCGGCGACGTCGACGGTGAACGAGGCCACCGGAGCCTCCTGACCCGGCTTTTCTTCTCTCACCTTCGAAGAACTCTTCCTCGCGCCCGGTGCCGCGAGCGCATTCGCGATGTCGTGCTCGCCCATCGTGTGGCGGCGGATCCAGAGCTCGGGCGCCGTGAGCTTCAGGCTCCGCAGCTTCGCCGACCGACCGAACACGTCGATCGCCTCGGCGTCCGCGTCGAACCGCTCCCATGCGAGGAGCGGCTCGCCTCCCTGCTTCACGGCGAGCTTCCGGACCGCCGCCGTGCCGGAGACGATGAGCGCCGGCGGCGCGTCCAGCGGCTGGCGGAACGCCAAGACGAGCTTCGCGTCGAGCCGCGCCGACGTGACCTTCGACGGAATGTCGACGGGGGCGTATGCGAGGTAGAACGGGATGTCGACGTCCGAGAGGTTCAGGTCCAGCGTCGTCTCGCGCGTCCCGCTGAACGGCTTCGTCTTCCCGGCGAGGTCGAACGGGGCGCCGTTCACCTGCGCCGCGGAAGACGGGCTGCGTCGTGATCTCGACCTTGGACGGGATGTTCGAGAGGAACGGGATCCCGATTGTCGAGGTCGCGGACCGTGTGTTTCGTCTTCTTCGGACGGTCGTCGAAGTCGACGCGGCCGTCCAGGAGCCGGATGTTGTTGAGCGCGAACCGGAGCGGGCTTGTCGTCCTTCGGCTTGCTTCGGCTTCGACTTCGGCTTCGAGAACTCCTCGATCAGATCCTGCACGCTGTACGTGCCGTCCAGGTTTCTCACGAGCGAGACGGACGGCTTCACGAGCGTGATCGCGCAGAGAACCGGCCCGCCGCGGAAAGCGGACACGGCCTCCGCGTTCACGTAGAGGCTCTCGAACGAGATGAACGGGCTCGTGCCGTCGCCGTCCCTCACGTCGAGGCCCTTCAGCGTCACCGACAGCGCGAACGGGTTGATCGACAGGCTTCTCAGCGTCGCCTTGCGATGCAGCGCCTCTCCGATCTTCCTCTCGACGACCGGACGGAGGACCGCCGGGAGAAGGAAGAATCCGACGAGCGGCCCAGAGGGCCAGCAATGCCCCCGAGACGCCGCCGCCCTGCGGAGTCGCCGGTCCTCTGACCCTTTCGAAGAAATCCATCGAGCGCCCCCTCATCCTAGTCGAACCGGTCGCGGCTGGCGCGCGAACATGCCCCGCCATATTCTTCCCGCGTGACCGCGAACCTCACGCCCCAGTACCACGACGCCGAGGAACGATTCAAACGGGCGACCGATCATCCCGAGAAGCTCGCGGCGCTGCGCGAGATGATCGCGCTCCTCCCGAAGCACAAGGGCACCGAGAAGATGCTCGCGCACCTGCGCAAGCAGGTTTCCAAGCTCGAGGACGAGGCCGACCGGCCCGCGCACGGCGGCCACGGGCACCGCGTCGAGATCGGGCACGTGAAGCGCGAGGGCGCCGGCCAGTGGGTGCTCCTCGGCCCGCCGAACGCGGGCAAGTCGTCGCTCCTCGCGGCGCTCACGCACGCGCACCCCGAGATCGGAGACTACCCGTTCACGACGCGCGCCCCGCTGCCGGGAATGATGGAGTTCGAGGACGTGCAGGTGCAGCTCGTGGACACGCCGGCCGTCGCCGAGGGGCACACCGAGCCGTACCTCCCGAACCTCGCGCACGAGGCGGACGGGGTCCTGCTCGTCGTGGACGTCGGGGCCGACGACGCCGAGGCGTCCGCGAGGCTCCTCCACGAGCTCCTCGCCCGCGCCCGGGTCTGGCCGCGTTCGCGTCCGCTCCCGTCCGACGCGCCGTCGTTCCTCCAGCCGAAGCCGGTCCTCGTCCTCGGGAACAAGGCCGAGGAGGACGACGGCACGTTCGCGGCGCTCGCGAAGGAGGCGGTCGGAGCGGATCTCCCGTTCTTCGCCGTTTCGGCGCTCGCGGGAGCGGGGCTCGAGCCGCTGCGCGAGGTCCTGTTCCGCACGCTCGGCAAGATCCGCGTCTACCCGAAGGAGCCCGGAAAGAAGCCGAATCTCGAGAGCCCGTTCGTCCTCCCGGCCGGCGCGACGATCCACGACCTCGCCGTCCACGTCCACAAGGAGATCGCCGAACGGATGAAGTTCGCCCGGATCTGGGGGCACGCGAAGTTCGACGGCCAGCAGGTGGACCGCCACCACGTCCTCGCGGACAAGGACGTGGTGGAGCTGCACGCCTGAGTCGGCTCAGCCGGCGGACATCGACCCGAGGAATTCCGCGTTGTTCTTCGTCTTGTCGAGGCGCTCGATGAGGAGCTCCATCGCCTCGACCGTCGAGAGCGGATTGAGCACCTTGCGGAGGATCCAGATCCGGTTGAGCTCCTGCTTCTCGAGGAGCAGCTCTTCCTTGCGCGTGCCCGACTTGTTGATGTCGATGGCCGGGAAGACGCGGCGGTCGACGAGCTTGCGGTCGAGGTGGACCTCCATGTTGCCGGTCCCCTTGAACTCCTCGAAGATGACGTCGTCCATGCGCGAGCCCGTGTCGATGAGGGCCGTCGCCATGATCGTGAGCGACCCGCCCTCCTCGATGTTCCGGGCGGCCCCGAAGAACCGCTTCGGCTTCTGGAGCGCGTTCGCGTCGACGCCGCCCGACAGCACCTTGCCCGACGGCGGGCACGTCGTGTTGTAGGCGCGCGCGAGGCGCGTGATCGAGTCGAGGAGGATCACGACGTCGCGCTTGTGCTCGACGAGGCGCTTCGCCTTCTCGATGACCATCTCGGCGACCTGGACGTGCCGCGTCGCCGGCTCGTCGAAGGTCGAGGAGATGACCTCGCCCTTCACGGAGCGCTGCATGTCCGTGACCTCCTCGGGCCGCTCGTCGATGAGGAGGACGATGAGCGTGATCTCGGGGTGGTTCGTCGTGATCGAGTTCGCGAGCGCCTGCAGGAGCATCGTCTTGCCCGTGCGCGGCGGCGCGACGATGAGGCCGCGCTGGCCCTTGCCGACGGGCGCGATGAGGTCGAGGACGCGCGACGAGAGGTTCGGCGTCTCGAGGTGGATCCGCTCCTGCGGGTAGAGCGGCGTGAGGTTGTCGAAGAGGATCTTCTCGCGCGCGACGTCCGGGTGCTCGAAGTTGACGGCCTCGACCTTGATGAGCGCGAAGTACCGCTCCCCCTCCTTCGGCGGCCGGATCTGGCCGGAGATCGTGTCGCCCGTGCGCAGCCCGAACTTGCGGATCTGCGACGGCGAGACGTAGATGTCGTCCGGGCCCGCGAGGTAGTTGTACTCGGGCGCCCGCAGGAATCCGAAGCCGTCCGGCAGGACCTCCAGCACGCCCTCCGAGAAGATGAGGCCGAGGCGCTCCGTCTGCGTCTGGAGGATCTTGAAGATGAGCTCCTGCTTGCGCAGCGAGGGCGCGCCCTCCACGTCGAGCTCCTGCGCGATCTTCAGCAGCTGCGGCATCGAGTGGTTGTGGAGCGTCCGGATGTCGAGCATGGGCTCCGCGGGCGCGGCCACGGCCTGCTGCTGCTCCTCCACGTCTGCCGGGAGGTCGCGGGGGTCGATGTCGCGGGCGGCGTAGTCGGCGCCGGGGACCTTGCGTCGGGGCATGGGGTTACTCCTTGGAGGGGGCTGAGAGCGCCGCACGCAGGAGCCGCGCGAGCGCGGGGAGGTTTTCGCCCGTCTCGGCCGAGACGGGCAGGAGGGGGCGGGATTCATCGCGATAGGCGGCCGCGAGCGTTCGCTCGCGGCGGACGCGCTCGGAAGGCTTTACCGCATCCCACTTGGTCGCCGCGACGACCGTGGGAAGAGAAGATTCTCTGAGAAAGAGGGACATGGACCGGTCAGAGTCCTGAGGCTCCAGGCGTCCATCGACGAGAAGCAGGGCGGCTGTCGCGCCGCCGCCCGGTGCGCCGTCGACGTCAGCGGCGCCGCGCGCGGCGCCCTCCTCGGGCGTGCCGAGAAGCAGACTCTCGATCAACCTTTCGAAGCTCTCTCTCTTTTCTTTCCCCGTTTTGGCAAACCCGTAGCCCGGGCAGTCCACGACGTCGAAGCGGTCGCCGACGCGGTACCAGTAGAGGGCCTGCGTCCGGCCGGGCGTCTGGGAGACGCGCGCGACCGTCACGCCGAGGAGAGCGTTCAGGAGGCTCGATTTTCCGACGTTCGACCGGCCGAGGACCGCGAGCGCCGGAAGGGCATTTTTCGGGCACTCGCCGGGACGGTGGGCGGCGAGAACGAGCCGGACCTCCGCGCCCGCGGCGAGCACACCCTTCCCGCCGCCGGGCCGTGAGCCGGCGCGCGACCTCGCGGGGGACAGCGTCGTCTTCATTGGATGGGTCAAATTCCCCGGGGAGGGGAAGAAGAGAGATTTCTTAGAAAGGTAAGAGGGGCGGAACCGCCCCGCAGCCGGAGCTTATCAGGTCGGGCCTGTTCGCCGGGAGGAGGATCTCAGGGGAACCTGGCGAGACAGGTTCCCCCTGATTCAGGATCAGTGCGGCGTCGTCGTCCCCGCCTCGACGGCGAGGTCCTTCGGCACCATCGGCGAGGGCGCGCCCTCGAGCGTGAGGCGGACGACCTCGTCCACGTCGTCGACGAGGTGGAATTCCATGACGGCGCGGATCTCCTCCGGCAGGTCGTCGAGATCCTTGTCGTTCTCCTTCGGGAGGACGATCGTCGTGATCCCCGCGCGGTAGGCCGCGAGGAGCTTCTCCTTGATGCCGCCCACCGGGAGGACCTTCCCGCGGAGCGTGATCTCACCCGTCATCGCGAGGTCCTTGCGGATCGGGATCCTCGTGACCGCCGAGAGGATGGACGTCGCCATCGTGATGCCGGCCGACGGGCCGTCCTTCGGGATCGCGCCCTCGGGGATGTGGACGTGGATGTCCTTCTTCTCGTAGAAGTCGGGCTCGGCGCCGTAGAGCTCGGCCCGCGTGCGCACGTAGGAGAGCGCCGCGCGCGCCGACTCCTGCATGACGTCGCCGAGCTGGCCCGTCAGGACGAGGTTCCCCTTGCCGCGCATGAGCGTCGTCTCGATGTGGAGGACGTCCCCGCCCGACTCCGTCCACGCGAGGCCGGTCGCGAGGCCGATCTCGGCCTTCTCGCCCTTCTTGCTCAGCCGGAACTTCGCCTTGCCGAGGAAGGAGGCGAGGTTGTCGGCCGTGACCGTCACGGGAGTCTCGACGTCCTTGCCGATGATCTTGCGGGCGATCTTCCGGCAGACGGACGCGATCTCGCGCTCGAGGCTGCGGACGCCCGCCTCGCGCGTGTACTTCTCGATGAGCCCGTACAGCGCGCCGTCCTCGAAGACGGCCTGGTCGGGCGTGAGTCCGTTCTCCTTGACCTGCTTCTTGACGAGGAACTGCTTCGCGATCGCGACCTTCTCGTTCGGGGTGTACCCGGAGAGCGGGATGATCTCCATGCGGTCCTTCAGGGCGGGCGGGACCGGGTGGATCACGTTCGCCGTCGCGATGAACATGACCTTCGAGAGGTCGTACTCCGCGTCGAGGTAATGGTCCACGAAGGAATGGTTCTGCTCGGGGTCGAGGACCTCGAGGAGCGCCGACGACGGGTCGCCCCGGAAGTCCATCGACATCTTGTCGACCTCGTCGAGGAGGAAGACGGGGTTCACGGTCCCCGCCTTCTTCATGAGCTGGATGATCTGGCCGGGGAACGCGCCGATGTACGTGCGGCGGTGGCCCCGGATCTCGGCCTCGTCGCGCACGCCGCCGAGCGACAGGCGCACGAACTTGCGGTTCAGGGACTTCGCGATGCTCTTCGCGAGCGACGTCTTGCCGACGCCCGGGAGGGCCCGCGAAGCACAGGATCGAGCCCTTGGTCTCCGTGACGAGCTGCCGGACGGCGAGGAACTCGAGGATGCGCTCCTTGACCTTCTCGAGCCCGTAGTGGTCCTCGTTCAGGATCTTCTCGGCGCGCTTGATGTCCCTCATCTCGCGCGTCGCCTTCTTCCACGGGACCTGGACGAGCCAGTCGATGTAGTTGCGCGAGACGGTCGCCTCGGCGGAGACGTTCGGCATCGCCTCGAGCCGCTTCAGCTCGGCGAGGGCCTTCTCCTTCGTCTCCTTCGGCATCCCGGCCTTGTCGATCTTGGCGCGGAGCTCCTCGATCTCGTCGGACTTGTCGTCCTTCTTGCCGAGCTCCTGGTGGATCGCCTTGATCTTCTCGTTGAGGTAGTACTCCTTCTGGGCCCGCTCCATCTGCTTCTTGACCTTGTTGTTGATCCGGCGATCGATGTTGATCTTCTCGATCTCGATCTCGAGCAGGTCCTGGAGCCTCTGGAGACGTTCGAGCGGGTTCACGGTCTCGAGGAGCGCCTGCTTCTCCGGGCGTCGGGATGGAGGACGGGAGATGCCCGGCGAGCATGTCGCAGAACGCGTCGGCGTCGTCCATCTTGAGCGAGGAGAGGAGACCCTCGAACGCGAGGTGGTGGGAGAGCTTCGCGTACTGCTCGAAGACCGCGAGCACCTTCGTGAGGTAGGGGCCGACCTCGCCCGCCGCCGCGCCGAGCGGGCGCGGCGCGAGCGGCTCGACCGTGACGGCGAGATGGCCGACGCCGGCCGCGAACGAGCGGATCGTCCCGCGCACGACGCCCTCGACCATGACCTTGATGTGGCCGTTCGGGAGCTTGAGCGACTGGACGACCGAGGCGATGACGCCGATCTCGTGGATGTCGCCCGCGACCGGCTCGTCCACCTTCGGGTCGCGCTGCGCCGCGAGGAAGATCCTCTTCTCGGGCGTCGCGAGGGCCGCCTCGAGGGCCGCGATGGACGAGGCGCGCCCGACGACGAACGGCGCCATCATCCGCGGGAACACCACCATGTCCCGGAGGGGCACGAGCGGCAGCGTGCGCGGCGCGGTCGCGGCGGGCTCGAGGGAGGTCGGAGTCGTCATCGAGTCACCTCGGGGACAGAGTGGGGACGGGAACGTGAAGACCGGGGCCCGGGTCCGCGGGAGGCGCCGACCTCAGCCCGCCTTCCGGAGCGAGAGGATGGGCGCGGCCCGGCGGAGAACGGCGTCCTTCGTGATGACGCACTCCTCGATCTCCTCCTCGGAGGGGACGCGGTACATGACGTCCAGCATGAGCTCCTCGAGGATGATCTTGAGCCCGCGGGCGCCCACGTTGCGCACGATCGCCTCGTCCGCGATCTGCTCCATGGAGTCGTCCGTGAAACGCAGCTGCACGTTCTCGAAGTCGAGCAGCGCCTGGTACTGCTTGATGAGGGAGTTCTTCGGCTCCTTGAGGATCGCGACGAGCGCGGCCCGGTCGAGATCGTGGAGCGTCGCCACCACGGGCACGCGGCCGATGAACTCCGGGATCATCCCGAACTTGATCATGTCCTCGGGATGGACCTTCTCGAGCGTGTCGCCGGCCCGCTTCTCCTTCTTGGAGACGATCTTCGCGCCGAAGCCCATGGACTTCTCGGTCAGGCGGCGGCCGATGATGTCCTCGAGCCCGACGAACGCGCCGCCGCAGATGAACAGGATGTTCGTCGTGTCGATCTGGATGAACTCCTGGTGCGGGTGCTTGCGGCCGCCCTGCGGGGGGACGTTCGTGATCGTGCCCTCGAGGATCTTGAGGAGCGCCTGCTGGACGCCCTCGCCGGAGACGTCCCGCGTGATCGACGGGTTCTCGCCCTTGCGCGCGATCTTGTCGATCTCGTCGATGTAGACGATCCCGCGCTCGGTCTTTTCCTTGTCCTGACCGGCGGCCTGGTAGAGCTTCAGGATGATGTTCTCGACGTCCTCGCCGACGTAGCCCGCTTCCGTGAGGGTCGTCGCGTCGGCGATCGTGAAGGGGACCGAGAGCATCTTCGCGAGCGTCTGCGCGAGGAGGGTCTTGCCCGTCCCCGTCGGCCCGATGAGGAGGATGTTCGACTTCTGGAGCTCGACGTCGAGCTTGCGGTTCTTCTCGAAATAGTCGATCCGCTTGTAGTGGTTGTAGACGGCGACGGCGAGCTTGCGCTTGGCCGTCTCCTGCCCGACGACGTACTCGTCGAGGAACTCCTTGATCTCGCGCGGCTTCGGGAGCTTCGTCTCGGGCTTGGCCTGGTCGAGGACCCGGTCCTCGGCGATGATGTCGAGGCAGATGTCGACGCACTCGTCGCAGATGTAGACCGTCGGGCCCGCGATGAGCTTCTTCACGTCGCGCTGCGACTTGTTGCAGAAGCTGCAGCGCAGGACGTCGCCCGTTCCCGTTTTCTTCGTCATCGCTTTGCCCCGTCCCCCTGGAGGTCCTGAGGCGCCATCTTACCGCCTCCGGTTCCCGTGTAACAAACCCCGGTTCCGGCGCATTCCCGCCGCCCCGGCGACGCGAGCCTACCCTATGATCCGGCCTGTCCAGATGATGCAGAAGGCCCGTCGCGCCGCGGCGGCTGCGCTCGCGGCGGCCTCCCTCGCGGCCAGCGGCGCCCGCGCCGAGGACACCCCTCCCCGCTTCCGGCTCTTCCCCGAAGCCGCCGAGGCTCCGCCCGCCAGGCCCCCCGGCGGAGGGCCCGCTCCGAAGAGGTTCTGGCTCGCGGCGGCCGAGCTGGGGATCCTCGAGTTCCTTCCCTGGGCGCAGGACCGGTTCGTCAACGACGAGGACTACGCCCACATCTCCGTCGAGTCCATCCGGAGGAACCTCGACACCCGCTTCAAGTTCGACAACGACAAGTTCACGACGAACCAGATCGGCCACGCGATCGCGGGCGGCCTCTATTTCAACGCGGGGCGGACGAACGGCTACTCGTTCTGGGAGTCGGCCTCCTTCGCCCTCGCGGGGAGCGCGTTCTGGGAGGTCTTCGGGGAGACGCAGGGCCCCTCCTTCAACGACCTCGTGAACACGACGCTCGGCGGCATGACGCTGGGCGAGGCCGCCTACAGACTCTCGCAGGTCCTCATCGACGACCGCAGCCGGGGCGCGGCCCGCGTCGCCCGCGAGGCGCTCGCCGGGACTCGTGAACCCCACGCAGCTCCTGACGCGCCTCTTCACGGGCAAGGCCTGGGCCGCCGGCGCTGAGCGCGGGGCGGACGTCGAGCCGTCGCGCTTCGTCACGGAGCTCGACGCGGGCGGGCGCCACTTCGCCTCGGGCGGCCCCACGAACCCGGACCAGGCCCTGTTCGCGGCGACGATCCGCTACGGCGACCCGTTCGAAAGGGCCGTCTCGCGGCCGTTCGACTACTTCGACCTCGGCGTCGACCTGTCGACCCCGAGCTTCGCCCTGCTCACGCGCGTGGAGATCCGCGGCCTCCTCGGCGGCTGGGACCTCGACCCCGGGTCGACGGCGGGCCGCCACGTCGTCGGCGTCTTCATCGACTTCGACTACACGAACGACGACGCGCGCGTCTTCAGCTCGCAGTCGTTCCGCTTCGGGCTCCTCTCGATGCGGCCGCTCGGAAAGGGAATCGAGCTGCGGGCCGAGGCGCTTGGTGTGGTCATGCCCCTCGCCGCCGTCGAGAACGACCACCTCCCGGACCTCGAGCGGGCTCGTCGGCCGCTCGTACGACTACGGACCCGGGCGCCGCGCGCTCACCGCGGTCCGTCCGCGCGCGCCGCGACCGCGGGACCTCGCGACGCTCGCGTACTCGGTCTTCTGGACGCACACGTCGAACGGGATCGGGCGCAACGCACCATCCAGTCGTTCCGGCCGAGGCGCGGATTCCCGTCACCGGGCGCTCTCGCCGTCGGCGGCTCGTGGTCGTGGGAGAGCCGGCTCACGACCTACGACGAGCACGACACGGTCCGGGTCGGACTCCGCCCAGTGGCGCGCGTTCGTCTCCTGGATGTTCCGCTAGCCGGCGGGGGGCCGCGCGCGCGACTAGGCGACGGCCTTGGTGTCGTCGCGGCGGCGGATCACGAGGTCGATGAGCCCGTATGTCTTCGCGGCGTCGGGCTCGAAGATGTTGTCCCGGTCCGTGTCCTTCGAGATCTTCTCGACCGGCTGGCCCGTGTGGTAGGCGAGGATCTCGTTCAGGCGCTGCTTCGTCCGGAGCATCTCGCGGGCCTGGATCTCGATGTCGGAGGCCTGACCCTCGGCGCCGCCGTGCGGCTGGTGGATCAGGATGCGCGCGTTCGGCAGCGCCGCGCGCTTGCCCTTGGCGCCACCCGCGAGGAGCATCGCGCCCATCGACGCCGCCTGCCCGAGGCAATAGGTCGCGACGTCCGGCTTCACGTACTGCATCGTGTCGTAGATCGCGAGCCCCGCCGACACCGACCCGCCGGGCGAGTTGATGTAGAGCGTGATGTCCTTCTCGGGGTTCTCGGCCTCGAGGAAGAGCATCTGCGCGATCACGAGGTTCGCGACGTCGTCGTTGATCGCCGAGCCCAGGAAGATGACGTTGTCCTTGAGCAGGCGCGAGTAGATGTCGTACGCGCGCTCGCCCCGGTTCGTCTGCTCGATGACCATCGGAATCAGCATGGGTTGGCCTCCAACGCCCCGTAGTGTACTCAGCCCGCGACGACGGCCTCGGCCACGAGGAAGTCGACCACGCGGTCGATCCGGAGCTCCTCGCGCACGCCTTCGAGGCGGTTCGCCTTCACGAGCGCGCCCTTGAGCTCGGTGTAGGACATCCCCATCGCCTGCGCGCGGCGCTTGATCTCCGCGTCGAGCTCCGTGTCCGTCACGGAAACTTCCTCCTTCTCGGCGATCGCGTCGAGGAGGAGGTACTCCCTCACGCGCCGCTCGGCCGACGGGCGCGCCTCCTTGCGAAGCTCGTTCCAGTCGATCTTCGCGTCCTTGAGGTCCACGCCCTGGCGCGCCATGTGGCGCGCGTACTCCTTGAGGGCCGAGTCGATCTCCGACTCCACCATGGACTCGGGCGCGGGGACCTCGTTGAGCGCGAGGAGCCCGTCCAGGGCGGCCCGGCGGCGCTGCTCCTTGAGCGTCTGCTCCTTCTCCTTCGCGACGGACTCCGAGACCTTCTCCTTCAGCATCTCGAGGGAGGCTCCCTCGGGCGCCTCGCCCTCGCGCGGCGTCAGCGCGAGGCGGGCGAGCTCGTCGTCGAGCGCCGGGAGGACACGCGACTTGATCGCGACGAGGTGGACCGTGTAGAGCACGGTCTTGCCCGCGAACTCGGAATCCGAGACGTCCGCCGCGAAGGACTTCTGGAAGGAGACCGTCGCGCCGGCCTCGGCGTTTCGCAGGTTCGCGGACAGCTCGGGCAGCGTCCCCTCGCCGCCGATCTCGACGAGCACCTTCTCGCGCTCGAAGTCCTGCCCGTCGCCGGACGGGAACGTCCCCTTGATGTCGACGAGCGCGAAGTCGCCGTCCTTGACGGGGCGTCCCTCGACGGCGTCGTACGTCGCGTGCCCCTCGCGGATGCGCGCGAGCACGCGGTCGACGTCCTCCGCCGTGATCGCCGCGGACCCCGCGGGCACCTTGAGGCCGCGGTAGTCCTTCGGCTCGACCGCCGGCCGCACCTCGAGGTCCACCTTGAACGAGAGCGGAGCCTCGAACTCGAACTTGAGGTCCGCGATCTTGGGCTGGCCGAGGGGGATCAGGTTCTTCTCCCGGAGCGCCTGCCCGAGGGAGTCCTGGATCAGGTGCTCGAGGACCTCGCCCTTGATCTCCTCGGCGAACCGCTGGCGAATGATGTGCGCGGGCGCCTTGCCGGGACGGAAGCCCGGCAGGCGGACCTGCTTCGCGAAGACCCGGATCGTCTTCTCCGTCGCCGCCTTCACGTCTTCGGCGGGGACCTCGAAGGTCAGGACCTTCTTCGTGGGGGATTCGTCGACGAATGAGGTGATCATGGAGCGTTTTTCCTTCTCTCGGATGTCGAGGTGAGCGCCGTTGGTGCGGGAGGAGGGACTCGAACCCTCACGGGTTGCCCCACGGGATCCTAAGTCCCGCGCGTCTGCCAGTTCCGCCACCCCCGCGACGCGAGTCGCCAAATCTAGCACGCGGGTCCACCGGGGACGAGCGCCTGCTAGGCTTCCCGCGCATGCTCCCCTCACGGCCGGCCGAGGGCGCCGCGTCCGCGGTCCCGGTGCCGTCCCGCCGCGCCCGGCTCCTGGCGGGCGCCCTGTACGCCGCCCTCCTCGCGCTCGCGTTCATCGGGCGGGCCGTCATCTCGTCGGACGGAGCCGAGGTCGTCTCCGTGACGCTCGGGTTCCTCGTGAACGGCCGCTTCGAGGCCGCGATGCTCCCGACCGCCGACATCCTCCCGATTCCCTCCCTGCATTCCCACTACGGCCTCTTCCCGTCGCTCCTGCCGCTGCCGTTCCTGGGCGCCGCGTGGCCCCTCCGGCACGGGCTCGGCGCCGCGGGGCTCGACGCCGCGGTGGCCCTCACGTGGGCCGCCGGGGCGCTCCTCTGCGCTCTCGCGTTCCTGCGGCTCGCGCGCGCCCTCCGCCCCGGCCTCTCGCCGCTGTGGGGCCCCGCCTTCCTCGCGGGGACGTTCCTGCTCCCCTACGCCGCGGACTCCTTCTTCGACCCGTACTCCGGTGCCCTCTTCGCCTGGGCCGCCGCGAGCCTCCTCGGCGACGGGGAGCCCGGGAGCGGACGTCTCGCCGCGGCCGGCCTCGCCTGGTCCGCGGCATGCTGGCTGCGCCCCATCCTGTGGGTCACGGCGCCGGTGTTCCTGCTCGCCGGCCTCCTGCACGTCCGCGCGCGCCGGGAACCCGGACGCCTGGGCCTGGCGCTCGCGTCGGGGCTCGGAGCCGGGCTCGCGGTCGCCCTCGCCGTCAACCAGGTGTACCAGGGCTCGCCCCTTCACTTCGGATACGTCCTCTCCCCGGACCTGCCGTTCCGCTCCCCGCTCGGCCACGGGCTCTTCGGCCTCACGCTCGGCCCCGGGCGCGGCCTCCTCTTCTTCGCGCCCCTCGTGGTCCCCGCGGTTTTCGCGTGGCCGCGCCTGACGGGTGCGGCGCGCGTCCTCCTCTTCGGAACCGCCGGCGTCCTCGCGCTCGTGATCGCGCGCTGGTTCGTGTGGAACGGCGGTTCGTGCTGGGGCCCGCGATATCTCATCGCGGTCCTCCCGCTCCTGGCGGCACCCGCGGTCCTCGCCCCCCGGGCGCTCCGCCGCGGCGCCGTCGTCGCCGGAGCCGCGCTGAACCTCTCCGGCGTCCTCGTCGCGCCGGGGGCGTTCATCGCCTACGCCGAGAGCCTCGTGCCGCCGCCGGGCGCCGTCTGGCCGAAGGCCGGGCCGGCCCGCGTGTCCGACGTGGCGAGCCTGACGCCGCTGTACGGGCACCCGTGGCTCCTCGCGCGCGCCCTCGGCGGCGGCTCTCCCCCGGCTCCCTGGCTCGCGCAGGGGGCCCGCGAGACGGCGCCGCCTCCCGGACCCCGGGGCTTCCTCTCGCCGCTCCTTCTCCGCGCCGCCCTCGGCCTGCCGCCCGTCTCTCCGCTCACGCCGAAGCTGCTGTCGCGGACCGCCGTCGCCTACGCGCTTCGCGGCCGCCCGAAGGACGCCCGGAGGTTCGCGGACGAGGCGCTCGCCCTCGATCCCCGCGACGCGCAGGCGCTCGAGGTGCTCCGGGCGTCCCCTCCGGGAAACTGACCGCGCGGGCGGTTCACCTTTCCAGGTATTTCTTCATCCAGCCGAACACCGACTCGTGCCAGCGCTTGCTGTTGAGAGGCTTGAGCACGAAGTGGCCCTCGTCCGGGAAGACGAGCGCCTCGGCCGGCACGCCGTTGCCGCGCAGCACGGTGAACATCTGGAGGCCCTGGTCGACGGGGACGCGGAAGTCGAGCTCGTTCGTGACGATGAGCGTCGGAGTCCTGATGTTCTGCGCGAAAAGGTGCGGCGACCATTTCGCGTACTGCTTCCGTGCCTCGGGCGTCCACGGCTTGCCGCCGAACTCCCAGTCCGAGAACCACAGCTCCTCGGTCGAGAGGGACATGGATTCGAGGTTGAAGACGCCGTCGTGCGTGACGGCCGCCTTGAACCGGTTCGTGTGCCCGAGGATCCAGTCGACCGCGTACCCGCCGTAGCTCGCGCCCGCGATCCCCTGCCGGGAGGCGTCGACGTACGGGAGCTTCACGACGGCGTCGAAGACGGCGTCGAGGTCCGTCATGACCTTGCCGCCCCAGTCGCCCGAGATCTCGTCCACGAACTTCTGCCCGAAGCCGGTCGAGCCCCGCGGGTTCGGCGCCACGACGACCCAGCCCTGCGCCGCCCAGAGCGTCGGGTTCCAGCGCGCCGACCAGCCGTCCTCCCACGCGCCCTGCGGGCCGCCGTGGATGAGGAACACGACCGGGTACTTCTTCGCCGCGTCGAACATCGGGGGCTTCACGAGCCAGTACTGCACGCGCGCGCCGCCGGCGCCCGCGACCGACAGGCTCTCGGGCGTCGACATCGCGACGTCCTTCCGCCACGAGTGGTTCTCGTCGGTGAGAGCCCTCGCCTGAACCTGCAAACCGCCCGCACCGGGTGTCGCGGGCTTTTCTTCGAGTGGTAAAGAGAAGATCTCGGGCGGAGCCATGAGGGAGGCCTCGGTGAAGATCAGGGTCTTGGCTCCAGCCCTCACGCTGCCGATGTTCCCGCCCTTCTTGAGGAGACGGGGCTTGCCGCCGGCGAGGGACACTTCGAAGAGATCCCCTCTCGCCTCGCTCTCCGCCGTGAAGTACACGGTCTTGCCGTCACGCGACAGGGCGAATTTCGAAACGGAAAGATCCGGCGTCTCGAACACCGTCCGCTTCGCCTTCGTCTTCCGGTCGTAGACGTCGAGGTACCAGCGGTCGCCCTCGAAGCCCGCCCGCCGCTGCGCGCGGACGACGATCGAGGAGCCGTCCGGCGTGTAGACGGGCTCGAAGTCCGCGGCCGGGTTCCCCGCCGTCAGCTTCGTCGCCTCTCCGCCCGTGACGGGGACCGTGAAGACGTCCTTGTTCGTCGTGAACGCCTCGGCGTCCGCGCCGTCGCGGTTCGAGACGAACGCGATCTCCTTCCCGTCGGGCGAGAACGCGACCGCGCCGTCCTCGTACTGGCTCGGGGGCGAGTCGAAGTCGCCGGGGGTGACGTCCGTGACCGTCCCGGAGGCGACGTCGAGGACGAAGACGTGGTGGCGGACGTTCTCCCGCCACTCGTCCCAGTGCCGGTAGAGGAGGTGCGTGAGCCTGTGGACCTTGACCGGATCCTTCTCGAGTTCCTCGCGCTTCTTCTTGTTGCAGGCCTCGTCCGCGCACTCGGGGTACACGTCCGAGACGAAGGCGAGCTTCTTCCCGTCCGGCGAGAAGACGAGCGGGTCCTGGACGCCGGCCGAAAGGTCCGTCAGCTTGCGCGGCTCGCCGCCCGCGAGATCGAGGAGCCACACCTGCGGCGACCCCGAGCGTGCCGAGACGAAGGCGAGCGTCCTGCCGTCGGGCGAGAAGCGCGGCGCGTTGTCGGACTTCTCGTGGCGCGTGAGCGCGCGCGGCGGAGCCGAGCCGTCGGCGGGCACGATCCAGACGTCCGCGTTCCTCTTCCCGGCGGCGAGGTCCGTCGCCGTCCTCACGAACGCGACCCACTTGCCGTCGGACGAGAGCTGCGGGTCGCTCACGACCACGGCAGTGACGTTGTCCTCGATCGTCATCGGCCGCGCGGCGGCGGCGGAGCCCGCCGCCGCCACGGAGCAGAGGAGAGAGAAAAGAGAGAGAGAGATTTTCTTAGAAGGTGAAGAGGGCGGCGGGCGGCGGCGGGGCGCGTCGAGCGGGCGCTCCGGCTCCTGTCGGCCTGCCGTGGCGCGCCTCGCAGCATGTGCGCCGCATTTCCGGAGAGTCCTCTCGTCTCTTACTCATTCTAAGAATCTCCTCTTCTCTTCTCTTTTCGCCTTCGCGGCGAAGAAAAAGGCCGGCCGCTTTCACGGCCGGCCTGGTCACGAGATGGTGAGCCGAGAGGGACTTGAACCCACAACCCAGAGATTAAGAGTCTCTTGCTCTGCCAATTGAGCTATCGGCCCATGCTCCACCGAACGGAGCGGCCGGGGAATATACCCTGCCCCGGACGCAGCATCAAGCGGGGGTGTTTCTCTTCTTGATGAGCTGCTTGATCTCGTTGTTCCCGAGGGGCGAGGAGGCCGCGATGATGAGCGCCGCGTTTCCCGTCCCGATGTCGGGGAGCGCGCACACCGAGCTGACGGCGCCGTCGGCGGCCGTGACGCCGCGAAACAGGATCTGCGGCGGCCGGACCGTCGAGACGACCCGGATCGACACGTGGACGCCCGGGAGCGGCTTCTCCGTCAGCGACGTCGTCGCCTTGAGCGTCAGCGTCACCCGCCCTCCGGACACGAGCTCGGCGTCGGACGTGAGCGAGAGCTCGAGGTGCTCGGAGGCGGCCTCCGAGGCGAGATAGTCGACGATCACCTGGTCGAGGGAGCGCATGCCCGAGCCGGGGCGCGGGGGCTTCGCGGGGGCTCCCGGCGCCGCGATCGAGGGGCCCGAGGCGGGCTTCCGGAGGGCGGCGGGGGGACCCGCGGCGGGAGGGGGCGCCGGGGGGCGCCGGCGGAGCCGGCCGGGGCGGAGCCGGCCGCGGCGGCGGGGCCACCGCGGGGGCGGCGCCCGTGGAGACCCGCTGTGGCGGCACCGCCTTCGGGGCCGGTGCGCGAGACGGGGGAGGGGATCCGGGCAACGGCTCGGGAGGCGCCGCGAGGATCGCGTGGACCGCCGCGAGCGCGGCCGGGGAGACCGTGTCGGTCGAGGGCAGCGTGTCGTCGGCCCAGTCGGACGGCGCCTCGCCGATCTTCCCCTTGTCGAGACGCCCTCTCCGGATCGCCTCGATGACCCGGCGGTGCTGCAGATCCATCATCTCGCGCAGCGCCTTCTCGTCCACGCGGTCGCCCGTGATCAGGTCCCTGTAGGGGCTCTTTTTCGACAGGAGGATCTCGCCGCCCACGTACACGAGCGACTCGACGACCGGATTCGCGACGCCGCGGTCCTCCGTCTGCACGTGGTACACGCGCTCGGCGTGCTTCACGTCGGTGTTGAACCCGGTGATCACGTTGACTGCAAATTCTAGCGGAACCGCGCGTCAGCGACGCGCGAGAAGAGGGGCGAGGTACTTCCCCGTGGCCGAGCCGGCGCTCCTCGCGACCTGTTCGGGCGTCCCCTCGGCCACGAGGTCGCCTCCGCGCGCGCCGCCCTCGGGCCCGAGATCCACGACCCAGTCGGCCGTCTTGACGACGTCGAGGTTGTGCTCGATCACGATCACGGTGTTGCCGCGCTCGACGAGGGCGTGCAGGACGTTCAGGAGCTTCTTCACGTCGTCGAAGTGCAGGCCGGTCGTGGGCTCGTCGAGGATGTAGAGGGTGCGGCCCGTGGCGCGCCGCGCGAGCTCGCGGGCGAGCTTCACGCGCTGGGCCTCGCCGCCGGAGAGCGTCGTCGCGGGCTGGCCGAGCTGGATGTACCCGAGGCCGACGTCGTTCAGGGTGTCGGCGATCGTGCGGATCGGCGGGACGTTCGCGAAGACCTCCGCCGCCTGCTCGGCCGTGAGCGCCAGGACGTCCGCGATGTTGAGCCCCTTGTAGCGGACCTCGAGCGTCTCGCGGTTGTAGCGCTTGCCGCCGCAGATGTCGCACGTGACGTAGATGTCCGGCAGGAAGTGCATCTCGATCGCGATCTGCCCGCCGCCGCCGCAGTTCTCGCAGCGGCCGCCCTTCACGTTGAACGAGAAGCGGCCCGGGCCGTAGCCGCGCAGGCGCGCCTCGGGCACCTGCGCCATGAGCTCGCGGATCGGGTTGAAGACGTTCGTGTACGTCGCGGGGTTCGAGCGCGGCGTGCGCCCGATCGGCGACTGGTCGATGTCGATGACCTTGTCGAGGTGCTCGAGCCCCTCGAGCTTCCGGTGCGCGCCCGGCCGCTCGCTCGCCTCGTGGAAGAGGCGGGCCGCCGCGCGGTAGAGGATGTCGTTCACGAGCGTCGACTTCCCCGAGCCCGAGACGCCCGTCACGGCCGTGAAGACGCCGAGCGGGAACTTCACGGTCAGGTCCTTGAGGTTGTTCGCGGTCGCGCCGACGACGGCGAGCGTCTTGCCCGTCCCCTTCCGCCTCTCCTTCGGCGTCTCGATCCGGAGTCCGCCCGAGAGGTACTTCCCCGTGAGCGAGCGCGGGAACGTCGCGAGCTCGTCCGCCGTGCCCTCCCCCACGACCTCGCCGCCGTGGATGCCGGCGCCCGGCCCGAGGTCCACGACGCGGTCCGCGAGGCGGATCGTCTCCTCGTCGTGCTCGACGACGACGACCGTGTTCCCGAGGTCGCGCATCGCGACGAGCGTGTCGATGAGCTTGCGGTTGTCCTTCGCGTGGAGGCCGATCGAGGGCTCGTCGAGGACGTAGAGGACGCCCATGAGCTTGCTGCCGATCTGCGTCGCGAGCCGGATGCGCTGCGCCTCGCCGCCCGAGAGCGTCGCCGAGGCGCGCGAGAGCGAGAGGTACCCGATCCCGACGTCGTTCAGGAAGCCGAGGCGGTCGCGGATCTCCTTGAGGATCTTCCCCGCGATCTCCATCTCGCGCGCCGTGGGCCGCAGCTTTCCGAAGAACGCCTGCGCGTCCTCGAGCGTGAGCGCCGTGAGCGTGTCGATCGAGCGCCCGTCCACGAGGACCGAGAGCGCCTCCGGCTTCAGCCGCCGCCCCTTGCAGTCCGGGCACGGCGAGGCCGACATGTAGTTCTCCATCTCGGCCCGCGCGTCCTCGCTCTCGACCTCCTTGTACTTCGCCTCGAGGATCGGGACGAGGCCCTTGAACGCCGAGGACCAGGCGTACTCGCCCTTCTCGGACTTCCACTTCCACTTGATCTCGCGGTCGCCCGACCCGTGGAGGATCACGGAACGGACGTCCTTCGGGAGCTTCGCCCACGGGACGTCGATCGAGAACTTCAGGACCTTCGCGAGGTGCTCGATCTGCCTCAGGCGCCAGTTCGCCGAGCCGGGCTTGTAGAGCGCGATCGCGCCGTCGCGGATCGAGAGGGACGTGTCCGGCACGAGCCGGTCCGGGTCGACCTTCTGCACCGTGCCGAGCCCGCTGCACGTCGGGCACGCGCCGAACGGCGAGTTGAAGGAGAAGAGGCGCGGCGTGATCTCGGCGAGAGACGTCCCGCAGTCCGGGCAGGCGTAGCTCGTCGAGAGCGTCTCGTCGGACGTCGGCGCGTCGGCGGAGGCGCCGAGCGTCGCCACGGTCACGAGCCCCTTGCCGACCTTCGTCGCCGTCTCGAGCGAGTCCGCGAGGCGGCGGCGCGTGTCGTCGTCGCGCTTGACGACGAGGCGGTCCACGACGACCTCGATCGTGTGCTTCTTCTGCTTGTCGAGCTCGGGCGGGTCCTCGAGGTCGACCATCGCGCCGTTCACGCGGGCGCGCAGGAAGCCCTGCTTGACCATCTCGCCCATCTGCTTGCGGTACTCGCCCTTCTTGCCCCGGACGAAGGGCGCGAGGAGCAGGAACTTCGTCCCCTCGGGCATCGCGAGGATGCGGTCCACCATCTGCTGGATCGTCTGCGCCGCGATCTCGCGCCCGCACGTCGGGCAGTGGGGCTTCCCGATCGACGCGTAGAGGAGCCGGAGGTAGTCGTAGATCTCCGTGACGGTCCCGACCGTCGAGCGCGGGTTCTTCGACGTGGTCTTCTGCTCGATCGAGATCGCGGGCGAGAGGCCCTCGATCGAGTCGACGTCCGGCTTCTCCATCTGCTCGAGGAACTGCCGCGCGTAGGCCGACAGGGACTCGACGTACCGCCGCTGGCCCTCGGCGAAGAGCGTGTCGAAGGCGAGCGAGGACTTGCCCGACCCGGACACGCCCGTCAGGACGACGAGCGCGTTGCGCGGGATCGTGAGGGAGACGTTCTTGAGGTTGTGCTCGCGGGCGCCGCGAATGACGATCGCGTCCATGGGGGCGGGGATTATGCGCCCGCACCGGGGTCTCAAAGCGAGGCCCTAAACTGGCCCCGCGATGACGTCCCGTGGCTTGGAGGCGGCCCCCTTCGACGAGCGGAGTCGGGGATGGACCGGCGCCGTTCTCGGCCTCGCCGTTCTCGTGCGCGCCGCGGCCGCCTGGCCGGTCGGCAAGTTCCCGGCCGATCCGGACGCGCTCCGCCGGGAATGCGCACGCTCGACATCCTTCATGGACGCTTCCACGTCTTCCACACCTTCGTGCGCTTCGGTTGTGTCGAGAGCTACCTTCACGCTCCCTTCGTTGCGGCGCTCGGCCCCACGCGGCTCGCGGTCACGTTCGCGCCCCTGATCGAGGGCGCCCTCGCCGTGGTGTGCCTGTGGGCGCTGGCCCGGCGCATTCTGCCGAGACCGGCGGCGCTTCTCGCGACGCTCTTCTTTGCCGTACCCGCGGCCCGAGCCTTCGACGCGACACGCCTCGCGACGGGCTACGCCACCGTCCTCGCGTGCGGCGTCGCGACGCTCGCGCTCGCGGCCATGTGGGCCGAACGCCCGCGCGCGATCACGGGGACGGCGCTCGGCCTGGCCGCTGGCCTCGGCCTCTGGTGCTCGATCCTGACGCTGAGCTGCACGGCGGCGGCCGCGCTCTGGTTCGCGCTCGGCGCTCGCCGCTTCCCGCTGCGTCGCCTCCTGCCCGCGGCGGGCGCGGGGTTTCTCGCGGGAGCGTGGCCGTGGCTCGTCTGGAACGCGACGCACTCGTTCGAGTCGCTCCGCAATAACTATGGCGCCACGCCGACGCACAACCTCGCGTCCGCTTTCTCGAACATCCTCTACGGCCTGACGGGAGGCTTCGTCGAGCTCGTCGGGGGCCCGGCCTCCGGCGGCGCGATTCCGCCGCTCGCGGTTCTCGCCGTAGCGTTTCAAGTCATCGCGCTCGTGTGGTTCGTCGCGGGAGCTCTTGGAGGGCAATTCGGGCGGGCGTGGGCGCTACCCGCTCTCGCCGCGCTACTGTCGCTCGTCTTCTTCAGCGTCTCGTCCGCCGGCGATTACCACTCCGAATCTGTCCGGTTCTCCATCCTGTGCGGGCCGCTCGTCGCCGTCTCGGGCGGCGCGTTCGCCTGGGTCCTGTGGCGGCGAAGCCGCCCCGCAGGTGCACTCGTCACGGCTGCGCTGGTCGCTCTGCACGTCGCGTCCTACGAGATGCCCTGGTCGCACGTGCGCGCACTCCGGCGGGAGGCCGCTGCGGAAGACGCGCGCCTCCTCGCCTTTCTCGAGGAGCGGCGCATCGGCGCGATCGTCGGCGACTACTGGTCCGTCTACTCCTTCAACTACCTTTCGGGCGGGCGCGTGCGCGCGGTCTCGGCCGACCCGGCCGTGGACTATCACGGCTACGGGAGCCGCCTCCCCGACCACGGTGTGCGCTGGGCGCTCGTGTCGGACCTGCCTGGAGTCGTCGAGCGCTGGGCCGCACGCGCCGGGCCGGACGGCAGTCTCGCGCGTGTCGGACGCTTCACGGTCCTGCTGCCTGACCAGAACCCGCCCGCGGAAACCTCCGCGGAGTTTCAACGCCGGGTCCAGCTCGCATTCCTGCTGCCGGATCGAATTGTGAAAGCGAAGACGAAGGACCTTCCGCTCGCTCTCTGGCGGTAACGAACGTCTGGAGGCGGTAAACCAGGGCGTGACAAGCCGCCCGGTGCGTCGCGTCCTCGTTCCCGGGCGACTCCGTGATCCGCGCCGAGCCGCGTCCCGATCGAACGTCGAAACGACGACGGTCAGAAGCGGCGCGATATCTTCGAAACCTCCTCGCCAGCGCATCGGAGGCTCCGCGCAACCCGCGCCCCCACAGCCTCACCGGGTTCTTGCGCAGGAACTCGAGGATCGCCGGCGGATAGGCTCTCCACGGGACCGGGTGCGGGTCCGTCGCCTGGCTGCGGCCGTCGGTTAGGTGGTCCCACTTCGCGACGCACCACCAGAGGGAGACGTATCCCGTGCGCCTCTTCACGAGATCCATGATCTCGTCGAGCGCGCGGTCCCAGCCCGCGACCGTCTTCGCGTCCGCGTGCAGGCGGCAGCCCGCCAGCTCGCGGTCGAGGAAGCGCATCCGCGACGCCGGATAGCGCGCCGCGATCCTGAGCCAGTAGTCGTAGTCCATCGTGTGGTGGAGCGCGGTGTCGAAGGGCCCGACCTCCTCCCACGCCGTCCGCCGGAAGAACGCCGCGGGCTGGGCGACGAAGCACGCGTCGGCGAGGCGCTCGATCGCGTCGGGCCTCGCGAGATAAGGCGACACGGTGTTCCCGGCTTCGTCGACGTAGGACGCCCGCCCCCACACGAACATCAGGTCGGGGTCCGACGCGAACGCCTCGCCCACGGCCGCGAGCGCGCCCGGGCGCAGCACGTCGTCGCTGTTGAGATAGCCGAGCACCTCGCCCGTCGCGCGCGCGAGTCCCCTGTTGATGGCGTCGGCCTGGCCGGCGTCCTTCTCGGACACGAACGGCACGCGTCCCTCGTATTCGCGGAGCACGTCGAGCGTCCCGTCCGTCGAGCCGCCGTCCTGCACGCGGTAATCGAGGTGCCGGGTAGTTCCTGGGAGAGCACGCTCTCGATCGTCGCGCGGATGAACTTCCCCTGATTGAGAGAAGGGGTCACGAGCGAGATCGAGGGGAGACGGTTGCTCATCGGGACAGGTCCGAAGAGAAGATTTTCTTAGAAGGTGAAGAGAGAAGGAGCAGCCGCACGCGGCATCGCCGCGCGGCACCGCCGGCGCAAGGGCCGCGACCCTTCACGCGCCTTCTAAGCAGAATTCCCATTCTTGCCTTCGCCCCGGCGTCTCCTCGCGCGGGAACTTGATCCGGATGCGAATGAAATTGAGCAGGAGAAATCCGAACCTCATGGCGAGCGACAGGGGCCACAACAGCCTCGGCCCGTGGCGCTTCCAGATCTCCGCGTGGGCGGAGAGGGAGAGGTTGTGCTTCGGGTCCGCGAGCCACGTGGCGTACTGCTTCGCGCTCGGCGCGCCGGCCACGCGCGCGTCGTAGTCGCCCACCTCGTGAAAGAGCAGCGCCTTCGGCGCCACGACGACGGGGATGCCCGCGCGCCTGGCCCGCAGCGAGAAGTCGAGGTCGGCCCACGACATCGGGAAACGCTCCGCGTCCGGAAGCCCGATGCGGTCGAAGACCTCCCCGGGCACGTACGTCCCCATCCCGAAGAGCCAGTCCGCCGGAAACGGCTCCGCCGGGAGCGACGCCGCCGGCGCTCCGTGGTGGAGGACGCGGATGCCGCGCCCCCACCACTCGACCGCGCCGCCCGCCGACCACACGCGCGAGGGCTCCTGCGCGTACACGACCGCGCTCCCGACGAGAGCGCCGGGGTTCGCGTCGACGGCCTCCCCGAGCCGCGCGAAGTAGTCCTTCGCGCACGTGACGTCCTGGTTGAAGAACAGCACGGCCCCCTCCGCGTCCCGGGCCGCCGCGATCCCGATGTCGATCGCGCCGGTCCACCAGACGGGGGACGTCGTCCGGACGACCTCCACGGACGGGAACTCGCGCGCGATGTCGTCGCCGCCGGCTTCACCCGCGTCGTCGACGAAGAGGATGCGCTGCGCGCCGGCCGTCAGGAGCGAGCGGATCGCCCGGCGCGACGCCTCCACGCGCCGGAACGCGGGGACGAGGACGGCCGGAGGCTTCAGGCGGCGTCCCCGCTGCCGTCGACCGCCGCGACCTCCGCCTCGACCATGAGGCGCGCGAGCGCGTCGAATCCCGTCGTCGGGGCCCACCCGAGCTCCCGGCGCGCCTTCGATGCGTCGCCGCGCGTCTCGGAGATGTCGATGGGGCGGACGTACTCGGAGTCGAGGACGACGTATTTCCTGAAGTCGAGCCCGACGACGCCGAACGCGGCCTCGCAGAACTCGCCGACCGAATGGGCGACGCCCGAGGCGAGGACGAAGTCGTCCGGCTTCGGGGCGGCGACGATCCGGCGCATGCCGTCGACGATGTCGGGCGCGTAGCTCCAGTCGCGCCGCGGCTCGAGCGTCCCGAGGTGCAGCTCCTTCTGCTTCCCCCGCGCGATGCGCGCCGCCGCCCGGGCGATCTTCCGCGTCACGTAGTTCTCGCCGCGGCGCGGGCTCTCGTGGTTGAAGAGGATCCCCGCGCACGCGAAGACGCCGTACGCCTTCCGGTAGATCCGCACGAGGTTCAGCGCGTAGACCTTCGCGGCCGCGTACGGGTTGATCGGGTTCATCGGCGTCTTCTCGGTCTGGGGCGACTCCGACGGCTCGCCGAAGATCTCGCTCGTGGCCGCGAGGAAGAGGCGCGCGTCGGGGGCGACGCTCCGGACGGACTCGAGGAGGCGCAGCGTGCCGAGGCCCGTCGAGTCGGCCGTGTACTCGGGCAGGTCGAACGAGATCTTGACGTGGCTCTGCCCGGCGAGGTGGTAGATCACGTCGGGCTTCACGGCCCTCAGGACGGCGACGAGGCTGCTCGTGTCGGAGAGGTCCGCGTAGTGCAGCTTCAGGCGACCCTCTTCGCGGGCGGCGAGGACCGCGGGCAGGGCGTCCAGCCGCGTCCGCTGCATCAGGCTCGACTGGCGGACGAGGCCGTGCACCTCGTCGCCGGTCGCGAGGTGCGACTCCGTGAGGTACGACCCGTCCTGGCCCGTGATGCCCGTGATGACGATGCGCGCCATGGCCCACAGTTTGTGCGAAAGTAGGGCGATGTCAAAGGGACGGGGCCTGCGGGTCTTCGTCGATCTCGCTCCCCTTTCGCCGGACGGCGGAAACGGCGGTGCGCGCCTCTTCGTCCTCGACCTCCTCCGGGGCCTCCTCGACCGCCCCGACGCCCACGAGATCCACCTCCTCGTCAAGCCCCCGGCCGAGGGCGTCGTCGCGCCCCTCGTCGCGAAGGGCGCCGTCCTGCACCGGCTCGGGCCCGGTCTCGACGTCGAGGAGCCGCGCAAGATCCTGAGGACGCGGCGGCGCCTCCACGGCTTCTTCCAGCCGCTCCTGGAGCTCGCCGCGCCCGACCGCGCGTCCCTGAAGCGGCTCGGCGCCGACGTGCTCTTCAGCCCGCTCGGGACGGCCGCGTTCCACGAGGCGGGCCTTCCCCACGTCGTCGTCGCCTACGACTTCCAGGACCTCGTCTACCCGGAGTTCTTCGACGCCGACGAGCGCCGCCGCCGGATCGAGTTCCGGGGAGACCTGAGGCGCGCGGATCGCGTCGTCGCGATCTCCCAGGCGACGAAGCTCATGGCCGTCGAGCGCGTCCACGTCAAGGCCGAGCACATCTCCGTCCTCCCGCCGATCGCCGGAGCGCGTGCGAACCCCGCCCGATCCCCGCGACTCGATCGGGCGCCTCGACGCGCTGGGCCTCTTCCGCACCGAGTACGCCGTCTACCCGGCGAACTTCTGGCCCCACAAGAACCACGAGCGCCTCCTCGACGCGGCCGCGCGCGTCGTCGCCGAGGAGCCGGACTTCGTCCTCGTCCTCTGCGGCGCGCTCGACGAGGCGCGCGAGGCCCTGCGCGAGCGGGTGAAGGCCGCCGGCCTCTCGGCGAGCGTCCGCGTCCTGCCGTACCTCGACGACGCCGACACCACGGCGCTCATCGCCGGCGCGGAGCTCCTCGTCTTCCCGTCGCTCTTCGAGGGCTTCGGGATCCCGGTCCTCGAGGCGATGACGCTGGAGACGCCGGTCGCGTGCTCGGACCTTCCCGCGCTCCTGGAGGTCGCGGGCGAGGCCGCCCTGTTCTTCGACCCGACGGATCCGCCGGGAATCGCCGAGACGATCCTCAGGCTCTGGCACGAGGACGAGACCGTCGAGCGCCTCGTCCGCAAGGGGCTCTCCCGCGCCGCGCACTACGCCGCCATCGACACCGCGGGCGGATACCACGAGCTGCTGGGCTCCACGGGTAGGGAAGCTCAACGCCCGCTTGACCCATTCGCGTCATCTCGCGACTAGATTCTTTACGTACAAGACCTGTAAAGAATGCTAACGAGTGTACCAGCCGAGAAGTCTCTCCAGCAAGGGCCAGGTCCACCATTCCACGCCTGACGAGTGCCGCGCGGCGCCTTCATCTGGCAGCACGGTTCCGGAGACGATCTCGTCGCGTACGAGGTGAACGCCGACGTCGGCCACTTCGTGGTCGATCCTGCAGGCGGAGCCTGAGCATCGTTCGACGCCGCCTATCACTCTGCACGTTTCCGAGACCCTCGAGGAATGGCGCGAGTCCGTCGACGACGACGAGGCGTTCCGTGATCTCTGAGGCGTGGGACGTCGTCGTCGTGCCGTTTCCCTTCAGCGAACGGCCGGGGGCGAAGAGGCGGCCCGCCCTCGTCCTGAGCCGGCCAAGCTTCAACAAGGCCGGGCACAGCGTGCTGGCGATGATCACGACGCGCGCTCGCAGACCCTGGCCCGCGGACGTCGAGATCGCGAATCTCGCGCATGCGGGGCTTCACATCCCGTGCATCGTACGGTTGAAGATGTTCACGCTCGACAATCGCCTGCTCATCAAGCGCATCGGATCACTTTCCGCTGTGGATCGACGGGACGTGATCTCGGCGCTGCGCGCCGCGCTCGTGTAGCGTACCGTTCAACGCGGCAGCGGCCACTTCGCGCGCGATCTCTGCGTAGAAGCGTCGTCGCGCAGAGCCTGCGCCGCCTGCTCCCGCGAGCAGCCCGCGTGTCTTCGCGGAGACCGCCCTCACGTACACTTCTCCTCGCTACCGTGCTCCGGCGCCTCCTCCTCCGTTCGCTCGTCCTCGCCGGGATCCTCCTGGCCTGCTTCGCCCACCTCGTCTGGAACGGCTGGCACGCGAAGAAGGTCGTCGCCGAGAACCTCCCGAATCCTCCGCTCTCGTCCGGCAAGCGCGACATCGACCTCTGGCACCCGACGGCCAGCTTCGGCCACGTCTACGACCTGAGGTTCGAGTGGCCGGAGGAGAAGCCGTGGAGCGTGCCCGAGGGCTCGCGCCTCCAGATCCAGCTCGCCTCGAACGGCCGGACCCGCCTTCTCGTCGTGCGCAGCGGCCACCCGAACGACACACGTCTCGTGGTGGGACGTCCTCCGCGGGCGGGCGCGCCTCCAGATCGTCGCCGACCGTGACTGGGTCGACCTCGGTCCCCTCCCCGGCTCCGACACCCGGCTCGACGTCCAGGTCTACGGCCTCCTGCCCGGGCCTTTCGGGTTCGCGGAGCAGAACAGACCCGGAACGGAGCACTTCTCGGCCTTCCAGATCCGGCGGCCGGACTCCCCGCGAGCACGGCCGTCGCGCTCGATCATCCGGTACCGCTTCCTCCACGTCGAACCGGTCCCCGCCCGCGAGACCCTGACCCGGTTCTTCTTCTTCATCTCGTGCAGCCGGGTCCTGCAGGTGACTGGAATCGTCGCGCTCGGGCTTCTCTTCGCGGGCTGGTGGTGGCTCTGGGAGGGCGAGATACGCGCGCGCCGTCGCCTGCCTCGTTCCCGCCGTAACGCTCCTTCACGCCTGCTGCCTCGCGCCGTTTCAGGGGGCGGACGAGGCGACGCATGCCGGGAACGGTGGAAGCGGTCGTCTGGAACCCGGCGATGTTCGCGAATCCAGATGCCTACCCGAAGTCTCTCGCCCTCCTCTACGACGCCATCGGCTACGACAACTGGGTTCGATATCCCGACGTTCCCGTGTCTGATCGATTCGCCGGAACGGCGCGTACGGGTGCGCGACGTCGCGACGCGCCGCCTCGACGTCGAAGCCCGGAAGGCAGGCCCGGCCCTCCCCGACGCGTTCCTCATCAATCCGCGAACACGCGCGCCCCTGTATTACAACGCGTTCCGCATTCTCGGCCCCCTGCTTCGAAGGATGAGCGTCCTCGACAGGCTCGAGGCGTACGTCGTCCTTTCGGCGTGCGCGTCGCTGCTCCTTCTTCGTTCTCGGAATCCTCGTCCTCGTCCGCTTCGGCCTCGGCGCGCACTATCGCTCTCCTCTACGGGCTCGTCGCCTTGCTCCCCTACTCGGTCGGCGTCGTCGCGAGCTGCTCGAACTACTCGCTCGCGATCGGTATCGGCCAGTTCCTCGCCGCATGCCTCGTCGCGGGTGTCCTGAGCGAAAGTCGCTCGCACGTCGGCTGGGCATGGCGGCGCTCTTCTTCGCTCGCGTCAGCCTCGCCGGAATCGGCGTCTGGGACGACTTCGTCTTCTTCGCCGTTCCGTCCACCGTCGTCCTGACAGCGCTCTGCCGCCCACGCCGCTTACCGGATGCCGGCAGGGTCGGGCCGGCGCCTGGCGACGGGCAGCCATGCTCGTCCGTTGGGAGTCCTCCTGACCGGGACGGTCGTGTTCGCGCTCGCGACGGGTCGCATCCGGCAGCTCATTTCCAGCTTCGGTGCGCGGCTGCCGACAGCAGCTCGGACGCTTCGAGGATCCGTCCTTCTGGCTCCTCCTCGCCGCCGCCGCCGGCGCCCTTCGTCATCGGCCTCGCGTCTCGCCTCTCGCCATCGTGCGCTCCCGCGACCATCTCGGAGGCCGGCCGCGAGCGCGCCGCCCGGGCCCGATCGGCTGCGCTCGTCGTCCTCTTCGTCGTGATGTTCCTCGTGACGCCCTGGACTTCCGTGCCGTTCGAGAGCCTCCGCTTCGACTATCCCGACGAAGTCGCCGCCCACTGGTCGGCCTTCTGGTCGAACAACTTCGCGTTCGATCAGGACGTGCTGTCGTGGAAGATGTACTGGGGCGTCTTCGGCTACGCCGACGTGTCCTACCCGGACGCGCTCTACGCGCTCGCGCGCTGGGCCTGCGTCGCCCTGTTCCTCGCGCTCCCGGTCCTGAGCTGGCGCTTCACGCAGCGGAGCCCCGGCCGCTCGGCCCTGCTCCTCGTGGCGATCGGGTACGCGCTCTCGGCGTGCGTCGTCACGAACTCGCTGCGCTTCTTCGCGCCCACGAACCCCTGGGGCCGGTTCCTGCTCCCCGCCGCCCCGCTCGTGCTGCTTCCGCTCCTCGCGCGGATCGAGTCGACAGGCGCAGACCGGCTGGCGAACGGTTCCTCGCGGGTGCCGTGGTCCTCCACATCTGGACGGCTGTCACTCTGCTCGGGTCACGGTACGCAGTGGGGCTCTGAGCGCTCGCCCGCTCTGCATTGATACGAGCTCTCATCACCATCGTCTTACAGGGTCGCTTGCTATCATCCGAGCAGACCGACATGGGCGACACCTATCTCATCACCGGAGGCGCCGGATTCATCGGCAGCCATCTCGCCGAGGCGCTTCTCGCGCGTGGCGACCGCGTCGTCGTCATCGACGATCTCTCGACCGGGCGGATCCAGAACATCGAGCACCTCAAGGCGAATGCTTCCTTCGACTACGTCATCGACTCGATCATGAACCGGCCGCTCACCGCGGAACTCGTCGACCGCGCCGACTTCGTGTTCCATCTTGCCGCCGCCGTCGGCGTGAAGCTGATCATTCAGAGTCCCGTGCGCACGATCGAAACCAACGTGCGCGGGACGGAGATCATCCTCGAGCTCGCGAACAAGAAGAAGAAGCCCGTCTTCATCGCATCCACGTCCGAGGTCTATGGAAAGTCAGCCAAGGTGCCATTCGTAGAGGACGACGACCTCGTCCTCGGCGCGACGAGCCGCGGCCGCTGGTCGTACGCGTGCAGCAAAGCGCTCGACGAGTTCCTCGCAATTGCTTATTTTCACGAGAAGGGGCTGCCCGTCGTCGTCGCGAGGCTCTTCAACACCGTCGGACCGCGCCAAACCGGTCGCTACGGCATGGTACTCCCCAGTTTCGTGAGCCAGGCGCTGGCCTCAAAGCCGATCACGGTGTTCGGCGACGGCACGCAGTCACGCTGCTTCGGTTACGTGGGCGACGTCGTTGGCGCGATCGCCGAGCTCATCAAACGCGAGGAGGCGTACGGCGAGGTCTTCAACATCGGCTCGCAGGAGGAGATCTCGATCCTCGGGCCTCGCACGGCTCGTGAAGGAGCGGCTGCAGAGCCGCTCGGAGATCGTGCTGATCCCCTACGATCAAGCCTACGAGGCCGGGTTTCGAGGACATGCCGCGCCGCGTCCCCGACATCGGGAAGATCCACTCCCTCATTGGGTTCGAGCCTCGGACCAAGCTCCCGGAGATCATCGACCTGGTGGCCGAACACTACCGTGTCACCGTCTGATCCCGTCCGGATTCTCCTCACCCTTCGCGTTAGCGTCCTTGCAGCCGCCATCCTGACACCAGTGGCGCGCCGCCTCGCGCGCGACGCCGGCCTTGTCGCGAAGCCGAAGGCAGACCGCTGGCACAAGAAGCCGACGGCGCTGATGGGCGGCCCGGCGATCATGATTGCCGCAATCGGCACGTTCCTGCTTCTCTTCGGGACCGGCGGCAGCGCTCTCATTCGGGCCTGGCTCGTCGGCGCGGTCATGATCTCGCTCGTCGGCGTTTACGACGACATCCGGGGCCTGCGTCCCTCGAGCAAGCTGATCGCCCAGATCATCGCGGCGCTCCTTCCGATCTCATTCGGCCTGACGATCCCGTCGTTCCATCCGCTCGTCGCCGTTCTGGATCGTCGTCTTCTGGATCGTCGGCATCACGAACGCGTTCAACCTGCTCGACAACATGGACGGCCTCGCGGCGGGCATCGCCGCGATCGCGTCGGCGATCCTTGGGCTCCATGCGTATCAGGCCGGAGACGTTCCCCTCACCGGCTGCGGCCGCCGCCGTGTCGGGCGCGGCGATCGGGTTCCTCTTCTACAACTTCCACCCGGCGTCCATCTTCATGGGTGACGGCGGGAGCCTGTTCCTCGGCTACTCGCTCGGGACGCTCTCGCTCCTGCGGGTGACTGCTCGCCCCCTCGTGAGCCTGTCAATCATCGCCGTGCCGGTCTTCGTTCTGGCGATTCCGATCTTCGACACGACGCTCGTCACGATCCTCCGGATCCTTCACGGAAGGCCCGTCTCACAGGGCGGCCGTGATCATTCGAGCCATCGCCTCGTGTCGCTCGGACTTTCGGAGCGACGGGCAGTCACGATCCTTTACGTCATCGCCGCCTCCACCGGCCTCATCTCCCTTCTTCTCCCGCGCCTTCCCGCGTCGCTCGTCGTCCTGTGCGTCTTACTGGCGGTCCTTGGGATCTACTACCTCGGCGCGACCCTTGGGTCCGTGGTCGTTTACCGCAAGAGTCCGAGCGGGATCGCCGAGGCCGCGCGCCTGCGGCAACTTCGTCCTCGACACGTTCGTCCAGCACAAGCAACGGATCATGGACGTGATCGTGGACTTCACGGTCGTCGCGATCTCGTATCTGTCCGCGTACCTGCTCAGGTACGAGGGCGTCCTGTCTCCTCGAAACCTCGATCTGATCCTCCGCTCGTTCCCGTTCCTCATGGCCGATCCGCCTCATTGTCCTTCTTCGCGGTCGGTCTCTATCGGACGATCCCGGAGCCTTTTCGATCCACGACTTCCTCGCGACGCTAAAGGCGGTGCTTCTGTCGTCGGCGATGTTCGTGACCGGCCTGGTCCTTTTCACGCGCTTTCAGGACTTCTCGCGCGCCGTCATCGTCATCGACGGCGTCTTCACGCTTACGGGGGTCGTGTTCGCGCGGATCGCCCTTCACTCCCTCAAGGAGTCTTCCGCGGCCTGGACCGGACGGACCGCCGCGGGGTCCTCATCGTGGGCGCGGGCGCGCTCGGCGAAGCCGCGACGCGACTCATCAAGGCCGACCGCGAGGGGAACTACCGGATCCTCGGGTTCCTCGACGACAGCCCCGACAAGATCGGCCGTAGCCTCCACGGATACATGGTCCTCGGGTCGCTTCGGGAGGCCGAGCGGGTCCTGCTGGGCGGAGGGGTCGCCCTGGTCGTGTTCGCCGCTTCTGGAATCCCGGGCGCCGAACAGGAACGGCTCAAGGAAGTCTGCCGGCGTCTCTCCGTGGACGTTCAGGAAGTGACGATCCGCTGAGGCGGCCCTTCAGGGCAGGTCCGTGCCGAGCAAGCGTCGATAAATCCCCTCCACGTCGTCGATGAGCCGCGGCAGCGCGTGCCCGGCAAATGCGTAGACACGCCCCACCTCGCCCAGGGCGCGACACAGGGCGCGGTCCCCGGCCAGGAGCACCAGCGCACGCGCAAAGGCATCCACGGCGCCGTCGGCTACGGTCAGTCCACGCGGCGAGGGCGAGTCGAAAAAGCTTCGCCCGGAGACAGGACCAGTCCACTCTCGTTTCAGGATGTCCGCCACGCCGCCGACGTCGGTCGCGACGATCGGACGGCCGCTCGCCATCGCCTCGATGAGCGAGAGCGGTGTGCCCTCGTTTCGGCTGGTCAGCGCGACGACATCGAGGTCCGCGTAGATCTGGGGAAGGTCCGTCCGAAGTCCTGCGAATCGGACGGATGCGCCGAGGCCGAGGCTGTCGGCGAGGGAGCGGAGAGCCGCCGCACTCTCTCCGTCTCCGATCACTACGAATCGGGCGTTCGGAATCGCCCGGATCGCCTTGCCTGCCGCCTGAAGGAACATTTCATGGTTCTTGACCGGCGCGAGTCTCCCCACGATGCCGACCACGAACGCGTCGTCGGCAAACCCCATCTCGCGCCGGAACGGGCCGCGATCGGGCAGGCTCTCGAACGGCGAGAGGTCGAGGGCAAGCGGGACGACGAAGGTCTTTGCCGGCGACGAGACACCAAAGCGCTCGACGATTTCCCGGCGTTGCTGGGGCGAGAGGACCACGATGGCGTCGGTCGCCCAACCGCCCAGGCCGCGCTCGAGAAGGCGGAAGGCAAGCTCTCGTTGCAGGGCCGAAATAGCCGGAAAGGACGTTGCCATGAAACGTGTGCACGACCCGTATCCGCGAACCAGGCGGCCTACCGCCCGTTCACGATGCTCGCCGCAAGACGGCCGACGAACCCTGCCTTCGCCGTGTGGGTGTGAACGATGTGCGGGTTGAACGAGCGGATGAGGCTCACGAGGGTCGGAATCGCCCGGAGGTCGCCGGCGCACGTCGACTTTCGCGGGACAGCCCGAGATCCGGTCGACGGCGACCCCGTGCTCGGCGGCAAACGACGACAGGTCGCTTTCTCCGGGCGCCAGGTCGCCGCTCACGAGGCGGGTCTCGTACCCCCTCTCGCGAAGCCCTGCGCTGAGCCAGACGACGTGCCGCGCAGGCCCGCCGGCATTCAGCCGCGTGATCAATCGGAGGATCCGAACGCGCTCAGGGGCCATCAGGCCGCGACCGCGGGCGCCGGGAGTCCACCCGCGAGCCACCGCTCGTACCAGGAAATCAGCGCAAAGAGACTCCAGAGACGATCCGTTCGGTGCGACCGCCCGGAACAAAAGGCCGCCCACAGAGCCCGCGCCGGCCCGGGGTCCAGACCCAGAGCCTCGAGCGCCGAGCCGCGAACCCGCTTCTCCATCTCGGCCCGCAAGGGCCCCCGGAACCAGTCGCCCAGGGGAACCCCGAATCCCATTTTCGGGCGCGCGAGGAGCGCTGCGGGTACGCGCTTGCAGAGGACTCTCCGAAGGAGCCACTTGCTGGTTCCGTCCCGAACCTTGACGTCGAGAGGAAGCCTCAAGGAGAAATCGACGAGCCGATGATCGAGGAGCGGAGCCCGGGCCTCGAGGCTGGCTGCCATGGATGCGCGGTCGACCTTCGTCAGGATGTCTTCCGGGAGGTATGTCACGAGGTCGAGCAGAGGGGGACGCTCATCCGGCGGCAGCCCGGCCAGCCTGGCCACCGCATCGACGTAAGTGTCGTAGGGCGGCGGAGTCGCCCCCGTCATCACGGTCACGTCCTCCTCGCCCCACAGGCCGATGAACCGGGCGTAGAGGTCTCCATCGTCCTGCCGGAGGACGTCCGCGATGCGGCGAAGCCGGCGGCGAGGGGCGCGCGCCGCGGCGACCGCAATCGCGTGGCGCACGGACCGCGGGGCCCGGAGAAGAGGACGATTCCCGGCGTAGGCCCGATAGCGCGGATATCCGAAGAACAGCTCGTCGCCGCCGTCGCCCGACAGTGACACAGTCACGTGCGCTCGCCCCGCCCGAAACCACATACGTCGGCACCGCCGACGAATCTGCGAACGGCTCGTCGAAATCGCCGACGATCGAGACCGCGTCGAGCATGGCGGCCGCCTAGCACGGCTCCTCATGATGCTCGGTGCCGAGGTGCCGCGCCACCGCCGCCGCGTGATCCGCCTCGTCGTACTCGGGGTTCGCGAAGCGGACGGTGAACGTCCGAACGGGCGCTGCACTGCTCCTTCATCAGCGCCACGACGAGCGACGAGTCGATGCCGCCGGACAGAAATGCGCCGAGCGGAACGTCAGCGATCATGCGCAATCGAACCGCATCCCCGAGGAGCGACTCGAGTTCGGCCTCCGCGTCCCGATCCGAAACCTTCATCGGCCCCGCCGCGGCGATCGCCATCGGGTCCCAGTAGCGTGCGATCGAGAGGCTGCCGGTCGCGGGATCCCAGGTACCCGTGTGGGCCGGGGGAAGCTTGCGCGCGGCCCGGAAGATCGAGAGAGGCGCCGGAACGTACCCGAACCTCAGATAGAGCGCGAGCGCCTCCGGGTCCACGTCACGAGGAAGCTCCGGGTCGACGAGAAACGCCTTGAGTTCAGACGCGAAGGCAAAGCGTCCGGCGTAAGTTGCGTAGTAGAGAGGCTTCTTGCCGAGGCGGTCACGCGCGAGGAAGAGGCGTCGATGCGCGCCGTCCCAGATCCCGAAGGCAAACATCCCGACGAGGCGTGAAAGCACACGCCGGCCCCCAGCGGGCGTACGCGGCGAGGAGCACTTCTGTATCGCTCTGCGAAACGAAGGTATCTCCAATACTCTCGAGCTCCCGGCGAAGGTCCCGAAAGTTGTAGATCTCTCCGTTGAACGTAACCCAGCGGGTGCCCTCGCGAGACATGGGGTTTCGCCCGGCGAAAGAAAGGTCCACGATCGCGAGCCTGCGCTGCCCCAGCCCCACCGTGCCGGTTGGGTCGATCCAGATACCCGCATCGTTCGGACCCCGATGAATGAGGGCGTCCCGCATGCGAAGCAGGACGTCCGGATTCACGCGGCCGCTGGCGGCAACGCCGACGATTCCGCACACTCTCCGATTCTAGTGGCCCCGGGACTCTGAGCCATTCGGAGCCCCCGCGGAGCGAGAAGTCGAGCGGATAGGCCTCAGAACGTCACGACCCGTCCACTGTGTCGACATCGGGCCTCCCTGGAGATCTCGCGGCGGCGGGGAGCACGACGATGATCGTTAAAATCATCTCTCTCATCCGCATGAGCGTTCCGTAATTCGTGACGAGACACCCCATCGTCACGGCAAGCGCCAGGCCTGAAAGGGCGACGCCAAAGGTAAGCGCGCGGCCGCCCCGACCGGACGACACCCCCATGAATACGGCGGAGGCGCACGCAGCGGCGGAAAGGAGAAACCACCACGAGTCGAGGTCCGCAAGCCACCAGAATCCTTTCCCACCCCCGGCATCGTAAAGGTCCAGGAGTCTCCCGACGCCCCTCGGGAGTATCAAAGCTGCGACGCCCGCGACCAGGCTCCGCAGCCCCAGCACAGGGGTGCCGGGACCGACCCGGGCCGTGGCCGGCGTTTGCCCCACGCCCGGAGCCCGGACGCCTGGGACGAAGATTTGAGTGCTGCCGCCGCTCTTGAGAAAGCCCTCGCGAATCTGTGGAAGAGTTCTTTCGCGACTCGTGGTCACGCTCGGCGTTGCTCTGGCGAACGGGTCGAGAACAGACCGCACCGTCGGGGGTATGTCCCATTTGCCGCCCATAAGAATCACCCGGCTGATTGCGAACGCGAGCGCCGCGGAACGAATCACAATGCGAAGCCGCACCCCTCGAGCGCTGAGCGCCATAGCTCCCAACAACCATACAAGGAAGCCGGCAAGAATGAAGAGGGCAACGTACCAACGGACTCCCGTCACGGCATACGTCGCCGCCAACAACGCCGCCGACCAACTCAGCCACCTTCGCGCCGTCACTTCTGCCAACGTCTCTGGTGACCCGATAGAAAGCGTAGCACCAGAAGATCAAGGCCGCCGAGAGCAAGGTGTCCTTCAACGGCTGGCTCGACCAAAGAACCGCGCTGCGTAGAGGCCCAACGCCGCCACAGGAACCAGCGCGAGCGCTGAAGACCGCAGAAACGACTCCGACCAGATGGCGAGGATGGCCCCTGCTGCCAGGAAAACGAGTAAGTTGAGAACGATACCGGCGCTGACCGCGTTGCCGAGCCACCATGTCGCGTGTGCGAGGCAAAACACGTAGAACCAGGCGTTGACCGGCGCACTCAAAAAGTGAAAAGGGCCCCAGAACACCGCTTTCGGCGGCGCGCTGAGCCGCTGGTATGTACAGGTTCGCGTCGAGCGCGAACATCCAGAGGCCATCGCCGATTCTGAATGGCAGAAGCCGGCCGGGAAGGAGGAGCGAAACCAGCAAGAGGCCGGTGCCCGACCAGACTCTCAGAACGAGTACGAACGCCAGAAGCCACTGCTGCCGCCGGGAGACCCTCTCTGCGACTCTGGCCCAGAGCCACCAGACCCCGGCTGCAAGGACGACGGCGCTGAATGCAGAAACGATCAACGATCTCATCTCGCCCGAAACGAGGACCTAATGGTACTTGCGAGCCGGCCCTCCCGAGGGACCGGCGCCCCGCATCCATCTCTTAGCTTCACGTTGGCATAGATTCTACGGCCGGCCCGTCTTCTCCCCTTTCATGGATCCTCGATGCTTTGCATTTGCGGAAACGTGGACTATCGTCACGAAGCGGTTCCCGCAAACGGCGGCTAAACGGCGTGACCTACGAAAAACTGCTTTCTGCCCTCTCGCGGCACGACACACTGAGGGCGGTCCGCCGGCACGTCGAGAACATTTCGGGCCTTGCGATCGGAAGGCACTACCCTCTGAGGAGGTCCGAGGATCTCCTGGCTCATCTTCTGGACATCCATCAGGTGGATGCCGTTCTCGATATCGGCGCCAATACCGGGCAGTTCGCTCGAGCGCTTCTTGAACGCGGGTATCAGGGCGCGATCCTTTCGTTCGAACCGCTCGAGGTGGAACATCTGGCTCTATGCCGGGCCGCCGAGGGCAATCCGCGTTGGAAGATCTTCACCCGTGGCGCCCTCGGGGACACGACCGGCACCGTTCAAATGCACCGGGCGGCAAACAGCGTCAGCAGTTCGGTCGCGCCTATCCTCGAAAGTCACCTCCACGCCGAGCCTTCATCACAAACCATCGGATCAGAGGCTGCCCCCTGTGTTTCCGCTCGACGCGATCTCCCACCCTGTCATCGACCGTTCGAGCAGGTTCTGCCTCAAGCTGGACACCCAGGGCTATGAGCAAAAGGTATTCCGCGGCGCCTCCACCTTTCTCGCTAACCGTGACGTGCCGATCGTCCACACCGAAATGTCTCTCGTCGAACTCTATGAGGGCCAAGCCACCTTTCTCGATCAACTCGCGTTCCTGAAATCCCTAGGGTTCGTCCTCTTCCACGTGCAACCTGGCTTTACGGATCGGACGACCGGCCAGACTCTGCAGCTCGACGCAATCTTCCTGCGGAATGCGCCGCCCAGGTTGGCATCGGCGGGATGACGGATACTGGCTCTTCCAGCGGGACGCCCGCTGCCGATCAGGAGCGCCCCCCTCGTGCGCCCGTCGTCGGCCTACGGCAGAAGCGGGTTCTCCTTGACGCCGTACGTCGAGGGCGTAACTCAAGGGCCGTATTTCAGCTTCGAGCAGTATCTGAAAGCGCTCGCGGCCGACGGATATGAAATCGTTCGCTCCCCTTTTATCCCGCGCTGGCTCACCGAAAAGGTACGTGAACGCGGCCACACTCCTTGGAAGGCGCTCGCCCTCTTCATTGGGTACGCCAGACGGCTCCTTGACCTCGTTCGCGCTCGCCAGTACGACGGCATTTACATAAGTGACTGGTTCGTGCCGTTTGGGCCCGGATGGCTCAACGAGTTGGCCCCTCGCTGCTTCACGAGCAGCGTCCTCGACCTCTGTGATCGTGTTTACGAGGGACACGCTAGCGACCATGGTTCGGTCGTGTCTCGCTTCAAGCGGCCCGAGTTCGTGAAACGCCTTGCGACGGCTGTTGACGAGGTCGTGGTCGTCACGCGCTTCATGAGGGAGGACCTGCTCGCTGTCGGCCGGCCCATTACCGTGATTTCCTCAAGTCTCAATTCGGCCCGGTATTCCCCCTGGGGAAAAGGCAACCCATACCCGACCCGTCGTCGGCTGGACAGGAAGCCGTTCCACCTCCAAATATCTGAGGCCGCTGGAGGCGTCGCTCGCGCGCGCCCGCGAGCAAGCCGAATTCGACATTATTGTCATTGGGGATCCCGATTTCACTTTGCCAGCCTCGAGCGCGCGTCCTTCCCTGGTCGTCAGAGGACGAGATCAGCTCGCTTCGACTCATCGATATCGGGCTGTACCCACTCGACGACGACGAACTGGGTGAACGGGAAGGCCGGGATGAAGGCGATCCAGTACATGGCGATGGGAATCCCGGTCATCGCTACCCCTGTCGGTGTGACACCGGACCTGGTCGTGGACGGTGTGAACGGCTACCTCGCGACGTCCACGGAAGAATGGACGGACGCCATCGTCCGCCTCGTCCGCGATGCGGCTCTCAGGAGTCGATTAGGAGCGAACGGTCGAGCCTTGGCCGAAAGCCGCTACTCGACCTCAGCGCTAGCGCCGGCCTACTCCGACCTCTTTGCGCGCGTCTTTCGCCGTGGCTGACGACTCGGTGCGACCCTCGTGTCCCGTCTTCCAAGTGCGATCAAGCTGAGTCAATATGCCGTCACTGCGGCAGACCCAAGTAATTGTAAATGGACCTTCCGTGTCGTGTGTCCGAAGAGTCCACAGCTTTGATGGTGCCATCTTCGAAGAAGTAAATGGCGTAGCCAGCAGACCGCACGAACGCGAAGAGATCGGCGACGGAATAGCCGAACGCTTTCGAGATGTGGTCGGCAGCCTCAAATAGAATCATCCGCGGTCGCATCTTCAGGACGCTCGCGCCGCCCCGAAACGCAAGCATCTCCGCTCCCTCGATGTCCATTTTCCAAATGTCAACGTGGGACAGTCCGACTTCACGTACGAACGTGTCCAGCGTGACTGTTTGCACGACATCCTCCCGGTAAACTCGCTGGCTAGGGTGTGCCGTTCGGCGGGAGAGAACTCATCGCCCCCTCGGTCGAAACTTGGAAAGGCGCCGACCCCTGTCCGTATCGGACACCGCCTTCGGAACGATAGAGACGTTCTCGAGGGAGTATCGGCTAACGTTCCGCCGCAGTAGCTCGAGCTCACATAGGCCGGGCTCGAACGCGTAGACGTGGCCGGTTGGGCCGACGCGACGAGCCAATGGGACCGTGTGTAGCCAGCGTTGGCGCCCACATCGAGAACGACGTCACCGGGTTGAATCGCTGAGAGGCCCTGAACGCAACTCCGCGGCCTCGAAGCCATCGCCGACATACAGGAGTCGGCCGATCGAGCTACGGAAGGGATAGTCGAATAGAGTCCCATCCGGAAGAACGAACGTCGAGCGAGCGGCCCACTTAAGGGGCGTTTGTAGCAACCACATAGCCCTGCGGAGTTTATGCGGTGCTCCGAGCCACCGAGAACATCCCGATGGTTGCGCATCGACACCGAGGATACGCCGCGTTTCGCTCGTCCAGACACGCACACTTCGACCGTTCACCCCCGGTGAGAAGCGGCGTGGGCAGGACAGCCTACGCCGACGTGGTCCAAAGACCGCTGCTCCCGTCGCCGCTGTCGTCGAAGTATCGAGAACACAGAGACGACGAGAATGCATTCGGTGATGGTGTAAACGAGGGCAGTTCCGAGGCCGATTCCCGCGAGGCCGATCGCGGCATCAGAAGTAGGTTCAATGCTACGTTGAGCAGCGCGCTCAACAGCGCCACCCACATAGTGAGTCTGTTCGCTTGAACGGCAGACACGATCCGCGGAACCACGATCCCTACGAGGTAGGCCGGGATCACGAGCAAGAACCATCGCTGCACGTCTGTCACGGCACTCGCGTCCGGCACACTGAATGCCCCGCCCTGGAAGACAATCCGGACGAGGGCCGGGGACGCCCAGATCGAAATGGCCGTGAGGGGAACACTCACGACAAGGATCCAGCGCAAGGCCCTAGCGAAGCCCACGCGTAGGCGATCCCACTCTGCCTGCGCCGCAATCCCGGAGAAGTGCGGGAGGAGGGCCGTCCCGAGCGAGGTCGCCAGCACCACGAGAATGAACATTGGAATCCGCGTGGCGTACGTGAATATCGCCAGGCTGCCAGAACCGAGCGCGGACGCCATGGATTGGTCGACCAGCACCGTACTGCCTTGAAATGCCGTCGCCATCACCATCGGGGTGTACTCGCTCGCCGTCGTCCGCAAACCCTCGTCGACGCCAGCCCAGTGCGGCATCACGGAAATGCCGTTGCGGCGGGCGATCTGCGCCATGAACACCGTCTGAAGCACGGCGCCGACGAGGACGCTGATCGCCATATGGGAGACGCGCGGCTCCCGGGTCCAGAGCAAGTAAGCGACGAGACACAGGGGTGGAGCCGCTGGCGCCGCCGCGACGGAGCCGAAGCGGCCGACGGCGTTGAGTGCTGCGCCCCAGTTCGCGCTCAGGCCGGCGAGCACGACCGTCGGGAGCAGAATCGCAAGCACGAGCACGGTTTCGGTGATCCGGCTTGCATCGAACTTCGGAAGCACGAAATGGAGTGCGAAGGGGGCGAGCGCCCCGATGATCGCGACGATCCCCGAGAGAAGGCAGATCACCACGAAGGAGACCGACGAGACGAGGCGGTCCCTCGCAGGCGGCCCGCCGTGCTCCCGAGCCCGAACGTAGGACGGAACGCATGCCATCACGAGAGACGTCACAAGCATTCCGTTGAGAAAGGTGATGGCGGACGCCCCAAATAGGAACGCCTCGACGCTCCCGCTCGAGCCGAATCGCCTCGCAACCAGGATCTCCTGGAGCGCGAGGCCGACCTTCGCGATGACCGTACCGAATCCCGTAAAGGCCATCGCGGACATGACTCGCGCCACGCCCGAAGATGGGTTGTACCAGCGCCTGACTTCGTGGGCCGTCATGAAACGGAACCGTTCGACCGGCGGTTGGGTCCGACGAGAGGAAGGGTCCCGTGGAGGTTGCGTGTCATCCCGTGGCGCTTCGTTCGCCGCGTCCACTCGTCCACGCTCCCCGCGACTCCATCCGGCGCGCATGACATTTCATCCATGATAGAGAGATGCGCGGGAGCCCGGGACGAGCGAACGTTCCGACTTCCAATACGGAAACAGGCTGCCTCCGCGTTGTGACCTTGGCCCGCGAGTGTGACGATGAACCCCTCGGCCGCGCGAACGGCAGTCTCCTTCGAAGGATCGTCGTTTCCGCCGTGAACTCTGACGAGGCGGGTGTAGGCACGCAACGCGCGCTCCTCGCCGTCCAGGAGATGTGTGAGTCGGGCGTCCAGGTAATCTCGTGAGGCGGATCCAAGACTCACCATCGGCTGGCTCGGACGCTCCTCCGTCGGCTCCACGAGCGGCGGCTGGGCCGGCCTCGAGATCATTCCGACGGCCACCTCGGCCTTCAGAAGCAGATAGGACAGGAACGTCGGCCGGTATTCATTCAAGACCCACCCCTCTCTCGCCATTTCATACAGACCAGCGGCGGGAGGGGGGGTCTCGCGAAGAGGTACTGGCCTTCCGGCGGCGACAAATCGTACCCCGCCCTTGTCATCGAGGCGAAAGATGCGGACATCGTCGAAATAGATGTCGTAGTAGAGCCAATCGCGCTCCTGAGTCGACCAGACGCGCCCGATCGTGTGCGGCGAGAGGTGCTTCACCGGATCGTAGAGCGCGAAGATTTGACTGACTGGAAAGAATCCGGCCAGGACGCGCGCGGCAACGCCGTTGAGCTGGTCGCAATATCCGACTCCCGAGAGGAGCGTGGGCCAGCTCGAAGGCTCGTGGGGGACCTCAGCCACGTTCAAGATCAACGGCTTGACCTTGAACAGGACGGTCAGCAGGCGCTCCACGTCCGTTGCATTCGAGGGAACGTCGAAATCACTTCGAACGTGCTCCACAAGCTTCTGTTCGAGAAACGTAGCGACGAGCTTACGCACGCCGCGGTCTAGTGGCGACGATGTCTCGACGTCCGCGGCGTAATCCGTCAGGATCCAGCTCTGGCACGACAGGACGAGCGGCCGGAGGACGAACGCCGGGAGAGGCAGGGCCAGCGTTCCTAGAATAATGACAACCACCACAGCAGACGCGACGACTGTCCGGTAAAGCCACGCTCTTCTGTTGGCCCTGGTTCCGCCCCGTAGCCGCATCAAGATCGCAGGTCCCGCTGGCAAGCCAAGAGCATCGAGTCTCAGTTTACGCCGTGTGCAGGGGCGTTGCCTCCTCACACTTCTCTGAGGGGGTCCTATGTCCCGAGCTTCGCGTCCTCGCGTACGAATCCTCGCGGCTGCCTTCTCGCCCTGGCTCTCCTCTCCCTCCCCGCCCCCGCCGTCACCCTTCCCCCCGGCTTCGGCGACGCCCTCGTCGCCACCGTCGGGGCGCCGACGGCCCTCGCGTTCACGCCGGACGGGCGGCTGCTCGTCGCGACGCAGGGCGGAGCGCTCCGCGTCGTCTCGGGGGGAACGTTGCTGCCGACGGCGGCGCTGACGCTCGGCACGAAGGTCTGCTCGAACGGCGAGCGCGGCCTCCTCGGCGTCGCGGTGGACCCGCAGTTCACGACGAACCACTGGATCTACCTCTATTACACGTTCAACAAGAACAACAACGGGCTGCCCGACGCAATCGCTCGCGAGCCCCGGTCGAACGGATCTCGCGCTTCACGCTGGACGTCCCGACCGCGAACGTGATCGACCCGGCGACGGAGCTCGTGCTCCTCGACGGCGTCCTGAACTTCGCGGGCAACCACAACGGCGGCCAGCTGCGCGTGGGCCCGGACGGGTACCTCTACGCGGGCATCGGCGACGGCGGCTGCGACTACGCGGGCGACAGCGGGTGCCAGGGCTCGAACGACGCCTCGCGCGACCGGAACGTGCTCAACGGGAAGATCGTGCGGATCGGGCGGGACGGCTCCGTGCCCGCCACGAACCCGTTCCTCGGCGCGGGCACGGCGCGCTGCAACGCGGGCCCCTCGGCGCCGGGCACGATCTGCCAGGAGGCCTACGCCTGGGGCTTCCGCAACCCGTTCCGGTTCAGCTTCCGCCCGAGCGACGGCGCCCTCTTCGTGGACGACGTCGGGGAGGGCTCGTGGGAGGAAGTCGACGTCGTGCAGGCGGGCGGCGACTACGGCTGGCCGTGCCGCGAGGGCGCGCACACCGCGCTCACCACGAACCACTGCAGCCCGACGCCGATGAACATGCTCGACCCGTACTACGAGTACCCGCACGGGACGATCCCCGGGACGAGCACGACGGGCTGCGGAACGGTCACGGGAGGCGCGTGGGTGCCGACGGGCGCGTGGCCCGCGACGTACGACGGCGCGTTCCTCTTCGCCGACTTCAACTGCGGCGCGATCGCGCATCTCGCGACGGCCGGGCCGCCCTCGGCCTCCGACTTCGCGACCGGGCTCGGCTCGTTCACCGTCGTCGACCTGCTCATGGGTCCCTCCGCGACCGGGACGTCGCTCTACTACACGACGTATGCCGGAGGCGGGCAGGTGCGCCGCATCGACTTCGCCGCCGCGCCGCCGCCCGCGGCGACGCTCCACACGCTCACGCCCTGCCGCATCGTCGACACGCGCGGCCCGGCCGGAATCACGGGCGGGCCCGCACTGACCGCGAACGGCACGCGCGCCTTTCCGATCGCGGGCGCGTGCGGCGTGCCGTCCGGCGCCGTGGCCGTGGCCGCGAACGTGACGGTGACGGGCTCGAGCGCGGCCGGGTCGCTGAAGATCGGGCCGGCCGGGACGACGCCGTCGCTCGACACCGTGTCGTTCGGCGCGGGCCAGACCCGCGCGAACAACGCGAAGCTCGGCCTCTTCGGGACGCCGACGGGCAGCGTGACCGTCGTCTCCGGCTTCGCCTCGGGCTCGGCGCACCTGATCGTGGACGTGACGGGCTACTGGCAGTGACGTGCGTCCGGGATGGGTCGCGAAAAGAGCCCCGGACCCCGAGGCGTCAGGTCTTCTTGCGCACCGCGACCTGGATCTGTGCGACGGCATCGCCTTCGGTCTGGTCGACGGGCAGCCCCGCGAAGCGGAAGATGCGGAAGCCGTAGAACGGGATTCCCCACGACCTCAGCACCCAGCCCGCCTTCGCGCGTATGCGGTGGAGGAGGAACGCGAGGGGGCGCCCGACGCGGCCGTGGCTCAGGAAACGTCGGTCGTACCCCGCGTCCTGCAGTTCGATCGATACGACCTCGCCGCCCTCGAGTGCGGAGGCGAGGTCGAGGAGGTTGAGCGACCGCGCGCACCAGCTCGCGCGCTTGGAGATCGTAAATGACGCCTTGTGGTCGGGGTTGAAGATGCTCGGGAAGTACCCTTGTTCGTAGAGATCCTCGTCCGGCACGACGACGACGAGATGCCCGCCCGGGCGTACGAGCGCCCACCAGTCCCTCAGGGCGCGCGGGGGATCGTCCATGTGCTCGAGGCAGTGAGACGAGAAGACGAAGTCGAACTGCCGGTGGATGCTCGCGAGAATGCGGTTCGCGTCGCCGTCCTCCACGTCGAAGCGAACGACGTCCGGCGCGACCGGGTCCGGCCCGCAGCCGATGTCGAGCCCATCCCCCCGCAACCATGCGGCCTCGCGGGCATCCCAGAGCCGACGGGTCTTCGTGGCCTCGTTCACGCCGCCTCCGCCGTCGCGATCACGGCGTCGCCGTGGGCTCGAAGCTCGAGGAAGGCGCGCCGCATCTCAGCCCTGCGCCCACGCGTGGTACGCGGCGCAGACGGCGTCGGCGGGTCCGTCCTTCAGGATGCGGCCGTCGGAGATCCAGAGCGCGCGCGTGCACGAGTCCGTGATGTCCGACAGGCTGTGCGAGACGAGGAGAAACGTCCTTCCGCGCTCGCGGAGCGCGGCCATCCGGTCGCGGCACTTCGCGCGGAAGCGCTCGTCGCCCACGGAGAGCGCCTCGTCCACGAGGAGGATGTCCGGGTCGACGTCCGTCGCGACCGCGAACGCGAGGCGCGCGACCATGCCCGTCGAGTACGTGCGGATCGGGGAGTCGAGGAACGCCTCGAGCTCGGCGAACGCCGCGATCGCGTCCATGCGCTCGAGCATGAGCGCGCGCGAGAAGCCCATGAGCGTGCCGTGCAGGACGACGTTCTCGCGGCCCGTGAGCTCGCCGTGGAATCCGAGGCCGAGCTCGAGGAGCGGCGCGACCCGGCCCCGCACGACGACGCGGCCGTGCGTCGGACGGCGGACGCGCGCGATGACCCGGAAGAGCGTGCTCTTGCCGGCGCCGTTCGGCCCGACGACGCCGACGCGCTCGCCGGGCGCGACCGTGAGCGTCGCGTCGCGGAGCGCGACGAGCTCGCCGTGCTCGATCCGGCCCTGGAGCTTGCGGATCGCGTACTCCTTGAACGTGTGCACGGCCTCCTTCGGGATCCGGTAGCTCACGGTGACGCCGCTCAGGGCGACGGCGGCGATCAGTTTCCGCGGCCATATTCCTCGATGCGCGACGCGTAGAAGAGCCAGCCGGCCGCGAGGGCCGCGACCGCGGCGAGCGAAGCGAACGCGAGCGTGTTCGGGCCCGGGAGCCACCCGTCGTAGATCGGCGCCCGGAAGACCTCCACGAGGTAGGTCATCGGGTTGTACCGGACGATGAACCGGTACCGCTCCGGGACGAGGGACGGCGTGTAGACGATCGGGGTCACGAAGAACCAGACCTGCACGAGGACGAGGTAGGTCTCCTTCACGTCGACGAAGCGCGACGCCATCGTGAAGACGACGAGGCCGACGCCGGTCGTGAAGAGCGCGCCGATCAGGATGGCGACGGGGGCGAACAGCCACGAGGCGTGCACGGGAAACCCCGTGAGCAGGATGATGAGAAGGAGCGGGACGAGGGAGAGGACGAGGTTCACGAGCGCGACGCCCACGGCCGACACGACGAAGACCGAGCGCGGGATGTAGATGCGCTTCGTGATCTCCATCGCGTCGATCGTGAGGGAGGCCGCGTGGCTCGTCGCCCCGCCGAAGAACGCCCAGAAGATCGACCCCGTCAGGAAGTAGACGGGGAAGTTCTTCACGTTCACCCGCATGACGAGGGAGAAGACCCAGGTCATCGCGAGCATGTTCAGGAGCGGGCTCAGCATCGTCCACGCGATCCCGAGGACGGACCGCTTGTAGCGGACCTTGATGTCCCGCGCGACGATCTCGGCCACGAGGTGCCGGTAGCGCCACAGCGCCTTCGCCTCCTCGACGAAGAGCAGGCCCTGGCGCGCGCTGTCGTAGACGGCGGATTCGGAAGCGTCGCGGGTCACGGCGGCAGTGTAGCCGGGTCCGCTCACGGCCGGCCTCGCTTGACAGGCGCGGGGCGAGGGCTCGATCCTGCCTCGCGAAGGGACCCGTGAACGTCTACTGGATCCTCACCGACGACGACGCCGAGCGCGCGCTCGCGGCGGTGTCGCGCCAGGTCGCCGAGGGCGACCACGGCAGCCCGAAGCTCGCCGGCGCCCTCGGGACGCTGCGCTTCCACTCGGAGATCTTCAACGAGGCCGTCCTCGAGTCGGAGCGCGCGTTCTTCGCGCCCGCGATCAACCTCTTCCGGCGCGGCCTCACGAAGGCGCTCTGGTGGTACGGGCTGCCGCAATGGGGCCAGGTCTCGGAGTACCAGCACGCCGTCTCGAACGTGATCGACATCCTCCTCGTCGAGCAGCGCGCGCTCCGCACGCGCCTCGTGGCCCTCGAGGAGAGGCTCGCGTCGCTCGAGGGGCGCGAGAAGCCGCGCCCGTGACGGAGGCGAGGCGCGTGCGCCTGACGTGGCAGTCGCGCTGGGGGCTGCCGCTCGGGTACGCGATCCACTCCGAGGAGATGGCGCTCGCCCTCCTCGCGCGGGGCGCGGACCTCTCGTTCCGCGCGACGCCGTGGCCGCGGAAGAGCCGCATCTTCGACCCCGCGCTCGAGGCGATCGCGGAGCGGCCGCCGTACGACGACGCCCCGCAGGTGAGCTACGAGCAGGCCGACCTCTTCTACCACGAGCACCCGGGCCCGAAGATCGGGTTCACGATGCTCGAGGTGGACGGGATCCCGAGGCGGTGGGCGGAGTCCTGCAACCGGATGGACGAGATCTGGGTGCCGTCGCGTTGGGGCGCCGAGCGGTTCGCCGCGAGCGGCGTGTCGAGGCCGATCCGCGTCGTCCCGCTCGGCTTCGACCCGGCCCGTTTCCGGCCCGAGCCCGGGGCCTCCCGGGCGAGCCGCCGGTTCACGTTCCTGTCCGTCTTCGAGTGGGGCGAGCGCAAGGCCCCCGAGGTCCTCCTCCGCGCGTACGCGGCCGCCTTCGCGGGCCCCGAGAAGGACGACGTCCTCCTCCTCCTGCGCGCGAACAACCACGACGGCCACGTGGACGTCGCCGCGCAGATCGAGGCCCTCGGCCTGCCGGCCGACGGCCCGCCCGTCGCGATCCTCTACAACAACCAGATCCGGAGCAGCCAGCTCGGCGCGATCTACCGCGGGGCGGACGCGTTCGTCCTGCCGACGCGCGGCGAGGGCTGGGGCATGCCGATCCTCGAGGCGATGGCCTGCGGCCTCCCGGCGATCGCGACGCTCTGGAGCGGCCCGACCGAGTTCCTTCACGAGGGCGTCGGCTACCCGCTCGCCGTCCGGGGCCTCGTGGCCGCGGACGCGAAGTGCCCGTACTACGAGGGCTTCCGCTGGGCCGATCCGGACCCGGACGACCTCGTCGCGAAGCTGCGCCACGTGTTCACGCACCGCGAGGAGGCGCGCGCGAAGGGCGCCGCCGCGGCCGCGGAGGCCGCCGCGAAGTGGACCTGGGACCACACGGCGGCGCGGATCGAGGAGCGGCTCCGCGAGCTCGGCGCCTGAAGCTCGAGGACCTCCAGAAGGACTGGGACGCACTCGGACGCATCGACCCGATGTGGGCGGTTCTCACGCGCGACGACCGGCGAAATCGCGGCTGGGACGAAGAGGCGTTCTTCCGGACGGGTCGGGAGGAAATCGCCGGGGTCATGCGCGAACTCGACAGGCTGGGCCTGCCGGAGAGACGCGAGCGCTGCCTCGATTTCGGCTGCGGTGTCGGCCGGCTGACCCAGGCGCTCGCGGAGCATTTCACGCGCTGCGACGGCGTCGACATCGCGCCGTCGATGCTCGAGGCGGCGCGCGGATTCAACCGCCACGGCGACCGCGTGGCCTTTCACCTGAACGACACGGACGACCTTGCGCTCTTCCCGTCCGGGGCCTTCGACTTCGTCTACTCGAATATCGTCCTGCAGCACGTCGGCCCCGAGGCCGCCAGGTCCTACGTCCGCGAGTTCGTCGCGCGTGCTGGGCCGGCCGGCCTCGCGCTCTTCCAGGTTCCGAGCGAGAACATCCGGGCCGAGCTGCGCGAGACACATCGCCTCCCGGACGACGCGTTCCGCGCGCGGATCACGGCGCGCGTGCCGCCGCTCGCCGGTCCGCTCGAGCGGCTGGCCGTGGCCGCCACCGTCACGAACGAGAGTGCGCGCGTCTGGCCCGCGGACCCCCGACCGACGGCACGTGCCGCATTCGCCTCGGCAACCACTGGCTCACGGGCGATGGACGCGCCGTCGCTTTCGACGACGGTCGCACGGAGCTGTCGCGGACGCTGGGCCCCGGAGAGTGCGCCTCCATGACGCTCGGCGTCACCGCGCCGGCTGCGCCGGGGCCTTACCTTCTCGTCCTCGACCTCGTGCAGGAGGACGTCGCGTGGTTCGAGGCGAAGGGCTCCCCCGTGTTCCGCGCGCCCGTCCGCGTGCGCGGCGGGATCGCCGCCCGGCTGCGCGCGTGGCTCGGAGGCGGGATCGCCGCCGGCGGAACCGCCGTCACGAACGCGACGGACACGGCCCTCACGCTGCGCGCGGGCGTCGAGGCGCCCGTCATGCGCATGGCCGGTGTACGGCGCGAGGACGTGATCGCGACGGCGGAGTCGGCCGGCGGGCGCGTCGTCGCCGTCCTCGAGGATCCGTCCAGCGGGCGCGAGTGGCGCTCGTTCCGGTACGCCGTGACACGCCGGGACGAGCCTTTCGCCGCCTATACTCCGCCCATGGCGTCCGGAGTCCCCGACGACGAGTGGATCTCGGCCCGCATCGAAAAGGCGCAGCACGAGCGTGCGATGGCTCTCGCCGCCGCGAGGCGCCTCGAGGACGAGATCCGCAGCCTCTCGTACCGGATCGCGGAGCTCGAAACCGACCGCGTGGCCCTGAAGAACCGGACGGAAGAGGCGGAAGCGTACGTCGCGGCCGTCAAGTCCTCGACTCCCTGGCGGGCGATCCAGTGGCTGCGCGGCCTCGTGGGCCGGAAATGGTGAGCGACGCCGCGGAGACGGACCGGCTGCGCCGGGAGGCGGCCGAGTTGCGCGCCCTCGTGCGCGAGCTGTCGGCCCGGCTGGCCACCGCTGTCGCGGATCTCCCTCTCGACGCCGCGCTCGCGCTCGCGAAGGGCGGCCACGCGGGCCCGGAGTCCCCGTTCCGGCTCGAGCACTGGGACGAGACGACCGCGATGACGCGCGCGGAGGTCGCGCCCGAGATGACGCTCCTCTGGAAGCGGCTCCCGCCGCGGGAGAGCGCTTGACTCCACGGCGAGCGGCAATCGTCGTCCTCTGCTGGAACCGCTGGGAACTGACGCGCCGCTGCCTCGAGACGCTGAAGGCCCACACGGATCTCGGGAGCGCCGAGGTCATCGCCGTCGACAACGGGTCGACGGACGAGACGCCCGCTCGCCTCGCCGAGCTGCCGTGGGTCCGCGTCGTGACGAACGCGTCGAACCTCGGGTACGTGCGCGGGAACAACGCGGGCATCGCGGCCGCGCCGCCCGACGCGGACGTCGTCCTCCTGAACAACGACGTCGAGATCCACCAGGACGGCTGGCTCGATGCGCTGCGCGGGGCCGCGCGCGCACGCGTCGCCCGACGTCGGGGTCGTCGGCTGCCGGCTCGTCCTTCCGGACGGGCGCCTCCTTCACGCCGGGACCTTCATCCTCCCCGACACGTTCTGGGGGCAGCAGATCGGCGCGCTCGAGACGGACGTGAACCAGTACGCCCGGACGCGCGACGTCGAGGGGATCGTGTTCGCGTGCGCATACGTGAAGCGCGAGTTGCTCGCGAGGATCGGCGGCCTCTCCGAGAAGTTCCGCTCGTACTTCGAGGACACGGACTACTGCCTGCGCGCGAGGGAGGCCGGCTTCCGCACGGTCGTCTGCGGTGCCGTCACCCTCGTCCATCACGAGCACGGCTCGACGGCGGACGACGCCGAAGACGTTCGAGGACCTCTTCCAGGAGAGCCGCGCGACGTTTCGCGGCCTCTGGGGGAAGAAGCTCGAGGCGCGGTACCGGCACGAGCTGTCGTGGCAGTCGATCCTGAACTTCCCAACCGGCTACGCCATGAGCTGCCGCGAGATCCTGCGCGCCTCGACGCGGAGGGGATCCGCGCCGCCTACGAGTACGTCTACGGCCCGGGAACGCCGTTCCCGGTGCGCGAGGACGAGAACGCGCACGACTACCTCCTGAACGTCATCTCCGGGCGGAAGAGCGGGCGGCCGGCCGCCGCGTGTCCGTCGTCTACGGACAGGGCGACGTCTTCTTCCGCAACAAGGGCCGCCGGCGCGTCGGCTACACGATGATCGAGGTGGACGGCTTTCCCGCGGAATGGGTCCGCCAGGCGAACGAGATGGACGAGGTCTGGGTCCCGTCCGCACTTCAACCGCGAGGGCTACCTCGCTTCCGGCCTGAAGAAGCCCGTCCACGTGATGCCGCTCGGCGTCGACGTGGACCACTTCCATCCGGCGCATCCGCGGCGTCAGGAATCCCGCGGGGGACTTCGTCTTCCTCGCGAACTTCGAGTGGGGCGAGCGCAAGCGCGCGGACATGATCCTCAAGGTCTTCAACCAGACCTTCCGCCGCTCGGATCCCGTCGTCCTCGTCTGCAAGATCATCAACGTCAACAAGCCGACGAACGTGAAGGCGCAGATCGAGGCGCTCGACCTCTCCGCAGGCGGCGGACGCGTCGGCGTTCCTCCACAACCGCGACTTCCCGTACCACCAGCTCGGCGCGCTCTACCGCTCGGCGGACTGCTACGTCTCGGCCGGGCCGCGGCGAGGGTTGGGACATGCCGCTCATGGAGGCGATGGCCTGCGGCCTGCCCTCGATCGCGACCGACTGGGGTGCCCACACGGAGTTCGTCCACGGGGGCATCTCCTACCCGCTGCGCATCCGGGGCCTCCTGCCCGGCGGACGCCCGCGCGCCGTACTACAAGGGCTTCCGCTGGTCCGACCCCGATCCCGAGCACCTCGCCCATCTCTTCCGACACGTCCTCGAGCACCCGGACGAGGCCGCCGCGAAAGGCCGCAGCGCGGCCGATGAGATGGCCTCCCGGTGGACGTGGAATCACGCCGCGCGCCGCATCGCGGAGCGCCTGAGTAAGATCGGCGCATGACCTCCCTGGCGCCCCTGGCCGGCGTCCGCGCGCTCGTGACGGGCGGCGCCGGGTTCATCGGATCGAACCTCGTCCTCGCGCTCGTCGATCGCGGCGCCGACGTGACGGTCGCCGACGCGATGATTCCGGGCTACGGCGGGAACCTTTTCAACCTCGAGGACGTCCGCACCCGGATCGCCTTCCACGAGGCCGACATCCGCGACCCGGAAGCGATGGACACGCTCGTCGCCGGCCAGGACATCGTTTTTCACCTCGCGGGTCAGGTCGACCACATCCTGTCACTCACGAACCCGTTCCCCGACATCGACATGAACATCAAGGGCACGGCCATCCTGATGGAAGCCGTGAGACGCCACGCCCCGAAGGCGCGCGTCGTCTTCACCGGTACGCGCGGGCAGTATGGCCCCGCGGTTTCGCTGCCCGTGACCGAGGACGCGCCCACGAACCCGCGCGGGATCTACGAGATCTCGAACCTCACGGCCGAGAAGATCATCGAGGTCTACGACCGCGTGCACGGGATTCCGTCGTCCCTCCTGCGTCTTACGAACGTCTACGGCCCGCGCGCACAGATGAAGCACTCGCGCTACGGCGTCGTGAACTGGTTCGTGCGTCTCGCCATCGACGGCGAGACAATGCGCGTGTTCGGGGACGGCACGATCAAGCGCGACTTCCTCTACGTGGACGACTGCGTGGAGGCCATCCTCCGCGCCGCATCCGACGAGGCGCCTCGCGCCGAGGTCCTGAACGTCGGCGTCGACGAACCGACCACGTTTCAGGATCTCGCCGTTGAGCTCGAGGCGCTGACCGGCGCCCGCTGGGAGTACGCGCCCTTCTCGGCCGAGCGCAAGGCACAGGAGCCGGGCGACTTCTACTCGGACATCCGGAAGATCCGCCGCCTCCTCGGCTGGCGCCCGTGGACACCGCTCAAGGAGGGCCTCGAGAAGACCCTCGCGTTCTACCGCCTCCACCGGGCGCACTACTGGTAGGGTTGGAACGCATGACGATTCAGGTCGCCCCCGTGCTCGGCCGGAATGCCGTGATCGAGCCCGGTGCCCTCCTCGGCGCCGGCGTGACGGCGGGCCACAACGTGATCGTGCACGCGGAGGTGACGGTCGGCGACGGGGGTTTCCTCGGGGACGGCGCCGTCCTCGGGCGCAGACCGAGGACGAGCGGGAACACGACCCGCCCCGTTCCGGCCGGCCCCGGTCCCCTCGTGCTCGGCCCGGGCTGCGTCGTCGGTGCGAACGCGGTCCTGTACGGCGGGTCGTCGTTCGGTGCCCGCGTCATGGTCGGGGACCTCGCCTCGGTGCGCGAGGGGTGTCGCATCGGGAACGACGTCGTCCTCGGACGCGGCGTCCTCGTCATGTACGACACGACCATCGGCGCGCGCACGCGCGTGATCGACGGCGCGATCCTGACCGGGAAGATGGTCGTCGAGGAGGACGTCTTCATCGGCCCCGGCGTTCTCACGGTGAACGACAACGAGGTCTACCTCCGCCGCTTCGGCCTCGCGCCGTGGGCCGTCTCCGGTCCATACGTGAAACGCTTCGCGCTGATCGGCACGGGCGCGAACCTGATCGCCGGGATCACGGTCGGCGTGGGTGCAATCGTCGCGCCCGGCGCGGTCGTGACGCACGACGTGCCCGACTGGACCGTCGTCGCGGGCGTGCCGGCGCGCCCCGCCGGCGCCGTCGCGGACGCCGACCGCGACGCCATTCTCCGGCGGTTCGCATGAGCCGCGTCTCCGTCGTCGTCCCCGTCTTTCACAACGCGCCGAGCCTGCCCGACCTCCTCGCGCGACTGCAGGCCCTCGCGCAGCGGCATCCGGCCGACACGTTCGAATTCGTGTGCGTGGACGACGGCTCGAAGGACGACTCTCTCGCGGTTCTTCTGCGTCTCAGGGCGCGGGAGCCGCGCCTGCGGGTCGTGAAGCTTTCGCGCAACTTCGGCTCGAACGCGGCGCTTCTCGCGGGCCTCGCCCACACGGACGGCGACGCCGTCGCGACGATCTCGGCGGACCTGCAGGACCCCCCCGAAACACTCGACGCGATGCTCGCGCGCTGGCGCGAAGGGAAGAAGGTCGTGCTCGCGGTGCGCGAAGGGCGCGACGACCCGTTCGCGACGGCCTTCCTCGCGAACGTCTTCTACCGGCTCTTCCGCCGCTATGCGATTCGCACGATGCCCGAGCAGGGCTTCGACTTCTTCGTCGTGGACCGCAGCGTGCGCGACCTCCTCCTGCAGATCCAGGAGAGCAACGCGTACCTCATGGGCCTCGTCCTCTGGCTCGGATTCGACCCGGCGTGCGTTCCCTTCCGGCGGCAGGCTCGCGAGGCGCGCTACGGAAGTTCGATGTGGGGATTTGGGCGCAAGCTCAAGTACTTCATCGACTCGTTCGTCGCGTTCTCGTACGTCCCGATCCGCGCCGCGTCGCTACTCGGGCTCCTCGTTTCGGTCGCGGGACTCGCCTACGCTCTCTTCATCGTCGTCGCGCACTTCGCGTTCGACCTCAAGGTACAGGGCTGGGCCTCGCTCATGGTGGTCCTGCTGATCGTCTCCGGCGCGCAGCTCCTCGTGATGGGCGTCATCGGCGAGTACCTGTGGCGGAACCTCGACGAGACGCGCCGCCGGCCGCGGTACGTCGTCGAGGCCGTGTTCCGGGGAGAGGAGTGAGGCCGGGGCGCGGGCGAACCGCCGCCCTGCTCGCGGGCGTCATCCTCTGCTTCGGCCTCCTCGACTACGCGCGCACGTTCGGCGCCTCGTTCGCCGGGGACGACATCGACTACCTGAATGAGGCGGCGGACGTGAGGGCGGGGGCCGTGAGCCTCGGCGAGGTCCTCATGCGTCCCCACCACGAACACCTCGTCCCTGCCTTGCGCCTGGCCGTTCAGGCGAGCGTCGCCGTATTCGGCGTCTCGGCCTTCCCGTTCCGGCTCTTCGTCTTCTTCGCACACGGCCTGGCGGCGTTCTTCCTGGGGCTCGTCGCCCTGCGCTACACGCGGCGAGGCGCGAGCGCGGTCGCCGCGGGCGGCGTCGCGGCGGCGTCCGGGGGATTCTCGTCTCTCGTCGTGTGGTTCCCGACCGCCGGCTTCGTGCCCGTCGCGCTCGCGGGCCTCGCGGGCGCCGCCGCGGCCCTCGCGTGGCAGGATCGCCTGGGGACGACCCTGTCGCGTGTCGCCGCTACCGCCGGCATCGCGCTCGCCTTGGCGTCCGAGAGCACGTTCGCGCCGCTCGTCGTCCTCCCGCTCTTCGTCGACGCGCTGGAACGTCGCGGGAAGGGGAAGCGCCCTGTTTCCCTCTGGGCGGTCGCCGTCCTCGGCGCATCGGCCGCCTGGGTCCTCGCCTCGCGCCAGATCTTCGTCCACCTGACGGGGCGCCGCTTCGTGCTCGACGTCCCTCGCGGTGTGCCGCGCGGACTCTTCCTGCTCCTCACGGCGCCGTACCGGCTCCTCTTTCCGGGGGCGTCTCTCGACGCGCTCCCCGGCACCGCCGGAAGCCCGCCGATCGTTCCCTGCCTCATCGGCCTGGGTCTTCTCGGCCTCTTCGCCTGGCACGTGCACCGGGGACGTACGCGGGAGACCCGCCCGCTCCTCGCGGTCGTCGCCGCCTTCGCGGTCGTCTGCGGCTCTCTCGTTCTTCTCGCAGGCCTCGGGCGCGCCGGCTATTCCTACTGGGACCTCTTCGACGCGGATCGCTATTTCTATCCGCTGCTGCCGGCCGTTGCGCTCGCGGCCGCCCTTGCGATCGAAGTCTGGCCCGTCGCGCAGGCCAGCGACGTCACCTTCTCCGTCGTGGCTCTCGTCCTGGCGGCCGAGGTCTTCTTCCACGCCAGGGCCGTCGGGCGACGCTTCCCGTCCGAGACCTACGCCGCGCACGAGAGGCGCCTCGGGGAACTTGCGAAGCTCCCGGCGGCCGTCGCGGTGCAGGCGGCCGGCAGGCCGCCGGGAGCCCCGCCTCTCGTGTTTCCGGACGTTTCGTTCACGTTCGACGACGTCCACAACGGGCGCCTCTCCGCGCGTCTCGCGTTCTTCGTCGCGGGCGACCTTCCCGCCGGGGTCGTCCTCGGCAAACGCCCCGCGACCTCGCAGGACGAGAGTCTGCTCGAGGCGGCTCTGCAGGAATGGGCGGAGCAGTGCGGGGAGTCCCGGCCGTTCTTCTCGATCGCCGACGGCGAGCTCGTCGACGCGCGGCATCCGAACGCGGCGGATTTCCGTGCGCGGCCCGAGTCGCACGCCGTCGTCTCGGGTCTTTCCGCCTGGGAGCCTCCCTTTCGCTGGGCCGGTCCTGAAGGGATCCTGCGTCTCCGCCTCGATGGGCCGCAACTCGAGCTGATCCTCCAGGCGGGCGCACTCGAGCGGGTCTCCGGCTCCGCACTCAATCTCTCCATCTCCGTCGATGCCGGGGAGGAGTCGGTCCGTCTCGACCCCGTGCGCATCGAGACCACCGAAGGAAGGATCGTCGTCCGAAAAGTCCCGACCGCCTTCTTCGATTCGCATCGGGGAGCGCCCGCTCTCGTCCGGCTCGAGAGCGACGTGTCGTTCGACCCCGGTCCGGGCTCGACGCCTGAGCGGTGGAGCGTCCGCCTCTATCGCGTGAGATTCATGCCGTGATCCGGCGCCCTCCCTGGGCCCTCTGGTCGTTCCTCACGCTCCTCGTCTGGGGACTCTTCGCGCCGGACCGCGGGCTCTACCAGGACGATGCCTCGGTCATGGCGGTCGTGAAGGAGGCCTGGAAGGCTGCGGGCGTCCGCGGACTGTTCGCCCCGATGGGCGGGCCGACGCGCCGCCTGCTCGGACTGCCCTCGTTCCTCGCGTGGGCGTCGCCGGAGCCCGTCTTCGCGCTGCAGCTCCTCTACGGCCTCTCGTGGCTCGGGGTGGGATGGGCGGCGTGGCGCCTCGCACGCGAGCTCTTCCCGGGCGCGCCCCGCGCTGCCTGGCTCGCCGGCACCCTCACGATCTGCGCGACGGGCGACTACCTCACGGGCAGCCCCGTCGCGCTCGGCTACCAGGTCTGCGTCTTTCTCGCGCTCGTCGCCCTCCGCTGCGTCCTGGGGTTCGTGCGCGGGGGCCCGTGGGTCTCGCTTGCCGCCGGATGCGCGTGCGCCACCGCGAGCGTCTTCACGATCGACGGTGCGGCCGTGGCCCTCGCGCTCGCGCCCCTCCTGTTCTTCGCCGCCGGCGGCCTCGGAAAACGCGCGGCGGCCGCGACGGCGGCCTGGGGTGCGAGTCTCCTCCCGTACGGGATCCTCCTCGCCACCGCGCTGCGCGACCCCGCCACGTACGTCGGGTCGGCCATGGCCCCGCTGACGCTCGCGGATCGGCTCGGCCGGACCGCGGTCCTCACTTCAAACGACCTCTTCCCGTGGACCTGGGTCTTCTCCCGCGCCGTATTCGGCGACGTCCCACCCCGCGCGATCCCGGCGTGGACGTGGGCCGCCGGGGCCGCCGTCGGCCTCCTCTTCGTAGGTCGGGCCCTCGCGCGCCTGCCCGGAGACTCGCCTGCCCCCGCGGGCCGGCGCCTCCTTGCCGCGGGCTGGTGCGCCGTCGCCGTCCTCGCGAGCCACGCCGCCTACGCCGGTGCCGGCTTCTCCCAGTACTTCTACCGGACGCAGGTCCTCTCGCGCGTCCTCGTCTCGGTGATTCTCGGCCTCCTCGCGAGCCGCCTCCTCGCGCGGAGCGGCGCCCCGCGGATCGCCGGACTCGCACTGGTGGCCCTCTTCGCGGGCTTCGGGATCGCGGGCGGGATGGAACGTCAGGACATGTATCTCGCGACCTGGCGACGGCACCGCCTCGAGCTCTCGTCGCTCGTGGAGGAGGTGCCCCGCGCGAACCCCGCGGCGACGCTTCTCCTCTACGTGCCACACGACCCGCCCTTCCAAGCGACCGAGGCGCCCTATCTGGCGCGGCGCTGGAGCGAGCTGCTCTGGGAGAACGCGGCGACACGGCCCGCGACGTTCCTGTGGTCCGCAGACGCGAAGACGGCGTGCGTCGCCGGACGGGACGGTTTCCGCTGCCGGATGCCGGAAGAGCAGGAGTGCTTCGACTCCGGTGCGTGTCCGGGCAGGACGCTCCCCTGGGGAGGGATCGTCCTCCTCACGTGGCGGCCCGTCGAGGGCCGCTTTCGCCTGGAAGACGAGATCCCGGCGGGCCTTCTCGGAGGCGTCCCTTCTCCCGGCGCACTCTACCGGCCCTGGGAGTTGATCGTGTCCGGGTCTCCGGATCCGAGAGCCCGCCGCTTCCTGCACGGAGACGTCGGCCTCGCGCGGCTTCTCCCCTGATCAGGGCGCGACGACGACGCGCGTGTCGTAGGTTGCGCCGCCCTTCCGCGAGAAACGTGTGACGCCGACCTGCTCGAGGTCGAGGCGCAGGCCGTACACGCCGGGAGCCGCCGGCGCGCGAAGCCGGAACGAGAGATCCGCGTCTGCGCCGGGAGACACGCGCCGGTCCGGCGTCGGAAAGGCGTCCTCGCGCGCCTCGGGCCCCGTCCAGGAGACGACGAGCCTCACGTTGTTCATCCACGTGCACGGTCCGTCGTTGCGGACGCTGGCGCTCGCGGCAACGTCCTGGCCTGGCTTCAGGTGCGGCGGAAGGCCGCCCGCGCTCCAGACCGGACGATAGCCGCCGGACGGCATGGGAAGCGCGCCCGCGGCGCGCACGAGGTCGCGCACGTCGGCCGGGAGGTGGTGGAAGATCGCGAAGGCTCCCGAGCGCGCCTCTCCGAACGGCTCCCCCCGTTCTTCGAGAAAGAGACGAAAGCACCGGTCCCGGGGAGGGAGGAGGACGACGGCCGGATCGGAGGCGCGCAGGACCGCGTCCCGGATCGGCGCGTAGCGGTCCGTGTCCTCGCGCGGGATCGGAGCCGCGACGATCTCCTCGCCGGATTCGAACGTGATCCGGTACGCGGCCCAGTAGTTCGTCCAGACCCGCGTGATGCCGTGGGCCCGGAGCTCGGCGAGAACGGGACCGAGCGGGCCCGTGACCTGAGCGTCGTCCGCGTCGACAAGATGCCGCCGCGCCTGGAACGCACTCGACACGTCGGACGCGAGCAGCGCGGCGAGCCCGGCCGCGAACCACCGCTTCGAGCCGCGCCCCACGAGCGCGGAGAACGACGCTCCGATCAGGGCGGCGAGAGCCGCGTATCCCGCGATCAGGAACCGCGGCTCGGACGGATTGAGCCGCCCCGACGAGACGGCGGCCGCCGAGAGGACGGCGAGACAAAGGAAGAGGAGGCGGAGGCGGCGGTCCCGCCGGGCCGCCGCGGCCGCCGGCAGGACGAGTGCGAGGACGAGGAGCGGGACGACCACCCGGGCCCCGGGGAACGACGCGTGCGGGTCCGCCGAGAAATTGGGTCGCGCCGCGCCCAGGAAAACGGGAACGGTGTCCGTCAGGAACCGGGACACGTTCGAGACGAGCCCGCTTCCCGAGGCGGGCGCGATCTCGCGCGCCCGAACGCTCGCCCAGTCGTGACGGAGGTTCCAGGCGATCCATGGCGATGCGCCGAGGAGCCCGCCGAGGGCCCACGCGACCGCGCCTCGGCCCGGAACGCTCCTCCAGCGCCCTGCGGCCAGCCAGGCCGCCGCCAGGCCAGACGTCGGGAGGGTGAGAGGCGTGACCCAGAGGCCAAGCCCCGCGGCGAGGCCGAGCCCCGAGAGCACAGCTGCGGCCGGGCGGCCCGCGGCGAGGCGTTCGTCGGCGAGGAGCGCGAGAAAGAGGCTTGCGAGCCCGAGCAGCGCCACCATCTCGTAGAGGCCATCCGACGTGAGGCCCTTGTAGGGGAGGAAGAAAGGCGGCAGCGCCAGCCAGGCGCAGGCCGCGAGCGCGGCCCGGCGCCCGAAGAAGCGCCACGTGAGCGCGGCGGCGCCCGCGAGATAGAGCGCGTAGAGGACCGCCATCGTGGAGCGGAAGACGGCCGGGCTCGCCCCGAACACGGCGAAAGAAGCCGCGACGAGATGCGGCTCGATCGTGCCGCCGTAGTTCGTGCCCCAGAAGATGACGGGGTGGCTGCGGCCGTCGAGCATGTGCGTCGCCATCAGGGACACCACGGCCTGATCCGCGTTCCACGGGATGCGCCCCGAGACGACGAGAAAAACGCAAAGGGCGGCCGCGAGGGCCGCCATCCATGCGAAAGGAACGATGTCGAGACGTCGCGGTTTCAGGCTGAGCTCAGGCCGGGACCCGGTTCGCGCGAAGGCCGACGCTCGGGGCTACTGGAAGTCAGCCGGTGACGTCGAGGATGAGGTGCGACTGACCCGTTCCGGACGCTGTGCCGTAACCGGTGGAGATGTCCGGGGTGACGACCACTGCGATCGGAACGATCGCCCCGTTGGCGAGAGCAGGCTCGCCGGCGAGGAAATTGATCGTCGAGACGCTCGGGTACGTGCCGCCCGTGGGCCAGAGGGCGAAGAAGCCGTCCTGGGACGGCGTGACGACCGTGACGTTCAGCGAAACGGCCTTCGCCGTCCCCGGAATGCCGCAGACGCCCTTCATCGTAAACTTGCGCTCCGTGGAGGCGGGGACGATCCCGCCGAACCCTTGGCGCGTGTCGACCGCGCGGCACGGCGTGACGGCGTAGAACTGAAGCCCCGTCTGCGCTTCGGCTGGCCGGGACAAAAGGCCCGCGGCCGCGAAAGATGCCGCGAAGAGAAGCGCACGCTCGATCCGAACCTTGCTCATGGGATGTCTCCTTTTTCCGGCCACCGTCTCTGAAGAGAGTCTAACTGAGATTGAATTTCGATTGGTAGTGTCGGCGCCTCACTGGAAGTACCCGTTTACGTCTAGAACGAAGTCTATTGTCCCGAGGCAATTGTTGTAAACACTGAAGGTTGTGGTCGTCGCGGAGAGGTAGACGATCGCGTTGTTCGCCCGTGTTTTTCCGACCCGGAAGCTGATGGAGCTGGTGCCGGGCTCCGCCACGTCCGCCGGGTACACGACGAGCTCACCCGCGGCCGTGACGTTCGTAACCGTCAGGTTCGCGGTGATCGAGACGGCCGAGGAGGGAATTCCGCAGACGCCCGCGATCGGGAAGCTGCGCGCCGCGAGCGGAGCGAGATGCGGCCCTCCCAGCGAACCGGAGCCGACACGGGTGTCGAGAACGCGACACGGCGTAAGTGGATAGAACGTAGTCGCGGCGGTGGCGCGCGGCACACAGACGCCGGGGTTCGGCGTTCGGCCGGTCCCCGCCGCGTCGCGGTGGAACATGCCCCACGGCACCTGGGTTGTCGATCCCGAGCCCTTCCATGCGGAGACGATCGTCGTGCTGGCGGTTCCGCTGGTCGTCACGATCTCCACGGTCACCCCGTTGACGTCCACGGCGACCCCGGTCACGGGACCCTGCCCGTTGAGACTGAAGACGCCCGACGTGCTGCCGTTCTTCGTGAGTTGAGTTCCCGCCGCGTCGAACACGACGATCTCCGAGTTTTGCGGTACGAGCACTTCCTTGCCGCTCCCGGGGCCTCCCGCAAGGACGTCCGCGATCACGGGATCGCCCGCGCTGAGGGACTCCCCCGACGTCCCCCGGACCACCTTTCCCGACGCCGTCCAGCCTGCAACGGGTGCGCCCGTGCCCTTGAAGGCATAGACGTGAAAAAGGTGTGACGGTCCTGTGTTGTCGTCGGTGACGACCACGTCGACGACCCCGTCGTTGTCGAGGTCGCCGAGTGCCGGGGCGGTCATGACCTGGCCGTCCACCCCAACGGGCCAGCCTGTGACCGTCGATCCGTCGCAGTGGACCGCGTAAACCAGATGTGAGGACTGGGGCACCGAGTAGAACGAGCCCGTTCCGAACACGATCTCGGGCCTTCCGTCGCCGTCGATGTCCCCGACGACGGGCGCACTCGCGATGACCTGATCGTGCCAGATCGGGAAGCCAGGCAGCAGCGCACCATTCGAATTCAGGGCGAGGAGGAAACCCCCGTTCGGTGACGGCGGAACGATGACGCCGGGTGGCTCTCCTCCGACTAGGAAGTGCGCGTCGACCCCGACAATGACCTCGAGCTTCCCGTCGCCGTCCAGGTCCGCGAGCGCCGGCGAGGAGTAGATGGTGTCCCCAGCCCAGACAGGCCATCCGATCTTGTTGGCGCCGGTTGCCCCGTCCACGACGTAGATGTGTTCATCCAGCGAGGCGATGACGACCTCGTTCTTCCCGTCGCCGTCCACGTCGCCGATCGCGGGTGTCGAGACGGCGCCGTCGGCGACGCCGTCCGGTGGCCCCGGCAAGATGTCGCGAGTCGCGCGCTGCCAGAGCGGGGTGGACGACCACGCGTTTCCGGCCCCGGGATTCTTGTATACGGCGAAACCGCCTGGGGGATTTGCACCCTGTGGAAGCGTTCCCCACGCCACGACGACGTCCGGCTTGCCGTCGCCGTCCACGTCGCCCACGGCCGGCCCTCCCAGAACGGCTGCATTGTTTGGGAGAGAGATTCCGGTCGGGGGAAACCCCGTCGGAAGCGTTCCGTCATCGTTTACAACCCAGAGTCGGCCGCCGGACGTCGCGAATACGATCTGCTTATGGCCCGTGAGGAGCCCGAGATTCGCGATGAGGGGATGCCCGCGCAGCGTGCTTGCCGTGTTCGCGCCAGAAAGGGTCAGTGGGAAGCCGGGCAGGCAGCCGCCCGGGGGTTGGGGCAGGCCGCCGTTGCATGCCGCCCACGCAGGGACACCGCCCAGACAAAGTCCGGCGACGGCCAAGGCCGCGAACCGACAGTTATTCGTAGAATCCATTCACGTCCACCACGAGGTCCAGAGATCCTGACGACCGGTTTTGTACCATTGCACGCCCCGTGCCGTCCGACGACAGCAGGATCTGGGCGTTGTTGGCGCGCGTGCGCCCGGCGGAAAAGCTGACGGTCGAGGCCCCGGGGGCGCCGGTTCCCGCGGGGAAGACGACGACGTCGCCCCCGCCCGACGGCGCTACGACGGTCACGTTCGCCGACAGGGCGACGGCCGTCGTCGGCACGCCGCAGGCCCCCGTGAGCGCGAACGCCTTCTGCGTCCCCGCCGCGATGCGCCCGGAGGTCGGCAGCCCGCCGACCCGCGTGTCGAGGATGCGGCACGGGGCGAGGACGCGGAACGTCGTCGCGACGGGCGGCGCCGACGGCTGCCACCCGAGCCGGACGACCTCGAAATCGCCCGCGTGGATCGCCCCGAACGCCGGGTTCAGGACGTCGTTGTCCCAGCGCGCGTCGTACGTGCCCTGCACGTACATGTCCGAGCCGTTGTCCGCGACGATGAGCCCGTACGTCTTCATCGCCTGGAAGATGCGCTGGAGGGGAGCCGAGAAGCCGGAGATGTCCTTCGACGCCTTGAGCCTCAGGCGCGCGCCCATCGGGGGCGCGCTCGCGTTCGAGCCCGCGACGTGCGAGGCCGGGTAGACGTACCCGTTCGTGTCGCGAACCGTGAAGCGGAACGCGTGGCGGATGGGCTGCGTGCCGTACGCCTCGTCGTACCGGACGAGCCCCGGAAGGATCGCGAGGCCCGCGGCGTCCGCGCTCGTCCAGCCCTCGGGCCGGCGCGCGTTCGAGTCGAGGGAGAAGACGGCCCCGGAGCCCGCGCGCCAGGCGCACGACGCCGAACCCGCGGGCAGGCAGCGCGTGTTCCACGTCTCGAAGAGGAACCGGTGGTCCGCGTCCAAGATCAGCATGTGCTTGTCGCCGCTGCAGGCACAGTTCCCGGGGTAGCCGCCCTCGATCCAGTGGGACTGCGTCTTCGCTTCCACCGGGATCGGATAGCCCGCCGGCCGGCCGGGCGCGCCCGTATCGCTTTCCGACGCGTAGTCGAAGGCGACGGGCTCGAGCGCCTGCGTCCCGGGGACGACGGCGTAGGGCATGCCGTAGATCGCCGGCGGGGTGCCCGCGTCGCCGCCGAAGTCCGGGTGCATTCCCTTCGCCGCGCCGATCCACGCGATGAGCGCCGCGCTGGCCGGGTCGACGGGCGCCGCGCTCACGTCGACGTTCCACCAGTTGTCGGCCGGGAAGAGCGGCAGAGGCCCCGGGAGCGGCCCGCCCTGGACCGCCTGGCCCGCGAGCGGCGCGGCGGCAAGCGCCGCGGCGAGGACGACGGGAAAGGCGGCACGGGCCCCGACGCTCACTTGTAGTAGCCGTTGACGTCGACGAGGAGGTCGAGGGAGCCGGCGGCGTTGTTCTTGACGAGGAAGCTGCCGTCCGAGGCGACGTAGACGATCGTGTTGTTCGCCCGCGTGCGGCCCGTACGGAAGCTCAGCGACGAGGAAGCCGGAGGGGATGCGATCCCGTTCGGGTAGACGACGAGGTTCCCGGTCGCCGCGGGGTTCACGGCCGTGACGTTCGCGGAGACCGCGACGGCTCCGGCCGGGACGCTGCAGTTCCCCGCCGCGACGAACGAGCGCAGGCCGCCTGCGCCGAGCGACGGCCCGCCGAGCGGCCCCGCCGGATTGCGTGTGTCGAGGAGCCGGCAGGGCGTCAGCGCGTGGAACGTCGTCGCGGCGGAGACGGCGGGAGGAGGCGGCGGGGGCGGCACCACGAGGGCAATGCACGCGGACGAGGCGCCACTATCGAGCGCGGGGCCAATGAATGCGCTCACAGACGTCGGGTGGAAGACGAGGGACGAGCTGCAGCCCCCGAGGAGATGGCAGTAGCCCATGATCGTACCGGTCACGTTCGTCATCCCGTTGATCGTCTGCGCCGCGGGACAGGACGTCGGCCCGGTGTAGCAGCTCTCCCCCGCCCAACAGTGGTCGGGCGCCGCGACTCCATAACTCGCGTAGCAGTGCGTGTGCGGCGAGCCCATGTTGTGGCCGATCTCGTGGCCGACGATGAGCGTGTCGCCCCAGAGCCAGCTCCCGTGGGACGAGATCTGGTCGAAGCTGTAGTCGACGCTTCCGCCGCAGACCGAGCCCGCGACCCACGCGATCCCGGAGAGGCCGGATGTGCTCTTGCCCGAGAAAAGGGCCGCGAAGGACCGCGGGTACGTCGACTTCGGGTAGTTCGCGTTCCAGTAGCTCGTGAACTCGTTCAGCTGGTTCCCGCTCGCGCCCGAGCCGGCCACGGTCCAGGGGTCCGAGCCGGTCCTGAGGATCGTCGTCCCGATGACGAGCCTCAGGTTCAGGTCACGCTCGTACATGACGTTGATGTTCGCGACGAGGGTCGCGACGTAGTTCGTGGTGCTCGTCGTGTTGTTCGAGAACGACGCGAGGTACTCCGTGTCCGTGTCGATCGCGAGGACCGCCTTGTAGAGCGAGCCGAGGACGTGCCGCTCCGTGCCGGCCGCGCGGCGCGCCCCGCGACCGAAGACGGAAGCGACGCCGTGTCGGGGAAGTCCTCCTGCCCGCACGTCACGTTCGCGAAGTCGGCCGGCGCGCCGGCGACGCGAGAAGGAGCCGGCCCGCGGCGTCCGAGGTGTCGCGCGCGATCTCGCGGACGCCGTCGGCCCCGTGGACGAGCGCCGTGAGCGAGCGCGTGCGCGGATCGACCGCGACGAGGACGCGGCTTCCCGCGCCCTCCGTGTCGCCCCCCCAGAAGAAGACGAGATTCGAGCGCGGGATCTCGGTGCGACCGGCCGCGTCCACGCGGAAGACCTTCGCGTCCTCAGCCCAGACGTCGTGGCGGACGAGGCGGACGGCCCGGCGCACACCGGGCGCGACCGGCCAGTCCGCGACGGCGGCGCCCTCCTCTGGGGCGAGCGCGAGGAGCGCCGCGACGAGACGGTCGTCGAGACGCAGGAGCTCACCCTCGCCGCGCCCGGGGACGTCCACGACCTTTCCGGGCTTTCCTGCCGTGAGCGGCCCGCCGGGAACGGCGGCCTCGAGCGGTGCCGCGGAGGCCAGCGCCGCGACGAGCAGGAGCCCCACGGCGAAGACACCTCGAGCCGTACACCGCAGATGGATCACCATGTGTCCCCTCGCTCCCCCGTCCCTTTGCGGGACCCATGCCGACGGAACGTCGTCCAGGGGGAGTGACACTCACCCACGTGAAATCACGGTCTTTCCGTGACCTGGCTCACCGGAACGGACCTCGCGAGGCGACCCCACGGCCGCCGGGGGGAATGAATCCGTCAAATTTTGGTCGCGTCCGGAGGACAGGCCGTCGATTTTCTCCGTCCGCCCGACGACGGAGCCGTCATCGGCGCCGGGCGTCCTTCATGGCCGAGCGGGCCTCGCGGTCGGCCTCGCGGCGGCGGATCGTCTCGCGCTTGTCGTGAAGCTTCTTGCCGGTGACGAGCGCGATCTCGACCTTCACGCGCGCGCCCTTGAAGTACATCGTGAGCGGGACGCAGGTCGCGCCCGACCTCTGGATCTTCGAGGCGAGGCGCAGGATCTCGCGCTTGTGCAGGAGGAGCTTCCGCTTCCGCTTCGCGTCGACGTTGTTGTAGCTGCCGGCCCCGTACGGCGGGATGTGGACGTTCCAGAGCCAGGCCTCGCCGCCCTCGACGGCGACGTACCCGTCCTGCAGGCTCGCCTTGCCCTCGCGCAGGGACTTCACCTCGGTGCCCGTCAGCGCGAGGCCCGCCTCGAACTTCTCCTCGACGAAGTACTCGTGGAAGGCCCGGCGGTTCGTCGCGATCGGGCGCACCCCCGCGTTCTTCGCCGCGGCGCGCGCGTCCTTCTTCCGCTCCTCGCGGTCGAGCCGCGACTTCACGCGCGCTCCGTCAGTCCGAGGGGCTCTCGACCATGCGCTTGAACTCGGGCGCGAGCTCCGGGTCGAACTGGGTCCCGGCCTTCGACTCGATGATGTCGAGCGCCTGGTAGTCCGAGAGGACCGCGCGGTAGGAGGTGGGCGCCGTCATCGCGTCGAAGGCTTCGCACAGGTGGATGATGCGCGAGCCGAGCGGAATCTGCTCGCCCCTCAGGCCGTCGGGGTACCCGCCGCCGTCCCACCGCTCGTGGTGGTGGCGGATGAGGGGCGCGATCGGGTACGGCCACGGGATGTCCTCGACGAGGAACGCGCCGACCCGCGGGTGGGTCCTCAGGAGCTGGAGCTCCTCGTCCGTGAGCGTCCTCTTGGCGTAGAGCGTGTCGTAGTTCAGCTCCCTCAGGCCGATGTCGTGGAGGATCGCGGCGACCGTGATCTGCTCGACCTCCATGGCCGCGACGCCGGTCTGGACGGCGAGCTTGCGGGCCATGCGCCCGACGTTGAACGAGTGGGTCTTGAGCGCCGTACGCCGCAGGATGCCGGGCTCGATGAGCTTGTTCACGAGGCCGCGATAGGCCTCCCGGAAGCGGGTCTCCCCGCGGGCGCCCGAGAGGACGTTGCGCAGCACGACGTGCGCCGAGCGGAGCGCCTCGCGCGCCTCGGGATTCGGGCCGTGCCGGTAGAGCAGCGAGAAGAGGACGACGCCGTCGGGCGAGCTGTCGAGAACGGAGGACTGGATCGCCGCGATGTCCGCGCGGCGCACGGGCCTCCCGTCGGCGGGCGCGTCGAGGGCCCGGACGACGGGGTCGTGGGCGAAGCCGAACGGGACCGCGGCCTTCGCGAAGATCTTCTCGAGGTTCTCGAGGAGCGCCGGGACGACGTCCGGGTCGATCGGCCGGCGCGACGCGATCGTCACGGTTGCGCCCGAGGGCAGGAAGGACGAGACGGCGGCGACCTCGACCTCGTCGTAGTTCAGGCAGCTCGGGAGGTAGACCTGCACGAACTCGCTCTCGCGCGCCGACAGGCCTCCGCCGGGCGGCCCGGCGATGCGCTGGGTCCCCCCGCGCGCGAGCGTCTCCTCGACGAGGCGCATCGTCCGCGAGGCGATGCCCGGCAGCGCCGCCTCGACGGGCTCGGCCGCCGCCGCCGGCATCGTGACGCGCCGGTGGATGCCGGACGGCTGGAGCTGGGCGGTCGTGAAGCCCGAGGTCTTCTCCGGCGGGGAGGGTGCGGGCGGCGGCGAGAAGGGCGCGTCGAGCGGCCTCTCGATCACCGGGGGCGGCTCGCGGAGGATCGAGCCGGTCGTCATCGCGTCGTTGAGGCGCCTGAGCTCGATCGCGAAGCGCCGCAGGAGGTCGGTGATCTCGAGCGCGTCGTCCTGCGAGAACGCGATGCGGCCCGCCTTGTCGCGCACGTCGACGAGGCCCATGATCCGCCCGTCCAGGTAGAGCGGTGCCACGAGCATCCGGGTCGAGGTCGTCTGGACCATCGCGTCCGAGAGCCGCCCCGCCTGGTTCACGTTGTTGATGAACGTGGGCTCGCGGTGCTCGTAGATCTGGTTCACGACCGGGTCGTTGCGCCCGAGACGGTCGGCGAGGCGGTCGCCGCGCGTGAACCCGAAGTGGGCCTTCAGGCGGAAGACGGCACCGCCCGGATCCAGCGTGTAGAACGCCGCCTTGGCCGGCCGCCACTTCTGGGCGAGGACGGCGAGGAAGTCCTGATAGTACTTTTCTTCCTCGGGCGCGAGCACGTGTTCCTCCGGGAGCCTTTCGAGAATATCAGCCGGGGGCCCGGAGGCGCCGGAGAGTCCGTCCCGCGGCGCCTGGCCGCCCGTTGCGGTATCGCCTCACCGTGAGGCGATTTCGCCTCACCGCGCGGGTCGAGCACAGCTCCGAAACCCCGCAAGTCCTTGTCCGCTCACTCTGTTCAAGATGGCACCCGCCGTGCACTCTCCTGCGCGATGCTCGTACAGACGACGCTCGCCCGGCCGGTCCGGCTCTCTGGAATCGGCCTCCACAGCGGCCGACACGTGAACGTCGTGCTCCGCCCCGCCGGGGCGGACCACGGGATCGTCTTCTGGCGCCGGGACGTGGACGCCTTCGTGCCCGCCATCGCCGAGGCCGCGGGCCGGTTCGACCACGCGACGACCCTCGGCGAGCGCGGCCGCGACGTGAGCACCGTCGAGCACCTCCTTTCGGCCGCCGTCGGGGTCGGAATCGACAACGTCCTCGTCGAGGTCGACGGGCCCGAGGTGCCGATCCTCGACGGAAGCGCCCTCCCGTGGCTCGAGGCCTTCGCGACGGCCGGCTTCGCCCCCCTCGCGGCGCTGCGCGACTCGTTCACGCCCTCGCGCGTCGTGTCCGTCCCCGCGAGCGGGGGACGCAAGCTCGAGATCCGCCCGGCGCGCGACCTGCGCGTCACGTACACGATCGACTTTCCGAGCCCCGCGATCGGCCGCCAGTCGCTCACGGTCGTCCTCACGCGCGAGACGTACGCGACGCACGTCGCGCCCGCGCGCACGTTCGGGTTCCTGTCCGAGTACGAGCAGCTCAAGCAGCACGGCCTCGCCCGCGGAGCGTCGGCCGAGAACTGCATCGTCGTCGGAGAGGACCACGTCGAGAACGGGGAGCTGCGCTTCCCGGACGAGTTCGTCCGCCACAAGGTCCTCGACCTGCTCGGCGACCTCGCGCTCGTCGGGCGGCCGGTCACGGGCCACGTCGTCGCCCACAAGGCCGGCCACGCGATGCACGCCGCCCTCGCCGCGCGCCTCCGCGAGGAGGCCCGTGCGACGGGCCGCGGGAACACCGCCGCAGCCCTCCACGTAAACCGCTAAAGTCCCGGGGTGCGGTCGCACCCTCCCCGCCCCGCCCGGCTTCTCCTCGGAGCCCTCCTCGCCCTGCGGGCCGCGGCGCCCGCGCAGACGGAGGCGGACGCCCCGGCCATTCCGGGGGTCTCGAGCTGGGTGACGGGCCGCGACCTGCACGTCGAGGCGAAGCTCGCGCCCGGCCTGCCCGAACAGGCGCGCCAGCGCCTCGCCTCCGGCCTCCCGACGACGGTCTCGTGGACGATCCGGCTCCTCGTCTTCCGGAACATCTGGTGGGACACGGTCAAGGACGAGCGCCGCTACGCGGTGACCGCGACCTACCGGCCCGACACGTCCGACTACCTCGTCGAGCGGCGCCTCGACGCGCGCCTCCTCGACACCCAGGTCCTCCCGTCCCGGGACGAGGCCGCGGCCGCCCTCACGCGGGTGCCCGGCATCCCCGTCTTCACGATGGGAGACCACCTCCTCGGCAAGAGGCTCGTCGTGCGCCTGCGCTGCCGCTACGGCAGCGGCGTCGCGCTCGGAGTCGTGCCGACGAGCGACGAGACCGACTGGGCCCGGTCGGGAATCTTCGAATGGACGGCGAGCGGCGCCCGCTGACGGAGTCCGTGCCGCCCGTCCCGCCGTACCGGTGGACGCGCGACAACCGGATCCTCCTCGCGATCGGACTCGCGTTCGGCGCGGCGCTCGCGGGCGGCTACGCGCTCGTGCTCCGGACGCGCGAGCTCACCGCCACGGCCGCGACGAACCGGGTGCTCCTCTTCGTCCTCTTCTACATCGTCGTCGTCCTCATCCTCGCGCTCGTCTTCGTGCTCGTGAGGAACGCGCGTCAAGCTCGTCCTCGAGGCGCGGCGCGGCGTCTTCGGGTCGCGCTTCCGCGTGCGCGTCGTCGCCGCGTACGTCGGCCTCGCGCTCCTCCCGATCTCGCTCCTGATCCTCCCGACGACGGGCCTCCTCCAGAAGAGCGTCGAACGCTGGTTCGCGCCGCCCGTCGAGAACACGATCCGCGCCGGCCGCCAGGTCGCGGACCTCGTGCGCGCGCGGGCGGCGGGCCTCGAGCGCCGCACCGCCGACCGTCTCCTCCCGCGCCTCGCGGCCGCTCCCGGGAAGGACCCCGTCGCGGTCCTCTCCGCGGCGCGCGAGGAGTCCGGCGTCGACTACCTCGAGTGGCGGCGTCCCGGCTTCCCGCCCGTGGCCGTGAGCACGCCGCGCTGGCCCGTGCGGGAGATCAACGATCCGGGGGCGGACTGGATCGCCGACGCGAAGGCGCGCGGCGCGTCCCGCCGGATCGAGCCGACGCGCGACGGGGGACAGACGGGGCGCTCGCTCTTCGCGACGCCCGCCGGAATCCTCGTCGTGGGGACGTACGAGCCGCCCGCCGACGCCGAGCCCATCCGCCAGCTCTCGCGCGCGACGTCCGCCTACGCGATGCTGCGGGCCGAGCGCGCCTCGCTCGAGGCCGTCCAGGTCCTCCTCTTCCTGCTCCTCGCGTTCCTCGTCCTTCTCGCCGCCGTGTGGGTCGGCCTCCTGCTCGCGCGGCGCGTCACCCGCCCGATCGCGGCGCTCGCGGCGTCGGCGCGCCGCGTCGGCGCGGGCGACTTCGACGCGCTCGTCGAGGTCGAGGGCGGCGACGAGATCGGCGCGCTCTCCCGCGCGTTCAACGCGATGACCGCGGAGCTCCGGCGCCGCCGTACCGAGCTCGTGGCGGCGAACGCGGAGCTCGAGACCACGAACCACCTGCTCGACGAGCAGAGGCGCCGCTTCGGCTCGATCCTCGAGCGGCTGGACGCCGGCGTCGTCGCGTTCTGGGAGGACGGGCGGCTCGCGTTCCTGAACGACACGGCCCGCCGCCTCCTCGACCGGGAAGGCGCCGCGGCGTTCGACCGCGTGGACGACCTCCTCGCCCCGGAGCCGCTCGCCCCGCTCCGCGAGTTCCTGGCGCGTGCCCGCGGGACGGGCCCGCGCGAGGAAACGCTCAAGATCGGGCGCCGCGTCCTCGAGGCGCACCTCGCGCTGGCCCCGTCCGAGTCCGAACGCGCCGGCCCGTGCATCGTCACGCTCGAGGACACGACGGCCCTCGTCGCGGCCGAGCGCGCCGCGGCGTGGGAGGAGGCCGCGCGCCGCATGGCGCACGAGATCAAGAACCCCCTCACGCCGATCCGCCTCGCGGCCGAGCGCATGCGCCGCCGGGCCGCCTCGTCGCCCGACGCCGGGGACGGGCTCCCGCGGGTCGTCGAGGAGGGGGCCTCGACGATCGTCCAGGAGGTCACGGCGCTCGCGGCGCTCGTCGACACGTTCCAGCGCTTCGCGCGCCTGCCGGCGGCCGTGCTCGAGCCGACCGACCTCGGCGCGGTCGTCGCCCAGGTCGCGAAGCTCTACGACGGCGTCAAGCGCGGCATCGCCGTGACGGCCGAGGGGTCCCCGGGCGCTCCCCCCGTGAAGGCCGACGCCGCCCAGCTGCGCCGAGCCCTCATCAACCTCGTCGACAACGCCGTCGCCGCGACGCGCGAGGGCGGGCACGTCCGCGTCGCCGCGCGCGTCGCGGACGGACGGGCCCTCCTCTCCGTCGAGGACGACGGGCCCGGGATCGCCCCGGCGGACCGCGCGCGCGTCTTCGACGCCGACTACTCGACGAAGGGACGCGGCTCGGGGCTGGGGCTCGCGATCGTCGCGCGGATCGCGGCCGAGCACGGCGGCACCGTCCGCGTGGAGGAGAATGCGCCTCACGGATGCCGATTCCTCCTCGAGTGGCCCGCCGCGTGAGGCCCGGATGACCGCGGCGCACGGCCGGCCCGCGACCCGCGTCCTCGTGTGCGACGACGAGCCGGGGATCCGGCAGACGCTCGGGCAGATCCTCAGCGACGAGGGGTACGCGGTGGACGGGGCCGCGCTCGGCCAGGAGGCGGTGCAGCACGTGCTGGGCGAGGCGCCGCCGGACGCCGTCTTCCTCGACGTCTGGCTGCCGGACGTGGACGGCCTCACGGTCCTCGACCGCCTCCGCGCGGGCGGCTTCTCCGGTCCGGTCGTCATGATCTCGGGGCACGGGACCGTCGAGACCGCCGTCGCGGCCGTCAAGCGCGGCGCGGACGACTTCCTCGAGAAGCCCCTCGCGCTCGAACGCGTCCTCCTGACGCTCGAGAAGGCGCTCGAGCGGAGCCGTCTCGCGCGCGAGCGCGACGACCTGAGGCGCGAGCTCGCGAGCCGCGACGCGCGCGCCGCCGAGGAGGAAATCCTCCTCGGCGAGGGTCCCGCGATGACGCGCCTGAGGTCCGAGATCGCACGCGCGGGAGCCTCGGACGCCCGCGTCCTCATCACGGGCGAGAGCGGGACGGGAAAGGAGCTCGTCGCCCGCGCCCTGCACCGGGCCTCGCCGCGCGCCGCGGGTCCGTTCGTCGAGGTGAACGGCGCCGCGATCCCCGAGGAGCTCATCGAGAGCGAGCTCTTCGGGCACGTGAAGGGCTCGTTCACCGGCGCCTTCGAGGATCGCAAGGGCAAGTGGGAGCAGGCCGACGGCGGGACGCTCTTTCTGGACGAGATCGGCGACATGTCGCCGCGCACGCAGGCGAAGATCCTCCGTGCGATCCAGGACGGAAAGATCACGCGCGTCGGCGGCACGAAGACGGTCGCGACGGACGTGAGGATCGTCGCGGCGACGAACCGCGACCTTCCCGCGATGATCCGCGCGGGGACGTTCCGCGAGGACCTCTACTTCCGGCTCGCGGTCGTCCCGCTCCGCGTGCCCCCGCTCGCCGAGCGGCCCGAGGACATTCCGATTCTCGTGACGCATTTCGCGGAGTCCGTCGCGAAGATGCGCGGGCGCCGCGCGAAGACGTTCGAGCCCGCGGCGCTCGACGCGCTCGCGAAGCGCCGCTGGCCCGGGAACGTCCGGGAGCTCCAGAACCTCGTCGAGCGCGTCCTCCTCATGACGTCCGGCGCCACCGTGCGCCTCGCCGACCTCCCTCCCGAGGAGGGAGCGCCCCGCCCGGCGTCGGGGTCGCACGCGGTCGAGGAGGCCGGCGGGAACCTCACCCTCGCCGAGGCGCGCGACAACTTCGAGAGGCGCTACCTCGCGCGCGTCCTCGCCGAGTCGAAGGGCAACGTCTCGCGGGCCGCCGAACGCCTCGGCCTCGACCGGACGACGCTCCACCGCAAGATGAAGTCGCTCGGCCTCGACGCCGAGAAGGAGTGAGGCCCCGGAGCCCGTCTCACCCGAGCCGCTCGAGCAGCTTGTTCTCGAGCACCTGCGGGCCGGGATCCGCCTCGAGCCTGAGGTAGTGCCCCGCGGCCGCGAGGAGCGCGGCCTGCGGGACGAGGCCGACGATCTCGGACCCGACGACGGCGACCCCGTGGCGCTCGGCCTCGCTCCTGACGGTCTCGAAGACGCGATGGAGCGGGGTCTTCTCGTAGTTCGTCATGTTGATCGACACCTGGACCTGTCCGCGGGCCTCGAGCTTCACGCCCATCGCCTTCACGAAGCGGTAGCCGCCCGAGAGGTGGCGGATCGCCTTCGCGATCCGGTCCGCGATCGCGAGATCGGCGGTCGCGAGGTTGATGTTGTAGGCGATGAGCGGGGCGCGGGCTCCGACGACGACCGCGCCGCCGGACGCGTGCGGGACGGACGGCCCGAAGTCGGGCTTCCACGCGGGGTCCGCCATCTTCTTCGCGAGGCCCTCGAACTCGCCCTTGCGGACGTTCGCGAGGTTCTGGCGCTCGGGCGAGGACGCCGCGTCCTCGTAGAGGTAGACGGGCAGCCCGAAGCGTTCGGCGAGGGTCCGCCCCAGCGTCCTCGCGAGCTCCACGCACTCGGCGGCCGTCGCCCCGCGCACCGGGACGAACGGGATCACGTCGACGGCGCCGAGCCGCGGGTGCGCTCCCCGGTGCGTCCTGAGGTCGATCGCCTCGAGCGCCGCGCCGACGAGCGCCGTCATCGCGGCCACGAGGGGGTCGCCGTCACCGAGGAACGTGAGGACCGAGCGGTTGTGGTCGGAATCCGACGTCCGGTCCAGCAGGACGACGCCCGGAGCGGCCTTCACCGCGGCTGCGGCGATCGCGGCGACGACCTCGTCGCGGCGCCCTTCGCTGACGTTCGGAATGCACTCGATGAGCCGTGCCATGTCGCCTCCCGCGGAGGGACGATCGTACCCGACGCGTCCGCGGGCGGATTCTTGCTAGCATTCGGGGGAATGGTTTCTTACGCGGGAAGCCCGGCCCTCTCGTCGGAGGCGCGGGCGAAGGTTCTCCAGACCTTCCGGCACACGCTCTCGCTCGCCCAGTCCGGCAAGGTCGACGAGGCGCTCCTGGGATGCGACTTCATCCTGAAGATGGACGGCCGCTTCGCTCCGGCCCGCGCGCTCCTCGACTCGCTCCGGACGGCCGCGCCCGGCGCGGCGGTGGACGTGAATCGCTTCTCGCAGTTCCTCGGCTTCGAGAGCGCCGTCGAGGAGCCGTCGGGTCCGGCCGGGACGCCCTCGCTCCCGACACCCGGGGCTCCGCCCCCGCTCGGGGACGCGTTCCCGGCGCCCGCGTCGCCACCGCCCGCCGCCCACGCCGCCGGCCTCGACGATCTCGTGTTCGGCGACGAGCCCGCGGGCGGCGCCCGCCCCTCGGCCGCGCCGGCGCCGAAGACGCCCTCCCCGCAGCCCGCGCCTCCTCCCCCGCCCTCGTTCGCGCCCGCTCCCGGCAGCGACCCGTTCGCGGGTCTCGACGACCTGAGCCTCTCCGGCGGCGCTCCTTCCCTGGCCGGCTCCCCCCTCGACGCTGCCGCGGCGTTCCAGCCCGGCCTCCCGCCGCCCATCCCCGCGGCGGCCTCCGCGCCCGGCCAGGAGTTCGGCGCGCCCGAGGCGCCCGAGGCGCCCGCGCCCGCCCCGGCGCCCCGCCCGGCGTCCGCGGTGCAGTCGGACGTGCGCATCACCCAGTTCCTCAAGCAGGGCGACGAGGCCTTCGCGCGCGGGAACGCGCAGGAGGCGATCGACCTCTGGAGCCGCGTCTTCCTCATCGACCTCTCCAACGAGGAAGCCTCGCGGCGCATCGACTCGGCGCGCGAGTCGCAGGCCGAGTCGGCGCGCAAGATCGACATGCTCCTCTCGGAGGGCGTGCAGTCCTACGAGGCGGGCGACCTCGCGGGCGCGCGCAACAAGTTCCTCGACGTCCTCGCGCTCTCCGAGAACGACGCGACGGCGCGCGGCTACCTGAACCAGATCGACGCCGCGCTCTCGACGCCCGCCACCTCCGGCTCTCCGGCGGCCGCGCCGACGCCGGATTCCGACTTCATGCGGAACGAGATCGAGGCGCCGCACGCGCCGTCCTTCGCGGACGAGATCCCGCGTCTCGACGAGTCCGCCCAGGGCGAGGGCGCCGTTCCCGAGCGGGCCGTTCTCCCGAAACGCCGCGGCCGCGTCGACCTCCGGGTCCTGATCGCTGGGCGGACTCATCCTCCTCGCCGGCGTCGCCGGCGGGACGTACTGGTTCCTCCGCGGCGGCCGCCAGGCGGCCGGCCCCCGGCCCCTCGCCGTCCACGAAGTCCGGCGCTCCGCTCCGTCCGACCGACGACCCGTTCCAGAAGGCGCAGGCCCTCTTCGACGCCGGCAAGATCGACGAGGCGATCGCGGTGCTCGTGAGGATCCCGGACGCGGACCCGCGCCACAACGAGGCGCTCGTGAGGATCGAGAAGATGAAGTCCTCGGCCGCGCCGACCCCGCCGCCCGCCGCCCCGAGCGAGGCCGCGCTCGACGAGATGCGCGTCGCGGGCTTCGCCGCGATCGCGTCGAGCCGCTACATCGACGCGGTCAAGAACCTCGATCCCGTCGTCAAGGCGCGCCCGCAGGACGCGGAGGCCGCGGCCGCCCTCAAGCGCGCGCTCGACCAGGTCGCCGCGCTCTCGGGCGCGGTCAAGTCCTACAACGAGGGCGACTACGAGAGCGCGATCAAGCTCCTCTGGGAGGCGCGCAAGGTCGACGCGAAGAACCAGGACGTCGAGACGTACCTCGCGAACGCCTACGTGAACAGCGCGATCCAGGCCCTGCAGGCCGGCAACATGGTCAAGGCCCAGTCGTCCCTCAAGGAGGCGACCGAGCTCCGGCCGGGCGACGCCGAGGCCCAGCGGCTCCTGCGCTTCGCGCGCAAGTACCCGCGCGGGGCCACCGATCTCCTCTCGAAGATCTTCATCAAGCACCTCGCCGTCCGGCCCTGAGGCCGGGCCCCGCAGAATGGCCGAGCCGCCTCGCGACCCCCTCGCCGAGCATCCTCTCGCTCCCGACCCGGAGCCCGCGAGGAAGCGGACGCCCGGCCGCACGCTGGACCTCTTCGGCGGCGCCGGCGAGACCCCGCTGCGCGAGCGGGCGGGCCCGGGCGAGGGCGCGCCGCGCCCCGCCGCCCCGGAGCCGCCGCACGAGCGCCCGCGCTCGTCGGTGCGCCCGGCCGAGGAGCTCCTCGCCCCGCCGCGGGCGGACGAGCTCGAGCCCGAGGAGGGGGACGACGGCCCGCGGGCGGTCGCGTTCGCGCGCCGCGTCGCCGCGGGTCTCGCGGACCTCCTGATCCTCGCGCTCGTCGGGGCCGTCGAGCTCGCGGCCGGCGCCCTCCTCCTCGACCTGCGCTTCCCGCCGCCCGCCTTCGCCCCGCTCGCGGCGTTCCTCTTTCTCGCCGCGCTCGTTCTCCTCGTCCTCGCGCCGTTCGTGTGGGGCACGACGCCCGGCATGGCGCTCGCGGACCTGAGGATCCGCGCCGCGGACGGAGGCTCTCCGACCCTCGCCGCGGCCTTCCTCCGCTTCCTCGGCTTCGTCCTCACGGGCGCGCTCGCCGGCGTTCCCCTCCTCGTCGCCGCGTTCGACCGCCGCGGGCGCACGCTCGCGGATCTCCTCTCGGGCACGACGATGGAGGGTGTCGAGGCACCCGAGTCGGCCGGACAGCCGTAGGGGGGCGGGTGCGGCTCGCGCTCGGCCAGATCGACACGACCATCGGGGACTTCGCCGGCAACACCGCGAAGATCGAGGACGTCCTGTCCCGCGCCGAGGCCGCCGGCGCGGACCTCGCGGCGGTGCCGGAGCTCGCGCTCTGCGGCTATCCGCCCCGCGACCTCCTCGAGCGCCCGTCGTTCCAGCGCGAGGCGGCGCGCGCCCTCCTCGCTCTCGCGAAGCGGACCGGCGAGACGGCGCTCCTCGTCGGCACGTTCGTCCCGAACCGGCACCGGACGGGCAAGCCGTTCCACAACGTCGCCGCGCTCCTCCACCGCGGCCGCGTGCGCGTCCTCGCCAAAAAGACGCTCCTCCCGACGTACGACGTCTTCGACGAGGGCCGGTGGTTCGAGCCGGGCGGCGGATGCGTCGTCGTCCCGTTCCGCGGCGAGCGCGTCGGCCTGCCCGTCTGCGAGGACCTCTGGAACGACAAGGACTTCTGGCGCGCGCGGCGGCTCTACCACGACGACCCGGGCGAGACGCTGATCCGCCGCGGCGCGACGCTCGTCCTCTCGATCTCCGCGTCGCCCTTCTCGGAGGGCAAGCCGCACCTCAGGCGCCGGATGCTCGCCCGCTACGCGCGCGACGGCCGCGTGCCGGTCGCCTTCCTGAACCTCGTCGGCGGCAACGACGAGCTCGTCTTCGACGGCGGCTCGATGGTCCTCGACGACCGCGGCCGCGTCGGGGCCCGCGCGGCGCTCTTCGCCGAAGACCTGCTCGTCGCCGACGTCGTCCGCGGCGCGGACGGCCGCGCGCGCGTCGTGCCGGTCTCCGGCGGCATTCCCGCGGAGGGCGGCGACGACGCCGGGGGCGAGCCCCTCGAGTCGCTGCGCCGCGCGCTCGTCCTCGGAATCCGCGACTACGCGAAGAAGTGCGGCTTCTCGACCGCCGTCCTCGGCCTCTCGGGCGGGATCGACTCGGCGCTCGTCGCGGCTCTCGCCGTCGAGGCGTTCGGGAGGGAGAACGTCACCGGCCTCGGGATGCCGTCGCCCTACTCGTCCGCGGGCTCCATCGAGGACGCGCGCGCGCTCGCCGGGAACCTCGGGATCCGCTTCGAGGTCCTCCCGATCGGAACTCTCTTCCACGACGCGCTGGCCGCCCTCGCGCCCGTCTTCGGCTCGCGTCCCGAGGGCGTCGCCGAGGAGAACCTCCAGTCCCGGCTGCGCGGCGTCCTCGTGATGGGCTTCTCGAACAAGCTCGGCGCGCTCGTCCTCACGACGGGAAACAAGAGCGAGCTCGCGGTGGGCTACTGCACGCTCTACGGCGACATGTGCGGCGGCCTCGCTCCGATCTCGGACCTTCCGAAGATGCGCGTCTACGCGCTCGCGCGGCACCTGAACGCGCAGGCGGGGCGCGCCCTGATCCCGGAGGCCTCGCTCGCGAAGCCGCCCTCCGCCGAGCTTCGGCCCGGTCAGACGGACCAGGACTCGCTTCCGCCCTACCCCGTCCTCGACGCGATTCTCGAGGGCCTCGTCGAGCGCAACCTGTCCCTCGCGGCGGCCGCGCGCGCGAGCGGCGCGCCGCGCGCCCTCGTGGAGAAGGTCGCGCGGATGATGGACCTCTCCGAGTACAAGCGGCGGCAGGCCGCGCCCGGCCTGAAGGTCTCCGCGAAGGCCTTCGGGACCGGACGCCGCGTGCCGATCGCCCAGAGGTCGCCGCTCTGAGCGCCGCCTCTCCGCTCGCGCCGCCGAAGTACCCGTGGAAGGAGATTCCGGGGTCGTCGCACGTCATCCTCCTCGAAAGGGTGCTTGCGCGGGGAAGAGGCCTCGCCGTTCTCGACCTCGGGTTCGGGGCAGGCCACTTCGCCCAGCGCATTCGCCCCGCGTGTCGATACCTCGCGGGCGTCGAGCTCGATGCGGGCGCGGCCGCGGGAGGCGCCCGCTTCTTCGACGACGCCGTGACCTGCGACATTTTCGAAGGAATTTCCGGGCCCTGGAAGGAGCCGTTCGACGTCATCGTCGCGGGCGACGTCCTCGAGCATCTGCCCCGCCCGGGCGATCTCCTCTCGGCGCTCAGGCCGCTCCTGAAATCCGACGGGACGCTCCTCGTCTCGCTCCCGAACGTCGCGAACGTCACCGTGCGCGCCGCGCTCCTCGCCGGCCGCTTCGCGTACGCCGACCGCGGCATCCTCGACCGCACGCACCTGCGCTTCTACACGCGCGCCTCGGCGCGCGCCCTCCTCGCCGGCGCGGGATTCCGGATCGGATTCGAGGCCGCCACCGCGATGCCCGTGGAGCTCGCCGTCCCGGCGCTGTCCCGCCCGCCGCTCGCGGGCCCCGTCCGGGCGGGCGCGCGCCTCCTCGCCGCCGCGTGGCCGACGCTCTTCGGCTACCAGTTCGTGTTCGAGGCGTCTCCCGCGTGACGGACGGCGCTCTCGAGACCCTGCCCCGCCCCGCCGCCGAGCGGTCCCGGGACGCGGTCGACCTCACGATCGTGATCCCCGCGTACAACGAGGAGTCGCGGCTGCCCGCGTCGCTCGGCGCGATCGCGGCCTACCTGTCGGCCAGGGCGTCCGCGCCGCGCATCGAGGTCCTCGTCGTGGACGACGGCTCGGCCGACGCGACGGGCGCGCGCGCCGAGGAGGCCGCGCGGCGGCACGGGCTCCCCCTGCGCGTCCTGCGCCTCGCGGCGAACCGCGGGAAAGGGCGCCGCCGTGCGCGCCGGCTGCCTCGAGGCCTCGGGCGCGCTCGTCCTCGTGTCGGACGCGGACTTCTCGACGCCGGTCTACGAGTGGGAGAAGCTCGCGGCGACGCACGCCCCGGTCGCGATCGGCTCGCGCGCTCTCGACGAGGCGCTCGTCAAGGAGAAGCAGCCCGTCTTCCGGCAGGCGATGGGCAAGCTCTTCAACCGTCTCGTCCGACTCGTGGCCGTGCCGGGCATCCGCGACACGCAGTGCGGCTTCAAGCTCTTCTCGCGGGAGGCGGCACGGGAGATCTTCTCGCGCGCGAAGGTGGACCGCTTCGCCTACGACGTCGAGGCGCTCCTGCTCGCCCGGCAGCTCGGATTCGCGATCGTCGAGGTGCCCGTCCTCTGGTTCAACTCCGCGGACTCCCGCGTGACGCTCTTCGGGGGCGCGCAGGCCTACTGGGACGTCCTCAGGATCCGCCTCACGACGCGGGCCTGACGCGTCAGCGCGATCCGTCTGAGGAGCGGAAGCGCGGCGAGCGCGAGGAGCGCCGCGAGCGCGAGGAGGCCCGCTCCCCCGACGGTCGGGATGTCCGGCACCGACATGTCCAGGCCCGGGCCCGGACCCGCCGCGAACGCCGCGAGGATCGGCCGGCGACGGCGCGCCGCAGGCACCGTCCAACAGCAGGACGTCGTACGCGCCCGCCGCGGGCGCCGGTCCGACGGGCGCGTGCGCGAAGAGACGCCGACGCGCCGCCGGGAAGAGTCGTCGAGACGACGGGCGTTCCCGCTGAACGGCGGCTCCGACGGTCCACGTCCCGTTCGGCACGAGCGCGAGGCACGCCGGCAGGCCCGCCACCGGAACCTGGCCCGACGCGTAGATCGTCCCGCCCCGGCGCGGGTGCGGCAGGTCGATCCCGACCGCGCCGCCCGGCGGCGGCGGCGTGCGCGTCGGCGTGGACGTCACGGTGGGAGTCGGGGTCGGCGTCGAGCGTGGCGGTGACGGTGGGCGTGGAGGAGGGCGTCGCCGTGGGTCGTGGGCGTCGTCGTCGGCGTGGTCGTGGGCGTCGCCGTGGGCGTCGTCGTGGGCGTCGCGGTCGCCGTGAACGTCGGCGTCCGCGTAGACGTCGGCGTGGTGCGACGGGCTCGGCGTCCGGGTCGGCGTGACCGTGAACGTCGGCGTCCGCGTCCCCGTGGGCGTGACCGTCGGTGTGCGCGTCGGGGTGCCGCGTCGGCGTCACGCAGACCGCCGTCGCCGCTCGCGACGATCGCGTTGCCCGCGTCGCGGACGTTCACCGTGATGTTCCCGGAGAGGCCGTTGATGCTGAGGATCAGGTTCTGGCCCGCGTTGAGCTGGAACGGGCCGTTCGTCAGGAACACGCCGTTCTGGAGGATCTCCCACGTCCAGTTCACCGTCATGTTGCCGCCGACGTTCGTGATCGTGAAGGAGGAGTTCAGCGCGTTGTCGCACGTCCCGGTCACCGTGATGTTCGGCGGCACGGGCGTCGGCGTGAAGGTCGGCGTCGGTGTCGGAGTCGGCGTCACGCAGATCGCCGTCGCCGTGGCGACGATCGCGTTGCCCGCGTCGCGGACGTTCACCGTGATGTTCCCGGAGAGCCCGTTGATGCTGAGGAGCAGGTTCTGACCCGCGTTGAGCTGGAACTGGCCGTTCGTCAGGAACACGCCGTTCTGGAGGATCTCCCACGTCCAGTTCACCGTCATGCTGCCGCCGACGTTCGTGATCGTGAAGGAGGAATTCAGCGCGTCGTCGCACGTTCCGGTGACCGTGATGTTCGGCGGGAGCCGGAGTGGGCGTGGGGGTCTGGCCGCTCGCGCGCGGCGTCGCGAGAAACGCGGCGACCAGCGCTCCCGCCCAGGAGCAGAATTTTCGGCGCCCGCGTCACGAGACCGCGGACTCTACCTCAGAGTCAATAGAGCGGAAACGCCGACGTCAGCTCGCGCACCTTCGCCTTCACGCGCGCCTGCACGGCGGCGTCCTCCGGCGCGGCGAGGATCTCGGCGATGAGGCCGCCGATCGTCTTCATCTCGGCCACGCCCATCCCGCGCGTCGTGACGGCCGCCGTCCCGATGCGCAGGCCCGACGTCACCATCGGCGGGTTCGGGTCGAACGGGATCGCGTTCTTGTTCACGGTGATCCCGGCGGCGTCGAGCGCCTTCTCGGCGACCTTGCCGGTCAGGTTCTTCTTCCCCACGTCCACGAGGAACAGGTGGTTGTCCGTCCCGCCCGACACGAGGCGGAAGCCCTCCGCCGCGACGCTCGAGGCGAGGATCTGCGTGTTCGCGACGACCTGCCGCTGGTACGCCGCGAACTCCGGCGAGGCCGCTTCCTTGAGCGCGACGGCCTTGCCGGCGATGACGTGCTCGAGGGGGCCGCCCTGGATGCCGGGGAAGACGGCCTTGTCGACCTCCTTCGCCCAGTCCGGCGTGCAGAGGATGAGGCCGGCGCGCGGGCCGCGGAGAGTCTTGTGCGTCGTCGTCGTGACGAAGTGGGCATGACCCACGGGAGAGGGGTGCAGGCCCGTGGCGACGAGGCCCGCGATGTGCGCCATGTCGACCATGAGGAGCGCGCCGACGGAGTCCGCGATCGCCCGGAAGCGCGGGAAGTCGAGCGTGCGCGGGTAGGCCGAGGCCCCCGCGATGATGAGCTTCGGCTTCTCGGCCGCGGCCGTCGCCGCCAGGGCGTCCCAGTCGATCGTCTCGGTGTCCTTCGCGACGCCGTACGAGACGACGCGGTAGAGCTTGCCGGAGATCGAGAGCGGATGGCCGTGCGTGAGGTGCCCGCCGTGCGCGAGCGACATCCCGAGGATCGTGTCGCCCGGCTTGAGGCACGCGAGGTAGACGGCCGTGTTCGCCTGCGAGCCCGCGTGCGGCTGGACGTTCGCGTGGATCGCGTCCGGGTTGCCCGGGGAGAAGAGCGCCTTCGCGCGCGCGATCGCCAGGGACTCGGCCTCGTCCACGTGGACGCAGCCGCCGTAGTAGCGCTTCCCGGGGTAGCCCTCGGCGTACTTGTTCGTGAGGACGGACCCGACGGCCTCCATCACGGCGCGCGACGTGAAGTTCTCCGAGGCGATGAGCTCGAGCCCCTCGTTCTGGCGCGCCGTCTCGGCGGCGATGATGCGGGCGATCTCGGGGTCTACGTCGATGAGAGAGCGGTTCAAGAGCGGAGAGGCGGCGGACGGCGGTCGACATGGGTCCTCCGGAGTCGAGGATCGTATCAAGCGTCGAGCGACCGCGGGCCTCCTCGCGCGGCAGGACGCTTTCGATGCGGCGATCCGGAATCAGCCAGATCAGCGCGACGGCCACGAGAATCGCTTCGGAGATCCACGGCGCCCACAACGTCGCGACGATCGCGAGGACGTAGAGCACCGGCGACAGCTTGCCCTTCCAGTCGCGCCCGACCGCCTTCTTCAGGATCGACCCCGGCCCCTGCGAGCGGATGATCGCCTGCTGGAGCAGGTAATACGCGATGGCCGCCATCAGGAGGACGCCGCCGTAGAGCGCGGTCGGCATCGGGGTGAAGTGGTTCTCTCCCATCCAGCCGGTGGCGAACGGAAACAACGACAGCCAGAACAGCAGGTGCAGGTTCGCCCACAGCATCGCCCCCGTCACGCTCGTGCAGGTCTGCAGCATGTGGTGGTGGTTGTTCCAGTAGATGCCGACGTAGACGAAGCTCAGGACGTAGCTGAGGAAGACGGGCAGCAGCGGCGCGAGGTCGCGCACGGTGTCGCCGTGCGGCACCTTGATCTCCAGGACCATGATCGTGATGATGATCGCGATCACGCCGTCGCTGAACGCCTCCAGCCGTCCCATGCGCATGTCACCCTCCCCGTCCGCCCGGCGGAGCGCTACGGCCCCGCGGGGCTCCGCCGCGGGTACGCCGAGAACATCGAGTCGTACTCGGACAGCGCGTAGCTGTCGGTCATCCCCGCGAGGTGGTCCGCGATCGAGCGCAGGAAGAGCGGCTTCCTCGTGTAGTTCGCCGCGATCTCGGCGTCCAGGCGCTTGAGCGGCACGTCCCTCAGGTACGTCACGCCCGCGAGGTCGCGGTAGCGCAGGAGGACGTAGTCGGGCAGGAGACGCGGGTTCCTGTACCACGCCGAGAAGAGCGACGTGACGACGAGCTGCGCGCGTCCGTCGTGCTGGGCGACGCGGTGGCTGTGGATGATGTGCTGGTAGATGAACTCCTTGAGGTCGTCGTAGAAGCGCTGCCCCGTTTTCGACGGCGCGACGAGCGAGCCCGGGAGCTTCCTCCGCTGCGCGTAGAAGTCGTCCGGCGTCCTGACGGACCTCGTCTCGAGCCACCTTCCGATCGCCGTCCGCGAGGACGTGATGAGGTCCGTGACGAGGAGATGGATCATCCCGCGGATCAGCATCCCCTGGCGCACGATCGTGTCCCGCGCGCCCGAGAAGGCCGGGCCGAGAGCCTCGACGACCGCCTTCGAGACGGGCAGCGCGAGGACCTTTTCGAAGTCCACGAGCTTGAGGCCGTCCTCGAGATCGTGCGCCTGCTGGGCGTACTCGTCAGCCCACGCGACGGCCTGCCCTTCGAGGTGCCCGCCCGAGGAGAGGTTCAGGCCCTCTCCGTCCACGTCCGGAAACGGGAAGTCGCGCCGCCACGTCGTGTGCTTGAGGATCCCCTCGCGCGTGTCGTTCGTGAGGTTGAGGCCCGGGTGCTCGTAGCGCTTCTCGAGGACGTCCACGACGCGCACGGCCTGGTAGTTGTGCTTGAAGGCGCCGACCTGGGCCGCGAGCTTCGGGTCGAGGGGGAAGGACGCCTCGGCGCCCGTCAGGATGCGGTTCAGCACCTTCTCGCCGGAGTGGCCGAACGGCGTGTGCCCGAGGTCGTGCCCGAGCGCGCACGCTTCCGCGAGGTCCTCGTTCAGGCCGAGGGCGCGCGCGACGGTCCGCGCGATCTGCGTGACCTCGAGCGTGTGCGTGAGGCGCGTCCGGTAGTGGTCGCCCTCGAACGGGATGAAGACCTGCGTCTTGTGCTTGAGCCGGCGGAACGCGCGCGAGTGGATGATCCGGTCGCGGTCCCGCTGGTACTCGGTCCGGTAGTCGTAGGTCCTGCCCTCCTCGGCGACGGGATAGCGGCGCACCGCGCGCGAGGCGCGCGAGGCGTACACCGCGAGCCGCGCGTCCTCCAGCGCCTCCAGCGCCTTCTTGTCGTACGCCGGGACGAGGCTCTTCGCCGTGGACTCGCTCACGCGGGGATCTTAGCCCGCCGAATTTCAGCCCCGGAGCGCGAGCACGTCGCCGGCGAGGTAGAGCGAGCCCGCGACGAGGATCGGCCCGGAGCCGCCCGCGGCCTCGAGACGCGCGAGGCCCTCCGCGACGGACGGCGCGGTCTCGATCTCCGGGCGGCCGAGCCGTTCCGCGAGGCGCGCCGGCCTCTCGGCCCGCGGCGAGTCCGGCGCGACGAGGACGACGCGGCGCGCGCGGGCCGCGAGCGGCGCGAAGACCGCCGCGAGGTCCTTGTCCGCCATCCCGCCGAAGAGGAGGTCGACCGTGCCCGAGAGACCGGAGGCGTCGAGGTGCGCCGCGAGCGCCAGCGCCCCGGGCGGGTTGTGGGCGCCGTCCACGAGGAGCGGCCGGCGCCCCGGCGTCTCGATCCGCTCCAGCCGTCCGCGCCACCGCGTGGCCCTCAGGCCGCGGGCGATCGCGTCGTCGTCCAGCGGGGCCACCGCGCGCGCCGCCGCCACGGCGAGCGCCACGTTGCCGAGCTGGTGGGCGCCGGCCAGGGGCGAAAGCCCGGCCCAGCGGGACGACGCGGCGATCTCGACGAGCCGCGCGCCCCTCCGCCGCGCTTCCGCGTGGAGGACCCGCCGGGCGCCTTCCCACGTGCCCTCGGCCGCGACGAGCGCGGGCTGCCCCTTCCGGAAGATCCCGGCCTTCTCGCGCGCGACGTCCTCGAGCGCGGGCCCGAGGACGTCGAGGTGATCGGCCGCGACGTTCGTGACGACGGAGACCTCGGGCTCGAGGACGTTCGTCGCGTCGAGGCGGCCGCCGATCCCGACCTCGACGACGGCGACGCGGACGCGCGCGCGCCGGAAGAGCTCGAACGCCGCGACCGTCATCGCCTCGAAATACGTCGGGGAACGCTCGCCGGGCGCCGAGACGGCGGCGACGAGAGAGAGCGCGGAGTCGAGGGCGGAGGCGGAGACGTCGCGGTCGTGAAGACGCACGCGCTCCGTGACCGAGACGAGGTGCGGCGACGTGTACAGGCCGCACGGCACGCCGGCGGCCGTGAGGATCGCGGAGACGGAAGCGGCAGTGGACCCCTTGCCGTTCGTGCCGCCGATGAGGATGGAAGAGAAAGACAATTCGGGATTTCCTAGAAGGGAAAGAAGGGCGCGGGTGCGCCAGAGGCCCGGGCGGATTTTCTGCGGGCCGAGCGCGTCCAGCCAGGCGAGACCGGAGAGATCGGTCTTCGGATATTCCTCGAACGTCCGGAGTCAAGGGCGCGCTCCGCGCGCCGCGTAGCGGTCGAAGACCCTTGACACCGGACGTTCGAGAGAAAGATTTCTCATCTATCGGCGGCCGCAAAGCGGCCGCCGCATATAAGCAGAAGAATCCTCTCCGGCCCGCGCGCGGCCGTCAGCACCGACCTCTCGGCCTCACGTCGTCTGCAGCAGCCGCAGCACGCGCGAGCGTCGCGCGCATCTCGGGTCGCGCGACGACGAGGTCGACGAAGCCGTGCTCCTGCAGGAACTCCGACCGCTGGAAGCCGTCCGGCAGCGTCTGGCGGATCGTCTGCTCGATGACGCGCGGGCCCGCGAACCCGATGAGCGCCTTCGGCTCGGCCATGTTCACGTCGCCGAGCATCGCGAACGACGCCGTGACGCCGCCCGTCGTCGGGTCCGTGAGGACGGAGACGTACGGGATCCCCGCGGCCCCGAGGCGCGCGAGCGCCGCCGAGACCTTGCCCATCTGCATGAGCGAGAGGATGCCTTCCTGCATGCGCGCGCCGCCGGACGCGCTCACGATCACGAACGCCCTGCGCTTCTCGAGCGCGAGCTCGGCGCAGCGCGCGAGGACCTCGCCGACGACCGAGCCCATCGAGCCGCCCATGAACGCGTAGTCGAGCACGGCGACGACGGCGGGGACGCCGTCGATCTCGCCCTGCGCCGCGCGGATCGCGTCGGGCCGCCCGGTCTTCGCCTCGGAGTCGCGGAGGCGGTCGCGGTAACGCTTGGTGTCCTTGAACTTCAGCGGGTCGCCGGGCCGGATGCCCTCGAAGACGGGCTGCGCCTCGTCGCCGAGGAGGAGCTTGATCCGCTCGGCGGCCGGCATCCGGAAGTGGAAGCCGCACTTCGGGCAGACGCGCACGTTCCGCTCCAGCTCCTTGAGGTAGAGCGTCTCGCGGCAGCCCTCGCACTTGAGGAACAGCCCCTCGCCGAGCGAGGCCGAGGTCTTGGGGTCACGCGGGGCACGCGGGCCCTTGTCCTTGCGGAACCACATGGGTGAAGCGGGGATGTTACCGCGCCGGAGGGGGCCCGAACGAGACGTGAGGCCTGCCGCCCGGACCGGGCTCACCCGCGCCGAGACGGCGAAGAGCTCCGAGAGCAGGCGGTGCGTGAGCGTGGCGGCGACGGTCCCCGCGTGAGGACGCGCCCACCGGCGAGAAGGACCG
>CAVZPE010000015.1:0-469636 GCA_963776915.1 uncultured Acidobacteriota bacterium | reverse complement strand
GGCAGGGCCCAGGACGTCGTCGCGAGGCCGTTGCCGGCCGTGAAGCAGACGGCGAGGAGCCCGACGAGGGAGAGGACCTTCGCGGTCGTGAAGACGTTCTGGAGGCGGGCGCCGTTCTCGACGCTCGTCGTGTTCCACCAGGTGAGAAGGAGGATGAGCGCGATCGCGACGAGCTCGAGCGGCGTCACGCTCAGGAAGCGGGCCTTGAAGAAGACGTGCTTGCGAGGAGATGCCCGGGAGGAGCACGCCGAGGTACTTCGCGAACGCGACGGCGACGGCCGCGATCGTGCCGGTCTGGATCACGAGGAGGACGGCCCAGCCGTAGAGGAACCCCCCGAGGTCGCCCCAGGCCTCGCGCAGGTAGACGTACTGGCCGCCGGCCTTCGGGAAGGCCATCGCGAGCTTGCCGTAGCTCCAGGCGCCGGCCACCGTCACGAGCGCCGTGAAGACCCACACGAGGATGAGGAGGGATCCGCTTCGCACCTGGCGCGCGATGTCCGCGGACGTGATGAAGATGCCCGAGCCGATCATCGAGCCGGCGACGATCGTCGTCGCGTCGAGAAGGCCGAGGCGCCGGGGGAGCGTCCGTGGATAGGCCGGCTGCGTGGTGCCGGACTTCGTCATCGTGCCCATCGACCCTCCTTGGGTTGGCGGGGATTCTACCCACCGCCCGGAAGAAAAAGGGCCGCCCGAAGGCGGCCCTCTCGCCGGGAGCGGCAGGGGGGGTCAGGCGGCGATCGGCGAGCTCTCGATCCGCATCCCGTAGAAGGAGCGGTAGACGAAGACGAGGGAGATCGCGAAGAAGACGGCCGCGAGCGTCGCGCTCGTGCCGCGGGAGAGCCCGATCGCGAGCTCCACGGCGAGGAGGCCGAAGAGCGTCGTGAACTTGATGACCGGGTTCATCGCCACCGACGACGTGTCCTTGAAGGGGTCGCCGACCGTGTCGCCGACGACGGTCGCGGCGTGCAGCTCGGTGCCCTTCTCCTTGAGGTCGACCTCGACGAGCTTCTTCGCGTTGTCCCAGGCGCCGCCGGCGTTCGCCATGAAGATCGCCTGGAAGAGGCCGAAGAGCGCGATCGAGATGAGGTAGCCGATGAAGAAGTACGGCTCGAGGCAGGCGAAGGCGAGCGTCGAGAAGAAGACGGTCAGGAAGATGTTGAACATGCCCTTCTGCGCGTACTTGCGTGCAGATGGCGACGACCTTCTTGCTGTCCTCGACGGAGGCCTTCTCGACCGAGGCGTCGAGCTTGATGTTCTTCTTGATGAACTCGACGGCGCGGTAGGCGCCCGTCGAGACGGCCTGCGTGGACGCGCCCGTGAACCAGTAGATGACCGCGCCGCCCATGACGAGGCCGAGCAGGAACGGGGAGTGCAGGATCGAGAGCTTGTCGAGGTCGCTCTTGAGGCCGTGCGTGAGGAGCATGATGATCGAGAAGATCATCGTCGTGGCGCCGACGACGGCCGTGCCGATGAGGACGGGCTTGGCCGTGGCCTTGAACGTGTTGCCCGCGCCGTCGTTCTCCTCGAGGAAGTGCTTCGCCTTGTCGAAGCTGAGGTCGAAGCCGAAGTCCCGCTTGACCTCGGCCTTCACGTTCGGGACGTTCTCGATGACCGAGAGCTCGTAGACGGACTGGGCGTTGTCCGTCACGGGGCCGTAGGAGTCGACCGCGATCGTGACGGGGCCCATGCCGAGGAAGCCGAACGCGACGAGGCCGAACGCGAACGTGGCCGGCGCGAGCATGAGTGCCGGCCGGGAAAGAGGTCGAGATCGCGTAGCCGATGCCCATGAGGGACGCGATGGCGAGGCCCATCCAGTACGCGGAGAAGTTGCCGGCGGTGAGGCCGGCGAGGACGTTCAGGGAGGCGCCGCCCTCGCGGGACGCCGTGACGACCTCCTTGACGTGCCCCGACTTCGTGGACGTGAACACCTTGACGAGCTCCGGGATGATCGCGCCGGCGAGCGTGCCGCACGTGATGATCGCGCCGAGCTTCCACCAGAGCGTCCCGTCCCCGAGCTCGGGGATCAGGAGGTACGAGACGACGAACGTGATGACGACCGAGACGAGCGACGTGATCCAGACGAGCGAGGTCAGGGGCGCCTCGAAGTCCATCTTGTCGGCGTTCGCGAACCGCGCCTTCGCGATCGCGTCGTTGATCCAGTACGAGCAGACGCTCGCGATGATCATCATGATGCGCATCGCGAAGAGCCAGACGAGGAGCTTGACCTGCGTCGCGGCGTCGGGCACCGCGAGGAGGATGAACGAGATGAGCGCGACGCCGGTCACGCCGTAGGTCTCGAAGCCGTCGGCCGTCGGCCCGACGGAGTCGCCCGCGTTGTCGCCCGTGCAGTCCGCGATGACGCCGGGGTTGCGCGCGTCGTCTTCCTTGATCTTGAAGACGATCTTCATGAGGTCCGAGCCGATGTCGGCGATCTTCGTGAAGATGCCGCCCGCGATGCGGAGGGCCGACGCGCCGAGGGACTCGCCGATCGCGAACCCGATGAAGCAGGGGCCCGCGAGGTGGCCCGGGATGAAGAGGAGGATCCCGAGCATGAGGATGAGCTCGGTGGAGATGAGCATCGTCCCGATCGACATGCCCGCCGCGAGGGGGATCGAGTAGCAGGGGAAGGGCTTGCCGCTGAGGCTCGCGAAGGCCGTCCGCGAGTTCGCGAACGTGTTGATCCGGATGCCGAACCACGCGACTCCGTAGCTGCCGGCGATGCCGACGAGGCTCGCGAGGAGGATCACGGCCACCTTGGCGGGCTCCATGTGCCGGAGCACGCCGTAGTAGACGGCGATGATCGTTCCGATGAAGAGCTCGAGGAGCAGGATGAACTTGCCCTGCGTGACGAGGTACGTCTTGCACGTCTCGTAGATGAGCTCGGAGACCTCGAGCATCGACTTGTGAACCGGCAGGTTCTTCAGCTTCCCGTACATGACGAGGCCGAAGGCGAGGCCCGCGAGGCACACGAGGATGCCGAGCATGAGGAGCGTCCGGCCGTTCATCCCGAGGAACGTCACCGACGCGAGGTCGGGCAGCACGAGCTCGGACTCGTCGGCGCGCGCGACCCCGGCGCCGAGGAGCGCGCCGAGGGCGAAGAGGAACGCGACGGCGCGCCCCCATGCGGTGCGCGCCGTGCGGACCGGGTGGGTCGAGGTGGTCATCGGTTCAGATCCTTTCTTGGTGCGACAAATGAGCAACGTCCCCGGTGTGAGCCGGGGACGTGCGCGAGGACGGCGTTTGTGGGGCGGGCGTCACGGCGTCGTGGACGCGGCGGGGTTCACCCAGTCCATCACGATGCCGATGTTGACCTTGTGTTCCCCGGAGCCCGAGTTGCGCACGATGTCCATCAGGGTCATCGCATCGGCGTACTTGACGGTGTCCTCGGCGGAGAAGAAGACGATCTTCGAGGCACGGTTCCGGAGGACCTCCTGGAGACGGACCGCGATGTTCGCGGGGTCGACCTTCTCCTTGTTGAGGTAGTACTCCTTGTTCGCCGTCATCGACACGATGATCTGGTCCGTCGGCGGCGGCGTGTTCGGGGGCGCCGCCGGTGCGTTCGGGGGGACCTGGACGTCGTAGCCGCGCTGGAGGAGCGGCTGGACGACCATGAAGATGATCAGGAGGACGAGAACGACGTCCACGAGCGGAGTGACGTTGATCTCCGACTTCGGTCCGCCCCCGCTTCCGACTCCCATGCCCATGGTTGACTCCTTACTTATCGCCCTTCTTCTCGGTGATGAGGCCGACCCGCTCGAAGCCGCCGTCCTTCACCATGCGCATGACGTTCTTGACGTCGCCGTAGTTCAGGCGCTGGTCGGCCTTGATGAGCACGTCCTTGTTGGAGGAGCGCTCGCCGATCTCCTTCATCTTGGCCGCGAACTCCTTGTCGGGGTACCACTTCGTGTCGATGAAGATGGTCTTGTCCGACTGGACGGAGATGAGGAGCTCCTTGTCCGACTCGGGTTTCTTGTCCGGGTCGCTCGGTCTGCGGGAGCAGGACGGGCTTGCCCTTCTGCAGCATCGGCGTGACGACCATGAAGATGATGAGGAGGACGAGGCACACGTCGACGAGCGGCGTCACGTTGATGTCGCTCTTCATGTCCTGTCGGCCGCCGAAGCTATCCATTCCCATCGAACTGCGCTCCTTCGTTCCCTGTGCCCGGTGCCGGGTTTCCTCAGGCGGCCTTCGCGGCCTGGCGCTTCATGAAGTAGTCGATCGAGCTCGGAGGCCGAGTTCGACATCTCCACCTGGAAGCGCTCGATCTTGTTCAGGAAGAGGTTGTAGAGCCACACGGCCGGGATGGCGACGAAGAGGCCGAGGGCCGTCGTGACGAGGGCCTCCGAGATGCCGGCCGAGACCGAGCCGAGGCCGCCGGCGCCGGACGCCGCCATGCCGCGGAACGCGTTGATGATGCCGATGACCGTCCCGAAGAGGCCGATGAACGGCGCGGTCGTCGCGATCGTCGCGAGGCCGCCGAGGCCCTTCTTCATGTCGGCCGTCGTCATCATCGAGGCGCGCTCGATGGCGCGCTCGGCCGCCGCGACGATGTCGTGCCCCTGCGCGGACGAGCCGTGCGCCTCGTAGGCGAACTCGAGGAGGCCCGCCGAGACGACCTTCGCGACGTGGCTGTGCTTGTACTTCTTGGCGAGGTCGATGGCCTCCTTCAGCTTGTCCTGCTTGAGGAGCTGGCCGACCTCGAGAGCGAACTTCACCGACTGCTGCTTGGCCTTCTGGAAGGTCAGCCAGCGCTCGACGCGAGACCGCGAGAGAGTAGACCGACAGAATGCAGAGCAGGATGAAGACGCCCTTTGCCATGGGCCCCATCGAGTTCCAAAGGCCCATCATGCTCATGTCCATGTGATTCGTCCTCCTTAACTTTCGCCGAATTCGATTCTACGTCGTCGTATTCGTGATTGATGTGACGGTCACTGGAGCGTGAACGTGACCGTGACCGTCAGGTAGACCGGGACCGGGCGCCCGTTGAAGGTCGCCGGCTTGTACTTCCACTGCTGGACCGCGCGGATCGCGGCGTTGTCGAGGAGAGGGTTGAGGCCGCGCAGGACGCGCACCGACTCGACGTCGCCCGTCTTCGTGATGATCGCCTCGAGGATCACGACGCCCTGCATGCGGGCCTTGCGGGCCGCCTCGGGGTACTGCGGCTTGACGCGGTTGATCTCGACGGGCTCCTTGACCTCGCCGCCGACGCGGAGAGGCTCCTCGACCTGACCCGCCGATGACGCCGCCCTTGACGCCGCCGAGGACGCCGCCCATGACGCCGCCCGCGACGCCGCCCTCGACGCCGCCCTCGACGCCGCCCTCGACGCCGGCATCGGCGGGCTCGGGCGCGCTGGTCGGCGGGGGCAGGGTGTCGGGGACGACGATCGGGGAGGTGACGGTCGTGGGCTTGACCGGCTCGACCTTGGCCGCCTGCTTCGGCGCCGCGGCCTTCGGCGGCGGCGGCGGGGGAGGCGGAGGAGGCGCGGCCTGCGGTGTAGAACTGCACGGGGATCGGCGGCTCCGGGATGTCCTCGATGTACCACATCGAGAGGCCGACCGCCGTGCCGATCACGACCACGTGGATGAGGATCGAGAGCGGAAGCGTGTACCAGCGCTTGGCGGCGCCCTGCTGCTTCCGGGATTCGATGAGGGCAGTCTCGAACATTCGTCCTCCCGCGTCCCTACATCGCCTCGAGCGGGTTCTTGGCAGCCTGCTCGGCCTTCTGCTTCTCCTGGACCTTCTTGCGGACCTCGAGGGCCTTCGTCTGCCACTCGGTCGCCTTCGCCGTCAGCTCGGCCACCTTGGCCGGGTCGCCCTCGATGCGGGCGTACTGGCGGTACAGGAGGTTCTTGTAGAGCATCGCCTCGAAGTAGTCGGGGTTCAGCTCGATCGCCTTGTCGAGCGACGCCATGCCGAAGTCGAGGATCTCCTTCCGCTTCTCCGGCGTGAGGCCGTGCTCGGGGGAGATGTCGGCGCCGGGCGCGTTGTACGACTTGTCCCAGGCCGTGACGCCCATCGTGTAGAAGACGTCGGCGTTCGTTCGGCTCGAGCTCGGCGCGCTTCTTCTGCCACGCGATCGAGTTCTCGTAGTCGCCCTTCTTCGCGTAGAGCATCGCGACCGTCTGGACGGCCTGCGAGTCCTTCGGGTGGCTCGTGATGAAGTCCTTGAAGTACTCGATCGCGTCGTCGTACTTCTGGGCGTTCATGTACGTCGTGACGAGGAACTTCGCGGCCTTCTCGTCGTCGGGCCGGGCCGCGAGGTACTTCTTGAAGTGCTCGATCGCCTTCGTGAGGGCTGCGATGTCCTTGGGGTGCGTCGAGCCGGGGTTGTAGAGCGCCATGTTGCCCATGGCGACGAACTTGTCGAGGCGCACCTCGTCCGGATCGAGGGCCTGGGCCTGCTCGTACTTCTTGAGCGCGTCCTCGTAGAGCTGCTCCTTGAAGTAGGCGTTCCCCTCGCGGATGAGCTGCTTGCTCTTGAACTTGTCGCACCCGGCGGCCGCAAAGGACAGGACGACGAGCGCCGCCAGGGCGAACCGCTGTCCCTTCCCCCTGCCGGTCCGTTTCGTCGTCATCGCCCGTTTACTCCTTTCGAAACACCCGCCCGCTCGGGCCGGCCCCGTGTTGGACCCGACTCGAGCCCCGTCAGTTCCCGGCCGGCCTCACCACGCCGCCCGAAACGACGAGCTTGATCCCCTCCTCGACGGAGAGGCGAGGGTCGAGAATATCGCTTTCCCGCGCAAATATCAGAAATCCGCTCGTCGGGTTCAAGGCCGTCGGCACGTAGATGGAAAGCATGTCGCCCGGGAGGGGGCCGAGGCCGTCGCCTGTGACGAAACCCAACGCGAAGGTTCCCTTCTTCGGAAATTCGACGAGCACGACTTTGCGAAATGCCCGGCGCCCGCCCGGCGAAACGGCATCCACGAGCTGCTTGGAGGCCGTGTAGACCGTTCTGACGAGGGGGAGATTTTCCAAGAGGCGATCGAAAAGTTCAAGGAGTTTCTTCCCGAGCGAAGTTCGTCGACAGAACGCCCGTGGTCCAGACGAGCAGGACCGTCGAAAGGAGGCCCAGGCCGGGGATCGGGCGGCCGAAGAGCCTCCCGGCGACGGGCTGCATCCAGTCGTCGAAAAAGCCGAACAAAACCCTCAAAACGGCGACCGTCACGGCCACGGGGACGATCAGGAGGATGCCGGCCGTGAGATGGCGTCGCACGTGAAGCGTCATCGGGGGGCGGATTCTATGCGGGCCGTACAATCCGGAAAATGATGCGAACGGATCGTTCTGCGCCCGTCCTCGCCGTCCTCGCCGCCGTCCTTGCCGGCGGAATGGCGGTCCCGCGCCTCGTCGCCCAGGCCCCGGAGAAGCCCGCGCCCGGGTCCGGGCCGTTCATCGCGCACGAGGGCGTCAGCGTGACGAACCTGGACGTCGTCGTCACGGACTCCAAGGGCAACCGCGTGACCGGCCTCAAGAAAGACGACTTCATCGTGATCGAGGACGGGATCGAGCAGCCCCTGACGAACTTCTCCCCGATCGAGCAGGGCCGCGTCATCCTGCCGCCGGAGGAGGCGCCCGCCGCTCCCGCGCCTCCCGAGGCGGCGGCCGCGCCCGCCCCGACGCCTCCGCCGGCGCCGAAGACGCGGATCGTGATCTTCATCGACAACCTCCACATCACGCCGTTCGACCGGAACCGCGTCCTGCGCAACGTCGAGACGTTCGTCCGCGACAACGTCAAGGGCGACGTCGAGGCGATGATCGTGACGTTCAACCGGACGCTGAAGGTCCGGCGGAAGTTCACGAACGACGGGCGCGACCTCTCCGACATCCTCAAGCAGATCGAGGAGGAGTCCGCCCTCGGGACGCAGCTCGACTCCGAGCGGCGCGACGTCATCAAGGCGATCGACGACGCGACCTCCGCGGACCAGGCCACCGGGCGCGTGAGGAGCTACGCGCAGTCCATCGAGAACGACCTCACGTTCACCTTCGACGCGATGAAGACGACGATCAACCAGCTCTCCGGCGTCGAGGGCCGCAAGATCCTCGTCCACGTCTCGGACGGGCTCCCGCAGTCGCCGGGCGCTCGAGCTCTGGTCGTACATCCAGGCCAAGTTCCCGAACTCGTCGTCCTACTCGCTGGGCCAGTTCGAGTTCGACAAGACCGCCAGCTACCTCGGGATCGTCCAGGCCGCGAACGCCGCGGGCGTGTCGATGTACACGATCGACGCCGCGGGCCTCACGGTCGACTCGAACGTGACGGCCGAGAAGCGCACGACGTCGCAGCGCATCGACACGTTCGTCGAGCAGAACAACCTCCAGTCGATGCTGAGCCTGATGGCCGAGGAGACGGGCGGGCGGGCGATCATCAACCAGAACGACGTCACCCTGGCGCTCAAGGAGATGGAGAAGGACTACACGTCCTACTACTCCCTCGGCTACCGGAGCGTCCGCTCGGGCCTCGACCGCCCGCACAAGGTCGACGTGAAGCTGAAGAACAAGAAGGGCCTGACCGTTCTCGCGCGCCGGAGCTACGTCGAGAAGAGCTTCGACACGAAGGTGCGCGAAGCCGTCACGTCGGCCCTCTTCTTCCCCCGCGACGACAACCCGCTCGGCGCGGCCCTCGCCGTGGGCGACCCGGTGCCGGCCGAGCGCGGGAACTTCATCGTCCCGATCGCGCTCCGCGTCCCGTTCTCGCGCCTCGCGATGCTGCCCGACGGAAAGAAGGTCCGGGGCCGCGTCGTCTTCTATTTCATCGTCGTCGACTCGGAGGGCAAGCAGTCCGAGCTCACGAGCCAGCCCGTACCGGTCGAGGTCGACGCGAAGGCGTTCGACGCCGTGGGCTCCCGGCGCGACTTCATCTACGACGTGAAGCTCGTGATGATCCCCGGCGGACAGAAGCTCTCCCTCGCGATCCGCGACGACGTCACGAACAAGGTGAGCTACATCCAGAAGTCGATCTTCGTCTCCGCGTTCGCGGGGGAGCCGCCGGCGCGCAAGTGACGTGCATGACGGGCCCCGTCCGACGCGTCGTCCTGTTCGCGCGCGAGCCCGTCGCGGGACGCGTCAAGACGCGTCTCGCGCGCGAGATCGGCGAGGGACCCGCGACGGCGCTCTACGGCGCGTTCCTGCAGGACCTCGCCGCGTCGCTGCCGGATCCCGCGCGCTGGGACGCGGTCCTCGCGCACGCCGAGCCGGAGGCGGGGCCGTTCCTGAGAGCGACGTTCCGGCCACCCTGGACGCTCGTCCCGCAGGGAGAAGGCTCTCTGGGCGAGCGGCTGGAAAGATGCCTTCGAAGGCGCCCTCGCCGGAAAGGAAGCTCACGTCGTCGCCGCCGGAAGCGACGCGCCGACGCTCGGGCGCGGTGACCTCGAAGCCGCGTTCGGGGCTCTCGAGCGGCGGCGCCGAGATCGTCTTTGCTCCCTCTCCCGACGGGGGCTTCTCGCTCGTCGGCGTGGCCGTGGCGCGGCCGGGGGAGAAGAGACCGGGGGAGGGAAGAACCGGGGATTTCTTAGAAGGTGTCCGATGGTCGACCGCATACGCGCTCGAGGACTGCGCGGCGCGCAGCCGAGCGCCTCGGGCGCCGCGTCGCCCTCCTCGCGCCGGTCCCCGACGTCGACCAGGCCGCGGATCTCGCCGCGCTCTTCTCTTACCTTTCTAAGAATCCGAATTCTCTTTCTTGTTCTTCCACGCGTCGGGCCGTCTCGGACCTTCTCGCGCGGAGCGGCCCATGAGGGTCGTCTCGGCGGACGAGGCGCGCGCCCTCGACGTGAGGACGATCGCCTCCGGGACGCCCGGCCTCGTCCTGATGAAGCGCGCGGCGAACGCGGTCGTGCGGGAGATCGCCGGCGTCCTGGCGAGGCGGCCGGCCCTCGGCGCGCGCGTCGTCGTCCTCGCCGGTCCCGGCAACAACGGCGGCGACGGCTTCGAGGTCGCGCGCCTCCTCATGGCGGGACGCCTCGCCTCGGGCGTCGAGACGCTGCTCCTCGGCAACCCGCAGCACCTCACGCCGGACGCGCGGAAGACGTACCACCGCCTCGAGCAGGTCGGCGGCGCGATCCGCGAGGTGAACGACCCGCGCGAGCTCGAGCCGCTCGCCGTCGCGACGCTGATCGTGGACGCGCTCTTCGGGACGGGCCTGAAGCGGCGGGTGGCGCCCGACGGCCTGCCCGCGCGCGCCATCGCCCTCGCCTCGTCCGGCCGGGCCTTCGTCGTCTCCGTGGACCTGCCCTCCGGCCTCTCGGCGGACGAGGCGGACGCCTGGATGCCGTCGGTGCGGGCCGACCTGACCGTGACGTTCGGGTGGCCGAAGCCCTGCCACGTCGCCCACGCGCCGGCCGCCCGCTGCGGACGGATCGCGGTGGCGGACCTCGGGTTCGTCGAGCCGACGGAAGGCGCGGCGCGGGAGGCCGTCGCCGTCCGCGACGTGGCGGCCCTCTTTCCGCGCCGGGCGGCCGAGTCCCACAAGGGGACGTACGGGCGCCTCCTCGTCGTCGGCGGCTCGCGCGGCATGGCGGGCGCGCCGGCGCTCGTGTGCCGGGCCGCGCATCGGACCGGGGCGGGCCTCGTGACGGCCGCGGTGCCGGAAGACATCCGTTCGATCCTCCACGCCCTCACGCCCGAGACGACCTCCGTCGGCGGCGAGCCCGACTTCGCGCGCTACGCGGCCCTCGCCGTCGGACCGGGCTGGGGAGAGGGAGCCTCCGCGCGGGCGACGCTCGCGCGGGCCGTCGGCCGAACCGGTCCCCGCGGTGTTCGACGCCGACGCCCTCAACCTCGCGGGCGGCGCCGCCTTCTTCGAAGGGCGCCGCGTCCCGACGGTCCTCACGCCGCATCCCGGCGAGGCGGCCCGCCTGCTCGGGATCCCGGCCGAAGACGTCAACGCCGACCGCGAAGCGGCGGCCGTGCGGATCGCCCGCGCCGCGAACGCGGTCGTCGTGCTGAAGGGCTTCCGTCCGGTCGTCGCCGACCCGTCGGGGAGGGCCGTGCCCGTCCTCGCCGGAAACGCCGCGCTGGCCTCGGGCGGCACGGGGGACGTCCTGACGGGCGTCGTCGGCGCCCTTCTCGCGCGGGGATTCTCCGCGTGGGACGCCGCGTGCGCGGCCGTCTGGCTGCACGGGACGGCGGGCGATCTCCTGCGTGAATCGAAGGGGGAGGAGTCCGTGACGGCCGCCGACGTCGTCGAAGCGCTTCCGGACGCGTTCCTCCTCGCGCGGCAGGCTGCGGCGGAATGACGCGGCTCGCGAGCGCGAGCGAGGAGGAGACCCGCCGCGCCGGGTCCGACCTCGCGAGGCGGCTCCGGCCCGGCGACGCCGTGCTCCTCGAGGGCGACCTCGGGGCGGGCAAGACGGTCTTCGTGAAGGGCCTGGCCGAGGGGCTCGGGCTGGATCCGGACGAGGTCACGTCCCCGAGCTTCGCGCTCGTCCACGAATACGGACCGGCCGGACGGCCGCCCGTCCTCGTCCACGCCGACCTCTACCGGCTGCCGCCCGGGAGCGGCGCGGTCGAGGACCTCGGCCTCGAGGCCCGCGGCGATGCGATCCTCGCCGTCGAGTGGCCGCGCGAGCCGCTCGCGTCGGGTCGCGCCTGGCGCGTGACGATCGCGCTCGCCGGCGACGCGCGGGTGATCACGATCGCGGCGCCGTGAGCGCACGGCTCTTGTAGCGACGCCTCCGGGACGGCCAACCGCGGAAGGTCGCGCCGGCCGGTTCCGGCTAGAACGCGAAGATCAGGCCGGCGGTGAGCTCGCCGTTGTAGTACCAGGTCGTGTGGTAGTGGTAGCAGTAGCCGTAGTAGTCGCAGGTGGTCCCGCTGTCCGTCGTGCGCGGGGTGTCCGTGTAACGCCAGCGGCCGTCGATCCGGAAGCCGAAGCGCGGCGTCACGAAACCCTTGAACCCGAGCGACATGTTGCCGGTGAACCTCGTGTCCGACGAGGACGCCGCGTTGTTGAATTCCGTCTTGAGAACGGCGACGCCGCCGCCGACGCCGAAGTATCCGAGCGCCCGGCGCTTGCCGAAGGTGAAGATCGCGTTGGCCTCGTAGACGTCCTGCGTGAGGCGCCCGACCTTCCCGTTCGACGGGAACGGACCCGAGCCGCCGACGTCCTGGGCGTCGAGATCCGCCTTCGCGCGCGTCCAGTCGAACTCGACCCCGAAGATCCGGTTCACGTTGTAGGCGAGACGCGCTCCGTACGCCCAGTCGTTGTCGACGTCCAGATGGCTGTGCCCCGAGTCGTAGAGCGTTCCGCCGAAGTACCCGCCGCCGAACGGCGAGATCTCGAACGTGCCCGAGCGATCCTGTGCGGCAGCCGTGCCCGCCGCCGTGGCGAGCACGAAACACCCGGCCAGTAGGGGAATCCTGAGTCGCATGGTCCAACCTCCTCGAAACAGGTCCGTTCGTCACCCGACGGGATCCAGGACCGTCCAGATGGGGAGACGCGGACGGCTCAACCTGGATGACGCAAGCAACCCGCGTTCCGGGACATCCTACGCCCCGGGGAAGAGCCCCGGCCAGACGGTCGTGACGACGAGCGCGAGCGTCAGGAGGATCATGACCGCGCACGTCCCCCACGCGATCCAGTTCCACGCGGGGCCGTTCACGTGCCCGCCCATCAGGTCCACCCGGTTCACGAGAAGGCACATGAAGACGAGCACGAAGGGCAGGAGCAGACCGTTGAGGACCTGCGAGAGGAACAGGACGGGAAAGAGCGGGACGCCCGGGATCAGGATGATCCCGGCGCCGATCACGATCATGGACGTGTAGAGGGTGTTGAACTGGGGCGCCTCGGACCACGACTTGTCGACGCCCGCCTCGAAGCCGAGACCCTCGCAGATCGAGTAGGCGGTCGCGAGCGGAAGGATCGACGCCGCGAAGAGGGAGGCGTTCGCGAGCCCGAAGGCGAAGAGCGTTCCCGCCCACCTGCCGGCGAGGGGCTTCAGGGCGAGAGCGGCCTGCTCGGCGCCCTCGATCCGGATCCCGTGCGGGAAGAGCGTCGCGCCGCAGGCCACGATGATGAAGAACGCGACGACGTCCGTCAGGACGCAGCCGACGATGACGTCCCAGCGCGAGAGCCTGTACTCCTCGGGGCCGATGCGCTTCTCGACGATCGACGACTGCAGGTAGAACTGCATCCACGGGGCGATCGTCGTCCCGACGATGCCGATGATCATGAGGACCCAGGCCGCGCTGGACTCGATGCGCGGGTGGAAGGTCTGCTTGAGGACGTCCTTCCAGACGGGCCGGGCGAACAGGGCCGACACGATGTAGGTCAGGTAGACCGTGCAGGCGATCAGGAAGATCTTCTCGACCGTCTTGTAGTTGCCCTTCACGACGATCCACCAGACGACGAACGCCCCGATCGGCACCGAGACCCAGCGCGGGATCCCGAAGATCTCGAGCGCGGCGGCCCAGCCCGCGAACTCGGCGACCGTGTTCCCGATGTCCGTCACGAGGAGGGCGACGAGAAGGTAGAAGGTCGCGCGCAGGCCGTAGTTCTCGCGGATGAGCTCGCCGAGGCCCTTGCCCGTGATGGCCCCGAGGCGCGCCGCCATCTCCTGGACGACGATGAGGGCCAGCGTGATCGGGACGAGCGTCCAGAGGAGCGAGTAGCCGAAGTGCGCGCCCGCGATCGAGTACGTCGCGATGCCGCCGGCGTCGTTGTCGACGTTCGCCGTGATGATTCCGGGCCCGAGGATCGCGAAGAAGATCGTGAGCCGGCGGCGCCAGCTCCTCACGTCCGGGCGCGGCGTCGCCGCCGCGGCCGGAGCGATCAACGGAGCCTCCGCCGGTGGCGCTTCGGAAGGGTGTGGAGGCGCTCGACGACGTCGTCGATCGTGATGATGCCGATCAGCACGCCTTCCGGGTCCGTCACGGGCAGCGCGAGGAGGTCGTACTTCGACATGGTGTCGGCGACCTCGTCCGCCGAGACGTCGGGCGTCACGCTCCTCACCGGCGTCGCCATGATCTTCTCGAGCGTCGCCTCGTCCTCCGCCGCGAGGAGCTCGCGCACGGACAGGGCGCCGAGGAGGATCTCGCGCTCGTCGACGACGTAGAAGTAGAAGAGGACCTCGGCGTCCCGCGCGATCGGGCGCAGGCGCTGGAGCGTCTCCTTCACGGTCAGGTGGGGCGGGAACGTCACGAAGTCGGTCCCCATGAGGCCGCCCGCCGTGTTCTCGTCGTGGACGAGAAGCTCCGTGACCTCCTCGGCCGCCTCCTTCTCCATGAGCTGGACGAGGTCCCGCGCGTGCTCGCCCTCGATCTCGCCGAGCACGTCGGCGGCCTCGTCGGCGGGCATCTGCTCGAGGATCTCCGAGCGCCTTTCGCTCCGGCAGGTCCTCGAGGATCTCCGCCTGGATCTCGGGCTCGAGCTCGTGGAGCGTCTCGGCCGCCGTCTCGACGTCGAGCTTCCGGAAGATCCCGGTCCTCTCCGTGCCCGAGACCTGGCTGATGATGTCCGCGATGTCGGCGGGGTGGAGGCGGCGGAGCCGCTCCTGGGGAAGGGTCGTCTCGAGGCGGTCGAGCTGCGGATGGAGCGGCTGCATCGAGTCCCAGGGGATGAGTCGCGAGGGGAGGGAGCGGTCCGAGAGGCGTCCGCCGCGCGGCGTGACGCCGGCGCCGAAGACGCGCCTCACGAGCCCGCGCACGCCGACGTCGGCGGCGGTGAGGACGAGGTCGCCGGAGACGATGTCCAGCTTGAGGTCGTTCACGCGCACGACCTTCACGCCGTTGATGTCCACGATCTGCTTGTCGAGGAGGTGGCGCGCGAGGAAGATCTCGTCCTCGCTCGGCGGCCGGTGGATGAGGTCGTCCTTCATGAGCCGCGTGCGGACCGTCCCCCGCTGGAAGATCGCGACGTCCTCCCACGGGAGGACGAACGTCTCGAAGCGGTTCGCGGATGAGGAGCCCGGTGATCTTCGGGAACGGCGAGCGCACGCCCGTCGAGACCGCGAGGTCGCGGATCTTCCCGACGGGCTGGCGCGCGACGTCCCGCACGGTCTCGCCGAGGAACTCCGACACGAAGAACCCCTCGTGCGCCGGGACGGCGGTCGTGCGCGCGGACGCGGAAGACACCACGTCGGCATTGTCTTGGCCGCCGCGGGCGGCGTCAACGAGGGATTCGGGTAAGCGGGCGCGTCCGGCGCCGCCGACAGCCGCGTCGTCGCCGCCGGCGGGAGAGGCCACGGAGTCGGGTAATCTCGCCGGCCACCATGCCCGGCATCGGCCTTCGGGAGACCCCGCGGAGCGTGCCCCTCGTCGCGGTGACGCGCGGCGGGAGGGTGGAGTCCGTTCACCGGGGGTCCGTCGCGGTCGTCACCGAGGACGGCCGGCTCCTCGCGTCCGCCGGCGACCCGCGCCAGGGCGTCTGGCTGCGCTCCTCGGCCAAGCCGTTCCAGCTCCTCCCGTTCCTCGCCGCGGGCGGGGAGGTGCGGTTCGCCCTGACGACGCGGGAGATCGCGCTCGCCGCGGCCTCGCACTCGGGCGAACCCGCCCACGCGCGGCTCGCGGCCGCCCTGCTCGCGAAGGGGGGCTTCACGGAGGACGACCTCCACTGCGGCGCGCACCCCCCGATGCACGCGGCGTCCGCGCGGGCGCTCGCGTTCGCCCGGAAGGACCCGACGCCGCTCCACAACAACTGCTCGGGCAAGCACGCCGCGATGCTCCTCGCGTGCCGCTTCTTCGGTCACGATCCGGCGACGTACTGGACGCGCGGGCACCCGCTCCAGCGGCGGATCCTCGCCTCCGTCTCGCGCATGACCGGCGTGCCGGCCGGCCGGATCGCGCGCGCGGTCGACGGCTGCTCCGTGCCCGTCTTCCGGGTGCCTCTCGCCGCGCTCGCGCTCGCGTACGCGCGTCTCGTCGGGGGCGGGCCGCCGCGGGAGACCCGGGCCGAGAGCGCCGCGCGCCGGCGGATCGCGGCGGCGATGGCGGCCGCGCCGGAGATGGTCGCGGGAACCGGCCGCTTCACGACCGACCTCATGCGCGCCTACGGCGGCACGCTCGTGGCCAAGGAGGGGGCCGAGGGCGTGTACGCGGTCGGAGTGCCCGCGGCGCTCGCGGGGCGCGGCGGAAGGGCCGTCGGGGTCGCCGTGAAGATCGCGGACGGGGCCGAGCGCGGGCGCGACGCCGTCACGGTCGAGGTCCTCCGCGCGCTGGGCCTCGCGAAGGGGGCGCGGCTCGCGCGACTCCGGGCGCTCGCGTTCCGGCCGGTCCTCAACGTGCGCGGCGACGTCGTCGGCGGTCTCGAGACGGTCTTCCGGCTCGGGAGGTCGTGAATGCTCGCCGTGAGGATCGGGAAGAAGACCGAAGGGCTGCTCCTCGTCGCGTACACGGCGCTCCTCCTCGCCCTCACGCTCCTCGTCAAGGGCGGCACCGGCGTGCGGACGAGCCTCGCGCCCTTCGAGGACATCGGGCGCATCGTCATGCGCGCGGGGCGCGGCGGCATGCTCTCGAACGCGTTCGTGTACGCGGTCGTCGGGATCGCCGGAAACCTCGCGATGTTCGCCCTGTGGGCGTTCCTCCTCTGGAAGTTCCTGGACGGACCGGGCCGTTCCGCGGCGCGCAACCACGCCGACGTCATCCTGGTCGGGGCGCTCTTCTCGCTCGGGATCGAGAGCATCCAGCTCTTCCTCCCGACGCGCGCCGCCGACATCAACGACGTCTTCTGGAACGTCCTCGGGACGATCGTGGGGAGCGCGTTCGCGCACCTCCACCGCAACGTGCGGTTCGAGTGGGAGTGACGGGACCGTAGAATCGGGGCGGCCACGGCAGGGCCGGAGTGGCGGAATGGCAGACGCAGGGGACTCAAAATCCCCCGACTTGCAAAGGTCGTGAGGGTTCGACTCCCTCCTCCGGCACCACGCGCCAGCTGGAGGAACGGCCCATGACACCGGATCCCGCGGGTCCCCGCGCGCTGGCCAGCGTCGGATTCACGATCCAGGGCGAGGACTTCCAACTGAAGTCCCGCGTGACCGTGCCGGCGGGGCCCGCGCGGGCGAGCGACCTCCTGCCCGTGGCCCGCGGGCTGTCGGATGCCGTGGTGCGTGAGACCTGCCGGGCGGTCGAGGCCGCGGGCGAGACGATCTCCTGCAGGAAAGGCTGCGGGGCCTGCTGCCGCAGCCTGGTGGCCATCTCGGAGGTCGAGGCCCGGCGCATCGGCACCGTGGTCGACCAGCTCCCCGGCCCGCGGCGCGACGCGGTTCGCGCCCGGTTCTCCGAGGCCCGCGAGCGCCTGGAACGGGCCGGGCTCCTGGAGCAGCTGCGGGCGGCCGATCGGGTGACGGACGAGGACTACACGGCGCTCGTGGGCACCTACTTCCAGCAGGGGATCCCCTGTCCCTTCCTGGAAGAGGAATCGTGCTCCATCTACGACGAGCGGCCGATCACGTGCCGGGAGTTCCTCGTGACCTCGCCGCCGGAGAACTGCGCGCGGTTCGATTCGGAGGGGGTTCGCCGGGTGCGGCTGCCGGTGAAGGTGTTCAACGCGGTGGCCCGCTTGCAGACGCCGCCGCCGGAGCACTTCCTGGAACGCTGGGTGCCTTTGATCCTCGCCCCCGAGTGGGCCGCGGCGCATCCGGAAGAGCCGCCCGCGAAGCCGGGGCCGGAGCTCCTCAAGGAGCTGCTCGAGCACCTGCGCGGCTGAGTGCGGCGCGAGCCTCAGTCGGGCAGCATGACGACGAGCTCCCGGCTCATCTTCCAGAAGCGCGACGGGTCCCGCACCGTCAGGAGCGACTCGTGCGGGCTGACGGCCGCGAGCGCGTAGCTGTCGGCCGGGTGGTCCGAGAGGACGACCGCCCGGTCGGCCGGAGCCGCGACGTCGAAGCGCGTGACCCTCCGGATGTCGATCTTCCTGAAGAGGGACTCGTCCAGCCGTCCCGTGCGCTGCCAGGTGCCGCCCAGTCCGAGAACGGAGCCCTTCCGTTCGACGTAGCCGACCTTCCGGAGCACGTCCCGGGACGCGATCAGCACGTAGGCCGCCGCGAGCTGGGCCTCGCGCTCGGCGAGGACGGCCCGCATCTGCTCGACGGCCTGTTCCTTCTCCTTCACGCTCCCGCGCAGGCCCTCGGCGGCCTGCGTCAGCTCGTGCGTTCTCTCCTCGAGCGCCGCGATCGTCTCCTCCTTCTCGTCCAGCTGGCGGTGGAGCTCGCGGACGAGCCGCTCGAGGCCGAGGACCCGCTCGTCGGAGGCGCGGTTCGCCCGCTCGAGGGCGTCGAGCTTCTGGAGGTTGGCCCGGACCGACTTGCGGATCTCGTCGATCTGGGCGCGGAGAGTCTCGCGGCTGCCGGCCGACGCCCGGCCTTCCCGGGCGACCGCGATGGACGTCTTGATCGCCCCGAGCTCCTTGACCCGCAGGTCTTCGAGGGCGTCCTGGACCTCGTCGATCGTCCTCTGGAGCTCGGCGTTCCGGGCGCGCTCGGCGGCGATGTCCTCCAGCGTGGCGCCCGGCCGCTCCGGAAGCGCGTTGATCGCGGCCGTGAGGGGGTCGACCTCCTTCTTCTTCGGCTCCTCACGCGCGCAGCCCGCGAGGGCGAGCGCGGCAAGCGCCGCGATCGCCGCGGCGGAGGTCGAGCGCAACGGGGAGAGTTTCGTCATGCGGTCGTCCGGGGAATCTGCGACTCAATCGTACGCCGCCGCCTAAATCGTTCAACCCGAGTCACAAGCGTCCTCGACCTGTCATACTCGTTGACGCCCCGGGGAGCGGGGAGTAGGCTGTTTATCCCCTTTCCAAGGAGGAGTTGGCCGTGGCGTTCAAGATCGGCGACAGGCTCGTCTACCCGAACCACGGAGTCGGCGTGGTGGAGACCATCCAGGAATCGCTCCTCGAGGGCTCTCCCGCCCCCTGCTACCAGCTCCGCCTTCTGGGCAACAACTCGCGCGTGATGGTCCCCGTCGGCAACTCCGACCGGATCGGACTGCGCCCGCTCACGCGCCGCAAGGACGTGGGCTCCGTGTTCCGCGTCCTCGAGAACGGCGTCCTGCCGCCGAGCGGCGACTGGAAGGGCCGCTACAAGCAGAACCTCGACAAGATGCGCTCGGGCCGCCTGACGGACATCGCCGACGTCCTCAAGAACCTCAGCTGGGTCCAGAAGCAGAAGGCGCTGTCCTTCCGCGAGAAGAAGATGTACGAGCGGGCGCGTTACCTGATCGTCTCGGAGATCTCGCAGATCAACGGCCTTCCCGAGGGCGAGGTCGCGACCGAGGTCGAGAAGGCCCTCGACCGGGCCATGGTCAAGCGCCGCACGGGGAGCGACCGGGACCACTGAAATTGCCCAGGGAGAACCCGGGCGCGGGTTCTCCCTGACCCTCTCCGCCGCATTCGAACGTAGTGCGACTGCATTCGCGATGCGGAGCCCGGGAATTCCGTATAGTCGGCGGGATGGCGGGAAGGGGAGCTCGGGCGGTCCTGGTCGCGGCGACGGCGCTCGCGATGCTCGCGTCCGCGGCCCCGTCTTCGCCCCGCACGGGCGACCCGGTCCTCGACGTCCTCCTGATCAACCTCGACATGGAGAAGAAGAGGGCGGCCGAGGACGCCGAGGAATTCGACCGCGGCTCCGAGCGGCTCGCCCGGGCCGAGGCCGACCTCTCGGCGGCCGTGGCGCGTCTCGCGAGACTCGTCCGGGACGGCAGCGCCGAGCGTGCGGCGATCGAGAGCGCGGGCGACGCGGTCGAGGACGCGCGCGCCCGCGTGCAGGTCCAGCAGGAACGGCGCCGCGTCCTCGTCGAGAGCCTCGCCGAGCACGGCCGGCGGTCGGCCTCTCTGCGCGAGGAGATCGCGAAGCGCCGCGCGGGCGTGCGCGCGCCGGCGGATCCCGTGACGGGCCCGTGGGACGTCACGATCAATCCCGGCAACCGCCACGGCACCCTGCGCCTCGCCCTCGACGGGACGATCGTCTCGGGCGACTACCTCCTCGACGGGGACTTCCGGGGTTCCGTGCGGGGAACGCTCGTGGGAGACCGGCTGACGCTCGATCGGATCGATTCCGAGCGCGGCTTCGACGCGAAATTCTACGGACGCGTGACGGGCGGCCCGGCGCGCCGGATCGCGGGGACCTGGGAGGCGACGGCGATCGCGCCCGCCACGGGACCCTCGGCCGGAACCTGGAGCGCCCTGCCCGCGCGCGACGACGAAGGAGAGTCCAAATGAGCCCGGAACTCGACGACCACCTTCCGCCGCCCGCGCCGCCCTCCCGCAAGAAGGACCGGCGCGCGGCGGCGACCGCACGGCAGGCCGAGCCGCCCCGTGCCCTGGGGCCCTGGGCCGACCGGCTGCTGTTTGCCACGGTCGGACTCCTCGCGGGCTTCGCGGCCGCCTACGTCTATCTCGACCGGATCCCCCAGGCCTCCGCCGCCGTCGGCGATCCGCACGCGGGTCTCACGGGCGTCGGCCCGGGCGCGACGCGCGACCTCCCGGGCAGCGGAGGCGGCCAGCCGTCGCTCGCGGCCGATCCCGTCGCCCAGCGCCGGCTCGCGGACCTCGAGGCCGCGTCGGCGAAGGAACCCGGCAACTACGCGCTCCTCGTCCAGCTCGGGAACACCGCGTACGACCTCGAGAGCTGGCAGAAGGCCGCCGACGCCTACGAGAGCGCCCTGCGCCTGCAGCCCGGCGATCCCAACGTCATGACGGACCTCGGCGTCGCGTACCGCAACCTCGGCGACGGCGAGAAGGCGCTCGGGATGTTCTCGAAGGCCCTGGCGAAGGACCCGTCGCACTGGCCCGCCGCCTTCAACCAGGCGATCGTCTACGGAATCGACCGCGGCGACAAGGCGAAGGCGAAGGCGATCCTGAACGGGATCAAGAAGGCCCACCCCGAGATCAAGGCGATCGACGGCCTTCTCGCCGCGCTGGACCAGAAGGGATCGTGACGGAGTCTCCGGGCGACCTGTTCGACGACGAGCTGCCGCCGCCCGGAACCGAGCCTCCCGCGGACGCTCCCCTCGCGGACCGCATGCGCCCGCGGGAGCTCGCCGAGGTCGCGGGGCCGCCCGATCTCGTGGGAGAGAGCTCGTTCCTCGCGCGGGCGATCGCGTCCGACCGCGTGCCGTCGCTCGTCTTCTGGGGCCCGCCGGGGAGCGGAAAGACGACGCTCGCGCGCATCATCGCCGCGAAGACGAAGGCGAGGTTTCTCGCGTTCTCGGCGGTCGTCTCGGGCATCAAGGAGATCAAGGCGGTCATGGAGGAGGCCTCGCGGGCGCGCCGGAGGGGCCGGCGGACGCTCCTCTTCGTCGACGAGATCCACCGCTTCAACCGCGCCCAGCAGGACGCGTTCCTCCCGTTCGTCGAGGGCGGAGACATCGTCCTCGTCGGCGCGACGACCGAGAACCCGTCCTTCGAGCTCAACGGCGCGCTCCTGTCGCGCCTGAGGGTCATCATCCTGCCGGCGCTGACGGAAGCGGATCTGATCCTGCTGATGAAGAGGGCGCTCCGTGACGAGACGAGGGGCCTCGCGGCTGCCGTCACGGTGGATGAAGATGCCTTCGAATGGTTAGGACGCTTTGCCGACGGCGACGCGCGTCGGGCGCTGACGGCCCTCGAAGCGGCGGCCGCGCAGCTCCTTTCGGAAGAGGATATTCGGATTTCTTCGAATGAGAAGAGAGGAGCGGGCGGTGCGGACGGGCGCGTGTCGGCGCGCGACGGCGCCTCCGCCTCTTCCCCTTCTGAAGAAAATCTTTCGGTCTCTTCGGCGTCCCCGCCTGCACCGTCCCCGTCCTCGAGGACCTCTTCAAGCGGAAGGTCCTCCTCTACGACAAGTCCGGCGAGGAGCACTTCAACATCATCTCGGCGCTCCACAAGTCGCTTCGCGACTCGGACGTCGACGCCTCGCTCTACTGGCTCGCGCGGATGCTGGAGGCGGGGGAGGACCCGCTCTACGTCGCGCGGCGCCTCGTCCGGTTCGCGTCCGAGGACGTCGGCCTCGCGGACCCGCAGGCTCTCGTCCTCGCGGTCGCCGCGAAGGACGCGGTGCATTTCATCGGGATGCCCGAGGGCGCCCTCGCGCTCTCGGAGATCGCCGTCTATCTCGCGCTCGCCCCGAAGTCGAACGCGCTCTACACCGCCTACGGCGAGGCCGTGGACGACATCCGCGAGCGTCCGAACCTGCCGCCGCCGCTCGCGATCCGCAACGCTCCGACGAAGCTCATGAAGGAAGCCGGCTACGGCAAGGGCTACCGCTACGCGCACGACCTGCCCGAGAAGACGGCCGGCCTGTCCTGCCTGCCGGACGCGCTCCAGGGCCGCAATTACTACCGGCCGGGGGGCGAAGGGCACGAGAAGGAGCTCAAGGAGCGCGCCGACGCGCTCCGCGCGCTGCGCGCGCGAATCGGGAAGAAGAAAGAATAGATTTCTGCTTCGGACCCGTGCGCGTCATGCATGCGTCCGAGCGAAGGGAGATGGTCTGCGAAGTTTCTTAGAAGGGAATAGGGACGGCGCCCGCGCGCTGTTCATCGACCCGTGCGCAGAACCCCGTCCGCGCCGCGCTGCTTCTCGCGCCCGTCCTGCTTCTCTTACCTTCCAAGAAAATCTTCTCTTCTCCCTCTTCTCCCTCTTCTCCCCCCTCTTCTTCTTCCGCGCCCGTCGGTCTCTGGCACGCCGCGCTCCTTCCGACGCCCGAGTACCCGGTCCTCTTCGACGTCCGGATCGCGTCGAAGGGGAGGGGGAAGGGCCTGGCCGCCTTCCTCGTGAACGGTGCGGTCGAGGTGCCGTTCGCCTCGGCCGCGTGGGACGGGACGACGCTGACCCTCGAGCTCGCGCACGACGACGCGAGGATCGTCGCGGCCAGGAAGGGCGACGACCTCGAGGGGCGTTACGTCCGGGCCGCGGCCTCCGGCGGCGCGGAGCTGCCGTTCGCCGCCTCGCGCCGCGCTCCGGCCCTGCCGGCCGCGCCCGCGGACGGGAAGACGCTGGCCGGTTCGTGGGGCTTCGACGTGGGCGAGCCTCCCGCGCCGGTCGAGAAGTGGACGGGCGTCCTCGAGCAGAAGGGGGCGGTCCTGTGGGGGAGCTTTCTCTCCGCGACGGGCGACCGCATCGCGCTCCACGGCTGGTTCGACGGCGAGCGTCTGCTCCTGACGACCTTCGACGGCGCCCGCGTCGTCCGCTTCGACGGCGAGCACCTCCCGGACGGGACGCTCGCGGGCGACTGCCGGTCGCGGACGAATCCGCCGGTCACGTGGAGGGCGCGCCGGCCTTAGGGTGAGACCACGCGGTCGCGGGCACGCGGCTCAGGCGATCCGCCCGGCGCGGAGGATGAGCGGCCAGACGACCCGTTTCTCCTGCGCGGCATCGCCCCACGCGGCCACGAAGGCTCCCTCGAATTCCGCGATCGGGTCGCGGCCCGTCGTCCTCTCGCAGGCCTTCACCGCGGACCAGGTCGAAAGGTAGCCGAGGACCCTCTCGAGGTCCCACGCGGCCGCCATCGTCACGGGCGGGACGGGGATTTCTTCGAATGGGAAGAGGAGATCGGCGTAGCGCCGGGCGACGAGCGCCCGCTCCGGCGGCCAGTACGCCTCGACGGACGCGTGGAAGTCGTGGAACACCGCTTCCACCGCGGCCGACTGCGGGACCTGGAAGAGATCGTAGGCCCATACCGCCACCGCGCCCCCCGGAGCCCCGACCCTTCTCACACTTTCGAAGAATCTCTTCTGATCGAACCAGTGAACCGCCTGGCCCGCGGTGACGAGATCGACGCTCGCGTCGTCGAGCCCGGGGTCCTCGGCGGGAGCCACTCGATACGAAACGCCCTCGCAGGGCGTCGCGTGCGCGATCTGCTCGGCGCTCGCGTCCGTCGCGACGACCTCGGCGAAGTGCTCCGCGAGGCCGCAGGCCGCCTGCCCGCTCCCGGTCCCGGCGTCCCAGCAGAGCGTGTGCCGTCCGACGAGCGCCGCGACGGCGTCGAAGAGGGCGGCCGGGTAGGACGGGCGGTAGCGCGCGTAGTCGCGTGCGTGCGAGGAGAAGTGGTCCTGGAAGTCCGGGGCGCTCAGATCTCTTCCCGCCGGTAGTTCGGGGCTTCCTTCGTGATGATCACGTCGTGGGCGTGGCTCTCCTTGAGGCCCGCCGCCGTGATCCGCACGAACCTGGCCTTCCGCACGAGGTCGGGAAGCGTCGCCGCGCCCGACAGGCCCATGCCCGAGCGCACGCCGCCCGTGAGCTGCGCGAGGAGCGTGGAGACGGGGCCCTTGTACGGGACCATGCCCTCGATTCCCTCCGGGACCATCTTCCGCGGCTCTTCCTCGTCCTGGAAGTAGCGGTCGGCGGAGCCCTGCTTCATCGCGCCGAGCGAGCCCATCCCGCGGTACGCCTTGAAGGTCCGGCCCTGGTAGAGGATCGTCTCGCCGGGCGCCTCGTCCGTGCCCGCGAAGAGGCTGCCGATCATCACGGAGTGCGCTCCCGCGGCGAGCGCCTTCGTGACGTCGCCGGAGAACTTGATCCCCCCGTCCGCGACGAGCGAGACCTTCGACTTGCCGACGCCCTTCAGGGCCTCGAGGATCGCGTGGATCTGCGGGACGCCGGCCCCGGTGACGACGCGCGTCGTGCAGATGGAGCCCGGGCCGATCCCGATCTTCACGGCGTCGGCGCCGCGGTTCACGAGGTCGCGCGTGCCCTGGGCGGTCGCCACGTTGCCCGCGAGGACGGGCGTCGACGGGAAGGCCTTCTTGAGCGTCGCCAGAGAGCGCAGGACGCCCTCGCTGTGGCCGTGCGAGGAGTCGAGGACGAGGAGGTCGACCTTCGCGGCGACGAGCTCGCGGGCGCGGTCCTTCAGGTCGGCCGAGGCCCCGACGGCGGCCGCCACGCGCAGGCGCCCGAGAGAGTCCTTGCACGCGCTCGGGTACTTGATCTGCTTCTGGATGTCCTTGACCGTGATGAGGCCCTTGAGGTTGCCGCCCCTGTCGACGACGAGGAGCTTCTCGATGCGGTGGCGGTGCAGGAGCTCCTTGGCCTGCTCGAGCGTCGTCCCCGGCGGGCACGTGACGAGGTTCTCCTTCGTCATCCTCTCGGAGATCGGGAGGTCCATGCGCGTCTCGAACCTGAGGTCCCGGTTCGTGAGGATCCCGACGAGCTTGCCGCGCTCGTCCACGACGGGGACGCCGGAGATCCGGAAGTTCGCCATGACCTCGAGCGCCTCGGAGATCTTCTGCGTCGGGCGGCACGTGACGGGGTCGACGATCATCCCGCTCTCGGAGCGCTTCACCTTGTCGACCTCGGCCGCCTGCGCCTCGATCGTGAAGTTCTTGTGGATGACGCCGAGGCCGCCGTTCTGCGCCATCGCGATCGCGAGGCGCGACTCGGTGACGGTGTCCATCGCGGCCGACAACACCGGGATGTTCAACGAGATGCCGTCCGTGAGGCGGGTCTTGAGATCCGTGTCGGACGGGTGCACGCGGGAGTGGGCGGGGAGGAGGAGGACGTCGTCGAAGGTCAGCGCGAGGGGGATGTCCCGATCGTTCACCATGGGGATTCATACCACACGCGGCAAGGGCGGCCCGCCCGCCCGTCGGGTAGCCTTGGCCGCGAAAGGCCGGTGAGGATGCCCGAACGCGCGTTCCGCAGCCGCCGGGTCGTGACCCCCGAGGGAGAGCGGCCGGCGTGTGTCCGGGCGGCGGACGGAACGATCGCCTCCGTGGACGCCTGGGACGCCGCGCCCGCCGGCGTCCTCGATTTCGGCGACGCGGTCCTGATGCCGGGCGTCGTGGACGCGCACGTCCACGTGAACGAGCCGGGCCGGACCGAATGGGAGGGATTCGAGACGGCGACGCGCGCGGCCGCGGCCGGAGGCGTCACGACGATCTGCGACATGCCGCTCAACAGCGTGCCCGTCACGACGACGCCGGCCGCCGTCGCCTCCAAGGCGGCCGCCCTCGCCGGACGCGTGACGGTGGACGTCGCCCTCTGGGGCGGCCTCGTGCCGGCCAACGCGCGCGCGCTCGGTCCGCTCCTCGCCGAGGGCCTGCCGGGCTGCAAGTGCTTTCTCGTCCCGTCGGGGATCGACGAGTTCCCGAACGTCTCGCGGGCGGATCTCGAGACCGCGATGCCCGACGTCGCGCGGCTCGGGTCGGTCCTCCTCGCGCACGCCGAGCTGCCCGGCCCGATCGAGGAGGCCGAGGCCGAGGCGCGGCCGCCGGGCGCGATCCCCGGTCCTACGCGGCCTGGCTCCTCGCGCGGCCCCGGCGCGCGGAGGACGAGGCGATCGCTCTCCTTCTCGGCCTCGCGGAACGGCACGGCTGCCGCGTCCACGTCGTCCACCTCTCGTCGTCGAACGCGCTGCCGCTCCTGCGGGCCGCCCGCGCGCGCGGCGTCGCCGTGACGGTCGAGACGTGCCCGCACTACCTGACCTTCGCCGCCGAGGAGATCGGCGACGGGCAGACGGAGTTCAAGTGCGCCCCGCCGATCCGCGAGAGGGAGAACCGCGAGCGTCTCTGGGAGGGCCTGCGGGACGGGACGATCGACATGGTCGTCTCCGACCACTCGCCGTGCACGCCGGACCTGAAGGCGGGAGACCGCGGGGACTTCGTCGCGGCCTGGGGCGGGATCGCGTCGCTGCAGCTCTCGCTGCCGGCGCTCTGGACGGGGGCGCGCGATCGCGGGTTCGGCCTGGCCGACGTCGCGCGCTGGCTGTGCGCCGCCCCCGCGCGTCTCGCGGGCCTCGGGGACCGCAAGGGAACGCTCGAGCCGGGCCGCGATGCCGACCTCGTCGTTTGGTATCCTGACGAAGAGTTCTCCGTGACGCCCGCGCTGCTCCGCCACCGGCACAAGGTGACGCCCTACGCGGGGCGTTCCCTCTTCGGCCGCGTGGCGGCGACGTACCTGAGGGGAGAGCCGGTGTTCGACCGGGGCGGGTTCCCGGGTCCGCCCGCGGGCCGCTGGCTCCGTTCGGGCGCGCGCTGACGTGGCGGCCTTCACGGACCTCGCCGACCTCGCGTCCGAGCGGCTCGGCGGGAGCGTCCTCTTCGCGAACGACGACTTCTTCGCGCCGAAGGAGAACCTCCTCAAGGCGGCGGCGCCGCCGTGTTCGTGCCGGACCGGTACACGGACCGCGGCAAGTGGATGGACGGCTGGGAGAGCCGGCGCCGCAGGACTGCCAGGGACACGACTTCTGCGTCGTGAAGCTGGGCCTCGCGGGGCGGCTGCGCGGCGTGGACGTCGACACGAGCCACTTCACGGGAACTTTCCGGAGGCGTTCTCGCTCGAGGCGGCCATCGGCGCCCGCCGGACTCGCCGGCCGAGGCGCTCGAGGCGCCCGGCGCGCCGTGGGTCGAGGTGATTCCGCGCACCGCGCTGGCCGGGAACTACGCACAACCTCGTCGCGATCGCGGGCGCGCCGCGCGCGACGCACCTGCGGCTGCACATCCATCCCGACGGCGGCGTCGCCCGTCTGCGCGTGTACGGCGAGGTGGAGCCGGACTCGCGCCGGCTCGCGGCGGGAGGACGCGTGGACCTCGCGGCGCTCGAGAACGGCGGGCTCGTCGTCGCGTCGAGCGACAGCTTCTTCTCCTCGCACCGAACCTGCTGATGCCCGGGCGCTCGACGGGCATGCACGACGGCTGGGAGACGAGGCGCAGCCGCCGGCCGGCGGGATTCGACTGGGTCGTCGTGCGGCTCGGGACGCGCGGGACGATCGCGCGCGCCGTCGTCGACACGAGCCATCTTCAAGGGCAACTATCCGGACCGCGCGTCGCTCGACATCGCCGACGCGCCGCTCGCGACCGCGAGCAGGAGCTCGCGAGCCCGGATTCGCCTGGCGGCCGCTCCTCGGCGAGAGAAGCTCGCGGCGGACACCGAGCACTCCTTCGAGCGCGAGCTCCTGCCGCACGAACCCGGCACGCACGTGCGGCTGAAGATCCATCCCGACGGCGGCGTCGCGCGCCTGCGCCTCTTCGGCGGCCGGCGCCGTCCGCGTTTCTCGTGAGGCTGAATGCGGCGAGGCGCGAAGCGGCGCTCTCGATGCTGGCTTCGCTCTGCGGGGGAGAGAAGATTTTCTTCGAAGGTGGAAGAGCGGGCGTCCCTTCGCGGCCGACGGCTTCGCTCATTTCCGCGATGTCCGACGCATTCGAAGAATTCTCTTCCTCCGACTGGCTCGAGGCGTTCGCCGCGCACCCGCGGATCGGAGACCGCGCGGCCTCCGGGCGCGAGGCTGCCGAGCAGGCGGGGGCCCTCGGGGCGCCGGCGGCGGTTCTCGCGGAGCTCGCGTCGCTCAACGCGGAGTACGAGAAGCGCTTCGGCCACATCTTCATCGCGTGCGCGGCGGGGCAGCCCGCCGCCTCTCTCGTCGCGGGCCTGAAGGCCCGGCTCGGGAACGCGCCGGACGCCGAGCTCGCGATCGCGGCGGAGGAGCAGAAGAAGATCACGCGCCTGAGGCTGGCGAAGCTCCTCGCCGGCGACGGCCGGATGAGAGGTCGCAGAGATCTCCGATCACGACGCACGTCCTGGACCTCGCGACGGGGAGACCGAGAGAGGGGATTCGGATTCTTCTTAGAATGAAAGAGAAAGAGGGAGAAGGGGAGGACCGCTGGCGCGAGGTGGGCCGCGGCGTGACGGATGCGGACGGCCGCGTCGAAAACTCTCTGATGCCCGCCGGCGCCCGCGTCGAGCCGGGCACCTATTCGCTCACTTTCGACACCGACGCGGCGCCGCCCCCCTCTTCCCCTTCTAAGAAATCTTCCTCTTCTTCTTCTTCTTCTTCTTCTCTTTCCCCCTTCTTCCCCGAGATCACCATCACGTTCGTCGTGACCGACCCCGCCGCGCATTACCACGTGCCCCTGCTGCTCTCGCCCTTCGGTTATTCGACGTACCGGGGAAGCTGAGTGGATCCCAACGTCCAGGAGTGGCTGCACCTCGTGCTGCGCTGGGCGCACGTCCTCGCGGGGATCATGTGGATCGGGGACTCGTTCCTCTTCATGTGGCTGGACCGCACGCTCGTCCCTCCCGTCCCGCCGCGCGACGGCGTGACGGGCGAGCTCTTCCTCCTGCACGGCGGCGGCTACTACCAGGTCGAGAAGCGGCTCTTCCAGCCCGGCCGGATGCCCGCCCTCCTCCACTGGTTCAAGTGGGAGTCGATCTCGACGTGGGCGACGGGATTCCTCCTCCTCGTCGTCGTCTACTACGCGGGTGGGGGAGCGCTCCTCGTCGACGCCGACGTGGCGCGGATCTCCGTCGGCGCCGCGCGGGCGATCGGCCTCGCGTGCCTGCCCCTCTCGTGGCTCGTCTACGACGCGCTGTGGGCCTCGCCGCTCGGGAAGAGCACGCGCGCGGCGGCGGCCGTCTCGATCGTCCTCTTCGCGGCGCTCGCGTACGGGCTCACGCACCTCCTCGGGGGCAGGGCCGCGTACCTCCACGCGGGCGCGGCGCTCGGCACGCTCATGGTCCTGAACGTCTGGGTCCGCATCCTCCCGGCCCAGCGCCGGGCGCTCGCGGCCGTGCGCGCCGGGGCGCCCGTCGATCCCGCGCCCGGCCTGAGGGCGAAGGCGCGCTCGACGCACAACACCTACATGACGCTGGGCGTCCTGTTCGTGATGGTGAGCAACCACTTCCCGACGACGTACGGCAGCCGCTGGAACTGGGCCGTCCTCGTCCTCCTCGCCCTCGCCGGCGGCGCGATCCGGCACTTCATGCTCACCCGCTCGGCGAAGACGGCCTGGCTCCTCGCCGTCGGCGGCGCGCTCGCCGCGGCCGCGTTCGTCCTGACGCGCTGATCAGCGCGCGCGGCGCGCCGCGAGGATCGCGACGAGAGAGCCGGTGGCGAGGTCCTCCGTGGCGGCTCGCGCGGAGACCGGAGTCGCTACAATGAGCCCAAAGCGGGACCTTCCATGGCGTTGTCAAAAGGCAGCCGGTTGGGGCCGTACGAGATCCTGTCGCACCTCGGCTCGGGCGGGATGGGAGACGTCTACCGGGCGCGTGACACGCGACTGGGGCGCGAAGTGGCGGTCAAGGTGCTGCAAGAGCATCTCGCTTCCGACCCCGCCGCGTTGGGGCGCTTCGAGCGGGAGGCCCGTGCCGTCGCGGCCCTCTCCCATCCCAACATCCTCGCGATCCACGATTTCGGCGTCGAGGACGGAGCGTGTTACTCGGTCACCGAGCTCCTCCGTGGTGAGGCGCTCCGCGCCCGGCTCGAGCGCGAATCGCTCTCCTGGCGGAAGGCGGTGGAGATCGCGGTGGCCATCGGCGATGGCCTCGCGGCGGCGCACGCGCAGGGCATCGTCCATCGTGACCTGAAGCCCGAGAACGTCTTCCTGACCGAGGACGGACGGGTGAAGATCCTGGATTTCGGCCTGGCCCGGCTTCAGCCCGGCGCGCCGGAGGAAGCGGGAAGCTCAGCCCTCACCGCCTCACAGACAAAGCCCGGAACCGTCATGGGCTCCGCCGCCTACATGTCCCCCGAGCAGGTACGCGGGCTCCCGGTAGACGCGCGGAGCGACATTTTCTCCTTCGGCTCCGTGCTCTACGAGATGGTGACCGGCCGGCGGGCGTTCCCGGGCAAGACCACCGCCGATGCGATGGCTGCCATTCTCAAGGATGCTCCCCCCGACCCTTCGGAAAGCGGAAAGGCGATTCCCGTCTCCCTCTCTCGCGTCATCACGCGCTGCCTGGAGAAGAGTCCCGACGAGAGGTTCCAGTCCGCGCGCGACCTGACCTACGCGCTCCGCGAGATTGCGTCGACATCGGCCTCGGCGGTTCAGATGTCTGGTGTCGCGACCTCGGGACCGGCGGTGCGCCGCGGTCGGGCTGCCGCCATCGCAGTCGGTGTGATCGTCCTGGCTGCCGCGTTTCTGGTCGCTCTCGACGTCGCCGGCCTTCGCACGCGTCTGACGGGTGGAGTGAAGGGTCCGCGATCCGATCGCTTGCCGTGCTTCCCCTTCAGAACCTCTCGGGGGACCCGAGCCAGGAGTATTTCGCCGACGGGATGACGGAGGAGCTGATCGCCGACCTTGCCCGGATCAGCGGGCTTCGCATCACCTCCCGGACCTCGGTCATGTCGTATCGCGACACGAAGAAACGATTGCCCGAGATCGCACGGGAGCTCGGCGTCGAGGCGGTCGTCGAAGGGTCGGTCTCGCGCGCGGACGGGAAGGTCCGCGTGACCACCCAGCTCATCGAGGCGGCTTCGGACAGGCTCCTCTGGGCCCAGACGTACGAGCGCGACGCCCGCGACGTGCTCGCTCTGGAAAGTGAAATTGCGCAGGCGATCGCCCGCGCCGGCCGGCTCGAGCTGTCTCCACCAGAGCTGGCTCAGCTCGCGAAGACGAGGCGCGTCGATCCGGCCGCCTACGAGGCCTATGTCAAGGGGCGGTACTTCTGGAACAAGCGCGGCGGCGAAAACCTCAAGAAGGCAATCGAGCTCTTCCAGCAGGCGCTGGACGCCGATCCGGCCTATGCGGTGGCCTACTCGGGGATCGCCGATTCCTACACCCAGCTCGGCTACGCGAGTCTCCTTGCGCCCCGGGAAGTCTTTCCCAAGGCGCGGGAGGCCGCCGAGAAGGCGCTCGAGCTGGATGCCACGCTCGCCGAGCCGCACGCGTCCCTCGCCTACGTCAAGTTCTATTTCGACTGGGACTGGGCCGGAGCCGAACGAGAGTTCCAGCGAGCCATCGAGCTGAATCCGAATTACGCGACGGCCCACGACTGGTACGCCTACCTCTTGACGGCGACCGGGCGCCTCCCCGAAGCACGCGCCCAGATCCAGCGAGCGCACGAGCTCGATCCCCTCTCCGTCCCGATCGAGTCGGACATGGGCTTCCTCCTTCACTACAGCTACGAGCAGGACCGTGCGGCGGAGGAATTGCACAAGGCTCTCGAGATGAATCCCCAGTTCCCGCTCGCGCACCTCTTTCTCGGGCGGGTCTATCAGGCGAAGGGGCTTTACGACCAGGCCATCGCCGAATACCAGGCGACCGGACCGCTCAAGGAGTGGGTGCCGACGGTCGCGGGAATCGGGTATGTCTACGGGATCCAGGGCAAGCGAAAGGAAGCGCTCCAGGTTCTCTCCAACCTGGAGGCGCGGTCGAAGAAAGAGTACGTCACCGCCTACGCCGTGGCTCTCGTTCATGCGGCGCTGGGAGACAAGGATCAGGCCTTCGCCTGGCTGGACAAGGCAGTCGAGGAACGGACCCACTGGCTCGTCTGGCTCAAGCGGGACCTGCGCTGGGAGCCGATCCGTTCCGACCCCCGCTTCGAAGCGTTGATCAAGCGCGTCGGGTTTCCGTCCTGAGCTGGGGCGGCTCTATTCCTGAATCGCGCCGCTGCGCGAGAGGAAGCCGCCCGTCGTCCGGGAGACGCTGACGGAGTAGCCGCTGAAATAGCCGGCGGGGCTCGGCGAGAAGAGGTGGCCCTGCTTGGACGTGCGGTAAACGTCTCCGACGCGGCCCAGGGTCGTGTCGCGTCCGTCGAGCATGAATCGCGGCGTCGCCGTGACCGTTTCGAAGTTGACCACCGTGAACGCCGAGGTCACGGTGTCGACGATGACCTGCTGATGCGAGTGAGATGTCTGGATGGCCGTGCCGCCCCGGAACGAGTCTGGATTCGAGAACGTGGCGCCGCCGGACGGCTGCAGATAGAGCGTCGTGGTCCCCTCGCGGGAGATGATCTTGAGCGTGCCGTTGACGACGACGGCGACGTTCGTCATCTCGCGGTAGAACGTGAACCGGGCCGACGTCTCGTTCGCCGGGCTTCCCGAAAACAGGGTGTCGATGCCCCTGACCCACGTGAAGTACCCGTACTGCGCGGAGGTGGTCGGGGTGAAGTTCGAGACCTGCCCGACGAACTCGAAGAGCAGCTGCCCTTCCGTGACAGCCTCCGGCAGCCGGACGTCGTCGTTCTCGGCCCTCATGGCCTGCGCTAGCATCGCGGGGGAAACGAGCAGGAAGAGCAGCGGGAAAAGAAGAGCGGGCGCGCGATTTCGCTGAAGATTCATGGCGTTCTCCTTTCTGCCTACAACGTGCATTCCCCGCGCGCCGGAAGTCGTGAGCAAATGGTTGGGATCTGGTAGGTTTCGATGATCCGATTCGGCGAGTTTCTGTTCGATGCGGAGGCTCGAGAGCTGCGGCGTGGAAAAGAGCCGGTCCATCTCTCCCCGAAGGCTTTCCGCTTGTTGGAACTGCTCGTCGGGCACGCCCCGAAGGCCGTTTCCAAGGCGAGCCTCTACGAGTCGCTCTGGCCGAGCGTCTTCGTTGAGGAATCGAACCTCAAGAGCCTCGTCTCCGAAGTACGGGCCGCCATCCGCGAGGATGCGCGGAGCCCCCGATTCCTCAAGACGGTTTACGGATTCGGCTACGCCTTCGGATTCGACGCGTCCGCCTCCGCCGCGCGGTTTCGCGTGACCCACCTGGCCCGGGAGTTCGAGTTGATTTCGGGAGAGAACGTCCTGGGGCGCGACAAAGACGTGTCGGTCGTGATCTCGATGAAGTCCGTCTCGCGACGGCACGCGCGCATCCTCGTTTCGGGCGACACGGCCGTCCTCGAAGACCTCGGCAGCAAGAACGGCACCTGGTTGAAAGGTCAGCGGATCGACGGACGAGTAGAGCTGGCCGACGGGGACGAGATCCGGCTTGGTTCCGTGCCCGTCGTTTTCCACGCCACCGCCGCCGGGTCCACGGAAACCGACATCGCCGAGTGAGGGCCCAACCGCGCGCCGTCCGTCTGAGCCGTCGCCAGAGCGGATCAGCGCGTATGCCGCGCTTCGAGAATCGCGGCGAAGGAATCCACCGCGAGCTCCTGCGGCGAGAGTCCGGCCTCCGCCGCGTCCTTCTCGCTGAAGGCACCGCAGTCTTTTCCTCGAAGGAAGAAGGAGAGAAGGGCCTGGCCCGTCGCAGGGTCGTCCTGAATTCCGCCTCTCGCGGCGCCCGCCGCGACGGCGGCGACGCCCTTTTCGAGAGCCGCTCGCAGTCGCTCCTGCACCGCTCTCTTACCTTCTAAGAAGAATCCGAAATTCGCGGCGTAACGGGTCGCGAGCTGCGCGGGATGCAGGTCCCAGCCCTGGTAGAAACCGCCTTCGAGAGATCGCCTCACGTCGGCGTAGTGGAGGCGCCACGCCGCGTGGACGGCGGCCCGGTCGCCGACGGGCAGGACGTTCGTCGACCCGTCCGAAAGCGCGACGCCCGTCCCCGCGAGCGAGACCTGCATGACGTGGCGGGCGAAGTCGCACGCCGGGTGCGCCATGCGCTGGTACGCCGCGGCGATCCCGAGGGCGCGCCGTGTAGTCGTACGTCCCGAAGTGGGCGCCGACGCAGCGCCCCCGCCCCGCGCGGACGAGGTCGGGCAGGGCGACGCGCCCGTCCGGAGCGAAGATCGACTGCGGCGTCTCGACCATGATCTCGAACCGAAGGCTACCCGGCGGCAGTCCGAGGCGGGTCTCGAGCGCCTCGAGTGCGTCCGCGAGGGCGGCCGGCTGATCGGCCGACGTGATCTTCGGGAGCGTGACGACGAAGTTCGGAGGAAGAGCGCGGCCTTCGGCCGCGAGCGTCGAGAGGAAGAGGTCCAGGGTGCGTAGCGCGCGAGCGGCGAGTCCGATCTTCGAGGGACTTGATTCGGATTCCATAGAAAGGGGGAAGAACGCCGGCGGCATGGGCGGCGGCGACGCCGCGCGCTGCGGCCGTCGCGCATGCGTCTTCCTCCTCATCGGAATGGACGCCGTACCCGTCCTCGAAGTCGATGCGGTAGTCCTCGACGGGCTCCTCTCTCAACCTTCTAAGAACTCTCTCGTGGATCTCTTCGAACAGTCGGGACGGAGGCAGGCCGAGCGCGCTCGCGAAGTCCGCCGCGGTGGGCGCGTGCTCCTCGAGCGCCGCCAGGGCCGCGGCTCCGTGCTCCTTCGCCGCGTTTACGCGGAAGAGGTGTGCCCCTTCGTAGAACGTGTGGACGGGCTGGCGCTTCACCGCCCGATCCTATCCGCCCGGCCCCGATTTGACCCCGGGAGCTGAGAGGTGATCTCATCCGGCCCACACGCGCATGTCCTCGTCGAACCGATCCATCCCAGGCAACTGATCGAGGCCGGAAGGCCGGAGGAGCGGCAACATGTCGAAGAGGAAAGAGACCCCGGGCATCACGAGGCGTCGATTCACGAAGCTGGCGGGCGGCGGAGCCCTCGCCGCGGGCGCCCTGGGCCCCGCGTTCCTGTTCCCCGAACGCGCCCTCGCCCAGCAGAAGACGCTGAAGATCCTCCAGTGGAGCCATTTCGTCCCCGCGTGGGACACCTGGTTCAACGGCACCTACACCAAGGAGTGGGGCCAGAAGAACAACACGAACGTCGTCGTGGACAACATCAACCTCGTCGACCTCGCGGCGCGGGCCGCGTCCGAGGTCTCGGCGAAGAAGGGCCACGACCTGTTCATGTTCCTCTCGCCCCCGGCGGCCTACGAGAAGCAGGTCATCGACATGTCGCACGTGTACCAGGAGGTCGAGAAGAAGCACGGCAAGAAGATCGACCTGGCCCACAAGTCCACGTACAACCCGAAGACGAAGAAGTATTTCGCCTTCTCCGACGCGTACTCGCCCGACCCCGGCAACTGGCACAAGGACTGGTGGGCCGAGGCGGGCTTCCCGAACGGGCCGGACACGTACGACGACCTCCTCAAGGGCGCGACGAAGATCCGCGAGAAGAACGGCCACCCGTGCGGCATCGGCCTGTCGCAGGAGCTCGACTCGAGCATGGCCCTGCGCGCCCTGCTCTGGTCCTTCGGCGGCGCCGAGCAGGACGAGGCCGGCAACGTCACGATCAACTCCAAGAACACCATCGAAGCCCTGAAGTACATGAAGGAGCTCTACACGAAGGCGGAGACGCCGGAGGTCTTCACCTGGACGCCGCCGTCGAACAACCAGGCGATGCTCGCGGGCCGGGTCTCCTACGTCGCGAACGCGATCTCCGTCACGCGCCAGTCGGAGCGGGAGAAGCTGCCGATCGACAGCAAGATCATGATCAGCCCCGCCCTGAAGGGGCCCGTCCGGCGGCTCGCGGCCGAGCACGTCATGAACTGCCACGTGATCTGGGAGTTCGCCGAGAACAAGGAAGGCGCGCAGAAGTTCCTGATCGACTTCATGGACCATTTCCACGAGGGATTCATCGCCGGGCAGTTCTACAACTTCCCGTGCTTCCCCTCGACCGTGCCGGACCTCCAGAAGGAGATCGCGAACGACCCGCGGGCGAATCCGCCGGACAAGTACAAGGTCCTCGGCAACGTCCTCGACTGGGCGACGAACGTCGGCTACCCCGGCTACGCGACGGCGGGCATCTCCGAGGCGTTCTCGACGTGGGTGATTCCGACGATGTTCGCGAAGGTCGCGCGCGGCGACGAGTCGCCCGAGGACGCCGCGAAGGCGGCGGAAACCGAGTACAAGCGCATCTTCGCGCGATGGAAGTAGCGCGGGCGCGATGGCGGTCGTCGAGACGCGGAACCTGACGAAGGTCTTCACGAAAGGGGAGCTCGGAGCCGTCAACGACGTCAGCCTCGCGACCGAGGAGGGGGAGTTCCTGGTCTTCCTGGGGCCGTCGGGCTCCGGGAAGACCACTCTCCTCCGGATGATCGCCGGCCTCGAGACCCCCACGTCGGGAGAAATCCTGATCGGCGGCGAGCTCGTGAATCACCTCTCGCCGCGCGAGCGCCGGATCGCCATGGTGTTCCAGAGCTACGCGCTCTACCCGCACCTGACGGTGTACAAGAACATCGCGTTTCCGCTCAAGGCGCAGAAGGTCCCGAAGGACCAGCACGACGCGAAGGTGCAGTGGGCGGCGGGGCTCCTCGGGATCGGCAGGCTCCTCGACCGCAAGCCGCGAGAGCTGTCCGGCGGCGAACGGCAGCGCGTCGCCCTCGCGCGCGCCATCGTCCGCGAGCCGGCGGTGTTCCTCCTCGACGAACCGCTCTCGAACCTGGACGCGAAGCTCCGGGCGTCGGCGCGCGAGGAGCTCGAGCAGTTCCAGAAGAGGGTCGGCACCACGACGATCTACGTCACGCACGACCAGGTCGAGGCCATGGCGATGGGGGACCGCGTCGTCGTGATGGACAAGGGGCGGGTCCGGCAGATCGGGACGCCGGCGGAGGTCTACGACGAGCCGGCCGACACGTTCGTCGCGACGTTCCTGGGCTCGCCTCCGATGAACCTCGTGCCCGGCGATGGAGCGACCACGGGCTTCCGCCCGGAGCACTTCCTCCCCGTCCGCGCCGTCGGCGTCCCGGATTCGGTCCGCATGCGGCTCGCGTTCAGCCACGAGGAGTACCTCGGCGCCGAGCGCGTCCTGTACGGCACGCTCGTGGACGGCCCGTGGGCGGGCGCGAAGGTCGTCTCCCGGATCGCCTCGACCCACGCCGGCGTGTTCGCGAAGGACGCGACGTACGACTTCGCCGTCGAGAAGCGCCATCTGAAGCTGTTCGACCCGGCGACGGGGACCCGGAAGAGATGAGCGGCGCGAGACGGGAGGAACGCTGGCTCGCGCCGGCGATGTTCCTCCCGGCCGTGCTCTACATCGTCGCGCTCGTCGGAGCGCCGCTCGTCCTCGCGGTCCTCTACGCGTTCAGCGACGCCCGCATCGGGTCGACGGGCCTCCATTACGTGGGCCTCGAGAATTTCCGGAGCATTCTGCAGAGCCCCGGCTTCCGCAAGGCGATCCGGAACTCCATCGTCTTCACGGTGTGCGCCCAGGTCATCGTGATCCTGTGCTCGAACATCCTCGCGATGGCGCTCGAGAAGCCGTTCCGCGGGCGCGGCCTGATCCGGTTCCTCATCCTGCTGCCCTGGGTCGCGCCTGTTTCCCTCGGGACGATCGGCTGGAAGTGGATCCTCGACTCGATCTACAGCGTCATCACGTGGGTGCTCGTGGCCCTGCACGTCTACAAGCCCTACAGCGCCCCGATGTGGCTCGGGGAGCCGCACCTCGCCATGGCGTCGGTCGTCCTCGTGCATTGCTGGCGGCTGATCCCGTTCTCGACCGTCATCATGCTGGCGGGCCGCTCGGCCATCCCGAAGGAGATTCCGGAGGCGGCGGCCATCGACGGCGCGGGCTTCTGGCGCACGCTCTTCCAGATCAACATCCCGATGATGACGCCCATCCTGAGCGTGGCCGTCCTCTTCGGGATCATCTTCACGTTCACGGACATGACGGTCGTCTACATCCTGACGGCGGGCGGCCCCTTCGACTCCACGCAGACGCTCCCGTCGCTCGCCTTCGCGACGGGGATCGCCGGCAGCGACCTCGCCGCTGGAGCCGCGATCTCGCTCTTCCTCGTGCCCGTGCTCGTGGCGGTCGCGTACTTCATGCTGCGCGTTGCGAACCGCGCCGAGGGGGCCTGATGGAGAGCGGCGCGCTGCGCCGGATCGGCGCACGGACCCTCCACGTTCTCGTTCTCGCCTTCTTCGTCGTCGCGCTCGCGTTTCCCGTTCTTCTGGATGCTCATCGCGACGTTCAAGCAGAACATCGACCTCTACACGGTCGAGAACAACCCCTTCCTGTTCAACCTGCCGCCGACGTTCGAGCACGTCCGGTTCCTGTTCGCAGAGACGCGATTCCTGCGGTGGCTCGGCAACACGGCGCTCGTGGGCGTCCTCGTCGTCGCGATCACGCTCGTCCTGGCCGTTCCGGCCGCGTACGCCCTCACCCGGCTCGCGGGCCGCTGGGGCGAGAGGCTGGGGATCGCCATCTTCCTGACGTACCTGATCCCGCCGACTCTGCTCTTCATCCCGCTGTCGCGCGTCGTCGCGCTCCTGGGCCTGCAGGACAGCATCTTCTCCGTCGTCCTCGTCTATCCGAGCATGACGATCCCGTTCTCCATCTGGCTCCTCATGGGGTTCTTCAAGTCGATCCCGAGAGAGCTCGAGGACGCGGCGATGGTGGACGGGCTGACGCGCTTCGGCGCGTTCCTGAGGATGGTCGTGCCGATCTCGGTCTCGGGGATCCTGACGGTCGTCATCTTCAGCTTCACGCTCGTGACGCAGGAGTTCGTCTACGCGCTGACGTTCATCTCGCCGGAGCGGAACCAGATGATCGGCGTCGGAATCCCGATCTACCTCGTGAGGGGCGACGTCTACTACTGGGGCTCGCTGATGGCGGCGTGCCTCATCGCGAGCCTGCCGATCGCCGTCGTCTACAACCTGTTCCTCGACCGCTTCATCGCCGGCTTCACGGTCGGCTCGGTCAAGTAACGGCCGGACTTCAGGCGGGCGCGCCGGCCGGCGCGTGCGCGCCGTGGCACTTCTTGTACTTCTTCCCGGAGCCGCACGGGCACGGGTCGTTGCGGCCGACCTTCGGGCCCGCGCCCTTCACCGTGGACACGGCGAAGTCGCCGCCCGACGTCGGGTCGTAGGAGCCCTGGTAGTTCGAGGTTCTGCTCCTTCTGGCGGCGCTTCTCGAGCTCGGCGGCGGCGCGGCGCGAGGAGGCCGAGCCGGTCGCCGCGGCCTCGGCGGGCGTCTGCCCGCCGCCGGTCGGGGAGGCGCTCGACCTCGGCCGCGCGACGGCCGCTCCGGCGGCGCCTGCTGGACCTCGAAGCGGAAGAGATACTGGAGGATCTGCTCCTCGATCCCTTCCTTCATCGCCTCGAAGAGCTGGAACGACTCCTTCTTGTACTCGACGAGCGGGTCGCGCTGGCCGTAGCCGCGCAGCCCGATGCCTTCCTTGAGGTGGTCGAGGTCGAGCAGGTGGTCCTTCCAGAGCGTGTCGACCGTCTGGAGCATGAAGAACTTCTCGAAATCGCGCAGGACGTCCGGGCCGACGGACTTCTCCTTGGCCTCGTACGCCTCCCGCACGGCGGTCCGGAGCCCGTCCTTGAGCTCCGTGTTCGTCTGGTCCGGGGTCAGGCCCTTCTCGGAAGGCCTGAAGCCGTACGTCTCGAACACGAGCGACTCGAACGCGCCCCAGTTCCACTCGGAGGCGTCCTTGCTCGCGGGGCAGTGCCGGTCGACGTAGTCCTCCGAGACGTCCTCGGCGAGGGCGACGACGTACTCGCGCGCGAGCTTGCCGGTCAGGATCTCCTTGCGGAGCCGGTAGATCTCCTCGCGCTGCTTGTTCATGACGTCGTCGTACTCGAGGAGGTGCTTGCGCGTGTCGAAGTTGCGGCCCTCGACCTGCGTCTGCGCCCGCTCGATCGACTTCGTGACCCACCGGTGCTCGATGGGGACGCCTTCCTCCATGCCGAGGCGCTTCATGAGGCCCGACAGGCGGTCGGACCCGAAGATGCGCATGAGGTCGTCCTCGAGCGAGAGGTAGAAGCGCGAGGAGCCGGGGTCGCCCTGGCGGCCCGCACGGCCGCGGAGCTGGTTGTCGATGCGCCGCGACTCGTGGCGCTCGGTGCCGATGATGTGGAGGCCGCCCAGCTCGACGACCTGCTCGTGCGCCTCGGCCGTCTCCTTCTGGAGCTCGACGAGCAGCTTCTTGTAGAGCTCCTCGTCCTCCTTCGCCTTCTGGCGCGCGAGGTACTCGGGGTTTCCCCCGAGGAGGATGTCGGTGCCGCGGCCCGCCATGTTCGTCGCGATCGTGACGGCGGCCACCTGGCCCGCCTGCGCGACGATCGTCGCCTCCTGCTCGTGGTACTTCGCGTTCAGGACGACGTGCGGGACCTTCCGCTTCTTGAGCATGGTCGAGAGGTGCTCGGACTTCTCGATCGAGATCGTGCCGACGAGGACGGGCTGGCCCTTCTCGCTCTTCTCGGCGATCTCCTCGACGACGGCGTCGAACTTCTCGCGCTCGGTCCGGTAGACGAGGTCGTGCTCGTCCTTGCGGATCATGTCGCGGTTCGTCGGGATCACGACGACGTCGAGCTTGTAGATCTTGTCGAACTCGGCGGCCTCGGTGTCGGCCGTGCCCGTCATGCCCGACAGCTTGTCGTACATGCGGAAGTAGTTCTGGAGGGTGATCGTCGCGAGCGTCTGGTTCTCGCGCTCGATCTTGACGCCCTCCTTCGCCTCGACGGCCTGGTGGAGGCCGTCCGACCAGCGGCGTCCCGGCATGAGGCGCCCCGTGAACTCGTCGACGATGATGACCTGCCCGTCCTTGACGACGTACGCGACGTCCCGCTTGTAGAGCGTGTGGGCGCGCAGGGCCTGCTGGCAGGCGTGGAGGAGGTCGATGTTCGTCGGGTCGTAGAGGTTCTCGACGCCGAGGAGGCGTTCGCACTTCGTGACGCCGTCCTCGGTGAGCGAGGAGGTGTGCGCCTTCTCGTCGAGGAGGAAGTCGCCGGTCGTCGTCTTGTTCCCGTACTTGTCCTTGACCTCTTCGCCGCGGACGAGCTTCGGGATGATCCGGTCGACCTTGTAGTAGATGTCCGTCTCGCCCTCGGAGGGGCCGGAGATGATGAGGGGCGTCCGGGCCTCGTCGATGAGGATCGAGTCGACCTCGTCGACGACCGCGAAGACGTGCCCGCGCTGGACCATCTGCGCGAGCTCGAACTTCATGTTGTCGCGCAGGTAGTCGAAGCCGAACTCGTTGTTCGTGCCGTACGTGATGTCGCAGAGCGTAGGCCGCGCGGCGGTCCTCGTCGGGCATGTCGTGCTGGATGCAGCCGACGGAGAAGCCGAGGAACCTGTAGATGCGGCCCATCCATTCGGCGTCGCGGCGCGCGAGGTAGTCGTTCACGGTCACGACGTGGACGCCGCGGCCCGAGAGGGCGTTCAGGGAGACCGCGAGCGTCGCGACGAGCGTCTTGCCCTCGCCGGTCCGCATCTCGGCGATCTTCCCCTCGTGGAGGACCATGCCGCCCATGAGCTGGACGTCGTAGTGGCGCTGGCCGATCGCGCGCCAGGCGGACTCGCGGACGAGCGCGAACGTCTCGACGAGCTCCTTGCCGAGCACCTCGCGCGCCAGGGTGCGGCGTTCCTCGACGTTCTCGGGAAGGGTCTTCAGGGCGTCCTGGACGCGCGCCTTGATCACGGCCAGCCGGCCGCGGATCTCGTCGTCCGTGAGCGGCTTGATCCCGGCCTCGAGCTCGCCGATCGCGGCGACGCGCGGGCGCATGGCCTTCACGTCGCGCTCGTGCTTCGTGCCGAAGACTTTGGAGAGGGCCTTGTCGATGATCATGAAAGGAGGGCTCCGCGCGCTTCGCGCGAAGAACGTGGAGTTTAGCAGGAGAGGAAGACGGGAGAACTTCCTAGAAGGTAAGGGGGGCCGCAGGCTGCGCGCGGCCGGGGGCAAGCGGCTCCGCCGCCGCGATCTTCATCATTCAGAAGAAAGTCCGGAATCCCCGGCGGGTCGACCACGCCTCAGAACGCGTTCAGGACGTAATTGAGCGGGTTCGACGGCTTGCCGTCCACGCGCACCTCGTAATGGAGGTGCGGGCCCGTGGAGCGGCCCGTCGTGCCGACGAGGGCGACGAGGTCGCCCCGCTTGACGCGCTGGCCTTCGGCGACGCGGGCGGCCTCGAGGTGGCCGTACAGCGTCGTCACGCCGTAGCCGTGGGCGATCTGGACGAAGCGCCCGTAGCCCTTGTCGACCCCGACCTTCACGACGGTACCGGCCGCGGGGGCGACGACGCGGTTGCCCGCGGGGGTCGAGATGTCGATCCCGGGGTGGTACTCCGGGGTCCCGGTGAAGGGGTCGGGTCTCTGTCCGAAGCCGGCGGTCAGGACCCCGGCGGTGGGGGCGATCGTCGGGGTGAGGGCGAGCTGGTCGGCCTGCGTCGCGAGACGGTTCTCGACGAGCTGGAGGCGCGACGAGAGAAGCGCACCGCGCCGGCCCGCCTCGGTGAGGCCCGTGTCGGCCGACGCCGAGGGGTCGATCGGGGCGGCGGTCAGGCCGCCGACGCCGCCCGTGCCCGGGTCCCGGACGGACGAGAGTCCCGCGACGATCGAAAGGCGCCGGGTGCGGTCCTCGAACTCCGCGAGCTGCTTCTCGAGGGACTCGAGCCGGCTGTTCGTGAGGGCGGCGCGGGAGCGCAGGTCCGAGTTCTCGGCCAGGATGGCGGTGACCTCGCGGTTCTTCTTGAAGGAGCGGACCCAGAGCACCGAGAAGGTGCAGCCGAGGAGGACGGAGGTCAGGAGGCCGGCACCGAGTCCCCAGAGCAGGCGGGACGAGACTCGAAACTGTCGAAAACGCGCCTTCGCGTGGGGGACGAAGATGATCGTGTGCTCGCGCTTCGGCATCTCGTCTCGCTTGCTCCGCTCGTGCGTTCCGGAAATCCCCCGGACAAAAAAAAGCACAGCCTACCCAAGGAGGCCTGATGGTGTGCCTCGGGAATTTGAGCCAGGCCTATCGACCTGTCAAGGGAATAGGATGCATCATGGGAATGAACGCGGAATCAATGACTTACGGAGGGGCCTGGGCTTCCCGCCCTGGCCGGAAGCGCAGGGCCTCGGCGACCTCGGAGGTCCCGAGGCCCGGAGCGCCGGCGAGGTCCGCGATCGTCCGGGCGACCCGCAGCACCCGCTGGTAGGCCCGGGCCGAAAGCGTCAGCCGGTCCACCGCCCGGTCGAGCAGGGCCCGGGCGTCCGCGCTCGGCTTGAGGGCGGCCCGTCCGGCGCGGCCCGAGAGGGCGGCGTTCACGAGGCGCGGATCGCCCGTTCGCGCGAGCTGCCTCCCGCGGGCGGCCACGACCCGGGCCCGCACCGCCCGGGTCGGCTCGCCGTCGCCGTCGGCCCCGAAGTCGGAAGACGAGAGGGCGGGCACCTCGACGTGAAGGTCGATCCGGTCGAGCAGCGGCCCCGAGATCTTCCGGCGGTAGCGGGCCACGTCGCGGGGGGAGCACGCGCAGGTCCGCCGCGGATCGCCGCGGAAGCCGCACGGGCACGGGTTCATGGCCGCCACGAAGAGGAACCGCGCCGGGAAGGTCCGCGAACCCGCCGCCCGGGCGACGGACACGACGCCGTCCTCCAGCGGCTCGCGGAGCGCCTCGAGCGCGTCGCGCCGGAACTCGGGCAGCTCGTCCAGGAAAAGGACGCCGTAATGCGCGAGTGAGAGCTCGCCGGGGCGCGGATCCGGCCCGCCGCCCGCGAGCGAGGCGGCCGACGCTCCGTGGTGCGGGGACCGGAACGGGCGGTGCACGAGGAGCCCGCTCCGCGCCGGCAGGCGGCCCGCGACGCTCCAGATGCGCGTCACCTCGAGGCTCTCCTCGCGCGAGAGCGGGGGCAGGAGGCCCGGGAGGCGCCGCGCGAGCATCGTCTTGCCGGAGCCGGGGGGACCCGACATCAGGAGGTTGTGGCCTCCGGCCGCCGCGATCTCGAGCGCGCGCCGGGCGACGGCCTGGCCGCGGACGTCGGCGAGGTCCTGGTCGGGTGTCGCGTCCGCGGGCGGGTCCTCGGCAGGCTCGGCCCTCGGGAGCGGGAGCTTTCCGAGAAGGTGGGCGATTGCGGCGCCGAGATGGTCGGCGGCCCGGACGTCGAGGCCGTGAATCGCCGCCGCCTCCCGGGCGTTCTCCGTGGGGACGACGATCGTCCGCCCCTCGCGGAAGGCCGCCTCCGCGAGGGCGAGAACGCCGGGCACCGGCCGCAGGGCTCCGTCGAGCCCGAGCTCGCCGACGAGCATCGAGCCCGCGAGCGCCTCGGCGGGAACGTCACCGTTCGCGGCCAGGATCGCGAGCGCGACGGCGAGGTCGAGCGCCGTGCCCGACTTCGGGAGATCCGCCGGCGCGAGGTTCACGACGACGCTCTTCGGCGGGACGGGGAAGCCGACGTGCCGGAGCGCCGAGCGGATGCGCTCGCGGCTCTCCTTGACGGCGGCGTCCGGAAGGCCGACGAGCGTGAGGCCGGGCAGCCCCGCGCCGATCGCGCACTCGACGACCACGGGAATCCCGTCGAGCCCCACGACCGTGGCGGAATGCGCACGGGCGACCGTCATGCGGCCGGGCGTCAGTTCAGGACGGCGAGGGTGAGGGTCAGCGTCTGGCCCGCGCGGAGCGAGCGGGCCGAACGGAGGCGGTTCTCGCGCAGGATCGCGTCGATCGTCGTCCCGTACCGCGCCGCGAGCGCGTAGAGCGTCTCCCCGGGCCGCACGGTGTGCCGGACCTTCCGGGCAGCCGGCGCCTTCGCGGGTGCGGCGTGCGCGTCCTGGAATCCCTCCGCCGGGAGGTCGATGCGTGCCGGGAGCGCGGCGGCGGAAACCGGCGTCGCCGTGGCGGGGGCCGCCGTGAAGGGGCCGATCTCCGAGGCCCGCGTGATCGCGGACGCCGGCGTCGGGACGGCTCGGATCTCGCCTTGCGGCACGAGCGCCTTCGCGGCGACGTGCTCCTTCGGATGGCTCTTGCCGCGGGAGGGCACGACGAGAACGGTGCCCTTCTGGAGCCGGGCGGTGCGCGGCAGGTCGTTCCAGTCGCAGAGCTCGGCGACGGACACGTGGGCGCGCGCGGCAACCCGGTGGAGCGTCTCGCCCTTCCGGACCGTGATCCTCTTCTCGGCGACCTCGGGCGCGGCCGGAAGGCCGGGGAGGCGCGCCGCGACGGCCGCGGCCGTGCCGGGCGGAACGCGGAGGTCGTAGGAGCGGACGCCGTGCGGCGTCGAGCGCGTCTTGAGCTCGCTGTTCAGGAGCTGGAGCTCCTGCAGCGGCGCGCCGGCGGCCTCGGCCACGCGCGCGAGGTCGACGGGCTTCGTGACGGTCACGGCGTCCCAGGCGAGCGGCGGATCGGGCACGACGTCGAAGCCGAAGCGCGCGGGGTCCTTCGCGATGAGCGCCGTCGCGAGGACGAACGGGACGTAGTCGCGGGTCTCGCGGCGCAGCGTCGAGCCCTGCGCCAGCCCCCAGTAATCGCGCGCGCCCGTCCGCTGGAGGCTCTTCAGGATCTTGCCCTCGCCGGCGTCGTAAGCGGCCATCGCGAGGTGCCAGTCCCCGAACATCTCGTAGAGATCCCGGAAGTAGGCGGCCGCGGCCCTCGTCGACTTCACGGGGTCGCTGCGCTCGTCGTAGGCGCGCGTCCGGTGGAGGCCGTAACGCCGTCCCGTGCCGTCGATGAACTGCCAGAACCCGTGCGCCGCCGCGCGCGAATGGGCCTGGTACTTGAAGGCGGACTCGACCATGGCGACGTAGACGAGGTCTTCGGGGAGGCCTTCCTCCCGGAGGATGCCGCGCATGAGATCGAGGTAGCGGCCGCTGCGCTTGAGGGCGGACGCGAACGCGTGGGGCGACCGGAACTGGTAGAACGCGACGGCTTTCAGGACCTGCTCGTTCACGACCATCGGAATGTCGAAGAGGAGGCCCTCGGGAGAGGCGTCGACCTCCCTCTTCGCCTTGTCGAATTCCTCGGGGCTCGCGGTCGGGGACGCGGCGACCAGGCTGTCGCGCGGGTCCTCCGCGGGCGGCCTCTCGGGCTCGGCGGGGCGGGCGGCGACGTCGACGGCCGGCTGGTACGCCGCGATGCTGTCCCACAGCTCCCCCGCGAACTCGAGATCGGAGGCGTTCCCCGGGCGGGCCACGGCCCGGAACGTCTCGAGCGCGCCGCCGAAGGCCTCGTGGGCGCACTCCCCGTCCCCCGCGAGGGCGAGGGCCTTCCCCTGGTAGAAGAGGTCCGTCGCCTGGGCGCGGGCGGCGAGGGCCGAGGCCTCCCGCGACGGGGGAGCGGGCGCCGCGGCCCGCTCGGCCGGGGCGGACGCGCAGCTCACGGCCGCGAACGCCCCGAGGGCGGCGAGGAGACGCGCGGCCCTCATTCGGCGCGCACGTTGAACTTGAGGGAGAGGAGAAGCTTCTGGAGGTCCCGGGCCCCGGCGAACTCCACGTCGAACCGCTTCTCGGTCCCGATGATCGCCCCCGCGTCGTCGCCGAAGGAGAGGCCGACGGTCACGCGCCGGCTCTTGGCGAGCGCGTCGGGCGGCAGGAGGATCTCGAAGCTCTGCGCGACATCCTTCTTGTGGTTGCGGGACGACCCGAGGAGGTCGTCGAGCGAGACGTCCGCGGCGCTCCGGATCCTGACCGAGGGCGCCGGCGCGGGCTTCTGCGTCGCGATCTTCCGCAGCTTCTCGAGCTCGGAGAGGATGTCGACGTTCGAGCGGACGCGGACGTGCTTGACGGACGAGTCGGGAGGCGGCTCGTCCGGGGGCGGCTGGATCTCGGCAAAACTCACTTCCGCACCGGCGTCGTCCGCCGGCGGCAGGTTCGCGGCCTCGAAGGGCGGCGCCTCGGCGGACGCCGCGGGCTGGGGCTGCGCCACCGCCGGCGGCGTCAGCGCGGCCAGGCTCGTCCCGGATGCGCTCGCGGCGTGGAGGTCGACGCCCTGGCGGTGGAGCGACTGGAGGCGCTGCAGGCGCGAGATCGTCGAGTCGAAGAGGCTCGGCGCGGAGGGGGCCGGCGCCGCGCCGGCGGTCTCCGGCGCGCCGAGCGAGTCGACCGCGGCGGTGATCCCCGAGACGCGCGCGCCGGGCTGCGGGGCGTGAAGCGCCGCGGCCGGGATCGGGGCGGGCGTCTCGCCGGAGACGACGACGGTCGGCCGGCGCTGCTCCACCGTCATGCGACCCTTCAGGGAGCGCAGCGTCAGCTTCGAGATCGCCTTGAGCGTCTCGAAGACGCCGGTGCCGTTCGTCGCGGACGCCTCGTACCACTCGACGGCGCGGTCAGGGTTGAGCGAATCGTTGAGCTCGTCGATCGAGAGGATGTTCTGGAGGTCGCGCTTGTTGTACTGGAGGACGCGCGGAACGGCGTCGAGCGTGAGCCCGATCTCGGCGAGGTTCTCACGCAGGTTCCTGAGGCTCTCGACGTTGGGATCCCGCATCGGCCGCTGCGAGTCCGCGACGAACACGATTCCGTCCACGCCCTTGAGGACGAGCTTTCGGGTCGTGTTGTAGAAGACCTGGCCGGGAACGGTGTACAGCTGAAGGCGTGTCTTGAAGCCGCCGATGACGCCGACGTCGAGCGGAAGCAGGTCGAAGAAGAGGGTGCGATCCGTCTCCGTCTCCAGGCAGACCATCTCGCCGCGCGACGTGGGCGCCGTGCGTCCGTAGATCACGTGGAGATTCGTCGTCTTCCCGCAGAGACCTGGACCGTAGTACACGATCTTGGCGGCCATCTGCATCGTCGCGTAGTTGAAAAAAACCATCGAGTCCTTCGCCAAACCTCCCCGGCGGAGTAGTTTGCATCTTACACCGGGGACCGGCTCCGCTGCGCCCCGGGCCGCGCGACACCGGGCCGGGGCACCGGCGCAGCATCTTGCGTCCGTTTGTTATCATGCGGCGACTCGGGGCCCGAGGTCCGAAGGTCTTCTGGGAGGCGCGTTCCGCCGATTATGAGCAGTGAATTCAAGGGGTTGGACGGCCGATCCCGCGAGGTGCTCGCGTCGGTGATCGTCGCGTACATCGAAAGTGCCGTTCCCGTGTCGTCGCGCCAGCTCACGAGGGGCGGGAAATTCGGTCTCTCGTCCGCGTCGCTGAGGAACGCCATGGCCGACCTCGAGGATCTCGGCTTCCTCACGCATCCGCACGTCTCGGCGGGCCGCGTCCCGACGGATCTCGGGTATCGGGCGTTCGTCCGCGAGCTCATGACGAGCCGACTCCCGAGCGCCGAGGAGCGCGCCCGGATCGCCGAGGAGCTCGCGCCCGAGCCGTTCGAGACGGACCGCTTCTTCCAGGCGACGTCGCGCGTCCTCTCCCGCCTGACGGGAGAGGTGGGCGTCGTCGCGGCGCCGGCCTCCGCCCGCTTCGTCCTCGACTCGGTGCACTTCACGCGCCTCACCGAGCGAAAGATCCTCGTCGCCGAGGTCTCCGACGCCGGGCTGGTCGAGAGCCGGCTCATCGAGACGCGCGACGACTTCTCCCAGGTCGAGCTCGACACGATCTCGCGTCGTCTCACGGTGGACTACACGGGCAGGACGCTCGACGAGATCCGTGTCCTTCTCCTCGACGCGCTCGCGGAGGAAAAGGCGCGCATGGACCGCGCGCTCGCGCGCACCCTCGAGCTCGGCCGCCGCGCCTTCGCGGAAGGGCGCCTCGAGAACGACGCCGTGTTCGTCGACGGGACCGAATCGCTCCTCGAGAAGCCCGAGTTCCGCGGCGACGTCGAGGCCCTGCGCCGCATGTTCCACGCCTTCGAGGAGAAGGCGCGTCTCGTGAGCCTCCTGACGGACTGCCTCTCGTGGAGCGGGGCCCGCGTCGTGATCGGCTCGGACAGCGCGTTCACGGGCGAGACGCAGACCGCCGTCGTCACCGCTCCGTACCGCAAGGGCGACCGGATCCTCGGCGCGCTCGGCGTCGTCGGGCCGCGCCGGATGGAATACGACCGCGTCGTGCCCCTCGTCGAGGAGCTGGGCCGCTACGTGAGCCACCGACTCACGGAGGGGCAGGCGTGAGCGGGAAGAAGCGGCGGGAAGAGGACGACGACATCATCTTCCTCGAGACCGACAGCCGCGACGCGGTCGCGAAGGCTCTCCAGGAGGCGGAACGGGCGATCGAGGCGGTCGAGGAGCGACACCGCCAGAAGCTGGACGATACGGTCCCGGCCGTCCAGCCGCCGGCTCCCGCGCCACCCGCGCCCGCCGACCCGGACCCGAGGCTCAAATCGCTCGAAGCGGACGCGAACGCCGCGCTCGAGCGGGCGCGCCGGGCGAACGACGAGCTGGAGGGCACGAAGGAGCGCGCGATCCGGGCCGAGGAGGAGGCCGGCCGGCTGCGGGAGGCCCTCCTGCGCAAGGCGGCGGACTTCGACAACCTCAAGCGCCGCACCGAGAAGGACAAGGCGGACTACTTCAAATTCGCCCTCGCAGACGCCTTTCACGACCTGCTCGGGGTCCTCGACAACTTCGAGCGCGCCCTCGCGCACCGCGGCGACGCGACCGGCGAGGACTTCCAGGCGGGCATCGACATGATCGCGCGGCAGCTCGGCGAGTCCCTGCGCAAGTACGGCCTCGTGGAGGTGCCGGCCCTCGGCCTCCCGTTCGACCCCAACGTTCACGAGGCCGTCGTGCGCGAGGAGACGGCCGACGTCGCGCCGGGCACGGTCCTCGAGGTGTTCCAGAAGGGTTACATGCTGAACGACCGCCTCCTCAGACCCGCGCGCGTCAAGGTCGCCGGCGCGCCGGGCAAGGAGAACGGAACGGCGAAGGAGGCGGCTCTTGGCTAAGGTTCTCGGGATCGACCTCGGGACCACGAACTCCTGCGTCGCCGTCGTGGAGGTGGGCTCGCCGCAGGTCGTCCCCAACCGCGAAGGGGCCCGCACGACGCCGTCGATCGTCGGGTTCACCGAGGACGGGGAGCGTCTCGTCGGCCAGATCGCGAAACGCCAGGCGATCACGAACCCCACGCAGACGATCTACGCCGTCAAGCGCCTGATCGGCCGCAAGTGGTCCGACACCGAGGTCAAGCACGCCCGCGAGCACCTGTCGTACACGCTCGTCGAGGCGCCGAACGGGGACGTGAAGATCCGCGTCCGCGACCGGGACTACTCGCCGGAGGAGATCGCGGCCTTCGTCCTGCGCGAAATCAAGGAATTCTGCGAGGAAGCGCTCGGCGAGGAGATCAAGGAAGCGATCATCACGGTCCCCGCGTACTTCGACGACTCGCAGCGCCAGGCGACGCGCGACGCGGGCCGGATCGCGGGTCTCGAGGTCCTCCGGATCATCAACGAGCCCACGGCCGCCGCGCTCGCGTACGGGCTCGAGAAGAACCGCAAGCAGGAGACGATCGCCGTCTACGACCTCGGCGGCGGCACCTTCGACATCTCGATCCTGAGGATCGACAACGGGATGTTCGAGGTGCTCTCGACGTCGGGCGACACCTTCCTCGGCGGCGAGGACTTCGACCGCGCGATCATGGACTGGCTCCTCGCCGAGTTCCTGCAGTCGAGCGGAATCGACCTGCGCCAGGACCGCCTCGCCCTGCAGCGCCTCAAGGAGGCCGCCGAGAAGGCGAAGTGCGAGCTCTCGACGGCGCTCGAGACGATGGTCGCCCTCCCGTTCATCGCGTCGGACGCCTCCGGGCCGAAGCACATCAACAAGCTCCTCACGCGGGACACGTTCGAGGCGCTCGCCGCCGAGCTCATCGCGCGGACGGAAGGCCCCTGCAAGAACGCGCTCGAGGCGGCGGGCCTCTCGCCGGACCAGGTCGACACCGTCATCCTCGTCGGCGGCCAGACGCGCACGCCGAAGGTCCAGCAGATGGTCGAGACGATCTTCGGGAAGCCCCCGAACCGCTCGATCAACCCCGACGAGGTCGTGGCCGTGGGCGCGGCGATCCAGGCGGGCGTCCTGCGCGGCGACATCAAGGACCTCGTCCTCCTCGACGTCACGCCGCTCTCTCTCGGCCTCGAGACGCACGGCGGCATCTTCGTGAAGCTCATCGAGCGCAACTCGACGATCCCGACGAAGAACACCCAGATCTTCACGACCGTCGCGGACAACCAGACGACGGTCGAGATCCACGTCCTGCAGGGCGAGCGCGACATCGCCAAGGAGAACAAGTCCCTCGGCAAGTTCCAGCTCGTCGGCATCCCGGCCTCGGCCAAGGGCGTGCCGCAGATCGAGGTCACGTTCGCGATCGACTCGTCGGGCATCGTGAACGTCTCGGCGAAGGACCTCGCGACCGGCAAGGCGCAGGGCCTCCAGATCAACCCGGCGGGCGGCCTCTCGCAGACCGAGATCGAGAAGATCATCGAGGAGGCGGCGTCGAACAAGGCGGCGGACGCCAAGCGCAAGGAAATCCGCCAGCTCAAGAACAAGCTCGAAGGGATGATCGCCGCGAACGACCGGATCTTCCGCGAGTTCGGGAACCTCCTCCAGCCCGACGAGAAGGACCGCGTCGAGCGCACGCTCGCGAACGCGCGCGAGGTCCTCACGGGCGACGAACGCGGCCCGATCGACGACGCGATGATCGACATGAAGGGCGTCTCGCGCATCCTGACGCAGGCGATGCTCTACAAGCCGGAGTCCAAGGAACGCCGGGGGAGCGGCGAGGACGACAAGTCCGAAAAGAACGCCGAGAAACCGGCCTGACCGGCGTCCCGTAGGATTCGTCCGTGAGCACGTCCATTCGCGACTACTACGAGGTACTGGGCGTCGGCCGGGACGCGACGACCGACGCGATCAAGGCCGCCTACCGCAAGGCGGCCCTCCGGCACCATCCCGACAAGAACCCGGGCGACGCCGCGGCCGAGGAGAGGTTCAAGGAGGCGGCCGAGGCCTACGCGGTCCTCTCCGACCCGGACAAGCGCGCGCGCTACGACCGCTTCGGCGTCGAAGGGGTCCGCGGGGCCGGCGGCGGTCCGGGCTTCGACCCCACGCAGTTCGTGGACTTCGCCGACATCCTCGGCGACTTCTTCGGGTTCGGCTTCGGAGGGGAGTCGTCCCGCTCCGCGCGGCGGAACGGCGAGGACCTCAAGGCCGACGTGACGATCTCGTTCGAGGACGCCGCGTTCGGCGCCGAGGTCGCGGTGCCGCTCCAGAGGTTCGAGGGATGCGATTCGTGCCGGGGGCGCGGCGGGAAGGGCGGCGCGGCGGCCGCGACGTGCCCCACGTGCCGCGGGCACGGCCGCGTCCAGTTCCGCCAGGGTTTCTTCGCGGTCGCGCGGCCGTGCCCCGAGTGCTCGGGCTCCGGCGAGAAGGTGAAGGACCCCTGCCCGGACTGCCGGGGCGAGGGCCGGGTCCGGAAGTCGCGCACGCTCACGATCGCGATCCCGGCCGGCGTCGACGACGGGACGCGCCTGCGCCTCACGGCGGAGGGCAACGCCGCCCGGCCCGGGGGAAGGCCCGGCGACCTCTACGTCCTCATCTCGGTCTCCGCTCACGAGATCTTCCGGCGCGACGGCAACGACGTGCTCCTCGCGTGGGCCGTGCCCTTCCACCTCGCGGCGACGGGCGGCTCCGTCAAGGTTCCGACGCTCCACGGCGACGCGACGTTCGAGCTGCCGGCCGGCACGGCGGCGGGCCGCGTCTTCACGCTCAAGGGCAAGGGCATCCCGCGGCTCGACGGCCGCGGCAAGGGCGACCAGCACGTCCTCGTGACGATCCGCGTCCCGAAGAAGATGAACGCGGCGCAGAGCGAGGCCGTCGAGAGGCTCGCGGCCGCGTTCGACGGCGAGGCGGGCGCACCGACGAAGGACGAGAAGGGCTTCTTCGAGCGGCTGAAGGACTTCCTTGGCACGTAGGCGGTGCGCCGGCTCGCACCGGGTTTCGGCGCTTTTCCTAGAAGGTGAATATGGCTGGGGCGACCGCGGGGGCGACCCGCATCGAGATCCCGGCGGCCCTCGCCTCCAGGTTCGAAGAGAACGAAGATTTCTTAGAAGGTTTAGGAGGGCTGGAGTTTTCGTCTGCGGCGATCCCAGGCGGCGGACTCAATCGTGTGGGTTGACTCAGAAGACCTCCCAAGGGCCCTGGCCGCTCTCGATGCGCTCGGAGCTTCCGGTCTTCTTACTTTCAAAGAAGAATTCACCGACTGGGTGAGCGCATCGGCAGCATTGAGGAGTTCCGTCCTCGTCGACCGCTATCTGTTCGACCCCCACGACGGCTCGCTCGCGACTCCCGCACCACCCGGCGTCCGCCGGCTCTATCTCCCCGCCGTCCGCGCGTTCGGCACGGGCTCTCACGAATCCACGCGCCTCGCGGTGCGGCTGCTCCTCGCCGAGGACCTCGCGGGCGCCCGCGTCCTGGACGTGGGCTGCGGGACGGGGACGCTCGCGTTCGTCGCGGCGCTCGAGGGCGCCGGGCGCGTCGTCGCGTTCGACCTCGACCGCGAGGCCGCGTTCGCGACGCGCGAGCAGGCGCGCGCGAACGGGATTCCGCGCGTTTACGCCTTCGCGGGGCCGCTCGAGGCGCTCGCTCCCCGGGCCCGCTTCGACGTGATCGCCGCGAACATGATCCACGAGGAGACGGCTCCGCTGCTCGCGGCGCTCCGCGCGCACCTCGCGCCCGGGGGGCGCCTGCTCTGCTCCGGCCAGCTCGTGGAGAGGGAAGGGGAGTGGGAGATTCTGCTTCGGAAGGAAGGCTTCCGTCCGGTCCGTTCGCTTCGGGAGAACGAGTGGCTCGGGACCGCGTGGGTTTCTTCGAATGAGTCATAAGGAGCTCGCCCCCGCGCGCCCGCCCCGCGTTCTCGTGCCCGAGCTGGCGGAGCATCTTGCGAGGTCCGAGGAGCACCAGGAGATTTCTTTGAAGGTGGAAGAGACGAGAGCACGTCCGCTCGAGGCGCCTCAGGGACGGCGACGAGGTCATTGCGCTCGATGGGAAGGGTGCGCGGGCCCCGGCCGTCCTCGCGGGGGGCGGCACGGCCATCGCCCTATTACCTTCTAAGAAAATCTTCTCTTCGTCTTCCTCTCCTTCTTCTTCGTCTTCCTCTTCGTCTCCTCTCCCTCTCCCCGGCGAGCCCGCGAACCGCGTCGTCGTCGCGCTCGCATGCGCCGAGCCCGCGCGCGTCGAGTGGGCGATCGAGAAGGGCACGGAATGCGGGGCCGCGGGGTTCGTCCTCCTCGATGCCGAGCGCTCGCAGCGCGCGCACGTCGCGGCGCTCGCGAAGCGCCTGCCGCGGCTCGTGCGGATCGCGGAGGAGGCGACGAAGCAGTGCGACCGGACGATCGTTCCCGTTCGTGGAGGGTCCGAAGAGCACCGAAGATTTTCTTAGAAGGGTAAGAGGGGAGAGGGTGCTGGTCGCAGAGGCCGGGAGTGCGCCGCTTGCGGGACCGTTCCCCGGGGCCGCCATCGCCGCAATCGGCCCCGAGGGCGGCTTCGCGCCGCCCGAGATCTCGCTATTCGAAGAGAAATCTTCTCTCTTCTTCTCTCTCGGCCCCCGCATCCTCCGCCTCGAGACGGCCGTGGTCGTCGCGCTGGCGCGGTTGGTCGACCCCGCCTGACCGGGCGGCCGAATCCTCGACGCTTTCGGATAGGATCGTCTCCCGGAGGCCGCCATGAGCTTCGAAACGGTCAAGAAGGTCTGGATGAACGGGAAGCTGGTGGACTTCGCGGACGCGAAGATCCACGTCTTCACGCACGCGCTGCACTACGGCTCCGGCGTCTTCGAAGGCGAGCGGTGCTACGACACGGCGCGCGGACCCGCCATCTTCCGGCTCGACGACCACCTCGACCGGCTGTTCTGGTCGGCCAAGATCTACCGGATGACGATCCCGTACACGATCGACGAGCTCCGCGACGCGACGCTCGACGTCGTCCGCGCGAACGGCTTCCCGGCCTGCTACATCCGCCCCCTCGTGTACCGCGGCTACGGCTCGCTCGGCGTCAATCCGTTCCCGAATCCGGTCGACGTCGCGATCGGATGCTACGAGTGGGGCAAGTACCTCGGCGCGGACGCGCTCGAGAAGGGCGTCGACGTCTGCTGCTCGTCCTGGATGCGCATCGCGCCGAACACGATGCCCGCGATGGCGAAGGCGACCGCGAACTACGCGAACAGCCAGCTCATCAAGATGGAGGCCATCACGAACGGGTACCACGAGGGGATCGCGCTGGACCACAACGGGCGCATCTCCGAGGGATCGGGCGAGAACCTCTTCCTCGTCTGGAAGGGCCGCCTCTACACGCCGCCCCTTTCGGCCTCGACCCTGCCCGGGATCACGCGCCTCTCCGTCATCCAGCTGTCCCGCGAGCTCGGCTTCCAGATGGAAGAGAAGACGATCCCGCGCGAGATGATCTACGCGGCCGACGAGATGTTCTTCACGGGCACCGCGGCCGAGATCACGCCGATCCGCTCCGTGGATCGCATCCCGGTCGGGAACGGCACGCGCGGCCCGATGACGGAGGCGATCCAGAAGTCGTTCTTCGACATCGTCGAGGGGCGCGTCGACGACCGCTACGGCTGGCTCACGCCGGTTTACGCGGGCGTCCCGGCCGGCCGCGCGTAAGAGCGAACGCCAGAACCCGGGGCATGTCGCGTGCGTACCACGCGGCGGGGGGTGGACCATGCCGAGCCCGCTGGGAACTGCTCTCGCCGCCGTGCTCTTCGTGGCGGATCCCGTCCCTCAACCTTCGTCCCCGATTTCGGGCCTTCTGTCCCCGCCCGCGGCGTGTTCGTCCCCGCAATACCGCCAGTTCGACTTCTGGCTGGGGGAGTGGACGGTCACGAACTCCCGGGGCCAGTTCGCCGGGGAGAACCGCGTGACCGTCATCCAGGGTGGATGTGCCATCCAGGAAAACTGGACGGGGGCGGACGGCGGTTCCGGAACGAGCTTCAACGGCTACTTCGACGGCGACCGGAAGTGGCACCAGACCTGGCTGGATTCCCGGGGCGGGCGGCTCGATCTCGCGGGCGGATTCGTGGGAGGGAAGATGATCCTGCGGGGCGAGGTCCCCGTTCGCGGCGAGCCGGGCCATCGGGTCCTCCACCAGATCACGTGGGAGCGGCATCCGGACGGGCGGGTTCGCCAGCTCTGGCAGTCGTCGCCGGACGGCGGCACGTCGTGGACGGTCGTCTTCGACGGGACGTACGCGAGGAAGAGCGCCGCGGGCGCGGCGTCCCGCTGACGCGTCAGGCGCCCGAGCCGCGCCGCGTCTTCACGAGCTCGGCGACGATCGCGACCGCGATCTCCTCCGGCGACTCGGCGCCGATGTCGAGGCCGATCGGACTCCGGGCCCTCGCGAGCTCGTCCTCGGTCCAGCCTTCGGCGCGCAGCTCGGCGAAGAGGGCCTTCTTCTTCGCGTTGCTTCCCATCATCCCGAGGTAGGCCAGCGGGACGCCGCGCAGCCGGCGGAACGCGCGCCCGTCCGTCACGTGGCCCCGCGAGACGAGCGCCACGGAGTCGTTCGGGCCGGGCAGCGGCAGGTCCGAGTAGTCGTCCCTCACGAGGACGAGCGACGCGTCCGGCGGGAATGCCGCCGGATCCAGCTGCTCGGGCCTCTCGTCCGCCACGGCAACCTCCCAGCCCGCGAACGACGCCATCCGGGCGAGCGCCCGTCCGCAGTGCCCCGCGCCGACGACGAGCAGCCGGGGCGCGCGCTCGAGGACCTCGAGGAGGACCGTCGCGGTGCCGCCGCAGACGGCGCCGAAGGCGTTCGGCCCGTCGGGGACGAAGTCGTACCGGCGCGTGAACGGCAGTCCGCGATCCGCGAGGAGCCTCCTGGCGTCCGCGACCACGAGGGACTCGAACTTGCCGCCGCCGATCGTGCCCCGCGTCTCGCCGTCCGGGAGGACCAGCATGCGGGCCGTCGCCTCGCGGGGCGTCGAGCCCGTGGCCGCGACGACCGTCGCCATCGCGAGACGGCCGTGCTGCTCGAGGAGTCGCGGGAGCTCGGTGAAGAATTGATGGTTCATACAGGAAGAGGAAAGAGAAGACTTTCTTAGAAAGAGTGTGAAGAGAGTGCCTGCGCGGCCCCAGTCCGGAGATCTTCGGGCACGTCCACGTCCTGGAGAATCGATTCGTCGAATCCTTCGAGAGGGAGGACCTTCACGTCCGGCTCGGCGAAGAGACGGTTGAGCCGGGCGTCCGCGGGCCACGAGAGGACGCGCGCGGCGAGAAACGCCGGGATCACGAGCGGGTGCCCGCGGCGGCGGCCGCAGACGGGAACGAGGAGAGTCCGGGAGTCCGCCTCCGGCAGGTTTGTCGCTTCGAGAAGGGTTCGAAGAGAGGATTCTCTTAGAAAGGGAAGATCGGCGGGAGCGAGGGCGACGTGCGTCGAGGGAGACTCTCGCAGTGCCGCGAGGCCGCACCGGACACTCGAGAACATGCCCGACTCCCAGCGGGGTTCTCGACGAAACGAACGGGGGGCGGCGCCGTCGCATCGAGTCGGCCGGCCGTCCCTCCCGCCCGCGCCGCTGCGCTCGTCGCGCGTCCCGGCCGTCCTCTCTCGTTCTTCAACTCGAAGAAATCTCTCTTCGATCCTCTCCCGAAGCTCCTCTGCCCCCAGCCCGAGCACGACGACGATCTCCTCGAAGCCCGCGCCGCGCCACGTGTCGATCACGTGCGCGAGCATCGGTCGCCCCTCGGGCGGAACGGGGGCGAGCATCTTCGGCGAGCCGAAACGCGTCGAGGCGCCGGCCGCGAGGAGGACGCCGGAGACGTTCACGGGCGGTCCGCTCAGTCTTCGCCCTCGAAGCACGTGCGGCCGGCCCGGCAGTCCTCGAGGCAGGCGGGCTGGCCGTCGGGGCCGACGGGCCCCATGACCTGCAGACACCAGTAGGCGGCCGACGTGGAGGGGTGCTCGCGCGCGTGCTCGTCCCAGTCGCCCGTCGCGACGAACATCGTCTTCGTGCGCAGGTGGCGGCAGCGCAGCGCCGGGTCGAGGGAGACGGCGTCCGACCCGCCGAGCCCGTCCGGCGCGCTCACGCCTGGGCCTCCGCGTCGACGGGAAGGCCCGCCGACGCCAGCAGGGTCCGCCGGACGGCCGCGGCGACCATCGGCAGCTTGTAGGCGTTCTTGCCGAGCGGGGTCGCCCCTTCGAGCGCCGCCTGGGCGGCCCTGGCCGCGAGCGCCGCGTCGATCTTCCGCCCCTCGACGACGGCCTCGGCGGCCTTCGCGCGCCACGGCACGGGCGCCGCCGAGCCGATCACGATCCGGACGTCCTTCGCGACGCCGCCCTCCTCGCGGAAGGCCACGGCCGCGTCGGCGAGCGGCCAGTCGAACGCCTGCTTCTGCTTGATCTTGCGGTACGCCGAACGAAGCCCTTGCGGCCTGTCGACGTGGACCTCCACGATGAGCTCGCCGGGTTTCAGCGCGTTCTCCGTGAAGATGTCCACTTCGGGCCTCTGGAAGAAATCCGCGGCGGCGAGCGTCCGGCCGCCGCCCGCGGCGAGGGTCTCGATGCGGGCGTTCAGGGCGACGAGCGCGACCCCGGCGGCCGAGGGGTGGACGATCGCGCACGTGTTGTTTCCGAAGATCGCGTGGAATTCGTTCTCGCCGGACTTGGCGAGGCACTCGACGCCGCCCTTCTTGAGGCACTGGAACTCCGCCGAGCGGAAGTACCAGCAGCGCGGGCGCTGGCAGAGGTTGCCCGCGAGCGTCGCGGCGTTGCGGATCTGCGGCGTCGCGGCGCCGAGGCAGGCGTCGGCGAGGGCCGGGAAGTCCGCGCGCACGCCCTCCGCCACGGCGCTCAGGGTGACCAATGCGCCGATGGAAATGCCGCCGGAGGATTTTCTTTGAATGGAAGAATGGCGAGGTCAGGCGCCTGAGGTCGACGACGCGGTCGGGGGCGAGGTTGTACTCCTTCATTCGATCGAGGAGCTCCGTTCCCGCTCCCTTTACCTCAGAAGAAATCTTCTCTTCCCTCGCGCTTTGCCAGCAGCTGCGCTGCGGCGTCCTCCCAGCTCCTTCGGCTGGAGCCTTTCGAAGGATTTCACGCCCTCACCTCCTGCTTCGGCACCTTCCCGAGCAAGTCGAGGATCCTCGCCGGCGTGATCGGGAGCGCCGTGGGCCGGATGCCCGTCGCGTGCGCGACGGCGTTCGCGACCGCGGCCGCGGTCGGCACCGTGGCCGGCTCGCCGATGCCGCGCGCGTGCGCGTTGTTCTTGCCGGGGTAGAAGTCGACGACGATCGGGACGATCTCCGGCGTGTCCTTGCTGCCGAGCACCTTGTAGTACTCGACGTTCGGGTTCATGACGCGGCCGTACCGCTCGTCCACGATCCGCTCCTCGAAGAGCGCGTAGCTGATCCCCTGCAGGACGCCGCCGCGGATCTGGCTCTCGACGCCGGTCTTCCACACGGGCTGACCGCAGTCGTGGACGGCGACGACCTTCTTCACGGCGACGACGCCGGTCTCGACGTCCACGACGACCTCGGCGAACTGCGCGCCCATGATGCGCGTGTCCGCGCCGTCGTAGTCCTTCGCGCGGTCGCCGGTCGCGACGAGCGTCTCGCCCGGCAGGCGCGAGCAGACCCTCCGGAAGTCGGCCGACCTGCCCTTCGCGGTGAAGACGCCGTTCGCGAGGGTGACCTCGGACGCGGGGGCGCCGAGGACCTTCGCGGCGACGTCGACGAGCTTCTCGCGGGCGTGGACGGCGGCCGCGCGGACGGCCGGGATGAGCGAGCCCGTCGTCACGGAGCCGCCGGACGCGGGCCCGAACGGGTAGCGCGAGTCGCCGATCTTGACGCGCAGCTTCTCGACGGGGAGCGCGAGCTCCTCGGCGACGACCATCGCGATCGGGTTGCGCACGCCGCCCCCGATGTCCTGGACGCCGTTCTCCACCTCGACGCTCCCGTCCCGGTGGATCCGGACGAGAACCTGCGAGCCCGGAGCGACGAACGTGTACCAGAGGGACGCGGCGCAGCCGAGACCGCGCCGGAGCGGGCTGCCGGAGGCCGCGGCGGCCTCGTTCGCCTTCGTGATCCCGGCGCGGCGCGACCAGCCGAACTCCTTCGCGCCGATCTCCCACTCGGCGCGCCGGAGCTCGGAGGGGTCGTTCTTGAGGCGGAGGGCGAGCGGGTCCATCCCGAGCCGCGCCGCGAGCTCCTCGAGCGCCGTCTCGACGGCGAAGCAGCCTTGCGGGTGGCCGGGCGCGCGCATCGCACAACCCGGGCCGAGGTGCGTGAAGACGTCGGACTCGGCGACTTTCACCGCGGGAAATCCGTACGCCGCCTTCACGAAGCCGCCGGTGCCCGTGCCCGTCGCGACGCCCGCCGTGCCGAACGACTCGTACTCGGCGGCCGTCACGGTCCCGTCCTTCCGGTAGCCGAGCCTGACGCGGTTCCACGAGTCGGGCCGGTTGCCCGCGGCGAGGCTCTCCTCCCGGCGGTCGAGCGCCATGAGGACGGGCCTGCCTGCCTTCTTCGCGAGCTTCGCGGCGAAGACGCCGTAGTCGCCGGCGCCGAATTTCGAGCCGAAGCCGCCGCCCGTGAACTCGGCGTGGACGATCACCTTGTCCTTCGAGAGCTTGAAGACCTCGGCGAGCTCGTCGCGCACGCTGAACGTCCCCTGGGTCGAGGCGTGCACCTCGAGCGTGTCGCCGACCCACTCCGCGAACAGGGAGTGCGTCTCCAGGCAGACGTGGTTCTGGACCGTCGTCGTCGTGACGACCTCGAGCGTGCCCTCGGCTTCGGCGAATCCCTTGTCGACGTCGCCCTTGCCCGAGACTTTCGGCCCGCGGACGTTGCCCGTCTGGGGCAGGGCGGCCGCGGCGCCGGGCTCGTCGCCCGCGGTGCGCTTCTCCTCGACGGTCTTCTGGAAGACCAGCGGCGCGCCCTCCTTGCGGGCGTTCGCGAGGCTCGCGGTGTGGGGCAGGACGTCGTACGCGACCTTGACGGCGCGGGCCGCGTCCTCGGCGGCGGCGGCGGTGGGCGCCGCGAGCGCGACGACCGCCTCGCCGTGGTACCGCACCACGGTCTTGCCCGGGTTCTCGACGACGACGCCCGGGATCCTCTCGGCCATCGACGTGTCGACCGAGACGACCTTCGCGTGCGCGTACGGCGAGCGGACGACGCGCGCGTGGAGCATCCCCGGCTTGCGGACGTCGTGCGTGTAGAGCGCGCGGCCGGTGACCTTCACCGGGCCGTCGAGGCGCGGGCGGCGCTTGCCGGTGACAGGGCGTCGTCCCATCGGGTACGGAGGCGGGTCTCCCGGAGAAAGAACGACGGAGATTTTCTTAGAAGGGTGCGGAGGCGCGCAGCCCACATTTCCACCGTCACCGCATTGCCGGCCGCCCGGGCACCTTCGAAGAAATCCTTTTTCTTCTTCTCTTTCTCCCTTCTTCTCTTCAGCCATGCTTCACCCCCGCCTTCGCCCGCGGCCTCGCAGGCGTCGAAGACGCCCGTGTACGTCCCGCACCGGCAGAGGTTGCCGGCCACGGCCTCCCTCACCTCGTGCGCGTCCGGGTGCGGGTTCTTCGCGAGGAGGCCCGCGCAGGAAACCACCATCCCCGGCGTGCAGAAGCCGCACTGGAGCGCGTCGGCTTCCACGAACGCCTTCTGGATCGGGGACATCGCCTCGGGCGAGCCGAGGCCCTCGATCGTCGTGACCTTCCGGCCGTCCACGTCGTGAACGAGCGTGAGGCAGGAGTTCACGGCGAGGCCGTCGAGCAGCACCGTGCAGGCGCCGCAGGCGCCGCGGTCGCATCCGACCTTCGTGCCCGTGAGCCCCCACGTGTCGCGCAGCGCCTCCGCGAGCGTCGTGCGCGGCTCGAAGACGCCCTTCTTCGGGGCGCCGTTCAGGGTGACGCTGACGGGGAGCCCGCCTTTCGCCGCGGCGTCGGCCTTGACCCGCTCCTCCGCGAGCGCCGTAGCCCCCGCGGTGGCGGTCGCGACGGCGGTCGTCGCGAGACCCTTGATGAGCCCTCGCCGGGTGAATCCGCCGGCGCCGTTCGGATGGTCCCTGTCGTCTGCCATGACCCCTCCTCGAACGCCCGGGACTATAACGCCGGAGGGGTGAGATCGCCTCCCGTCCGTTGACGGCAAGTGCCTGTAAAGCCTATCCTTGTCCGAATTCGGGGCACGTCGGGAGGGCATCGATGCACATCAACGACCTCCTCAAGATCTCGGTGGAGAGGAAAGCCTCCGACCTCCACCTGAAGGTGGGCGCCCACCCGATCATCCGCGTGGACGGCGAGCTGATCCCGCTCGTCGACCTCAAGCGCCTCATGCAGGAAGACACGATCGCGATGGCGTTCTCGATCATGTCCGCCCGGCAGAAGGAAAAATTCAAGAACAATTTCGAGATCGACATCGCGTACTCGGTGCCGGGCCTCGGCCGGTTCCGCTGCAACATCTTCCAGCAGCGCGGCACGGTCGGCCTCGTCTGCCGCGTCATCCCGGCCCGCATCCTGACGATCCGCGACCTCCTCCTCCCGCCCGTCCTCGAGAAGATCTGCGAGGAGACGCGCGGCCTGATCCTCGTGACGGGGACGACCGGCTCGGGCAAGTCGACGTCGCTGGCCGCGATGATCGACTACATCAACTCGACCCGCGCCGAGCACATCATGACGATCGAGGACCCGGTCGAGTTCCTCCACCGCGACAAGAAGTCGATCATCAACCAGCGCGAGCTCGAGGTCGACACGCGCTCGTTCGCGTCCGCGATCCGCGCCGCCCTCCGCCAGGACCCCGACGTCATCCTCGTGGGCGAGATGCGCGACTTCGAGACCGTCGAGACCGCGCTCGTGGCCGCCGAGACGGGCCACCTCGTCATGTCGACCCTCCACACGATGGACGCGACGGAGACCGTCAACCGCATCATCTCGGTCTTCCCGCCGCACCAGCAGAAGCAGATCCGGCTCCAGCTCGCGGCCGTCATCAAGGCCGTGTGCTCGATGCGCCTCCTCCCGCGCGCGGACGGCCTCGGCCGCGTTCCGGCCGTCGAGGTCATGATCGCGACGAACTACATCCGCGACTGCATCGAGAACAAGGAAAAGACGAAGTACATCACGGACGCCATCAAGGCCGGCACGTCGCAGTACGGCATGCAGACGTTCGACCAGTCGCTCTTCCAGCTCTACAAGACCGGGCTCATCACGCTCGAAGAAGCGATCCGGCGGTCCACGAACCCGAACGAGTTCAAGCTCAAGGTCCAGGGCATCCAGTCCACGTCCGACGTCGCGAACGAGCTCATGGAGAGCGCGCTCCAGGCGCCGGACGGAGTCTCGCCGCGGGACGCGGAATCGCCGTTCGACTTCTCGAACCAGTCGACGGGCGTAGCGGACCGAAGCGCGCCCGGTGGCGGCGAGCGTGGGGATGGGTGTTCTTCTTTGAAAGGGAAGAGGGGACGGCGCGCGCGAGGATCGTCCCGGCGAGGTCCTTCGCCCTCTTCACCTTCTAGGAAATCCTCCGATCCGAAGAGCCACGGCGCTGGCCCTTCTGGCGATGCGCGCACACACGCGTCTCGAGATTCGCAGAAAACTCCTCCGAAGGGCGTTCCCCGATGCAGACGTCGAAGCCTGCCTCGACCGGCTCGTGGCGCGGGGCCTCCTCGACGACGGCGCGACGGCGGCCGCGCTCGCCGTCCGCGCGGTCCGCGGTCCGGGCGGGGGAGGGCGCGAATCGCCTCCGAACTGGCCGCGAAGGGCGTTTCCCGGCGCGATGCGGACGCCGCGCTCGCCGGGCTGGATCCTGCCGACGAGGCAAAGGGCCTTCGCCTCGCTCTCGAGAAGCGCTCCCGGTCCCTCCCGGCCGGATTGACGCGGCAGGCGCGGTCGAAGAAACTCTTCGACCACCTCGTGCGGCGGGGCTTCGCGCCGTCCGCCGTCCTCGAGGCGCTCCGCACGAAAGGCGAACCGACCGATGACGACCCCTGAAGGCTGGACCTCCCGCAGGGTCCGCGAGACGTTCCTCTCCTATTTCGAGGGCAAGGGGCACACGCGCGTGGCCTCGTCGTCCCTCGTGCCCGCCGAGGACCCGACGCTCCTGTTCACGAACGCCGGGATGAACCAGTTCAAGGACCTCTTCCTCGGACGGGAGAAGCGTGCGTACGTCCGCGCGACGTCCTCGCAGAAGTGCGTGCGCGCCGGCGGCAAGCACAACGACCTCGACAACGTCGGGTACACCGCGCGCCACCACACGTTCTTCGAGATGCTCGGGAACTTCTCGTTCGGCGACTACTTCAAGAAGGACGCGATCGACTTCGCGTGGGAGCTCGTGACGTCGAAGGAGTTCTACGGCCTCGACGCCGGGCGTCTGTGGGCCACGGTTTACTCGGACGACGACGAGGCGGCCGAGTTGTGGGGCAAGCACCTGCCGAAGGAGCGCATCGTGCGCTTCGGGGAGAAGGACAACTTCTGGTCGATGGGAGACACGGGACCCTGCGGGCCGTGCACGGAGCTGCACTACGACCAGGGGCCGTCGGTCCCGGGAGACGCGACGCCGAACGGGTCGGGCGACCGCGTCATGGAGATCTGGAACCTCGTCTTCATGCAGTTCGACCGCGACGCGTCGGGGCAGAAGACGCCTCTCCCGAAGCCCAGCGTCGACACGGGCGCCGGCCTCGAGCGCATCACGGCGATCCTCGAGGGCAAGAACAACAACTACGACACGGACCTCTTCGACGGGATCATCGAGAGGATCGAGGAGATCTCGGGGAAGAAGTACCGGGGCGGGATGGCGGTCGAGGACGCGCCCTTCCGCGTGATCGCGGATCACGCGCGAGCCGCGACGATGCTCATCGCGGACGGCGTCATTCCTTCGAACGAAGGAAGGGGATACGTCCTGCGCCGGATCATCCGGCGTGCGCTCCGGTACGGGCGCAGGCTCGCCTCGGGATCGAGCGGGCCGTTCCTCGCCGGCCTCGCCGAGCCCGTCTTCCACTCGTTCGAAGGAATTCATCTTCACGATCGCGAACGGCAGGGCCAGCGTAAACGGACGGCCTGCAGACGAGTCCTCGTGCCGAGGAAGAACCGGCTTCCGCCGGACGATGTCCGTCGGCGCCGACCGCGTCGGCGAGGCGATCTCGGCCGCGCGGCGCGAGGGGCAGACGACGCTGCCGGGTGCGGCCGCCTTCCGCCTCTACGACACGCACGGCGTTCCCCTCGAGCTGATCGAAGAGATTTCTTCTGATGAGGGTGTCCAGGTGGACCGTCGCGGGCTTCGAAAGCGAGCTCACCGCGGCCCGCGAACGCAGCAAGGGCGCCTCGAAGTTCGAGCACGAGGGCGGCCTGCCGGCCGACGATCAGATCGATCCGGAATGGACGACCGAATTCCGCGGGTATCCCGAGCAGGACTTCGTGAGCCTGGCGGGCGCACGCATCCTCGGCCTCTTCACCTTCAAAGAAAACGGCCTCTTCGAACGTGCCGACAAGCTGGATGCGGGCCAGAAGGGCTGGTGCGTTCTGGACCGCAGCGTCTTCTACCCCGAGGGCGGCGGTCAGGTGGCGGACCAGGGGGAAATTCGTTGGAAGGGAAATGACGGCGAGGCGGGCGCCGCGACCGTCCTCGACACGCGTCGCGCTCCCAACGGCCGGGCCACTCTTCACCTTCTAAGAATCTCTTCCGGTTCTCTCTCTCCCGGCCAGGTCGTCGATTTGAAGGTCGACGAGTGGACGCGGCGCAAGACGCAGGCGAACCACACCGGGACGCACCTCCTGCACGCCGCGCTTCGGAAGGTGCTCGGGGAGGGCGTCCGGCAGATGGGCTCGCTCGTCGCGCCCGACCGCCTGCGGTTCGACTACGCCGCTTCCCGCCCGACGACTGCCGACGAGATCCGCGAGATCGAGCGCCTCGTGAACGAGGAGGTCCTGCGCGACCGCGAGGTGTCGAAGGCCGTCATGTCGATGGACGACGCGAAGAAGAGGGGCGCCATGATGTTCTTCGGCGAGAAGTACGGCGAGCGCGTCCGCGTCGTGGACGTGCCGGGCTTCTCGACCGAGCTCTGCGGCGGGTGCCACGTCGCGCGCACGGGCGAGATCGGCGCCTTCAAGGTCCTCTCGGACAAGGGCCTCGCCGCCGGCGTCCGGCGCATCGAGGCGGTGACGTCGCTGAACGCCGTCGAGCGGCTGCAGAAGGACGAGGAGATCCTGGGACAGCTCGCGCACGCGGCCAACGTGCCCTTCGACGAGCTCCCCGCGAAGTTCAGGGAAGTTCAGGATCTTCTTAGAAAGAAAGAGAAGGAGGTCGCGGCTCTGAAACGCGACCTCGCCCTGGCGGGCGTGGGCGCGGCGACGGGCGCGGGAGCACGGGCGGCGGGCGATGGCGGCGGCGGGGCGGCCGGCTCGGGCTCTTCACCTTCTAAGAAATCTTCCTCTTCTTCGTCGGTCTCTTCGGACGGTGCGCTCGAGGACGGTCTTCACGAAATTGCGGGCGTCAAGGTCCTGGCGCGGAGAGTCCCCTCCCTGCCCGCGAACGAGCTGCGCAATCTCGCCGACACATTCCGCGGCCAGCTGAAGTCGGCCGTCGTCCTCCTCGGCACCGAGCTGGACGGCAAGGTCACCCTGCTCGCCGCGGTCACGGCGGACGTCGTCGGCCGGGTGTCGGCGCACGAGCTGGCGCAGGCGATGGCCCCGCTCGTCGGGGGCAAGGGCGGCGGCAAGCCGGACCTCGCCCAGGCCGGGGGGAAGGACGCGTCGGCGATCGAGCCGGCCCTTGCCGCCGGGGTCGCCAGGGTACGGGAAAGGCTCTCCGCGCCGGTCGCTTGAGGCCTTCGTCTATAATGCGGAAGCAATGTCCTTCGGTCGGTTCGTCGCCCGGGGAGCGTTCGCCGTGTCGCTGTGCGCGACCGCGGCCGGGGCGGACGTGCATCTCGTCCGGAAGGCCGACGGATCGGCCCTGATCTTCAACGACGCGATCGGAAGCGGCTGGCGCGTGCACGGCGCCGCTCCCTCCGATTCCTACCTCGTCGACCGCCGCGCCGCTCCGTCGCCGTACGACCCGATCATCGAGACCGAGGCGCGTGCCCAGGGGCTGGATCCGTCGCTCGTGAAGAGCGTCATGCTCGTCGAGTCGAACTTCAACCCGCAGGCCGTCTCACGCAAGGGGGCCCGAGGCCTGATGCAGCTCATGCCCGAGACGGCGAGGCGCTTCGGCGTCTCGGACCGGTTCGACGTGGCGCAGAGCGTCCGGGGCGGGGTGCGCTACCTCGCTTCCCTGCTCGCGCTCTTCAAGGGCGACGTCGCGCTCGCGCTCGCGGGATACAACGCCGGCGAGAACGCCGTGGCCCGGCACGCGGGCGTCCCGCCCTATGCGGAAACGCGGGAGTACGTCCGGCGGGTCCTCGTGGCCCACCGCGGAGAGCCGATACCCGCGGTCGGCGGGTCGTTCCGGGGAGTCCCGACGGGCTCCGTCCGGCGCGCGTCCCGTGCGGCTCCCGTGACGGTGTTCCGCGTGGACGGAACCGCGGTTTTCTCGAACACGGGCGTCGTCGCGTCGGCGCCCTCCTCTCCCGTACTCGGACGGACGCGGTAGGGAATGGCGACGGCGCGCGTGGGCTCCGAGACGACCCGGGCGTTCCGCCCCGCACCCTTCTTCGATCACGGGCTCTTCCTTCTGCACCTGAACCGCGGCAAGGAGGAGATGGCCCGGGGCCACCACGAGGCGGCGCGCCGCGAGTTCGACGAGGCGCAGCGGCTGCGGCCGCAGGATCCGGAGGTCCTCCTCAACCTCTCGATCACGCTGTTTCACCTGGGCCAGTTCGGCCCCGCCGAGGCCAAGACCCGCGAGCTCCTCCAGGAGCACGACGACTCGGTCCCTCTCCTCTTCAACCTCGGCCTGATCCTGTTCAAGTCGGGCCGCGACGCGGAGGCCCGGGAGCCCCTCGAGAAGGTCCTCGCCCTCGCCCCGGCCCACCGCAAGGCGCACCTGACGCTCGGGCTCATCGCGCAGCGGGCGGACGCGTACGAGGCCGCCCAGAAGCACTTCCGGCTCGCGGGCGCCGAGCTGAAGGACGGCTCGGAAGGCGACGACTCCGTCGCGCGAACCGCGCGCGCCGCCGCCGCCGAGCTGCGTGCCGCGACGCTCGCGCCCTCCGCGAGCGCCCACGACACCCGGCCCGCGCCGGCGCTCCGGGACGAGACGAGGCCGACGCCGGTCGTGAAGCCGGAGCCCCTCGACTCGCTCGCGTCGAGCGGCAAGCGCAGCGCCCCCACCTCGGGCGTCCGCCCCCGCTCGGGGAGCACCCCGCGGATCGACGTCGCCGTGCCGATGGGGCCGTTCACGCCGAAGACGGGCGGCTTCCTTTCGGCGTCCTGCGCGGGCGGCCTGAGGATCCGGCGCGGCGTCGTCGTCGGACGTCAGGGCGTCCCGTCGCTCGCCACGGACCCGCGCCTCGCCGGGGCGCTCGCGGGGATCCTCGTGACGGCGTCCGGCGAGGGCACTCTCCTCCTCGCGGACCAGGGCCGCGTTCCGTACCTCAAGGCGCTCACGAACGAGTTTCTCTCGATCGAGACGACGCGCCTCCTCGCCTTCGACGAGGCGCTCACGTACCGCGAGGACCCGGCCTTCGAATACCGCGACAAGATCGCGCAGCCGTTCCTCAAGCTGTTCGGGACGGGGACGGTCGCCCTGGCGGTCGTGTCCGAGCCGGCGCGCTTCGAGGTCGAGCGCCAGAACCCGTTCACGATCGCGGCGCGCGCGGTCGTCGCGTACGGCGGCGACCTGACGCCCGAGCTTCTCGAAGAGTCCGACCCGATCGCCGGCCTCGGCGCGGGACCCGTGCTGCGGTTCGTCGGCGCCGGTTACGTGCTCGCCGACGCGCGCTGAGCGGGTCGGGTTCGAAGAGCACCGAAGAATTTCTTAGAAGGGAAGAGGGCGGGTCGGCGGGCTCGCGTCGCTACGTGCGATGGCGGAGCTCGGCTTCGGTCTCGTCCAGGAGCGCTTCGACGACCGCCGCGTCCTCGTGCTCGGCGTAGATGCGGATGATGGGCTCCGTGCCCGACAGGCGGTGCAGGAGCCAGCCCTTCCCGCCGAAGAGGAGCTTGACCCCGTCGAGGTCCTCGACCCCCGTGACGGCCTGTCCCGCGCGCTGCGCGGGAGGGGAGGCCTTCAGGCTCTCGACGTAGGCGCGGAGGAGCGGCATGGCGAGGTGCGAGGTCGCGGCGGCCGTAGGCGAAGGCGCCGTACGTCTCGTCCTGCTTCCTCAGGAGCGCGTCGAAGGAGCCGCCGGAGTGCGCGATGGCCTCGAGGACGAGGAGCCCCGAGAGGACCCCGTCCCGCTCCGGAAGGTGGAAGGAGACGCCGAGGCCCCCGGATTCCTCTCCGCCGATCGCCACCTCGCCCGACATCATCCTCTCGGCGATGTGCTTGAAGCCGACCGGCGTGACGTAGAGGGGGACGCCGAGGCGCGCGGCGACGCGGTCGACGAGGAGCGAGGTCGAGAACGTCTTCGCGATGCCGCCGGCGAGCCGACCGCGGGCGGTGAGGCTCTCGGCGAGGAGCGCGAGGATCCGGTGCGGCGTCACGAAGCGCCCGGCGGAGTCGAGGACCCCGAGGCGGTCGCCGTCTCCGTCGCTCGCGAGGGCGACGTCGTACTCCCCGCGCGCCAGCGCGTCGCGCGACGCGCCGAGGTGGTCCGGGATGGGCTCGGGATTGACGCCGCCGAAGAGCGGGTCGCGCGCCGCCCGGAGCGTCGTGACGCGCGTCGCGTGGCCGGTCCCGACGATCTCCGCGAGGAGCGTGCCCGCCGACCCGTGCATCGCGTCGAAGAGGACGTGCAGGCCCGCGCGGCGGACGGCGTCGAGGTCGACCCGGGCGGCGATCGCGTCGCGATACGCCGGCATGGAGGTCCGCCTTCTCGACGGCGCCGCCGGCGCGCCCGGGGAGAGGACGGTCGGCGGAGCGGGCGACCGCGTCGTAGGTCGCGGGCGTCGCGCTGCCTCCGAACCACGACTTCACCTTCACGCCGTTCCACGGGGCGGGGTTGTGGGACGCGGTGATCGCGAGTCCGGCCCTCAGCCCGCGGGAACGGACGTGCCAGGAGGCGCACGGCGTCGGGACGGGGCGGTCGGTGAGCAGGACGCGGAAGCCCTGCGAGGCGAGGCGCGCCGCGCTCTCGGCGGCGAATTCGGGGGACAGGAAGCGCGTGTCGTGGACGAGCGGAACCGTCCACGGGTCGCCCGGATCCGTGTTCTCGGGCGAGACGTTCCACGCGCCGGCGGCGTCGACGACGCGCTGGACGGACGCGAAGGTGAGGTCCCGGGCGATCTGGCCGCGCCAGCCGTCCGTCCCGAAGACGATGGGAGGCAGGGACATGGGCGGGTGGATTCTCGGCCCCGGGCTCCGGAGTGTCCAGCGCGGACGCAGTGCGGGGTCTAGAATCCGGCGCGGTGTTCGTCAACGTCCCGAACGGTCTCACGCTCCTCCGCATCTTCCTCGTCCCGCTCCTCGTCGTCCTTCTCCTGACGAAGCTCCCGGCCCGCGAGTACATGGCGCTGGCCGTCTTCCTGCTGGCCGCGATCACCGACTGGGCGGACGGCTGGATCGCGCGGCGCTTCAAGAAGGTCACGACGATCGGGATGCTGCTCGACCCGATCGCGGACAAGCTGCTCGTGTCGGCCGCGCTCATCTCGCTCGTGGACCTCCAGGAGGCGGACGCGTGGGCCGTCTGCATCATCATCGGGCGGGAGTTCGCGGTGTCGGGCCTCCGCTCGATCGCCGCCACCCGCGGCATCACGATCTCGGCGAGCAGGCTCGGCAAGTGGAAGATGGGGACGCAGATCGTCGGGATCTCGCTCATGATCCTCGGCGCCAAGCTCGACGACATCGGCCTCTGGCGCAAGACGGGCCGCGCGGCCCTCTACGTCATGACCGCGATGGCCCTCGTCTCCGGCTTCGAGTACTTCCGGAAGTTCCTCAGGCCGCTCCTGGCGATGGAGCGGACGCCGGAGCGGGCTCCGGAGCCGTGACGCGCCGGAAGACGGCCTTGAGGATCGGCCGGCCGCTCTTGAGGAACTTGAGCTCGTAGTTCGTTCCCGTCGACCACTCCCCGGCCTCCTCGGGCGAGAGCTTCGCGAGGAGCGGCTCGGCGGAGAGCACCGCGTCCATCACGGCGAAGTATTCGGCGTGATCCGAGGCGACCTTCAGGAGCCCGCCCGGCGCCAGGGCGCGCGCCGCCGCCGCGGCCCACGCGGCGTCCACGAGGCGCCGCTTGTGATGGCGCTTCTTCGGCCACGGATCCGGGAAGTAGACGTGCAGCCCCGCGAGGGACGCGGGGGCGAGGCGCCGCAGCACGAAGGCCTTTCCGTCCAGGCGCTCGACGCGGACGTTCGTGAGCCCCGCCCGCTCGGCGCGGACGCGCGCGATCGCGGCGTACTCGGCCTCGATCTCGAGACCGAAGAAGTCGCGCGCGCGGTTTCCCGCGGCCGCGTCGAGGAGGAAGCGGCCCTTGCCGACGCCGATCTCCATCTCGACGGGGGCCGTTCGTCCGAAGAGCGCCGCGAAGTCGACGAAACCGGCGTCCTCGCTCTCGCCGGGGAGGAAGATCTTCGGGGTCGGGATCCTCCCGAGGTTCCGCGGGCCGGCGCGCGGCGGCCGCGGGGGCACGGAGGCCCCGGAGCGCCGGAGCGCGCGGCGGATCGACGGGCGGCTCATGTCAGACGAGGAGGGCCCTCGGGATCACGAGGACACGGACGCCGACGTCCCCGAGGACGCGCGCCTGGCACGCGAGCCGGACGCCCGGCCCGAGCTGGTAGGCGATCTCGTTCTCCTGGACGGGGGACAGGTTCTCCGCTCCGACGGCGACCTCGACCCGGCACGTGGAGCACGTCCCGCCGCCGCCGCAGACGCGGCCGATCCGCACGCGGAGCGCGTCGGCGGCCTCGAGGACCGTCGTTCCGACGGCGACCTCGGCGCGCCGGCCCTCGTTCAGGAAGACGACCTTCGGCATCAGAGTCGGGCGATGACCGCCGTCGCGTAGCCCGCGGTCGTCGCCGTGCCGCCGACGTCCCGGGTCTTCGCGGTGCCGTCCGCCATCGCCTCGTTCAGCGCCTTCTCGATTCGCGCCGCGCGGTCGTTCTCGCCGATGTGGCGCAGGAGCATCGTCGCCGAGAGGAGAAGGGCCGTGGGGTTCGCGATGCCCTTGCCCGCGATGTCGGGCGCCGAGCCGTGGACCGACTCGAACACCGCGCACTGGGTCCCGAGGTTGGCGCCGGGGGTGATGCCGAGGCCGCCGACGAGGCCGGAGGCGAGGTCGCTGATGATGTCGCCGTAGAGGTTCTCGAGGAGCAGCATGTCGAACTGCTTCGGGTTCATCACGAGCTTCATGCAGGCGGCGTCCACGATGACGTCGTCGGCCTGGATGTCCGGGTACTCCTTCGCCACCGTGCGGAAGCAGTCGAGGAACAGGCCGTCCGAGAGCTTCATGATGTTCGCCTTGTGGACGGCCGTGATGCGGCGTCGGCCGTGCGTCCGGGCGTACTCGAAGGCGAAGCGCGCGATGCGCGTGGAGGCCTTCTCCGTGATGATCTTGATGGACTCGACGACACCCGGCACGACGACGTGCTCGATGCCGGAATAGAGGTCCTCGGTGTTCTCGCGGACGACGACGAGGTCGAGGTCGCCGTAGCGCGAGGCGACGTTCGGGAGGTTTTTCACGGGGCGGAGGTTCGCGTACAGGTCGAGGGCCTGCCGGAGCGAGACGTTCACGCTCTTGTAGCCCCCGCCGACCGGGGTCGTGACGGGGCCCTTGAGGCACACCTTCGTGCGATGGATGGAGGCCACGATCTCGGGCGGAAGGGGATTGCCCGTCGCCGCCAGGGCGGCCATGCCGGCGTCGTGGCGCTCCCAGGTGATGGGGGCGCCGGCGGCCGCGAGGATCTCGACGACGGCGGCCGTGATCTCGGGGCCGATGCCGTCTCCGGGGACGAGGGTCACGACGCGGTTCTTCGGGGTCACGATGGGGTCGCCTTTCGGTTGTCGGGGGCGCCCGCGGGCCGCGGGGCGTCCGGCCTCAGGATGCGAATGCGCTCGATGGCCCGGGGGGTCGCGCGCTCGACGAGAAACTCGACGCCGCCCGCCCGGGTGCGCGCGCCCGAGCGGGGAATGCGTCCGAACTTGCGGAGCAGGAGTCCGGCGACCGTCTCGGCCTCCGGGTCGTCGAACGAGACTCCGAGGTCGCGCTCGAGCGAGGCCAGAGCATACCCTCCCTCGACGAGGAGCGACGTCCCCTCCGCGACCGGCCGGCGGGCCGGCTCGTCGTGCTCGTCGAAGATGTCCCCGACGATCTCCTCGATGAGGTCCTCCAGCGTCACGAGGCCGGCCACCGCGCCGCTCTCGCCGACGACGATCGCCATGTGGAATCGGCGTCGCCGCATCTCGCGGAAGAGGTCCCCGGCCCGCTTCAGCTCCGGGACGAAGACCGCGGGGCGCAGGTAGCGCGAGAGCTCGAAGCGCTCCTCGTCGGCGTCCGTCACGTCGAAGAGATCCTTCACGTGGAGGATCCCGACGACCTCGTCCTCGTTCCCGCGCGTGACCGGGTAGCGGCTGTAGCGGTGCTCGCGGCAGAGGGCCTCCACGCGGGCGAACGTGGACCCGATCTCGAGCGAGACGATCCGGGCACGCGGCACCATCGCGTCGCGCACCGGCGTGTCGCCGAACGCGAGCACGGCGTGCAGGAGGTCGCTTTCCTCGCGCTTCAGGCCGCCCTGCTCGCGCGAGAGGGAGATCACGCTCTTGACGTCCTCCTCGGTGACGTCGGCCGACTCCTCGACGCCGAAGGGCCCGAGGATCCAGTGCGCCACGGCCGAGAGGAGGGCGGTCGCGGGGGTCAGGAGCTTCACGAACGTCTCGATGGGACCGACGAAGAGGAGCGAAAGCGCCTCGGGCCGGCGCGCCGCGAGCGTCTTGGGCGTGACCTCCGCGACGACGAGGAGAAGGATCGACGTGAGGACGGTCGCGATGAGAACGCCCCACTTCTCCCCGAAGGTCGCAATCGCGAGGCCGGCGCCGAGCGAGCCGGCCGCCGCGTTCGCGAGCGTGTTCCCGACGAGAAGCGTCCCGAGGGTCTTCGGCAGGTCCGCCCGCAGGCGCTCGAGACGCTCGGCGCCGCGCCGTCCCTCGCTCTTCATCCGGAAGATCGCGGCGTCGGTCACGGACGTGATCGCCGTCTCGGCCGACGAGAAGAAAGCCGAGCACAGAGCGCAGAGAGCGTACAGGGCGAGGAGGAGGCCGCCGTTCACGGGCGGTCCCCCGCGAGGGCCCAGCCCGCGCCCCGCGGCTCGACGGCGAGGGGCTCGAGCGACTCGCCGGCGCACGGGCCGGCGACGCAGAAGCCGTCCTCCACGGCGAACAGCGCTCCGTGGTTGCGGCACGCGAGAAACCCCTCCTCGGTCATGAGCGGCTCGCCGCCGCGGTCGAGCGGAATCGGAACGTGCGGGCAGACGTTGCGGTACGCACGGGCGCCGCCGTCCGGCGTCGCGACGAGGAGGCCGGAAACCGTTCCCGCCCCGCCTGGGCGCGGCTTCTTGAACGCGAGGGCGCGAAGAGAAGAGAGGGATTCGGAGTTTTCTATGAAAGGGGTACGGGAGGCGAAGTCACGCGCGAGGGCGCGCCCGGCTTCGGTTTCGGTGTCCTGAAAGACCCCTCCGCCCTCGGCCGCGAGGCGCGCGAGAGCGGGCGCGTCGCCGGGAGGAGTCGGCAGGAGACGCGCCTCTTCGGCCGGACACCAGCGCACCGCGTCCACGGTCACGGCTCGAGGCTCGCCGACGATCCCATTCACTTCGAAGAAAAGCAGCGACACGTGGCGCGACGAGTCACCGGGACCGGCACCGGCGACCGTGGAGAACGTAAAGGGCGTGAGCCCCACGGGCGTCACGTCCATTTCCTCGCGCCACTCGCGCACGAGCGCGTCTTCCGGCGTCTCTCCCGCTTCCACCTTGCCTCCCGGAAACTCCCAGAGGCCGGCCCACGCGCGGCCCGCGGGCCGCCGCGCGAGGAGGAGGCGCCCGCCGCGGACGAAGACGCCCGCGACGACGAGGAGCGTGCCTGGCGCGGTCATCGCCTCACCGCCGCGCGCGCGTTCCTCACGAGACCCGGGAGCGTCGCGCGCCAGATCGCGGTATGGAAGAACCGGCGCCGGAAGCCCTCCTCGTCGAGCGCCAGAATCTCATCGGGATCGAGCGAAGCGCCCGGCCAACCGGAAGGGGGAGCGCAGGCGGCCGAGCCGGCGAGCGCGAGCGCAGCCGGCGAGGACGGCCGAGCGGAAGGTTCGGAAACCCGCATGACGGGTTTCCGATTGAACGGACAGACGTCCTGGCAGTCGTCGCAGCCGAAGAGGCGACCGCCGAGCGCGGCCTCCTCCGCCGGCGTGAAGGATCCGCGTTTCTCGATCGTGAGGTACGAGAGGCACTTCGCCGAATCCAGGACGCGCGGCGCGACGAAGGCCCGCGTGGGACAGGCGTCCAGGCACGCGGTGCACGATCCGCACCGGTCCGACCCGTCCGAGAACGGCGCGGCGGACGGCGCCAGCGCGACGTCCGTGAGGATCTCGCCGAGGACGACGTGCGAGCCGACGCCCGGGACGATGAGCATCCCGTTCTTCCCGATGAACCCGAGGCCCGCGCGCACGGCGACCTCGCGCTCGAGGAGCGGCGCCGTGTCGACGCAGACGCGGAAATGCGAGCCCTTCGGGGCGAGCGGCTTCAGGACGTCGACGACGGCCTTGAGGTGGCGGCGGACGACGCGGTGGTAGTCCTCGCCGCGCGCGTAGGCCGCGACGTTGCCGGCGCCCGCTGCGGGAACGGCGCGCGCGACCGCGACGACCGACTTCGCGAACGGAAGAATCGAGTCGAAGCGGATCCGGGCGGCCGCGTCGCGCTCGAGGAAGGCCATCTCCGCGTGCCGGCCCTCCCGGAGCCAGTCCCGGAACCGGTCCCACGTGAGCGGCCGGGAGGCGGCGAGGACGCCTGCCGCCACGAACCCGTGCGAGCGCGCCGCCGCGACCGCCGCCTGCGAGAGGGCGGCCGGATCGTCGGGCTCCGGAGGCGGGGGACGGCGCGGGACGCGCGCCACGGCAGGCCGCATAACCCACCAGTCTATCAACGTCTTTCGTATGATCGACACGACCATGCCGCCGCTTCCTGCCGCTCGCCTTTACCCCGTCGTCTTCCTGCTCGTCCTCCTCCTGGCCGTCGGGACGCTGAGCTTCGTCGTCCTGCGCCCGTTCCTCAGCGGGATCCTCTGGGCCTCGGTCGTCGCGGTGGCGCTCTGGCCGGTCTGGAAAAAGGTGCGCGCCCGGGCCGGAAAGCGCCAGGACCTCGCGGCCGGGCTCTTCTCCCTCGCGGTGGCGCTCGTCGTCCTCCTGCCCGCCGTGCTCCTGGGCGCGGCGATCCTGAACCAGGCGGCCGGCGCGGCGACGGCGTTCGGGCAAAAGCTGAAGGCAGAGCGACGTCCACTCCTGGAACGACGTCCTCGCGATCCCCGGCGTCGACCGCGCGATGGGCTGGGTTCGCGACACGGTCGGCATCTCGGCGGACGACCTCCAGGTCAGAGCCCTCGAGGTCGCGCGTAAGGCCTCCTCGTTTCTCGCGTCCGCGGGCGGGGCGGCCGTGCTCTCGTTTCTCGACATCCTGGTCACCTTCATCCTGACGCTCTTCCTGCTCTTCTTCCTCCTCAGGGACGGCGAGGGCATGGTGGAGGCCCTCACGGACCTCATCCCGATCGACGACGCCGAACGGCGGCGGATCGTGCGTTCGCTCGGCAGCATGCTCGAGTCCATCTTCAGGGGCTCGCTCCTCTGCGCGATCATCCAGGGCACGTCGGGCGCCCTCGCGTGGGTCGCGGCGGGCCTGCCCTCGGCGATCCTCGCGGGCGTCGCGATGAGCATCCTCTCGCTCCTCCCCGTCGGGGGGACGGCGATCGTCTGGGGACCGGCGCTCGTCGTCCTCTTCGTCAAGGGACGCACGGGGACCGCGATCGCGTTCCTCCTGTGGAACGTCCTCGTGACGTCGACGCTCGCGGACAACGTTCTCAAGCCGATCCTGATCGGACAGAAGGGCAGCGAGCTCTCGACGCTCCTCGTCTTCCTCGGCGTCTTCGGCGGCCTCACGTCCTTCGGGCTCGTCGGCGTCTTCGTCGGGCCGATGTCCCTCGCCGTGGGGCTGATGCTCGTGAGGATCCTGCGGGAGATCGCCCGCGCCTCGCGCGAGGCCGGCGCCGCGTGACCGCGGGGCACGGGAAGCTCGCCACCGCGGGACTCGCGGCGTGGCTCGGCCTCCTGGCCCCCGCATCGGCGGCGGACCTGCCGCGGGAACGGATCGTCTTCACGACGAGGCGGCCCGTGAACTGGCAACTGTATCTTCTCGACCGTGACCGGTCCCCGCGCCGGTTGACGGACGATCCCGCCCTCAACTACGACCCCGCATTCACGCCCGACGGCCGATGGATCGTGTTCTGTTCCGAGCGGTCCGGCTCGCCGCAGCTCTGGGCCCTCGATGCCCGGAAGGGCGGCCGCCCGGCGCAGGTCACGAAGGGCCCGTTCTTCCACGCGGCTCCGGCGTTCACGCCCGGCGGCCGTGAGCTCCTTTTCGTGAGCGACCGGGACGGCAACGCGGACGTGTTCCGGATGCCGTTCCACCCCGGGACGCCGGCGTCGGACGACGAGGCCGTGAACCTGACGCGACACGGCGCCGGAGACTTCAGGCCTGCCGCATCCCCGGACGGCCTGCGGATCGCCTTCACGAGCGACCGCGATTTCCCGAAGGAGCCGCCCTTCAAATCCGAGATCTACGTCATGGAGCGCGACGGGTCCGATCCGCGCCGTCTCACCCGCGCAGACGCGGTGAGCGGATCCCCGGCCTGGTCCGCAGACGGCGAGTCGATCTACTTCTACTCCGACCGCGGCGGCGGGGGTTTTCGAATCTGGGTGATGAAGTCCGACGGGACCCGGCAAAGGCCGCTCACGCCGAAGGGCCTCCAGGCTCTTTCGCCGGCGGTGCTGCCGCACGGCCGGATCGCGTTCGCGGCGAAGGAAGGAGACGGCTTTCGGATCATGTCCGTCGCCGCCGACGGGTCGGGCCTTCGCCCGGAGAGCGGGACGCAGGAGTGCCGGACGCCGGCCCCCGACAAGGCGGGACGAATCGCCTGCGCCGGAAGAGGGCCTGAGGCGCCGGCGCCGTTCGTCGACCCGGGCACGCGCGGCGAGATCCAGCTGCCGGACAGGATTCTCGAGGTGCAGGGCGTCCATGCCTTCTCCTGCTCGATCGGGCCGGAAGGCCGCGAGATCGTCACGGGCCGCTTCTTCACCCCCGGGGAATCCGGGGACATGCACCTCGTCGCGAGCCGTCCCGACGGCTCGGGGGAGCGCGAGCTCTTCCGCCCGCCGACGAAAGCGTGGGTCTGGGGAACGAGCTGGGCGAGGCAGGCCGACCTCCTCGCGTTCACCGTCGGGACGATCTTCCAAGACGACGCCGGTCTCGACATCTGGACGATCCGCGGAGACGGCACGGGGGCTCGCAACCTGACGGGCGGGAGGTTCCACCGGAGCGCGTTCCCCGACCTGACGGCCGACGGGTCGCGGATCGTCTTCCGGGGCGAGCACGAAGGTCCCCGGAGCGTCTACATGATGGACGCGGACGGAACCGACGTTCGGCGACTCACGCCGGGTGACGGCGTCCAGTCGATGCCCGCGATCTCACCAGCCGGCGACCTCCTCGTGTACGCCACGTTCCGGCTGATCCTCCAGCCGCTGCGGGGCGGACTGCCCGACGGTCCGTCCCGGGTGCTCGAGCCGTTCTCACCCAGCGTCCACCCACGGTTCTCTCCCGACGGGAAGTGGGTCGTCTACGCGTCGCGTCGCGCGTGGCTCAGCGACGAGGGCACTCTCTCGAGCGGAGAGTCGCAGCCTTACGGCGAGATCTTCGTCGCACCGGTCGACGGGACGCGTGAGCCGATCCGCCTGACGCACGACCGATGGGAGGACAGCCTCCCGTGCTGGGGTCCGGCCGCGCCTCCCTGAACGCGCGCGGCGCGCGTCAGTGGAGCAGCCTGACGACGAGGACCTGGAGCACCGCCAGCGTCGCACCCCCGACGGCGGCGAGGAGCAGCCAGGGCACGAGGTAGTCGTACGTCTTCGCGAGCTTCGCGATCTTCTGCATCAGGCTCCTCATCTTCGTCGGGGGATCCGGTGGGCGGCGCGGGGGCCGCGGAGGCCTCTCATGGATCGCGCTTAATATAAGCGAGAGATGAGCCGGAACAAGGACGACGCGCGCGGGCGCGACGTGGCCGCCCTGGCGCAGGAGCTCGTCCGGCAGATCGGGGCCATCTCCTCGAGCCTCTCTTCGGGCCTGGAATCCCGGTCGGCCGGTCCGTCCGCCGGGCCCGCCGCGGGCGCCAGACCCGCGTACGAGTGGCCGCGCGCGCTCCTCGAGAACGCGGGCCGCTTCGTGAGCCCCGTGCTCCCGGCCGAGACGGCCCTGCGCCCGCTGAAGGCGGCTCTCCTCAGGCTCCTGCGCGTCGTGACGCGCGACCAGACGACGTTCAACTCGGCGGTCCTCGAGGCCGTGCGCGGCGCGCTCCTCGAGACGGAGACGGCCCTCGCAAACGTGGCCGCGTCGGTCGGCGCGGCGCGGGATTCCGCCCGCGCGGCGGAGGAGTCGACGAAGGGGCTGCACGAGGTGCTCGCGGGCCTTCGGGCCCAACTCGCCGCCGATCGCGACGCGCTGGCCCGGGACCTCGGGAGCGGGCTGGGACGGATCGACGCGCTCGAGAAGGACCGCGACGCGCGCTTCGAGGCGCTCGCGCGGGAGAGGGAACAGGAGAGGGAGAAGGCCGGGGAGACTCTTCGAAAGCTGCACGAGACGAGCGACGGCCTCAGGATGCTGCGTCTCGACTGGTCCTCCCTTCGAAGCAATCTGCAGAACGTCGCGGGTGCCGCGGCCGCGCAGGCCGCGCGCGGGTCCGAAGAAAAAGGCATTCTTCGCGCCGACGATCCGCTGCGTGCCGGGCTCTACGTGGACTTCGAGGAGCACTTCCGCGGCAGCGAGGACGAGATCCGGCGCCGCCAGAAGACGGACGCGGCGCTCTTCCGGGGGGCGCCGGGTCCGGTCGCGGACCTCGGCTGCGGCCGCGGCGAGTTCCTCGAGGCGCTCGCCGGCGCCGGCGTCGAAGGGATCGGCTGCGACGCGAACCCCGTCATGGCCGCGCGCGCGAAGGAAAAGGGCCTCGCCGTCGACGCGGCCGATCTCTTCGCGTGGCTCGGGGGGCGGCCGGACGGCTCTCTCGGCGGCATCACCGCGTTCCAGGTCGTCGAGCATCTGGCGCCGTCGTCCCTGTTCGACCTCGTCGAGCTCTCCGCCCGCAAGCTCGCCCCGGGCGGCCGGGTCCTCTTCGAGACCGTGAACCCGGAGTCCGTCTACGCGATGCGCTGGTTCTGGATGGACCTGACGCACGTGCGGCCCGTCCCGGCGCCGTCGCTCGCGCAGCTCCTGACGGCGAGCGGGTTCCGCGACGTGAGCGTCGACTTCCGCTCGCCGGTGCCCGCGAGCGAGGGCCTGCCGGCGGAGGCCGCGGACGACCCGCGGTTCGCCGCGGTCGCGCGCCTCCTCTTCGCGCCGCAGGACTACGCCGTCACGGGCGTGAAGTAGGCTCCGGGATGGCACGCATCCTCGTCTGCAACGCGCAGGTGCCGTTCGCCTCGGGCGGCGCCGAACGCCACGCCGACGGGCTCGTCCGCGAGCTCGTCGCGGCGGGCCACGAGGCCGAGCTCGTGCGGCTGCCGTTCAAGTGGTACCCGCGCGAGGAGATCCTCACGTCCGCGCTCGCGTGGAGGCTCCTCGACGTCTCCGAGGCCGACGGCAGGCGCGTCGACCTCGTGATCCCGATGAAGTTCCCGTCGTATCTCGTGAGGCACGAGAACAAGGTCGTCTGGCTCATCCACCAGTTCCGGCAGGCCTACGACCGGTTCGGGACGCCCGAGAGCGACTTCACGGCGTCCCCGGCCGACACGCGCTGGCGCGAGCTCATCGCGGACGCCGACCGCACGGGTCTCGGGGAGGCGCGCACGGTCTTCACGAACGCGAAGAACACCGCCGACCGGCTCGCGCGCTTCAACGGAATCGCCGCCCGGCCCCTCTACCATCCGCCGCCCCTCGCGGGCCGCTATCGATCCGCGGATCCGGAGCGCTTCGCGCTCTCGGCCGGCCGCCTCGACGCGTGGAAGCGGACGGACCTCGCGATCGGTGCGGCCGCGGCAGGGAAGTTCCGGCTGGTGGTCGCGGGCGACGGGCCCGACCGCGCGCGGCTGGAGGCGCTCGCGGAGAGGAGCGGGGCGGACGTGCGCTTTGCGGGGCGCGTGACGGACGAGGAGCTCCTGGCCCTCTACGCGACCTCGGCCGCCGTGATCTTTCCGCCGGCCGACGAGGACTACGGCTACATCGCCCTCGAGGCGTTCCTCTCGAAAAAGCCCGTCGTCACGTGCACGGATTCGGGCGGCCCCCTGGAGTTCGTCGTGGACGGCGAGAACGGGCGCGTCGTCGCCCCGGAGGCGGCCGCGCTCGGCGCGGCCGTCGCCGATCTCATGGCGAATCCGGAGAGAGCGAGGGAATTCGGAGAAAGAGGCTTCGAGAGGGTCAGAGGGATTTCCTGGGCCCATGCGGTCCGCGCGCTGCTGGAAGCCGGTGGAATCCGGTGAGGGACGAGGAGAAGAGAAGATTTCCATGAAGGTGGAAGAGGCAGAGGGCGGTGGCGGCGCCCGGAGGGGAGCGGCCGCGCTCTCCGTGGGCTTCATCGGCCCGCTTCCCCCGACGCGCTCCGGCATCGCCGATTACGACGCGGAGATCCTCTCTTCACTTTCCAGGAAGTCTTCTCTTTCGGTCTCTTCGTACGAGCCCCCGCAGGCATCGGCCGCATTGAAGGCCGGGCACGACGTCCTTCTCTTCCAGATCGGGAACGATCCGCTGCACGCGCCGTCCGTGGAGGCGCTTTGCGAGCCGGGGCGCCGGACGCCGGCCGTCGTCGTCCTGCACGACTTCGTCCTCCACCACCTCTACGCGGCGGCTTACCTCGACCGCGGGCGGGAGGCGGACTACGCCCGCGCTCTCGAGCTCGCGCACGGCGCGCGGGGCCGCGCGTTCGCCGAGCGCGGGCGGCGGGGTCCGCGCGTGCCCGTGTGGGATCTCGACCCGTGGGCCTTCCCGATGTCCGCCGCGGTCGTCCGCGCGGCCGACGCCGTCGTCGCGCACTCGGCGCTCGTCCGCGGCGCGGTCCTGCGCGAGAGCCCGAAGACGCGGGTCGTGGAGATCCCGCACCACGTCGTCGAGGCGCCGCGCACGCCTCGGGACGAGGCGCGCCTCTCTCTCGGGCTGCCTCCCGGCCGGGCGGTCGCGGCCTCTCTCGGCGTCGTGACGCCCGCCAAACGGATCGGAAAGATCCTCGAGGCGCTCGCGTCCCTCCCGGCGGGGCACCGGCCGTTCCTGTTCGTCGGCGGCGCGGTCGGCGCCGACGACCCCCTCCACGTCTACGTGGACGAGCACGGCCTCGCGGGAGACGTCGCGTTCGGCGGGTATCTGTCCGAGGAGGACTTCTGGCGCGCCGCTTCCGCGGCGGACTTCGCCGTGAACCTGCGTCATCCGACGATGGGGGAGACGTCGGGCGCGGTCTGCCGGCTCGCGGGCTTCGGCCTGCCGCTCGTCGTGTCCGACACCGGCTGGTTCCGCGAGCTGCCCGACGCGTTCGCCTCCCGGGTCCCCGTGGGCGGAGACGAGGTGCCGCGCCTCGCGGCCGAGATGGAGAGGCTCGCCTTCGAGCCCGAGCGCAGGCGTGAACGCGCGGCCGCCGCGGTGCGCTGGGGCGAAGAGCGCCGGCCGGCGTGCGTGGCCGAGGCGTACGCGGACGTCCTCCTCGAGGCCGCGCAAGGGCTCTCCCGCCCCCGGGGGCTCGCGGGTTTCGTCGCGCACGGGCTCTTCGAGGTCGGCGTGGGCCGGCCGGGCGCGCCCGGCGGGACGAGCCGGGAACCCGACGCGGCGCTCGTCGCCGCGGTGGCGTCGCGGCTCGCGCCTCTCCTTCCGGAAACGGCCGAAGAGAGAAGATTCTCCTAGAGGGTGAAGAGGGGAGACCGAGGAAAGAGGGAGAGAGAAGATTTTCCTGGAAGGTGAAGAGGGGATGCGGCGCAGGCGCCGTCAGAGCGCGATGGCGCGGGCGGCGTCGCCCGGCGCGTCGCCGCGCCCGACGCGCTCCATTGCCCGCCCGATTTCCTTTCTGAGAAAATCCCTGTTGATTCCTCCGAATTCTCGTCCGGGCCGCGCGAGTTTCTCGTCGGCCAGCGCGAGCAGCCGCACCCCCGGCGCCGCGTTGCCGCGCGTCAGGTGGACGCAGGCCGCGGCGACCTGGATGAGGGCCTGGAGGAAGAGCTTCGCGTCGCCTTCGGACGTCACCCAGAGCGCCTCCCACTCCTCGTGAGCCTCGAAGAAGCGCCCGGCGCGGAACTCCGAAAGGCCCCTGGCGAAGAGGGGATGCGCCGGACGGACCCGTCGGATCGTTCAGCCGCGGGCCCCGGAGGAGGGGCCGAGACTGCGGAGGAAGGCCTCGACCGGGAGATAACCTTCGAAACGCCGGACGAGCTCGCCGTCGCCGTTCACGAGGAGGAACGCCGGCAGGCCGTTCACGCGGTACCGGGATGCGATGCCGCGCCCGCCGCCCACCTCGACGTTCACCTTGATCGGGACGTAGCCGAGGAGGGCCGACTGCACGCGCGCGTCCGTGAACGTGTCCGCGTCCATCTTCGTGCACCAGCCGCACCAGTCCGCGTACAGGTCGACGAAGACGAGCTTCTTCTCGGCGCGTGCCCGGGCGAGCGCCTCGTCGAACGAGAGCGGAACGAACGGGAGAGAAGCGGAGGGAGAAGACGAAGAAGAGAGGGATTTCTGAGAAGGGTCGGAAGGGGAGCGCCGCCGAGGGCGATGCGCTCTCGTCGCGGCCGCCGCAACCAGTCGCGGTGAGAATCACCAGGACCGCGATCAGGGCGCATGGGGGAGCCGCGACTCTCTTCACTTTCGAAGAATACTCCGGTGACGCCGCGTCACGCGCCGAGAAGTCCTCTCGCGAGGAGTCCGTCGCGCAGACTGTTCGCGTCTGCCACCGCGAACGCGTCGAGCCCGAGGCGTTTCGCGGCCTCGACCATCTCCGGCCGGTCGTCCGCGAAGACGGCCTCGGGCGGTGCGGCGCCGGCGAGCGCGAGCGCGGCCGCGAAGTGGTCGGGATCGGGCTTGGCGGCGCCGACCTCGAAGGAGAGGGCGCGGAGGGGCAGGGCGTGGAGCAGCTCGGGTGCGACGGCGAGAACTCCTTCCCAGTGGAGCGGGTTCGTGTTCGACACGAGAACCGGCGTGACGCCGGAATCGAGGCGGTGAAGCAGCGCGAGGGCGGCCTCGTCTCGAACGAAGATGTCGCGCCACGCCGGAATCCAGACGCCATCCGGAATGCGGTGAAGCCCCGCCGCCGACTCGACCGCGCGGAAGAACGCGCCGGCGTCCAGTCTCCCGAGGTCGAACGCGCGCTCGGCGGGGCCGAACACGTGCGGGCGGAGCACCGCGGCGGGGACGCCCGTCGCCGCCTCGAGCCGCGCGAGCGTGAGCGCGTGGTCGAAACGGACGAGGACGTTCCCGAGGTCGAGAAGGACGGCCCGTGCCACCCTACGGACGCGCCGCCTGCCCGGTGATCAGGTAGGGGTCGCCCGTGCGGAGGTCCGTCACGGTCGCGTAGCAGAGCACCTTCGCGCCGTTCGAGAGGTTCACGTAGACGTTCAGCCGCCAGGGGCCGCCCTCCGGCGGGCCCGACGAGGCGAAGTCCTGGTAGAAGATGTCGTTCAGCTGGTGCATCGAGTACGGAGGGACGGTGACGATCACGGTCTTGTAGACGTTCCCGACCGAGTCCACGAGCTGGACGCCGGCCTCGAGGTTCGTCCCCGTCGGGTTCATCACGACGGCGTTCGTCCGGTGTTCCGGGTCGTTCACGAGTCCCGTGACGTAGAGGTCGCCGAAGATGGAGTCGTCGAAGCCGAGCGCGTTCCGGGAAGGCTGCCCCGGCGAGAACTGACCGTACGTGCCCGGTACGGCCCCCGCGACGTTGTACGTGTTGCTCGTCACGATGAGCGGCTGGGCGACGGCCGGCGCTCCGCTGCGCGTCCCGCTCACCTGCACGAGGCCGTAGCTCGACGTCTTTCCGAAGTACTGGACGACGATGTCCGCGAGCGTGACGGATTCCCGGGGATCGAGGTCCGGAGTGATCTCGATGCCCTTCGCGAACGTTCCGTCGGTATCCGCCTCGGCGTAATAGAGGTCCACCGTCGCACGGTAGGTGGGATCCGGGTTGAAGATCCAGACGTCGGTGCGATAGACGCCCGACGCGCCGTTGATGTGCACGGCGGGCAGGAACGCGTCCGACGTGACGATCGAGTCGAGGGGAACGCGCGCCCCGGAGGCGCGGGGCGGCACGGGCGCGGCCCCGCGCGGGGCGACGGGGACGGGCCGCGGCGCGGAGGCCGGCTCGATCGCCGGAGCGGGGGCGGCGGCGAGAAGAGCGGCCACGGGCAGGGCGACGAAGAGGACGGACCTCATTGATTCCTCCGGCCGGATGATCGCAAGGCGGCTGCCACGGCGCGAATGGGGGCGTGTCTCCCCGGGGGGACGGATCCAAACGAAAACGCCCCGGCAAGCCGGGGCGTCTCGATCGCTCCGACGAGCGAACTTACTTCGTGGCGGGGGCGGAGGTCGTCGTGGTCGTCGTGGTCGTCGTGGCCGTGGTCGCCGTGGCGGCTTCCGGCGCGGTCGTGGTCGTGGTCGTGGACGTCGTCTTCGACTCCTCGACGACCTTCGGGGCCTCGGCCTTGACCTCGGGCTTCTTCTCCTCGGGCTTGCTGCAGGCCACGAGCGAGGTCGCGAGGGCGACGAGGGCGAGGGCGGAAGTGAGCTTCTTCATTTTCGGGGTTCTCCTTCGGTTGATTTCGTTCTATCGAACGTGCGCCCTGAGGCGTCTTGGCTGCGAATCGTGAGAGGGCTTCGTGGGGAGCCCGTCGGCGAGCATACTCCAACCCGACGGAGTCTACTCCGCCTCGAGCTTCGGTAAGAGCATACGTGAAATGTCCGTTCTGTCAAGCCTGTCAGTGACTTGGCCTGAAATCGGCCCCTGATAGACTCACCGCGGCGATGTTCGAGTCCCTTTCCAATCGGCTGCAGCGTGTCTTCAAGGAGTTGCGCGGCGAAGGCCACCTGACCGAGTTCCACGTCGACGAGGCTCTCAAGGAGATCCGGACCGCGCTCCTCGAGGCCGACGTCAGCCTGCCGGTCGTCAAGGACTTCACGGCCGCCGTGAGGGAGAAGGCGGTGGGCCAGGAGGTCCTGACCTCCTTCTCGCCCGCGCAGCAGGTCATCAAGATCGTCCGGGACGAGCTCACGGCCATCCTCGGCGGACAGCAGGCTCCTCTCGCGATCAAGAAGCGGCCTTCCGTGATCCTGCTCGTGGGCCTCCAGGGGTCGGGCAAGACGACGACGGCCGCCAAGCTCGCCCTGCACCTCAAGAAGAGCTTCGGCAAGCAGGTTCTCCTCGTGCCCGCCGACGTCCAGCGGCCCGCCGCGACCGAGCAGCTCCGCACGCTCGCCCGGGAGAACGGACTCATGGCGTTCGACCCGAAGGGAGAGTCGGACGCCGTGGCCCGGGCGCGCTCGGCCGTCAAGGACGCGAAGCTCTTCGGCTACGACGTCGCGATCGTCGACACGGCGGGGCGCCTCCACGTGGACGAGGTCCTGATGGACGAGGTCGCGCGGATCCGCGAGGCGACCGAGCCCGACGAGATCCTGTTCGTCGCGGACGCGATGACGGGGCAGGACGCCGTGCGCTCGGCGCAGGCGTTCGGCGCGAGGCTCCCGCTCACGGGCGTCATCCTCACGAAGACGGACGGCGACGCGCGCGGCGGCGCCGCGCTGTCGCTCGCGAAGGTCGTCGGCAAGCCGCTGAAGTTCACGGGCACGGGCGAGAAGGTCGCGGACCTCGAGCCTTTCCATCCGGACCGGGCCGCCTCGCGCCTCCTCGGCCTCGGCGACGTCCTGACCCTGATCGAGAAGGTCTCCGCCGAGACGGACGAGGCCGCGGCCCTCCGGGCGGCCGAGAAGCTCCGCAAGAACACGTTCACGCTCACGGACCTCCGCGAGCAGATGGCGCAGCTCAAGAAGATGGGGCCGCTCGGGAGCCTGCTCGGGCATCTTCCGAAGGTCGGGCCGATGAAGCAGCTCGCGAACCTCGAGATCCCCGAGGATGCGACGAAGAGCCTCGAGGCGATGATCGATTCGATGACGCCGGCCGAGCGCGAGGACCCGAAGATCCTCGACGGGAGCCGCAAGAAGCGGATCGCGAAGGGGTCCGGCACGAGCGTGCCCGAGGTCAACCAGCTCCTCAAGCAATACCTCTCGATGAAGAAGATGATGAAGGGCGCCGCGCGGATGCGCGGCTGAGCATCCCCAGGAGAAAAGGAAAGACATGCTCAAGATCCGCCTTCGCCGCGTCGGTGGCACGAACGCCCCGGCTTACCGCATCGTCGTCTCCGACGGCCGCCGCACCCCGACCGCGAAGGTCGTCGAGGAGCTCGGCCACTACGACCCCACGAAGAACCCGCCTCTTCTGAAGCTCGACCGCGAGAAGGCGAAGGCATGGATCGCGAAGGGCGCCGCCCCCTCCGAGACGGTGCGGAAGCTCATCGCGAAGCCGGCCTGAGGCGCGAAGCGCCGGCGCGCGAGAACGATCGAGTGACCGCGCCCGAGGACCGGGTCGTCATCGGCAGGGTCGTGAAGCCGCACGGCCTCAAGGGCGAGGTCGTCGTCGAGGTGCTGACGGATTTTCCGGAAAGATTCTTAGAAGGGTTAAGAGTCAGCCTCTCCGGCGGTGCAAACGAGGCGCGAGACATGCGCATCGTGGCGGTGCGCCCGCATCAGGGCCGCGTTCTTCTCACCTTCGAAGGAATTTCGGATGTTTCGACAGCCGAAACGCTTCGGAATGCGGATCTGAGCGTGAGCATTCAGGACGTCGCGGAGCGTCCGCCGGGCTACGTCTATCACTGGGACGTCCAGGGTGCGGTCGCCGTCGACGCAAATGGGATTGAGCTCGGCCGCGTGACGGATCTCGTCGACGCCGCGGGGCGGCCGCTCCTCGTCCTCTCGACGTCGCGCGGGCCGCGCGAGGTCCCGTTCACGCGTCCCATCGTCGTGTCCGTGGACGTGGCGGGCAGGCGCGTCGTCCTCGACCCGCCCCCCGGCCTCCTCGACTAGTCTTCACGCGCCGTGCGCTTCGACGTCGTCACGATCTTCCCGGGCTACTTCGCCTCGCCGTTCGACGAGTCGCTCGTCGGCCGCGCGGTCGAGGCGGGCCTCCTCGACCTGCGCGTCGTCGACCTGCGCGACTTCAGCGAGGACGCCGCATCGAAAGGTGGACGACGAGCCCTACGGAGGGGGCCCCGGGATGGTCCTCACGGCGCCGCCCGTCTTCGCCGCCGTCGACGCGCTGCGGGCGGAGAGGGACGCGGCGCCTCCGCACGTCGTCTTCCTGTCCCCGCAGGGGAGGAGGTTCGACACGGCGCTCGCGAAGGAGCTCGCGGCACGTCCGAGGGTCGCGCTCGTCTGCGGCCGCTACGAGGGCGTCGACGAGCGCACGCGCGAGGCGGGGATCTTCGACGAGGAGATCTCGCTCGGGGACTTCGTGCTCTCCGGCGGCGAGGTCGCGGCGCTCGCGATCGTGGAGGCCGTTTCGCGGTACGTGCCCCACGTCGTCGGAGACGCCGAGAGCGTGCTCTCGGACAGCTTCGAGGACGGGCTCCTCGACTTCCCGCACTACAGCCGGCCGCGCGAGTTCCGGGGCCTCGCCGTGCCCGAGGTCCTCTTCTCCGGCCATCACGAGCGCATCCGGCGGTGGAGGCGGGAGATGCAGCTCCGTGCGACGCTGGAAAGGCGTCCCGACCTCCTCGAGAAGGCCGGCCTTTCGGCGGAGGAAAGGGCCTTCCTGGAGCGACTTGCGGCCAGGCCGCGATCCACGTAATATTGGTTTTCACGGGTGAACGTTCCGGGGTGCGGATGTACGTGTCCCTGCCTGATTCCCCTGTCAGTAAGGTGTTGGAGGTTCCGAGATGTCGGACAAGCTGCTGTTGGCCGAGAAGGCCGGACTCAGGTCGGACGTTCCCCCGTTCGCGCCCGGCGACACGGTGAAGGTTCACGTCAAGGTCAAGGAAGGCGAGAAGGAGCGGATCCAGGTCTTCCAGGGGCTCGTCATCGCGCGCAAGGGCGGCGGCGTGAGAGAAACCTTCACGGTCCGGAAGATTTCCCAGGGTGTCGGCGTGGAGCGCACGTTCCCCGTGCACTCTCCGGTCCTCGAGCGCATCGAAGTGGAGCGCCACGGACAGGTCCGCCGCGCGAAGCTCTACTACCTCCGGGAACGCCGCGGCAAGGCCGCCCGGATCGCCGAGAAGCGCGACAACTGAAGCTCCACCCTCCCTGCCGGGGAATGCTCCGCGGCGGGGTACAGTCGAGGCACGATGGGACCTGGCGCCGGCCGGAACGCATGCGACCTGGGGTCTGAGAGGGAACGTGTCTTCGCACTGTTCCGGATCGAGGAAGAGGCACGCTCGGAGGGCCACGGCCTGATCGCCGGCGTGGACGAGGTGGGGCGCGGCTGTCTCGCGGGCCCCGTCTACGCGGGCGCCGTCGCCTTCGAACGGTCCCATCCGCTCCTCGGTCTCGACGACTCGAAGGCCCTCCTCCCGGAGGTCCGCGTGGACCTGGCGATGCGGATCCGCAGGGCGGCGGCCGGGGCGGCGGTGGGGGCTTCCACCGCGGCGGAGATCGACGCGCTCGGCATCGTGGACGCGACGCTCCTCGCGATGCGCCGCGCCCTCGAGATCCTCGCCGGTGCCGGCGCGTTCCCGTCGCTCGTGCTGTTCGACGCGGTCCGGATGCCGGGTCTCGACGTTCCCCAGCGGGCCTACATCCGGGGCGACGCCCGCGTCGGGGCGATCGCCGCGGCCTCCGTCGTGGCCAAGGCGGCGCGCGACGCGCGCATGGACGAGCTCGACGCCGACTTTCCCTGCTACGGATTCGCGAGTCACCGCGGCTACGCGACGCCCGAGCACCTCGCGGCGCTCCGGCGTCACGGACCGAGCCCCGAGCATCGCCTCACCTTCGATCGCGTCCTCGTGCGCCGCCGCGCCGGGGCGACGCGGGCGGCCTGACCCATGGCCGGCACGAAGCGCGACGCGCTCCTCGCCTCGGCCGAGAAGAGCCTCCAGAAGGGGAAGGTCGACTCGGCGCTCAAGGACTACCTGAAGATCCTCGAGGAGACGCCGGGCGACATCAACATCCTGAACAAGGTCGGGGACCTCTACACGCGGCTGAACCGCAACGAGGAGGCGATCCCGTACCTGACCCGGATCGCCGAGCACTTCGCGCGGGACGGGTTCTTCCTGCGCGGGATCGCGATCTACAAGCGCATCAACCGCCTCGATCCCGCGCGCCTCGACGTCTACGAGCGCCTCGCCGAGCTCTACGCCAAGCAGGGTCTCACCACGGACGCGAAGAGCCAGTACCAGGTCCTCGCGGACTACCACGGCCGCAACGACAACGCGATCGGCGCCATCGGCATCTACCAGAAGATGGTGCAGATCGATCCGCAGAACATCCAGCTGCACGTCAAGCTCGCGGACTTCTTCACGCAGGCTCGGCGCAAGGTCGACGCCCTGAAGGAATACACGGTCGTCGCGGCGCTCCTGCGCGACCGCGGGGCGGTCGACGAGGCGATCCAGGTCTACGAGAAGGCGCTCCAGATGGCGCCGGACAACGTCGAGGTCCTGCGGTCGTTCGTTCCGCTCCTCGTGACGGCGTCGCGGGCCCGCGATGCGCGCGTCTTCGTCAAGCGCGCGCTCGAGACGACGCCGCGCTCCGTGCCGCTGTTCCTCCTCGCGGCCGAGGCCGCGCTCCAGGACCGGGACGTCAAGGAAGCGCAGGAGTGGCTCGCGAAGGCGCAGGCGGTCGAATCGTCGAGCGACGAGGTCCTCCAGCTCGCCGTGCGCGTCCAGCAGGCGGGCGGGACGGCGACGCTCACGTTCGAGGCCGCCGCGGCCCTCGCCGACCAGGCGATGCGCCGCGGCGAGGCGAAGCGGGCTCTCGCGATTCTCGTGCCGCTCGCGGAGGCCTCACCCGAGCGGGAGGACGTCCTCGTTCGCGTCGTCCAGGTGGCCGAGACCGCGGGCGACCAGGCGGCGGTCATCCGCTGGCGATCCGCACTCGTGGACATCCACAAGGCCCAGAACCGGATCGGCGACGCCGCCGAGGGGCTCCGCGCGCTCCTGAAGCTCGTTCCGGACTCGGCCGAGTTCCGCACGCGGCTTTCGCAGCTCGACCCGTCGCTCGGGCGCGGCGCCGAGCGCAGCGGCTCGCGCGAGAGGCCCGCGATTCCGCCGCCCCCGATCGAGACGAGCATCGCGCGGCCGCGTCCCGTGGCGCCCGCCGAGGAGACGCCGCATCCCGCGCCGCCGCCCCCCGAATCGACGCCGCTCGAGGCGAGCGCTCCGCTCGTCGTCCCGCCGCTCGAGGTGACGGGGTCGCGCCGGGCCCCCGCGGTGCCCGTGCCGCCGATCCCGCCGCCTCCGTCGTTCTCGTCCGTGACGTCCGCTCCGGCTTCGCCCGAGGTTTCGGGCGAGTTCGTCTTCGAGCTGGAGGACGGCGACCTCGTCCACGATCCCGGCTCGACGGGACCCGTGCCCGCGGCGGTGCGCCGCCTGTCGAAGCCGGGGACGCCGGCCTTCGACCGCTCGGCGTCCGGCAAGCGCCGCGTGCCTGCGCCCGCCCTCGGGGCCCTCGAACAGCTGCCGGACGTCCCGCCGCTGTCGACGGCTCCGAATTTCGGCTCCGTCGTGCCGGAGGAGCCGGGCTTCCAGTGGGGGACGGCCCGGCCGGTGCCGATCGACGTCCCCCCGGCCGTGGAGGCGGACCTGCCGTCCGCGGCAGAGGTGGAGCCCGCGGCAGCGGTGGAGCCCGCAGTCGAGGTGGAGCCCGCGGTGGAGGTGGAGCCCGCGGTGGAGGTGGAGCCCGCGGTGGAGGCGGAGCCGCGGTAGCCGACGACTGCGGCGGAGCCCGAGCCCGTCACCGGCGAGATCGCTGTCGCGCCCGCGCCGGCGGTCGAGCCCGCGGGCGAACCGCTCCCGCCCGCCGCCGAGGAGGCGGAGGTCGTCCTGCCCTCCGACGCGGTGGAAGGGGCCCTGGGGGAGGCCGAGGTCTTCCGCAAGTACGGGCTCTACGACAAGGCGATCGAGCACCTGCGCGCGGTCCTCAAGCGCGCGCCCGGGACGCTCGTCGTACGCGAGAAGGTGTTCGAGCTCGCCCTCGAGGGCGGTCGTCGGAAGATCGCGCTCGCCGAGGCCGAGCGGCTCAAGAACCTCTACCGGACGGCGGGGCGCGAGGATCGCGTGGCCGCTCTCGACGCGCTCCTCGTCGAGCGTACGCCGTCCGAGACGGGGGGAGCCGGAGCCGAGGGGAGCGAGGCGGGGACGAAGCCGCGGGCGCGCGGCGCGCGGCCGGCCGCCGCGTCTCCCCCGGTCGCCCCGCCGGCCCCGCCCGCTCCTTCGTCCTCTCCGGCGGCGGCGCCCGCCCCCTCCGCGGACGAGCCGTCCGCGGAGGAGCTCCTCGAGATCGACTTCTGCCTCGAGCAGGGAATGGTCGTCGACGCGTCCGAGCGGCTCCAGACCCTCGAGCGAAAGTTCCCCGGCCACCCGCAGATCGCGAAGCGCCGCGCGAGGCTGGACGGCGGTGGCGGAGAGGACGCGAGGCCCGCGCTCTCGGACATCCTCTCGGAGGACTTCGAGTCCGTCCTGGACGCGGAGCTCGGCCGCGCCCTGACCGACCAGATGGCGCGCGGGGCCGAAGAGCCCGCGCCGCCGGAGGCTCCCGCCGCGGCGCCCCCGCTCACGGACGAGTCCGCGCTCTTCTCCGACGAGCAGGAGTTCTTCAACTTCGCCGGCGAGCTCCAGTCGGAGATGCGCCAGGAGGCGACCGCCGCCGAGCCCTCCGTGGACGCTTCGGGGCGCGAGATCCCGCTCGAGGAGATCTTCCGGGAGTTCAAGAAGGGCGTGGAGCAGCAGCTCTCGCCCGAAGATTTCGAGACGCACTACAACCTCGGGATCGCCTACAAGGAGATGTCCCTCACGGACGAGGCCATCAGCGAGTTCCAGCGCGCCGCCAAGAGCCCGCAGTACGCGGTCGAATGCTGTTCGATGCTCGGCCTGTGCTTCCTCGAGAAGGGCATGCCGCAGCTCGCGATCAAGTGGTACAAGAAGGGCCTGGAGGCCCCGAACATCAGCGACGAGGACCGCCTCGGCCTCCAGTACGACCTCGCGAGCGTCTACGCGGGTCTCGGGGACCGCGACAACGCCTACAAGACGTTCCTCGAGATCTACGGCGCGAACGCGTCCTTCCGGGACGTCGGCGAGCGGCTCCGGGAGCTCTCGCCGGCGTGAGCGCGCCGCCAGCCCCTGCCACGTCTCCGCTCCTCTCCGTCCGCGCCCTCACGATCGACGTTCCCGGCCCCACGGGCGAGCAGACGTCGGTCGTGGACGGCGTCTCGTTCGACGTCATGCCTCGTGAGATCGTCGCCCTGGTCGGCGAGTCGGGCTGCGGCAAGAGCCTCACGGGGCTCGCCCTCCTCGACCTCGTGCCGCCCCCGGTGAGGATCGCGTCGGGAGAGGTGCTGTTCGAGGGTCGTGACGTGCGCGCGCTCGGCCCGCGCGACAAGGAGAGGCTGCGCGGGGGCGGGATCGGCCTCGTCTTCCAGGAGCCGGGCAGCGCCCTCGACCCCGTGCGGACGATCGGCTCGGAGCTCGTCGGCGTCCTGCGGCGCCACCGCGGCCTCTCCCGCGGCGAGGCCCGGACCGAGGCCGTGCGCTGGCTCCAGCGCGTGGCCCTGCCGGACCCCGAGCGGCAGATGGGCGCATACCCGCACGCGATGTCCGGCGGGATGCGCCAGCGCGCGATGCTCGCGCTCGCCCTCGCCGGGGGCCCGAGACTCCTCGTCGCGGACGAACCGACGACGGCCCTCGACGTCACGATCCAGGCCCAGATCCTCGCCCTCCTCCTCGAGCTGAGGCGAGAGCTCTCCCTCGCGATCCTGCTCGTGACGCACGACCTCGGCGTCGTCGCGGAAGCGGCCGATCGCGCCCTCGTCATGTATGCCGGGGAGATCGTCGAGAGCGCCTCCGTGCGGGACCTCTTCGACCGGCCCGCGCATCCCTACACACGGGGACTTCTCGCGTCCCGCCCCGCCGTCGGCGGGGCGGACCGCGGACGGAGGCTGGCCGCCCTCGGCGGCTCCGTCCCCGAGCCGGGTCTGCGTCCGCGCGGGTGCGCCTTCGAGCCGCGCTGCCCGGAGGCGTTCGGCCGCTGCCGCGCCGCGCGCCCGACGCTGCTCGCCGTGCCCGGGTCCGCGTCCGAGGCGGCGTGCTTCCTCGTGGACGCGCCCGCCGGAGTCGCCCGGTGAGCGCCGCTCCGCGTTCCGACGAGGTCGAGCCGCTCCTCTCCGTCCGGGATCTCCACCGGACCTTCGGGCGCCGCGGCGGCCTCCTGGCGCCGCCCGTCCGGATCGCCGCGGTGAACGGCGTCGCGTTCGACCTTCCGGCCGCCCGGACCCTGGCCCTCGTCGGGGAGTCCGGCTCGGGCAAGAGCACGACCGCGCGGCTCGTCCTGCGCCTCCTCGCGGCCGACCGCGGGACGATCTTCTTCGGCGGGGCGGACTGGCTCGCCCTCGGGCCGGGCGAGCTGAACGCGCGCCGGCGCGAGATGGGCGTGGTGTTCCAGGACCCGGCGACGTCGCTCGATCCGCGGCAGTCGGTCGGCGAGATCGTGGGCGAGCCCCTCGTCATCCACCGGCTCGGTTCGCGCGTCGAACGTCGGGAGCGCGTCGCCCGGCTGCTCGCCGCGGTCGGGCTGCCGGCGTCGGCGCTCCGGAGGAAGCCCCACGAGTTCTCGGGCGGCCAGAGACAGCGGATCGCGATCGCCCGGGCGCTCGCGACGGAGCCGCGGCTCGTCGTGCTCGACGAGCCGGTCTCGTCGCTGGACGTGTCGGTTCGCGCGCAGGTGCTCAACCTGCTCCTCGACCTCCAGCGCGACACCCCCTCGCGTCCGGCCTACCTCTTCATCGGCCACGACCTCTCCGTCGTCCGGTGGATCGCCGACCGCACCGCCGTCATGTACCTCGGGCGCATCGTCGAGGAGGCGCCGACGGAGGCGCTCTTCGCCTCGCCCCGCCACCCGTACACGGCGCTCCTTCTCGCCTCGCAGCCGCGCCGTCACCCCGACGAGGCCGCCGTGCCACTCCGGGTCCCCGGAGAGCCGCCCTCGCCGGCGGCGCCTCCGCCCGGGTGCCCCTTTCATCCGCGCTGTCCGTCGGCCCGTCCGGTGTGCGCGCAGGAGGTGCCGAAGCTCCTGCCGGACGCCGCGGACGAGCGCCGCGCCGTGGCCTGTCACGCTCCGCTCGGGAACTGAAGAAACCCGTTCTGGCGGAAACCTTTCCGCCCGGATGACGTACTGTGAAACGGTGCCCGTCCACTATCATTCCGCTTTCGGTTCGAGGAGGTTTTCGTGAGTCCTGAGCAGAAGTCCGGCAGCCCCCGGCGCGCCGGCCGGCGGGCGGCCGCGGCGGCCCTCGCCCTCGCCTTCGCCCTGTCCGCGAGCGGCGCGTTCGCGGACGACGAGGTTTCCGTGCCCGTCGCGTCGAAGGCGCGCAAGCCCATTCCGCTCCCGCCGGGCGAGAAGATCGAGCTCTCCCTCAAGCAGGCCATCGAGCTGACGCTCCAGAACGTCCTCGACCTCGACGTCGCGGCGTACAACCTCGAGGAGTCGAAGTTCGGGATCCTCGCAGCGCGCGGCGCGTTCGACCCGAACTTCGAGGTCGACCTCGGCCTGTCGGACACGCAGAACGCCACGGCGTCGACGGATCCAGGCCTCCGAGACGAAGACCGCCTACGGCAACGCCGGCCTCAACGGGCTCCTGCCGTACGGCACGACGTACAACATCGGCTGGACAGAACACGCGCCGCGACTCCGCGATCCCGGGCTTCACGACGATCAACCCCACGTACTCGAGCAACCTCTCCCTCGGCGCTCACGCAGCCCCTGCTGCGGAACTTCGGGCGGGCCGTCAACGAGCGCTTCGTCGTCCAGGCCCGGATCGGGCAGCGACCAGAACGCGTACGGGTTCGTCGATCGCGGTGCAGACCGCGATCCAGACGGCCGAGAACGCGTACTGGGACCTCGTCTACGCCGTCGAGAACCTCAAGGCGAAGCAGGAGGCGCTCGACCGCGCCAAGGACCTGAACCGGATCACGAAGATCAAGATCGACGTCGGCGCGCTCGCGCCGATCGACATCGTCCAGACCGAGGTCACGATCGCCCAGCGCGAACAGGACATCATCATCGCGGAGGGCCTCATCGGCGACGCGCAGGACCGGCTCCGCCGGCTCCTGAACGTGCAGTCGATTCCGGACTGGAACCGTCCGATCGTCCCGACCGACCGCCCGTCGCAACGAGTCGCTCGCGCGCCGCCTTCAACCCGGACGTGAACCAGGGCTACGAGACGGCGCTGAAGACGCGGCCCGAGGTCAAGCAGGCCCTCCTGAACATCGAGTCGAAGAAGGTCACGCAGCGCGTACTCGAAGAACCAGCTCAAGCCGCGGCTCGACCTCTCGGGCGGCTACGGCCTCGCCGGCCTCGGGGCGCCGCGCGGGCGTCGAGTCAACCCGGACAACTCGACGGATCGCCTGACCTACTCCGACGCGCATCTAGCCAGATCGGCCACGGCGACTATCCGGCGTGGAACGTGGGCGTCGTGTTCGCCGTCCCGATCGGGAACCGCGACGGCGAAGGGCAACGCCGCGATCGCGAACGCGGACCTCGAGCTCGCCCGGACGAACCTCGCGATCACGAAGGCGAACCTCCAGGTCGAGGTCCGCGCGGCCGCCCGGGCCATCGACACGGCGTACCGCAGCGTCCAGGCCGCCTCGAAGGCGCGCGAGCTCGCCGAGCGCAACCTCGACGCCGAGAAGAAGAAGTACGAGAACGGCATGACGACGTCCTTCCAGGTCGCGCAGATCCAGAACGACCTCACGACCGCCCGGACGATCGAGCTGCAGGCGGTCGCGGTCTACCTGAAGTCGCTCGTCGCCTGGCACAAGGCGATCGGGGACCTCCTGCCCCAGAACAACGTCGATCTCGCCGGCCTCCCGGTCTCGCTCGACGCGACGCCCGCCGAGGAAGGAGCGGTGAAGTGACCGACGCGGCCTCCGCCGACGCGACCCCGCCGCCCGCCCCGGGAATCGGCGCCGTCGAGGCGATCGTCGGCACGTTCACGAAGCCGTCCGACACGTTCGGGCGGCTCGTCGCGCGTCCGACGTGGTGGCTGCCCCTGGTCCTCACGATGATCGCGATGGCCGGGTCGTTCTGGATCGTGACGCCGAAGATCGACATGGACCGCACGATCCGCGAGTCGATCGAGAAGCGCATGGAGAAGAGCGGCCGGACGGTCTCGCCGGAAGTCGTCCAGAGGCAGGTCGAGGCCGCGAAGAAGATGACGCCGCTCTACCTCGGCATCGGCGTCGTCGCGACCGCCCTGTTCTTCTTCGTGATCTCCCTCGTGCTCTGGGGCGGTGCGAAAGCGATGGGCGCGGACGCGCGCTACACGCCAGATGCTCGCGATCTGGGGGCACTCGGGGCTCCCGAGCCTCGTCGGGGTCCTGATCTCGATCCCGATCTTCCTCCAGCTGCCGGACGCCTCCCTCACGCAGGAGGGCGCGCAGCACGTCCTGAAGTCCAACGTCGGGGCGTTCCTCGACGACACGACCCCGGCCGCGCTGCGCTCGCTCGCGTCGTCGGTCGACGTGTTCTCGATCGCGGTGCTGTGCCTGCTCGTCCTCGGCTTCCGCCGCCTCCCGGGCCTCTCGAAGGGCGCCGCGACGTGGACGCCGGTCGTCCTCTGGCTCCTCGCGGTCGCGGTCAAGGTCGCGTGGAAGGCGGTCATGGGGTGAAGCCGATGCTGATCGCGATGCGCGACATCGAAAAGACGTATTCCGTCGGCGAGGAGAAGGTGCGCGCCCTGCGCGGCGTCACGTTCACGATCGACCGCGGCGAGTACGTGGCGATCATGGGCCCCTCGGGTTCGGGCAAGTCGACGCTCATGAACCTCATCGGCTGCCTCGACACGCCGACGGGAGGGGAGTACCTGCTGAACGGCACGCCGGTCCAGACGATGACGGACGACGACCTCGCGCGGATCCGCAACCGCGAGATCGGCTTCGTCTTCCAGACCTTCAACCTCCTCGCGCGCACGAGCGCGCTCGCGCAGGTCGAGCTCCCGCTCGTGTACTCCGGCCTCCCCAAGAAGGAGCGCCGCGAGCGCGCCGAGAGGGCGCTCGAGCGCGTCGGCCTCTCGGACCGCTCCCACCACAACCCGAACGAGCTCTCGGGCGGCCAGCGGCAGCGCGTCGCCATCGCGCGCGCCCTCGTGACCGGTCCGTCTCTCCTCCTGGCGGACGAGCCCACCGGCAACCTCGACTCGGCGACGGGCGAGGAGATCATGCGGCTCTTCCGCGAGCTGAACGACCAGGGCAACGCGATCGTCCTCGTCACGCACGAGGAGGACATCGCGGCGCACGCCCGGCGGATCATCCGGATCCGGGACGGCCGCATCTCCGACGACCGCCCGAACGACTCCAGCCGTGCCGAGCTCGTCGCGCGCGCCAAGCGCGAGGCGCTCGAGGGAGCGTCTGCGCGAGCCGCCTGCCTCTCCGCCCGCGCCGCCGGCCTGACCGGCGGGCACCGGCTACACTCCGCCGGTGCTCACCGACGTCCTCGCGCTCGTCCTCCTGCAGCTCGCCGTCGGTGTCGCGTTCTGCACGCTGCTGACGCCTTCGAAGGACTCTGTCCGGAGGTTTCTTTGCTTTGCACGGAGGGATTGCCGCCGCGTGCCTTTCCCTGGCATGGCTCGTGTCGGGGAACGGGGGATTTCTTCTTGGAAGGTGGAGGGAGCGGGTCACTGCTGCCGCGGGCGGGGTCGGCGGGGGGCGGCGGCGCCTTCGAGGGATTCGAGACGTTGCTGACGCCCGGCTTGCTGCTCGGCGTCGCGCTCGGCGCTGCCGTCGCGGCGACCCTCGTCGCGCGTGTCGCCGTCCCTCCTGCCCTATTACCTTCTAAGAAGTTCCTTCTTCTCTCTCTCGGTCTTCTCCTCTCTTACTCTCCTGATTTCCCGCACCGGAGTCGAGCCGTTTGCCTCCCGGCCGGCGCTCGGTCCGTCGGTGGCTTGCCACCGGGCTCGTGCTCGGGGCGCTCCTCTTCGGCGGCGTCATCTGGGCGATGAATCTCGGGCACTGGTACCTCGTCTCGAAGTCCCTGCCGTTCGGCCTTCTCGTTCGGGCGACCGAGGCTTCGCCCTCCTCGCGCTCGCGCGGACGGCGCTCGCGCTCGTCGCGCTGGGCTGGGCGGCGCGCACCTCGCGCGGTCCCGCCGGGGACGCCCTCGCGGACCTCGTCGACCCGATGCGCGACGGGTTCTTCCTCGGGTCGCGCGTGCTGTGGGGCCTCGCCGCGCCGCTCGTGCTCGCGCCGTTCGTCGTGAAGACGGCCCGGATGAGGTCCAACCAGGCGGCGACGGGGCTCCTCTACGTCGGCGTCGTCTTCGTGCTCGTCGGCGAGCTGCTCGCCGCCTACCTCACGCTGCGGTCGGGACTGCCCGTCTGAGAAGAGGGCGGCCCGGCAGCGTGAGGACGAGCGCGGCGGCGAGGACGGGGAGCGCCGCGAGCGGTCCGAAGACGGACGCGACGCCCCAGCGGTCCGCGACGAGACCGAGCAGCGGCACGCCGGCGCCGCCGAGACCGATCGCGAGCCCCATCGTCACGCCGCCCGCGATCCCTTCGCGACCGGGCAGGTACTCCTGCCCCATGACGACCGCGACGCTGTAGCTCGCGATCGAGAACGCGCCCGTGAGGGCGAGCGGCAGAAGGACGGCCGGGCCGGGCGTCGCGAGGGAAAGGAGAATGAGCGGCGCCGAGCGGCAGGAGGGAGCCGACGAGCACGCGGCGGCGCCCGAAGCGGTCCGCGAGGCGCCCGCCGACGAGCGTCGCGCCGGCGCCGGCGAGCAGCATGACGGTGAGAACGAGGGTGGCGCGCCCGCGGGGCACGCCGCGCGCGCTCACGAGCCACAGGGGGACGAACGCCGTGAGGCCGAAGGACATCATGGAGCGGATCACGATGATCGAGGAAAGGGAGAGAAACGCTCCCCAGCGGGGAGGCTCGGGCGACGCGGCCCGGACGGCCTCGGCCGCCGGGCGGAAGGAGGCGAGGAGCGGAAGCTCGCGGGCGAGGAGGGCGGCGGCGAGCACCGCGGGCGCCGCCATCCACGCGACCCCGGGGACACCGCCCGCCGTGGCGAGGAGCGTCACGGCGGCGGGACCCATCGCGATCCCGAGGTTCCCGCCCACCGAGAAGACGCTCATGCCGGTCGCGCGCCGCGCGCCGGACGCGTAGTTCGCGTGACGCGCCGCCTCCGGGTGGAACGCCGCGACGCCCGCCCCGGAGACGAGGACGGCCGCCGCCGTGAGCGCGTAGGTCGGAGCCAGCGCGGCGGCCGCGATCCCGGCCCCCGCGAGGAGGATCCCGAGCGGCATGAGGAACGGGAGCGCGCGGCGGTCGGAGGCCGCGCCGAGGAGCGGCTGGAGGAAGGACGAGATCGCCGAGGCCGCGAGGACGAGGCCGCCGGCCGCCGTGTAGGTGAGCCCGCGCTCGGCGACGAGGAACGGCAGCAGCGCCGGCACGGCGCTCTGGTACGCGTCGTTCACCGTGTGCGCGGCGGCGAGGATCGTCAGGGCGTGGCGGTCGGGGAGACGGGGCATCCGTGCACGGGAATCGTAATGGGGCAACGAGAGACGTGAAGAGAAGATTTTCTTCGAAAGTGAAGAGGGCGGGAGCACCGCCCCCCGTCCTCTATGCTCCCGTCGTGCGCATCGCCGTCTACTGCACCGACTGCATGGACCGCGTCGAGCTCCCGCCTCCCTCGGAGCGCTCCTCCGGCGAGGTCAGCTGCTCTTCACCTTCAAAGAAATCTTCAATCGCCTTTTCCCACTCGGACGCCGTGTGTCGCGGAGAGAGGGTCGATCGCTGCTCGCGCTGTGGCTCGACCGCCTTCTACGTCCAGAAGGACTTCGACCAGCGCCTCGGCTGCGCGATCCTCGCGCTCGGCGCGGCGCTCGCTCTGCTCGCGGCGTGGAGGTTCGGCGGGGTGTGGCTCGTGCCGGTGCTGCTCGTCTTCGCGGCGGCCGACTTCGTCCTCGCGCGGCGCGTTCCGCCCGTCGTGATCTGCTATCGCTGCGACACGGAGTACCGGGACGTGCCCGACGCGGGCGCCTACAAGCCCTACGACCCGCACGTCGCCGAGCGCGACGCCGAGGTGCGGACGGTCCGCGCGATGAACCCCTGAGCCGATCGGTTATCCTCCGCCCGCTCATGAGACCGCTCGGAACGTATCGCGCCGCGCCCGCTCTTCCGCCCGAGCTCGCGCCCCTCGCCGAACTGGCCCGCGACATGCGCTGGACGTGGCGCCCGCCCACGCGCTCACTCTTCCGGGAGCTCGACCCCGAGGGATGGCAGCGCTCCGGCAACCCGGTCCTGGTGCTGCGCTCGGTCGACCCGGCGCGGCTCGAAGCGCTCGCGGCGAACGCGGACTACGTCGCGCGTGTGAGGGCGGCGGCCGACGCCTTCGCCAGGGAGGACGGGGCGCTCCCCTCCCTCCCGGACGTCGCGGCATTCGCGGACCGGGGCGACCGCGTCGCGTACTTCTGCGCGGAGTTCGGGCTGTCCGAGATGCTCCCGATCTACTCGGGCGGCCTCGGAGTCCTCGCGGGTGACCACCTCAAGTCCTCGAGCGACCTCGCGGTGCCTCTCGTCGGCGTCGGGATCTTCTACCGGGAGGGCTTCTTCCGGCAGGCCCTCACGGCCGACGCGAGGCAGAAGGAGAGCTACCCGATCGTCGACCCGCTCGACCTGCCGGTCGAGGTGCTCCCGACGCCGGCGGGCGTCTCGCCGATCGTGACGGTGAGGGTCGGCGACCGCGACGTCCACCTCCTCGTCCGGCGCGTGAAGGTGGGGCGGACCCCGCTCCTTCTCCTCGACGCCCACCTGCCGTCCAACCGTCCCGCGGACCGGGAGATCACGAACCGCCTGTACGGCGGGGACCAGGACATGCGCGTCCGGCAGGAGCTCGTCCTCGGGATCGGGGGCATGCGCGCCCTCGAGGTCGCCGGCCTGAGGCCGACCGTGCGACACGCCAACGAGGGCCACGCGGCGTTCCTCGGCCTCGAGCGGATCCGCCAGCTGCGGGCCGAGCGTGGTCTGACGTTCGCCGAGGCGCGCGAGATCGCGACGGCGGGCAACGTGTTCACGACCCACACGCCGGTGCCCGCGGGAATCGACCTCTTCCCGAGGGACGTCATGCAGCGTTACTTCGAGCGCGAGGTCGACGCGTACGGGATCTCCTTCGAAGAGCTGCTCGGCCTCGGCCGCCAGGTCCCGGAGGACCCGAACGAGTCCTTCTCGATGGCGGTCCTCGGCCTGCGGCTCTCCTCGCGCGTCAACGGCGTCTCGAAGCTGCACGCCCAGGTCTCGCGCCGGCTCTGGCGCGGCGTCTTCCCGGACGCCCCGCTCTCGGAGATCCCGATCGGCGCCGTCACGAACGGCGTGCACGGGCCCTCGTGGACCTCGAAGGAGATCGGAGAGCTGAACCCGCGCGACGGCGACGGGCCCGATCCTGCGGAGCTCTGGCGGCGGCACGAGCACCGCCGCGCCGCGCTCGTCGAGACCGTGCGCATGCGGACGGCCGCGGCGCGCACGCGCCGGGGCGCGCCGGACGGAGAGGTCGCGGCGGCCTGGCAGCTCCTCGACCCGTCCGCGCTCACGATCGGCTTCGCGCGCCGTTTCGCGACGTACAAGCGGGCGACCCTGATCTTCCAGGACGCCGCGCGCCTGGCGCGGATCCTCGCGGACCCGGCCCGGCCCGTGCAGCTCCTCTTCGCGGGAAAGGCCCACCCGCGCGACCACGCGGGGAAGGACTTCCTGCGGCGCGTCGGCGAGTTCTCCGCGCGGCCGGAATTCCTCGGCCGGGTCGTCCTCGTGGAGGACTACGACATGCGCCTCGCGCGGCGCCTCGTCCAGGGCGTGGACGTCTGGCTCAACACGCCGCGGCGGCCGTTCGAGGCGTCGGGGACGTCCGGGATGAAGGCGGCGATGAACGGCGTCCTGAACCTCTCGGTCCTCGACGGCTGGTGGGACGAGGCCCCGCGCGACGGCTCCGGCTTCACGATCGGGGACACGACGGAAGGTCGGCCGGACGAGGAGATGGCGAACCTCCTGTACGAGCGCCTCGAATCCGAGATCGTGCCGATCTTCTACGACCGTCCGAACGGCGACCGCTCGGCCGTTCCGTCCGAATGGGCGGCGCGCATGGCGACGGCCGCGTCCCGGCTGGGACGGATCTTCCACTCGGACCGGATGCTGTCGGAGTACGTCACGACGGCCTACGTGCCGGCCGCCGAGCGTGTCGCGATGCTGTCGGCGGACGCGGACGAGAAGGCGAAGGCGCTCGCCGCGTGGAAGCAGAAGGTCCGGGCGGGCTGGGATGACGTGGGCTTCGTGTCCGTCACGACCGTGCCGGAGGAGCCCGCGCGCGTGGCGCCGGGGGAGAGCTTCACGGTGGAGGTCCAGATCCGGCTCGGCACGCTCGAGCCCGCCGATCTCGCCGTGGACTGGTTCGAGGGGGAGCCCGATCACGACGGGGTCGTCGACGCCGGCTTCTCGACGCCGCTCGCCTCGCAGGGGCGGCTGGACGGAACGGCGACGTGGACGGGAACCGTCGTGCGTCCCGCCGACGACAGCCGCGGCTATTCGGTCCGCGTGCGCCCCTCGCACCCGCTGCTCGTCCACCCGAACGAGACGAACCTCGTCCTCTGGGCCGAGTAGTCGTGTTACCTCGGCGCGGCCGCAGGCGCCTCGGGCCCGTCCGGACGTTTCAGGACCTGCACGGCGGGATCATGGCAGGGTGAGGGCGAGCGCGGGCGCGCGCGTGTCGGCGGGCCGTGCGAGCGTCTTGCGGGCCCACTGGACGTACGACGCCGCCCCGATCTCGATCCGCTCGTCCGCGAGCGCCTCGGCGTCGGGCTGCGCGATCTTCAGGATGCCTCCCGAGTCGTCCGGGCCGGCCAGCCTGAAGTAGAGGCCGGCGCCGATCCCGGTGATCGATTCGACGTCGAAGAGGCCGTCGTGCGGCCCCGGGAGCGGCTCGCCCCACACCTCCACGCGCACCGTGCGTCCGACGAGGGGGCGCAGCGCGTCCGAGAGGCGGCCGGCCTTGCCGAGGAGGCTCGCGCCGAGAGCGAACGAAAGCATCGCGAGCGCGACGCCGAAGGGCCGGTACTCGGAGGCGTTCAGCCCGATGCCGACGCCGATCAGGCCGAGGACGACGAAGAGGGCCCCGCGCCAGCTGAAACGGGGCGTCCGCCGGACGTCCATGCGCACCTCCTGTTCCGCGACTTCGAGCAGCAGGCGTCAGCGCCGGCGGACGGCGAGCTGGAAGGAGAGGTTCTCGAGGAAGAACGTCAGGTCGACGTTCCGGACGAACGTTCCTTCGGACGGGGGAATCGAGACGGGCGCGAAGTTGAGCAGGGCCGGCACGTTCGCGGCCGCGAGAAGGCGCGCGACCTCGAGCGCGGCCTCCGAGGGCACGGCGAGGACGCCGATGTCGGCCTTGAGGCCCCCGGCGGCGGTCGGGAGGACCGCGAGATCGAGGATCGGGACACCCGTCCGCGAGTGAGAGCCGATCTTCCGGCCGTCGACGTCGAAGAGCGCGGCGACCTTGAAGCCGTCCACGTTGAAGTTCCGCGAGTCCGCGAGGGCCTGGCCGAGGTTGCCCGCGCCCGCGATGACGACCACGCGCGTCCGCTCGAGGCCCATGAGCTGCTTGAGCTTGGCCTTGAGGTCCGAGACGCGGTACCCGACGCCCCGGACCCCGAACTCGCCGAATTGCGCGAGATCCTTGCGGATCTGCGCGGGATTCATCCCGAATCGCTCGGCGAGCTGGTAGGAGGACACGGTGTGGACGCCCTCCGCCTCGAGCGCGCGCAGGCCCCGGAGCACCGTGGACAACCGTTCACTCGTGGGTGCGGCGACCCCTTCGGGCCGGTCCCAGCTCTTGGCGGGCATCTCAGCGTCCGACGAGGGCGGAAGCGGCCCTGTGAGCCACGTCGAGGAGCGCGCGCGGGAACACGCCCCAGAAGAGCATGAGCGCCGCGGTGACGAGGAACGCCGCTCCGGAGAGGATGTCGTCCGGGACGAGCGCCACCTCGCGCACGGGCTCCTTCATCCAGAGGTGGTAGACGACCCGGAGGTAGTACCCCACGGACACGAGGCTGCCGAAGACGCCGATCACCGTGAGGGGGACGAGGCCCCCGTCGACGGCGGCGCGGAAGACGAGGAGCTTGCCGATGAATCCGACCGTGGGCGGCAGGCCCGTGAGGGAGATCATGGAGAGCGTCAGGACCGTCGCGGCGAGGGGCCGGCGGCGGCCCAGGCCCGCGAGATCCGACAGGACCTTCGGCTCGTTCTCGCCCGACGAGAGGGCCGCGATCGAGAGGAAGGCGGCCGCGTTCGTGACGAGGTAGCCCGCGAGGAAGACGCAGGCGCCTTCGAGGGCGTCCGGCGTGAACGTCGCGAGGGCGATGGCGACGTACCCCATCTGCGCGATGCCGGAGTACGCGAGCATGCGCTTGAGGTCGCGCTGCGAGAGGGCGACGATGTTCCCGAAGAGGATCGAGAGCGCCGCGAGGATCGCGAGGAGCGGCCGCCACGGGTCGCCGAGGCCGATCGGGAGCAGGGCGTGGAGGACGCGGGCGAGGACGAGGACGGCGCCCGCCTTCGGGGCGGTCGACAGGAAGGCGACGGCCGGCGTGGTCATTCCCTGGTAGACGTCCGGCGCCCAGCCGTGGAACGGCACGAGGGCGATCTTGAACGCGAGCCCGGCGACGACCGCGAGGATCCCGGCGCCGAGCAGCGTGTCGAAGGCGACGAGGCCGGGGGCGGAGGCGATGCCCGAAAGCCGCGCGAAGGACGTCGTCCCGAGGCGGCCGTAGATGGTCGCGACGCCGTACAGGAGGAAGGCCGACGCGAGGGCGCCCATCAGGAAGTACTTCATCCCGGCTTCCGTCGCGGCCGGGACGTCCCGGTACCAGGCGGCGAGGACGTACAGGCAGAGCGACATGAGCTCGAGGCCGAGGAAGACCACGAGGAGGTCCCCGCCCCGGACCATGAGGATCAGGCCGGCGGCCGCGAAGAGGAGCAGCGCGTAGAACTCGCCCTGGTCGCGCTTGTCCCGCTCGAGGCCGGCCGCCCCGCCGAGGATCGCGAGCGCGACCGCTCCGAGCGCGACGAGCTCGATGTAGCGCGTGAGGCCGGAGGACTCGACCGCCCCCGAGAAGAAGGTCCCCGTGACGTCCCGGCCCGCGAGGTTCGCGACCGCGAGGGACAGGAGCGCGATGTACGGGAAGAACGAGCGCAGGGGCCGCGCGAAGGCGTCGAGGAGGAGGACGAGCGTCGCCGCGGCGCAGAGGACGATCTCGGGAGCGACCGCGGAGAAATCCGCGCCGGTGACGTGGAGGAAGCCGGTCATCGCCGCGCCTCCGCCGTCGCGGAGGCCGACGCGGCCGCCGGCCTCTGGAGGCTCTTCACCGAGCCGTCCACGAGGTTCAGGAGCGGCCGCGGGAAGACGCCGAGGAGGACGATGAGGACCACGAGCGGGAAGGCGCCCGCGAGCTCCCAGCCGTTGATGTCCGTCAGGGCGCGGTTCGCCGGGACCGTCTCGGGGCCCCAGAAGACCTTCTGGACGAGCGTCAGGAGGTAGATCGCCCCGAGGATCATCCCGGTCGCGGCGACCGCGGCCCAGGCGATCTTGACCTGGAAGACGCCCCCGAGGATCAGGAACTCGCCGATGAAGCCGTTCAGCCCGGGGAGGCCCACGGAGCCCAGCGCCGCGATCAGGAAGAGGGTCGTCGTGACGGGCACGCGCGAGGCGACGCCGCCGTAGTCCGCCATCTCGCGCGTGTGGCGCCGCTCGTAGAGGACGCCGACGAGGAGGAAGAGGAGGCCCGTCGTGAGCCCGTGGCCGATCATCTGGAAGATCGCGCCCGAGAGCGCCGCGCCCGTCCCCGCGACGATGCCGAGGACGACGAGGGCGAGGTGGCTCACGGACGAGTACGCGACGAGCTTCTTCATGTCCTTCTGGGCCGCGGCGACCCAGGCGCCGTAGACGACGCCCACGAGGGCGAGGATCGCGAGGAAGGGGCCGTAGCGCGCCGCGGCGTTCGGGAAGAGCGGCCACGCGAAGCGCAGGAGGCCGTAGGTCCCGAGCTTCAGGAGGACGCCCGCGAGGATGACCGAGCCGCCCGTGGGGGCCTCGACGTGCGCGTCGGGGAGCCACGTGTGGAGCGGCCAGAGCGGCACCTTCACGAGGAACGCCAGCGCGAACGCGCCGAAGAGGAGGGCCTCGACGCCCGGGGGAAGGGCCCACGCCCCGGAGGACGCGGCGCGCGTCCAGTCCAGGAGCGAGAAGGTCTGGAGGCCCGTCGCGCGGCTGTGGACGCCGGCCGTGTAGAGGATCGCGAGGAACATGAGGAGCGAGCCCGCCATCGTGAAGAGGAAGAACTTCATCGTGGCGTAGATGCGCCTCTTGCCGCCCCAGATCCCGATGATGAAGTACATCGGGATCAGCATGACCTCCCAGAACACGTAGAAGAGGATCATGTCGAGCGCGACGAGGCTCCCGAGCATGCCCGTCTCGAGGACGAGGAACGCCGCGACGTAGCCCTTCAGCTTCTCGATCTTCTGACCGCAGGCGACGAGGAGGACCGAGACCGTGAGGACGGTCGTGAGGAGGACGAGCGCGACCGCGAGGCCGTCGACGCCGAGCTGGTACCGGATCCCGAAACGGGGAATCCACGGGCGGTCGATCGCGAAGCCGGCGATCCCGGGCGCGGTCGGGTCGAACCCCCGGAACATGACGGCGCTGACGCCGAACGTGAGGATCGAGGTCACGAGGCCGACCGCCTTCGCGACCCCCTTCGCCTCGCCGGGCACGAGCGCGAGGAGGAGCGCGCCGAGCGTCGGCAGGAAGACGAGCGTCGTGAGGAGGTCGGTGCCGAGCGGGTGGAAGTTCACGGCTTCACCCACACGTAGAGGATGAGGACGAGGACCCCGAGGGAGAAGGCGAGCGCGTAGTTGCGGACGTGGCCCGTCGTGAAGAAGCGCATGAGGTCGCCGGCCAGCTCGACGAGAAAGGCCGAGGCGTTCGCGATCCCGTCGATCACGAGGGCGTCGAAGCCGCGCCAGAGGACCGTTCCGATCCTGCGGAACGGCGAGAGCACGAGCGCTTCGATCCCCTCGTCGACGTTCCACTTGTCCGCGACGAGGCGGCCGAGCGCGCCCGTCTTCGCGTAGAAGGCCTCCGCCTGCGGCGAGACGGCTTCGGCGGGCCCGTCCGCCCTTCCGTACCAGCGCCACGCCCAGACGAGGCCGGTCACGGCGACGCCGAGGGAGAGGAGCATGAGGCCGATCTCGAGCCCGTGAGACATCTCGTGGATCTCCGGATGCGCGACGGAGGCCTCGAGGAAGCGGCCGATCCGGTCGGAGCCGCCGAGCGCCGCCGGGACGCCGAGGAGGCCCGCGACGACCGAGAACGCCGCGAGGATCCAGAGCGGGACCGTCATCGTGGCCGGGCTCTCGTGGGCGTGCTCGTGAGCATGGCCGTCGCCGCGGGCGTTGCCGAAGAACGTCATCGAGACGAGCCGGAACATGTAGAACGCCGTCAGGCCCGCCGTGAAGAGGCCCACCGCGTAGAGGGCCCAGTGGCCGGACGCGGCGGCCGAGCCCAGGATCATGTCTTTCGAGAAGAATCCCGCGAGCGGGAAGATGCCCGCGATCGCGAGCGTCGCGACGAGCATCGTCCGGAACGTCTGCGGAATGCGCCCCGCGAGGCCGCCCATCTTCCGCATGTCCTGCTCGTGGTGCATCGACATGATGACCGAGCCGGAGCCGAGGAAGAGGCAGGCCTTGAAGAACGCGTGCGTGAAGACGTGGAAGATGCCGGCCGAGAACGCGCCGACGCCGCACGCGAGGAACATGTACCCGAGCTGCGAGACCGTCGAGTAGGCGAGGACCTTCTTGATGTCGTTCTGCGCGAGCCCGATCGACGCCGCGAAGATCGCCGTCCCGGCTCCGATCCAGGCCACGAGCGTGAGCGCGTCCGGCGCGAGGACGAAGACCGCGCTGCAGCGCGCGACGAGGTAGACGCCGGCGGTGACCATCGTCGCGGCGTGGATGAGCGCCGAGACCGGCGTCGGGCCGGCCATCGCGTCCGGCAGCCAGACGTACAGCGGGACCTGCGCGCTCTTGCCGACCGCCCCGAGGAAGAGCAGGAGGCAGACGGCGTAGACGGAGATGTGCGAGCCGGGCGCGAGGGTCGCGTTCTTCGCGAGGTCCACGAACGAGAAGTCGGCCGTCCCGAAGAGGGCGAAGATCCCGAAGATGCCGAGGACCATCCCGACGTCGCCGACCCGGTTCGCGATGAACGCCTTCTTGCCGGCGGCGGCCGCGAAGTCCTTGTCGTAGTAGTAGCCGATCAGGAGATACGAGCAGAGGCCGACGCCCTCCCAGCCCACGAAGAGGAGCGGGAGGTTGTCCGCGAGGACGAGCATGAGCATCGCGAACATGAAGAGGTTCAGGAACGCGAAGTAGCGGCCGTAGCCCTCCTCGTCCTGCATGTAGCCGACGCTGTAGACGTGGATGAGCGTCCCGACGAACGTGACGAACGAGAGCATGAGCGCCGAGAGGGCGTCGAGCCGGAACGCGACGTCGACGGCGTAGTCGCCCGCGGCCATCCACGTGTAGACGTGCTGGACGACGGGGGCGAGTCCCTCGGGCGTCTTCAGCGATTCGAGGACGTACGGGACGAGCGCGGCGAAGGACAGGACGGCCGCGAGGCCGACGGAGCCGACGCCGACGATCCCGTGGAACAGGCGCTGCGCGTACGGGAGCCGGGCCTTCGGCTGGTCGTGGCCGAGCTCTGCCTCGGCGCGGGCGCTCGCGGCGAGGAGCGCGACGAGGCCGTTCAGGAGGAACCCGGCGAGGGGGAGGACCGGGATGAGCCAGAACTGGTTCATGCGCGGCCTACCACTTCAGCAGCGCGATCTTGTCCACGTCCACCGTCCGGCGGGCGCGGAAGAGCGCGACGAAGATCGCGAGCCCGATCGAGGCCTCGGCGGCCGCGACGGCGATCACGAAGAAGACGATCATCTGCCCCGCCATGTCGCCGCGCATCCGGGCGTACGTGAGGAACAGGAGGTTGACGGCGTTCATCATCAGCTCGATCGAGAGGAAGATCGAGAGCGCGTTGCGCTTGAGGAGCGCGCCCGCGAGGCCGATCGCGAAGAGCAGCGTGCCGACGACGAGGTAGGCGCCGGGAGGGACGGCCATCGGGGCGACGCCGGGCAGGGCGCCGGTCATTCGAACTTCCTCTTGGAGAGGAGGAGCGCGCCGACGGCGGCGACGAGGAGGAGGAAGGACAGCGCCTCGAAGGCGAGGAGGTAGTCGGAGAAGAGGAGCCTCCCGATCGTCGGGATCTCGTCCTTGAGCGGCGTGAGGGCCGGCGCGGGGCCCTCTCGGCATCGGGGCGCGGAGCGCGGCGCCGGAGAGGAGGCCGCCGAGCGCGAGGGCAACGACGAGCCCCAGCCACTTCTGCAGGGGCCTGGCGTCCTCCTCGGTCGCTTCCTGGCTCAGGTTGAGCAGCATGATCACGAAGAGGAAGAGGACGAGGATCGCGCCCGCGTAGACGAAGACCTGGATGACCGCGATGAACGGCGCCGCGAGCTGGATCGAGAAGATCGCGAGCCCGAAGAACGTCACGACGAGCGAGAGGACGCTTCGCACGGGGGTCTTCTGGACGACCATCGCGAGGGCGAACCCGATCGCGAGGACGGACGCGATCGTGAAGACGACGAGCTCTCCGCTGAGGGCCGGCATTCAGATCACCTTCAGGAGGACGAGCGCCCCCGTCCAGAGGAGGTTGAGGAGCGACAGCGGCAGGAGAGCCTTCCAGCCGATGTCCATGAGCTGGTCGAACCGGAAGCGCGGGAGCGTCCAGCGGACCCACATGAAGAGGAAGATGAAGCACATCGTCTTCGCGAAGAAGACGACGACGGACAGGAGGCCGCCGAGGAGCCCGGAGGACGGCAGGAACGGGAACGACCAGCCGCCGAAGTAGAGCGTCGCCATCATCATCGAGGAGGCGACGAGGTTCAGGTACTCGGCCATGAAGAACGCCCCGAACCGGAACCCCGAATACTCCGTGTGGTAGCCCGCGACGAGCTCGGCCTCGGCCTCGGGGAGGTCGAACGGCACGCGGTTCGTCTCGGCGAAGGCCGCGATGATGAAGATGATGCAGCCGAGGGGCTGTGTGAAGCAGTTCCAGGTCGGCAGGAACCCGAGGAACGTGCCGGAGGCCTGGTACTCGACGACGCGCGTGAGGCGCAGCGAGCCGGCCGCCATGAGCGTCGCGATCGCCGCGAGGCCCATCGAGAGCTCGTAGCTGATGACCTGCGCCGACGAGCGGATGCCGCCCATGAGCGCGAACTTGTTGTTCGAGGCCCAGCCGGCGAGGACGAGGCCGTAGACGCCGACGGAGGCGAGCGCGAAGACGTAGAGGATCCCGATGTTCACGTCCGCGATCGACGAGCGGGATCTCGCGGCCGAAGAGCGGGAGCTTCGAGCCGAACGGGATGACGGCGAACGTCGCCATCGACGGCACGAGGAGGATGAACGGCGCGAGCGTGTGGAGGACCCGGTCCGCGTAGAGCGGGACGACGTCCTCCTTCATGAACATCTTCAGCGTGTCCGCGATGGCCTGCAGGAGCCCGAACGGGCCGACGCGGTTCGGGCCCGGGCGGTCCTGGATGAGGCCCGCGACGCGCCGCTCCATCCAGATGAGGTTCGGGAGCATCGCCGCGAGGACGACGCCCCAGACGAAGGCGATCTTGCCCGCTCCCTCGAGGGCGGCCGAGAGGGTCGGGCTCACGGCTTCCGATCCGGCGCCGCGACGGACGGGCGGTTGAAGACCTCGACGTCCGCGTCCTTGTTCAGGCCGAGGGCGTCGTAGGCGGCGGCGGGGGAGATGGACGGCGGGTTGCCCACGAGGGCGTCGGCGTCCCAGTCGAGGCCGGCGTAGCCGGGGACGGAGGCCTTCATCCGGTCGAAGACGTCCCGGGGAGTCCACTGCGTGTCGAAGGCGCCGTATCTTGGCGCCGAGGTGCAGGAAGATCTCGAGGTCGGTCCGGACGATGGGCGGCGCGAGGATCGCGAGGTCGACGCGCTGCACGCGGCCCTTCGCGTTCACGAACGTGCCCTCGGTGCCGGCGAGCGACGCCGTCGGCAGGACGATGTCCGCAACGTCAGTCAGTGCATTGCGCTTGCGGGCGTGGACGATGAGGACCGACGCCTTCCGCAGCTCGGCGACGAACGCGGGGTCGTCGCACTTCTCGCTGAAGTGCGGCGTCGGTGATGTAGAGGACCGAGGGAGAAGACGAAGGAGAAGAGGAAGATTTCTTTGAAAGTAAGAGGGACAGGGGCGACGTTCCGCCTTCTTTGGCGCGGGTGAGGCCGGCCGCCTCGCAGCCCCTGCTGTTCGGCGCCGCCTCGGTTCCGTAGAGCCAGCCGTCCTTCTTGTTCCGGATGCGGCGACGCGGCCCCATGTCCACGACGAACTCGGGTGCGTTCACCTTCAAGGAATCTTTGCAGAGCGAGGCGAGAAGCCAGGCCTCCTCGGTCGTCAGGAAGGCGGACCCGATGACTCTTACACTCGAAGAAATCTTCTCTTTGTCTTTCTCTTCTCTTCTCCCCGAGCCCTGTCGATTGCGACCTTCACCGCGTCGAGCGCCTCGCCCCAGTTCGTCTGCTTTCGCCCCGTGGCGCCCGCGACGCGGATCTCGGGCTTCGTGAACTCCTGCGCGTTGAGGTCCTCGGCCCGGAAGCGGCCGTAGTCGCACATCCAGTAGTCGTTCACCTGCGGCTGAACGCGCGGGGTGAAGCGGTAGACGACGCGGTCGCGGTGCTCGATCGACATGTTGCAGCCGATCTCGCAGCCGTCGCAGACCGAGCGCGTCTTGTCGAGCCACCACACGCGCTTGCGGAACCGGAACTCCTTCGTCGTGAGGGCGCCCGACGGGGCAGACGTCCGCGGCGCACGCCGACAGGTCGTTGTCGAGCGCCTTGCCCTCGTGCGTCCAGACGATCGTGTGGCCGCCGCGCTCGATGAAGGTGAGCTCGCCGGTCTCCGGTGATCTCCTGGCAGAAGCGGATGCAGCGCGTGCACTGGATGCAGCGCGTCATGTCCGCGATGACGTGCGGGCCGATGTCCGTCCGGTCGTAGCCCGGGAACTGGCGGCGCGGCTCGGAGGTGCGCGAGACCGGCAGGCCGGCGCCGACGGCGTTGTCCTGCAGCTTGCACTCGCCGGCCTGGTCGCAGATGGGGCAGTCGAGCGGGTGGTTGATGAGGAGGAACTCCATCGTGGCGTTGCGCGCCGCGAGGGCCTTCTCCGTCGAGGCCTTGATGACCATCCCGTCGCGCACGGGCACCGTGCACGAGGCCTGGATCTTCGGCACGCCCTCGACCTCGACCATGCACATGCGGCACTGGCCGACGATCGAGAGGGCCGGGTGGTAGCAGAAGTGCGGGACGTCGACGCCCGCGGCGCGGCACGCCTCGAGCGCGTTCGCGTCGTTCGGAACTTCGACGGTCTTCCCGTCGACGGTTACTTTCGCCATGCGCCGTCCGAAGAGACGAAGAAGAAGAGAAGATTTTCTTAGAAGGGTAAGAGGGGGAGGGCGCGCGTTCTGTACTCATTCTAAGAATGCATTCCTGCGGCGGTGCGGTCGGCGATGGCGTTCGTCAGGTCGTCGGGGGCTTGCTGCTCGAACCCCGGCTTCGTCGACTTCTCGACGTACGCCTCGAACTCCCCGCGGAACTTCGTGATGCCGGAGATGACGGGCGCGATCGCGGCGTCGGAGAAGACGCAGATCGTCATGCCGTTGCCCATCTGGTTCGAGACCTGCAGGAGCAGGTCGAGGTCGGTCTTCTTGCCCTCGCCGTTCACGATGCGCTTGAGCATCTTGAGGAGCCACGGCGTGCCCTCGCGGCAGGGCGTGCACTGGCCGCAGGACTCGTGCGCGTAGAACTTCGCGATGTTCGTGACGGCCTTCGGGATGTCCGTCGTCTCGTCCATCACGATGATGGCGGCCGAGCCGAACATCGACTTGGCGGCCGCGATGCCGTCGAAGTCCATCGGGATGCCCGCGATCTCGGCGGCCGTCAGGATCGGCGCCGACGAGCCGCCGGGGATCACGGCCTTCAGCTTCCGTCCGCCCCGCACGCCGCCCGCCATCGCGAGGAGCTGCTCCCACGGGATCCCGATCGGCGCCTCGTAGACGCCCGGCTTCTCGACGTGTCCGGAGACGGCGTAGAGCTTCGGCCCGGTGTTCTTCTCGTTGCGTCCGACGCCCTTGAACCAGTCCGCGCCGCGGTCGACGATGTGCCTGACGCAGCAGAGCGTCTCGACGTTGTTGACGACCGTCGGGGAGCCCCAGACGCCCGACACGGCGGGGAAGGGCGGCTTGATGCGCGGGTGGCCGCGCTTGCCCTCGAGGCTCTCGATGAGCGCCGTCTCCTCGCCGCAGATGTAGGCGCCGGCGCCGCGGTGGACCGTGATCGTGAGGTCGACGCCCGAGCCGAGGATGTCCGTCCCGAGGTAGCCCTTCGCGTGGGCCTCGGCGACGGCGGCGTTCAGGATCTCGGCGCCGTGCACCATCTCGCCGCGGATGTAGATGTACGCGTGCTTCACCTCGAGGGCGAAGCTCGCGAGCATCATCCCCTCGAGGATCTGGTGGGGGTCGTTCTCGATCAGGAGCCGGTCCTTGAAGGTGCCGGGCTCGGACTCGTCCGCGTTGCAGAGGAGGTAGACCGGCTTGTTGCCGCGCTTTTCGTTCGGCGGCACGAACGTCCACTTCAGGCCGCACGGGAACCCGGCGCCGCCGCGGCCGCGCAGGCCCGAGGCCTTGACCATGTCCGTCAGCTTCGCGGGCGTCCATTCGCCGCTCTTCGCGCCGGCGAGGACCTTCTTCCACGAGGCGTACCCGCCGTCCGCGACGTAGCGTCCGAGCGAGCGCGAGTCCTTCTTCCCGAGGCGGGCGAGGAGGACGGGCGGAATCGCGGTCGAGTCCGCTCATGTCTCAGCCCAGGCCCTTCAGGAACGCGTCGAGGCTTGTCCTTCGTGATCACCGCGTAGTCGTCGTCGTTGACCATGACGGCGGGCGCCTTGTCGCACTGGGCGAGGCACTCGACCTCGACCACCGTGTACTTGCCGTCCTTCGACGTCTCGCCCGACTTCAGGTCCCCGAGCTTCTTCTTGCACTCGGTGAAGACCTCTTCGGCCCCGTTCAGGTGGCACGAGATGGACGTGCAGACCTGGATGAGGTGCTTGCCGACGGGCGCGCGGTTGTACATCGTGTAGAAGGTCACGACGCCCCAGACGAACGCGGGCGAGAGGTCGAGGAGGGAGGCGACGTAGTCCACGGCCTCGCGCGAGATCCAGCCCCACTCCTTCTGGGCGATCCAGAGGGTCGGCAGGAGGGCGGCCTGCTTCGTCGGGTAGCGCGTCAGGAGCCGCTCGAACTCCGCGCGGGCCTCCTTCGAGAAGGAGAGCGCCCGGCCGCACGAGAGCGCGCCGTGCTCGCCCGCGCGCGGATTTCCGGCCAGCTCGGCCGCCGGGGTGTTCGCTCCGCCGCTCACTCACGTCCAGTCGAACGCTCCCTTCTTCCAGAGGTAGGCGAAGCCGAGGAACAGCACGGCGACGAAGATCAGCATCTCGACGAACACGGCCATGCCTCCCTGGCGGAAGACGACGGCCCACGGGTAGAGGAACGCGGCTTCGACGTCGAACAGGATGAAGATCATCGCGACGATGAAGAACTTCACGGTGATGCGCTTGTGGCTGTCGTCGAGGAGGGGCATGCCGCTCTCGTACGGGGAGAGCTTGCGTTTCGTGCGCACCTTCCGCCCGAGGAGGTAATTGAGGCCGAGAAGCAGCGCTCCGACACCCATGGCACCCACGAGCATCATCAGGATCGGCAGAAAGGCCAGCTGGGTGCCCATTCGTCGCTCGTGATACTTTTCACAAACAGGGTGCTCCCGTCAATCCCCTAACGTGATGGTCGACAAGATTTCCGGAGAGTTCCACCCCGCCGCCCTCGTCCCCGCCTTCCGATGCGCACTGACCGTCGGCGCCGTCGTCGCCGGCCTGCGGGACGCCGTCGAGGACGTCCTCGTCGTGGACGACGGCAGCGAGGACGGCACGGCCGACGCGGCCCGGGCGGCCGGCGCCCGGGTCCTCGTCCGGCACGTGAACGGGGGGAAGGGGTCGGCGCTGAGGGACGGGCTGGCCGTCCTCCTGGCGGAGCCCGTCACGCACGTCGCCTTCGTCGACGCGGACGGCCAGCACGACCCGGCCGACCTGCCCGCGCTCCTCGACGCCGCGAGACGCGGCGCCGACTTCGTCGTCGGCTCGCGCCTCGCGGACACCTCCGCGATGCCCGCGAAGAACTACTGGGCGAACACGATCGGCGACAAGGTGCTCGGCCGCATGACGGGCCTGCCCGTCCAGGACGGCCAGTCGGGCTACCGCGTGATCGCGGCGGACCTCCTCCGCGGGCTCCGCCTTCGCGCCGAACGCTACTCGATCGAGAACGAGATCCTCATCAAGGCCGCCCCGCGCGTCCGGCGGTTCGAGTCGGTCCCCGTGCGGACGATCTACGGCGCGCGCTCGCACTATCGCCCGTTCCGCGACACCTGGGTCACGTCGTGGCTGTCCGTGTACTACAAGACGATCGATTCCGACGAGTCATAATCCGCCGATGGCCGCCCCCATCCTGACCGTCGACGTGGAGGAGTGGTTCCACGTCTGCGGGCACGCGTCGTACGCGGATCCCGCGACGTGGGCGGCTCGCGAGAAGCGCGTCCACGTCGGGACCGACCGGATCCTCGATCTCCTCGCGGGGACGGCCTCGAAGGCGACCTTCTTCGTCCTCGGCTGGGTCGCGCGGCAGAGCCCCGCGCTCGTGAGGCGGATCGCCGACGCCGGGCACGAGGTCGGCTGCCACGGCGACACCCACCGGCGCATCTTCGAGATGACGCCGCCGGAGTTCCGCGAGGAGGTCCGCCGGAGCCGCGACACCCTGCGGGAGATCGTCGGGCGGCCCGTCACGGCGTTCCGGGCGCCCGAGTGGTCGATGCTCCGGGCCGACAACCCGGCGCTGGCCGTCCTCGTCGAGGAGGGCTTCTCGATCGACTCGTCCCTCACGACGGCGCCGCCGGTCGGCGACCCCGCGAACCCGGCGCGTCCCACCCTCCTTGCGACGTCGTCGGGGCCGATCCTCGAGGTCCCGCCGCTGATGGGGACGTTCTTCGGTCGCCGCGCGATCTGGGGCGGCGGCGTCTGCTCCCGCCTGACGCGCGAGAGCCGCGTCGAGGCCGCGATCGAACGCTCGCTGGCGGACGGCGTGCCGCCGGTCCTCTACGTGCACCCGTGGGAGTTCGACCCGGCCCACCCCCCGATGCCGGGCCTCTCGACGCTGCAGCGCCTCGTCCACTTCGCGGGGCGCGGCCGGACCGAGGAGCGATGGGCGCGCTGGCTGAAGCGCTGGACGTTCGCGCCGATCTCGTCGGCGAGAATCGAAGAGGGGAAAGAAGAAGAGAAGATTCCTTTGAAGGTGAAGAGGGGAGCCGCCGCGTGAACGCGGCTCGCGCTACCAGCGAGGGCGCATCGCCGGCCACGTTCGGCGCCCTCTTCCCGGGTCAGCTCAGCGAGAAGCCGGGGATGGGCGAGGCGTTCGCCCGGCGCTTCGACTACGTCTCTTCATCATTCGAGGAAATCTCCAGAAGGTCGGGAGTTCGTCTCTCCGACACCTTTTTCGGCACGGGTCTCTCCTCCCTGCACGACGACCTTCCGGCCCAGGTCGGCGTCTTCGCCGTCTCCGTCGCGGTGCTCGACGTCCTTCGGCGCGAGCACGGCCTCGTTCCGGACGCATCCTGCGGTTACAGCCTCGGGACGTACGCCGCGTTCGTCGCCGCGGGGTGCCTCGACCGTGGAAGCGGCGCTCGACGTCCTCCTCGAGGCCGAGCGCCTCCTCGCCGAGGCGCGGCGGTCCGGCGACGTCGCGGGGACGATGGGCTTCGTCATCGGCCTCGCCGGCCGGAGGTCGAGGCGGCGCTGGCGGGCGTCTGCCCGGACGCCTCGCGACTCTCGATCGCGACCGAGAACGCGGCGGCGCAGATCGTCCTCACGGGGGAGACGGATCTCGTCCAGGAGGCCGTCGAGGTCCTCAAGCCCCGCGCGCTGAAAGCCGAGATGCTCGCCATCGGATGGCCGATGCACTCGAGGATGCTCGATCCCGTATGCGCCGAGATCTGCAAGATTTTCCTGGAAGGTGGTGTGAGGGTGGCGCAGCCGCGCGCGGCTCTCTACGCCCCGATGCTCGGGCGCGGTCGTGAGCGAGGCGGAGGCCGCCCATGTCCTTGCCAGGCAGATCTCTCTTCCGTCTTTCTTTTCTCCGGCTCTTCTGGCGATGAGAGCCGCCGGAATTCACCGCTTCGCCGAGGTCGGACCCGGCGACGTCCTGACTCGCCTCGTCCGCTGGACGCTCCGCGCGCGATCGTCGCGCGGCCGGCCCTCGAGCGGCCGGAGGACGTGCACGTCTTCGCCGCGACCGTCGCGCCCGTTCTCGGGCCGCGGCCCGTGGGGGCCTCGTGAGCACGGACGCGCCGCGCACCCGCGTCGCCTCGTGACGGGCGGCTCGCGCGGCATCGGCCGCGCGATCGCCGAGCGTCTGGCCGCCGACGGGTTCCACGCGGTCCTCACGTACCGGGCCGACGCGGCGGGCGCCGAGACCGGCGCCGAGGCGATCCGCGCCGCCGGCGGCACCGGCGAGGCCGCGAAGGGCGACGTGACGTCGGCGGGGGAGATCACGGCCCTCGCGGACCGGCTCGACGGCGAGCGCGAGGGGATCGACGTCCTCGTGAACAACGCGGCCGTCCTCAAGAACGGCCTCTTCGCCCTGATGCCCGACGCGAACTGGGACGTCGTGATCGACACGGCCCTCGGCGGCACCTTCCGGACGACGAAGGCGGTCGTCCGCGGGATGCTCAGGCGCCGCTGGGGGCGCATCGTGAACATCTCGTCCCTCGCCGCCTTCTCGGGCAGCGCCGGCCAGACGAACTACTCGGCGGCGAAGGGGGCCCTCGTCGCCTTCACGAAGTCGCTCGCGGCGGAGGTCGGCCCGTACGGCGTCACCGTGAACTGCGTCGCGCCGGGCTTCGTCGAGACCGAGATGATCTCCTTTCTCACGAAGGAGGCCCGCGAGGACTTCCTGAAGCGCATGCCGATCCGCCGGTTCGGCCGCCCGGAGGACATCGCGCCGCTCGTCTCCTTCCTGTGCACGGACGGCGCCGCGTACCTCACGGGCCAGACCATACGCGTGGACGGCGGCTTCGTCGGCTGACGCCGTCGGCGGGTTCCGCGTCGCCGGCGTTGCCTCGCCGGATCCCCGCCGGTCCCGCCCGGAAGGAGTACGGAATGGATCAGGGACAGAGCTCGAAGCCGCGCGTGAAGGAGCTGATCGTCCGGCAGCTCAAGCTGGAGGTCGACCCGACCACCATCCACGACGACACCCCGCTCTTCGGCGACGCCGACGGCGGCCTCGGCCTCGACTCGATCGACGCCCTCGAGCTCGTCCTCGGCGTCGAGAAGGAGTTCGGGATCAAGGTGCAGGACGAGGAGGTCGGCGTCAGGGCGTTCGCGTCCGTGAACGCCCTCTGCGACTTCATCCGCGCGAAGGCCGCATGACCTTCCAGCCGCTCCCGCACGTCTTCCCGTTCCGGTTCGTCGACGCGGTCGTGACCGCGTCGGGCCGGGCGGAGGGGCGCGTGAGGGCGACCGTGACGGCGGACGCGCAGGCCTCGCGCGGCGGGCCCCTCGCGGGCACGCTCTACGGCGAGGTGATCGCGCAGGCCGCCCTCCTCCTCGAGGGGGGCGACGCCGGCCTCGGACGGCGCGGGTTCCTCGCGGGGATCTCCGATCTCGTCGTCCGCCGCGAGGCCGTCCCCGGCGACGTCCTCGACGTGGACGTCGCCGTCGCCGGCCGTTTCGGAGACACCGTGAAGTTCGACGGGAGGGTTTCCGACGCCGCCGGCTCCGAGGTGGCGCGGGGCTCGATCATCGTCCGCAGCGGCGGCACCCCGTGAAGGACTCGTCCGGCACGTTCCCGCGCGATTCCGGCCTCTTCGCGAAGAAGAAGGTCGTCCTCGCGGGCCCCCCGGCCGGTCTCCTGCGCGGCGCCGCGTCGGTCCTCGCGCTCAACGGGTATTCGGTCCGCGCCGCGGAGAGCGTCGAGGAGCTCGAGGCCATCGCGCCGGAGAAGATTCCGGACCTCGTGATCCTGGATTCCTCGTTCCCGCCCGAGGGCGGGGTCGCGGCGTGCCGGCGGCTCCGGGAGAAGCCGCACTGGCGCGCCGTCTCCGTCATGCTCGCCGTGCCGGCCGGCCTCCCGCACCTCGAGGAGGCCCTCGTCCCCGGCATCAACGACTTCATCCTCGCTCCGTTCCCGGCCGACGAGCTCCTCGACAAGACGGACCGGCTCACGCTCATCCCGGCCCGCCGCGAGCTCAATACGATCGCGCGCGTGACGAGCGAGGGGACGGTGCGTCTCGGCAAGATGCTCAACGTGTCCGCGAACGGGATGCTCGTCGAGATCGAGGTCCCGATCGCGATCGGCCGGCCTGTGACGTTGGAGTTCTTCCTCCCGGAGGACGCGGTGCCCCTCCGCGCGGCCGGGAAGGTCGTCCGGCGCACGAACGATCTCGACCACTTCCACCCGGCGTTCGGGATCCGCTTCACCGAGATCCCCGAGGCCGACCAGGCCCGCATCGACGCGTTCGTCGCGGTGCGCGAGCGGGCCGGCTTCCGCCGGTAGACATTTGACGGGGCCCGCTCGGGCCGCTTATCCTCCCGTCCCCGCGCGAAAGTGGCGGAATTGGTAGACGCGCAAGGCTCAGGACCTTGTAGCCCTTACCGGCTGTGGGGGTTCGAGTCCCCCCTTTCGCACCAGCTTGAAGACGAGCCCCGCGAAGGCGGGGCTTTTTCGTCGGGAAGGTCGGCCCGCCCTTCGCTATTAAAGGTTTCGGCTATATGCTTTAATAGTGCTCGACCTTATTAAAGGTTCCTGAAAGGAGCCTGCGGATGCGGCGAGGGTTGACCGGCGAATTCTCCGTGCGAGTCCTGGGCGGGGAAGAGGTGCGCTCGTTCGTGCCGTATGACCTGCCCCCGGCGCCGGCGCTCGCGGCGTCGGCTGTCCGGGAAAGGCTGGACCGCGCACTTCTCGCCCTCGGGCGTCTCGACGCGGTTTCCACGCTGCTTCCCGACACCAAACTCTTTCTCTACGCGTACGTCCGGAAAGAGGCCGTTCTCTCCTCGCAGATCGAAGGCACTCGGTCGACGCTCTCGGATCTGCTCCTTTTCGAGCTCGACGAGACGCCGGGGGTCCCGATCGACGACGTCGCCGAGGCCTCGAGCTACGTCGCGGCCCTCGAACACGGCCTCAAGCGCCTGCGCTCCGGGTTTCCGCTGACGAACCGGCTCATTCGCGAGATCCATGGAATCCTCCTCTCGAGGGGACGTGGCTCGGAGAAGAGGCCCGGGGAGTTCCGGAGGACGCAGAACTGGGTCGGAGGTTCGAGGCCGGGAAATGCACTGTTCGTTCCCCCTCCCCCGGAGAAGGTCGAGGAGTGCATGGGCGCTCTCGAGCGGTTTCTGAACGACGAACCGACGCAAACCCCGCCGCTCGAGAAGGCCGCGCTGGCGCACCTTCAGTTCGAGACGATTCACCCGTTCCTCGACGGCAACGGGCGGGTCGGCCGTCTCCTCGTGACGCTCCTCCTTTGGAAGGAGAGTGTCTTGTCCGAGCCGCTGCTCTATCTGAGCCTCTTTCTGAAACAGAATCGGGTCCGCTACTACGAGCTCCTTCAGCACGTTCGCGAGGAGGGAGACTGGGAGGCGTGGCTCGACTTCTTCGCCGAGGGCGTCACGATGACGGCCGAGGGCGCCGTCGAGACGGCGCGCTCACTGGCGAGCCTCTTCGAGAAGGACCGGCACCGCATCGAGGCGGTCGGTCGGGGAGCGGGGTCGGCGCTGCGCGTGCATCACGAACTGCAGAGGCGCCCTCTGAGCACGATCGGCCGGCTCTGCGCCGCGACACGCCTCACGGTCCCCACCGTCACGAAATCGCTTGCGGCGCTCGAAAGGCTCGGGGTCGTTCGCGAGGTCACGAAGAAGAAACGGGGCCGGGTGTTCTCCTACTCGGCTTACCTGAGAAGACTCGCGAAGGGAACCGAACCGGAGTGAAGCGCCGCCCGCCTCAATCCGTCATCACGACGAGGTAGCGGTCGCCCTTCCAGAACGCTTCGGGATCCCTCACCTCGAGCCTCGACGCCTTCGCGTCCGGGCCCGCGTCGACGATCTCGTAGCTCTCCTTCGGCTGCGTCGTGACGACGCGGACGCTCCTCGCGGGCGCGGGCAGCTCGACCTCGAGGTCCCGCGTCACGTCGATCGTGCGGAAGACCTCCGCGTCGAACCTCCCGGTCCGGGTCCATCGGCCGCCGGCGCGCTCGATGACGCCCTTCTTCAGGAGGTCCTTCCTCGATGCGACGGCGACGTACGTCGTGTTCGCCTCCTGCGTCTTCTTCGCGAGGCGCGCCTCGCCGGCGCGCAGGGCGGTGTCCTTCTCCCGGAGGCTCGCGGCCTGCGTCCTGACGGTGGCGGAGAGGTCCTTGATCCGATTGTCCATCTCGCCCACGAGAACTTCCTTCTGCTCGAGCGACCGCCTCAGTTCCGCGGTCGCCTTCTCGAGGGACGCCGTCATGAGGCCGCTTTCTCTGTTCCGTTCTTCCAGTCGGGCCAGCTTCGCGAGGTTCTCGTGCACGGCCTCCCGGATCGTCCGGACCTCCGCCCGGAGCTCCTCGCGGAGCGCCTGCGAGGCCCGCCCCTCCTTCGCCACGCGGATCGAGGAGCGGATGGCGGCCAGCTCCTTGCCGCGGATCTCCTCGAGGCCGTTCCGGACCTCGAGGAGCGCGACCTCCAGGTCCCGCGTCTCCACGTTCTTCGCCTCGAGCTCGTCCGAAACGCGGCGGTTCTCGGCGGCCAGATAGGTCTTCTCCGAAACGAGTCGCGCGTGCTCCCGTTTGGAGCCGCAGCCCGCGGCCGCGAGTGCGGCCCCGACCGCGAAACCCAGCATCGTTGCGCGGAACTTGCTGACGGGACTGGCGGTGTCGTTCATCGTTCTCATGGCAGCCTCCTCGGGCGACCCGGGAAGCGCAATCGGCGTGCCTGAGCGCGGAGGAGATCCGGCGTGCGCGTCGCGCAAAGAAAAGAGGCGCGTCGATCGAAATCGACGCGCCCCGGAGCGGAGCCGTTTGTCGCCTTCGTCAGTCCGTCATGACGACGAGGTAGCGGTCGCCCTTCCAGAACGCCTCGGGGTCCCGGACCTCGAGCGTCGAGGTCTTCGCGTTCGGGCCGCCGGACACGATCGTGTAGCTCGCCTTCGGCTGCGCCGTCACGACGCGCACCTTGCTCGCGGGAGCGGGAATCGTCGACCTCGAGGTCCTTCGTGACGTCGACCTGGCGGAAGACCTCGGGGTCGAACTTGCCCGTCTCGATCCAGCGTCCGCCCACGCCGAGGATGTCGCCCCGCCGTTCGACGACGCCCTTCTTCTTGAGCATGTCCTTCGAGGCGACGGCGACGTACGCGGTGTTGAGCTCCTTCGTCGTCTTCGCGATCCGGGTCTCGCCCTCGTGGATCGCGGCTTCCTTCTCCTCGAGCGAGGAGGCCTGCTCCTTGACGGTCTTCGAGAGGTCTCCGATGCGGCTCTGGAGCTCCGCGACGGTCGCCTCCTTCGCCTCGAGCGAGCGCTTGAGCTCGTCCGCGAGCTTCTCGACGGACGCGAGCTTCACGCCGCTCTCGCGGTTCGACCGCTGGAGCCGGGCGAGCTTCTGCAGGTTCTCGTGGACGGCGGCCCGGATCGTCGCGATCTCGGCCTGGAGCTGGTCGCGCGTCGTCGCCGAGGCCTTGCCCTCCTCCGCGACGCGGAGCGACGAGCGGATCGCCGTCAGCTCCTTGGAGCGGATCTCCTCGAGACCCTTCTGGACCTCGGCGAGCGTCGCGTTCGCCTCGGACGAGGCGGACTTCATGGTCTCGACGGTCTCCGAGAGCTTCTCGTTCTCGCTCGTGAGCCGCCGGTTCTCCGCGAGCGCGCGCTCGTGCTCGCTCTTGGAAGCGCAGCCGGCCGCCGTCAGCGCCGCCGCGACGGCGCCGGCCGCCGCGATCCGCAGGAGGCTTCGGGATCCCCGATGGAACTCTGGAAGACTTTTCATGGGCCCCTCCCTGTCGGGAGCGTGGAAAGCAAGAGGCGTTCCGTTCCCGGGGGCTCGGGATGCGCGTACCGGCGGGATGAGGCAGAATGGCATTTCCCGTCGAGGCGTTCCGAGCCTCGTCCCACCCAGAACCCCATGAATTCCCAGCAGCTTCGCGACGCGGCCCTCGCGGCTCTCGAGCCGAAGGGCTCGCGCATCCTCCCGTTCTCGGACCTCGCCCGCAGGGTCCTGGGTGCCGCTCCGTCCGCCTCGGACGAGCAGGCCCTCAGGGAGATCGTCTCCGAACTGGAGCGTGGCGGCGCCGTCGTGCGGGTGCGCGGCGAGAAGCTCTCGAGGATCGAGTACACGGACTTCCAGGCCGGGACTCTCGCCGTCCGCGGCGAGGGCCGCGCGTTCCTCCTCTCCGGCGCGCCCGGCGTGCCGGACACGCCGGTCGTCGGCCTCGGCAGCGCGCTCGACGGCGACTTCGTCCTCGTCCGCGTCGAGGAGCCGAAGGCCGCGCCGAAGCCCTCCTCGAAGGCGAGGACCGGCCGCGCGCCGCGCTTCGAGCCGCGCCCGACCGGGACGGTCGTCAAGGTGCTCGTGAGGCGCCGCGAGACGGTCGTCGGCAAGATCGTGCGCGGGCCCGAGGGCACGTTCGTCGTCCCGTTCGACCGGAAGATCGACGCGCGCCTCGCGGTGCCGGACGGCAAGGACCGGAACGCTCCCGAGGGCATCTTCGTCGAGGCGCGGATCACGGCGTACCCGGACGACAGGCGCCTCGCGCTGGCCGAGGTCGTCGACACGATCGGCTTCGAGGGCGATCCCGGCGTCGACGTCGAGGTCGTGGCCCGCAAGTGGGGGATCCCGCGGAAGTACCCCGAGACGGTGATCGCCGAGGCGGAAGCCTCCGTGGGCGAGGTGGACGAGGGCGAGCGCCGCCTGAGGACCGACTTCACGGGCCGGACGATCGTGACGATCGACGGCGAGACCGCGCGCGACTTCGACGACGCGATCGAGGCCGAGCAGCTCCCGAACGGCGGCTTCCGGATCGGCATCCACATCGCCGACGTCTCGCACTACGTCCCGGTCGGGAGCGCGCTCGACGCCGAGGCCTACGAGCGCGGCACGTCCGTGTACTTTCCCGACCGCGCCATCGCCATGCTCCCCGAGCGCCTCTCGAACGACCTCTGCTCCCTGCGCCCCGACGAGGAGCGCCGGACGGTCTCGGCCGTGCTCACGCTCGACAAGCACGGGGAGACGGTGAAGAGCGAGTTCTATCGCTCGCTGATCAAGTCCCGCGCTCGGCTCACGTACACCGCAGTTGGGGATTTCTTAGAGGGGAAGAAAGAGAAAGACAAGACAAAGAGAAGAATTTCCTGGAAGGGGAAGAGGGGGAGGGCAGCCGGCGGGGCGCACCGCGGGCGGCTCATTCCAAACCTACAGCGCAGTCGATCACGCAGGCGGCCCGGCTCGGCTCCGGCCGCGCCCCGCCGCATTCACCTTCTAAGAAATCTTCCTCTTCGGTTTCTTCTCCGATCTCCTCCGAAGTCGGAGACATGCTGCGCGTCGCGCAGCGTGCGGCGCACGCTCTGCAGTCGCGCCGCGTGCGCCGCGGCTCTCTCGACTTCGACCTGCCGGACGCGGACGTGATCCTCGGCGAGGAGGGCGACGTCGTCGCCATCATGAAGGCGGTCCGCAACGAGGCGCACCGGCTCGTCGAGGAGTTCATGCTCGCGGCCAACGAGGCCGTGGCGCGGCACCTCGTCTTCGTGCCGATCGCCGGCCCTGTACCGCGTCCACGACCGCCCCGACGAGGCCCGCCTCGCGGCGCTCCGCGTCGTCCTCGGCCCGCTCGGCTACGACCTGCCGGAAGACGAGGAAGAGGTCACGCCCGCGACGTTCCAGGCGATCCTCGACAAGGCGCAGGGCAGGCCCGAGGAGCGCTTCGTGGACGACCTCGTCCTGCGCTCCCAGAAGAAGGCGCTCTACTCGGAGGACTGCCGCGGGCACTACGCGCTGGCGGCCACCTACTACGCGCACTTCACCTCGCCGATCCGGCGCTACCCGGACCTCCTCGTCCACCGCGCGCTCGTGGAGTGGATCGCGACGCGCCGCGCGCCGCAGCCCGAGGAGGCGGCGGGCCGCACGCGCTGGTTCCACGAGGCCGCCCTCCGGTGCTCGTCGCGCGAGCGCCGGGCCGAATCCGCCGAGCGCGAGGCCGTCTCCTGGAAGAAGTTCGTCTTCCTCAGCAAGCGGGTCGGCGAGGAGTTCTGGGCGTACGTGTCGGCCGTCGTCGGCTTCGGCCTCTTCGTCACGCTCGAGGACATCTACGTGGACGGCCTCGTCCCGATCTCCTCTCTCCACGACGACTTCTACCGGTACGAGGACGTCGAGCACCGCCTCGTGGGCGCGTCGTCCGGCCGCGTCTACCGCCTCGGCGACCGCCTGCGCGTCAAGCTCGTGAAAGCGGACGCCGAAAAGCGCGGACTCGACTTCGTCCCGGTCGGCGAGAGCGCGGGCCCGCGGAGCAAGAGCCGCGTGGAGGCGCTCCACCGCCAGCCGCGGCGGCCGGCGGCCCGCCGCGGCCCCGCCCCGCGCAGGCGGCGCTGACGTGGCCGCCTTCAAGGTCGTCCTCGTCGGGCGCCCGAACGTCGGGAAGTCCGCGCTCTTCAACCGTCTCGCGGGCGAGCGGCGGGCGCTCGTGCACGACCAGCCCGGCATGACGCGCGACGCCCTCGCCGTCGTCGCGAAGACGCCGAACGGCCGCTCCTACGAGCTCGTCGACACGGGCGGCCTCGACCTCGACGCGGCGGGCGGCTTCGCCGCGTGGACGAGCGACCGGACGCTCTCGACGGTCGCGGACGCCGACCTCCTCGTCTTCGTCCTCGACGGGGTGGCGGGACGCCTGCCGGAGGACGAGCGCATCGCCCAGCGCCTCCACGCGCTCGGCAAGCCCGTCCTCGTCGCCTGGAACAAGGTGGACACGAAGACCGCGGCGAATTCCATGGCGGACGGCTTCCAGCTCGGCTTTCCGCAGGTCGTCGGCGTCTCGGCGCTGCACGGGACCGGATCCGAGGAGCTCCTCGAGGCGATCGAGGCCGCGCTGCCGCCCGACCTCGACCCCGACACGCGCACCGAGCCCCTGCCGATCGCGATCGTCGGCCGCCCGAACGTCGGGAAGTCCTCCATCGTGAACGCGCTCCTCGGGCGCGATCGCGTCATGGTGTCCGAGATCGCCGGCACGACGCGCGACGCGATCGACTGCCGGCTGTCCGTGAACGGGCGCGAGTACGTCCTCGTCGACACGGCGGGAATCCGCAAGAAGGGCCGGACGACCGGCGCGCCCGAGGTCCTCTCGGTCGTGGCCGCGCGCAAGTCCATGGAGCGCGCCCGGCTCGTCGTCATCGTCTTCGACGCCGCCGACGGCATCACGGCGCAGGACGCGCACATCGCGGGCTACGCGGAGGAGGCCGGCCGCGGCCTGCTCCTCGTCGCGAACAAGTGGGACCTCGTCGAGAAGGACCACGAGAAGGTCCGCGAGATGAAGCAGGACGTCGTGAGGCGGTTCGTCTTCCTGCGCAACGCGCCGTTCCTGCCGATGTCCGCGAAGACGGGGAAGGGCGTCGGGCGGATCCTGACCGAGGCGGACGCGCTCGCGAAGCGCTTCGCGACGCGCATGTCCACGGGCGAGCTGAACCGCGTCCTCCAGAAGGCCTTCCAGCGCGAGCTGCCGAAGGGCCGCTCGGGCCGCGAGCTCCGGATCCGGTACGCCGTCCAGGTCGCCTCCGAGCCGCCGCTCGTCCGGCTCTTCGCGGACCGCGCCGAGGCGCTCCACTTCTCGTTCGAGCGGTTCCTCCAGAACCGGATCCGCGAGCACTGGAAGCTCGACGGCGTGCCCGTGAAGTTCATCGTGAAGCCGGGGGACGAGAAGAACCGGGACGGACGGAAGAACGAGGAGAGAAGAACTTCTTAGAAGGTCCCGTGCGCGGGCAAGACCCGGGCCTTCGTCGCGGGCGCCTCGCTCGCTTCACCTTCTAAGAAATCCCCAAAATCCCCTCTTCGTCCCCGGTCCCCCTCTTCACCTGCTAAGAAAATCCGAAGATCCGTGCTAAAAACGTCGTGCAGATGGCCGAAACGACCGGCTCCGGCGGCGAAACGCGCTACAAGATCGGGGACGTCTGCCGCATCGCGGACGTGCAGCCCTACGTGCTCCGCTACTGGGAGTCGGAGTTCCCCGTCCTCGCGGTGGACAAGTCGATTCCGGGCCCCCGGACGTACAGCCCGCGCGAGCTGAAGCTCATCGAGCAGATCAAGCGGCTGCTGTACGACGAGGGCTACACGATCGCCGGCGCCAAGAAGCGCCTCGAGAGCGAGAGCGGCGGCAGGGCCGAGGCGAAGGACACCGCCGCGGACACGAACCCCGTCGTTGCCCCGGTCGCCGACGCGCCGAAGCCCGCGAAGGTCGACAAGCCCGAGCGGCCCCGGCCGCCCCGCCCCGCGAGGGCCGCCACCCCGACGTTCACGGACGCCTCGGGCGCCGAGCTGCCCGCGCCGGAGTTCACGAAGCCCGTCGAGGCCGCCCCGGTCCCCGCCGCAGCCGACGACCGCGTCGTCCGCGCGGTCGGGGAGCTGAAGGAGATCCTGGCCCTCCTCTCGCGCTCTGAGCCCTGACCCTTCCGCGCATGGTATAAACCGCTACCCCCGAAGGGCTTCACGGCCTTTCGATGCATGCCCTCGGTCGGGACGTGGCGCAGCCTGGTAGCGTACTTGAATGGGGTTCAAGGGGTCGCGGGTTCGAATCCCGCCGTCCCGACCATCTGCAACGTCGAGGCTCGGGTCTCCGTTACGGACGGGCGACGCGCCGCTCGAGCTTGCGGCCCCAGCCGAGGACGAGAATGGCCCGCTGGCGATCGCTCTCGTCGCCGACGAGCCGACGCACGAGAAGGCGCCCGTCCCGCTCCGCGAACGCTCCCTCGGTGGAGATGCCGGTCCTCGCGGTCGCGGTGACCGAGAGGCGGCCGAGTTCGAACGCCTCGCCCTTCGCCTCCACCTCGCGCCGGCACAGCCCCTGATTCGACCAGTAGAAGACGGCCCGCCCGTCCTGCGACCAGAGCGGCCTCGTGCCGCCGCCCTCGGAGACCTGCCAGCGGCCCCCCGGGCCGGAAAACGCACGCACGTAGATCTCGTCCGCTCCCGAATCGTCCGACTGGTACAGCACCCATCGTCCGTCCGGCGAGAACACCGCTTCGCTCTCGTTCGCCGGCGTCTGCAGGAACGGCTGGGGGGCGCGGCCGGGCTCGTTGGGCCACGCCACGAAGATGTCCGCGTGCGTCCGGGGCGACAGCTCCGTGATCAGCAAGGCGCCGCTCTTCGACCAGGAGGTCGGAAAGCGCATGTTCGGGCTGGAGGCGAACGGTACGGGATCGCCGACGCCGTCCGCGCGCACCTTCGCGAGCCTGTATCCCGAGCCCTCGCCGATGTAGGAGTAGGCGATCGACGTCCCGTCGGGACTCCAGACCGGGTTTCTTTCCCGGCCCCCGAACGTCAGCCGGCGTCGACTGCCGGTCGCGATGTCGAAGATCCAGAGATCGGACCGCCCGCCCTGGTTCAGCTGGAGGGCCAGAGACCGGCCGTCCGGCGCGAGCGCCGGGGACCGGTAGGGTCCGGGCGCCCCTCCGACCTTCTCGAAGGCGCCGCTCCTGGGGTCGTACCACGAAAGCTGGACCGTTTCCGCGGAGGCGCCCCGAGGGGAGTAGACGAGCGTCCCGTCGTCGGCGACGTCGAACTGCGCGCCGCCGTTGAAACTCGCGTACGCGACGTCGTCGAGGACGCGCACCGGGGGACTCGTCAGTCGTCCCGCCCCGGCGTCCAGCGACGCCGCCCAGACCGCGTTGTCGCGCGCGAAGAGGAGCTTCCCGCGCGCGACGCGCGGATAGCTTCCGCCCCGATACACGGTGGTGCGCTTTCCGGTCACGAGATCGAGCATCTCGATCGTTCCCTCGTCGTATCGCTTCCCGACGTACTGTGCGAGGAAGAGGATGCGATGGGTCCCTCGAACGAAGAACGGCCAGCGGTGCGAGCGCTCGCCCTGCTTCTCGTCGGGAGTGGTCAACCTTTCGGGAGTGCCCCCGGCCGCAGGAACGCGCCAGAGGCCGTCCGACACGTCGCGGTTGTAGACGACGTAACCGTCGTCGGTGAAGGTCACGCCGCGCGGCTCGCCGACGTCGGCCAGGCGCTGCGGCGCGCCGCCGCCGACGGAAACCTTCATCAGGGAGGTCGGACCGAAGAACGCCAGGTCGCGCCCGTCGGGCGAGAAGGCGAGATCGTGGACACCCTCGGTTCCCTCGATCCGGCGAACCGACGCCGGAATCGAGATCACGCACGAGGATCCGGCTCTCGGTTGGCCGACCGCCGATCCAGGCGATCCGTCGGCCGTCGGGCGAGAGCACGATGGCCGCGCCGACGCTCATGACGAGCCGGTCCTCCCCCAGGTCGAGCGGCAGGATCGTGGGGGCCGTGACGTTGCTCCTCTGGCGGGACGCGAAGTGTGAGACGGCCCAGCCGGAGAGAGCGAGCACGAGCAGAGCCCACGGCAGCGTCCGCCGCCACGCCGGCGCGCGCCGGGAGGCGCCGCCCGGCTGGGCCGCTGCCACGTCGCCGGACTGGCCCGAGAGCACCTCGTCGATCACGATCCTCGCGTCGGCGATGTCGTGCAGGCGGTTCCGGGGATTCCGGTCGAGGCAGCGCCGCAGGAGCTGCCGGATCGCGACGGGCGTCGTCCCCGGCAGGGAGTCGAGGTCGGGAGAGAGCGTCAGCACCCGTGCCAGGATTTCGGGCACGGTCGGCGCCTCGAAGAGCCGCTTTCCCGAGAGCATCTCGAAGAGCACGACGCCGAACGCCCAGACGTCCGCCCGCCTGTCGACCGCCATTCCCTTGGCCTGCTCGGGCGACATGTAGGCGGCGGTCCCGAGGATCACGCCCTGCACCGTCGCGCCCAGACTCAGGGTCGGGGAGGCCGTGAGCTGCGACCCGGTCCGCGGGCCCGAGGGTCCCGCCGGGTCCAGGGCCTTCGCGAGGCCGAAGTCGAGGAGCTTGACCCGCCCGTCGGGCGTGATCTTGACGTTGGCAGGCTTGAGGTCCCGGTGGACGATCCCCTTCTCGTGGGCCGCCTCGAGCGCCTCGGCGATCTGACGGGCGAGAGAGAGCGCCTCTTCGAGGGGAAGAGGGCCGGAGGAAATCCTCCCGCTGAGGTCTTCCCCCTCGACCAGCTCCATGACGAGAAGATGGCGGGGGGGAGGGCCGGGGATCTCCTCGAAGGAATGGATGGCGGCGATTCCCGGATGGTTCAGGCTCGCCAGCGTGCGCGCCTCGCGCTCGAACCGCAGCCGCCTCTCGTCGTCTTCGAAGAATTCCTCCGGCAGCACCTTGATCGCGACCTGTCGCCCGAGCTTCGAGTCCGCGGCACGGTAGACCTCGCCCATGCCGCCTTCGCCGAGCTTGGCGGTGATGCTGTAGTGGGCGAGGCGATCGCCGGGCGCGAGAGTCATCGTCGGCGGGCTCGATCGCGAGTCTAGCTGCTGAAGCGCCGCGTCACAGGGCGCGGCAGCGCGCGGTCCTCCGGGCTGGGCGCCCGAAGCGGAAGGCCGGAAAACCTTACCCGGCAGGCTGCGTACGTTCTCCGCATGAATCAGCCGACGAAGGGTTCGCCGACCCGCTGGATCCTCGCGACTTGCCTCGCCGCCGGAACGTTCGCCGCCGCCGAGAGTCGTGTTGCTCCGGCCCTGACGAGCCGGCTGGACTCGACGGACGGTCTCGAGGTCGTCGGGGGAACGGGCGCCGTCGTGTCCTATCGGGGGCGGAGCGCGGTGCACCTCCTGCCGCCGCCCGACCGCGGCGCGGGGGACAAGGCCGTGATCGCGATCGTGAAAGGCACGGATTTCGGGGACGGGACGATCGAGGTGGACGTCGCGGGCGCGCCGCGGGCAGGCGCCCCCGCCGATACGCGGGGTTTCATCGGGGTCGAGTTCCGCCTGTCGGAGGGCGGCTCGCGCGGCGAAGTCGTCTATCTGCGTCCCACGAACGGCCGTGCCGACGACCAGTTGAGACGGAACCGGTCGGTCCAGTACGTGTCGCAGCCGGACTTCCCGTGGCACCGGCTGAGGAAAGAGAGTCCCGGCGTGTACGAGTCCTACGCGGACCTTGACGCGGGAGCCTGGACGAGAATGAAGGTCGTGGTTTCCGGGAGGACGGCTCGGCTCTTCGTCAACGGCGCCGGGCAGCCGTGTCTCGTCGTGAACGACCTGAAGCTCGGCGAGACACGGGGCCCGATCGCGCTCTGGTCGCACGTCTCCACCGACGGATACTTCTCGAACCTGAGGGTCGAATCTTCGGAGCCGTCCGGGCCGGCCGCCGCAGCGCCTCGTCCGTGATCGAAAGGGGATACGTGAACACGACTCGCCGTTTTCGATCGCTCGCGGTCTGCCTGCTCCTCGCGGCCGCCCTGCCGGCCGCCGCCGACGCTCCTTCCGGGAAGCGCTTCTCGCTCGACGACCTCGAGAAGATCGTCCGGCTCTCCTCGCCGCGGATCTCGCCCGACGGCAGGTCGATCGCCGTCGTCGTGTCCCGCGCCGACGTCGGGAAGAACAAGTGGGTCTCCGAGCTCGACCTCGTCGACGTCGCGACGGGCGCGCGGCGCGCCCTGACCTACGACCGCAAGGGCGTCTCCCATCCGCGCTGGTCGCCGACCGGCGACCGCCTCGCGTTCCTCGCGGCCGACGGAAGCGGGAAGGACGCGAAGGCGCAGATCTTCGTCCTCCCGATGGCCGGCGGGGAAGCGCAGATGGTGACGAACGCTCCGACGGGCGTCCAGCACTTCGCGTGGCGGCCCGACGGCAAGGCGTTCGCGTTCGCCGCCGAGGACGAGCGGCCGAACAAGGCGGAGATCGAGAAGGGAAACGACCTGTTCGAGGTCGGCAGCGACAGCCTGTACGTGTCCGAGCCTCCGATGCCCGTCCACGTCTGGCTCGTCCCGGCCGACGGAGGCGAGGCGAAGCGGCTGACGTCGGGAACGTGGAGCCTGCCCGCGGCGCTCCCGCCCAGCCCGCCCTCGTCGCCCCTCTCGTGGTCGCCGGACGGAAAGCGCCTGGCGTTCGTGCGCGTCGAGACGCCCCACTCGGGCGACAACGACGCCGCCACGGTGCGCGTGCTCGACGTCGCCTCGGGCGAGATCCGCGCTCTCACCGGGAAGACGCACTTCGAGGGATTTCCCGTGTTCTCGCCCGACGGGACGAAGCTCTCGTACTGGTGCCCGCGCGACCGCGACCCGAACAACGTGAACGACATTCACGTCACCTCCGTGGCGACGGGCGGCGAGGGCGTCGACCTCACGAAGCCGATCGACCGCTGCCTCTACGCGTCGGTCTGGACGCCCGACGGCAAGGCGATCCTCGTGGGCGGGAACGACGGCACCCGCGTGTCGCTCTGGCTCGCGCCGCTCGACGGCCCGGCGAAGAGGCTCGATCTGGGCGACGTCCAGCCGGCATGGTCCTTCTTCGTCGACGTGACCGTCGGCGCACGACGGCTCGATCGCGTTCGTCGGCAGCGAGCCCGGCCCGCCCGGCCGAGCTCTGGCGGATGGCGTCCGCCGCCGTCGAGCCCGAGGAGGCTGACGGACCTCAACGCCGAGATCGCCGGCCGCGACCTCGGCAAGGTCGAGTCGTTCGCGTGGCAGGGTCCCGACGGATGGAACGAGGACGGCGTCGTGGTGCTCCCTCCGGGTCTACGCCCCGGGGACGAAGGTGCCGCTCGTCCTCCTCATCCACGGAGGCCCGCAGGCCGCCTCGACGCTCGCCTTCTCGGCTCCCGCGCAGCTCTTCGCCGCGCAGGGCTGGGCCGTCTTCTCGCCGAACTACCGCGGGAGCGACAACCGCGGCAACGCGTACCAGCGCGCGATCTACGACGACGCGGGAGACGGGCCGGGCCGCGACGTCCTCGCCGGCGTCGAGGCCCTCGTGAAGAGGGGCTTCGTCGACCCGTCGCGCATCGCCGTGTCGGGCTGGTCCTACGGCGGGTACATGACGAGCTGGCTCATCGGCCACGACACCCGCTGGAAGGCGGCCGTCGCCGGCGCGCCCGTGACCGACCTCGCGGACCAGTACACCTTCTCGGACTTCAACGTCCAGATGCGTTACGCGATGGGAGGGCAAGGCGACGCCTTTCTCGCCGGGAGGCGACGCGCTCTACCGCGCGCAGTCCCCGGTCACGTACGCGACCCGGGCGAAGACCCCGACGCTCATCCTCGCGGACACGGGCGATTTCCGCGTCCCGTTCACCCAGGCGTTCAGGCTCTTCCGGGCGCTCGAGGTGTCCGGCGTCGAGGCGTCGTTCGTCGCGATCCCCGTCGGCGGCCACTTCCCGGGCGACCCGGTGCGCACGCGCGAGGTCTTCCGGCGCTGGATCGGCTGGCTCGCGCCGCGGCTGAAGTGACCCGCGTCCGTCACCCGAGCCGTTTCTCGGTCGCCGCCGAGAACCAGTGGATCTTCTCGCGGGCGATCCGCAGCCTGACGCGGCCCGGCCACGGGCGTGGCGCGGCGAAGGCGCGCAGGACCTGCTCGCCCACGCGCACGGTCAGGAGCGTGCGCTCTCCCGTCGGCTCGGCGAGCTCGACGGCGCCTTCGAGACCGCCGTCCGCGCTGCCGTCGTCGCCGCCGTCCTCGCTCACGGCGACGTCCTCCGGCCGGAAGCCGGCCCACAGCTCGCGCTCGACGATGCCGTCGGGAAGCGGGAGGCGGACTCCGGGCGCGGCGAAGGAATCGGCCTCGCGCGTGCCCTTCCACAGCGTCATCCGGGGGCTTCCGACGAAGGTCGCGACGAACACGTCCGCGGGGCGGGCGTAGAGCGCCAGCGGCGGCCCGCTCTGGCGGACCCGCCCGTCCTTCAGGACGAGCACGTCGTCCGAGAGGCTCATCGCCTCTCCCTGGTCGTGCGTCACGTAGAGGACGGTGGCGCCGAGGCGGCGGAACAGCGCCTTCAGCTCGCCGCGCATGTCCTCCCTGCAGGAGCGCGTCGAGGTTGGACAGCGGCTCGTCCATGAGCGTCAGGCGCGGCCGGCGCGCGAGCGCGCGTCCGAGCGCCACGCGCTGCTGCTGGCCGCCGGAGAGCTGCGCGGGGCGGCGGGCGAGGAGCGGCACGAGGCCGAGCAGCGTCGCCGTCTCGCCGACGCGCGAGAGGATCTCCTCGCGAGGCAGTCCCCGCGCCTCGAGCGCCAGGGAGAGGTTTCCCTCGACGGTCAGGTGCGGATAGAGCGCGTAGTTCTGGAACACGAAGCCGACGTCCCGCTTCCCGGCGCGGGACGCCGTCCAGCGGGAGCCCGTCGAGGAGGAGGGTCCCCGCCGTCGCGGTCTCGAGGCCGGCCACGATGCGCAGGAGCGTCGTCTTGCCGCACCCCGAGGGGCCGAGAAGCGTGAGGACGCGGCCGGGCGAGGCGCGGAAGGAGACGCCGTCGAGGGCCCGGGTCCCGCCCTCGAAGACCTTCGCGATGCCCGTGCCGATCAGCTCCCCGCTCACGGCGGCGTCACCCCTTCACCGCGCCGCGCGTCAGGCCGCTCGCGATGCGCCTCTCGAAGACGAGGACGAGGAGGACGAGAGGGGCCGTCGCGACGACGACGGCCGCCGCGAGCTGTCCCCACGGGATCTCGAACATCGACGAGCCGGTCACGCTGGCGATGCCGGCGGTCACGGTCTTGCGCGCGTCGCGCGTCATGAACGTGAGGGCGAGCATGAACTCGTTCCACGAGAAGATGAAGACGAGCACGGCCGCGGTCACCGCGGACGGGGCGACGAGCGGCAGCTGGATCCGCAGGAGCCGCTGGATCCGGCCGAGGCCGTCGAGCGTGGCGGCCTCGTCGACCGCGCCCGGGATCCGGCGGAAGCCCGCGTCCAGGACCCAGACGGCGAGCGGGAGGTTCAGAGCCGCGTAGGGAAGGATCAGCGCGAGCGGGCTGTTCAGCCAGCCCGCCGCGCGGACCGCCGCGTAGAGGGGAAGGAGGAAGAAGGATCGGGGGGACGACCGCGAGCCCGAGGAGGGCGAGGAGCGCGCGCTCGCGCCGCCGCGGAGACCGGCGCGCGAGGAGGGCGGCGAAGAGCGCCGCGAGGGAGACGCAGAGCAGCGTGGCGGCACCCGACACGACCGCGCTGTTGAGGAGGTACGCCCCGAAGGGCTTGCGCGCGAAGAGAGCGGCGAAGTGCTGCGTCGTCGCCGGGTGGGGAAGGTAGACGGTCGGGACGCGCGTGATCTGGGCGTCCGGCTTCAGCGCGGTCAGGAGCTGCCATGCGGCGGGCGCGAGGCTCCAGAGCACCGCGAGAGCGACCGCGGCGGCGAGGCCGACCCGCTTCGGCGTCACGGGTTCCTCCCGCGGAGACGCGCGAGGCGCGTGGCGGCCGCGGCCAGCGCGAGCGCGATCAGGAACCCGGACAGCGCGACGGCCGCTCCGTACGCGGAGTCGAGGTAGCGGAACGTGCTCTGGAACGCGTAGAGAGAGACGGTCTCGGTGGACCCGCCGGGGCCGCCGCCCGTCATGACGTAGACGAGGTCGAAGGCGCCGTATGCCTGCGCGGCGCGGAAGAACGCGGCGACGAGGAGCGACGGCACGAGGAGCGGGAGAACGACTCGCCGGAAGCGCTGCCACGCCGACAGGCCGTCGAGCCGCGCGGCCTCGAGGAGCTCGGGCGGGATCCCCTGCAGGCCCGCCAGGACGATGAGCGCCACGAACGGAGTCGTCTTCCAGACGTCGGCGGTGACGAGCGCGGCCATCGCGCTCGCCGGCTCGCTGAGCCACGCGATCGGCCCGCGGACGAGCCCCGCGCGCAGGAGGAGGTCGTTCGCCACGCCGAAGGAGTCGTTGAAGATCCAGGCCCACGCGAGCGCCATCACCGCCGTCGGCAGGGCCCAGGGCAGGAGCACGACCGCGCGCACGACGCCCCGCCCGCGGAAGGAGCGGTCGAGGAGAAGCGCGAGGGCCGTGCCGAGGAGCATCTCGAGGAGCACCGAGGACGCCGTGAAGACGGCGGTATTGCGCAGAGAGGTCCGGAATCGCCCGTCGGTCGAGAGCCGGCGGAGCAGCGACGCGACGTCCCCGGGCCGCCGCGTGGCGGCGAGCGCCAGGCGCGTCTCGCGCGCGGCGGACGCGAGCGCTTCTTCCGGGGTCGCCGAACCCGTGAGCGCGGCGCTGAGATGGCGCTGCAGGATGTCCGAGGCGAGCGCGTACCGGGGGATCGCGGGACGCGGCACGGCGTCTTTCTGGAGAGTTTCGACCTCCGCCAGGAACGGGTTCGCGGCGAGCAGCCCGGGGTCGCGGTAGGCGTCGGCGAGAGCCGGCAGGTAGCCGGTCTCGGAACACAGGGTGCGCTGCGCCTCGAGGGAGACGGCGTACCGGATGAACTCCACGGCGAGCCGCGGGTTGCGGCTCGTGCGGGCCACGCCGAAGCCCCATCCTCCCAGCGTGCCGCCCGCCGCTCCATCCGGGCCGGCCGGCAGCATCGGCAGGACGCCGACCTTGCCGGCGACCGGCGAACCTTCGGCCTCGGCGAGCCGCCAGACGTACGTCCAGTTGCGGAGGAACACGGCGCGGCCGTCCTGGAAGAGGCGGCGGCTCTCTTCCTCCCTGTACGACGTGACGCCGGGCGGGCTGATCCCGCCGGGCGAGCGGCATTTGCGCAGGAACTCGAGCGCGCGGAGGGCCTCCGGGCGGTCGAGGCCCACCTCGAGCGTCTCGGGGTCCACCCAGAAGCCGCCCCAGGCGCGCAGCACCTCGAGGTACGTGCAGATCAGCCCCTCGTACTGCGCGCCCGGCCAGACGTAGCCCCAGAGCGCGGGCGGGGACTCGAGCCGTCCGGCGATCGCGGCGAGCTCCGGAAGGGTCCGCGGGGGAGCGAGGCGGGCGCGCTCGAGGAGGTCCCGGCGGTAGTAGACGAGGCCCACGTCGGTGCGCACGGGGATCCGGTACAGGTGTCCCTCGAACCGGCCGGCGTCGACGGCGGCCGGAAGGAGCTTCGCGATCCCGGCGGCGCCGAAGTCGCCGTCCAGCGGCCTCAGCCACGCGGCGAACTTCGGCGTCCAGGTGACGTCCATGTAGACGAGGTCGAACGAGTCGTCCCCCGCGAGGAGAGCCGCCGTGTACATGCTTCTCGCGGAGGCCGGTGTCGTTCGGGCCCTCGACGAGCTCCACGCGGACGCCCGGGTGCGCCGCCTCGAAGTCCCGCGCGATGCGGCTCCAGACGGGGAGCTCGCTCGCGAGGACGAGAAAGGAAATGCGCGCCGGGCGGCGTCGCGGCCGGGGGCGTCGCGGCCGGAGGCGTCACGCCGGCCGCACGCGCCGGCAGGGACAGCGCCGCGAGCGCGACGAGAAGAGCGCCCCGCCGCATCGCCGTGAAGACCTCGTATGGCCCGCGACGTCCACCGCTCTCGAGGAGCATCCACGGTTCCCGTTCAGCGCGCGCCGTGGGCTGCCTATTCGAAATAGCCTGTGACGTCGAGGATCACGTCCACGCTCGCCGTGGACTGGTTCCTCACGGCGACGGCGCCGCCCGTGCCGATCCGGATGATCCCGTTGTTCGCCCGGGTGACGCCGGCCCGGAAGCTCAGCGAGTTCGTGTCGGGCGGCGGGTCACCGGCCGCGTAGGCCTGAAGGCTCCCGACGGCTCCGACGTTCGTGACCGTGAGGTTCGCGACGATGGCGCGTGCCGAGAGCGGGACGCCGCACGCTCCGGCAACGGCAAACGGGCGGATCTCCGCCGCCGCGAGCGCCGGCCCGGCCGCGGCTCGGGTATCGAAGACGCGGCACGGTGCGAGGGTGAAGAGGCGGTGCGTGTTGTCGACGGTCACGGAGACCTGCGCGGCGTTCGCGCTGCCGCCGTCCGCGTCCGTGACGGTCGCGTCCAGCGTGTGCGGTCCGTTCGTGGTGGCGGTGGTGTCCCAGGCGAGCGGGCCCGCGTAGACGGCGCCGTCGATCCGCACCACGGTCGACGCGATCGTCGTGTTCGCGCCGGCGGTCGCGTTGATCGTGATCGGGACGGTGCCGCCCACGGTGGCGCCGCTCGCCGGAGCGACGATCGAGACGGTCGGCAGGCCGTCGACCGTCACCTGGGCGGTCTGCGTGTGCCCCGCCGGCTGGCTCGCGCTCGTGCCCTTGACCGTGAACGTGGTCGGTGGCGCGGCGGGCGCGACCCCGGACGCGATGAGCGTGAGCATCGAGGTCGTGGACCCCGGCGTGATCGTGGCCGGGCTGAAGGACGCGGCCGTGACGCCGACGGGCAGGCCGGTCACGGCGGCCGTCGCGAGCGAGACGGATTCGGCGCTGCCCGACGTGACGGCGCCGCTCACGGTGTACGTCGCGCTGCCGCCGGGCAGGACGGCCCGGCCGGACGGTGCGAGGGACAGGCTCCAGTCGTTCGTGGCGGGCGGAGTGACCTGGAGGAGCAAGGAGGCGGAATGAACGAGGCTCCCCGCGGTCGCGTCGAGGACGAGAACCTGGTCGGCCACGGGCGGCGTGCCGGGATCGACGGTGACGTCGAGGCTCGCAACCGAGGCGCCTCCGGGCGCGACCGAGCTCACGGAGGCGAGGCTGGGCGAGGCGTGGACGCCCGCGGGGAGTGTCGAGAGGGAGGACACGGCGAGCGTGACGGATGAGGCCGTGCCGTTCGTCGTCTCGAGGTGGATCGGAATCGAGACGTTCCCTCCCGATGCGACGGACCGGTCGTTCGGGTTGAAGAACAGGGCGTAGTCGTTCGCGGCGACGCGTGTCGCGACGCAGGCGAGCGTCGACGGCACCGGGTTCGCGTCCCAGACGACCTTCGAGAACATGTTCTGGACCGTGTACGGGAGGCCGTCCGCGAGGGACGTGACGAGGCTCGTGGACTGATTGCACATGTCCCCGATCTCGCCCTGGCTCGCGGTGCCGCCGTCGTACCAGCCGAGAGGGGGAGCGTTCGTCGTTGCGAGACCCACCTCGGCATCGGTCATGGCCTCGCCCAGCTCGTGCGAGGCGCCGGAGCAGAGGTTCGCGAACGTCGTGCCGCTGCCGCAGCCGGCCTGACAGCCGTTGGCGCCCACGTCCGGCAGGACACCGTAGTAGACGCTGCCGAAGCCCGCGCGCGTGTACGTGCCGTGAAATGCGCAGTACTCGACGCAGGAGTCGGCCTTGTTCGTCCGGTCGAAGGACTGGATCACGAACGAGCCCGGGAAGTGGACCATGTAGATCGTGTGCTGGTCCGGCGGAGGGATGTGGCCTGCGTCGATCTGCGCGTCCAGTTCGGTCGGGATGTCCGTGTCCCAGATGCACGTGACGCCCGTCGGCGTGTGCCCGCCCGAGTCGGGGACACAGGGGTGGCCGGCCGTGGCCGGCGTGATCGTGATGCTGCTCGCGAAGGTGCCGCGGCCGATGACCTGGTTGCTGCCGGGGGTGAACCCGACCGTGGAGTATTCGTTGAACCAGTCCATCCAGCCGCTGTTCGTGACGGCGCGGTAGAAGGGACCGATGTCCGCCTGCGTCGTTGCGTCCACGGCCGACGTCCAGAAGACCGCGAAGACCTTGGCGTTCGGAATCACCTTTCCGCCGAAGTACTGGAACTTGAGCATCGTTGCGGGATCGCACGTGACCGGGCCCAGGACGCCGAAGCAGCCGGGCGTGGCCGACGCGTTCGGAGCGAGCGAGAACCTTTCCGGCCGTCTGGGCCGGACGCGAGCGATCCTGATGAGGGGGGTGCTCGCGGTTCCCGGCGCGGCGCCGGCGGCAGGGGACGCCCAGAGGCGCCGCGAGAGAATTGCGGCGAGGGTGGCCGCCGGAATGGCGACCTTCACGGTCAGGTTCCTGCGCACGTGTCCTCCCACGATCCCGACGGGGTGGGGCGACATTATCGCAGCCGGGCCTGAGTCGCGGTCGCAGGCGACCACCTCCCGAAAAGATCGCTTGACGGCCGCGTTTACGCGGGACAGGGTGAAATGACTCCGTCACCATGAGTTGAAGGGCCCGTGTGGCAGCGGCCTTGCACGCCGCGGACGGGAGGATTCCGTGCTCGGAGCGTTTCTGAGGTCGAAAGTGGAACCCGCCTATGCGCTTCTCCGCGTCGTCGCGGGCCTCCTCTACGCCTTCCACGGGGTCCAGATCGTCTTCGGCGTCCTGATGGACGTCCGGCCGCCGGTCTGGTCGCAGGTCTGGATCGGAGGGGTCCTCGAGCTCGCCACCGGTCTCGCCATCGCCGCCGGGTTCCTGACGAGCTGGGCTGCGTTCGTCGCGAGCGGGACGATGGCGGTCGCCTACGTCCAGTTCCACTGGAAATTCCGCTTCGACTCGAACTTCTTTCCCGCCGTGAATCAGGGTGAGGCGGCTCTCGTCAACGCCGTCCTCTTCTTCTTCATCGCCTGTCGCGGCGCGGGATCCTGGAGCCTCGACCGGACGCGGGCGGGCCGGGCGGACTCGCAATCGGCGCCTCCGCCTCGCGCGGCTTGAAACCTCGGGCGGCGACGCGGCGTAAGTCGGCTCGACCCGCTCGAAAGAGGACAAGGAGGGAGAGGCCATGGCCGAAGTCACGTCCCACCCGCCGGGCGCATTCTGCTGGATCGAGCTCGCGACGTCCGATCAGAAGGCCGCGAAGGACTTCTACACGAAGCTCTTCGGGTGGTCGTTCACGGACAACGAGATGGGTCCCGGCATGACCTACACGATCTTCAAGCTGAAGGGCCGCGACGCGGCCGCCTGCTACACGCTGGACGCCGCGAAGATGCCCGGCGTCCCGCCGCACTGGATGCTCTACGTCGCGTCGGCGGACGCCGCCGCGTCGGCCGGCCGCGCGGCCGAGCTCGGCGGGAAGGTCACCGCTCCGGCGTTCGAGGTCGGGAGCTTCGGGAAGATGGCGGTTCTCGCCGACCCGACGGGCGGGAACTTCTGCGTCTGGGAGGCGAAGGAGAACACGGGCATCGGCGTCCACAACGAGCCGGGCGCGTTCTGCTGGGGGCAGCTCAACACGACGGACACGGCGAAGGCCGAGGCGTTCTACAAGGGTCTCTTCGGCTGGGCCGCCAAGACCGGCTCTGACGGCGGGATGACGTACACCGAGTGGCTCCTCGGCGGCACGCCGATCGGCGGGATGATGGCCAAGCCGAAGGACTCGCCGGGACCTCCGCACTGGCTGCCTTACTTCGCCGTGGCCGACTGCGACGCGACCGCCGCGAAGGCCGCTTCCCTCGGCGCGACGACGTACGTGCCGCCGTCGGACATCCCGGGCATGGGCCGCTTCGCCGTCTTCGCGGATCCCCAGGGGGCCGCCTTCGCCGTCTACAAGGGGTGAGAAGAAATCTCCCCCCGCGTGTCGATTTCGGGGAGGCCCGGTCGTCGTAAGGGTAAGAGGCCGGGAAGCCGGTCGAAAGGAGACGACGGAAATGCGATTCCTGGTGATGGTCAAGGCCACGAAGGACAGCGAGGCGGGCGTCATGCCGAGCGAGAAGCTGCTCGCCGACATGGGGAAGTTCAACGAGGAGCTCGTGAAAGCGGGCATCATGCTCGCCGCCGAGGGCCTTCATGCCAGCTCGAAGGGGGCGCGCGTCCGGTTCTCCGGGAGCAAGCGCACCGTGGTCGACGGGCCGTTCACGGAGACGAAGGAGCTCGTCGCCGGCTTCTGGCTGTGGCAGGTGAAGTCGAAGGAGGAGGCGATCGAGTGGGTGAAGCGCTGCCCGAACCCGATGCCGGGGGATTCCGAGATCGAGATCCGGCAGGTCATCGAGATGGAGGACTGGGGCGAGCTCACGCCCGAGTTGCAGAAGATGAAAGACCGTCGCGAGAAGTTTTTCGAGAAGCAGGCGAAGAAGTGACGGAGCCCGCCGCCGCGGCGCCGTCCCGGCGGGCCGCGTGGGGGACGCGCGATCTCGTGGAGCCCCGGCTGAAGAACCTCACCCCGCTCAGAAGGAGCTGACGCATGGCCGCACGCAAGACCTCGAAGAAAGCCGCCTCGAAATCCGCGAAGAAGCCCTCCGCGAAGAAGAAGGCGCCCGTCCGGAAGGCGGGCGCCGCGAAGGCGGGCCTCGCGTTGACCGACGTGACGCCCTCCATCACGGTGAACGACCTCGAGAAGAGCATCGCCTGGTATCGCGACGTGGTCGGCTTCGCGGTCGAGGAGCGCTTCGAGAGGGACGGGAAGCTCGTGGGCGCCCAGCTTCGCGCGGGCGACGTCGTCTTCCTGCTCGGGCAGGACGACTGGCAGAAGGGCCGCGACCGCAGGAAGGGTGAGGGCCTCCGGCTCTACGCGCTGACGGCGGGGGACCTCGACGGCCTCGCGAAGAGGATCCAGGCGCGCGGGGGAGTCCTCGACCAGCCGCCGACGGACCAGCCCTGGGGGATGCGCGATTTCGCCCTGACGGATCCCGACGGCTTCAAGATCACGGTCGCGAAGATCACGAAGAAGAGATAGGCCCCGGGCGCGCCCGGCGGAGGACGATGCTCTAATCGTCCTCCGTGCCGGAGCCCGAGTCCCACCGCGCGATCGAGGCGATCTGGCGGATCGAGTCGTCGAGGCTCATCGCCGGCCTCGCGCGGATCGTCAGCGACGTGGGTCTCGCGGAGGATCTCGCGCAGGACGCGCTCGTCGCCGCGCTCGAGCGGTGGCCGGAGACGGGAGTGCCGGACAACCCCGGCGCCTGGCTCATGGCCGTGGCGCGGAACCGGGCGCTCGACCACCTGCGCCGGGGCCGGCGCGTCGAGCGCGTGCACGGGGAGCTGGGGCGCGACCTCGACGCGGAGCGTGAGCGGGCCGTCGCCGATCTCGAGACGGCGCTCGACGACGACATCGGCGACGACCTCCTGAGGCTGGTCTTCACCGCCTGCCATCCGGTGCTCTCGCGCGAGGCGCGCGTCGCGCTCACGCTGCGCCTGCTCGGGGGCCTGACGACGGCGGAGATCGCGCGCGCCTACCTGGTGCCCGAGGCGACGATCGCCCAGCGGATCGTCCGGGCCAAGCGGACGCTCGCCGAGGCGCGCGTTCCGTTCGAGGTCCCGCGTGGCGCCGGGCGGGAGGCGAGGCTGTCGTCGGTCCTCGAGGTCCTCTACCTGATCTTCAACGAGGGCTACGCGGCGACGGCCGGCGACGACTGGATGCGCCCGCAGCTCTGCGAGGAGGCGCTCCGGCTCGGACGGGTCCTGGCGGGGCTCGCGCCGGCGGAGCCCGAGGTCCACGGTCTCGTCGCGCTCATGGAGATCCAGGCGTCCCGGACGAAGGCGCGCACCGGTCCCTCGGGCGAGCCCGTGCTCCTTCTCGAGCAGGACCGCGGCCGCTGGGACCACATGCTGATCGGGCGCGGGCTCGCGGCGCTCGCGCGCGCCGAGGCGCTCGGGCCGCGGGGGCCCTACGCGCTGCAGGCCGCGATCGCGGCCTGTCACGCCCGGGCGAGCACGGCCGCCGAGACGGACTGGCCGCGCATCGTGTCGCTCTACGGCGAGCTCGCGCGCCTCGCGCCGTCGCCCGTCGTGGAGCTGAACCGGGCCGTCGCGGTCGCGATGGCGAGCGGCCCCGCCGCCGGGCTCGCGCTCGTCGACGCCCTGGCCGCGGAGCCATCGCTTTCGGGCTACCACCTGCTGCCCGCGGTGCGCGGGGACCTGCTCGAGAAGCTGGGCCGGGTGGAGGAGGCCCGGGCCGAGTTCCTGCGGGCCGCCGCGCTCGCGCAGAACGCGCGCGAGCACGAGATCCTCCTCGGCCGCGCCGGAGGCGGCCCCGCCCCCTCCGTCCCTTCGGTTTAAGCTCCGGGGCGTATGGCCACGAAAAAGACGCCCACGCTCCTCCCGTCGTCCGCCGTCCTCGCTGCCGTCCTCCTTCTCGGCGGGCCCTCCCTTCACGCCGCGAAGGCCCGCGCCTTCTCCGACGTCGCCCGGGCGAAGCCCGACGTCACGATCGTCGTCACGGACTCCGGCCTCGGCGGGCTCTCCGTGGCGGCCGACCTCGCGGCGCGCCTGCCCGCGAGCGGCATCGCCCGTTCGGCGAGGATCGTGTTCGTGAACGCGGAGCCGGACGCGGCGTTCGGCTACAACGACATGAAGCACGACGCCGACAAGGTCCGCGTGTTCGACGGGGCGCTCGCGGCCATGGAAGCGCGTTACGAGCCGGATCTCGTCCTGATCGCGTGCAACACGCTCTCGGTGGTCTTCCCCCGGACGCGGCATGCGAAGACCGGCGGCACCGAGACGGTCGAGATCGTCAGCATGGGCGCCGACCAGATCCGCAGGGAGCTGGCCGCGGAGCCGGGCGCGACGGCGCTCGTCTTCGCGACGAAGACGACGATCGAGTCGGGGGCCCACAAGAAGCTCCTCGTCGAGAAGGGCGTCGCGCCCGACCGCGTCGTGGGCGAGGCGTGTCCGCGGCTCGCGGGGGCGATCGAGCGCGGCGCGGCGAGCGCCGAGACCGTCGGCTACGTGAAGCAGTTCGTCGCGGAGGCGCTCGAGAAGAAGACGACGAAAGGCGGCCCCATCGTCGTGAGCCTCAACTGCACGCACTTCCCCTACGTGAAGCCGCTCTGGGAGCAGGCCTTTGCGGCCGCCGGCCACCCGGGCGTCAAGGTCCTCGACCCGAACCCCCTCATGACGGACCTCGTCCTCCGCGAGGGCGGCGCGAAGCGCTACCCGAAGACGGCCGTGACGGTCGAGGCCGTCTCGAAGGTGCCGGTCGACGAGGCGACGCGGGCGAACCTCGGCGCGCTGCTCCGGAAGACGTCGCCCGAGACGGCCGATGCGCTCGCGAGAATCCGCATCGACCCGGCCCTCTTCCCGGCGGCGGTCGACCCCTCGGCGATCACGCCGCGCTGACGCGACCTGGCCGCCGTCTCACACGGGCACGGCGGCGCCGTGGACGACGTGCGCGCCGTCGCCGCACAGAAAGAGGACGACGCGGGCGATCTCCTCGGGCTTCGGCCACTTCGAGAAGTCCGCGTCGGGCATGGCCTTCCGGTTCGCGGGCGTGTCGATGATCGAGGGGAGGATCGTGTTCACGCGAACGCCCGTTCCCTTCAGGTCCGCCGCGAGAGACGCGAAGAGCGCGACGGCGGCGGCCTTCGACGCGGTGTAGGCGCCCAGGCCCGCGGGCGGGGCGAGGGCGGCCTGCGCCGCGACGTTCACGATCGCGCCGCGGCCCTGGGCGAGCATCGCGGGCACGGCGGCGCGGGCGAGCGCCCACCCGGAGCGCAGGTTCAGGCTTCAGCATGCGGTCGAGGATCGCGGCGTCCGTCTCCCAGAGCGGCTTGCCGCCCGCGAAGCCTCCGACCGCGTTCACGAGGACGTCGAGGCGCCCGTGCCGCCCCCGCACGGCCTCGACGAGGCCCCGCGCGCCGAACTCGTCCGTGACGTCCACGGCGGACCCTCCAGGCGGCTCGCCGCCTCTCCCGCCGCGGCGCGCAGCGCGTCGTACTCGGCGGCGACGGCGTAAGGCGCCGTGACGCGCGCGCCGGCTTCGAGGAACGCGAGGGTGACCGCGCGGCCGAGGCCGCCCGTCCCGCCCGCGACGACGACGACGGAATCGTTGAAGGAACCCAGGAGATCCTCCTTCGGGCGCGGGGCTGAGACGCCGTCGCGAGCCTACCACCGGGCGCGGCCGGGACGCCGCGGGGCGTGTAAGGTTGGGCGGATGCCGGAGCCCTTCTCCCGCGAGGAGATCGCGCGCTACTCGCGCCACCTGCTGCTACCGGAGGTGTCGCTCGAGGGGCAGGCGCGCCTCAAGGCGGGCAGCGTCCTCGTCGTGGGCGCCGGAGGGCTCGGCTCCCCGGCGGCGCTTTACCTCGCGGCCGCGGGAGTCGGGACGATCGGCCTCGCCGATTTCGACGTCGTCGACGTCTCGAACCTCCAGCGGCAGGTCCTCTACGAGACCGGCGACGTGGGCCGGCCGAAGGTCGAGAGTGCACGCGAGCGGCTCACCGCCCTCAATCCGCACGTCGACGTCGCGCTTTTCCCGGAACGCCTGACGCGCGAGAACGCAACCGGCATCCTCGAGAAGTTCGACGTCGTCCTCGACGGGACCGACAACTTCGCGACGCGCTACCTCACGAACGACGCCTGCTTTCTCCTCGGCAAGCCGAACGTCTACGGCTCGATCTACCGCTTCGAGGGCCAGGTCAGCGTGTTCCAGCGGGGGAAGGGTCCGTGCTACCGGTGTCTTTTCCCGTCGCCTCCGGAACCGGGCCTCGTCCCGAGCTGCGCCGAGGGCGGGGTCCTCGGCGTCCTGCCCGGCGTCGTGGGCGCCCTGCAGGCGACCGAGGCGCTCAAGCTCCTGCTCGGGATCGGCCGGTCGCTCGCGGGCCGTCTCCTTCTCTACGACGCGCTCGCCCTCGCGTTCCGGGAGATCGCGCTCGCGCGCGATCCTGGCTGCCCGCTCTGCGGCGACAGCCCCACGATCACGGCTCTCGTCGACTACGACGCTCTGTGCGACGCGGGCGCCGTCGTCCTGCCGCCCGGCGCCGAGCTCGAGCCGTCCGAGGTGCACGCCCGGCTCTCGGGCGGCGAAGCCTTGCAGCTCCTCGACGTGCGCGAGCCGCAGGAGGCCGCGATCGCGTCGATTCCGGGGTCGCTCCTCGTCCCCCTGGGGACGCTGCCCGGGCGGCTCGGCGACGTGGAGCGGACGCGGCCCGTCGTCGTCTACTGCCGCTCGGGGGCGCGCTCGGCGCGGGCCGTCGAGCTCCTCCGGAAGGCCGGACTCAGTCGCACGTACAATCTCGCCGGCGGGATTCTCGCCTGGGCGCGCGACGTCGACCCGAGCCTGACGCCGTGATCGAACTCCTGCCTCGAGAGACACGATGACCGAATCGTCCTCCCACACGGCGTCCGGGCTGCGCTACTGCGAGAGCATCCTCGAGACGGTCGGCGACACGCCGCTCGTCCGGCTGAACGTCGTCACGAAGGGCCTCGCGCCGCTCGTCCTGGCCAAGCTCGAGTCCTTCAACCCGGGCAAGAGCAACAAGGACCGCGTGGGGATCCACATCGTGGAGATGGCGGAGAGGGAAGGGGCGCTCAAGCCCGGTGGCACGATCGTCGAGGCGACCTCCGGGAACACGGGCCTCGGGCTCGCGCTCGCGGCGGTCGTGAAGGGCTACAAGTGCGTCTGCGTGATGCCCGACAAGGTCGGGCAGGAAAAGCGCGACATCCTCAAGGCGCACGGCGCGCGCGTCGTCATCACGCCCACGAGCGCGCCGCCCGGGTCGCCCGACCGGTACACCGAGGTCGCGAAGCGCCTCGCGGGCGAGATCCCGGGCGGTTTCCTCGCGAACCAGTACTTCAACCCGCACAACTGGGGGATCCACTACCTCACGACGGGGCCCGAGATCTGGCGCGACACCGCCGGGCCGCGTGACGTGCTACGTCGCGTCGCTCGGGACGGGCGGCTCGACGAGCGGGGCCGGGCGGTACCTCAAGGAGCAGAACCCCGCGATCCGCGTCGTCGGCGTCGAGCCCGTCGGCTCGATCCTCGGCGCGTACCAGCGGACCGGGAAGATCGTCGAGTCCGCGCCGTACCTCGTCGAGGGGATCGGGCAGGAGATCATCCCGGGCAACGTCCAGTTCCAGTTCATCGACGAGATCCTGACGATCACGGACCGCGAGTCCTTCCACGTCATGCGGCGCCTCTCGCGCGAGGAGGGGATCTTCGTGGGCGGCTCCTCGGGCACGGCGGTCGCGGGGGCCCTCGAAGGTCGCCGCGCGGCTGACGGCCACGGACGTGGTCGTCGTGATGCTGCCCGACACCGGCGAGCGCTACCTGAGCAAGTTCCACAGCGACGCGTGGCTCGCCGACAACGGGATGCTGGACGCCGCGGACCTGCGCGTCGGTCGACCTCCTCCGTCAGAAGGCGGCGGGCGGAGACCTTCCGCCGCTCCTCGTCCTCAGGCCATCCGACAAGGTGCGGGCGGCGCTCGCGCTGATCCGCACGCACCACGTCTCGCAGCTCCCCGTCGTGACGGACGCCGGGGACGTCGTCGGGACCGTCGTCGAGCCGCGCCTCTTCGCGGCCGTCCTCGACGGCCGGGCCACGCCCCGAGGACGAGGTCGCGGCCGTCATGGAGGAGCGCCTGCCGTCGCTCTCCGCCGACGAGCCCGTGGCCGCCGCGACACGCATGCTCACGTCGGGCCACGCGCTCCTCGTCGAGGAGAAGGGCCGGACGGTCGGGATCCTCACGCGCATCGACGTCATCGGCTACGCGGCGCGCTGACGCTAGACTCGCCCATGAGCGAGAAGCTGCGCGTCGCGGTCCTGGGCGCGGGGGGAGTCGGGGGCTACTACGGGGGCGCGCTCGCGCGCGCCGGATACCCGGTCGCGATGCTCGCCCGGGGCGCCCACCTCGAGGCGATCCGCTCGCGCGGGCTCGAGGTGAGGACGCCGGAAGGGCCGTTCACCGTGCGCGTCGGGGCGGCGGACGACGCCGAGGGCCTCGGCGCCGCCGACCTCGCGATCGTCGCCGTGAAGACCTATTCGCTCGGCGAGGTGATTCCCGCCGCGCGGCTCCTGGCCGGGAAGGGCGCGGCCGTCCTCCCTCTCCTGAACGGCGTCGAGGCGGCGGGCCGGCTCGTCGCGGGCGGCGTCCCCGAGACGAACGTCCTCGGAGGGCTCACGCAGGTGAGCGTCGCGAAGGTCGGCCCCGGCGTCGTCGAGAGGAAGAGCCCGTTCCAGAACGTCGCGCTCGGGGAGCTCTCCGGCGGCGCGTCGGAGAGGGTCCGGAGGATCGTGGACGCGTTCCGCGACGCGGGAGCGAACGCGCGCGCGTCCGAGGACATCACCGCCGACCTCTGGAGGAAATTCGCGTTCATCGCGCCCATGGCGGCCGCCTGCGGGCTCGCCCGGGCGCCGATCGGGCCCGTCCGCGACGCCCCGTACGGAAAGCTGCTCCTCACGCGAGCCGTCGGCGAGGTGCTGGCCGTCGCGCGCGCGCGGGGGGTGCGGCTGGCCGAGGACGAGGAGTGGAAGATCCTCGAGTTCATGGGCGGGCTCGGCGGCGCCATGAAGCCGAGCTTCCTCCTCGACCTCGAGGCCGGCGGGCCGAACGAGCTGGACGACCTCTCGGGGGCCGTGTCGCGCCTCGGGCGCGAGGCCGGCGTCGAGACGCCGATTCACGACACCGCGGTCACGGCCCTCTCCGCTTCCGCGAGTCGCTAGGACCGGAAGAAGAGAAGGGTGATCAGCAGGAAGAGCGGGAGAAGGACGGCGGCCGCGCGCGCCGCGTAGCCGAAGAAGGACGGCATCGGGACGCCGTGCCTCACGGCGATCGAGCGCACGAGGAAGTTCGGCCCGTTCCCGATGTAGGTGAGGGCTCCGAAGAACACGGAGCCCGTCGAGATGGCCTCGAGGATCTTCTGCCGGAGCGCCGGCCACCTCCGGCCGGCCGAGGCCGCGCGCCAGCGCCAGGAACGCGGCGTAGGTCGGCGCGTTGTCGAGCCAGGCCGAGAGCGCCCCGGCAGCCCAGAAGAAGTGCCACGGTCGCGTGAGCCCCATCGTGGGAGCGCAGCTCGCGGAGGACGGCGAGCGCCGGCTCCATCGTGACGAAGATCCCCGCGAAGAGGATCGCGACTTCCAGGATCGGGTGCCACGAGAAGCGGGTCTCGGTCCTCTGCCCCCGCGGCGTGAGCGGGAAGCTGAGGGCGGCGCACGCGAGGTACGCGAGCTCGCGGAACGGGGACCCGAGGAAGGCCGTCGCCGCCACGATGCCGACGAGAAGCGGCAGGTTCCAGCCCCCCGAGAGGCGGATCGGGCGGAGCGTGCCCTCGTCGGCCCGGATCGCGTCGGGCCGCTCCTCGGCGTACCGCCTCCTCTCGACGAAGAGGTACGTCCCGAGGAGGACGGCGAGCGCCACGGCCCACTCCCGGACGAGGCGCAGCGTCCAGAAGAACGGGACGCCCGCGAGGTAGCCGAGAAACAGCGGAGGATCTCCGAGAGGCGTGAGGCATCCCCCGGCGTTCGACACGATGAGGATGAAGAAGACGACCGTGTGCGAGACGTGCTTGCGCTCGGAGTTGACCTCGAGGACGAGGCCGGATCAGGAGCATCGACGCGCCGGTCGTGCCGATGACCGACGCGAGCAAGCCGCCGAGGAGGAGCAGGCCGGCGTTCGTGAACGGGTGCGCCGGGATGTCCCCCGTGACGCGGATGCCGGAGGCGACGACGTACAGCGAGCCGAGGAGGAGGACGAACGAGACGTACGGGCTCGCCGCCTCCCCGAGGGCCCCCGGCCGACCGACCGCGACCGGGAGCGCCGCGGCGAGCGCGACGAGGGCCTGAAACCAGGGCCTGCCCCAGAGCCGGGGGAGGGCGAGGGGCAGGATCGCGATCGCGAGAAGGAGGGCCGCGAACGGCAGAAGCCAGAGGGCGGGCGTCTCCATCGCGTGCCGATGATCCGTTACTCCGGGCCGGCGGTCTAGAACGCGTAGATTCCGTTCAGCAAGACCGTCGCCTGGCTGCCCTTGAACGTGCCGCCGTTCTCGACGAAGACGTCGGTGTTCGACCAGTCGACGCGCAGGTCCGCCCGGAAGACGAGGTGGGCCGCCGCCTTCCACTCGGGCGTGACGGTCACCTCGGCCAGCCTCTGGGCCGTGCCCGTCCGCGCGCCGTCCGCGTCGTCGAAATACTCGGCCCTCAGGCAGAAGGCGAACGTATCGCTGAGGCCGAGTCGCGCGTAACCGGCGACGGCCGACCACGACGCGGTCTCGCCGGGGCGCCACGGCCCCTTTCTCGCTTCCGTAGAGCGCCTCGACCGTGAAGACGGTCAGGTCCGTGAGCTTCCACTGCGCCACGACGTCGAACGTGGTGCGCGGATCGGAATTGACGTCCGCCCGCTCGGGGCCGGTCATGAAGTTCGCGGCGACCGTCACCGCCTTGGAGGGAGTCCACGCGATCTGCGCGCCGACGCTCTTCGACGTGTTGTTGTCCCGTGCGACGTCCCAGCCGTTCACGATCTCGAGCATTCCCGCGAGCCGATCGCTGAACGTGTACGTCGCCTTGAGGCCGGTGTGCGTGTACGGAAGGGTGTAGCCGAAGAGGAACCACCGGGTCGCGTTGTCGTTCCAGCCGTCGTATCCGTCGATCACCTCGTAGCCGAAGTGCGTGACGAACTTCCCGGCGTCGAGCCGCAGGCCGCTCCCGACCGGCGCGATCCAGCTCACGAAGGCCTGCTGGATGTCGACGTCCTGCCCCTGCAGGAGCCCGTACGAGGACGAGACGCGCGGGATCGAGGAGCCCGCCTCGAAGTCCACGCGGAAGCCGGCCTCGCCCGGCTTGCCGACCGCCTTCTGGAGGACGATCTCGGCGACGTCCACCTTGAACGTGTTGTCGTCGAAGTCGAAGACGCGCAGCTGGTTCGTGCCGGAATCGGGGCGGTTGAAGTTGTACGAATAGCTCGCGGAGAGAAACGCGTCGACCGAGATCTCCTCGTACCAGGGCCTGGCCGCGGGTGCGGGAGACGCCGCCTGCGGTCCGGGCGGAAGCGCGGCGGGAGGAGGGGCCTCGGCGGCGAAGGCGAATCCGGAAGCGAAGGCGAGAGCTGTCGCGAGGGCGGCCCGAAGGCCGCCCGAAAGGGCCGTCTGCATCGCGGCTCCTCTAGGCCTTCGCCAGGACGGTCACGGGAGTCAGGGCCTCGACGTCGGCCTCGCCCGTCCGGATCCTCACGACGTGCTCGAGCGGCTGGACGAAGATCTTGCCGTCGCCCACCTGGCCCGTCCGCGCCGCGTCGGCGATCGCCTTGACGGTGAGGTGCACGAAGGGCTCGGACACGGCGATGTCGAGCCGGATCTTGTCGTGGAACTCGTAGAGGAGCGGATGGCCGCGGTAGCTCTCCATGACCGCTTTCTCCCCGCCGTGGCCGGAGACCTGCTGGATCGTGAGGCCCTCGACCTCGGCGGCGAAGAGCGCGACCTTGACGTCCTCGAGCTTCTCGGGACGGATGATGGCGGTGATGAGCTTCATGTCGCTGCTCCTCGCTTACTTGCCGCCGGCCGGGGCCGGGCTCAGGGCGTGTGCCGGGACGGCGGCGGCCGCCGCCGGCCGTGCGACGAAGACCGGTGTATTGACGGAGGGACGTTCGCCGGGATACGCGGGCGCGGAGACCTCGTTGAAGTCGAGGCCCTGGATCTCCTGCGCGGCGGAGACGCGCATCCCGACCGTGGCGTCGAGGACCTTGAAGAGCGCGAAGCTCGAGAGGCCGACCCAGGCGACGTTCGCGACGATCCCGATCAGCTGGGCGGCGAGCTGCCGCCCGTCCCCGTAGAAGAGCCCGGTGACCCCGGCCTGCCGGCCCGCCGTTGAGGCCGCCGCCGTACGTCCCGTCCGCGAAGAGGCCGAGCGCGACGAGTCCCCACGCCCCGTTGAGGCCGTGGACGGCGATCGCGCCGACCGGGTCGTCGATCCTGAGAGTGTTCTCGATGAAGAGGGCCCCGTAGACGACGAGGACCCCCGAGACCGCGCCGATCAGGACGGCGACGGGCGCGTTGACGAACGCGCACGGGGCCGTGATCGCGACGAGGCCCGCGAGCATCCCGTTCGCGCTCATCGAGGGATCCGGGCGGCCGTACTTGCGCCACGTCACGAGGAAGGCCAGGAGCGCTCCGGAGGCCGACGCCAGCATCGTGTTCGTCGCGACCACGGAGATCCTGAGGTCCGTCCCGGCGAGCGTCGAGCCGGCGTTGAAGCCGAACCAGCCGAAGGCGAGGATGAAGCACCCGAGGATCGCCATCGGGAGGTTGTGTCCCGGGATCGCGCGGGCCTCCCCCTTGACGTACTTGCCGATCCGCGGCCCGAGGACCCACGCGCCCGTGAAGGCCATCACGCCGCCCGTCAGGTGGACGACGCCCGAGCCGGCGAAGTCGACGTAGCCGTGGCCGAGGCCGGCGTACTTGCCGAGCGTCGAGAGCCAGCCGCCGCCCCAGGCCCAGTTCGCGAACAGGGGATAGATGACCGCGGACGCCACGAACCCGTAGATCACGAAGGCGGACAGCTTCCAGCGCTCGGCCATCGAGCCGGTCGGGATCGTCAGGGCCGTGTCCATGAAGACCATCTGGAAGAGGAAGAGCGCGAAGGCTGCGACGTCGTACGAGACGCCGCTCAGGAAGAATCCGGTGCCGCCGAAGAGACCCCACAGGTTCCCGCCGATCGTCGGGCCGATCAGCTTTCCCATCTCGGCGGGGACCGTGAGGGCGGCGCCCATCGCGGCGCCCGAGCCCCCCATCTGGAGCGCGAAGCCGGCCGCCCAGAAGCCGAGGATCCCGATCCCGTAGACCATGAAGTTCATCGTCATCGTGTGGGCCGCGTTCTTCGCCCGCGTGAAGCCCGTCTCGGCGAGCGCGAAGCCGGCCTGCATGAACATGACGAGGAATCCGGCGATCAGCGTCCAGACGAAGTTGAGCGAGACCCGCGTCTGGCCGACGGCGGCCCCGATCTCCTCGAGCGTCGGCTTGCCGGCGACCTTCGACGGCACGTTCGCGATCCCGCCCGTGCTCGCGCCCGAGGGATCGGCCGCGTAGAGCGCCCAGGACGTCGCCAGGAGCCCGACGAGGAACAGGAACCCGATCAGCTTCTTTCGCATGCGCTGCCCTCCGTTGCCGCTCGCGCTTCGCACGGCGCGTGCCGGCGGAGGAATGGAGGGAGATTTCTTCGAAAGTGGTTGAACGGACGTGGCTTGGGCGCGGCCGGGCGAGATCCGCGGGGGCGTGGCTGGGGTTACGAGGTTGTCGGAAGAGAAGAGAAGAGCTACGAAAGTGTACTGATTTGAGCGAGGCGGCCACGCGGCCGATCCCGCGTGTGCCCGTCGGGGGCGCGGTAGGAAGGCGCGGGTTGCGGCCCGCGAGACGTTCCCACCGACAAAACGGTCGGCGCCTCTGCCACATCCTACATATTCGTAGGAATCTTCTCTTTCTTTCTTCCTTCCTCCTCCGGCCCCGTCCCTCTCCCGGGGCTCAGGGCCGGAAGCGGGCCGGGTCGATGCGGTGCTTGCCGATCTTGTAGTTCAGGATCCTCTCGGTCGTCCTCAGGAGGCGCGCCGCCTTCGCCCGGTTTCCGCGCGCGCTCTTCAGGCCGTCCAGGATCAGGTCCTTCTCGAATCCGGCGATCGCGTCGGCCAGGGATCCCGGGAGCGTGTTCGAGACCTCCGCCGTCTGGAGCGTGGGCGGAAGGTGGTGGGCGTGGATGACGCCGCCCTCGCAGACGAGGACGGCGCGCTCGATGCAGTTCTCGAGCTCGCGGACGTTGCCGGGCCAGTGGTAGCTCATGAGCATGTCGATCGCCGAGGTGGAGATCCGCCTCACGCTCCGCCCGTGGGCGGCGGCGTACTTCTCGACGAAGTGGTCGGCGAGAAGGAGGATGTCCGACCGGCGCTCGCGCAGCGGGGGGACGAAGAGGCCGAAGACGTTCAGGCGGTAGTAGAGGTCCTCGCGGAAGGAGCCCTTCTTCATCGCCTCCTCGAGGTCGATGTTCGTGGCGGCGATCAGCCGGACGTCCACGCGGACCGGCTTGACGCCGCCGAGGCGCTCGAACTCCCGCTCCTGGAGCACGCGGAGGAGCTTGATCTGCGTGGCCGCGGGCAGGTCGCCCACCTCGTCGAGGAACAGCGTGCCGCCGTGCGCCAGCTCGAACCGCCCCTTCTTCTGCCTGTCCGCTCCCGTGAAGGCTCCCGGCTCGTACCCGAAGAGCTCCGACTCGATGAGGTTCTCCGGCAGGGCGGCGCAGTTGACCTTCACGAAGGGCTTGCCCGCGCGCGGCGAGTTGTAGTGGATGGCGTGGGCCACGAGCTCCTTGCCGGTCCCCGATTCGCCGCGGATGAGGACGGTCGTGTTCGCGGGCGCCGCCTGCGCGACCTGCTCGTAGACCTTCTGCATCGGGTGGCTCGTCCCGACGAGGTTCCCGACGTCGTAGCGCTCGCGGAGCTCCTCCTTGAGCTGGCGGTTCTCCTCCATGAGCCGGCCGCGCTCGGCCTGCAGGAGACGGTGCACGCGGGCCGCCTGCCCGACCATCGAGGCGGCGATCCCGAGGACCTTCACGACGTGCCCGAGGTCGCGGGTCCTGTCGTGGACGAAGGCGACCCCGAGGGCGCCCGCGGTCCGGCCGTCGATCCGGATCGGGACCGAGACGAACGAGAGGTCGTCCTTCGGCTTCCGCCCCGCCCTCGCGAGGCCGAGCTGCTCGAGGAGGAGCGGCTCGTCGCCCGCGTGAAGGACGGCGACCGGCTTTCCGGTCTTGACGACGCGGCCGATGATTCCCTCTCCGAGAGGCCCCCGGATCTTCTCCGCCGGGAGGCCCCGGCGGCCCGTCGCCGCCTCCACCTTCAGCTGGCCTGTCGCGGGGTCGAGGAACGTGATCATCCCGAAGACCGCCTTCGCGTCCGTCTCCAGGATCTCGAGGGCGCGGGAGAACGAGGCCCCGAGGTTCAGCGGCGAGCCCAGCGCCTCGCTGAGGTCGAGGAGCATCGTGAGCTCGCTGGAATGAAGGGCGGGCATCGTCTCTCCTGGGCCGGGAGCCGCCGGCCGGCTACACGGCCCGGATCGGGTTCCTCAGGACGCCGATTCCCTCGACCTCGGACTCGAGCACGTCCCCGGGCCTGAGGTATTCCGGCGGCGTGCGGGCGTGTCCGATGCCGGGCGGCGTGCCCGTCGAGAGGACGTCCCCGGGCTCGAGCGTGAGGCCGAGCGAGAGCTCGGCGAGGAGGCGCGGGACCTTGAAGTACATCTGGCTCGTGTTGCCGTCCTGCTTCACGACGCCGTTGACGCGCGAGACGAGGCGGAGGGAGGAGGCGTCGAAGCCGTCCGCCGTGACGATCCACGGGCCCATGGGCGCGTGCCCGTCGAGGCTCTTGCCCTTCCACCACTGGCCGCCGTGCCTCTTCTGCTGGACGTCGCGGGCGGTCGTGTCGTTGAGGACGCAGTAGCCGAAGACGTGGTCCATGGCCGCGTCCTCCGTGAGGTTCTTCCCGCGCCGGCCGACGACGACCGCGAGCTCGACCTCCCAGTCGATCGCCGTCGACACGCGCGGGTCGAACGGGATCGGGTCGTACGGGCCGTTGACGGCGTTCGTTCCCTTCGTGAAGAAGACGGGATGCTCGGGCAGCGTCTGGCCCGTCGTCGCGGAGCGACTTGCCCTCCTCGAAATGCTCCACGTAGTTCCAGCCGACGCAGTGGACGTTGCGCCGCGGGACCGGGATCGGCGCCGTCAGCCGCACGTCCTCGACGCGCGGCCCGCCGCCCGCGGCCTCGGCGAGGGAGCGCGCTTCGGCGAGAGCGGCGTCGCCCGCCGCGATCAGCGAGAGCATGTCGTGAGGGTCGAACGACAGGGAGACGCCCCGCCGCCGCGCCTCGGCGCCGAGGTCGACCACGCGGCCGTCGGGAGTCAGGGCGCCGATGCGGATCCGCTCGCCGGCGGACGGGATGAAGCTGAGGAGTCGCATGCCGGTCCATCATCTCGCATCCGGCGCGCCGCGGTCGACGTGCGAGCCCGTCTCAGCCGGGCGTCAGGCGCGCTTGCGGAGCGTGACGTGAGCGGCGGCCCGCGCGCCCGGGACGTGCGCGACGCACTCGTAGCCCAGCGCCCGCATGTCGAGGCCGGCCAGCAGGTTCTCCCCGGTGCCGAGAAGGACGGGCGAGATCGCGAGGTGCAGCTCGTCCACGAGGCCGGCCTGCAGGTACTGCCGGATCGTGGAGACGCCGCCGCCGAGGCGGACGTCGCGGCCGTCCGCCGCCTCCCGCGCCTCTTCGAGCGCCGCGTGAATGCCGTCGGTGACGAACCGGAACTCCGTGCCGCCCTTCATGGCGAGCGGCGCCCGGGCGTGATGCGTCAGCACGAAGACGGGCGTGTGGTACGGAGGCTCGTCGCCCCACCAGCCCTTCCAGCTCTCGTCCGGCCACGGCCCGCGGACGGGGCCGAACATGTTCCGGCCGAGAATCCAGGCGCCGATGCCCTCGAATCCCTGCGCCGCGACGTCGTCGTCGATGCCCGTCTCGCCGTCCGCGTTCTCGTGCATCCGCCGGAAGGTCCGCGTGTGGAAGACCCAGTCGAAGAGCTCCGGGCCGCGGACTCCGAGCGGGTTCTGAAGGTCCTGGTCCGGGCCCGCGCCGAACCCGTCGATCGAAATGGAGAAACTGTGGACGCGCAGTTTCGACACGGTGTTCCTTTCCGGCTCGAAGCCGACCCTACCTGCGTCTCAGTGCGTAATGCGCGAATTCCCTCCACGCACCACCCTTACCTCGGTCCTCCATGAGCACGGTCCAGCGCTTCGCCTTCGGGTCGAGGGTGAAGGACGTGTGAAATGGGCCATCGGGGTACTCGAAGACGAAGAGGATCGCCGCGCCGCTCCGCTTCCCGAAGCCGAGGGTCTCCGAGAACCTGCCGCCGAACGCGTCGAGCCAGTGCGCCACGTAACGTTCGCTGGCGTTGTCGTAGCCGACGTAGACGGTGGCCTGATAGGCGGGCGGATCCGCGACGTCGCGTATCTCGAGCTTCAGGAACTGATGGTTGAGGACCCATTCGACGTGAAGGGAATACGTGACCGGGCTGGACCGGACGGCGCCGACCATCGCCCACGTCCCCGTCAGCTGCTCGAGCAGAGGGTCCTGAAAGATGCTCTGCGGCCCGTCGAGAGGGGGTTCTGCCGCTGACCGATCGCCGGTGCGGCCGCCAGGACCGAGCAGAGTAGCAACGCCCCCGGGTGGGCCGACATCACGCGCATCGCAGAGGTGGATTCTGCCATCCCGGGGCCGAGCCCGTGCCCGTTCCCGACGAGGCGGCCGTCGCACGAGCGTTCGTCAGATCGGACGCATCCACGTCCTGGCAGTCACGTCGGAGCGTTCGCAGGAATCGCGGGTCCGAGAAAGGAACTCTTAACCGAACATGGGCATCACGTCTGCCTCATCTACTTGATGAAGTAGCCGGAAACCCTCCAGGCGCCGTCCTTGTCGCGCATCGGCGTGACCGTCTCGATCGCCGCCGCTTTGTTCTCGAACCCGGATTCGAATTGGATGACGACGTACTCCCCGTCAGGGGCGCCCGGAAGGGTGCGAGTGAACGTCGCGGACTTGACCTTTCGGGACTTCATGGCTCCGAACTGCCCGCGAGCGGCCTTGATGGCCTTCTCCCAGTCCGCCTTTGTGACGGCGTTCTTGAAGAGGGACGACGCGTTGTCCCAGCTTTCGCCGTACTTCCCGCTATCCGTCAGGGCCAGCCAGCTCTTGGCTGCGACCTGCGCCTGAGCGACGGCGTTGCCGTCGTCCGCCGGGGCCGGGAAGCCGAGAAGAACGAATACTGCGGCGGAAGCAGCCAACAGGGTCTTCATGGAGATCTCCTTGCGAAAGGGGGCGTTCGCGGATTCTGGCCCGGAAGCCTAGCCGGATCGGGAAGCAGAGCAATACCAGGGGTTTGACGTTGTGGTTCTCTTCGGAGCTGCCTGAGGTAGGTGGCTACGATCGCGATGTTGCGGAGAGTCTTACGCACCCTGGCCCCCTTCCGGGATGCTGGACGAGAATGTCGTGAGCGAAGCCCGGCGTCCGGGATCAGCCGCGAGCGTTGCGAGTCCGCTGCATTCCGGGGACAGGCTCGGTGCAGCAGCGGCGGCTACAGGCCGGCGAGACTCGCGACGGTCGGGCGCCGAAACACGAGCTCCTTGGGGTCATACGACTTCGCGTCGTGGGCAAAACGGGCGACTGTCTCCCGCAGCTGCGACGTGGGAATCGTCAGGACCGCGCGTGTCTTGCCCTGCTCCACCTCGGCGCGTTCGTGCACGACCTGCTGGCGGAGCCATGGCGAGTCGAAGAAAGCCAGAGAAAGCTGGCCATCCGCCACTCGGACGCGGAGAAACATGTGGCCGACGGTACCAACTTCCAGAAGGTCGGCGAACCGCACGCCGTTGATGTCCACGAGATGGACTTCGTACTTCGTCGGGGCGCCGAGGTTCTTCTTGGACAGCAGGGTCGCGTTGTAGAAACCGCCCTGACGCTCGACGAGGAGTTGATTGTCTTCGTTCTCCCACCTGCCTTCCAATGCGGCGTCGAAGACGGCGTCCTGGGCCGTGTAGAGGCTGTGTAGCGAAAGCAGGTCGCCGCATCCGGTCAGGAAAAGCATCGTTGCCACGACGGTGAAACAACTCAGCTTACGGATCACGGTTTCCTCCGTTCGATTGCTCTACGCGAACATCGCGTCGCCGAGGCGCTTGAGCATCGGGATGCCGCGGATCTCCGTCTCGTAGAGCGGGACGATGGCCCGGACGCTGCCGTCGAACTTCTGCCAGACGGTCTTCATGTGCTCGTCCTGCATCGCGACGCGGTTCTTCACGAAGTCGGCCGCGCCGGCGTCGAGGGACTTCTTGTCGATCAGCATGTTCACGAGGACGCCGCCCACGGGAATGCCGAAGTCGTGGAACCACTGGATGAAGCGGGTGATGACGGCGATCGGGAGCGCCTCGGGGAGCGTCACGAAGAAGAACGACGTCTTCTCCGGGTCCGTGAGGAGGACGCGGCCGTGCTCCATCCGCTCGCGGAAGGAGATGAGGTAGGCCATGAGCGGGTCCGCCTCCTTCTTCTTCGTGAACGAGAGCAGCTCGCGGAGGGTCTTCGCCTCCTCGCGGCTCTTGAGCATCTTGTTGACCCACAGCCCGTAGACCTTGGACATGCCGAGGAGCCGGCGCGCGTTCGCGGTGGGCGCCGTGTCGAAGACGTAGACGTCGTACTCGTTCTTGAACATGAGGTCGATCATGTTCTCGAACATCGCGGACTCCTCGAACGCCGGGTTCATCGTCGCGGACTCGACGAAGTCCTCGGCCTTCGTCGAGATGTCGGCGAACTTGAGGAACCACTGGATCTTCTCGCGGATCTCGACCTTGCTGCGCTCGATCGTCTCTTTCGTCTCGATCTCGTAGGCCCAGAGGTTCGGGACGCCCTCGACGGGCGTGTGCTTGCCGAGGACGTTCTGGCCGAGGAGGCTCGAGAGGCTGTGCACGGGGTTCGTGGACGCCAGCATGGTGCGGCGGCCGAGCTGGGCGTTGTGGAGCGCGGTCGCGGCGGCGAACACGGTCTTGCCGACGCCGCCCTTGCCGCCGAAGAAGATGTACTTCAGGCCGGCGTGCTCCTTGATGTAGGCGCTCATGGAGGTCTGGATGTCGGGCATGGCGCTTCCTCTCAGCCGAGCTTCTGGTCGCCGTACATGATCTTGGCGAGCTTCTCGATCATCGGAAGCCCCGTGACGTCGCGCTCGAGCTCGGGGACGTAGGCGAGGACGTCCTTGCCGAACGTCGTCTTGATGTTCCCGATGTACTTGTCCTGCATCTGGATCCGGTTGCGCAGGTAGTCGGGGATGTTCTGGTCGATCAGCTCGTGCGGGATGACGCGGTTGACGACGTAGCCGCCGATCGGGACGTCGAACTGGGCGAAGAGCTTCGCGGCCTTCTCCGTGTCCCGGATGATCATGTCCTCGGGCGTCACGACGAAGAAGAACGCCGTCATGTCCTTGTCCGTGAGGATCTTCGAGGACGCGTTGATCCGCCCCTTGATGTAGATGAGCTCCTTGAGGATCTCGTCCTGCTCGGTGTCCTTCTGGCGCTTGAGGCGGCTGACCATCTCCTCGTACTCGCGCATGTCCTCGCGCAGCTTCGTGACCTTGTTGATCCACTCGTCGTAGACCTTGGCCATCGAGAGGTAGTAGAGCGCGTGGCCGAGCGGGACGAGGTCGTAGATGTAGTAGTCGTAGTCCTTCTGGACGACGACGTCCACGACGGCGTCGAAGATCGCGCTCTCCTCCATGGCGGGCTCGGCGCTCGCGGCCTGGATGTAGCTCTCGATCTCCTCGGGCACCTCCGCGAGGCCGTACATGTCGCGGATCTTCTTGCGGATCTCGTCCTGGTACGCCTTGATGTGGCTGTCGGCGTCGATCTCCTGCGCCCAGAGGTTCTCCATGATCTTGACCGGGCCCTTCCCGAAGATGTCCTTCTGGAAGATGTCGGTCAGGGACGCCTGCGGGTCGACGGAGAAGACGAGGACCTTCTTCCCCTGCGCGGCGAGCCAGTAGGCCGTGGCGGCCGAAAACGTCGTCTTGCCCAGGCCTCCCTTGCCGCCGAACATGATGTAGCGGCGGCCCGGGTTCTGCTCGAAGACTTCCTTCATTCCCATGATGCCTCCCGTTCGATCGCCTGAAGGACGTGCCGCCGGACTCAGAACATCGCGTCCGAGACGTCCTTCTCGCGCAGCATCCGCCGCTTCCACGTCGCGATCTGGGGGACCACGTGCGGCAGAAGCCGGAGGCTGTAGTACGGCGGGAGGATCGGAATCCCGAGGAGATCGCCCATGGTGATGAGGATGAAGAGATGCTCCATCGAGGCACGCGTCCGCAGCGCGGCGCGGCTCATGTCGTGCGCCGACATCCCGTAGATCGTCTCCTTGAAGCCTTGCCACAGGCCCTTGACGCCCGTGGCCCGCTCGGGTTTCTTCTCGACCATCCGGCCCTCCTTGTGCGCCTCCACTAAGTTAGTGACTTCGGAGAGGCCCGGCGCGATGCAAATGCATCAAATCCGCGGGCGGGAGCGGTCAGATGCCGTGGAGGTGGTGCTCGTGGTCGTCGCCGAGGCCGCGCTCGCGGAGGATCCGGCGCTTCCAGCCCGGCAGGGAGCCCAGGGTGTAGGGGAGGAGCCGGAGAGCGTAGTACGGGGGCAGGACGGGGAGCCCGACCATGTCGCCGAACACGACGACCAGAAACAGGCTCTCGAGGGCCCCGCGGGCGTCGCGCGCCTGCTCGACGTGCTCGTGCAGGAACATCCCGTAGAGGAACTCCCGCACCGCCTTCCTCCAGCCCGTCGACTCCACGAGGCCTCCTTCCGCACGCTAGCACGCCGGCGGCGTCTGCTATCGTCTCCGGCGGTCGCAATCCGAGATGACGCCGGCGCTCATGGCCCTCGTGGTCCTCGTCCTCGGCTCGTTCGCGCTGGGGAGCGCTTCGAACGTGAAGCGCGGCAACCGGGCGTTGAGCTGGCTGCAGGGGGGCCTGAAGGCCCTGGGCGACAAGGCGACGGTCCGCTGGATCGGGACGACGGCGGTCGACCTCGGGCTCGCGAGCGCGAAGGCGCCGTTCGAGTCGGCGAAGGTCATCGTCTTCCTCGAGCCGCGGGACATCCCGTTCGTGTGGGCGTTCGCGCGCCTGAGAGGGCGGCGCGACACCCTGATCGTGCGGGCCCGGCTCGCGAAGCCTCCCGTCCAGGACGTCGAGCTCCTCGACCGCGCGAGCTGGTCCGGACGCGACGCCCTCTCCCGGATGAAGGACGAGCGCTGGTCCGTGCGCGAGGCGGCCGCTCCGGGAGGGCTCGCGGTCTTCACGCGCTTCGACGAGGCCGTCGCGCGGGCCGCGGCCCTCGAGGAGGAGGCGCGCGCCGGCGGCGTGACGGTGCGCCGGCTCTCGGTGCGGCACAACGAGCCGCACTTCGAGTTCCACGTGGACCTTCCCGCGGCGTCCTGCGACGCCGCGGGGTTCTTCCGGACGGTCCGCTCGCTCGGCGAGCTGGCTCAGCGCCGCTAGGCGCTAGGCGGTCGCCGGCTTCACCTGGGGCTGCGCGGAATACTTGCGGTACGCCTTGAGCCCGTCCCACCCGATGACGAGAGACGCGACGAGAAGCAGCGCGGCGACGATGATCATGGCCCACGCGCCCGCCACCGGGAGCCCGCTCATGGCGGGGTTCGCGGCGATGGTGACGTACAGGTTCCGGGCCGTCACGATCGTCGCGACGAGCGTCGTGAAGTACATGAACAGCATCGGATAGAGCGCGTAGCTCGGGTTCTTCCCCTCGGACTTCAGCCACACGGTGACGACGAGGAGCGAGAGCGCGGCCATGAGCTGGTTCGAGGCGCCGAACATCTGCCAGAGGTAGACCCACGTGCCCGTGAGGACGAGGGCCGCCGTGAGCCCCATCGAGATGATGCTCGCGACGTGCATGTTCCGGAAGATCGGAACGGTGTCGCCCATCCACTCGGCCAGCGTCACGCGCATGACGCGGAAGACGAGCTGGGTCACGGTGAGGACGATCATGACGAAGGCGCCGAAGCCGAGCGCGGTGCCGAAGACCTCGGGGATGATGCCGAACGTCCCGGCGAAGATCAGCTTGCCGACGCCGGCCGCGAACCGTCCGCCTCCGCCGCCGACCCCCGCGATGGAGACCGCGGTGAGCGAGAGGAGAGCGAGCGAGTACTCGCCGAGCATCGAGCCCGCGCCGACGGGCAGCCCGTCGGTCTCGTACTCGAGCTGCCGCGCGGTGCCGATCGAGCCGACCAGCGCGTGCCAGCCCGAGATCGCTCCGCAGGCGATCGTGACGAACAGCATGGGCCAGAGCGGCTGCCAGGCCTTCCCGGCGAGCGGCCACGCGAACCCGAGGTCCTTGACGGCGGTGAGCGCGAACGCGCCGATGGTCTTGCCGGCCGCGTCCGTCACGCCGGTGAGCGGCGCGACGACCATGCCGACCGCCGAGAGGACGATCGTGATGAGCATGATCCAGAAGCCGATGTAGTTGACGGGCTGCGCGAATCGCCAGATCGGCATGTTCGCGCCGCAGTACGAGAAGACGAAGAGGAACGCCATCCAGAGGAGGTAGTTCGGGAGGGTCTTCACCTGGCCCGTCGCGGCGTCGTAGGCGGCGGTCGTGGGCCGCTTGCCGTCGGGGCCCGGGACCGGGATGCGCGGGTCCGCGGCCGTCGGGTCGACGAGCTGCATGAGCGGCTGCTTGCCCGACAGGCTGTCGACCGAGGCGTTGAGCGACACGATCGCGCCCGCGACCGGTCCCTGGACGAGCTTGCCCTTGTCGTCCTTGTGCTGGCCCCACGGGCCGAGCGCCATGGCGGCGATCGTCGCGGCGACGACGATGGCCGTCACGAGGACGAGGTCCATCTTCCAGCGGTACATCATCTGGCCCGCGAGAAGGCCCATGAGCGCGAGCATGACGATCCCGAACGGGACGTCCGGCCGCGCCGAGAGGATCGCCGCGAGGATGCCGACGAACGCGCCGGCGAGGAGCATGAGGTAGAAGAAGATGAAGACGAACAGGATCCGCCGCGTGCGCGGGGCGATCAGCTTGTGCGAGATCGCGCTCAGGCTGTTGCCGTCGTTGCGGACGGCGACCATGATGGCCGAGTAGTCGCTCGCCCACCCGATGAGGCTCACCCCGATGACGAGCCACAGGAGGGACGGCCCCCAGCCCCAGATGTTCGCGGCCGTGATGGGACCGACGATCGGACCCGCCGCGGCGATCGACTTGAAGTGGTACCCGTAGAGGACGTTCTTGGACGTGGGCATGAAATCCACGCCGTCCATGTACATCTTGGCGGGCGTCGCCCTCTTGGCATCGGCTCGAATCACGTTGCGGTCCACGCGGCGGGCGTAGGCGTACGCCACGTAGATGACGAGGACGGCGATCACGACCATCCAGAGAGTGTTCATCAACCGGCTCCTTTCGGGCGGAACTCTGCCTATTCGGCCACAAGCTAGTCCCGGCGGCCGGAAGGTGGCCATGATGCAATTGCGGGTCCGGTGCCCCGGAACGGGCGAGGCCCGCCGGCGGGGGCCCGTCCGCCCCCGTCGGCTGCCGCCCGGGGCTGCGCGGCGTCAGGCGGCGGGCGTGAGCACCGTGCAGACCGAGGCGCAGATCGGCCCGCCGATGTTGAACGTCGCGGCGGCGCGGGCGTTCGGGACCTGGAGCGGTGTCGGGACCCTTCCGAGGAGCTGCCACGCGGCCCATCCCACCATCGCGATGCCCGTCGCGCCGATCGGGTGGCCCTTCGCGATGAGGCCGCCCGACGTGTTGATGCCGCACTCGCCGTCGGGCCGCGCCTTGCCGTCCACCCAGTACGCCGCGCCCTTGCCTGCCGGAGCCTTCCCGATCACCTCGGTCCCGATCGCCCCCATGACCGTGAAGCAGTCGTGCACCTCGGCGACGTTCACGTCCCCGGGCGCGACGCCGGCGCGGGCGTACGCGCGCGCCATCGCCGTCCGGGCGCCGCAGGGATGCAGGACGTCGCGCCCGGCCTTGAGGAGCGGATCCGTCGCCTGCCCGAAGCCCGCGAGGCGCACGGCGTCCTTCTTCGCGACGCCCAGCTTCGCGAGGCCCTTCTCGGTCGCGAGGACGAGGCCCGCGTATCCGTCGGTGATCTGCGAGCAGTCGAGCGTCTTGAGGGGCAGGCCGTCGACGACGTACCGGTTGATCCCCTCGATCGCGAGGGTCTTCTCGAGCGTGACGTCGTTCTTCTGCATCTGGGCGTACGGGTTGTGCCGCGCGTTCGCGTACTCCTGGACGGCGATCGCCGCGAGCTCCTTTTCCGTGACCTCGTGCTCCTTCATGTAGAGGTCCATGACCTCGGCGAAGAGGTGAGGGAAGACGAACGTCTTGCCCGCGCGCTCGTCGGGGTGCGAGAAGTAGCCGAGGACCTTCCCGATGAGCTTCCCGTCCATCTTCCCCTCGGCGTCGCGCATCTTCTCGAAGCCGACGGCGATGCCCGTCTCGCCCTCGCCCAGGAGCAGCTTGCGGGCGACCGAGAGGATCGCCTCGCCGCCCGAGGCGCAGGCGTTCTCGACGGCCTCGACGGGCTTGGCCGCCATGCCGGGCACCATCGCGACGAGGCCCGCGAGGAGTCCCTGCTCGTTGAGAGTGAAGTTGCAGGTGGCGCCGATGGAGGCGACGTCGAACGCGGCCGGCTCGGCCGGGATCGAGGCGGCCGTCTCGGTCACGGCGCGCGAGACGATCTCGGGGACCGTCATTCCCATGAGCTTCCCGAACTTCGACTGGTGGTAGGCGGCGATGTAGAGGGGCTGTGTCATGACGGCAATCTAACGCTCTGACCGGGAATCCGCCAGAATCGGGCCACGGAGGGCCGCATGGCTACGAAGAAGGCGAAGTCCGTCGCCGACCAGTTCAAGGACGCGAAGGCGCGGGTCGAGAAGCTCTCGTCCCGTCCGTCCAACGACCAGCTCCTCGAGCTCTACGGCCTTTACAAGCAGGCGACCGAGGGCGACGTGTCGGGCTCGCGGCCCGGCCTCCTCGACCTCAAGGGCCGTGCGAAGTTCGACGCGTGGACGAAGCGGAAGGGGACCTCGAAGGACGACGCGATGAAGAAGTACGTCGCCCTCGTGGATTCCCTCGCGGCCGAGCCGGGCTGACCGGCGCGTGCGACTCCTCGAGGAGCTGCGCGCCGAGCACGCCGTCATCGAGCGGACGCTGGGCGCGCTCCGGACGTACGTCGAGGCCCGCCTCTGCGGACTCGGGCGACCCCGCCGACGCGGACGGGTTCCTCGCCTTCTTCCGCGTCTTTGCCGGGCGGTACCACCACGCCCGCGAGGAAGACACGCTCTTCCCGGCTCTCCTCGCGCACCTGCCGATCCGCCCCGACTCGGGTCCGGTCCGGTCTCTCGTCGACCAGCACGCGGCGATCGCGCGGATGCTGGAGGAGATGGCGCCGCTCCTCGCCGCGCCGGGAGGGGAGGGCCCGAAGCTGCGCCTGCTCGCGACGCGCCACCGCCACGACCTCCTCGCGCACATCGACGCCGAGAACTCCGTCCTCCTGCCCGAGAGCGAGACGCGGCTCCGGCGCGCCGGCGTCGCGGACCTCGTCGGGAGGGAGCCCGACGGGGAGGAGCGCGCGGCGCGGGACGCCGCGGACCGGCTCATGACCCTCTACGCCCCGGGCGAGGACACCGAGGCCATCCGCGGGGAGGGCTGCGTGATCTGCCCGTCGTACGGCGTCACGTGCGAGGGCCTCGAGCGGGAGTGGTGGAGCGAGCAGGAGTGGGACGACTTCCGGGAGCGGGACGGCTGAGGCGCGGACGTTGCGCTGGGGCCCGGGCTTGTTAGCGTACTTTCCATGAGAAAAGGACTCGCCCTCGCCGCCGCCTGCCTCCTCGCCGGAACCGCCTCCGCGAAGGTCGTCACGAAGCCCGTCGCCTACGAGCACGCGGGCGTGAAGCTCGAGGGGTTCCTCGCGTACGACGACGCGAAGACCGCGAAAGGGAAGCTCCCCGGGGTCCTCGTCCTGCCCGAGTGGTGGGGCCTGACCGCCTATCCGAAGCACCGGGCCGAGCAGCTCGCCGCGATGGGCTACGTCGCCTTCGCGGCCGACATGTACGGCGCGGGCGTCACGACCGACGACGCGAAGAGGGCCGGCGAGCTCGCCGCGCCGTTCTACGGCAAGCCGCTCATGGCCGAGCGCGCGCGGGCGGGCCTCGACGCCCTGTTGAAGACGGGCCTCGTGGACCCCGCGAGGGTCGCGGCGATCGGGTTCTGCTTCGGAGGATCCGCGGCGCAGGCCCTCGCCTACACGGGCGCGCCGCTCGCGGGCATCGCGAGCTTCCACGGCGGCCCCGTGAACGCGCCGCCCGAGGCGAAAGGCAAGGTCAAGGCGAAGTTCCTGCTCATGAACGGCGGCCTCGACCCGATGGTCAAGCCCGAGGCGAAGGCGGCGCTCGAGAAGTCGCTCGAAGACGCCGGGATCGACTACGTCTCGATCGACTACGGCGGCGCCCTGCACGCGTTCTCGAACCCGGGAGCGACCGAGCTCGCGAAGAAGAACGGAATGACGGCCGCGATCGGCTACAACGAGGCGGCGGCGCGCCGGTCGTGGAAGGCCATGGAGATCCTCTTCGACGGGATCTTCGCGGGGCGCTGAGATGAGAAGCCGAACGATCGCTCGCGGCCGCCGCCGCGACCTTCGCCGTCCTCGCGCCCGCGCTCTTCGCCGCCGACCTCGTCACGCCCGCGCAGAAGGAGGCCGCGTCGGCGATCACGGCCGACGGCCTGAAGGCCGACGTCCGGTTCCTCTCGTCCGACCTCCTCGAGGGGCGCGGGCCCGCGACGCGGGGCGACGCCCTGGCCGAGGCCTACGTCCAGGCGCAGCTCGAGGGGATGGGCCTCGAGCCGGGCGCGCCCGGCGGCGGGTGGATCCAGAAGGTGCCTCTCGTCGGGATCAAGCCGACGTTCTCCGGCCCGGCGGCGTTCACGTCGCCGAAGGGCTCCGCCAGCGGCGTCCTCGGCGAGGACTTCGTCGCGGCGGCCGGCGACCAGAAGCCCGATTCGAGGATCGAGAACGCCGAGATCGTCTTCGTCGGCTACGGAATCGTCGCTCCCGAGTACCGATGGGACGACTACAAGGGGGCCGACCTGAAGGGGAAGGTGCTCCTCTTCATGAACAACGACCCCGAGGGGACGCCCGACGAGCCGAACCTCTTCGCCGGGAAGACGCGCCTGTGGTACGGGCGCTGGGACTACAAGTACCTCATGGCCGCGAAGATGGGAGCGGCGGGCGCGATCGTCATCCACACGACGCCGTCGGCCGGCTACGGCTGGCAGGTCATCCAGACGTCGTGGAACGGCGAGCTCTTCGAGCTGCCGGAGGACGGCACCCCGCGCGTCGCGATGAAGATGTGGGCGACGGACGACCTCGCGAAGAAGGTCGCGGCTCTCGGCGGGAAGGACCTCGACGCGCTGCGGAAGAGCGCGGAGTCGCGCGCGTTCCGGCCCGTTCCCCTCGGCGTCACGTTCTCGCTGGCCTTCACGAACACCGTGTCGAGGAAGGAATCCGGCAACGTGATCGGCGTCCTGCCGGGGTCGGATCCGAAACGCGCGGGCGAGGCGGTGATCTACACGGCGCACCACGACCACCTCGGGATGAAGGTCGGCGCCAAGCCGGGCACCGACGCGATCTACAACGGCGCGCTCGACAACGCCTCCGGCGTCGCCGGCGTCCTCGCGATCGCCCGGGCGTTCACGCGCCTCCCGAAGGCTCCGGCGCGCTCGGTGTACTTCGCGCTCGTGGCGGGGGAGGAGCAGGGCCTCCTCGGCTCGGAGTGGCTCGCGAAGCACCCGCCCGTCCCGATCGGCCGGATCGCCGCGAACGTCAACGTCGACGGGATCGGCTTCTACGGGAGGACGCGCGACGTCGGGATGATCGGACTCGGCAAGTCGTCGCTCGACGCGGACTTCAAGGCGCTCGCGAAGATGCAGGGCCGCGTCGTCCACGGGGACGAGTTCCCGGAGAAGGGCGCCTTCTACCGCTCGGACCAGTTCAACTTCGCGAAGGCGGGGGTTCCCGCCGCGTACGTGAAGAAGGGCACCGACGTGATCGGAAAGCCCGGCCTCGGCAAGTCGATGGTGGAGGCGTACGAGAAGAACGACTACCACCAGCCCTCGGACGAGTTCAAGGAGAGCTGGGACTTCTCGGGCGCCGTCGAGGACATGCGGCTCGCGTTCTGGCTCGGATGCCGCGTGGCGGACGCGACGGAGATGCCGCACTGGAACAAGGGCGACGAGTTCGAGGCGGCGCGGATGAAGGCGCTCGCGGAGGCGAAGTGAAGAAGGACGCGCGGGTCGACGCGTACGTCGCGAAGGCGGCGCCGTTCGCGCGGCCGATCCTGAAGAGGCTCCGGGCCGCGGTCCACGCGGCCTGCCCCGCGGGCGAAGAGACCGTGAAGTGGGGGATGCCGTTCTTCCTGTCCGACGGGAAGATCCTCTGCTTCATGGCCGCGTTCAAGGCGCACGCGGGCTTCGGTTTCTGGAAGGGCGCGAAGAAGGCGGCGCTCGGCGAAGCCGGCGGCAAACCGGGCGAGGCGATGGGGCAGCTCGGCAGGATCACGAGCCTCGCGGATCTGCCGCCGGACGCGAAGCTCCGGGCGGCGATCCGCAGGGCGGCCGCCTGGAACGCCCGCGCTACTGGATCCTGACGAGTCTCATCGACGCCGCGACCGAAGAATTCGTCGACGACAGCGACGCGACGCTGAAGCCGGCGTTCCGGAGGGCGACGCCGTCGCCGGCGAGGAGCGCGAGGACGGCACGTCCCGCCACGGAGGCGCCGGCGTAGTGCGTTCCGGGGGCGCCGATGCCGTTGACCGAGATCTCCATGTCGAGCGACGGGCCGGACGAAACGGCGTCGAAATCGACCGAATACGTGCCGCTCGTCAGGACCGTGCACGTGGCGAAGACGGCATTGCAGACGACCCCGGCGGCCGACCCGATCGTCGGCAGGGGAACGTTTGCGCCGGGCGGCACCAGGATGCTCGTCGTCAGGAACACGTGCGCCCACCTCGCGATGAAGGGCGTGGCGGGCGCCCACGCGGCTCCGTCGAACGTGAGGACCTGACCGAATGCCGGCGGCGGCGCGGGCGAGATCGGAACTCCCCGCAGGCCGACGACGCTCGTCGCCGCCTGCGTTCCGGTGACGTCGCCCGCGATCGGGCCCGTGAGGACCGCGGCGGAGCCGGCCGTGACCGACGTCGTCGCGGTCGTCGCATTGACGGCGTTGGTCGCCGTCGTGGCCGACGCTGCGTTTCCGGCCAGGTTTCCTGCGAAGACGTTGGCCGTGACGTTCCCCGATCCGTCCCGCTTGACGATCGTGCCCGGATCCGCCGCGGTCGACGAGTTCGCGGAGACCGTGATCGTCTGCCCGGCGCCGCCGACCGTGACGTCGGCCCCCGGGGAGATCGCGACGGCGCCCTGGAGGCCGTTCACGCTCGTGACGATGCCGGCGGGCGCGTAGTACCCGTTCACGTCGACGACGAGGTCGAATCCGCTGACGCCCGCGGCCGCCGAGATCGCCCCGCCCGCGCCCAGCTCGACGATCGCCGCGTTTCCGACGGTCTCGCCCGACGTGAAGTTGAGGGTCGAGACGGGCGGAACGGGGCTGCCCGAGGGGAACGCGAGCAGGAAGCCGGCGCCGAGCGCGTTCACGACGGTGAAGTTGAAGGACACCGCCTGCGCCGAGGCCGGAATCCCGCAGGACCCGGTGACGGGGAAGTCCCGGACCGTCGACGAGCCGACGAGTGGCGGCCCGAACGCCCCGGAGAATCCGTTTCCGCGCGTGTCGGCGAGGCGGCACGGCGGGACGGCGAAGAACGGCAGGGCCGAAGGCCCGGAGTTGAGAGCCGTCCGGGCGGCCGGGGCAGGCCCCGACGGCGGCGGCGTCCAGAAGGGGGGAGCCGCCCAGCTTCCGCCGACCGCCTCGTCCTGGGCGGCCAGACCCGCTGTCGCCGCGCACGTACACACACAGAGCGTCAGAGCCGCGGTCAGTCTGGACATTTCGGCCTCCTCGGTCGCCTCGAGTATGCCCGACCGGCTGAGAACCCGTTTCAACGGCCGGCCGTTCCGGGTTAACGTCCGCGCGGTCGATCATTCGAAAGGAGTCACGATGAACACGCGCGAATACTTTTCCCAGTGCTTCAAGGCCGAAGTCCCGAAATTCGTCCGCGTCCTCAAGGCCGTTCCCGAGTCCGGGGCCGGGTACCGGCCCCACCCCCGGTCCATGTCCGCGGGGGAGATCGTCTGGATGCTCGCGAGCGAGCTGAAGGACGCGTGCGACGTCATCGACAGGGGCGAGGTGAGCTTCGCGCAGCACCCGGCTCCCGCGACGGTGGCCGAGTCGATCAAGGCTTACGAGAAGAACGCGGCCGGCGTGAAGCGGCGCCTCGCGAAGGTGAAGGACGCCGCCTGGAAGAAGAAGGCCCGGTTCCTGATGGACGGCAAGGTCGTCTGGGAGGCTTCGCTCGGGGACATGCTCTGGGGCTTCCTCTTCGACGCGATCCACCACCGCGGCCAGCTCTCGACGTACCTGCGGCCGGTGGGCGCGAAGGTCCCGTCGATCTACGGGCCCTCCGGCGACGATCCGGGAATGTGACGCGAGGGATCGCGAGGCAGTCCGCGGCTCAGCGTGCCGGGACCGCCTCCGCGATCGGGTCGAGCGAGCGGGCCGCGGCGCGGAGCTGCTCGTCCGTGAGCTTGTCGAGCTGGGGAAGCGTGGGCGCGCCGGCGTCGAACCCGGCGATCTCCGCGCGGTGAGTGTCCATCCAGGCCACGAGACCTTTCACGAGTTTCAGGTTCGCCTGGCCGTGAGGGGTCGCGTTGCCGATGCCGTCGGTCAGGATGCCGCCGAAGGCGAGGCGCGGAGCCGGCGCAAAGGCGATCTCGGAGAGCTTCGCCCGGTACTCCCGCGTGGCTCGGTCCTTTACGTCCGCGAAGAACCGGGAGTCGATGGCGTGCCGGCCTTCGTGCGCGAAGATCGAGGACCCGATGACGGCCCGGTCGGTCGCCGCCACGAAGGCGGCGCGCAGGGCTCCGTCCGAGAGCCCGCGCGCCTTCTCCTCGTCGAGGATCTTCAGGAGCCCCTGGTCCAGCAGTCGCTGCGAGAGTCCAGGCAGGTACGCGTACGGGTCCCTCGCGGCGCGCTCGCGGTCGCGTTCCGTCTCTTCCGTCTTCTTCGCTCGACGCGAGGGATCGGTCAGCTCCTGCCACCGCCACGGGCCGCCGTCTGCGTACGCCGGCCGAACCTGCACGACGTACCCGGCGCCTCCCCATCCGCCGTGAGCCCCCTGCCCGTCCCACATCCACGTCTCGTACCCGTTCGAGACGATCGCGTCGAGCGCCATGAACCGGATCTCCGCCTTGCGGCCGTACTGGTCCGCGACGCGTTTCTCGTCCACGACGCGGTGCCCCATGTGGAGGTCCCGGTAACCGCCGGTCGTTCCGGCGCCTCCGGCCGTCCCGAAGCGCGCCCCGAGCTCGGTGTCGGCGGAGTTCTCGAGGACCCTCTCGTCGAAGGGAGGGGGGCCCGACGGCCACGAGAGGCCCGCCCACAGGCGCATCGCCCGCTGCCTCAGCTTCTTCATCCAGGCCTCGGGATCCGACGTTCCGCGCGCCACGTCGCGGTAGTAGAGGTCGGTCGTCTCGCGCACGTCCCGGATGAACGACTCGTAGAGGACGAGGTCCCGGACACGGGGGAGCCGGTCGACACGGGCATCCCGCGGGGTGCGCGGGTCCCTCGCGAGGATCACGGCCTCCGTGAAGAACCGCGAGCCGGCGAGCGCCTCGACGACCGCCTCGCGGTTCGGGCGGCCGGCCGCCCGGCCCTTCCAGACGGGCAGGCGCTCCGACAGGACGGACCGCGGGCCGGCGAGCAGGGTCGAATCGGCCGCCCCTGCCCCCAGGTAGTACGAGCGCCACGCGTCGAGCGCGGCCGGCCCGTCGCCGAGGAGAAGCGCCGCGTCGAGCGCCGTCTTCGAGGGCTCGAGCAGGCCCGGCTCGTCCCGAACGAGCGGGACGAGGAGGCCGAGGGCCTCGCTCAGCCTCTGCCGGCCGCCGTCGTCCCAGGCCTTCGCCTTGCCGAGGCGAGCGGCCTCGACCTCTTCCTCGACGAGAGCCGACGACAGCGCGATCGTCGCGCTGCGCCGCTCGGCCTCCGTCCCGGCGGCGGCGAGCGCCCGGCGCGCGGCCACCCGGGCCGCCTCGAACCGTCCCAGCGTCCTCTCCATGCGCGAGAGAAGAAGGAGGGGCGGGACTTTCCGGCTGGCGCCCCGAGCGAGCCCCTCGAGGCGCTCGCGGGCCTCGTGGGTCTTCCCGTCGATCCGCCACGCGATGCGCGCCAGCTCCCGGGCCGCCGCGTCCCGGTCGGCCGGACGGGCCGACGTCGATGCCACGATCGCCCCGAGAAGGGGTCGGGCATCCTTGAATCGGCCGTCGTGCGAGGCCCTCTCCGCCTCACGAAGCGCGGGCGACGGGACCTCAGGGTCGTCGAAGGCCCGGCAGGGTCCGGCGGAGGCTGCGGCGAGCGTGGCGAGCGCGGCCAGCGTGAGGAAGGAGAGCGGACGAACCCGAAGCACGGGTGATCTCATCGGTGCGACGACGCCCCTCCCGTTTCAATACGCGCCCGTGGCAGGAAAGTGTCGCCCGCAGACGCCGCCCGCGTGACCCGCGACACGCCCGAGACGCCGTCTCATTCTGCTACGCTCGTCGGCATGAAGACCTTACTCCGCGCCCTCGCGCCCGTCCTGCTCCTCGCCGCCGCCGTTGCGTCGCTTCCCGCCGCCGCCGAGCCGCCGGCCGTCGGCACGAAGGCCCCGGCCGTCTCGCTCCCGAACCAGGAGGGCCAGACGGTGACCCTCGACCAGAACAAGGGGAAGTGGGTCGTCCTCTACTTCTACCCGAAGGACTTCACGTCGGGATGCACGATGGAGGCCCACAACTTCCAGCGGGACCTCGCCAAGTACGAGAAGGCGAACGCCGTCATCCTCGGCGTGAGCGTCGACACGGTGGACTCCCACAAGGGCTTCTGCGCGAAGGAGGGCCTCAACTTCAAGCTGCTCTCCGACACGACGGCGGCCGTCTCGAAGACGTACGACTCCGTCATGACGCACGAGGGCAAGACGTACTCGATGCGGAACACGTTTCTGATCGACCCGACGGGCGTGATCCGGAAGGTCTACCTGAAGGTCAATCCCGCGGTGCACAGCGACGCCGTCCTCGCGGACCTCGCGCAGCTCCAGGCGGCCAGGTAGACCGGCGGCGGGTCACGAGGCGCGCGCGACCGTCAGGGTCGCGCGGTGCTCGTGTCCCGCCTCGTCGCGGATCGTCAGCGTCCCCCTCCACGGCCTGCCGTCGCGGCCCTTGAACCTCCAGCGGCTCGCCGCCGGCGAGGCGCCGGGGGCCGGCGGCAGCTCGATCCACTTGCCGTTCGAGGCGAGATTCCGTCCGATCCGGCCCGCGAGCTCCGCCGACGAGAGGTCGCTGGTTCCGCGCGCGACGATCTCCCAACGGTCGGTTCCGCCGTGCGTGCGGACGAGCTTCCAGCGGCCGAGGGCGTCGAGGCCGACGTCCGGGATCAGGCGGTCGGCGAGCGCGGCGCGCGCGAAGCCGGCCTCGGGGCGCCAGTCGTACTCGATCGAGAGCGCGGTCGCCTCGGCGGCGCCCCGGCCCAGGATCTTCTCGACCACGTGGAGCGCGCCGTCGATCCCCGCGGAGAGCCCCGCCGTGGTGACGACCTTCCCGTTGTCGACGAAGCGCCGGTCGTCCACGACCCTCGTCTTCGGGAACTCCTTTCGAAGCCTGTCGATCAGGCCGCGCGGTCGTCGTCACGGTGAGGCCGTCGAGGAGGCCGGCGCTCGCGAGGATGAAGGCGCCGTTGCAGACGGACATCGTCCGCGGGGCGCGGGCGCTCGTGTCGGCCACCCACTTCAGCGTCGCCGCGCTCTCGCGCGCGGCCTTCACGCCGCCGCCCGGGACGAGAAGGAGGTCGGGCGGAGGCGCGTCGGCGAACGTGTACTTCGGGACGACGGTCATGCCGTCCGCGGTCGTGACGGGCGCGCGGGACTCCGCGACGGCGTAGACGTCGAAGCCGGCGGCGCCGAAGACCTCCCACGGCCCGGTGAAGTCGATGATCTCGACGCCGTCGAAGACCAGGACCGCGACCTTCGTGCGCGGCGTCGGAGGCGGGAGCGTCGCCCGGTCGACGAGCTTCATGCCGCACTTCGGGCAGACGCCGGGAGCGTCGAAGACGGTCTCGTCGCAGGAGACGCCGCACGGCGGGCAGACGTAATGCGGCCCGTCGGCGCGCGCCGGCCGCCCCCCGGCGCCCGAGACGAAGAGGATCGCGAGAAGCAGGAGAGGCCCGACGGCGCGGAGAACTCTGTTCATGCGGACCTCCTCGAAGTCCGGGTCGCACGGCGCGTGCGGAGCCCGGACGCGTGTCGACGGCTGAAACGCTCGCGGTACTGTCCCGGCGCGACCCCGACGAATCGCAGGAAGGCGCGCCTCATGGATTCGGGGGTGCCGAGCCCGCTCATCGCGCAGATCGCCGAGAGCCCCTTCGAGGACTCCTCGAGCAGGCGCCGCGCCGTCTCGACGCGGACCGATGCGACGAAGTGAGCCGGCGGCACGCCGACGTCACGCGTGAAGACGCGGGCGAAATTGCGCGGGCTCATCCCGGCGCGCCGGGCGAGCGCCTCCACCGACAGGTCCTCGCACGGGTGCTCGAGGACCCAGGCCTGCAGGTCGGCGAGGGGCTCGCGTTCGGCGAACTGGGCCGCGAGCTGTGCGCTGAACTGCGCCTGGCCGCCGGGGCGCCTGAGGAACAGGACGAGCTCCCGCGCGGCCGCGAGCGCGACCTCGCGCCCGAGGTCCTCCTCGACGAGCGCGAGGGCGAGGTCCATTCCCGCCGTGACGCCCGCCGAGGTCCAGATCGAGCCGTCCCGAACGTAGATCGTGTCGGACTCGACGTCGACCGCGGGGAACTCGTGCGCGAGCCGTTCGCACGCGCTCCAGTGCGTCGTGACGCGCCGCCCGTCCAGGAGGCCCGCCTCGGCGAGGAAGAAGGCACCCGTGCAGACGGAGCCGAGCCGCCGCACCTGGCCGGCCTGCCGCCTCAGCCACCGCAGGAGAGGTGCGTGGCGCCGCCACCGTTCCATGCCCACGCCGCCCGCCACGAGGAGGGTGTCGAGACCGCCGCGGACCTCGTCGAAGCGGCGGTCGGCGACGAGACCCAGCCCGGAAGACGTCCGGAAGGCGCCGCGCGTCACGCCGACGATCTCGACCTCGTACGCGAGAGAGCCGCGCCTGCCCTCGTCGCGGAGCCAGCGGGCCGTCCGGGAAAAGACCTCGAGCGGCCCCATGACGTCGAGGACCTGGACCTCCGGGAACGCCAGCATGGCGACGCGCCGCGTCATGCGGGAAGGATGGCCCGCGGGCGCCCCGTCCGCAATGCCATCTAACCCACGTTTTCTGCCATGGGGCGCGGCCGCGGCTACGGCGGCGGGGAGCCGAGCGCGGCGAGGGCCCGCTCGAGGTTCGCGCGCGCGAAGGCGTAGTCCGGCTTGAGACGCAGCGCCTCGCGGAACTCCTCCGCCGCCTCGGCGACCCGTCCCTGGTTCATCAGGGCGACGCCGAGGCCGTTGTGGGCGAGGTGCGCGTCGGGCGTCCCGAGGCGCAGGGCCTCCTCGTAGAGAGGGATGGCCGCGGCCGGGTGGCCGAGCTTCACCTCGACGGTCGCGAGGTTGACGAGGACGGCGACGTCCGTCGGATCGACCCGGTACGCGTCCCTGAGGCGGGCCGCGGCCTCCCCGAGGCTCCCGCGCTGCTCGGCGACACGGCCGAGGTTCAGGAGCGCGGGCACGTTGTCGGGCCTGAGCGCGAGGGACTTCTCGAAGTGCGAGACGGCCTCGGACGTGCGGCCCGCGTTCACGAGGAAGAACCCGTAGTTCGTTTCACAGGAGAAACAGGAAGAGTTCTTTGAAAGCGTGTCCAACCAGAGGGTTTCCTCCGTCGCGTAGATGCGGCTCTGTCGGCTCGTGAGGACTCCGAAGAGAACGAGGATCCCGGCGGCGGCCGCGGCCGCGGCGCGCCGTGCGGCGACGGGCGCCTTCGCGAGGAGGGCGGCCGCTCCGCAGGCGATCGAGGCCGCCGCGACGGCGACGGCCTGGTACGCGAAGTGGTCCGCGACCCAGGAGTAGCGCATGGCGTACACGTTGAAGAAGCCCATCGCGGGGAAGAGGACGCCGCCGAAGAGGAGCAGGGACGCGAGCGGGCCACGGCCGAGGCGCTCGCGGAACCGCCACGCGAAGACGAGGGCGAGGAGGGCGCCCAGAGCCGGAAGCCACTGGACGACGGCGCGCGCGTCGACGGTCCAGCGCTCGTAGAAGAAGGCGAGGTCGACGGGGAACAGGAATTTCTTCGAATAGAAGAGAACGATGCGGCCGGCGAGGACGAAGCGCTCGACGAGACTCAGGGACCATTCCTTTCCTTGCGCCGACACGACCGTCCGCTCGAGCCACGCCGTGTGCGCCGCGAGCGCGATTCCGGCGGCGAACCACGGGACGAGAGGGCGCACGTCCTTGCCGCGCACCTCGCCCTTCTTCCACCAGACGAGGACGAGGAGGACGGCCGGGACGACGACGGCGGTCGTCTTCGCGAAGAGGGCGAGGACGAAGAGAAAAAACCCGAAGAATCCTATGAAAGTAAGAAGGGGACGTCGCGCCGGCGCGCTCCCGGCAACGTGCGCCCCGGGCGTGACGCGCCGGCCCCTCTTACCCTTTCTAAGAAAATCTTCTCTCTTGTCTCTTTCTTTTCTTTCCCTTCTCTCTTCCCTGCCTTCCCGCGCGCGAGGTACGCGAGCATCGCGAGGAGGGAGAGGAAGAGAGACAGCGTGTTCTTCCGCTCCGTGACCCACGCGACGGACTCGACGCACATCGGGTGGAGGGCGAAGAGCGCCGCCGCCCAGCCGGCGCCCGGGAGGCCGAGCCGGGCGAGGAGCGTCCAGAGGAGGAGCGCGCTGGCCGCATGGAGAAGGACGTTCACGAGGTGATAGCCGAGCGGCGCGAGCCCCCAGAGTCGCTTCTCGACCCAGTAGGACGTGAAGACCATCGGGTAGTACTGCTCGTTCGCCTTCGGGTCGGTCCAGATGAGCCTGAGGCCGGCAAGGCCGTCGAGGGTGACGTTGTCCGTCACGTAGGTGTCGTCGTTCCAGACGAACCCGGCCTTCAGCGCCGGAAGGTAGGCGGCGCAGACGGCGAGGGCGAGCAGGGCTCCGGCGGCGGGAAGGGCCCTCTTCGGCACCGCCGGAGGATAAGGCCTCTAGAATCGCGCCGGTCCCGTTCCGGGACGAGGAGATCTCGATGCGCAACGTCTTCCGGGCCTTCGCCTGCCTGCTCCTGGCCCTGGCCGTGGTCCCGCCGGCCGCGGCGGCCGAGCTTCCCGCCGCGGCGCGGGAGGCCATCGACCACAAGGTCGCCGAAGTCCTGAAGGCGACCGGCGCCCCGAGCGCCTCGCTGGCCGTCGTCAAGGACGGCGCGATCGTCTACGCGAAGGCCTACGGCGCGGCGCGCCTCGGGCCGCCCCCGCTCGCGGCGGCCCCGACGATGCGTTACAGCATCGGGTCGATCAGCAAGCAGTTCACGGCCACCGCGATCCTCCTCCTCGCCGAGGAGGGCAGGGTCTCGCTCGACGACCGCGTCGTGCGCTGGCTGCCGTCCCTGACGCGGGCGAAGGACGTCACGGTCCGGGAGCTCCTGTCGATGACGTCGGGCTACCAGGACTTCTGGCCGCAGGACTACGTGATGCCGCCGATGCGCAAGGCGGTGACGGCCGAGGCGATCCTCGACGGCTGGGCGAAGAAGCCGCTCGATTTCGAGCCCGGGACGAAGTGGCAGTACAGCAACACGAACTACGTGGCGGCCGGCGTCATCGCCGAGAAGGTGGCCGGTCAGCCGCTCCTCGACTTCCTGAGGGCCCGCGTCTTCGGGCCTCTCGGGATGGCGAGCGTGACGGACACCGACGCGGCGCCGCTCGGAGCGTCGGACCCCGCCGGCTACGTCCGATACGCGGTGGGGCCCGCGCGGCCGGCGCCGAAGGAGGGGCCGGGCTGGATGTTCGCGGCCGGAGAGCTCGCGATGACCGCGACGGATCTCGCGACGTGGGACATCTCCCTCCTGCGCGGGACCGTCCTCTCGCCGGCGTCGATGCGCGAGCTCACGCGGGACGTGCGCCTCGCGAGCGGGGCCGCGACGCGCTACGGGCTGGGGATGAACGTCGCGATCGTGGACGGGCGGCGCGTCCTCTCGCACGGCGGCGAGGTCTCGGGCTTCACCGCCGCGAACGAGGTCTACCCGGACGACGCCGCGGCGGTCTGCGTGCTCGTGAACCTCGACGCGACGGGGGCGTCCTCCATGATCGCGAAGAAGGTGCGGGAGGTCCTGTTCTCCTCGGCCGGAGACGGGCGCGAGGAGGCGACCGCGCAGGCGAAGGCGATCTTCGAGGGGCTCCGGAAGGGAAAGATCGACCGGGCGCTCTTCACGGACGACGCGAACGCGTACTTCGACGCGCAGGCGCTGCGGGACTTCGAGTCCAGCCTCGGCCCGCTCGGGGCGCCGACGAGCTTCACGCAGACGCAGCAGGGCCTCCGCGGCGGCATGACGCGGCGCCGGTTCCGGATCGAGGCGGGGAAGAGGAAGCTCGACCTCACGACGTTCACGACGCCCGAGGGGAAGCTCGAGCAGTACATGGTCGCGGCGGCGGAGTAAGTGGCGCGCCGCGTCGAGCCGTGCCGCAAGAGCCCGGAGGAGAGGCTCGACGACCTCCTCGCGGGGCACCGGGAGGCGTCGCTGCGGAACGAGGGCGCCAAGTACGCGCGCCGGGCGATCGCGCAGTCGGACTCCCTCCCGAACGGCGTGAAGTTCTTCGCGTGGGCGCTCCTCGCCGCGGACGCGCCGGACGAGGACGAGGCCCTCGCGGCTCTCGCCGAGGCCGAGGGCTACCTCGAGGTCGCCCGGACGGACCTCGGACGGCGCTTCACGAAGGAGGTCGCGGGGCTGCGCTTCCTCGAACGCGGGATCGCGCTGCGCGGCGACCGGGCGGAGTTCGAGGAGGCCCTGCGCCTCTGCGACCTCGCGCTCGCGCTCGGCCTCGGAACGCCGTACGAGCGGCGGAGGGCCTCGCTCCTCCGGATGGTCTGAGCCGGCCCGCCGCTCAGGCGCGACCGAGGAGGCGCATCAGGGCCGCGACGCCGACGCCCCACGCGCCGTTCAGGAGGAGGGCGCCGACGACGATGTCCGGCTTCCACCCGCCGCCCATGGCCATGCCCTTCAGGGGCAGCACGACGAAGAGCGCGACGAGCGTGGGCGCCACGGCCCCGAAGACGAGCGCCGCGACCCAGTGCGCCACCCCCGCCCGCTTCCGCACGATCTCCCAGAGGAGGATCCCCCAGAGCCCGCCCCAGAACGCGAGCGAAAGGACGGCCGGGATTCCGAGAGGGGGGACGGGCGCCATCACCCACGGCTTTCGGGTCGTCATCCCGCCGGCGTTCAGGAGGGCGAGGAGCCCCTGGTGGAAGACGAGGGTCGACAGGAAGCCCGCGAGGAAGCTCTTTCCGTACCTCATGCCCGCGACTCTGACACGGAACGGCCTCCGTTTCGAGCGGAGGCCGCTTCCTCGTTCCCCGGGAAGCCCGGTTTCAGAGCGACTCGAGGTGCATGTCGATCAGGCCGTGCTGCTTGAAGGCGCCGATGAGAGGCGCGAAGAGCCCGATCAGGAACAGCACGAAACCTCCGCCCGCCAGGGCCGACAGCGCGAGCATGGACGGAACGCGCGCGGCGCGAACCCTCTCGGCGTCGTTCACGCGGACCGTGGCCTCGGGCACGACGAGCGTCGAGGCGCCGTTCTCGCCGGCGAGCAGGAGGCGCTTGTCGGCGATCGCCTTGTCGAGGGGCACTCCGGCCACGAGGACCTCGTAGCGGCCGGCGATGGTGGACAGGGGAGGCGCGAGGTGTGCCGGCGTCAGGCTCGTGTCGACCGGGGCCGTCTGGACCTTCCAGAGGCCCACAAGGGCGAAGGCGAGGACGACGCCGCCGCCCAGGAGCGCCCAGAGCCGGAAATGACTCTTCTTCATGGCAACCCTCCGGGGGCCGGGGAAAGCCGGTCCTGCAAACAAGCTAGGTTCCGCGCCCGGTCGCCGCAAGGCGTGCGACCTTGGTCCGTTTGCATCATGTCTCCGGAGAGACTCGATCTCTAAGCTCCGGCGCATGGGAAATCGACGCCGAATCGTGTGCGACGGCAACACGGCCGCCGCCTCCGTCGCCTACCGCCTGAGCGAGGTGGTGGCCGTCTATCCGATCACGCCTTCCTCCACGATGGGCGAGCTCGCCGACGAGTGGATGGCCAAGGGCCTCGAGAACGTCTGGGGAACGGTCCCGCAGGTCATCGAGATGCAGTCGGAGGGCGGCGCCGCGGGCGCGGTGCACGGCTCGCTCCAGGCCGGGGCCCTCACGACGACCTTCACGGCCTCGCAGGGCCTGCTCCTCATGATCCCGAACATGTACAAGATCGCGGGGGAGCTCACCTCCTACGCGATGCACGTGTCCGCGCGGACGCTCGCGACCCACGCGCTGTCCATCTTCGGTGACCACTCGGACGTCATGGCCTGCCGCCAGACCGGCTTCGCGCTCCTCGCCTCGGCCTCCGTCCAGGAGGCGCACGACCTCGCGGCGATCGCGCACGTCGCGACCCTCGCGGCGCGCATCCCGTTCCTGCACTTCTTCGACGGATTCCGCACGTCTCACGAGCTCGCGAAGATCGAGGAGCTCACGGACGACGACCTGAGGGCCCTCCTCGACGAGTCGAAGATCGACGCGCACCGCTCCCGGGCGCTGAGCCCGGACCGGCCGCTCCTGCGCGGCACGGCCCAGAACCCCGACGCGTTCTTCCAGGCGCGCGAGGCCTGCAACCCGTTCTACGACGCCTGCGCGGGCTTCGTCGTCGACGCGATGGCGAAGTTCGGCGCGCTCACCGGCCGGACGTACAACCTCTTCGACTACGTCGGCGCGAAGGACGCCGAGCGCGTGATCGTCGTGATGGGCTCGGGCGCCGAGACCTGCGACGAGACCGCGAAGTGGCTGAACGCGAAGGGCGAGAAGGTGGGCGTCCTCAAGGTGCGCCTCTACCGCCCGTGGTCCCTCGCGCACTTCGTGGCGGCCCTGCCGGCGACGGTCAGGACGATCGCCGTCCTCGACCGCACGAAGGAGCCCGGCGCCCCCGGCGACCCGCTCTGGCTCGACGTCGTCGCGGCCCTCGCCGAGGCCCGGGCGACCGGCGTCTCGAAGTTCGCCTCCGAGCCGCGCGTCGTCGCGGGGCGGTACGGCCTCTCCTCGAAGGAGTTCACGCCGGCGATGGTCGTGTCCGTCTTCGCCGAAATGGCGAAGGCCGCGCCGAAGCGGCAGTTCACGATCGGCATCGTCGACGACGTCACGCACACGTCGCTGCCCTGGGACGAGTCGATCGACATCGAGCCCGCGGACCGCAAGAAGGCCGTCTTCTTCGGCCTCGGCTCGGACGGCACGGTCAGCGCGAACAAGAACTCGATCCAGATCATCGGCGAGGACGCGGGCAAGGAGGCCCAGGCCTACTTCGTCTACGACTCGAAGAAGGCGGGCGCCGTCACGACGTCGCACCTGCGCTTCGGCGACGCGCCGATCCGCGCCGCGTGGCTCGTCTCGAACGCGGACCTCGTGGCGTGCCACCAGTTCTCTCTCCTCGACCGCTACGACATGCTCTATGCCGTCAAGCAGGGCGGCGTCTTCCTCCTGAACGCGCCCTACGCTCCCGACGAGGTCTGGGACCAGCTTCCGTTCGAGGTCCAGACGCAGATCGTCCAGAAGAAGCTCCGCTTCTTCGTCGTGGACGCGTACGCCCTCGCGAAGGAGATCGGGCTCGGCGGCCGCATCAACACGATCATGCAGGCCTGCTTCTTCAAGCTCTCCGGCGTGCTGCCGGCGGAGGAGGCGCTCGAGCGGATCAAGAAGGGCATCCGCAAGAGCTACGCCCGCCGCGGCGAGGAGGTCCTCCAGAAGAACTTCGCGGCCGTGGACGGCGCCGCCGCGGGCCTGAAGGAAGTGAAGGTCCCCGCCTCCGTGTCGACGCAGCGGCACATGCCGCCGCCGGTCTCGACGGAAGCTCCGGACTTCGTCCAGCGCGTCTCGGGCGTCCTCCTCGCGGGGAAGGGCGATCTCCTCCCGGTCAGCGCGTTCCCGCCCGACGGCACGTGGCCGACCGGCACCGCGAAGTGGGAGAAGCGGAACATCGCGCTCGAGATTCCGGTATGGGACGAGAAGCTCTGCATCCAGTGCAACAAGTGCGCGATGGTCTGCCCGCACGCGGCCATCCGCGCGAAGCTCTACGAGCCGGCCGCCCTCGCGGGCGCCCCCGCCACGTTCAAGTCCGTCGACTTCCGGGCGACGGAGTGGCAGGGCAGCAAGTACACGATCCAGGTCGCGCCGGAGGACTGCACGGGCTGCACGCTCTGCATGATGGTCTGCCCGGCGAAGGACAAGTCGAACCCGAAACACAAGGCGCTCGACATGGCGCCGCAGGCGCCTCTCCGCGAGGCGGAGCGCGCGAACTACGACTTCTTCCTCGACCTGCCGGAGGCCGACCGCACGAGGCTCCGCATCGCGGACGTGAAGTCCGCCCAGTTCCTCCAGCCGCTCTTCGAGTACTCGGGCGCGTGCGCGGGCTGCGGCGAGACGCCGTACATCAAGCTCCTGACGCAGCTCTTCGGCGACCGCACGATGATCGCGAACGCGACCGGCTGCTCGTCGATCTACGGCGCGAACCTGCCGACGACGCCGTACGCGGTGAACAAGGACGGGCGCGGCCCGGCCTGGTCGAACTCCCTCTTCGAGGACAACGCGGAGTTCGGCCTCGGGATGCGTCTCGGCGTCGACCACCACGCCCTCACGGCCGCGACGGCCCTCAAGGCGCAGGCGGCCGAGGTCGGGCAGCAGCTCGTCGACGAGATCCTCGCGGCGGACCAGTCCGGCGAGGCCGGCATCGCGGCCCAGCGCGCGCGCGTCGCCGAGCTGAGGAAGCGCCTTTCGTCGAACCCGAAGCCCGCGGCCAAGCGCCTCGCGTCCCTCGCGGACTATCTCGTCAAGAAGAGCGTCTGGATCGTCGGCGGCGACGGCTGGGCGTACGACATCGGCTTCGGCGGCCTCGACCACGTCATGGCCGTCGGGCGCGACGTGAACATCCTCGTCCTCGACACCGAGGTCTACTCGAACACGGGAGGCCAGGCTTCCAAGTCGACGCCTCTCGGCGCGTCGGCGAAGTTCGCGACGGCGGGCAAGGCCGTCTCGAAGAAGGACCTCGGCCTCATGGCGATGGGCTACGGCTCGGTCTACGTCGCGCGCGTCGCCTTCGGCGCGAAGGACGCCCAGACCGTCAAGGCCTTCCAGGAGGCGGAGTCCTACCCCGGGACGTCGATCATCGTCGCGTACAGCCCGTGCATCGCGCACGGCTACGACATGGCGTTCCAGCTCGACCAGCAGACGAAGGCCGTGCAGTCGGGCTACTGGCCGCTCTATCGCTTCGACCCGCGGCGCACGGCCGCCGGAGAGAGCCCGCTCTCGATCGACACGGGGACGCTCAAGGGCGACATCGGGGCCTTCATGCGCAACGAGGCCCGCTTCCGCGTCGCCGAGGAACGCAACCCCGAGCGCTACAAGGGAGTCGTCGAACGGGCGCGCCGCGAGGCCGCCGAGAAGGTGCTCCTGTACGAGCAGCTCGCCAGGAAGCACGTCGCCGAGGCCGCGGCCCGGCCCGGGAACTGAGGACGCGCACATGGACCTGAGAACGACCTACCTGGGCCTCCCGCTCGCCCACCCGCTCATGCCGGGCGCCTCGCCGCTCGTCGACGACCTCGACACGGTCAAGCGCCTCGAGGACGCGGGCGCGTCGGCGATCGTCATGCACTCCCTCTTCGAGGAGCAGATCTCCCGCGAGGGCGAGGGGATCCGCCACGCGATGGAAGACCACGCGGAGTCCTTCGCCGAGGCGACGTCGTACTTCCCGGCGGCCGAGGAATTCACCCTCGGCCCGGACCGCTATCTCGAGCAGATCCGGAAGATCCGGGCGGCGGTCTCGGTCCCCGTCATCGCCTCGCTGAACGGCGTGACGGACTCCGGCTGGCTGCGCTACGCGAAGCTCATGCAGGACGCCGGGGCCCACGCCCTGGAGCTGAACGTCTACCGCGTCGCCGCCGACCCGAACGTCCCCGGCACGACGATCGAGCACGAGGTCGAGAACATCCTCCGGTCCGTCAAGCGCGGGCTCGGAATTCCCGTCGCCGTGAAGCTGCCGCCTTACTTCTCGTCCTTCGCGAACGTGGCGCGGCAGCTCGACGACCTCGGCGTGGACGGCCTCGTCCTCTTCAACCGCTTCTACCAGCCCGACATCGACGTCGACCTGCTCGAGCCCGTGCCCGCCCTCCAGCTCTCCGACTCGTCGGACCTTCTGCTGAGGCTCCGCTGGCTCGCGATCCTCTCCGGCCGCGTCCGCTGCTCGCTCGCCGCGACGGGCGGCGTCCACACGCCGCTCGACCTCGTCAAGGCGATCATGGCGGGCGCCCACGCCGTCCAGATCGTCTCGTCCATCCTGCGCCACGGGCCGCGCCAGATCACGGCGCTCAGGCAGGGCCTCTCCGAGTGGATGGAGAAGCACGAGTACGAGTCCGTGGCGCAGATGACGGGCGCCGTGAGCCACCGGACGAGCGCCGATCCATCCGCCTTCGAGCGCGCGAACTACATGAGGGTCCTGCAGAGCTTCCGCGTCCAGGTGTGACGGGGCGGGGTCTCTCTTTACCGCCGCGGAGGAGCCTTCCGCGGCGGTAGACTGCTTGCAGCCAATCCATGAGCCTCACGGCCGGCACCCGTCTGGGTCCGTACGAAGTCCTGTCGCCCTTGGGCGCGGGAGGGATGGGAGAGGTCTACCGGGCGAGGGACACGAAGCTGGGCCGCGAGGTGGCGGTCAAGGTGCTTCCGGACGCCTTCAGCTCGGATCCCGATCGTGTCTCTCGCCTCGAGCGCGAGGCGCAACGTCTCGCATCGCTCAACCACCCGAACATCGCCACCCTCCACGCGTTCGAGAACCTGAACGGTGTCTGCTTTCTCGTCATGGAGCTCATCGAGGGCCCAACGCTCGAAGAGAGGCTGAGGGCAGGACCTCTCCCCGTCGGGGAAGCCCTGGACTTCTTCCGGCAGGTTGCCGACGCTCTCGTGGCGGCCCACGGGAAAGGCGTCATTCACAGGGATCTCAAGCCCGGCAATCTCAAGATCGGCCCTGGCGGTTTTGCGAAGGTCCTCGACTTCGGCCTTGCAACCACGATCGTGCCGGCCAGGGCCGGTAGCGTCGCAGACTCTCCGACGGCTTCCCTTCCTCACACCGCGACGGGCGTCATCCAGGGAACTGTTCCCTACATGTCCCCCGAGCAGGCGAAGGGGAGACCGGCCGACGAAAGGTCCGACGCCTTCTCCTTCGGCGTGACGCTCTACGAAGCTCTCGCCGGGAAGCGCGCTTTCGCGGGCGAAACGGTGACCGAAGTGCTCGCCGCCGTTCTCGAGCGCGAGCCCGACCGGGGCCTCCTGCCACCCGACACCCCGGACCTCGTGCGCTTCCTGCTCCGGCGTTGTCTGAAGAAGAACCCGGACGATCGCCTCCGCGACTTGGGGGAGGCAAAGGCTGCTCTCGGCGAGGCGATGAGCTCCACCTCGAGCCCTTCAGCCGGAAGCCTGGAGTTGTCCGTTGCGGCCTGGCGAGGGAGGGTGCGCCGGTTCGCTCTGGGGCTGGGCGCCGTGGTGCTCGTCGGGCTTGGCGTCCTTTCCGGCCGGCTGCCCTGGAAGAAGTCCGGCGCGACGTCGTCGGGTCCCGTCCACCGCTTCCAGATCGAGCACACGAGAGCTGAGGAGCCATCGATCTCTCCCGACGGGAGGCACATCGCATACGTGGACGGCGAGAGGATCTGGATCCGCGACCTGGACCGGCTGGACAGCCGCGAGGTGCAGGGGAGTGAGAAGGGAAGGAGCCCGTTCTGGTCGCCGGACGGACGAAACGTCGGCGTTTGTCGCCGGCGGATTTCTCAAGCGAGCTTCGGTCGACGGAGGTCCGGTGAGGAACGTTTGCGAGCTCAAGCCCGATCGGGTTTCTGCACCTCGGGTCGACCTGGGGTCCGTCGGGATCGATTGTCGTCGCTCTCGGCCCGCGCCATGGGCTCTTCGAGGTCTCCGCCGAGGGCGGAGACCTGCGACCGTTGCTCAAGCCGGATCCGGCGAAGGGGATTTTCGATTTTCACTGGCCGAGCTTCCTGCCCGACGGCCGCTCGATCCTCTTGATCATTCACCCGAACACGGGGATGCCGTTCTATCTGGCGGTCTTCGACGGCCGGGACGTGCGAAGGCTCCTGCCGGAGTCGACGTTCTCGCGGTGGATACCTCCGGTCTACTCGCTCAGCGGATACATTCTCTTTAGTCAACGAGGAGGGCGTCGCCTCTCTTCACGCCGTTCCTTTCGACGTCGTCGAAGCTGGCCGTGACCGGACGGCCGATCCGTGTTGCGGACGACGCCAGCAGCCCCAGCGTCTTCCGCCGATGGCGCCCTCGTGTACATGACCGGGGCCAGCCGGATCTGAGCGACCTCGTTCTCGTCAACCGCAGCCGGGGCAGGTCGAACGGACGATCAGCTCGGGACACGGAAACGTCATCGTTCCCCGCGTCTCCCCGGACGGAAGGCGGGTCCTGTTGAGCGATCTAGAAGGACTGGAATCAGCGATCGTCTGGGTCGAGGACATCGAGCAGCGGAACGCGCATCCGTCTGACGACGGGGCCCGAGGCGGACAACGCCGGGAGCGTGGTCCGCTTCGGGGGAGCGCGTCGCCGTCATGTCGGCTCTCGTGTCGGACAGGGTGTCGTCCTGATGCGCGCCGACGGGAGCGGCGAGGCCGAACGGCTTCCGTTCGAGTCGAACTCGCTTCCCGAGACAATCCCGGTGGGTCTGGACTGGTCGCCTGACGGCCGGTTCGTGATCTATCGCTCGAACAGTGACCTCTGCTACTGGGGAGACGTAGCCGGAGAAGCGGCCGCCCGTCGTGTTCGCCAAGACCCCCGTTCACCGAGTCCGAGGGCCGGTTCTCGCCGGACGGACGCTACGTCGCCTACATCGTCGAACGAATCGGGGCGGTTCGAGGTCTTCGTGCGCCCGTTCCCCGATTTTGAGCGCAAGTGGATCGTTTCGACGAACGGGGGCGCGCTGCCTCGCTGGAGCCGGCGGGGAGACGAGCTCTTCTACGTCGAGGAGAACGCGCTGATGGCGGTCACCCGTATCGACCCGCGACGGTTTTCGCTCCTCGCCTCCCGACGAGAGCTCTTCGATGCCGCGGCATCGGCGTCCTCGACCGGCGTCAGCCCGCTACGGTTGCAACGTACGACCCGATGCCCGACGGGCAGGCGTTCGTCCTCGCTCGACAGAGCGCGAGCTCCAGGAAGTCGAGGCTCGTCATCGTCGAGAACTGGGCGGCCGAGCTGAAGCAGCCACACTGACGGCGGCGACATCCAACGGTAGACCCGCCGCGTCCGTAAGAAAAAAGAGAAGAGCCCGAGGGCGCCGGTTCCCTCGGGCTCGCTACGCCCCGCGTTGGGGTGGTCCGTGAAGGATTCCTTGTTGGCTTGCGCCGTTCGGCGCGTGTCCTTTGAACGGCGTCGACCGTCGGCCGCCGTTTCGTGGGAACCGGCTTTCGCCTGCCTTCGTCCTCCTTCCGGCCAACCCCGCCGTCACCGGCGTGCAGGGCCAATCAAGAAATAGTCCCGAAACGGCGTCGAGTCAAGGGGGGCAAGATTTCTTCGAAAGGTGAAGAGAGGGCCGCCGGAGCCTGCGCGAACCCGCGTCGCGAGGGCCTCCATCTCTTACCCTTCTAAGAAGATCCCCTTCTTTCTTTCCCGGTCCCCCAGAGCCAGCCCGCGCCCCTGCCCGCGCTGAACGACGACCCGCCTTCGAACTGAAGCGTCCCGAAAGGAGATCCCATGAAGAAATTCCTCGTCCCCGGCGTCCTCGCCCTCCTTGCGCTCGCGCCCCTCGCCCGCGCCGAAGAGCCTCGTCCCGACAAGGCGCGCTCGTCCTTCCGCCTGGACTACGTCCTCTACGAGGTCGAGTCCGGAAAGCGCGCCAACGAGCGGGCCTTCACGCTGACCGTCAACGAAGGCTCGCACGGCCAGCTCCGCAGCGGGACCCGCGTGCCGGTCACCGTAGGCGACAAGGGCATCCAGTACATGGACGTGGGGCTCAAGATCAGCGGGCGCGTCGTCGAGCGCGACGGGGACCTCGCGCTCGATTCGGACATCGAGATGTCGACGTTCGCGCTGCCGGAGCAGGCCGCCGAGGGCAGGGCCAACCCGGTCGTCCGCACGGTCTCGGAGACGATCTCGACCCGGCCCGTCCTCGGCAAGGCGGCCGTCGTGAGCAGCCTCGACGACCTGAACAGCCACAAGAGGCTCCAGGTCGAGGTCACGGTGACGCGCCTGCGGTGAGCCGGCCCGGGGCGGCAGTCCGGCCCGGGTTCCCCTAAACTCGGGCCATGCCCGCGCCCGGCCCCGAGAACGGACAACGGATCTACCTGCGTGGGGGCCACGACGGGGACGCCCTCTCCTTCTCGATCCGCTGGTTCGTCCCCGCCGGCTTCGACGCGGGCGGCCCGTCCGAGATTCAGTCCGTCGCGATCGGGAAGGCCGAGCTCGCCTCGTGCCTCACGCTGCTCGGCGTGTCGGCCCTGGCCGTCATGGTCGGCGACGTCATCGACGGGACGCCGGTCTTCGAGACGCGCCCCTGCACGGCCGTGAACGCCGCCGAGCACATCGTCCGCGAGGTGCAGCGCACCCGCGGGATCGCCTACTCGCAGACGGTCTGGGTGGACGCGACGCCGGAGGAGGTCTTCCGGCGCCTGCGCCTCTGGTCGTCGGCGCGGGAGCGTTGGTCCCGATGAGCGCCCCCGCCGTCCGGATCACGACGCAGGCGCACTTCTCGGCGGCCCACCGCCTCCACAGCCCGGCGCGCGACGCGGAGTGGAACCGGCGCGTCTTCGGGAAGTGCAACAACCCGCACGGCCACGGGCACACGTACGGGCTCGAGGTCACGGTCGAGGGGCCCGTCCAGCCGGAGACGGGCTGGGTGATGGATTTCGCCGACCTCAAGAGAGTCGTCGCGGAACTCGTCGTGAGGCCCTGCGACCGGCGGAACCTGAACGTCGACGTCCCGTTCCTCGCCGGCGTGAACCCCACCGCCGAGAACATCGCCGTGAGGATCTGGGACCAGCTCGCGCCCGCGGTCTCTCCGGCGCGCCTCGTGCGGGTCGTCCTCCACGAGACGGAACGGAACAGGGTCGTCTACGAGGGTCCCGGAACCCGCGCGTGAAGGCCCTCATCTCGAACGACGACGGCGTGCACAGCGAAGGCCTCGCGGCCCTCGAGCGCGCCGCCCGCGCCGCGGGCCTCGAGACGTACGTCGTGGCGCCCGACCGCGAGCAGAGCGCCTCGTCGCACGCGCTCACGATGCATCGCCCGCTGCGCGTGCGCCAGACCGGCGAGCGCGTGTGGGTCGTGGACGGCACGCCGACGGACTGCGTGAACATCGCCCTGTGCTCGATCCTCAAGCCGAACCCGCCGGACTTCGTCTTCTCCGGAATCAACGCGGGCCCGAACCTCGGGGACGACGTGACGTACTCCGGGACCGTCGCGTGCGCGTTCGAGGGGACCCTCCTCGGCGTCACCTCGATCGCGTTCTCGCTCGACTACGTGCGCGACGCGGTCGGCGCGGTGGACTGGACGGGCGCCGAGGAGGCCGCGCGCGCGCTCATCGCGTGGGCGAAGGACCATCCGCCGGCGAAGGACACGCTCTGGAACGTGAACATCCCGGCCGGCGTCCCGAAGGGCTTCCGGGCCACGCGGATGGGGCGGCGCCGCTACGGCGAGAACATCGTCGAGAAGATCGACCCGCGCGGGAAGCCCTACTTCTGGATCGGCGGGACCTTCGTCGACACGAAGGCGGAGGGCACCGACCTCCTCGCGGTCGCGGAGGGCTGGGTCTCGGTGACGCCCCTCCACATGGACATGACGGACTACCGCGCCCTCGCGGCGCTGGACGGGCTCGCCCAGAAAATCACGGGAGGGGGCTGACGTGCCGGACGAGGGCGCCGCGTGAAGCCGGCGGACCCCGAGGTGCAGCGTGCGGCCCGGGCGGGCGCGCCGGAGCGGCGGGCCCTCGCGGAGCGGCTCCGGTCCGCCGGCCTCGTGACGGACCCGCGCGTCGTGGAGGCGATCGCGGCCGTGCCGCGGCACCTCTTCGTGCCGGCCGCGCTCGCGGGCGAGGCGTACGGCGACCACGCCCTCCCGATCGGGCACGGCCAGACGATCACCCAGGCCGCGAACGTCGCGCGCTCGGCCCAGCTGGCCGCCCTCGCGCCGGGCTCCCGCGTCCTCGAGATCGGGACGGGCTCCGGTTACCAGGCCGCGGTCCTCTCCCGCCTCGCGCGCTGGGTCTTCACGCTCGAGCGGATCGCCCCTCTCGCGAAAGCGGCGCAGGCGCTGCTGTCGGCGCTCGGCATCGCGAACGTCTCGATCAAGGTGTTCGACGGGTCGTACGGCTGGAGCGAGCACGCGCCCTACGACGCGATCGTCGTGGCGGCGGCCGCCCCCGAGGTGCCGGAGCCGCTCGTCGCGCAGCTCACGCCGACGGGCCGCCTCGTCGTTCCGGTCGGGGCGCCGGGCCGCCAGCGCCTCCTCGTCGTCAAGCGGCTCCCGAACGGCCGCGTGAGGACGGAGGACGCCGGCGAGGTCGCCTACGTGCCGCTCGTCGGGCGCTTCGGATTCGCGCCGAAGGAGCCGGTCCGGCGATGAGGGAACGGGACGTCGACGAGTCCGGCGGCTGGACGCTCTCCGTGAGGCGTTTCGTCGTGACGGGGCGCGTCCAGGGCGTCGGGTACCGGGCCTTCGCGGCCCGCGTGGCGCGCGCCCTCCACCTGACCGGGCGGCGCGTCGAACCTCGACGACGGCCGCGTCGAGGTCGTCGCGCAGGGTCCCCTCCACGCCCTCGACCGGCTCGAGGCCGCGCTGTCCGAGGGCTCGCGCCTCGCCCGCGTGGACCGGGTGGAGGTGGAGGTGCTCCCGGCCGCGCCCGCGGACTCCTCGTGGGACGTCGATTTCTGACGCCGTTTAAGATCGGCTCCGGGTGAACGAGCGCAAGGTCCTGATCGTGGACGACGACGAGGACATCCTCCTCATCGTCCAGACCCTCCTCGGCAACGCCGGGTATGCGACCGTCGTGGCGCGGAACGGCAAGGAGGGGATCGAGCAGGCCGCGGCCGTACAGCCCGACGTGATCCTCCTCGACGTCACGATGCCGGAGGTGTCGGGCTGGGAGGTCTGCGCGACGCTGAAGAACCTGCCCGAGACGGCCTCGATCCCGGTCGTGATGCTGACCGTGAAGTCCGAGATCAAGGACCTCATCACGGGGATGCAGGTCGGCGCGGACGACTACATCACGAAGCCGTTCACGAAGCGGCATCTCCTCGAGACGGTCGAGCGCCTCCTCGAGCCGCGCGAGGGCCCGCGGTCCGCCTTCCTGCCCCGGGAGTCGGGCGACGCCCGGACGCGCAACCTCCTCTTCGACAGCGTCACCGGACTCCCGACGATCCCGGTGATCGTGGACGCCCTTCGCGAGTGGCTCCTCGTCGACCAGGAGGTGGGCGTCCTCTTCGTCGACTTCGAGAACTACGCGCACATCGAGGACTTCTACGGCTGGGAGGTCTTCGACGACGTCCTGCGCGAGGCGTCCCGTGCCCTGAAGCGCCTCCTCGGGACGCTCTTCTCGGCCGAGGACCTCATCGCGATCAACCGGCCGTCCGGGTCGGAGTTCTACGTCTTTCTCTCGGTCCCGCCGGGGCTGAGGGGCGAGGAGATCCTCGAGCGGCTCCAGCGCAAGGCCCGCCAGGTCGAGGAGTCGCTCCGGACCCAGCTCAACGAGAAGTTCCGGGACCGCATCCAGAGGAAGATCGCCCTCTTCGTCGGCTGGTCGAAGCTGCTCCACAGCCCGCAGGTCCGCCTCGAGCGCCTCGTGTACCGGGCGCTGAGGGAGGCGATCACGATGGCCTCGACGAAGGAGGGGGAGCGCGCCGCCCTCCTGCGCGAGCAGTTCAAGGACATCCTCGTCCACCGGCAGATCGGCACCGTCTACCAGCCGATCGTCGACCTCGCGACGGGCCGCCCGTTCGCGCACGAGGCCCTGTCGCGCGGGCCGGCCGACTCGCCCTTCGAGAACCCCGAGGTCCTCTTCGACTACGCGCTGAAGTCGGACCAGGTGTGGGCGCTCGAGAAGCTCTGCATGCAGTTCTCGGCGGAGCGCTTCGCGGGCAAGCGGGACGGCGCGCTCTTCGTGAACGTCGAGACGGAGCTCATCCACGACCTCAAGTCGCGGGGCCACGACGTCCTGCAGCCGCTCCTCGCGATCCGCAGCGGCGTCGTCCTCGAGATCACGGAGCGCGCCGCGATCCGGGACTACGAGCTGTTCCGCGAGAGCATCCAGATCCTGCGCGGGCTCGGCTTCAAGATCGCCATCGACGACGCCGGGTCGGGCTACGCCTCGCTCCAGTCGATCGCGGAGCTGAAGCCGCACTTCCTCAAGATCTCGAACTACCTCGTGACGGGCCTCCACAACGACTCGATCAAGGCCGACGTCGTCGAGATGCTCGTCCGCCTCGCCGCCCGCATCGACGCCTCGACGGTCGCCGAGGGGATCGAGACCGAGGAGGAGCTCGAGGCCGTCAAGCGCCTCGGCGTCACGTACGGGCAGGGCTACCTGCTCGGGCGGCCGGGCCCGCTCTGCAAGATGGGCGGGCCGGTCCCTCCCGCGCCGGTTATCATCGCGCGAACCGAAATGCTCTGCACCCACTGCCAGACCCCGAATCCGGACGGGGCGCAGACGTGTCTGCAGTGCCACCAGAATCTCGACGAGTCCGGCGCCACGCTCGCCCCCTCCGGCGCTCCCGCACTGACCTCGACCCCGACGATCCAGCCGGCCCGCACGACCTCCGCGCGGCAGCGGTCCAGCCCGGCCGTATCGGTCCGCACGCCTTCGAGCAGCCTCGCCTCGTTCTCGGGGCCGTCCACGCTCCCGGAGGGCTTCGAGATCGGCCATCGCTACCGTGTCCTGAAGCTCCTCGGGCGCGGCGGCATGGGAGCGGTCTACCGGTGCCACGACCTCGAGCTGGACCGCGACGTCGCCCTCAAGCTCATCCGGCCCGAGATCGCCCAGGATCCCGCCACCCTCGAGCGCTTCAGGCGGGAGATCCAGCTCTCGAGCCGCATCACGCACCGCAACGTGCTCCGGGTCTACGACCTCGGCGAGGTCGAGGGCATCAAGTTCCTCACGATGCAGTTCGTGGACGGGGACGACCTCGCGAGCCTCATCAAGCGCGAGGGGCGCCTTCCGATCCCGCGCGTCCTCGCCATGTTCGGCGAGATCTGCAAGGGCCTCTCGGCCGCGCACGAGCAGGGCGTCGTCCACCGCGACCTCAAGCCCCAGAACATCATGCTGGACGCGGCGGGCACGGCCTACCTGACGGACTTCGGGCTCGCGAAGAGCCTCGCCGGCACGGGCATGACGGAGATGGGGGCGATCCTCGGGACGCCGTTCTACATGTCGCCGGAGCAGGTCAAGGGACAGCCGGCCGGACCCGTCTCGGACATCTATTCGCTGGGCGTGATCCTCTACGAGATGGCGACGGGCGTCGTCCCGTTCACCGGCGACTCCGCTTACGAGGTCATGATGCGGCGGCTCTCGCACAAGCCGAGGGCCGCCGTCGAGCTGAACCCGGAGATCCCCGCGTTCCTCCAGAAGATCATGGAACGCTGCATGGCGACGGACCCGGCCGCGCGCTACCCGAGCGTGGACGCCATCCTCGCCGACCTCGCCGCGGGCACGTTCTCGACGAACGTGCGCTTCGAGCTGCTCCAGCGCCGCTGGGTCCTCATGGCCGGGGCGGCGCTCGTCATCGCCGGCCTCGCCGTCGGCGGCGTCGTCTGGCTCTCGAGGCGGCGGAGTGCGCCGGCGGCCGCTCCGAAGGCGCAGTCCGTCCTCATCGCCGACTTCGAGAACAAGACGGGAGAACCCGTGTTCGAGGGCACGCTCGAGTCCTCGTTCGGAGTCGCGCTCGAGGGCGCCTCGTTCGTGAACACGTTCAGCCGGGCGTCTGCGCGGAAGATCGCGGCGCAGCTCCAGCCGGGCACTCTCGGCCTTCCGGACGCCGTCGCGCGCCTCGTCGCCGTCCGCGAGGGCGTGCAGATCGTCGTGTCGGGAACCGTCGAGAAGAAAGGCGAGGGCTATGCCGTCGAGGTGCAGGCGCTCGACGCCGTGACGGGAAAGCCGGTCGAGACGACCCGGGTCGAGGCGTCGGGCAAGGACACGATCCTCGCGGCCGTCGCGAAGGCGGCGGCGGCGGTCCGGAATGCCCTCGGCGACGCGACGCCCGCCTCGCTCCAGCTCGCCGCCGCCGAGACGTACTCGGCGGGCTCCCTCGAAGCCGCGCACGAGTACGCCGTCGCCCAGGACCTCCAGTGGGCGGGGAAGTGGGACGACGCGATCCTCCACTACACGAAGGCGTCCGAGATCGACCCGAACCTTGGCCGCGCCTTCGCGGGCCTCGCCGCCGTCTACGCGAACCAGGGCAAGCTCTCGGAGTCGGAGAAGGCGTTTCGCGATGGCGATGCAGCGCATCGACCGGATGAGCGACCGGGAGAAGTACCGGACGCGCGGCGCCTACTACATCGTGACGCGCCAGCCGGAGAAGGCGATCGAGCAGCTCGAGCAGCTCGTCAAGCTCTATCCGGCCGACACGGCGGGAATCGCGAACCTCGCGCTCGCGTACTTCTACCGGCGCGAGATGCCGCGCGCGCTCGCGGAAGGGCAGCGCGCGATCGAGATCTACCCGAAGAACGTCATCCAGCGGAACAACGTCGCCCTGTACGCGATGTACGCGGGCGACTTCGATACGGCGCTGAAGGAGAGCGGGCCGTCCTCGCGATGAACCCGGGCTTCGCGAAGGCGTTCGTCGCCCACGCGCTCTCCGAGGTCGCGCTCGGGCGGCGCGAGGAGGCGGCCGCGACCTACCGAAGGCTCGAGGCGACGGGGCCGCGAGGCGCGTCGCTGGCCGCGGCCGGGCTCGCGGACCTCGCGCTCTGCGAGGGGCGTCCCGCCGACGCGATCCCGATCCTCGAGAAGGGGATCGAGGCCGATCTCGCCGGCAAGAGCGCCGAGTCCGCGGGCGCGAAGCTTTCGATGCTGGCCGAGGTGCTCCTCCTGACCGGCAAGCCCGCGGCCGCGGTCGCCGCGGCGGACCGCGCTCTCGCCACGAGCACCGAAGCCTCCGTCGCGGTGAGCGCCGCGCTCGTCCTCGCGCGGGCCGGCGAGAGGAGGAAGGCCGTCGCCGTCGCCGAGGCCCAGGAGAAGGAGCTCGAGGCCGACCCGCAGATCTACGGGAAGGTGATCCGGGCGGCGGTGGAGCTCCAGGCGAAGAAGTACCGCGAGGCGATCGGCCTCCTGAAGGAAGCGCAGAAGCTCGCCGATTCCTGGCTCGTCCACCGGGAGCTCGCGACCGCCTATCTCGAGGCGGACAGCTTCGCCGAGGCGGACACGGAGCTCGAGATCTGCCTCAAGAGGAAGGGCGAGGCCACGGCCGTCTTCCTGGACGAGGTCCCCACGTACCGGCTCTACCCCCCCGTGTACTACGACCTCGGGCGGGCGCGCGAAGGGCTGAAGAGCCCGGGCGCCGCGGAGGCCTTCAAGACGTACCTGGGGATGGCGACCGACGCGGGCGACCCCCGCGCCGTCGACGCCAGGAAGAGGCTCGGCGGCGGCTGAGGGCGGCGGAGGGACCTCCCTCGCGCCGCCCCTCGTTCCCCTACTGGAGCCGGATCGTCGTCGCCCTTGGAGCGCTCCCGTCGTTGAGCTGCAGGACGATCGTGTAGCAGCCCGGACCGTTCGGGACGACGACGGACGTGTCCCAGTTGAAGACGTAGCCCGTGCCCGACGAGCGGAAGGTGCTGCCGCCCGTCGCCCCGACCGTGGGCGAATAGAGAAGGATGGAGTTCCCCGTGGGCGCTCCCGTGCACGCGGGATTTCCCACGGCGGTGATCGACGTGACGGCCCTGAGGTCCGTCATGTTCGCGCCCGAACCGTCGAAGAGCTGGAACTTGATCGGAGTCGCAGAGCCGAGGTTCTGCACGCCGGAATAGCTCGGGTTCGAGAGCGTCCCGGCCGTCGCGAGGGGCGACCCGAAGCCGCTGAAGCCGTAGTACACGAGGACGGTGACGGGGGCACTGATCGTGAAGCTCCCGTTGAAGAGGGCGTCGCCGCCGTACGTTGCCGTCAGCGTCACGCTCCCGCCGGTGAGGGGCGTCCAGGAGCAGCTTCCGGCACCGGAGGCCAGCGTGATCGTGCATCCGCCGCCGGCGCCGGCCGAGACCGTGACCGTGCCCGTGGGCGTTCCCGTGGCCGGGGCAACCGGGCTCACGGTGACCGAGACCGTCGTGGGCGTGCCCAGGACGTAGGGCGAGGGCGAGATCGACGTGATCGCCGTCGTCGTGTTGCCCTTCACGGCGAGCGCGGCGGCCGGGCTCGCGCTCGTGGCGTGCACGGGGCTGCCGGAATACGTCGCGGACACCGGATGCGGGCCGACCGGGATGCCGGCGGTGAGCGTGACCGAGCAGGCCGACGAGGCGCCGGCGCCGGCGGCGAGCGTGCAGGCCGCCGAGGGAGAGAACGCGTCGCCCGGCGACGAGACCGTCACCGTTCCCGCCGGGCTCGACGCGGGGCCGTTCGGGTCGACGTCGGTGACCGTCACCGTCACCGTCGAGGTCATTCCGAGGGTGACGACGGCGGGGGAGAGCGTCACGGACGTCGCGGTCGCCCGGGGGTTCACGTCCAGATGGCCGGTGGCAGAGACCGTCTGGCTCGTGGAGCTGCCGGCGTAGGTGGCCGTCAGGGTGTAGCCGGCGGACTGCGGGCTGGAGACGGCGGTCGCCCGGACCGTCGCCGTACAGGCCGAGACGCCCGTACCCGTGGGCGAGAGCGTGCAGGTCCCCCCGGCGATGCCGCTTCCGCCGGAGACGGTCACGGTGCCGCTCGGAGAGGAAACCGTCCCGGCCCCCTGCGAGTCCCGGACGGTCATCGTGACGCCGACGGCCTGTCCGACGACCGCCGGGGACGGCGAGACGACGAGCGGGTCCGCCGTGGTGGTCCGGGCGCTGACGACGAGCGTCAGATCCTGCGTCGCCGTCTGGGTGGGGTTGCTCCCGTCGGTCGCGGTCACCGTGAAGGTGAACGTGCCCGCGGCCGAGGGAGTTCCCGAGAAGACTCCGGTCGGGCTGAGCGTGAGGCCCGTGGGAAGCGTTCCCGCGTACGTCCACGCGACAGGTCCGCTGCCTCCGGCCGACTGGAACGTGTAGGTGAACGGCACCCCGACGACGGCGACGGGGAAGCTCGCGCTCCCGGTCTGGATGAAGAGGAGCATCGCGAACGGGTTCCCGCCGGTCGGGTTCGCCCCGTGAGCCGTGACGACGGGCGTCAGCTGCCGGACGAGGGCCTCCATCCCGGCCTTGTCCGTGTTGCCGCGGATCGTCACGAACGCGGACTCGCCCGGAGCGAGCGAGAGCGTCGAGTTCCTCACGTCGGAGTCGGCGATGTCGGGATTGGTCGCGTCGGCGAGGGTCGTGGCCACGAGCGGGTCCGCGACCTCGGCGTACCTCACGTTCTGGCTCTGCTGGACGAGGGCGCAGCCCGAGGCCGTGGGCGTCCCGTACGTCTTCGTCGTGATGAGCTGGAGACTGGTGCCCGCCGGCTTCGAGCCGTAGAGCGCGACGCGGTACGAGTGGGCCGTGTTGCCGGTGTTCGTGACCTCGTAGGTCGCGTCCGTGAGCGGCGTGTTCGAGATGTTGATGTTGGAGATGTTGATGTTGGAGATGTTGATGTTCGAGATGTTGATGTTCGCCGTCGTCGAGTTCGAGATGTTGATCGTCGGGTCCGTGTTCGAGATGTTGATGACGGCCGGGTCCGTGTTGGAGATGTTGATGTTCGACGGACTCGTGTTCGAGATGTTGATGTTCGAGGTCGACTGATTCGAGATGTTGATGATGGCCGGGTCGGGGTTCGAGATGTTGATGGCGCCCGTCGTCGTGTTCGAGATGTTGATGTTCTCGCTCGCGTTCGAGATGTTGATGAACGGGTTCGTGTTCGAGATGTTGATCGTCGAGAAGGACGGGGTGTAGATCTCGCCGTTCGCGAGAGGCGGGGCGTTGTCAGGCTGCACGAGCTGGGCGGCCGACCCCTCGGGGTTCAGGACGACGGAGCCTTGGAGCGGATTCACCGTGACCGGGACCCCGCCCGCTCCCGTGATCTCCGTGACGTTCACGACGATCGTCGCGGCGACCGTGGGGGCGGTCGCGAAGACCGGCCGGGCGGCGCCGAGGTGGGCGCCGATGGTCACGTCCAGGCTGGTCTGGGCCCCGTCCGGGAGGAACGAGGCGACCGCGCCGTTCGGGCTCGAGACCGTCATCCGGAACGCCCGGTCCCGGGCCGTCAGGTTCTGCAGCGTGACGACGAACGCCTTCTTCTGCGTCGCGCTGAGCGGCTTGACGTTCTGGAGCGAGCCGACGAGAAGGCCGTCACTGACGCGGCTGACGTAGATGTTCTGGTTGCGCATTCCCCCCTGGCCGCTCACGCAGGCCGGGGTCTGCTGTGTCGGGTCGAGGACGCTCGTCCCTCCGCCGCCGACGGGCGTGTAGTGCGTCCAGTCGCCGTCCGCGGGCGGGACGACGTCGCGGTTGTCGGTCCACGTCGCGTAGAAGACCGGCGCGGAAGAGGGGGCCGTGTTGAACGTCCAACCGTACGGGCCGCCCGGAACGAACGCCGGACCCGCGATGTCGATGTAGTCGCCGACGAAGGGCACGGTGCCCTGGGCGAAGAGCGGGAGGTTGGGAGCGTTCGTCTGGAGCTGCGTAAGGGGAGGAGGCGACGTCCTCGAGCCGGTCGGCGTGCCCGTCTCGTCGACGAAGTCACCCTGTGCGTTGACCCTCAGCCCGTACTTGTACTGCGAGACCGTCGTCGCGCTGAACGACGTGTCCGACGGCTTGCGGCTCGCGACGCGCAGGTCGATCGTGTGCCGGCGCGACAGGAGCGGCGGGATCGTGTCGGCGATCGTGAACGTGTAGACCGCGGCCGGGTTCGTGAGGAGCTCGGCCTTCTTGTCGCGCTTGAACAGGTAAAACCGGCCGTTCGCGTCCGGGAACCCCTCTGTCGGAAAGGCGAGGCCGAGGGTGTGGTCGAGGCGCTGGTCGTAGTAGAGGAGCATGAGCCGGCCCTGCGAGAAGGTCAGCTGGGGCATGAACTGGTGCCCGCGCTCCATCGTGTTGTTGAAGTCGTCCGAGATCCCGAGGGTGTCCGCGGCGGCGGGCGCGCTCCAGGCGAGCCCGTCCGCGGAGGACGAGACGTAGATGCGGGCGTCGCCGGTGGCCGACGCGCGCGCGGCCCAGGCCACGGTGACGCGGCTGACGGGGGGCGTCGCGGTCGTGTCGACGGAGACCGCCATCGTCGGAAGGGCATTCGTCCGGAACTGGGCTCCCGACGACCCCTGGTCGAACGCCCAGAGATTCGGCGCCGTGCCGGTCCCGAGGTTCGCGACCGTGGTGGTGTACTTGGACGGGAACGTCTTCCCGAAGTCCGTGGAGCGCGCGCAGATGATCGCGTCGGGCTGGCTCGAGGTCGCGAAGCGGCGCCAGCAGGCGAAGACGTTCCCCGTGAGCGGGTCCACGGCGAGGTTCGTGCCCTGGTTGATCGAGCTGCTCTCGCTGAGCTTGCTCGGGCTGCTCCACGTCTTGCCGCAGTCCGTCGAGCGGGAGAACATGATCTTCGTGCTCGTCGAGCCCGTGAACCGGCTCCACACCATGTAGACGTTCCCGGCCGGGACGGTGACGCCGCCGCCGACGGGGATCGAGCACGCCGCCGTGCCGCGCGGCTGGTCGACCGCGATCGTCGGCTTGTCCAGAAACTGGCCCGGACGTGCCCGGTGTCGACGACGACCGTGCCCGCGTACTTGATCGGGTCCCGGCCCAGCGTCGCGTCGCCGTTCTCCTTGTTGTTGTTGTCGATGAAGCGCGCCACGAAGAGGACGCCGGGCGCGTTGTTGCCCCGGTTGAAGGCGATGCCGCTGTAGAGAAACACGCCGTTGGCCCCGGCGCGAACGGTCGGGTCGGCGCCGGCCGCGAAGCCCTTCAGCGGGGAGGCGAGGCCGTCTGCCGACCTGTCCTGCGGGTACCCGGGGAGAAGGACGCTCTGCCACGTGCGGCCGCCGTCGAACGATTTGAAGAGGCCGAGCCACGCATCGCCGGCGGTTCCCTCGGTGGGAAGCTGGTCGGCGAAGGGGACGTCGACCGTGCGGTAGTCGTTCGCGCCGGCGAGGAGGTGGAGCGGGTTGCGCGTCGAAACGTCGAGAGAGGGCTCGTTCTGCCTCTGCAGGAACGGATCCCCTCCGGGCCACTCCGTTCCCGAGACCATGTTCACGTTCTGGCCGACGATCTGTGCGCGCAGGGGAGGCGCGGCTGTGGCGAGGAGCGCGGAGAGAGCGAGGCCCCTGCCCAGCCCTTGAGCGATCGCGCGGAACTGGCTCGGGATTTGCGGCATGTCGGCCTCCTTCGAATCGTCGGTGCGCGCTGACGGCGAGCGCCGGCCTCGTGGAGCGCCCTGAGGCTGCTTCCTGTCGTTCGAGAGCTGCATTCTTGTTCGGCAGGCGAGACCTGTCAAGAGCGAGACTCAGTCAAGACGTTTGTGACCATCCCCGTTCAGGCCGGTTCGGAACGCGGGAAAGGGCCGTCAGCCGAGCGGCACCGGCGCCACAGTGGCGACGGATGCCGGAAGGTTTCCTGCGAATGAAGAGACCGTCAACGCGGTGCCTTCCGTGGCGCGCTCTCGCTTCACGTACGCGAGGGCCAGAGCGCCACCCGCAGCGCCGCGCGCCGTCGCGCTCGTGACGGCTCCGCACTCCTCGCCTTCGAAGAGAATCTTCTCTCCGGGCCTCGGGACTCCTCCCGTGACCTCGAGGCGGACGAGCACGCGGTTCACGTGGCCGTACGTCTTGATGCGCGCGACGATCTCCTGGCCCACGTAGCAGCCCTTGTTCTCCGAGATGAACCCGCGCTCGCGCAGGCCTGCCTCGTCGGGCAGCACCGCCTCCGTCAGCTCCGCTCCCCAGCGGGGGATGCCGGCGGCGATGCGCAACGCTTCGAGGAGATCTGGCGTTCCGGGCCGCGCGCCCGCCGAGAGAAGAGAGGAAGAGATTTCTGCTGAAAGGGAAGAGGGACAGCGGAGGTCCCAGCCGGCCGCTCCGGTGCGGTTCTCGCGGACGATCACGATGGGAGTTGCGCCGCCTCCGGCGGCGCGCGGGGGGGCGCCGCCTTCGGCGGCGCCGGGGGAGAGGGGATTTCTTTGAAGGTGAATACGGCCGACGCGTGCGCATGCGCTTCTCGCGGCAAGGCAACGCCGGCGCCGGGCCCCATGAACCTTCTAAGAAAATCTTCCTCTTCCTCGCGCCCCTCTCCGGCCGTCGCGCCGCGAGGTGCAGGACGTGCGTCGCGTCCGTCTCGTTCGTGATCGTCACGTCGTTGAACACGAGGTACTTCCTGAGGAGATCCTCGACGGTCGCCGCGATTTCCGGCGGGGTGTCGAGGACGAGACGGTCCTCCTCGCAGAGGACGACACACTCGGCGAGCAGCTTGCCCTTGGCCGTGAGGAAGGCCGCGGCGCAGCCCTGCCCGGGGGCGAGCTTCTTCACGTCGTTCGTCACGAGCCCCTGGAGGAACGAGGCGCGGTCCTTGCCGGTCAGGACGACGCTGCCGCGTCCTGCGAGGTCGAAGAGGAGCGGAGGAGAGGACACGCGCCGATTCTCGCATCCGGCGCGGGCCGCGGATCCGTGCGACAATGCGGGCCCGTGACCGAAAACGAAGCCGCCCCCAAAGCGGGCGGCGTCCGGCGGCGCCGCCGCGGCGGCCGCGGCCGATCCACCGCCAAGAAGCCCGCCACCGACGCCACCGACCTCCCGTTTCCCGAAGCGGAGCCGGTGCTCGTCGCGCCGCCGTCGCCGCCTCCGCCGCCGGGCCCGGCCGTCCCGCCCGCCCTCACGTGGATGCCCGCCGGCTACGGCGAATCCGTCGGCAGCCCGCCCCCAACCGGAGCCATGAACACCGAAGAACAGAACCTCGCGCTCTTCATCGACATCGACAACCTCCTCATCGGCCTCCGCGAGAGCGGCCATCCGAAGTTCGACGTCAAGCTGCTCATCTCGCGGCTGCTCGAGAAGGGGAAGATCGTCTACAAGCGCGCCTACGCGGACTGGAACCGCTACCTCGAGTACAAGCGCGCGTTCCACGAGTCCGCGTTCGAGCTCATCGACATCCCGCAGCACCGCATGACCGGGAAGAACTCCGCCGACATCCGGATGGTCGTCGACGCGATGGACCTCGCCTCGAACAAGGAGCACATCACGACGTTCGTGATCGGCTCCGGCGACTCGGACTTCTCGCCCCTCGTCTCGAAGCTCAAGGAGAACAACAAGCAGGTCCTCGGGATTCGGCGTCAAGGGGTCGACGTCGGAGCTCCTGATCGACAACTGCGACGAGTTCCTCTACTACGAGGACCTCGTCCGCGAGAAGACGAAGTCCCCGTCGCTCCACGGCCTGCCCGAGAAGACGGCCGAGGCGTTCTCGCTCCTGATCGACTCCATCCTCGCCCTCAAGCGCGAGAACAAGGAAGTCCTCTGGGGCTCGATGGTCAAGCAGACGATGCAGAGGAAGTACCCGTCGTTCAACGAGAGCTACTACGGGTTCCGCGCGTTCTCCGAGCTCCTCGAGGCGGCCGAGAAGGCGCACGTCATCACGCTCAAGCGCGACGCCAAGAGCGGCTCGTACATCGTGACGGGCTTCGCGAACGCCTGAGGCGTCCGAAGAGCACGAAGAAGAGAAAGAGAAGACGAAGATTTCTTTGAATGGTTAAGAGAGGCACGGCGTTCCGGCGGTGCGCGACGGGCGCGGCGCCGCGCACGCTCGCCCGCCGCGCGACGTTCGTCGCAGCGCTCGGCAGCGCGGCCGCCCTCTTCACCTTCTAAGAAGTCTTCCGGTGCTCTTCGGACGTCTCCCATCCGTCTGGCCGCTGCTCTCGTCGCGCACTCTCGGCGACTTCAAGGTCTTCTCCGTCCGCGGCGAGCGCACGCGCTCGCCGCGCAGCGGGAAGCCTCACGACTTCTACGTCCTCACGTGTCCGGACTGGGCGAACGTCGTCGCGCTGACCGACCGCGGCGAGGTCGTCCTCGTCCGCCAGTTCCGGGCCGGGACGCGCTCGATCACGCTCGAGATTCCCGGCGGGAGCGTCGAGGAGGGCGAGTCCGCGGCGGCGGCCGTGCGCCGCGAGCTGCGCGAGGAGACGGGGTACGCCGCGCGCGCGTGGAAGAGGATCGGCGTCGTCCACCCGAACCCCGCGATCCAGGGGAATCGCTGCTCGACCTGGCTCGCGACGGGCTGCCGGAAGGTCGGCGACCTGACGCCCGACGAAGGCGAGGACCTCGCCGTCGAGCTCGTGCCGCTCTCCCGCATCCCGGACCTCATCCGCCGGGGCCGGATCACGCACTCTCTCGTGATCGCGGCCTTCCACTTTCTTTCCCTGACGTAGCGGCGTCCGGCCTCCGTAGAATGGTTCTCAAGGAGGAACCGTCTCATGAGGAAGTCGAGTTACGCGCTCGCCGCCACGGGTCTCGTGGCGGCCGTGACTCTCTCGGGGAACACCGTCGCGGGCCGCAAGCCGGAGGTGCGCTCCGTCGAGGCGACCTGGGTCGGCACGATCCTGTCACCCCCGGCGACGGCCGGTCGCGTCGAGGTCTGGATCCCGCTTCCGTCCGACGGGGCGTACCAGACGATCTCGGACGTCAAGGTCGAGGCGCCGGCGCCGTACACGATCGCGAAGGACTCGGCCGGCAACCGGGTCGCCCACTTCGTCCTCGACAAGCCCGGCCAGCTCGGGAAGGACGTGGAGGTGAGGGCCCATTACAAGGTGGTGAGGCGCGAGGCCGTCAACGACCTGCTCGTGGAGCGAACCGCCCCCACCCATCCGGGCGTCTATCTCGCCGCGAACCGCCTCGTCCCGCTGACGCCGCCGATCAAGGCGCTCTCCGACCGGCTCTCGGCCGGGAAGACGGGTGCCGTGGAGAAGGCGCGGGCGTTCTACGACTATCTCGTGGACAACGGCACGTACGACAAGACGACGCCCGGCTGGGGCCGGGGTGACGCCGTGCGCTTCTGCGACGTGAAGAAGGGGAACTGCACGGACTTCCACTCGGCGTTCATGGCTCTCGCCCGGGCGCAGGGCATCCCGGTGCGCTTCTTCATCGGCTTCCCGCTCCTGTCCGGGAAGGAGGGCACGGTTCCCGGCTACCACTGCTGGGCGGAGTTCTGGTCGGGTACGGAGTGGGTCCCGGTGGACGCCTCCGACGCCGCGAAGCTCCGGGACCCCGCGAAGAAGGCGTATCTCTTCGGCAACCTCGACGCCGACCGCTTCGACGTGACGACCGGCCGCGACCTGGTGCTCACGCCGCGGCAGAAGGACGGCCCCGTCAATTTCCTGATCTACCCGTACGTCGAGGTGGACGGGAAGGCCTACGGGGAGACGAAGATCCGGCTCGAGTACCGCGACCTGTGACGGCGACGGGCCCCGACCCGTCCAGCGCGACGGCGACTCGCGTCAGGCGGGTCGGGGTCTCGGCCTCGAGCCACGTGGCGGCCCGGCGGTCCGCCGTCAGGGCGAGGGAGCCCGGCACCGGCAGAAGCGGCGCATGGAGGACGCGCCGAAACGCCGCCTCGCGGGGCGCGTCGGGCCGTGAGGCCACGACGAGGGCGAGGTCGCCGATTTCGCCCTCGATGCGCACGACCGAGGGCGCGGGCCCCCGGGTGAGCCGGACCTCCTGCGGGAACGGCGCCGCTCCGGAGCCGCGCAGCCTCCGGACCGCGCGCGCCGCGGCGCGGAGGCGGCGGGCCTTGGCCGGATCGGGCTCGAGCGCCTCGAGGCGCTGGCTCGCGTCGGTGAGCCGCCGCGCGAGCGCGGTCAGGTCGTCGACCTTGCCGGCGGCCAGGAGGAGGCGCGCGAGGTCGGGCGCGGCGCGTTCGAGACGGCGCGAGACGCCCTCGGCCACCCGCGGCGAGCGCACCGACTCGGCGAACGTCAGCCACGCGACGGTCTCCTCCCACTTCGAGACGAGCGTGACGCCCGGCAGGGGAAAGCGGGCGCGCAGCGCGCCCGCGAGGGCCCGTTCGCGCAGCTCGGCGAGCGGCCCTTCGGCGGTCGCGGGGCACGTCGTCGAGGACGCGACGGAACGCCTCGCCGTCGTAGACCCGCACGTTCCGCCCGAGCTTCGTGTCGAAGACCGCCGCGAATCCGACGCCCTCGGGCGCGGCGCCCGGCCGGGACGCGAGGCGCTCGGCCGTCTCGCCGAGGAGCACCTCGGCGCGGGGGTCCGGCGTCCCCTCGGCCCGCAGCCGCGCGGCGCCGCGCGCGAGGAACGCCGCCGCCAGGCGGAGCCGCGTGGCGTCGGCCGCGAGATAGCGGCCGACGACGACGAGGTTCCGTCCGCCTTCGGGCCCTTCGAAGAGGGAATCGGGAGAGAGACCCAGAGATTCGGATTTCTTGGAAGGTGAAGAGGGGAGAGAAGAGGAAGAGGAAGATTTCTCAGAAGGTGGAGGAGGCTGCTGCGCGCGCGAGACAGCGGCGGGGAAGGCGGCGAGCGCGGCGGCTGCGACGAAAACAGCCGAGACAAGAGTCGTGCGGGCCGCCGATCCCGCCTGCTCTCCCCTCTCCACTTTCATAGAAATCTCTTTCTTTCTCTTTCTTCTTCTCTCTCTTGTTCGATGATTTCTCTTGCTCACTCCCCGCGCGATGCGAGCGCGGGCTGGCCGTTCGCGACGCGCTTGCCGGCCTCCTTGCCGAGGATGTCGGCCGTGAGGTTCGGCATCACGATGACCTGGACCTTGTCGCCGAGCTTCTCGGCGAGCGTCTTCTGGACCCAGGTCGGGTTCCTCTCGATCAGCTCGACCTCGCGCTTGAGGTTCTCGAACTGCGCGAGCGAGGTCTGCCGGATCGCGTAGGCCTCCGCCTCGGAGAGGACGCGGCGGCGCGAGGCCTCGGCGTCGGACTGGATCTTCATCGTCTGGGCCGCGGCCTCCGCGTCCTTCACGCGGCGCGCCTTCTGCGCCTCGGCCTCGAGCTCCTGCTGCTTGATCCCCTTCTCCTTGAGCGGAAGGATGAAGGCCATCGCGTCGGACTCGGCCTTCGCCTCGATGAGGCGCCGGTTCGCCGCGGCCTCGGCTTCCTTGTCCGAGCGCGCCTTGCGGGCCTCGGCCTCGAGGCGCTGCTGCTCGATCTCCTGCTTCTTGAAGCGGAGGTTCGCCTCGGTGCGCTCGACGAGCTGCGATTGCTCGAGGAGCGCGAGGCGGCCGCGCTCGAACTCCGCGGGCAGCTTCAGGTCGCTCACGAGAACGTCCTTCAGGACGATCCCGGCCTCGGCGAGGCGCTCGCCGGCCTGCTTCGCGGCGCGCGTCGAGAGCTCCTCCCGCTTGCTCGCGAGGAGCGAGGGCGCGTCGTACTCGGGCGCGAGGGCCCGGAAGGCGGACGCCAGAACGGGACCGACGACCTCCGTCCCCGGGTTGGCGGGAAGGCCCGCCCACCGCGCGAGGAGCTGGTCGCGGTCGAGAGCCCAGCGGGCCTGGATGACGAGACCGACGGCGAAGCCGTCCTTCGTCGGGACGGTGAACGTGGCCGCGGGGCCGGAGAGGAGCTGGTCCGACACGCGCATGCGCGTGAGGACGTAGAACGAGTCCGGAAGGAAGTGGCTCCCCGGCGGGACGATGCGGGTGGACCCCGTGAACTTGCTCACGACGAGCCCGGCTTCGCCCGGGGCAACCGACTGGAAACTGCGCTCGACCCAGCGGACGCCGTACCAGAGAACGACGACGAGCATCGCTCCGAGGAGAACCGTGCGCACCGGGAGGCGCCGCAGAAAGTCGCCGTCCCCGAGAAGGGCGCGGATCCGCCTGCGGAGACCCGGAGGATCGTCCGGTTCCGAAGGGAGAGGGGGCCTCGGTCGCGCTGCGGCGGCTTCGGAGGGTCGGGCGGGTCGGGGAAGATGTCGCTCATCGTCGTCTCCTTCGCGGCGGCGGCATGCGCCGCACGGAGGAGAGGAAATCCACGAAAGGTGCCAGGAGCGCGCGGCGAGCCCGGCGGGCGCGCCGTGCGCCCATGCCATCTTCCTATTCGCAGAAATCTTCTTCGAAACGGAGAAGATTGAGCGGCCGCGATTCGCGCGGGCCGGCGGGGCGGGGCGGCACGCCGCGTGAAACGGGAGGGCAGGCGCGGAGACAGACCCGCGCCGGGAGGGTCACATGTTCCGACGCACGATCGCCCCGCTCCTCAGGCTCCTCGCGTTTCTCGGCCTCCTCGCGTCCCCGCTCCTCCTCGCCGCGATCGCCCGCGCCGAGGGCGCCGCGGCCCCGCCGGCCGTCTCGCTGCCGGGCACGCGCCTCGTCGCCCTCCGGTCGGTCGTCCTCTCGGACCGCCCGGACGACCGCGTGGCCCGCGGGGGACGCGTGGCGGCGAGCGCTCCGGCGACCCTCCTCGAGAGCTCCGGCGGCAAGGTCCTCGTGACGTCGCCCGGCTGGGGCGGCGCCGTCGCCGTGAGGGGCTGGGCCGACGCGTCGGCGTTCTTCGTCCTCGACGATCCCCGGACGAAGTCCGAGGACCTCGTGAGGAACGCGCGCCTCCTCCTCGACTCGAGGGACCGGCCCGTTCTCGCGTCGGCCTACCTCGTCGAGGCCGTGCGGCGGGAGCCCCGGAACGCCGAGGCCTGGGACCTCCTCGGCCGCGCCGGCGAGCTTCTCGCGCAGGGCGCGCACGCCGGCGAGGGCGGCCGGACGCCGTCGTCGGTTCTCGTCGCCTCACTCTGGGGCGTGGGCGTCGTGCCGGCGGGGGACGGGAAGTCGTTCCGCTACGACGGCGACGCGTACCGGCACGCGATCGCGCTCGACCCGCCCGCGGACCTCGCCGAGCGGGTGCGTCTGCGCCTCCTCACGGCCTGCGGCTCCGTCACCGACGGCCGCGGCGTCTTCGACCCGAAGGCCGCGTCCCTTCGGGAGAAGGACCTCGGCGAGTACCTCGCGTCGTTTCCCGCCTCGCCCCGGCGGACGTCCCTGCAGCTCGAGCGGGCGCGGCTCCTGACGTCGCTCGCCGAGAGCGCCGCCCGGACGGGCGACGCCGAGGCGTTCCCGGGCTATCGCGACGCGGCCATCGCGTCCGCCTCGGAGGTCTCCGCGACGGCTCCGGACTCGGCGCGGCGCCGCGCGGCCGACCGCCTCGTCGCCCGCCTGACGAAGTCCCTTCCGAGGCGCGTCGTGTCGGAGAAGCCGGTCGTCTCGGCGGCCGGCTACCGGGCGCAGTTCGTGGCACGCAACGGCGCGACGCTGCTCGTCGTGTCGAAGCCGGACGGCCGCGACGTGATCCAGCCGTACCCGGTCGTCGGGGCCGACCCCGCGAGCCTCGCCTTCGACGCCACGGGCCGGAGGCTCGTGTGGGACGAGGCGCCGGTCTCGGGCCGCCGGCGGACCCGTCTCCTGGACCTCGCGCGCGCCCGCGTGTTCGACCCCGCGGCGGCCGCCGAGCCCGAGATCCTCGCCGCGGACGGCGGGAGCGCGCCCCAGGCCGGGAGCGCCGACCGGTACACGACCTCGCTCGGGTTCTCGCCCGACGGTCGCCTTCTGCTCGTCGTCTGCGAGGGCTTCACGGCCGACGGGACGCGCATCCCGAAGAGCCACGTGCTCTGCGACGTCGAAGGCGGCCGCAAGCCGGTCGTCGTCGACCGGCCGTTCTCGGCGCCCGGCGTCGTGGACTGGGCGCGCCTCGAGCAGCTGGGCGAGCACCTCAGCGGATAATCGGATCGCATGGCGAAGACGCACGAAGTCGAGGACCGGAGGCTGCGGCGCAAGACCGCAGCCTTCCGCTTGAAGCACGACGTGGGGAAAGCCCTGAGGTGGAGCGCGCCGGAGGAGAGGGAGACGGATGCCGCCGCGCTGCGCGCGCGGCTCGCCGCCGACCTCCTGAAGCACTCGAGCGGCGGCTCCCCGAACGGCGATGTTCTGCAAAGTTTCTTCGAGTGGAAGAGAGAGGAGGGGTCGATGTTTTCGAGCGACGATCCCGACCTGCGGGCCGTGGAGGACGCGATTGCCGTCGTCGCGCGCTTCGCTCCCCGCCTTCTTTCATTCGAAGAATCTCCCTCTTCGTCTTCCTCTCCTTCTTCCTCTCTGACTCCTTCTCTCGCCTCCCTCATCGCTCTCGACGACGCGTGTCTCGAGGCGTCCCGCGCCTGCACGGCGTTCTACCGGCGTGTCGCCGTGGAAGACGGTCCGGAGATCCGCCGGCCGTTCGGCCGGCGCGGGGGCGGGGCGTGAAGGGGGGGCCCCGGCTCCTCGTCGTCGACGACCAGCCGCGCACCGCGGAGCTGTTCCGGAAGTTCGCGCCGGACGTCGTCCTCTCGGGTCCGGCCGAGGGGAAGGCCTTCGCGGCGAGCTGGGCCGAGGCCGAGGCCGCGCTCGCGCGCGGCGGGCGGCTGCCGGACGCCGTCGTCCTCGACCTGCGCTTCGACATCGCCGACGAGGAGCTCCTGCCGGACCGCAAGGCGCTCGGCGAGTCGGCGGCGGGCCGGCGCGAGCGCCGCGAGCGGCGCGACCGGCAGGGCCTCTACATCCTCGAGCGCCTGCGCCGCCGCGCGCCGGACCTGCCCGTCGTCCTGACGACGGCCCACGAGGACATCCCGTTCGAGGACGAGGCGCGCCGCCTGAGGGCGGACGCGTTCACGTACACGGTCGAGGAGGACGAGACGACGGGCGAGGGGCTCGTCCGCGTCGTGAGGCGCGTCCTCGCCGAGCGCGACGCGCCGCTGTCGACGGGCCGCTTCTTCTGGGGGCGCGGGCCCGCGATGCGCGAGCTGAGGCGGCGCATCGCCTCGCTCGCGCCCACGCCGCTGCCGCTCCTCGTGACCGGCCCGACGGGCTCGGGCAAGAACTTCCTCGTGCGCGAGGTCCTGCACCCGCTCTCGGGCCGCAAGGGCCCGCTCGTCTCGTTCGACTGCGCGACCGTGCCCGAGACCCTCCTGCAGGCCGCGCTCTTCGGCTCGGTCCGGGGCTCGTACACGGGCTCGGTCGCCGACCGGCCGGGCGTCTTCGAGGCGGCCGCCGGCGGGACGCTCTTCATCGACGAGATCGAGAACCTCTCGCCGGACGCGCAGAAATCCCTCCTGACGGCGCTCAACGACGGCGTCGTCCGGCGCGTCGGGGCGACGGCGCCCGTCCCGCACACGGCCCGCATCGTCGCCGCCTCCAACGTCGACCTGCGCCGGAAGGTCGCGGAGGGCTCCTTCCGCGCGGACCTCCTCATGCGCCTCAACCCCGCGCTCGCCCTCGCCCTGCCGCCGCTCGCCGAGCGGAGGGAGGACCTCGAAGACCTGGCGGACGACCACGCGGCGGCGTTTTTCGCCGATCCGGGACACCGCGCCGAGATCCTGGCCCAGGTCCGCGCGGCCGGCGCGCCCGAGCCCGACCGCGACGACGTGTTCGAGCTCGCCCGCGGCGACGAGGAGCTCGCGCGGAGCAGGGCCCCGGTCGTCTTCTCCCTGCCGCGCAAGGGCTGGACCGCGATCGCGCGGCACCCGTGGCCCGGCAACCTGAGGCAGTTCGGGATGGTCCTCTCGGACCTCCTCGCGGCGACGCTCTACGGGCGGGCCGCGGCGTCGCTCGACCGGTCGGGCCGCGTCGTCTTCGCGGTCGAGAACCGTCTGCTGTTCGACCTCCTCGCCGAGGCGCGTCAGGAGGAGGCCGACGGGGCTCGCGGGGACGTCCTGACCCTGCCGCGTCCGAACGTCGCGAACGTCGAGGACTTCCGCCGGGAGCTCGAGCGTTCGGCGTTCCGCCAGCTCTTCCACGAGTGCCACGGCGACTTCGCGCGGATGGCCGAACGGATGACGGGCTCGGCGGCCGACGAGCGCGCCGTGCGCCTGCGCTTCAACAAGCTCGGTCTCTCGGCCCGGCAGGAGGGCTGAGCCCCGTGCTCGGGGCGGCCCTCGCGGTCGCGCTCGCGGCCGCCCCGGTCCCGGCCGCGTGCGAGGACGATCCGGACCGCCTCGCGGCCCTCGCGGCGGAGATCGCCGCCGCTTCCCCGCGCGATCCCGAGTCGATCGCCCGGGCGCGGGACCTCTTGCGCCGGGCGCGGCTCTCGACGCTCTGGCCGCCCCTCCTCCTCACGTTCCGCGCGGCGGACCTCGCGGCGGCCGCGGGCGACGCGGACGACGAGGCGCGGCTTCTCCAGGCCGCCGCGCGCGAGGCGCCCGACCTCCTGTCCCCGCCGGACCGCCTCGTCCTCGCGCGGCAGGCGGAAGCCCGCGGCGACCGGCGCGACGCGATGCTCGCAGTACGGCCACGTCCTGGCGGCGATGGAGCGGCTCGGCCGGCCCGCGGGCGCCTGGATCGGGGAGCGCATCCGCCGCCTCGACGCCGAGGAGGAGGCGAAGACCGTGCCGGCGCGACCCGGATTCGCGCCGCCCTCGTCGGAGGCGCGCGACGCGTTCGCCGAGGGCAAGGCGTTCCTCGCGCGGGGCGCGAGCGCCGGGGCCCGGAGCGCGTTCCGCCGGGCGATGCGGATCGCGCCCGGCTACGTCGAGCCCGCGCTCGCCCTCGGCGCGCTCGAGGAGCGCGAGGGGCGGGACGTCGACGCCGCGGCGGCGTTCCGCACCGCGCTCGCGGCGGATCCCGACCGCTTCGACGCGGTCCTCGCCCTCGCGAACCTCCTGTGGAACGAGCCCGACCGGCCGGCGAAGGAGGAGTCTCTCGCGCTCCTCGACCGCGCGATCGCGCTGAGGCCCGAGCTCCCGCGCCTCCAGCGGGAAGCCGCGGACCGGTGGGCCGCGTGGGGAGATCCGGCCCGCGCGCTCGAGCGCCTCGACGCCTGGCGCGCCACGGCGACTCCCGCCGGAAGGCAGGCGACCGATTCGTTCCGGGAGAAGCTCGTCTCGAGCCTCGCGCGTCCGGCCGAGCGCGGCGCCGCGCCGGGCGGTCTCGTCGAGGCGTCGCCCGCCGCGCCGGCGTTCCGCCTCGCGCAGGTCTACCTGCGCCGGGGGGACGCCTCCGCCCCGGCCCATGCGCTGCGCGAGCTGGACGAGGCGGTTCGCCTCGACCCGACGTTCGTCCCCGCCTGGGAGCTCCTCGCGACGGTGCGGAGCCAGGGCGACGACGCGGCGGGTGCCGAGGCGGCCCTGCGCAGGGCGCTGGACGTCGATCCGTCGCGGGCTTCCGGGTGGGAGCGGCTCGCGACCCTCCTCGAGACGCAGCCCGGCAGGACCGCCGACGCGAAGGCGGCGTGGCAGAAGGCCGAGCAGGCGGGCTCCCTCGAGGCGCTGTACGCGCTCGGCCGCCTCGCCGCGGCGGACGGCGCCGAGTTGAAGGCCGTCGCGTGGTGGCGGCGCTACCTGAACGAGGCGCCCGACGGGCTCCACGTCGAAGAGGCGCGCGCGGCCGTCGAGCGGATGGACCGGCGGTTCCAGACGCTGCGGGGCGCGGGGATCGGGCTCGCGGCCTTCGCCCTCTTCGCCGGCGTCGGCCTGGCGCTGCGGCGCCGGCGCGGGCTCACGCTCGCCGAGTGGCTGCGGCGCGATCCGGGGGCGACGCGCGACGTGCGCCCCGTCCTCGGGCGCCTCTCCCACGAGGTCTTCAAGCACGGCGGCCTGCTCCTCGGAGACGTGGAGGAGAGGCTCTCCTCGGGCGACGACTTCCGGCCGAGCGCCGAGATCCTCGCCGCCCGCCTCTGGGGGTCGGGCCCCGGCCCCGGTCTCGTGGCGGAGGGACGCGCCGCGCTGGACGACCTTGCCGCCGTGGCGCGCCGGCGCGGCGTGACCCTGAACCTGCGCCACAAGGACCCGGTCCTCGCCCCCGTCGCCGCGAGCCTCGACGCGCTCGACGCCGCCCACGACGCGCTCGTGGCCGTCGCCGCGGGACGCGCGCTGCCCGAGCGCCGCCGCGCGGGCCTGGCGTCGCGCCTCGCGACGGCGGCCGGGACGCTTCACCCGCGCACGGCGCTGGAGCTGAACCGTCTCGTCGACGAGGCCGGCTCCACGGAGGCCTCGTGGGAGGGGCTGTCGGCCCTGCTCGCGGCCGTCGCGCGCGAACGGAAATCCCCGCCGCCGGAGCTCGTGCCGGCGGGCCTCTTCGCGCGCGGGGGACCCCCGCTCCGGGTGAAGCTCCCCGGCGCCGAGTGGGAGACGATCTTCCGGAACCTCTTCGCGAACGCGCTCGGCTCGCCGCGCCTCTCGCTCCTCGCCGAGGCGATCCGCGATCCGGTGACCGGACAGGCGCAGGGACGGTTCGTCCTCTACGACGCCGACCCGCGTCCGCTCACCACCGAGATGATCCGGGGCCGCGCCGCCGAGCGCGGCCTCGGCGTCGTCGCGGACGTCGTGCGGCGCTGGGACGGCGCGGTGGACGTGGTGCCCGGCGCTCCCGGCTGGGCGAAGGGCGTCGCCGTGGAGTTCGCGGTCGTGGAGGAGGCCGGGTGACGGCCGCCCGGACCGTCCTCGTCGTCGAGGACGGCCGCGAGTACGTCGACGGCTTCGCGCGCCTCGCGGCGTCGAAGGGCGCGGACGCGGCGTTCGTGCGCGCGGGCAGCCTCGCCGAGGCGCGCGCCGCGCTCGCGGAGGGAACGCCGGACGCGGTGTTCCTCGACGTCGTCTTCGACCGGACGCCGGAGGCCGAGCTCGCGGGCGACCTGGACGGCCTCGTCGCGCGCCACGGCGGCGACCGCGCCCGGGCCGTCCGCCACCTCGCGACCCACCAGGGCTTCTACATCCTCGACGCGCTCGCGGACGAGCTTGCGGGCCTCCCGGTCGTCCTCGCGTACGACTTCACGGGGGAAGAGAAGAGGCTGGCTTCGCTGAGGGAGCGCTTTCCGATGCTCAGTGGCTTGCCGGATGGAGCCTCTCTGGGCGCGGCCCTGGACGATCTGCTTCGGAAATAGAAGAAAAGAGGGACAGCGGCGCGGTCTCGCCGAGCGGCTCGTCGCGAGCAGCGGCGCGCCGCCGCCCTCTTCACCTTCTAAGAAAATCTTCTCTTCGTCTTCCTCTCAGATCTCCGAGAAGACGAAGCGCTTGAGGACCTGGATGCGGGTGCTGGCGTGCTCGGGGTCCATGAGCCAGATCGCCCCGGCGACCGAGGAGAGGAGCGAGTTGCCGTCCTGCGGCGTGAAGCAGAAGCCGACGATCTCGCGCCCCTCGTCCGCGACCGCGAGCGTCGGGGTCGAGATGACGGTCTGCGAGAGGATGCGGCCGTAGTAGCCGTGGTCGCGGCCGAACGAGAAGACCTCGTTCGCGCTCTTGCGCTCCGTGAGCGCGACGAGGGGATTCGCCTTGAGGCGCTCGATGACCTTCTTCCTGTCGGTCTTCTCCTTCAGCTCGAAGTTGAACCAGACCGAGTGCATGTACTGCGTGTTGAGCTTGAGCGCCGACGAGAAGACCTTCGGCTTGAGGTTCAGCGTCTCGTAGAGGTGGAAGACGTCGTGGGCGTGGTGCGTGCCGAACTCGTCGTCGTCGTGCTTGGAGAACGTCGGAGCGGGGGAGTAGTCCTTCGTCTGGGAGATGTCGTTCGAGCGGCGCATGCAGACGAACTGCGCGCGGTTCATCGTGAGCTTGCCCGCGTCGTCCATGCCGAGCGTCTTGATGAGGATCGCGAGGTTGTGCGTGTTGCACGAGACGATCTGGAGGAACTTGTCCTCGCCCGGGACCAGCGCGGAGTCGTTGATGCCGCGCGCGTACATCTTCCCGAAGCCGAACTCCGAGCCCTGGGCGAGGAAGCCCACGGGGCCCTTGAGGTTCTTGTAGCACTGCTCCTTGTTCTCGTTGCCGGCCGGCGTGCAGTCGAGGACGACCGTCGCGCGCTCGAGCGCCTCCTGCGCCGTGTACGAGACCTTGTGGCCGAGAGCCTCGAAGTCGGCGACCTTGTCGTCTTCCGTCGCGAGGTGCGCGCCGCGCTTCATGAGGTGGTTCACCTTCGCGCGCTCGGTCTTCATCGGCGTGCGCTTGTGGAACGTGACTTCGTCGATCCCGAGGTGCTGCTTGAAGTCGGTGAAGAGCCCGATGAGGGGCTCGCCGATCGTGCCCGTGCCGACGATGTGGACGATGTTCTTCATGAAAAGGCTCCTGGCGCTATGGTCCTGGGGGCACTCAGTTTATAGGAGCGGTGACGCGGTCCTTCAACCGTGCCGTTGCATGAGGACGTGCTAAGGTCGCCGGCCGTGACGGTCGCCCCGGCTGCGACGCTTCTCACCGTGTCGATCCCAGGGCCTGCGGGTCGGCTGGAGGGCCTCCTGAGGTCTCCGGCGGCGCCCGTCGGCGCCGCGGTCGTCGCGCACCCCCATCCGATGCACGGCGGGACGATGCACACCAAGGTCGTCCACCGGACCGCGAGGTTCCTGTCGGACCGGTTCTCGCTGGCCGCCCTGCGATTCAATTTCCGCGGAGTCGGGACGTCCGAGGGGGCGTACGACGGAGGCCGCGGGGAAACGGACGACCTCGTCGCGGCGGGCAACTGGGTGAGGAGGCGCCGGCCGCTCGGGCCTTACGTCTTGGCGGGATTCTCGTTCGGGTCCCTGTGCGCCCTCCACGCCTCTCCGCGCCTCGAGCCCGACGTCCTCCTGCTGATCGGGCTGCCCGTGGACCGCTGGGACGGCGCGGCGCCGGCGAGCCACGCGTGGCCCGTGGTCTGGATCCAGGGCGAACGCGACGAGTTCAGCCCTCCCGGAAAAGTCGCGCGCGATCGCGCAGGCGCGCGGCTGGACGTTCCTCTCCGTCCCGGGCGCGGACCACTTCTTCGCGGGGAAGCTCGACGAGTTCGAGAAGGCGGCCGGTGACGCTCTCGAGGAAGCGCTCGGGGTGCCGTGATGCTCGAGGAGACGGAGAGGGATCTGCTCAGAAAGGTCGCGATCGCGGCCGTCGCGCGCGCGATGGGACTGCGCGGCGCGCTCGCGCCCGCCATACCCGAGGGGAGCGCGCTCCTGCGGCCGGCCTCCGTCTTCGTCACGTGGGTGAAGGACGGACGTGCGCGCGGCAGAAGCGGGGCGGCCGCCACCGAATCGCCCCTTCACATCCTCGTCGCGCAACACGCGGTCGAGGCGCTCCTGCACGACCCGCGGGTCCCGCCCGCGACGGCGAAGGAGCTTCCGCGGTACTCGCCGCAGATTTCCCTTCTTTCCACCTTCGAAGAGATCTCTTCCCCCTCCGAGATCCTCGTCGGAACGCACGGAGTCGTCGCCGAGAAGGGAAAGCGGTGGGGGGTCGTCCTGCCGCAGGACGCGGAGGGGCTCGGGTGGGACGGCGGGCGCCTCCTCGGGCAGGCCTGCCTGCGTGCGGGCCTGCCGGAGGAGAGCTGGAAGGCGGCGGGGTCGGTCCGCCTCCGCCGGTTCACGGCCGAGACGTTCTGACGCCCGGAGAGGTCACTTCTTCGGGGCGGGAGCGGCCGCGGCGGGCGGCGCGTCCTTCTCGATCGAGAGGAGCTGGACGTCGAAGACGAGCGTGGCGCCGCCCTTGATGCGCGGCGGGCGGCCTTCGTCGCCGTAGGCGAGCTCGGACGGGCACACGAGCCGGGCCGAGCCGCCCACCTTCATGAGCTGCACGCCCTGCGTCCAGCACGGGATGACGCCGTTGAGCGGGAAGGTGACGGGCTCGTTGCGGTCGATGGAGCTGTCGAAGACGGTGCCGTCGATCAGCGTGCCCCGGTAGTGGACCTTGACCTTGTCCGTCGCCTTCGGGGTGGCGCCGGTGCCGGCCTTCGTCTCCTTGTAGACGAAGCCGGAGGGCTGCTTCTTCGCGCCCGGCTGGGCGGCTTCCTTCTCGAGGAAGGCCGCGCCGGCCTTCTTCTCGACGGCCGCCGAGGCCGCGACGCGGCTCTTCGCGAGGTCGTTGAGCTTCGGGCCGTACGTCTCGAGCGCGACCTTGGGCGTCCTGCCGAGGACGCCGTCGGCCATCCCCTGCTCGACGACCGCGAGCTCGGCCGCCGAGAGGTTGAAGGCCGCGAGGTTGCGGGAGATGACGAGCCCGAGCGCGTAGAGCGTCTTGTCGGCTTCGCTCGCGGGCGCGCCGGCGACGGCCTTGGCGGGCGCCTTGGAGGCGGGTTTCGCGGCCGCGGGCTTGGCGTCCTGGGCGGCGGCCGGGAGCGCCAGGGACAGGGTGAGACCGGAGGCGATGAGGAATCGCCGCATGTGTGTGTCCTCGCTTTCTGTGGTGGGCGGCCGGCAGGGCGGCCGATCCGGGATGGTAACCCCGGTCAGGCCCGGGAGAGAACGAAAAGGAGCAGCCCGGCGGCGACCGCCGCGTTCAGGGATTCGACACGTCCGCCGAGCGGCAGGGTGAGCTTCCGGTCGAGGGCGGCCTCGATTCCGGGAGAGATCCCGTGGCCCTCGGAGCCGACGACGAGGACGAGCGGCCGGACGCCCGCCGCCCGCTCGGGAGGCTCTCCGCCGTGCGCCTCGGCGCCGGCGAGAGACGCGCCGAGCGCGCGGGCCCACGCGACGGCCTCCTCCGCCGGCACGCGGGCGGCGATCGGGACGCGCAGCGCGCTCCCCGCCGACGCGCGCAGCGCGCGCGGCGAGAACGGCCACGCGCAGCCGGGCGTGAGGATCACGGCGGCGACGCCGAACGCCTCGGCGCAGCGCACGATCGCGCCGACGTTCGCGGGGTCCTGGATCTCGTCGAGGAGGAGGAAGAGGGAAGAAGAGGGAGGGGAAGATTTCTTAGAAGGTGAAAGAGGGGAGAGCGACGCCAGCGTGCGGTGGGGGGGCGGCGCGAGTGCCGCCACGCCTCGGGTCGACGGGAGATCGGAAAGACGCTTGAGGACGCGCGCCGAGACCTCCGTGACGCGAGGGCGCGGCGTCGCGCCGCCAGCCGGCGTCGCTCCGCCGCCGCCCATCGCTCCTTCCCCTCTTACCCTTCTAAGAAAATCTTCGTTCTCTTCGGACGTTTCATCCTGAACGAACACTTCCTCGAGGAGCGACGCCCGCGTCGAGCGCCTCCTCGACCATCCGCCTGCCCTCGAGGAGCATGCGGTCGCCTTCGGCGACCGCGCGGACGGCCGCGGCGATGCGCGGGTTCGCCGGGGATTCGATGCGGGGCATGCGCCGGGAAGTCTAGCCCGCGCCGTGCTTAAATCCGGCCTCGATGAAGCAGGGAATCCCCGAAGCCGGGGCGGCGATCGTCGCGAAGGCGTCGCCCCTGACGGCGCTCTGGACTTTTCCGTCCGTCCTCTTCTCGGCCTTCCTCGTGGCGTGGGGCGCCGAGGCCGCGCAGTTCCTCGTCTCGCAGGGGCTCGCCCTCGCGATCCTCGCCTGGCTCCAGACGCTGCCCGAGTTCGCCGTCGAGGCGATCATCGCGTGGGAAGCGGGCAAGGACCCGGCGAAGGTCCACCTCGCGATCGCGAACTTCACGGGCTCGATCCGGCTCCTCGTCGGCCTCGGCTGGCCGCTCGTGTACTTCGTCGCCGCCTACTTCGCGCGCCGGACGGGAAAGCGCGAGACCTGGATCGCGATCGAGTTCGACGACGAGCACTCGCTCGAGGTCATGGGGCTCCTGCCGCCGCTCGCGTGGTTCGCGGTGATCTGGTGGAAGGGGAGCCTCGGCCTCTGGGACGCCGGCGTCCTCACCCTGTGCTACGTCGCCTACCTGGTCGCCCTGCTGCGCGTGCCTCCGCGCGAGGGCGACGTCGAGGAGATGGAGGACCTGCCGGCCGTGTCCCGCTGGGCGCTGCGCCAGGGTCCGGGGCGGCGCGGCTGGGCGATCGCCGGCATCTTCGTCGTGGGCGGGCTCCTCCTCGTCGTCTCGGCGCACGCGTTCGTCGAGTCGATGCTCGCGCTCGCGATCGCCGCGGGCGTCGCGCCCTTCGTCTTCGTGCAGTGGGTCGCGCCGTTCCTCTCGGAGTTCCCCGAGAAGCTGTCGGCGTTCAACTGGGCGCGCCAGATCTCGAAGGCGCCGATGGCCGTCATGAACCTCGTGTCGTCCACGATCAACCAGTGGTCGATCCTCTCGGCGCTGATCCCGGTCATCTACTCGATCTCGAAGGGGTCGCCCTCGGCGATCATCTTCGACGAGCACCAGCGCCTGGAGATCCTCCTGACGCTCCTCCAGAGCTTCCTCGGCTGGCTCCTCCTCGTGAACCTCGACCTGAGGGCCTTCGAGGCGGGCATTCTGTTCGTCTTCTGGGCCGTGCAGTTCGCCGTGCCCTCGACGCGCGAAGCGATGGTCGGCGTCTACGCCGCGTGGTGCGGGTTCGAGATCGTGTTGATCGCGATCGGCCGCCGCAAGCCCCGCGCCGTGGCCGCCGCGTGGAGGGTCCTCAAGGCATCATGAGATTCGCCGCCCGCGCGTCCCGCGTCGCCGGCTCCGCGACGCTCGAGGTCATGAAGACCGCCGCCGCCCTCCGGGCGAGAGGCGTCGACGTCGTGGACCTCGGTCCCGGCGAGCCCGACTTTCCGACGCCGCCGTTCATCAAGCAGGCCGCGGTCGCCGCGATCGAGGCGGACTTCACCCGGTACACGGACGCCGCCGGGACGCCCGAGCTGCGCGCCGCGATCGCCGAACGCTACGCCCGCGAATGGAAGTCGCCCTGGGGCCCGGGCGAGGTCGTCGTGACGGCGGGCGGCAAGCAGGCGCTCCACACGGCCGTCCTCGCGCTCTTCCAGGAGGGCGACGACGTCCTGATCCCGCGGCCCTACTGGGTGTCGTTCCCCGAGATGGTGACGCTCTCCGGCGCGAGGTCCGTCTTCGTTCCGACCTCGGGTGCGGTCGGATTCAAGCTCACGGCCCGGGACGTGGAGGCCGCCGCGACCCCCGCCACGCGCGGGGTCATCGTGAACACGCCGAACAACCCGACGGGCGCCGTCATGGAGCCCGGCGAGGTCGAGGCCGTCGTCCGGCTCGCGGCGCGCCGCGGCTGGGTGGTCCTCTTCGACGAGTGCTACGACCGATTCGTCTTCGAGGGCCGGCACCAGTCGGCGGCGGCATTCGCGGCGGAGTTCCCGGAGACGGTCCTCGTCGCGGGTACGCTCAGCAAGACGTACGCGATGACGGGCTGGAGGGTCGGCTACGCGCTCGGGGCGAAGCCCCTGATCGACGTCATGGGGCGCCTCGTGAGCCACGCGACGTCGAACGTCTGCTCGGTCACGCAGAAGGCGGCGTTCGCGGCGCTGAACAACCGGACCGAGGCGGACGCGGCCATCTCCGCGATGCTCGCCGAGTACGCGCGCCGGCGCGCGTTCCTGATCCCGGCGCTCAACGCCCTGCCGGGCGTCACGTGCGCCCCTCCCGGCGGCACCTTCTACGCGTTCCCGGACGTCTCGGCGCACTTCGGCCGGACGATCGCCGGGGTCGAGGTGACGGGCTCCGGCTCCTTCGCGAAGGCGCTTCTCGAGTCCGTCGCGGTGGCGGTGACCCCCGGAGCCGCGTTCGGCGAGGATCGCTGCATCCGGATCTCCTTCGCGACGTCGCTCGGGCGGCTCGAGGAAGCGCTGAAGAGGCTGCGCGGCGTCCTCGCCGGGGCCTGACGGCCGCTCAGCGGTAGACGACGTCGGACGCCGCCGCGGGCCGGGCGGGCGCCTCGACCATCACCTTGTTTCGCCCGGCCTCCTTCGCGGCGTAGAGCGTCGCGTCGGCGCGGGCCACGAGGCCCTCGAGCGTGGAGTGCTCGAAGGGCGGCACGTGAACCGCGATCCCGGCCGAGATCGTGACCGGCCGGGCGACGCGCGGGGGCTCGAGGGCGGCCACGGTCTTGCGGAGGCGCTCGAGGGCGCGGACGGACGCGATCGCGTCCGCCTCGACGAGGAGAAGCACGAACTCCTCGCCGCCGTAGCGCCCCGCGAGGTCGATCGCGCGGATGGTCCGCGTGATCGCCCCCGCGACGGCCGCGAGCGCCGCGTCTCCGGCCGGGTGCCCGTGGGCGTCGTTGAACGCCTTGAAGTGGTCGAGGTCGAGCATCGCGACCGAGAGGGCGCGGCCCGTGCGCTCGGCGCGCGCGATCTCGGCGCGTGCGCGCTCGCGGAAGGCGGCGCGGTTCAGGAGCCCCGTGAGCGGGTCGGTCGTGGCGCGGGCGAGCAGTCGCCGCTCCTCGTCCGCGACCGTCGGCAGCAGGAGCAGCGTGAAGACGACGAAGCCCGCGCCGAGCGGCGGCACGACGGTGCGCGCGAGGAGAACCTCGTGGCGCTGCGCCGTCTCCGCGAGCCCGGCGAGGGCGAGGACGCTCGCCGCGGCGAAGAGGAACGCCCGCGTCCGCCGCGAGCCCTGGCCGAGGTCGAAGAGGAGCCCGGCGGCGAGGAGCGCCAGGAGCGCCGCCGCCGCCGTGTCCCAGGCGTCGGGGACCGGAACGGGCCGCAGGGGGAGGGCGAGGACGACGGCGGTCGCGAGGGCGAGGGCCGCGTAAAGCGCGAGGGTCCGGCGGGTCCGGGACGCGACGAGGAGCGAGAGGGCGACGAGCCCGAACGCCGCCGCGGTGAGCGCGCTGAAGAGCGCGGCGACCTGGCCGGCCGTGAGCGTCATGTCGGTCCCGATTCTACGGGGCCGTGCCATCATGCCGGCGGGAGAATCCGATGAAGCGCTTCGCTCTCGCGGCCGCCGCCGCGGCCTTCGCCTGCGCCCCGCCCGCCGACGCCGCGACCTCGTACAAGCTGCCTCCCCCGGAGGTCGTCCGGATCTTCGACGCGCCCGCCCCGCCGCTGACGCGCCTCGCCCCGGGCGGCGACGCGGCCCTGCTCGTCGACGTCGAGCAGAACCCGCCGCTGTCGGTCGTCGCCGAGCCGTTCCTGAGGCTGGCAGGCGTGCGCCTCGTGAGCGCGCGCGGCGGCCGGCAGCACCTCGTTTACGCGTCCGGGCTCACGGTTCTCTCGCTCCCGGAAGGCCGGACGACGCGTGTCGCCCTCCCCGCCGGGGCGCGGCTCGGCATGCCCGTCTTCTCGCCGGACGGGAGCCACGTTCGCGTTTACGCGCGACGCGGAGGACCGGGTCGAGCTCTGGCTCGGCGAGACGAAGACGGGCCGCGCCGCGGCCGTCCCCGGCGTGAGGCTCAACGACGTCGCCTCGGACGCGTTCGTCTTCTCGGCCGACAGCCGGACGCTCTGGCTCGTCACGGTCCCGCCGGACCGCGGCCCCGTCCCGCCCGAGCCCGCCGTGCCGCAGGGGCCGCTCGTCGAGGAGACGTCCGGGAAGACCGCGCAGCCGCCGACCTTCGAGGACCTTCTCCACGGCCCGCGCGACGAGGAGCTCTTCGAGCACTTCGCGACGTCGCGGATCGTGAAGCTCGACGTCGCCTCGAAGCGGGCGGCGCCGGTCGGCGCGGTGGGCCTCTACACGCGCGTCGACCCGTCTCCGGACGGCCGCTACCTGCTCGTCGACCGGATGAAGCGGCCGTTCTCCTACCGGGTCCCGTACCAGGCGTTTCCGCACGCGCTCGAGATCTGGGACGGCGCGGGCCGCCTCGTGCGCACGGTCGCGGACCTGCCGCTCGCCGACGAGACGCCGCGGCAGGGTGTCCCGACGGGGCCGCGCCACGTCGACTGGCAGCCCATGGAAGAGGCCTCGCTCTTCTGGGTCGAGGCCCTCGACGGCGGCGACCCGCTGCGGAAGGTCCCGTTCCGCGAGTCCCTGAGGACGCTGGCCGCTCCGTTCGCGGGCGAGGCGCGCGAGGTGCGCCAGCTCGTCCACCGTTTCCGCGGCGTGGACTGGACGGTGACGCCGGGGACGGCGATCGTGACCGAATACGACCGTGACCGCCGCTGGCGGACGACGTCCGTGATCGACCTCGACAACGCGACGACTCCGGCGCGCGTCCTGTTCGACCTGTCGGCCCAGGACGCGTACAAGGACCCGGGCCGCTTCGTCCTCGCGACGTCGCGGCGCGGCCGCCGGACGATCCTGCAGGAGGGCGTCGTCGCCTTCCTCGCGGGCGAGGGCGCGACTCCGAACGGGGCGCGGCCGTTCCTCGACGCGGTGGACCTCTCGACGGGCCAGACGCGCCGCCTGTTCCGCTCGCCCGAGGACGCGCTCGAGCGTTTCGTCGGGTTTCTCGGGGAGAGCCGGACGAAGATCGTCGTGAGCCGCGAGACGCCGGCGGATCCCCCGAACCTCTGGCTCGCCGACCTGACGGCGACGGCGCGGACGCGCCTGACCGACTTCAAGGACCCGGCGCCGCAGTTCGCGGGCGTGAAGAAGGAGATCCTGAAGTACGCGCGCCCCGACGGCGTCCCGCTCTCCGGGACGCTCTACCTCCCGCCCGGCACGCCGCCCGGCACGCGGCTGCCGTGCCTCGTCTGGGCCTACCCGCTGGAGTACTCGGACGCCGCCACGGCCGGGCAGGTGCGGGCCTCGCCGAACGCCTACACGCGGCCGGCGGGCGCCTCGCCCCTCTACTTCCTCACGCAGGGCTGGGCCGTCCTCATGGACGCGACGATGCCCGTCGTCGGCGATCCCGAGAAGGTGAACGACACCTACGTCGACCAGATCAAGGCGGACGCGAAAGCCGCGATCGACGCGCTCGACGCCCGCGGCGTCGTGGACCGGGCGCGGGTCGTCGTGGGCGGACACAGCTACGGGGCGTTCATGACCGCGAACCTCCTCGCGCACACCGACTTCTTCGCCGCCGGCATCGCGCGGAGCGGGGCCTACAACCGCACGCTGACGCCCTTCGGCTTCCAGAGCGAGCGGCGGAGCTACTGGGAGGCCCCCGAGACGTACCGGAGGATGTCGCCCTTCACGTACGCCGACCGGATCAAGACGCCTCTCCTCCTCATCCACGGGGAGGCCGACAACAACTCCGGGACGTTTCCCATCCAGTCCGAGCGCCTCTTCGCCGCGATCCAGGGCAACGGCGGCACGGCCCGCCTCGTCCTCCTGCCGCTCGAGGCGCACGGGTACCGGGCGCGCGAGAGCGTCCTCGACACGATCGCGGAGATGCTCGAGTGGGGCGAGCGCTGGACGAAGGGCCGAACCGCCGCCCCGGCGGCCGGCCGCTAGGCGGACGGCCCGCCCTTCGGCCGGAAGACTCCGGCGAGGAGGTGCTTCTGCACCTTCCCGAGGGCGTTCCGCGGCAGCTCGGGCAGGGCGACGACGTCGCGCGGCTTCTTGTAGTCCGCGAGGTGGAGCGCCGCGAACGCCGCGACCTCCGCGCAGACCGCGTCGGGATCGGAGCCCTCGGCGAGGACGAGGGCGGCGGCGATCCTCTGGCCCCAGACGCGGTCCTCGAGGCCCACGACGGCGGCGTCCTTCACCCGCGGGTGGCGCCTCAGGACGTCCTCGATCTCGCGCGCCGCGATCTTGTAGCCGCCGCTCTTGATGATGTCCACGGACTTCCGCCCCACGATCGTGACGTACCCCGACGCGCCGCGCCGTGCGACGTCGCCCGTCAGGAACCAGCCGTCGCGGAACGCCGCCGCCGTGTCGGCCTCGCGCCCCCAGTAGCCGTTCATGAGGCCGTCGCTCTTCACGACGATCTCGCCGAGCTCCCCGTCGTCCACGTCGCGCCCGCCGTCGTCGACGACCCGGACCGAGCAGCCCGGCGTCGCGACGCCGACCGTGCCGGGCCGGCGCTCTCCGTCGTAGGGATTCGAGAGCGTGAAGAGCGTCTCGCTCATGCCGTAGCGCTCGAGGATCGCGTGCCCGGTCCTCGCCCGGAACGCCTCGAAGTCCGCCGCGGGCAGGGGGGCGCTGCCGGCCGTGAAGAGGCGCGCCTTGCGCAGGGCGGCGGCGGCCTCCGGGTGGGCGTCGAGGTGCTCGAGGAGGCGGACGTACATCGTCGGGACGCCCATGAAGACGGTCGCGCCGTCCCCGGCGAACGCGCGCACGACGCCCCCGGGCTCGAAGCGCGGCTCGAGGAGGAGCGTCAGGCCGTTCACGAGCATCCCGGCGACGCCGAGGACGAGGCCGTGGACGTGGAAGAGCGGCAGCACGAGGACGAGCCGGTCCTCGGGCGCGAAGCGCCACAGCCCCGTCACGGACGCCGTGTTGTCCGCGAGCGCCCGGTACGACAGCGCGACGCCCTTGCTCTTGCCCGTCGTGCCCGAGGTGTAGATCAGCATCGCGACGTCGTCGTCGGAAAGAGAAAACGAAGAGAAAGATTTCTTGGAAAGGGAAGAGGAAGAAGAGAAAGAGGAAGAGAGAGATTTCTTAGAAGGGGAAGAGGGGGAGGGCGGAGCGGCGGGCGGCGGAGGCGCCTCGGCGGCAGGCGGCCGGTCGGTCGGGAACGCCTCTCGAAGCGCGATCACGTGCTTCAGATGCGGCGGGCACCTTCTAAGAATCTCTTCGAGAACTCCCGTGCATTCCTCTTCGGCGGCGCCGCAAAGGACGGCCACCGCTCCCGAGTCCTCGAGGATGTGCCGCGCCTCGTCCGCCTTGTACCGCGTGTTGATCGGGACGTGGATGACGCCGGCCATGAGGTGACCCACGAACGCGGCGACGAGCTCCGGGCACGTCTCCGCGAAGACCGCCACGCGGTCGCCGCGGCGGATGCCGAGGGATTCCAGACGGGCGGCGTACGCGCTCGCCCACCGGCGCATTTCCTCGAATGTGTAAGAGCGCCCGTTCCACACGACGGCCGGATGCGCCGCGCGGCGCCGCAGGGAGCCGAGCAGGCGATCGTGCGCGGCCGCGGTGGTCATGCCCTCTTCACCTTCTAAGAAGATCTTTCTCTTTCTTTTCTTTCTTTCTTCTTCTTCTTCACACCGAGGCATGCCCGAGGTAGCGCTCGCGGACGCGCGGGTCGTTGCGCAGGTCGGCCGACCGCCCGGAGAGCGTGATCGTGCCGGTCTCCATGACGTACGTGCGGTCGGCGAGCGCGAGGGCGTGCGGGACGTTCTGCTCGACGAGGAGGATCGTCACGCCACGCTCGCGGATCGCCCGCAGGGAGGCGAAGACCTCCTTCACGAGCAGCGGGGAGAGGCCGAGCGCGGGCTCGTCGAGCAGGAGGAGCCGCGGCTGCGCCATGAGGCCGCGGCCGATCGCGCACATCTGCTGCTCGCCGCCCGAGAGCGTGCCCGCCTTCTGGTGGAGCCGGCGCCCGAGGATCGGGAACATCGCGAAGACCTCCTCGAGCGTCGCCTCGCTCCGGGCGCGCGCCGCGGGCGGGTACGCGCCCATGCGGAGGTTCTCGAGGACCGTCATCGCGGGCCAGAGCTGCCGGCCCTCCGGGACGAGGACGAGGCCCCGCGACGCGAGCACGTGCGCGGGCGAGCCGCCGACCTCGGCCCCGTCGAAGACGACGCGTCCCGCGCGCGGGGCGAGGAGCCCGGCGACGGTCCGGAGCGTCGTCGACTTGCCCGCGCCGTTGGCCCCGATCAGGGTCACGATCTCGCCGCGCGCGACCTCGAAGGTGACCCCGCGGACGGCCTGCACGACGCCGTAGAAGACGTCCAGGGCCTCGACGGCGAGGAGGCTCACGGGACGGTTTCCTCGTCGCCGACGTAGGCCGAGACGACGGCCGGGTCCGCGAGGGCGGCGCGGGGCGGCCCCTCCGCGATCTTCTCGCCGAAGTTGAGGACGAGGATCCTGTCGGTCACGCCGGCGACCGCGTGGACGTGGTGCTCGATCATGAGGACCGTCACGCCTCCCTCGCGGATCGCCTTCACGAGCGCCATCGCGTCGACGATCTCGGCCGGGATTGAGGCCTCCCATCACCTCGTCGAGACAGAGGCAGGCCGGCTCGGTCGCGAGCGCGCGGGCGATCTCGAGCCGCTTGAGGTCGCCGATCGGAAGGGTCGCGGCGAGCTGCGTCGCCCGCGCCGCGAGGCCCGTGCGCCCGAGGATCTCCGCGACGCGGCGGCGCGCGTCGGCGCCGCGGCGTCTCCCGGCCCCGAAGTGGGCGCCGATCGAGACGTTCTCCTCCACGGTCATGTCGCGGAACGGCCGGACGATCTGGTGCGTGCGGACGAGGCCGCGGCGGACGACCGCGTGGTTCGGGAGGCCGTCGATGCGCTCGCCCCGGAACCGGATCTCTCCCGAGGTCGGGGCCTGGGCGCCGACGAGGCACGAGAAGAGGGTCGTCTTGCCCGCGCCGTTCGGGCCGATGACGCCGAAGATCTCGCCCGGCGCGACGTCGAACGAGACGTCGGTGAGGGCCGCGAGGCCGCCGAAGCGCTTCGTGACGCCCCGGACGGAGAGCAGCGGCTCAGGCGGCACGGGCCGCCTCCGGGGGCGGGGCCGCGCCGCCGCGCAGGCGCGACAGGAGGCGGCGTCCGAGGCCGACCAGGCCCTTCGGCTCGTAGAGCATCACGAGGATCAGGAGCGCCCCGTAGAGGAAGAGGTTCGAGTCGCGCAGGGCCGGAATCGCGAGGAGCTTGATCTGGAGCGTCGAGAAGACGATCGCGCCGAGGACCGGCCCGGCGACCGTGCCGACGCCGCCCACGATCGGCATGAGGACGATGCTCGAGGCTCAGGCGGAAGTCGAAGACGGAGCCCGGCGCGATGTACTGGAAGTTGATCGCGTAGAGGGAGCCCGCGAGCGCGACGAGCGCGGCCGAGAGCGCGTGGGCCCCGAGCTTGAAGCGCGTGGAGCCGACGCCGAGCGCCTCCGCGGCGTCGATGTCCTGCCTGATGGCGGCGAGCGCGTGCCCGAACGCGCTGCGCTTCACGACGGCCGCGACGGCGACGGTCGCGATCGCGAGGACGGCCATGGACTCGTAGTTGAGCGTGAAGTCGAAGGAGCCCGCGGGCATCCTCAGGCCGCTCGAGCCGCCCGTGAACGAGGCGCTGGACGCCGCGACGCGGACGGCCTCGCCGACGCCGATCGTCGCGATCGTGAAGTACGGCCCGCGCAGCCGGAAGGCGGGGAGGCCGATCGCGACCGAGAAGAGCGCCCCGAGGACGGCCGCGAGCGGGAGCGTCCAGAAGGGGTTGATCCCCTTCAGCGAGAGCAGGACCGTCGTGTAGGCGCCGATCCCGAGGAAGGCCGAGTATCCGAGCGAGACCTGCCCCGCGAAGCCGCCGAGGATGTTCCAGGCCGACGCGAGGATGACGGCGAAGGCGAGGTTCCAGACGTCGTTGAGCGTCCCGCGTTCGAGGAAGAGCGGCGCCGCGAGCGTGAACGCCGCCAGCGCGGCCCCGCCGGCGAGCGGGAGGCGCTTCACCGGAGGGCGGTCCTCACGCGCGCGGCCAGCCCCGGGAGCCCCTGCGGGAAGGTGACGAGGGTGACGAAGAGGAGGGTGAAGCTCACGGCGTCCTGGAGGGACGTCGGGAGCGTCGTCCAGGCGCCGAGCGCGTTCTCGAGGAAGGCGAGCACGAGCGCCCCGGCGGCCACGCCCGTCACGCTCTCCATGCCGCCGAGGACGATGATGCAGAACGCCTTCAGGAGGAAGCTCCGGCCGAAGTCCGGCGTGAACGCGTACAGGGACGACAGCATCCCGCCGGCGACGCCCGCGAAGGCGGTTCCGAGGCCGAACGCGACGGCCGAGATCCGCTCGGCGTCCACGCCCGCGAGGAGGGCCGCGTCGCGGTTCTGCGTGACGGCCCGGATCGCCTTGCCGAGGTACGTCGCCTTCAGGACGACGTTCAGGAAGACGAGGGAGAGGACGCTCCCGGCGAAGACGAGGAGCGACGGGACGCCGACCCTCACGCCGAGGACGGGGACGGACTTCATCGTGTACGGCGTCAGGATCGACTGCGTGTCGCCCGTCCAGACGAGGTAGGCGGCGTTCTGGAGGACGAGCCACACGCCGAAGAGGAGGAGGAGCGACTCCATCGAGGGCGTCGCCCCCGAGCGCGGCAGCCGGCGGACGACGAGGGCGTACAGCGCGACGCCGAACACGAAGAAGAGCGGCCCGACGACGAGCAGCGAGACGAACGGGTCGAGACCGAAGCGCGTAAAGAGCGAGAGGGTCGCGTAAGCCCCGAGCATCATCAGACCCGCGTGCGCGAGGTTGATGATCCGCATGACCCCGTAGATCACGGCGAGCCCGTACGCCATCGTCGCGTACAGCGCCGCGGAGATCACGGAGTTGACGAGGACTCCGGCGACGTCCTGCAAGAGGCCCCGAGAGTACGCAGGCGAGGCTGGCCGAGTCGATCACGAAGCGATAGCGCACGTCGCTCCTCAGCATCCGCTCGTAGGCCTCGTTGATCCTCGCGGCCGGGATCACCTCGACGTCGGCCGTGATCCCCTTCGCGGCGCAGAAGTCCAGCATCTCCTGCGTCTCGGCGATGCCGCCGATCATCGAGCCCGCGAGCTTCTTGTTGCCGAAGATGACGGACATCGCGGACACGGGCGGCCGGATCGGGCGGCACGCCGACGATCACCATGGCGCCCGTGGTCCGGAGCATCCCGAGGTGGGCGTTCAGGTCGTGCGGGGCCGAGATCGTGTCGACGATGAGGTCGAACCGCCCGGCCAGCTTCTTGAAGGTGCTCTTCTCGCTCGTGAGCTCGAACGCGTGCGCGCCGAGGCGCTTCGCGTCGGCCTCCTTGGAGCGCGAGGTGCTGAGCATCGTGACCTCGGCGCCCATCGCGGCGGCGAGCTTGACGGCCATGTGCCCGAGCCCGCCGAGGCCCGACGACGCCGACGCGGTCGCCTCGCTTGCAGTTCCACTGCCGGAGCGGGGAGTACGTCGTGATCCCCGCGCACAGGAGCGGCGCCACGCCGGACAGCTCGAATCCCGCGGGCACCTTGAGGGTGAAGCGCTCCTTGACGACGATCCGCTGCGAGTAGCCGCCGTACGTCGGCGTCTTCCGGTCCATCTCGGTCCCGTTGTACGTGAAGGCGGCGCCCTTCAGGCAGAACTGCTCGAGGCCGCGGCCGCAGGGATCGCACGCGAGGCACGAGTCCACGAAGCAGCCCACGCCGGCGAGGTCGCCGGCCTTGAACCTCGTGACGGCCGGGCCGGTGCGCGAGACGCGGCCGACGATCTCGTGGCCCGGCACCATCGGGAAGATGCCCTTGCCCCACTCGTCGCGCACCTGGTGGATGTCGGAGTGGCAGACGCCGCAGAAGAGGATCTCGATCTCGACGTCGTAGGCGCCGGGCTCGCGGCGGTCGATCGTGAGGGGAGCGAGCGGCTGGTTCGGCGCGGGCGCGGCCCACGCTCGGACGTTTGCGGACATGAGGATCTCCTTCTCGTTGGCGGGCGCCCCCGGGGGCGGCCGAGCGGCGAGTCTAGCGGGGAAGCGTGAGCGTCTTCACGTAGCGGGACGTCGCGACGGCCGCGACGAGCGTCGGCGCCACGAGGACGACGAGGGACACGGGCAGGAAGAGGTCCGGCGGGAACGGCCGGAGCACGTAGAGAGCCGCCGCCGCGATCTCGCCGAGGACGCACGCGACGATCAGGCGCCGCCCGAAGTAGGCGTTCGCCTCGTACCAGACGCCCTCGTCCGCGAGCGTGGCCCGCGTCCGGAACCCGTACACGACGTTGGGGCGCACCTTGCGCAGGGCGAGCGGGATCGCGACGAGCGTGAGAAGGAAGGAGATCCCGAGGATCGTGATGAAGCCCTTGTCGAAGACGGTCATGCGCGGAGCCTAGCCCTTCTTCGGCGGGCCGGGCGGCTGGGGCGCCTGGTCGGGGCGCCACCACGCGTCCGGCGCGGCGGGCCCGGGCTGGTCGGCGCCGACGTTCTCGGCCGAGACCTTCGCGAAGATGAAGTTCTCGGAGGGCACGGGCTCGCCCGCGAGGCGCCGGAGCATCGCGAGCTGGCCGGCGTGGGTCATCGCGTCCGCGAGAGGGCCCTGCAGGAACTGCTCGTCGGAGATGCGAGCCGCGAGCGTGCCGTCCGCGAAGTCGTCGCGCAGCGCCTCGAGCGTCGCGTGGAAGCGGGCGACCTCCTCGCCGAACGTCGCGAGGCGCGGTGGCGCGAAATCCCCGCCGTGGAGCATCGTCCGCGCGTAGCCCACGACGCCGGTCATGTGCCACACGAGCTCGTGCGGCGTCCTCACGTTCGTGCCGGCGCGGAACTCCCCGAACCCGGCCGGCGCCCCGCGCACCGCCTTCTGCGTGCGGTAGGCCAGAGCGGCGAGGAAGTGCTGAAGGAGGCGGCGGGCTTCCGTCATCGCCCGCCATTGTGCCGTGAACGGAGGCGTCAGGCCATGAGACCGCGAATGTGGGCGGAGACGGCGCGCAGCTGGTCGGCGTCGGCGCCGCCGAGGACGGACCGGACGATCGGCGACATGACGCGCATGGCGCCGGAGACCCCGAGCCCGGCCGTCTGCCGCGCGACGAAGCCGAGCTTCGCGTCCCGGACCGCCTTGAGGAAGTAGTAGTCCATTCCCGCTTCCGTCAGGGTGAGGACGAGGGCGGAGAGATCCGAGGAGTGCCGGACGGGATCGGGATCGCGGTCGAGCTTCGCGAGGACCTTCAGCATCCGCCCCCGGAGAGAGGCGGGAAGAGGGAAGCGGAGAGTCGCCTTGGGGGTGGGCATGAGGAACGCCCTCCTGGGCACGAGTCTAGGCCCGCCGGCTCGAGCCTCGTGAAGGCGGGTGACCTCCTAGTTCGAGCGTCATGAGGATCGTGCCCTCGACACCTGTGATCGCAGAGAAGACGTGCTGGCCACCGTATGAGAAGTCGCAGTAGGGAGCCGTGGCCACGCTTTGGAACCCAGCCTTCCGAAACACGTGTTGAGACGCGGCTCCGGTCGCCTCCGTAACCGCCGTCTGATAACCGAGGCGTCGCGCCTGCGCGATGCACGCACCGACAAGGTGACCCGCGATGCCGCGTGACCCGGCGTCTTCGAGAACACCGACCATGATGATGTGGGCGTGTGTACCAGGTGCTACCGGCGTGGTGGCGCGGTATTGTTCGTCCAGCCTGTCCAGGAGCGCTCCTACCGGTGCAAACCGGGGAGCCGCTTCTTCCAAGCCCGGCGGAGGAGCCGTGCCGAAGTCGTCAGCGAGCAGCGCGCCTACGAGCCGGCCGCGAGACGAATCTCGAGCGACGATGGTGAGCTGCTCGGAGATGGCTTTGGGTAGGAATGCGGCGACCAGGCGCTCAACCTGAGCATAGGGGAGCTTGACCGCGACGGCCATGGGCTCGAAACGGCTGAATGCGTCGGCAAGCAGGCTGGCCATGTGTGAAGCGTCTGCCGCTTCGAGGAGGCCGTAGTCGATTCCATCAACGACGTCGAGCAGGCGCATACGCCTCTTGTGCCGTCTGGCGCTCCGGTTCAGCGGCGGGCCGCGCAGCGGACCGTCCGCTGCAACCGGTTGTTAGACCTCAACTCGCAACCATTAGAAGTAAGAGGGAGCTTCGGGTAGCCGCTGACCGCAACTGCACACTCCCGAGCGTTTCTCGTAATCATTCATCTTTTCGGCACACGGGACACCGGACCCAGAGTGGATTGATGTGATCAGGAATCCATACGCTCGTGTAGGCAGAATCGCTCAACTTGGCCCAGAACCTCCGCATCGCTTCAGCATGGGTACCGCCTCTCATGAGTTGCTTCGTGTGCTCCGGCTTTTCCCATGCGGAGATCGTTACACCGCGGCCACCAATCCGAAAGAACGCCACCCCGATGAACCCTTCCATGCGCAACATTTCCGTCGCTGTCTCCCGAGTCAGAGCGCGAATCTCCTCTGTCTGAGCGTCGGCATTCCAGATCGTCGTGATGCCAAATGCGCCGGGCTTCGTCCTCCTTCCCGACTGCACCGCGGTCGAGTTGCCGAAAGAGAATGGTCCGACCTGGGACGGCTGTATGAGCACTTGCAGCCCGAGTTGATCCGAGATGGCGCGCGTGTCGAAGTACCCCTTCACGGTCTTGATCCCGTCTGTCCCGACCTCGATCACATCCGACACCCGGAATCGAAATCGCATGGCCGGTCGCCGGCAGCCCTTGAAATGCTCCCTGTATTCGTGCCTTTCATGATCCACTCAGCCACAACCCTGCCCGACACCGGCCTCTGCCAGGCTCACGATCTCAAATGACAGATCAGGAAATGCGCTCCATAAGCGCTTCGCGTTCGCACCAATCGCATCGCCTGAGAGTGCGGCAGTCGTTGGATCGCAGTAAGTGCCGTCGGTGGCGAACGTCCTGACGATCGCATCGGCGTCGTGGGCGTTCCATGCGTCCAGGTACTGGCTTGCGATGTCCAAAGGAGTCATTTCTAGCCTCTTCGGTTGTTGAGGTCCAACGGCCCGTGCGTCAGCGGCGAGCGCGGGCGAGCGAAGCGAGCTGCGCGAGGGATGTTGACCCGGATGTTGACCGGATGTTGACCCGGTTTTGTGGACACCCAATGTGGTGGTTACGCGGCGACGTTTTCATAGGCGATGGGAGAACGATATCCCAGGGCGGAGTGCAACCGGGTTCGGTTGTATCGGTGGATGTATTGACTGACGACCTGGCGCAATATTTGATCGTCATCGAAGACACATCCGTGAATGACCTCGGCCTTCATCGAGTGAAAGAATGACTCGACGAAGGCATTGTCGTTGAGCTCGCGCGGGCGCTTCATGCTCTGACGGATCTCCAAGGCTGCCAGACGAGTACGGAAAGCATAGGCGGAATACTCTACTCCGCGATCCGAGTGAAAGATCAGGCCTCGCGTCAAACGCCTGCCCGGCAGGGCACGGTTGAGTGCCTGGATGGTGAGATGCAGGTCCTTCCGGAGGCCCAGGCTCCATCCCAGAACCCGCCGCGAGTGCCGATCCAGGACCACCGCCAGATACCGCCAGCGACCGGCGCTTTTGAGGTACGTCACGTCCCCAACCCAGACCTGATCCACTCCCGTCGTCTTCAACTCGAGAACCCGGTTAGGGATGCCAGCGAAGAAATCACGGGTCCCGGGCATCCGCCGGTAGATTCGAGCCGATCGCGCCTTCAGAGCGGCCTCCCGCATCAGCCGTGCCACGCGCTTTCGCCCAACTCGAACCCCCACCTGCTGCAGCGCGGCATGTATCCGCGGACTGCCGTAGGTCCCATCGCTCGCCCGAAAAATCGTCCGGATCCGCGCCACCAGACACTGGTCCTGCCTCGCTCGATCGCTCGCCTTACGACCCAGCCACGCGTAGTACCCGGAACGCGTCACACCGTGACGCTCGCACAACGCCTTTATGCCAGCTCGGTCCCGCTCCGCTTGGATAAAGGCGAAGACCGCGGCCTTTGAGCGGAACAGAACCGGATGGCTTTTTTTAACAGCTCGTGCTCCTCCTGAAGCAACGCGTACTGGCGCTTCAGCGCCGAGAATTGCTCCACTCGTGCCGCTCACCGCCGGGCATCGCGTCCACCCGCGCCCGCAGACGCCCCTCACGCGCCTCCTTGCGCCAGCGAGAGAGCATGAACGGGTGAATGTCCAAAGCTTCAGCAACATCCTGGATCAGAACACCCTTGAGCGAGCTGAGCTTGACTGCCTTCATCTTGAACTCAGCCCTGTACCGATGAACCTTCCGAGGACCCTGATTCCTGGCCATGGACACCTCCTCCAGCGTTAGGCCAGAGTGTCCATTTTATCGGGTCAACTGCCGAGTCCGCTGCAGCGCGGTGTTAGGCGCCCCCCGGATAAACGCAGTAGATTGCCGGTACACGGCGCCAATCATGGTGACTGCCAACCATAGCGATAGTAGGCCGATCAGCCAGGCGACAACTGTGCCGAGCGCCCTGCTTAAGTAGAGAATAAGACCCATGACGTAAAAGAGGACGGCGGCGCCGAGCAGACCCGGGGCCAGCAAGAGGAGTCTCGGATATAGACCGGGCGGAAACAGCGCAAAACCTAGGAGGATCGAGCAGAGGGTCATCGGAATTCCAGCCAACAGCAAGGTCTTTCCGTTTTCGTCAGCGGTTGGGTTCTTAAGGAAGCGCTCGAACCACTTATGGTAGGTCTCGGGCTTGTCGAGTGCGCCATCACTCATAGGCATAACCTGCGCCTCCTTGGGCGCCTAACTAGTATTAGACGGCAGGAGACGTTCCCATATCCAGGAACGTTTCCCCCAAATACCACCGGATCTTTACACCGGTAGTCATTTCTTGATTCCTGTATCTGTAGAGATTTTCGAGGCGTGGGGGCGTGGGGAGCGTGGCGGGCATGACGGGCGAGAAAGGAAGCGCGTTCCTTCAGGCCCAGGCCAACCGCCCGGTCGTACCGCATGCGCCAGCGCGCGGCCTTCGGCACCCATCGCCCTCCCGCGGCCTTCACCTTCTCGCGCAGGTCCCATTCCCACGACCTCACCTCGACGAAGACCTGCCGCGTCGGGGAGATCTTCCAGGGCGCCGCCGCGACGACGAGCTCGATCGTCGTGAACCGCGTGGGCGGATCGTCGCTGTAGCGGTAGCGGACCGCGACGAGGCGGTCGCCCCAGTCGCGCAGGCTCTTCGCGGTGCCGGGCGCACCGGGCCGGATCGTCGACCCGACGACGCTGTCGAAGACGGCCGCGAACCGGCCCACGGCGCGCCCCTTCTCAGCTCTTCGGGATCGGGGCGACGGGCGGGCCCGTGCGGTCTTCCTTCGGCCAGACGAGGTCGAGCTTGCCGTTCGGCTTGTTCTGCGTGACGACGAAGGGGAGGACGGCCTGGCCGGTCTTGCTGAACTTGAAGACGCCGCTCGGCAGGATCGAGTCCCTGAGCTCGAGCGACGCGAGCGCCGCGCGGATGGCCTCGGGCTTGAGCGAGCCGGCCTTGTGGATGGCCGCGAAGATCGCGCGCACCGTCTCGTACGCGCACGCGTGGTACCACTGGGGCGTCGTGCCCGTGCCGGCCTTGTACTTCGCGGAGAAGGCCTTCACCTGCGGGTAGGGGAGGAGGTCCGACCACCAGCCGCTCGCGAAGATGTAGTCCGTGGCGGCGCCGAGCCCCTTGCGGGCGGCCTCGTCCGAGCCGCGCGCGCCGTACGTGACCATCTGGTGGTAGAGGCCCATCTGCGTGTACGTGCGCTGCATGGAGATGTAGTCCTCGAGGTGGGCGTCGGCCATGAAGAGGTCGGCCTTCGCATTCTGGACACGCGAGAGGAGAGGCTTGAAGTCGGGCGCGTACATCTCGAAGCTCTCGTCGAGCCCGACCGAGAACTCCTTCGGATGGGCCTTCACGTAGTCGAGGATGCCCTTCTGGAAGTCCCGCCCGTGCTCCGTGTTCTCCCAGACGATCGCGATCTTCAGGGGCGGCTTGAGCTTGCCCTCCTTGACGAGGTCGGCGAGGAAGTCCATCTGGGTCGTCGCGAGGTTCTCGACGGGGGAGAGCGTCCCGAAGACCCACTTGCTGCGCCCGTAGATGCTCGTCGCGCCGGCGCCGCCGGCCACGAAGGGGATCCCGTAGCGGTCCGGGACGACGCTCTGGGCCTGGACGAGCTGCGAGCCGTAGCCGCCGACGACCGCGTGGACCTTCTGCTGGGCCATGAGCTGCTCGACGAGCTGGGCGCTCTTGCTGGCGTCGGACGTGTCGTCCAGGAGGCGCAGGTCGACCTTCATCTTCCTGCCGCCGACGTCGAGGCCGCCGGCGTCGTTGACCTCCTTCACGGCGAACTCGGTCGCCTGCTTGTAGGCGCCGCCGATCTTCGACTCCTTCCCGGTGACGGGCAGGACGGCTCCGAGGCGGATCTCGTCCTGGGCGCGGGCGGGAAGCGCCGCGAGAAGCGCGGCGGCGAGGACGGCGAGGAGGCGGGGGGTGCGGGTCGACGTCATCTTGTCCTCCAGAACGGAACCGCCCCTCGCGAGGAGGGGCGGGAGGTTTCGAACGGGCGGTTCGTCGGCGCCGGAATCAGAAGTAGTAGGCCTGCATCTGCATCGTGAACTGGTCCGTCGCGAAGTTCGACGACGAGGCCGGGCAGGGGTTCGTCGCCACCGCGCACTTGACCGTCACGTGCTGCCACCAGAACTTGATGTTGAAGTTGTGGGGCGACTTCGGGTACGGGTAGAAGTTGAGACCGACGGCGTACCGGTTCTCGTTCTTGTACTCGTTGACCGTCTGCGTGAACGTCTTCTGCTCGTACCGGGCGATGGGGGCGACGTGCGCGTTCTTGAAGTAGACGCCGCCCTCGATCTGGAACGTGCTCTCCTGGGGGAGCGACGTGATGAACGTGCCGCCGTCGACGTACTGGTACTGGATCGTCGACTCGAAGGAGCCCACCGGGATCGGGAAGTCCAGGTACAGGTCGGCCGACGCGTACTGGTAGTCGCCCTGGGTGTCGTAGGCGGCGCCGAGCGCGAGGATCTTCCGGTTGCCGAGGTTGGCCCCCACGTACGAGACGAAGTTGTAGACCTCCGTGTCGAAGAAGTTGTACTGGAGGCGGTTCACGAAGCGCGGGGAGTTCTTCACGCCGGGCGCGCGGAAGCCGCCGAGGATCGCGGAGCGGTACTCGAGCCGGTCGCAGAGGAAGTAGCCGCGGAACATGACGCCGGTGTCGCGGCCCGGCGTTGTTCTGGAGCGGGGCGCTCGTGAGGAACGCGTAGGCCGAGAGGTCGAGCATGAACTGCGTCGGGCTGCTCTTGAGGCCCTCGCGGCTGTACGGGGTCCGGATCTCGCCGAACTGGATGTTGAACGCCTTGTCGATGCGCCACTCGCCGACCGCGTCGATGAGGGTGAAGCCGGTGCCGGGCGACTTGGCGCCCGGTCGTGCGCGCCCACGGCCTGCGTCGACTTGCCGAGGTTCGAGTTGTCGGTCTCGAAGAAGAAGAAGAGGTTCTTCGCGACCTGCCCGCCGAGCAGGAAGCGGACGCGGCGGATGAGGATGTTCTGCTGGAACCCTGCCGAGCCGTTGCCCGTCGGCGTTCGCGGTCTCCTGCCAGTCCATCTGGGGCTGGATCAGGAAGCCGAGCTTGAAGTTGATGTTGTCGTTGACCTTGACCAGGGCCTGCGCGGCGGCCGGGCGAGGCGGCCGCGAGCAGGGCGACGACGAACGCGGTGACCAGAACGGAACCGGGCCTCCGGGGTGCGGGGTTCACGCAATTCGGCATGAGAACGAGTCTCCTCTTCGGCCGGTCGTTGGGCGTGGGTAAAGGATAGTCCAACGGGGCAACCTGTCAATCGTTTGCGTCGGGGAGGGCGGCGTTTACGCGCAGAGGAACAGGACCGCGAGAAGGCCGGTGGCGAACGAGGCCAGGCAGGCCGCGACGACGCCCGGCCAGCCCCACGCCTGCCAGGCGAATCCGGGCAGGACGGACCCGAACGTGGCCCCCAGGTAGTAGAACGTCGTGTAGAGCGCCCCCGCCCCTCCCTTGGCCTCGCGGGCGGTCGCGTTCACGAACGCCGGGGCCGTCCCCTGGACCATGAACATCCCCACGCAGAGGGCCACGAGGCCGCAGACGACGGCGGGAATCGACCGCGCGAGGGTCCCGGCGACCGCCGCGCCCGCCATGAGGAAGCCCGCGGCCATGATCGTCCGCCGCCCGAGCCGCCCGGCGGCCCTCCCGGCCGTCCAGGAGGTCGCGATGCCCGCGACGTACACGAGGTAGACGCCGGAGACCTGCGCCGTCGACAGGCCGAAGGGAGGGGCCGTGAGGTAGTACGGCAGGTACGTGAAGACCGCGATGAACCCGAAGAAGACCGAGAACCCGATCACGAGCCCGCCGACGATCCGGCGGTTCCCCAGGTGGCGGGCCATCTCGCGGAACGCGTTTCCGACCGTCTGCCCGCCGCCCCGGGGCGAGGCGGGCAGGTGCAGGGCCATGCCGAGCGCGCCGAGAAGGGTGACGGCCCCGAAGACGAGGAAGGGCCCCCGCCAGCTGTAGTGGGAGGCGATCCAGCCGCTCGCGACGCGGCCCGTGAGGCCGCCGAGGACGGAGGCCGCCACGTAGCTTCCGACCGCCGGCCCGAGCGCGGCGCCGGCGTATTCGTCGCCGATCCAGGCCACCGCGACCGCGGCGACGCCCGGCATGAGGAGGCCCTGCAGCCCGCGCAGGACGACGAGGAGCGGAAACGTCGGCGCGGCGGCGCAGAGGAGCGTCGGGACCGCCAGCGCCGCGCAGCTCGCGACCATCACGGGCTTGCGGCCCCACGCGTCGGCGAGCGGCCCGTAGGCGTTGGAGAAGAGGGCGATCATGAGGACGACGACGGAGACCGTCAGCGCGGCGGCCGGGGCCGGCACCCCGAACTCGTGCGAGAGGAGCGGGAGGATCGGCTGGGTGACGTAGAGGTCGGCGAAGACTCCCACCGTGGCGAAGAAGAGGGCCGGGAGCGCGAGCCGGGGGTCGGCCCGGCGGACCGTCACTCCCGCCTCACAGGCCGAGGTACGCCTGGCGGATCCGCGGGTCGTCGAGGAGCTCCTCGGCGGGACCGGACTGCACGATGCGCCCCGTCTCGAGGACGTAGCCGCGGTGGGCGTGCTCGAGCGCGACCTGGACGTCCTGCTCGACGAGGAGGACGGTCGTGCCCTTCCCGTTGATCTGGGAGATGAGGTCGAGGAGGTGGTCGACGACGAGGGGGGCGAGGCCCAGGGACAGCTCGTCGATCAGCAGGAGGCGCGGCCGGCTCATCAGCCCCCGCCCGATCGCGCACATCTGCTGCTCCCCGCCCGAGAGCCGCCCGGCGAGCTGCGAGGCGCGCTCCTTCAGGCGCGGGAGGAGCCCGTAGACCCACTCGAGGTCCGCCTCGATCCCGGCCGCGTCGCGCCGCATGTAGGCGCCCTGCAGGAGGTTCTCCTTCACGGTGAGGCCCGCGAAGAGGCGCCGGCCCTGCGGGACCTGGACGATGCCGGCGGCGACCACCTCGTCGGCCCGCGCCGCCGTCATGTCGCCGCCGTCGAACGCGATCGACCCGGCCGTCGGCGTGAGGAGCTGCGAGATCGTGTTCAGGAGGGTCGTCTTGCCGGCGCCGTTCGCCCCGATGAGCGCGACGATCTCCCGGTCCTTCACCTCGAGCGAGACGTCCCGGAGGATCTGGACGTCGCCGTAGCCGGACGAGAGGCCCTTCACGGAGAGGAGCGCGTCGCCCGCGGAGACGGGCGGCGCCTTGCGGAACTCGCCGGACGGCACGAACGCGGCGGCTGCCGTCTCCGGCGGCCTGCGCGCGCTGCGCGAACCGCTCGCCGAGGTAGGCCTCGATGACGTCGGGGCTCTCGACGATCTCCTGCGGGTGCCCTTCGGCGATCTTCCGCCCGTAGTGGAGGACGACGAGGCGGTCCGAGATTCCCATGATCGCCTTCATGACGTGCTCGATCACGAAGATCGTGACGCCGCTGCGGTTGATCGAGAGGATGAGCTCCATGGCCTTCTCGATCTCGGAGGAGTTCAGGCCCGCCATGACCTCGTCGAGGAAGAGGAGCCGCGGATCCATGGCGAGGGCCTTCGCGAGCTCGAGCCTCTTGAGGTCGGGGATCGTGAGGTCGGTCGCCGTCCGGTCGCGCTTGTCGGCGAGCTGGACGCGCTCGAGGACCTCGTCGGCGTGGGCGCGGGCCTGGGCGGCCGTCCGCCGGTGCCCGCCGGCGCCGAACATCGCGCCCGTCGCGACGTTCTCGCGGACCGTGAGCTGGCGCAGGGGCTTGACGACCTGGAACGTGCGGGCCATCCCGAGCCGGCCGATCCGGTAGCTCGGCGTCTTCGTGACGTCCTCGCCGTCGAAGACGATCGTCCCGGACGTCGGCTTGTCGAGGCCGGTCACGCAGTTCACGAACGTCGTCTTGCCCGCGCCGTTCGGGCCGAGGACGCCGAGGATCTCGCCGCGACGGATCGCGAGGTCCACGCCGTCCACGGCGGCGAGCCCGCCGAACTTCTTCGTGATGCCGGTCGCGACGAGGATGGGCTCGTCGCCGGTGCGCGCCGGCGGGGCGGGGGCCGCGCTCATCACGTGACCCGGTGGGCGCGGACGTTCGCGAGGAGGTCGGAGGCCCGGAACGGTCTCCCGCCGCCCTTCCTCCTGCGGGCGATGACGGTCATGAGACCGCGCGGAAGGAACACGATGAAGAGCACGATGACGAGGCCCAGGACGGTCGGGTGCAGCTCGATGAACTTGCTCCAGATGTACGTCGAGAGGAGCTGGTACACGCCCGCGCCGAGCACCGGGCCGATCACCGTCCCGACGCCGCCGATGATCGTCGCGATGATCATCTGGAGCGTGTAGTCGATCTTGAAGAAGTCGCCCGGCGTGACGTGGATGTTCTGGTAGGCCGTGATGCCGCCGGCGACCGCGGCGAACACGGCCGAGATCGCGTAGGCGGCGACCTTGTAGAGCGTCGTGTTGATGCCGAGCATCCTCGCCGCGTCCTGGTCCTCGCGGATCGCGACGCAGCCGTGCCCGAGCTTCGAGCGCGCGAAGGCCGCACGTCGCGAGGAGTCCCAGGATCACGAATCCCAGGGCCGTGTAGTAGAAGAACGCCCCCTCGGTCTTGACGGGAAGGTCGATGCCCGTCGAGCCCTCCGTCACGCTGTCCCAGGTGTCCGCGACCTGCGCGAGGGCCTCGGCGACTCCGAGCGTCGCGATCGCGAAGTAGTGGCCCTTCAGGCGGAGGATCGGGAGCCCGAGGAGCGCGGCGACGCAGGCCGAGAGGAGCGCCCCGGCCGCGAGCGCCGGGAAGAAGGGCACGTGCCACCTGCCGAGCATGAGGAGGCCGGTCGTGTAGGCGCCGATCCCGAAGTACGCGACGTTGCCGAACGCGGCGTAGCCCGTGTATCCGCCGATGAAGTTCCAGCCCTGCGCGGTGAGGGCGAGGAGGAGGAAGCCCGTGTACGTCAGGAGCTTGTAGCTCGAGACGAGCCTCGGCAGCGCGAGGAGGAGCGCGAGGGTGGCGAGGGCCGCGGCGACGGCGAGCCCCTTCTTCACGCGGACTTCCCGGCGATGCCCTGCGGGCGAAGGATGAGGAGGACCACGAGGAGCGCGAACGTGACGGCGCGCGAGAGCGACGGGAGGCTCGCCCCGACGAAGACGTCCACGAAGGCGTAGATCGCGGCTCCGATCACGACGTTCGCGACGTTCCCGAGGCCGCCGAGGACGCAGATCGCGAACGCGCGCTGCGTGTACGTCCCCCCGAGGTTCGGGTCGAACGGGACGATCATCGCGAGGAGCGAGCCCGCGGCGCCCGCCATCGCGGCGCCGATCGCGAACGTGGCGGCGTAGACCGTGGCGACCTTGACGCCCGTGAGACGCGCCGCGTCGAGGTCCATTCCCGTCGCCCGGATCGCGCGGCCGATCCGCGTCGCCTTGAGGGTCCAGGCCAGGCCGGCCACGAGGACGAGCGAGACCCCGAGCGCGCCGAGCCGGATGTAGGGGATCCGGACGGTCCCGAGCGTGAAGCCGGTGCCGCTGTACGGCGTCGTCACGGAGCGCAGGTCGGCCTTGAAGAAGAAGTTGATGAGGTTGACGATGAGGAGCTCGAGGCCGAACGTCAGGAGGAACGTCGCGAGGAGCGGCGCCCGGATGATCTGGTTCACGAGCCCGCGCTGGACGGCCCACCCGAGCGTGAAGAGCACGAGCATCGAGAACGGGATCGACAGGAACGGGTCGACGTGGAGGAGCTCGTGCAGGAAGAACGTGACGTACGCGCCGATGACGATGAACGCCCCGTGCGCGAGGTTCACGATGTTCATGATCCCCCAGACGAGCGAGAAGCCGAGCGCGACGAGCGCGAGGATCCCGCTCAGGAGGACCGCGTTGACGAAGATCTGCGAGAGCTCGCCGAGGCTCACTTCCGCTTGTCCCAGGCGGGCATCGGGTAGAGGGCGTCCTTCTCGGCGACGCTCGGGGGACAGACCGTGTACTTGTGGCCGTCCGGCTGGAGCTGCTCGACGGCCATCGGCTTGTAGATGTTGATCCCGCGCGGGTCGAACTTGATCTGGCCGTAGAACGTCATGATGTCGAGCGCCGCGATCGCATCCCGGACCTTCGTCGGGTCGAGCGAGTTCGCCTTCTCGATGGCGCGCCAGAACGCGAGAACGGCCGCGGAGGACTCGGCGACCTGGTACGGGATGTCGTGGTACTTCGGGTTCTTCGCGCGGAACGCGTCGGCGTAGGCCTTCGGCGTCTTCCACGGGTCGTCGCCGTTGTACTTGAGCGCCTCCGTCCACTGCGTGGCCCCGAAGATGTAGTCCGCGTCGTTCTTCAGGTTCGCCCGGAACTCGGGCGACGACGGCCCGACGGAGAAGCCCATCGCCTTCGGCGAGACCCCGAGGTCCTTCGCCTGCTTGACGACGAGGAGCGAGTCCTGGAGGTGGCCCGCGCCCAGCACGATGTCCGGGTTCTTCGCCTTGATGTTCGTGAGGAGCGCGCTGACGTCCTGCGTGCCGGTGGGGTAGAGCTCCTGGTAGACGACCTGGAGGCCCTTCTCCCGCGCGTAGTCGGCCGCGCCGCCCGCGACCTCCTTGGAGAACGGCTCGTTCTCGCCGAGGACGGCGACCGTCTTCACGTTCTTGTCCTTCGTGAGGACGAGGTCGATGATGCCCTTGAGGTAGAGCTTCGCGGGGGAGAGGACGGCGAACGTGTACTTGTGGCCCTTGTTGAAGATCGACTCCGCCGAGCCGTTCGCCTCGATCATCGGGATCCGGTACTTCTCGCAGATGGGGGCGGCCGTGCCCGAGGGCGCCGAGCCGTAGGGGCCGAGGATGAACGTGACCTTGTCCTCGTTGATGAGCTTCTCGATCAGCTGGGCCGTCCGCTCGGACTTCGACTCGTCGTCGTAGTACTTGACCGCGACCCTGTACTTCTTCCCGCCGACCGTGATCCCGCCCATCTCGTTCAGCTTGTCGACGAGGAAGTTGTAGCCGTCGCGCGTGTATTCGCCCTCCTTGGCCGTCTTGCCCGTGAGCGAGACGGCGGCGCCGAAGACGATCGTGTCGGCGGCGCGGGCGGGGAGGGTGCCGAGGCCGAGTGCGAGGGCGAGCAGCGAGACCGTCGCGGTACGCTTCATCGAATGCCTCCTGTGGCCGGGTTGCGTAATTTGTGCCGGGAACTATACCCGAGGGAATCTCGGACGAGGGAGAGTGGGATGAGCGACTTCGAACGGTTCGTCGGGGTGTGGGAGCTCGAAGGAATTGAAGACGAAGAGAGAAAGAAGGAAGAGAAGATTTTCTTAGAAGGTAATAGGGCGGGGGAGGCGTCCGTTCGCGGCGGGAAGCCGGCCGTCGGGTTCGAGGATGCCCGACGGGGCTGCTGATCTACCTCGCGTCGGGCGAGATGTCGGTCCACTTCGCGGGGACCTCCCGCATTCACTTTCTAAGAGAATTCTTCCCGACCTCCTCGGAACTGGCGGCGGCGGGAGCCGCGTACGGCGGGTACGCGGGGCGGTGGGAGGTGGACGAGCCGCGCCGCGAGGTCCTGCACCACGTGGAGACGGCCTTCGTCCCGAACCGCGTCGGCCGGACGATCCGCCGCTCTTACTCATTCTCAGAAGATCTTTCTCTTCTCTTTCTTCATCCCATCGCCGCTCGCACCGCAGCGACGAGGCGCCCGTCGCGCGTCCTGCGCTGGAGACGGCGTCGCACTCCGGCGACGCCGTAAACTGGCGCGCCACGAAGGAGTCCCACATGCTCGCGCAGAAGAAGATCGCCATCATCGGCTCGGGAACCATGGGCCGGAGCATCGCCTCGGGCCTGCTGCGCTCGGGACGGGTCAAGCCGCAGGGTCTGCGCGCGACCGCGCGCACGAAGGCCAGCGCCGAGAAGGTCGGCAAGGAGCTCGGGATCCCGTGCGAGACGGAGAACGCGAAGGCCACGGCCGACGCCGACATCGTCCTCCTGTGCGTGAAGCCGAAGGACGTCGCGAAGGCCGTCGAGTCGATCCGGGGCCCGCGGAAGAAGAGGCCGCCGCTCGTGATCTCGATCGCCGCGGGAATCAGCACCGGGTTCATCGAGGGCCACTTCGCGGACGCGACGCCGGTGCTGCGGGCGATGCCGAACACGCCGTGCCTGATCGGCAAGGGCATGACGGTGCTCTCGAAGGGGAGCCACGCGACGGACGGCGACGTCGCGCTCGCGACGCGAGATCTTCGAGCCGCTCGGCAGGGTCCTCGAGCTCGAGGAGAAGCACATGGACACGGTCACGGGCCTCTCGGCGAGCGGCCCGGCCTTCATCTACATCATCATCGAGGCGCTCGCGGACGGCGGCGTGATGCGCGGGCCTGCCGCGCAGCGTCGCGACGACGCTCGTGGCCCAGATGACGCTCGGCGCCGCCGAGATGGTCCTCTCGACCGGCCGCCACCCCGCGGCCCTCAAGGACGACGTCACGACGCCCGCGGGCTGCACGATCGCCGGCATCCTCGCCCTCGAGGACGGGCGCATCCGCTCCGTCCTCGCGCGCGGCGTCGAGACGGCCGCGCGGGTGGCCGGGGAGCTCGGAAAGTAGAAGGTCAGGGGCGGGAGAGGCCGGGGAGGCCGGAGAGGATCGCGTCGGCGACCTCCACGACGGCCCGCGGCGACTTCCGGCGTGACGTCGGCTCCGGGCTCGACGCGCCCGGCCTCGATGCCGTAGACGGTGAGGGACGCGGGCAGCCGCCCCAGGACCCGCGCCGTCTCGATCCCCTCGGCGACGCCGGGCGCGTGGGACGAGACCCAGCCCGCGTCGCCGGGGACGGGCCCCTCCGTCGCCTCGAAGCGGAAGACGGTGCCCGGCGGCGTGCCCGGACGAGAGAGCGTCCACGACGACGACGTGGTCGGCCCCGCGCCAGTGCTCCATCAGGGAGAGCCCGTCCCGCGTGTGCTCGACGGTGCGGACGCCGGGGCACGCGCGCAGGCGGCGGACCGCGAGGAGGCCCGCCGCGTCGTCGCCGCGGTAGTCGTTCCCGACGCCGATCACGAGGAGCGGACGCACGTCAGTCCCTCTCGATCTTCAGCTTCAGGAAGTGAGTCGCGCACGAGATGCACGGGTCGTGGTTGCGGACGACCTGCTCGGCGAGGAGCGTGAGCCGGCTCCTCCGCGAGGTCGAGGTGGTCCTGGACGAAGCCGCGCAGGTCGGCTTCCATGGCCCGGAGGTTCTGCGCCGTCGGCGGGACGATGCGCGCCTCTTCGATGAGCCCGTCGGCGCCGATGCGGTAGCGGTGGAAGAGAAGGCCGCGCGGCGCCTCCGTCGCGGCGGCTCCGACTGCGTCGCGCGGCACGACCTCGACGAAGGACGGCTCGGGCGGCTGCGTACGCCCGGAGGATCCGGAGCGCCTCGTCGACGGCCCACAGCGTCTCGACGCACCGCACGAGGATGCTCCTGAAGGGATTCCGGCACTCCGGCGCCGAGCCCCGCTTCCCGCGCGGCGTCCTGGATCGGCGCGGGGAGACGGTCGAAGTTGAGGCGTGTACCGGGCGAGCGGCCCGGTCTGGATGATCCCGCCGCCCTTCCTCCGCGCGTGGAGGGCGTTCGACCGCTGCGACGTGCTCCTCCTCGAAGTGGTCCTCCCAGGCCGACGCCGCGATGTCGAGGCCCTCGCTCGAGACGATGCGGCCCTCGTTCAGCGGGTACTCGGAGGGGTGGCGGAGCGAGACGAGCTCGTGGTGGAGGTCGAGCTCGGGGAAGTCGAACGTCGACGCCCAGCGCAGGAGCTCGGCCGCCTCGCCCCGGGCGGTCTCGAGCTTCGGCACGAGCGGAGACAGCTCCGCGGCCGACGGCGCGCGGTAGAAGCCGCCCACGCGGACGTTGACGGGATGGATCTCCCGCCCGCCCACGGCGGTGACGATCTCGTTGCCGGCCTTCTTCAGGCGCAGGCTGAGGGTCACGGCGTCGGGGTGGTCCTTCGCCATGTGGAGCGCGCTCTCGTACCCGAGGAAATCGGGCGCGTGGAGCATCGCGACGTGCAGGACGTGGCTCTCGATCCACTCCCCGCAGTAGAGGAGCCGCCGCAGCTCCCGCACGCGCGGGCCCGGGTCGGCGCCGCACGCGGCCTCCAGCGCGTGCACGGAGCTCATCTGGTACGCGACGGGACAGATCCCGCAGATCCGCGCCGTCAGGTCGGGCGCCTCGCCGAACGCGCGGCCGCGCAGGAAGGCCTCGAAGAAGCGCGGCGGCTCGTAGATGTCGAGCCGGACCTCCTGCACCGTGCCGTTGCGGACACGCACGGCGAGCCCGCCCTCGCCCTCGACGCGCGCGAGGGCGTTCACCGTGATCGTCCGGACCTTACTCATGGAGCTCGCTCTCCTTCCGGAAGGGCTCGGCGGTCGCGTTGAACGAGCGGAAGGCGCGCACGAGCCCCGCCGGCGGGACGCCGAGCTCGCCCCAGAGGGCCGCGAGCGAGCCGGTGTTCGGCGATTCCATCGGCCCGAAGCACGCGAAGCACCCGCGGGCGTAAGCGGGGCAGAGAGCCCCGCAGCCCGCCTGCGTGACGGGGCCGAGGCAGGGGATGCCCTTCGCGACCATGACGCACGGTGTGCCGCGCCGCTTGCACTCGAGGCACACGCTGGAGGCCGGCGTCACGGGCTTGCGGCCCGCGAGGAACGCGCTGACGACCTCGAGGAGCTGCGGCTTCGCGATCGGGCAGCCGCGCAGCTCGAAGTCGACGAACACGTGGTCGCGGATCGGCGTCGACTTGCCGAGGACCTCGAGGAACTGCGGCGAGGCGTAGACGGCCCTCGCGTACTCGCGGACGTCCGCGAAGTTGCGGAGCGCCTGGATCCCCCCGGCCGTCGCGCAGGCCCCGATCGTCACGAGGAACTTCGCCTTGCGGCGCACCTGGTGGATGCGCTCGGCGTCGTGCGGTGTCGTGATGGAGCCCTCGACGAGGACGAGATCCCACGGCCCCTTGCCGACGGCGCGCGAGGCCTCGAGGAAGTTGTCGATCGACACGGCGCCCGCCACGGCGAGGAGCTCGTCCTCGCAGTCGAGGAGGGAGAGCTGGCAGCCGTCGCAGGACGCGAACTTGAAGACGGCGAGCTTCGGCTTCGCGTTCTCCATTCAGAGCTCCCGCCGGGACATGAGGTCCCACACGTCGTCGCAGGGGAAGACCGGTCCGTCCCGGCAGACGAACTTCGGGCCGCACTGGCAGTGGCCGCAGAGGCCGATCCCGCATTTCATGTTCCGCTCGAGCGAGAGCCACACCTTCGACGGCGGCACGCCGCGGCGCTCGAGCTCGAGGACGGTGAACCGCATCATCGTCTCGGGCCCGCAGATCATCGCGACCGTGTTGCGGGGGTCGAAGGGGACCCGGGGGATGAGCGTCGTGACGACGCCGACGTTCCCGCGCCAGTCGCCGATCGCGCGGTCGACCGTGACGTGGACGTCGAGGTCGAAGTCCCCCCTCCAGTCGTGGAGCAGCTTGCGGTACAGGATGTCGTCCGGCGTGCGGGTCCCGTAGAGGAGGACGACGCGCCCGTAGCGCTCGCGGTGGGAGAGGATCTCGTAGAGGGCCGGGCGCAGCGGCGCCAGGCCGATGCCGCCCGGCCACGACGACGACGTCGCAGCCCTCCGCGTCCTCGACGGGCCAGCCCGTCCCGAACGGGCCGCGGACGCCGAGAGTGTCGCCGCGCTTGAGCGCGCCCATCCCCCGCGTGACGGCGCCGACGGCGCGCGTCGTGTGGACGAGCCTCTGCGGGAAAGACGGGTCGCCGCTGATCGAGATCGGCACCTCGCCGACGCCGAAGACGTAGAGCATGTTGAACTGGCCGGGATCGAAGGGGAACCTGCCGCCGTCCCGCGGGAGGAGCTCGAGCGTGAAGGTGTCCGCCGTCTCCCTCTGCATCCGCTCGACGACGCACGGGACGGGCAGCATCGGGTCGGGTGCCGGCACCGCCGCGGCGCGGGACGCCGCTTCGGGAGCCTCCGTCACCGGTTTCTCCCGGCGGGCTCGTTCGCGTAGAGGTCGAGGAGTTGCACGTACGTCATGTCGACGCGCCGCGCGAGGACGTCCGCGAAGCTCTTGAGGAGCTCGTAGCCGAGGTCGTGGTCCGCCTCGCACTTCTGCCTCAGGCACTTGCCGTCGAGGGCGATCACGCGCGTGAGCTCCGTGGCCTTCGCGCTGCAGCGCCAGCGGTACGGGGGCAGGAGCCAGGACCAGCCGAGGATCTCGCCGTCCGTCCAGGTCTGGACGGTCACGACGCCCCGGGGAGGGGCGCCGACCTGCACGGCGACCTTTCCGTGCCGGATCACGAAGAACTGGTCGGCCTCCTCGCCCTCGCGGAAGAGGAACTGGCCGGCTTCGAATCGCTCGTTCTTCGCGCACCCGGCGACCGTCCGGATGTGCTCGGGGCTCATGCCCCTGAGGAAAGGGTGCTCGGCGAGCAGGGGGTCGAGTGTTTCCATCGGTCCTCCGTCAGGCGGCCGGCGCGGGCCGGGCGACCTGGAGTGCGCGGGCTTCCTCCGTGAGGTCGATCCCCACGGGACACCACGTGATGCAGCGGCCGCAGCCGACGCAGCCGGTCTCGCCGAACTGGTCGACCCACGTCGCGAGCTTGTGCGTCATCCACTGGCGGTACCGCGAGGAGACGCTCCTCCGGATGCTGCCGCCGTGGATGTAGGAGAAGTCGAGCGTGTGGCACGAATCCCAGCGCCTCCACCTCTCGGCCGAGGCGCCGGTCAGGTCCGAGGCGTCCTCGACGGTCGCGCAGAAGCACGTCGGGCAGACCATCGTGCAGTTGGCGCAGGAGAGGCAGCGCCCGGCGATCTCCTCCCAGCGCGGGCTCTCGGCGCTCGCCGGTCGAGGAGCTCCTTCAGGCCGGAGAGCTCCAGCCTGCGGCCCATCGACGCCTCGGCGTGCCGTGTCGCTTCGCGCGCCGCCTCGAGGTCCTCCTCGCGGGCGGGGCGCGACGTGAGCCTCGCGAGAAGCGCTTCGCCGCGCGGCGTGCCGACCTCGACGAGGATCTCGTGCCGCCCGCCGGCGAGGAGCTCCGTGAGGGCGAGGTCGAACCCCGTGGCGGCGCGCGGGCCGGTGCCCATGGAGGAGCAGAAGCACGTGCCCTCGGCCTCGCCGCACTGGACGGCGACGACGAGGGCAGCCTCGCGCCGCGCCCCGTAGGCGGTGTCCCGGTACGGGCCGCCGAGGAAGACGCGGTCCTGCCGCGCGATGGCCGCGACGTCGCAGGGCCTCACGCCGAGAAACGCGTCCGGCCGCGGGTCGGAATCCTTCCGCTCGATCTCGAGCGACTTCTTCTGCCGCGTCACGCCGAAGAGGCGCAGGGAAGCGGGGAAGAGGAACTTCTTCCAGGCGTGCGGCCCGACGGCGTATCCGAAGAGCGCGCCGTCGCCGCGGGGCCGGAGCCGGTAGCGGCCGTTCGCCTGTTCCTGTCCGACCCCGGCCGGGAAGGCGGGCCGCGGAGGCGATCTCGTCGTAGACGATCGCCCCGTCCATCACGGTCGGTCCGAGGAGCCTGTAGCCCGATTCGAGGATGACGTCGAGAAGCGCGGAAATCTCCTGCGCCTCGACCACGCGGCACGAGGCGCGGGGCGCCTCCGCGGAGGCATTCATTCGGGACCCTCCATTGAAAGAGATGGGTCATCCCGGAATCGGTGTCAAGGGAGCGAGATGCTCCGGATCCCTCCCCTCCGGTCCTCCCGGTTCTATGATGAACAAGAGCGGCGGGAGGTCTTGAATGAAGGACTCCATCTCATTCCGTCTCAACGGGAAACCGGTCCGGCTCGACGTCGACGGCGAGCGCTCGCTCCTCTGGGTCCTGCGCACGGACCTCGGCCTCACGGGGACGAAGTTCGGGTGCGGCGCGAGCCTGTGCGGCGCGTGCACCGTCGTCGTCGGGAAGGAGGCCGTCCGCACGTGTCTCCTGCCCGTGAAGGCCGTCCGCGGCAAGGACGTCACGACGATCGAGGGCCTCGAGAAGGACGGGAAGCTCCATCCGCTCCAGGAGGCGTTCGCGGACACCGGCGGCCTGCAGTGCGGCTTCTGCACGCCCGGGATGATCATGAACGCCTACGCGCTCCTCCTGAAGAACCCGAAGCCCTCGCGGCCGCAGATCGTCGCGGGGATGGAGGACAACCTCTGCCGCTGCGCCGCCCACCACCGGATCGTCCAGGCGATCGAGCGGGCGGCCGCGGGAGGCGCGTCGTGAGCGGCGCCCCGCCTCCCCTCGTGACGCCGCCGACGCCCTCGGAGGCTTCCTTCAGCCGGCGGCGCTTCATCCGCCTCGTCGGCGGCGGGATCGTCGTCCTCTTCAACGCCGACCTGTCCGACCTCATGGGGCAGGAGACCCGCACGCGGGGCTACCCGACGGACTTCAACGCGTACCTGAGGATCGCCGGCGACGGCCGCGTCACGGTCTACTCCGGGAAGATCGAGATGGGACAGGGAATCGTCACGTCGCTCGCGCAGATGGCGGCCGACGAGCTCGCGGTGACGCTCGACTCGATCGACATGGTCATGGGCGACACGGCGCTCTGCCCGTTCGACAACGGGACGTACGGCTCGATGTCGACCCGCTTCTTCGGCCCCGCCCTCCGCGCCGCGGCTGCCGAGGCGAAGGCCGTGCTCGTCGCGCTCGCGGCCGAGCGCCTGAAGCTGCCCGCCGGGGCCCTGCGCGTCGAGGACGGCGCGGTGTTCGCCGCGGCGGACCCGAAGGCGCGCGTCACGTACGGCGAGCTCGCGAACGGCCAGAAGATCGTCCGCACGCTCGACGGGAAGGCCGTGACGAAGTCCGTCGCCGAGTTCCGCGTCATGGGGAAGCCCACGAAGCGCCTCGACGCGCGCGCGAAGGTGACGGGCAAGGCCGCGTACGCCGGGCGACATCCGCCTGCCCGGAATGCTCTACGCGAAGATGCTCCGTCCGCCGGCGCACGGCGCCGACGCTGAAGAGCGTCGACACGTCGGCCGCCGCGCGCGTCCCGGGCGTCGTCGTCGTGAACGAGGGCGGCCTCGTCGCCGTCCTGGCGCCCGGATCCGGAGACCGCCGAGAAGGCGCTCGCGCGCCGTCAAGTCCGACTGGGACGTTCCCGAAGCCCGCCTTCGACGACCGGACCGTCTTCGACCATCTCCTCTCGGTCGCGGGCGCGGGCGAGGAGCACGAGAAGAAGGGAAGCCTCGCCGAAGGCGAGAAGGCGTCCGCCGCGCTCTTCGAGGGGCAGTACGTGAACGGGTACGGGGCCCACGCCGCCGATCGAGACGCACACGGCGCTCGCCCGGCTCGAGAACGGGACGATGACGGTCTGGATCTCGACGCAGACCCCGTTCCCGAACCAGCAGGCGATCGCGCAGGCGATCGGCTTCGCGAAGGAGAACGTCCGCGTCATCACGCCGTTCGTGGGCGGCGGCTTCGGCGGCAAGAGCGGAGGCGGCCAGCAGGCGATCGAGGCCGCGAAGCTCGCGAAGGCGACCGGGAAGCCGGTCCAGGTGTGCTGGAGCCGTGCCGAGGAGTTCTTCCTCGACGCGTTCCGGCCGGCGGCGGTCGTGAAGATCCGGTCCGGGCTCGACGGCGCCGGCCGGATCTCGCCTGTGGGACTACCAGGTGTACGCGGCGGGCTCACGCGGCGCCGAGCAGTTCTACGACGTCCCGCACAACCTCATCCGGACGTACGGGCGGTGGGGAAGCGACACGCCGAAGATGCACCTCTTCGCGACGGGCCCGTGGCGCGCGCCGGGCGCGAACATCAACGTCTTCGCGCGGGAGTCGCAGATCGACACGATGGCGGCGAAGGCCGGGGTCGACCCGCTCGAGTTCCGCCTGAAGAACACGTCCGACAAGCGGATGCGCCGCGTCCTCGAGACCGCCGCGGGGCGGTTCGGCTGGAAGAAGGCCGCGGGGCCGGGCGGCCGCGGCGCCGGGATCGCGTGCGGGATCGACGCCGGGACGTACGTGGCCCTGATCGCCGAGGTGAAGGTGGACGCCGCCACCGGGCGCGTGTCGGTCGCGCGGGTCGTCTGCGCGCAGGACATGGGCATCGTGATCAACCCCGACGGCGCGAAGATGCAGATGGAAGGCTGCATCATGATGGGCCTCGGGTACGCGCTCTCCGAGGAGGTCCGCTTCGACGGCGGTCGCATCCTCACGCAGAACTTCGACACGTACGAGCTGCCGCGGTTCTCGGAGATGCCCGCGCTCGACACCGTCCTCGTGAAGAACGACGAGCTGTCGCCGCAGGGAGGCGGCGAGCCGGCGATCGTCCCGGTCGGCGCGGCCGTCGCGAACGCCGTCTTCGACGCCACCGGCGCGCGCCTGTACGAGATGCCCATGACGCCCGAGCGCGTGAGAAGGCCGCGCGGGCCGCCGTCAGACGCCCAGGTACGCCTCCTTGACGTGGGCGTCGTTCAGGAGGTCCTTCCCCTTGCCCTCGAGCACGATGCGGCCGTTCTCGAGCACGTAGGCGCGGTCCGCGATCGCGAGCGTCTTGAAGACGTTCTGCTCGACGAGGAGAACCGTGACGCCGGCGTCGTGGACCTCCTGGATGACGCGGAAGATGTCCGCGACGAGGATCGGGGAGAGGCCGAGCGAAGGCTCGTCGAGCATGAGGAGGCGCGGCTTGGACATGAGGCCGCGGGCGATCGCGCACATCTGCTGCTCGCCGCCCGACATCGTCCCCGCCGCCTGCTTCTCGCGCTCCTTGAGGCGCGGGAAGATGCCGTAGACCTTCTCGAGCATCTCGGGCCGCGACTTCTTCGCCGCCGGCGTCAGGGCGCCGAGGAGCAGGTTCTCCTTGACGGTCATGTCCGGGAAGAGCCGGCGCGCCTCGGGCACGTGCGCGATCCCGAGACCGACGAGGTCGTAGCGGCGCGCGCGTGTGGAGCGGCTGCCCCTCGTACGGTCACGGAGCCCTTGCGGGGCTTCAGGATCGAGGAGACGGTGTTCAGGCTCGTCGTCTTGCCGGAGCCGTTCGCCCCGATGAGCGCGACGATCTCGCCCTTCTGGACGTTGAAGGACACGTCCCAGAGGACCTGCACGTCGCCGTAGAAGACGTCGACTCCCCGGACCTCAAGCATGCGCGGCCCCCAGGTACGCCTCGATCACCTTCGGGTCGTTCGCGACCTCCTTCGGCGTGCCCTCGGCGATCCTCTCGCCGTAGCACATGCAGAGGAGGCGCTGCGAGATCGACATGATCACGCGCATGTTGTGCTCGATGATGAGGATCGTGACGCCGCTCTCGTGGATCTTGCGGACGATCGCGATCGTCTTCTCGACCTCGGCGGGGTTCAGCCCCGCGAAGTTCTCGTCGAGCAGGAGGAGCTCCGGCTTCGTCGCGAGGGCGCGCGCCATCTCGAGGCGCTTGCGCATCCCGAGCGGCAGGCTGCCTGCCGTGCGGTCGCGCCAGGCCTCCATCTCCGTGAACGCCGTGGCCTCGAGCGCCATCGCCGCGGGCCTCGCCGCGGTGGTTCGTGCGCGCAGAACGCCGAGACCATGACGTTCTCGAGCACGGTCAGGCGCGCGAGCGGCTTGACGACCTGGAACGTCCGCGCGAGGCCGCGGCGGCAGACCTCGTAGGGCTTCAGGCAGTCGATGCGCTCGCCCTTGAAGAAGATCTGGCCCTCGGTGGGCGCGTAGTAGCCGTTGATGACGTTGAAGACCGTCGTCTTGCCGGCGCCGTTCGGGCCGATGAGGCCGAAGATCTCGCCCTTCTCGACGGAGAAGGTCATGTGGCCGACCGCCTGCAGGCCGCCGAAGCGCTTCGTGACGTCCTTGAGCTCGAGGAGGCTCATGCGGCCTCCTTCGCGGAGCCGCCGGCCGGCGGCGAGGCGAGGCGCCGCCGGCGGCGCTGGAGGGATTCCCGGAGCGTGCCGACGATCCCCTGCGGGAAGAAGATGATGATCACGATGATGAGGACGCCGAAGAAGACGAGGTGTCCCGGACTTCAGGTAGGTGCGGAACGCCTCGGACATGAGGATGTAGATCGCGGCGCCCGACGGCGGGTCCCCACGTCGTCGCGACGCCGCCGAGCATCGTGACGAGGATCATCATGACCGAGATGTCGTGGATCGAGAAGACGATGCCCGGGTCGATGAAGCCCATGTAGTTCATGTAGAAGCTCCCCGCGACGCCCGTGAAGAAGGCGCTGATGAGGAGCGAGATAGAGCTTGTACTTCGTCGCGTTGATCCCGAGCGACTCGGCGCAGTCCTGGTCCTCGCGGATGGCGAGGAAGTAGAAGCCGAGCTTGCCGTGCATGACGCGCCGGATCGACGCCATGCTCAGGCGCCGCGAGCGCGAGGATGATCCAGTAGTACAGGGCCTTCGAGTTGAAGGCCGGGATGAAGAGGATCCCCTCGGCGCCGTTCGTGAGCGACTTCCAGTTCAGCGCGACGAGGCGGAGAACCTCGGCGAGCGCGAGGACGGAGAGCGCGAAGTAGGGGCCGCGCAGGCGGAAGCAGATCCAGCCGATCACCGCGGAGACCAGCGGCGGCCGCGAGTCCGCCGAGGAGGAGGCCCCACCAGGCCGCGGCCGGGGAGAGCCCCGACTTCACGAGGATGCCGGTCGTGTACGCGCCGATCCCGAAGAACGCCGCGTGCCCGAAGGAGACCTGCCCCGTGTATCCGCCGAGGAGGTTCCAGCTCTGGCCGAGGACGGTCCAGAGCAGGCAGAGGATCAGCATGTGGAGGACGTACGGGTTGCTGCACGAAGGCGGGAAGGACGGCGAGGAGCGCGAGGCCGCCGAGCGCCGCGAGGAGCGGACGGCTCATCTCACGCCCGTCCCTTTCCGAGGAGGCCCTTGGGCAGGAAGATCAGGACGAGGACGAAGATGATGAAGCCGAAGGCGTCCTTGTAGCCGAGCGAGATGTAGACCGAGCCGAGGGACTCGGCGAGCCCGAGGACGACGCCGCCGAGGACGGCGCCCGGGATGTTGCCGATCCCGCCGAGGACCGTGATGATGAAGGCCTTCAGCGTGAACGGCCCGCCGATCTGGGGGAACAGGTAGTAGACCGGCGCGAGGAGCGCTCCGGCGGCGCCCACGAGGGCGGAGCCGAGACCGAACGTGATGTACGTGATCCGCTTCGTGTTGACGCCCATGAGGGCCGCGGCGCGCGCGTCCTGCGCGGTCGCGCGGATCATCCGGCCGAGGTCCGTCTACCCGAGGAACAGGAAGAGGGCGCCGCCCAGGACGAGAGCGATCCCGAAGGCGACGAGCATCGGGAAGCTGAACGAGAGCGAGATCGTCTGTCCGCCGGCCTTGACGTCCCAGTAGATCGTCTTCGACGCGTAGGAGACCGGGAACGGAGCGGTAGTCGGCGGTGAACGCGAGGAGGGCGAGGTTCGACAGGACGAGGCCGATCCCGACCGTCAGGAGCACCTGGTTCTCCGGCAGGATCGACTCGGCCTCCATGACCGGGGCGATGAGCCACTTCTGGAGCATCGCCCCGAGGAGGAAGAGAACGGGGATGACGATCAGGAGCGAGACGTACGGGTCGATCTTTCCGAGCGTGAACGCCCAGAACGTGACGTACATGCCGACCATCATCAGCTCGCCGTGCGCGAGGTTGATGATCTTCATGACGCCCATGATCAGGGACATTCCGAGCCCGATCAGGGCGTAGAGCCCCCCGAGCAGGATCCCCGAGATGAGGACCTGCCCGAGCAGCTCGATCTGGCCGGCGACCTGCGGCGTCACGGCATCACTCCCGTCGGACGGGCCGGGTTACTTGCGGTCGCGCCAGCGCGGGACGGGGTACACGTACTTCGCCGAGGCGCCCTCCGGCGGCCAGACGGTCTCGAACCTGCCCTTGAGGACCTGCAGGACGAGCGTCTCCATCCGGTTCTGGTTCGTGAACTTGTCCCACGAGACGAACTTGACCGGGCCGAACGCCGTCATCATGTCCGTCGCGGAAAGAGCGGTCCGCAGGTCCTCCGGCGTCGTCGCCTTCGCCCGCTTGAGGACGTCCGCGAGGACGTAGGCGGCCGCGTAGGCCTCGGCGCCGTGGTAGTCGGGCTCCTTGCCGAACTTCTTCTTGAAGTTGTCGAAGAACTCGTGCGCGCCGGGGTACTTCGCCTGGGGAGTCCAGAGGGTGGCGGACATGCAGTACTCGGAGGCGTCCGCGGCGTTCTGGAGGAACTCGGGAAGCGTGTGGCCCGCGCCGCCGCCGATGAAGGCCTGCGCGTTGATGTCGAGCTCCTTGGACTGCCGCATGAGGAGCGAGGCGTCCATCAGGTACGAGACCATGTAGACGATGTCGGGGCGGAGCGACTTGACCTTCTGGAGGATGGGCTTGAAGTCGACGGCCCCGGCCTGGTAGCCCTCGGAGAGGACGACGTTCACGCCGTGACCGTCGCAGTACTCCTTCATCGCCTTGCTCGTCGAGTTCCCGAAGTCCGTGTTCTCGTAGAGGATCGCGATGGACTTGGGCTTGGCGACCTTCTCGAAGAACCCGAAGACACCCATGTTGTAGAGGCTCGACGGGCGGGTTCATCCGGTAGACGTACTTCCACCCCTGCTGCGTGATCTTGTCGGCCGCGCCCGTCACGACGAGGTACGGCACCTTGTACTTCTCCGCGACGCCGGCGACGGCGTAGGAGCACTGGCTCGTGTACTCGCCGACGACGATCGGGTACTTGTTGATCGTGATGAACTTCTCGACGATCGCGGTGGCCGTCTCGGGCTTGCCGCCGGAGTCCTGGATGTCGAGGGCGAGCTTGACGCCCTTCACGCCGCCCTTGGCGTTGATCTCGTCGACGGCCATCTCGTAGGCCTGCTTCTCCATCTCGCCGAACTTCGCCTCGGCGCCCGTCAGGGGAAGGGGCACGCCGACGGTGAACGTCTTGCCCTGGGCGAGGGCGGGGGAGGCCGCGAGAACGGCTGCCGCCGCGGCCGCGACCAATACGGGCATGCGTCGAATCGTCATGGGGGTCCTCCTCTTTCGTTTTCCGGGTCCGAAGCGTCCCTGTTATGTCGAGATTGGATCTCGAAATCGATGATTCGAATGAATCAGATCGCCGCGGAAAAAGGTGCGCCGGGGCGGGGGCCCCGGCGCGGAGAGAGGCGAGGGCCCCGGCGAGGAGCCCTGCCCCGGGAATCAGTCCGTTTCGACGCGGGCGTCGCCGTAGGCCTTCACGAGCTCCGCCTTCAGGGCGTCCGGCTTCGGGCACTCCACCCTCATGATGAGCTCGCGCTTGCCCGCGGGAACCTTCGCGTAGGAGCCCAGGATCGAGAAGATCCTGCCGCCCGCCGTCCGGCAGAGGTCGGCGACCTCGCGGATCGAGCCGGGCTTGTCCGGGATCAGGAGGTCGACGCGCAGGCGGCCCTTCCCGACGCCCGTGATCTCGACGAGGGCCCGGAAGACGTCGCCCTCGGTCAGGATCCCGACGAGGGCGCCCTTCGCGTCGAGGACGGGAAGGCCCTCGACCCGCTTGTCCATCATGATCTGGGCGGCCCGCTCGATCGGCGTGTCGGGCGACACCGTGATCGGCTTCTTCGTCATGATGTCGCCGATCTTCAGCTTGTCGAGGACGTAGTGGAGCTCCCAGATGTCGAGCGTCGTCGCCCGCGAGGGCGAGACGTCCTTGAGGTCGCGGTCCGAGACGATGCCGACGAGCTTGCCGTCGCCGTTGACGACGGGGATCCTGCGGATCTTCTTCTCCTTCATGAGGTGGATCGCCGCCGAAAGCGAGTCCGTCGCCTTGAGCGTGACCACCTTCGGAGTCATCCATTTGTCGACGCGCATGCGCGATCCCTCCAGACTGCACGTATTACGCGCCCGGGGTGCGATCCCGGCGATAGTCTGTTTGAATCAATCGCCGTCGGACGGAGGGCGGAGCCCGAGCCTCTTCTCGACCTCGTCGGCGGGCTCGGGGTGCGCGAAGAGGTAGCCCTGGACGTCCTCGCACGCGAGCGAGGCCAGCAGCGCGGCCTGCTCCTCCGTCTCGACGCCCTCGGCCGTCACGGCGAGCCCGAGGTTCCGCGCGATCGAGATGACGGTCGCGACGATCGCGTGGTCCTTGTCGTGGCTCGCCATCCCGGCGACGAACGACTGGTCGATCTTCAGCCGCCGGATCGGGAAGTGCTTCAGGTAGTTCAGCGACGAATGGCCGGTCCCGAAGTCGTCCATCGAGATCTGGATGCCCAGGTCCGCGAGCTCGGACAGGACGCGGCCCGTGTGGACGACGTCGTGCATCGCGATCGACTCCGTGATCTCGAGGTCGAGGGACGAGGGCTCGAGCCCGGTTTCCTTGACGATCCGGCGGACGTTCGCGGCGAAGTCCCGCTGCTGGAACTGGCGCGGCGACACGTTGACGGACACGCGCATCGCGGGCGCCCCCCGCCCCTGCCAGGCCCGGAGCTGCTCGCAGGCCCGCCGGAGGACCCACTCGCCGACGCGCGCGATGAGGCCGACGTCCTCGGCGAGCGGGATGAACTCGCGGGGCGAGAGGATCCCCTTCTCGGGATGGCGCCAGCGGACGAGGGCCTCGATCCCGACGATGGAACGGTCCCGCAGCCGGAGGATCGGCTGGTAGTGCAGGACGAACTCGCCGCGGGGGAGGGCGCGCCTCAGGCCGGACTCGAGCGCCGCCCGTTCCTGGGACTGCTCCTGCATCTTGCGCGTGAAGAACTGGAAGCTGTTGCGGCCCGTTTCCTTGGCCCGGTACATCGCCGTGTCCACGTTCGTGACGAGCGTCTCGGCGTCCGCGCCGTCTCCGGGGTAGATCCCGATGCCGATCGACGCCTCCACGAAGAGCTCCCGCTTCTGGATCAGGAACGGCTCGGCGAGGATCGCGAGGATCTTGCGCGCCATCCCGGCCGCGTCCGCCTCGCGCGTGATCCCGTTCAGGAGGAGGAGGAACTCGTCGCCGCCGACGCGGGCGACCGTGTCGTCCTGCCGGATGCAGCGCCGGAGCCGGTCGGCCACCTTCACGAGGAGCTCGTCGCCCGCCGAATGGCCGAGCGTGTCGTTCACGCGCTTGAAGTGGTCGAGGTCGAGGAACATCACGACGAGCGCCTGCCGGCGCCGCTGCGCGTGGAGGATCGCGAGCGAGAGGCGGTCGTTGAAGAGGACGCGGTTCGGAAGGTCCGTGAGCGCGTCGTGGTTCGCCTGGTGCCAGCGCTGCTGCTCGGCGCGCTTGCGGTCCGTGATGTCGATGAGGCTTCCGTCCATGACGCTCTCGCCGCCGGGCTCGTCGACGAGACTCTCGTTCGCGAGGACCCAGACGGGGCTCCCGTCGCGGCGCCTCAGGCAGAGCTCGAAGTTCACGAGCACGCGCTGCTGGGCGAGGCGGGAGAGGAACGACTCCCGGTCGCCCGGGTCCGAGTAGAGGTCGAGCGCCGAGACCTTGAGCACCTCTTCCCGGGAGGGGTAGCCGAGGATGCGCGCGAACGCCGAGTTGCAGTCGAGGATGCGGCCGTCCACCGTCGTCCGGTAGAGGCCGGCGAGGTTCCGCTCGAAGAGCAGCCGGTACCGCCGTTCCGAGGCGCGGAGCGCCTCGTCGCGCCGCCTGATCGTCCGCGCGACGAAGACGGACGTGCCGATCGCCGAGCCCGACGAGCAGGAGCGTCATCGCGCCCACGGCCAGGTGGAGGCGCCTGAGGAAGGCGCGCGAGGCCTGTCCGAGCGTGCCCGAGAACGCGTCCTCGAGATCGGCGGCCTGGTCGTTCAGCCGCTCGAGCCTCAGGTCGTAGCCGGCGCGCACCTCCGGCGTGAGCCGGCCCGGCCTCGACGTCCTGGTGGACGACGATCCCGAGCGCCTCGAGCTCGTCGACGACGGCGTCGCCGCGGTCCCAGATCCCGAGCGCGCGCCGGATGTGGTCCGTGTCGCGGAAGCGGTCGAGAACGGACACCATGTCGTCGGCGTCCGAGGGGGAGTTGAGGCCCTCCAGGAAGCCCTCGAGCGCCGCGGCCGGGTTCGGCTCCGGGCCCGTCATCGCGAGCCGGGCCTTGCGGTCGCCGCGGGGGACGGCGAGGCGCGCCTGGAACGCGCGGTAGTGGGCCTCGTCGCCCGTGTCGAGGTAGCGGGAGAGCGAGTAGACGGCGTCCTTCTGCGCCTTCGACCAGTTCCCCTGGCCGACGACGAACGCCCGGATCCCCGAGAGGGCCGACATTCCCATGGCGCCCGTCGCGAGGATCGACACGATGATCGCGACGAAGACGAAGACGAGGAGCGCGACCAGCCGGGTCGCCGAGCGTCGGGGCGTCACCGGGGGTCCGCGCGAGGCGCGGCTCCGGACTCTCGTCACGCGTATCGCGGGGCACGCGCGATTATAAGGACGCGCGGTCCGGCACCTCGCCGACGTTGAGGCCCATCGTCCCGAGGAGGCGGTCCTCGTAGCGGGCGCCGGCGAGCCCCGCCCGCTCCATCAGGTCGCGGACGCCGCGCTGGGCCGGATAGCGGTCGAGCGACTCGGGAATGTACCGGTACGTGTCGGCGTCTCCGTGAAAGAGCCAGCCCACGACGGGCATCGCCGCGTTCAGGAAGGCGTCGTAGACCGCGCGCGGGAAGGGGTGGCCGGGCTTTCCGAAGTCGAGGACGACGACGCGCCCGCCGGGGGCGAGGATCCGGCGCACCTCCCCCAGGCACCCCAGGGGGTCGGCGACGTTCCTCAGTCCGTACCCCATCGTCACGGCGTCGAAGCTCGCGTCCGGGAACGGGAGGCGCATCGCGTCGCCCTGGGCGAACGCCGGGCTCCCGGCCCGCCGCGCCCCGGCGCCCGCGGGCGACGGCGAGCATCGGCAGCGTGAAGTCGAGCCCGACGACCCGCGAGCCGGCGGCGGCGAGGGCCCCGGCGATGAACGCGAGGTCGCCGGTGCCGCAGCACAGGTCGAGCACCCGGGCCGGCGCGGTCCGCCCCGCGAGCGCGATCTCGACCGCGTCGCGCTTCCACAGGCGATGCAGGCCGAGGCTCATGACGTCGTTCAGGAGGTCGTACCGCCCCGCGAGGCGCGAGAACATGGCCCGCACCCTCGGGCCTCGCGCTCGTCGTACGCGAGATACTTGTTCGCCACGGAGGGATTCTAGGTGGAGCGCTTTCTCGTCGACGGTCCCGCTCGCGCGCCGCTCACGCTCGTCCTCGCGCACGGCGCGGGGGCGCCGATGGACTCTCCCTTCATGAGGACGGTCGCGGCCGGAATCGCGAAGGAAGGGCTTTCGCGTCCTGCGATTCGAGTTCCCGTACATGCACGCCCGGCGCGAGGGAAGGAGGAAACCGCCGGACCGCCCGCCCGTCCTCGCGGCGAGCGTGGCTCGACGCGATCCACGAAGCCGCGGACGGGAGAGGCCCGTCGTCCGTCGTCATCGGCGGCAAGTCCATGGGCGGCCGCATCGCGAGCATGGTCGCCGACGAGGCCGGTGTCGCGGGGCTCGTCTGCCTCGGATACCCGTTCCACCCGCCGGGCCAGCCGGACAAGCTGCGCGTGGCCCACCTCGAGAACCTGAAGACTCCCGCGCTGATCCTGCAGGGCGAGAGAGACGCTTTCGGAACCCGCGAAGAGATCGCCCGCTATCCCCTTTCGAAGAAAATCCGGATTCTCTTTCTCCCGGACGGCGACCACTCCTTCAAGCCGCGCGCGTCCTCGGGCCGCACGGAGAAGCAGAACCTCGAGGAGGCCGTGGCGAGGCGGCGGCGTTCCTGCGGAGGCTCGCGAGAGTTAGGGCTCGAGCGTCGCGTCTCGCCGATCCTCATGACCCAGGCGCGGTCGTCCGGGTAGCCGGCCCGCTGCGCGGCGGCCCGGAAGCGGCCGGGCGGCTCGAACGGCGGCTCGTCCGTGAGGACGACCGTGCCCCAGTGCATCCGACGAGCGTGCGCGCGCCGACGTCCCGCCCCACGGCGACGGCCTCTTCCGGGTCGCAGTGGACGGGCCGCATGATCGACGCGGGCTCGTAGGCGCCGATCGGGACGAGCGCGAGGTCGAACGGCCCGTGCGCCGCTCCGATGTCCGCGAACACCGGGCCGTACCCCGTGTCGCCCGCGAAGTAGAGGCGAAGGGAAGGCGAGACGATCGACCACGAGGCCCAGAGCGTCGCGTTGCGGTCGAAGGGCGTGCGGCCGGAGAAGTGGATGCAGGGGAGACAGGAGAGGGAGACAGAAGAAGAGGAAGACGAAGACGAAGAGGAAGATTTTCTTAGAAGGGTGCCCTCGCCCCACTCCAGCTCACGGACATCCGAGTAACCCCGCGACGTGAAGAACGGACCAAGCCCCGAAGGCACGACGGCGGCAATTGGAGGCCCGCCCCCTCTTACCTTCAAAGAAATCTCCGATCTCTCTCTACGGACCTCGTCATCCAGATGGTCGTAGTGATTGTGGGAGATGACGATCGCGTCGATCGTCCGGCAGATCCTCGATCGCGCAGCCCCGGCGGGACGTAGCGTTTCGGGCCGAGCCCGGCGAAGGGGCTCGCGTAGTCGGAGAGGAACGGATCCGTGAGGATCGTGAGGCCGCCGGTGCGGACCAGGAAGCACGCGTGGCCGAGCCACGTGAGGCTCTCGGGGCCGGCGGCGGCGAGGCCCGCGCGCGCCTCGGAGGCGGACAGGACGTGGCCCGGCGGGACCTCGGGACGCGTCCGGTCGCCCGCGCGGCGCAGGAAGAACGGGACGAAGTCGGAGGCGCCGGCCGTCTGGGCGGGACTGCCGGGCGGGTTCCGAAAGCGCACGCGGCAGGATACCGGCCCGTGGGCGGGTTAGCATCCGGGCGGTGCGACGCGTCTTCACGGCCGCGCTCCTGGCGACCTCGTCCCTCTCGGCGGGGGCGCCGGCGGCGTTCGACGAGAAGGCGGCGGGGCGGTTCGCGGACCTCGCGCTCGCGTGCATCGGCCGGGAATACCCGAACAAGATCGCGCACGCGATGAACTCGGACGAGGATGCGAAGCCCCCGCGCATCCTCACGCCCGTCTTCTTCGGCTGCTACGACTGGCACTCGGCCGTGCACGCGCACTGGCTGCTCGCGCGGCTCGCGCGGAAGTTCCCGGCGGCGCCCTTCTCCGGGCGCGCGCGCGAGGCGTTGCGCGCGTCGCTCACGCCGGAGAAGGTGGCGGGGGAGGTCGCGTACCTCTCCGCGCCGGGGCGCGCGACCTTCGAGCGGCCCTACGGGCTCGCGTGGGTCCTGCAGCTGGCCGCCGAGCTGCGCGAATGGGACGATCCGGACGCGAAGGCCTGGTCGAAGGCGCTCGAGCCGCTCGAGCGCGCCGCGGCGGGGCGCCTCTCCGACTGGATCCCGAAGCTCGCGTACCCGATCCGCGAGGGCGAGCACGCGCAGACCGCGTTCGCGTTCGGCCTCGTCCTCGACTGGGCCCGCGGGTCGGGCGACGCGGCGATGGACCGGCTCCTCTCGGCGCGCATCCGCGACCTCTACGCGAAGGACCGCGCCTGCCCGATCGGCTACGAGCCCTCGGGCCAGGACTTCCTCTCGCCGTGCCTCGCGGAGGCGGACCTCATGCGCCGCCTCCTCGCGCCGCCCGCGTTCGCGCGCTGGCTGCTCGGCTTCCTGCCCGGAATTCCGGGCGACGGCGGGGCCGCCTGGCTGCCGGTCGGGACCGTCACGGACCCGTCGGACGGAAAGCTCGCGCACCTGGACGGCCTGAACCTCTCGCGCGCCTGGATGCTCGACGGCGTGATCGCCGGCCTGCCGCCGAAGGACGGCCGGCTTCCGGCGCTCCGCGCGGCGCGCGACGCGCACGCGGCCGCAGGGCTCGCGGCGGTCACGGGCGCGCACTACGAGGGCGGGCACTGGCTCGGCACCTTCGCGACCTACCTCGCGACGCGCCGCGGTCTTCCGGAACGTTCGCGATGACCGGCGCCACGCTCGCGTTGCTCTTCGGCTCGGCCGTCGGGGCCGGGATCATGAACGCGCTCGCGGGCGGCGGGACGCTCCTGACCTTTCCGGCGCTCCTCCTCGCGGGCGTTCCGGCGATCCGGGCGAACGCGACCTCGACGGTCGCTCTCGTGCCGGGCGCGGCCGCGAGCCTGGCCGGGTACCGGCGCGAGGTGGGGAGCCACGCGCGCTGGCTCAAGACCCTCCTCGTCCCGAGCCTTCTCGGCGGGGCGATCGGCTCCGTGCTCCTCCTCATGACGCCCGAGAAGATCTTCGCGCGTCTCGCGCCGTGGCTCGTCCTCTTCGCGACGCTGCTCTTTCTCTTCCAGCTCCTCTGGGCGCGCCGCCGCCAGGAGGCGTCCGCGCCGGAGCCGACCTCGTGGGCTCTCGCGTCCGTCGCGCAGTTCTTCTCCGCGATCTACGGCGGCTACTTCGGCGCCGGCGTCGGGATCGTCATGCTCGTGATCCTCGGGTCGCTCGGCCTCACGGACATCCACGCGATGAACGGGCTGAAGAACTTCTTCGGGATCTGCATCAACAGCGTCGCCGCCGCGTATTTCATCGTCCGCGGCGCCGTGGACTGGCCGCTCGCCCTCCTCATGACGGCGGGGGCGATCATCGGCGGCTTCGTCGGCGCGAACTTCGCGCGCCGGATCGGAAAGGACAAGGCCCGGGTCGCGGTCGTCGTCATCGGGCTCGGGATCACGGTCGTCCTCTTTCTCCAACGCCACTGACGCCGGGCCGGGAGATGCCCGGCCGCACGAAAGGAGACACGCACATGCCGGTACGCAATGCCAGCGCCGTCTGGACGGGGGACCTGAAGAGCGGAAAGGGCTCGATGAAGCTCGGGAGCGGGGCGTTCGAGGGCGCCTTCTCGTTCCAGTCCCGCTTCGAGGAGGGGACGGGCACGAACCCCGAGGAGCTCGCGGGCGCCGCCCACGCGGGCTGCTTCTCGATGGCGTTCGCGAACGAGCTCTCGAAGGCGGGGTTCGTCCCGACGCGCGTCGCGACGACCGCGAAGGTCCACCTCGAAAAGGGCGAGGCGGGTTTCGGGATCTCGCACATCGACCTCGCCACCGAGGCGCAGGTCCCCGGGATCGACAACACGAAGTTCCAGGAGATCGCGCAGGCGGCGAAGAAGGGCTGCCCGATCTCGAAGCTCTTCACGGGGGCGCAGATCAACCTGGACGCGAAGCTGGTCTAGAAGGCTTTGCGCGGCGCTGCGCGCCGCGACCGGGATCGAAGAAGAAGATTTTCTTAGAAGGTGAAGAGGGGAAGGCTGCGAAACAGGCCGCACCTTCTTCGCGTATCTGTGACCAAACCCGCAGGAAGCAGGAGGCATCAATGATGAAACCGCGCCGCAGCATTCTTACTTTCAAAGAAATCCTTCTTCTCTGTCTTTCTCTCCTCGTCGCTTCCGTCGGCCCTCGCCGACGACAAGCCCGCGGCGGCGGCGAAGCCGGCCGCCGCCATGAGCCAGGACGAGATGATGAAGGCCTGGGCGGCGTTCGCGACGCCCGGCGCGCCGCACAAGGCGCTCGAGAGCGACGGTCGGGCACCTGGGACGTGAAGACGAAGATGTGGATGGCGCCCGGGCGCGCCGCCGCAGGAGACGGCCGGCACGTCCGAGAACAAGATGATCCTCGGCGGCCGCTACCTCGAGCAGCGTTACGAGGGCACGATGATGGGGCAGCCGTTCAGCGGCATCGGCGTGACGGGCTTCGACAACTACAAGAAGAAGTTCGTCGTCGACGTGGGTCGACTCGATGGGGACCGGGATCATGTCGATGACGGGCACGGCGGACAAGACGGGGAAGGTCATCACGTCCTGGGGAACGATGGACGACCCGGCCGAGAAGCGCACCATGAAGGCCAAGACGGTCGTCACGATCGTCGACGCCGACCACCACACGTACGAGTCGTGGCACGCGCTGCCGCGACGGCAAGATGACCAAGGACCTCGAGATCCACTACACCCGGAAGAAGTAGCTCAGAGACTCCGGAGGGCCTCGAGCGCGGGCTCGAGCGCCTGGCGGCGCCTGAAGAAGTCGGCCCACGGGTCGCGCTTCTTCAGGCGCGCCGCGAAGTTGCCGATCGTGAAGTCCTCGGCGCGCACGCGACGGGACGACCTCGGCCCACGCGAGCGGAGTCGAGACGGGCGCGTGGGGACGCCGCCGCACGGAGTAGGGCGAGACGACCGTCTGCCCGAACGCGTTCCGGAACGAGTCGAGGAAGACGCGTCCCTTGCGGGCCGCGATCCGCATCTCCATCGTGAGGTCCTTCGGCCACGCGGCCGCGAGACGCGTCCCGAGCGTCTTCGCGAACCACGTGACCTCCTCGGTTCCGGGCCCGCGCTCGATCGGCACGAAGACGTGCAGCCCCTTGCCGCCCGAGGTCTTCACGTACGAGACGAGCGCGAGGGCGTCGAGCGCCTGCTTCACCTTCAGGGCCGCGCCCACGGCGTCCGCGATGAGGCCCGAGTCGGGGTCGAGGTCGAAGCAGACCCAGTCGGGCCGGTCGAGGTCGTCCGCACGGCTGCCCCACACGTGCGTGGCGATGCAGCCGAGGTTCGCGAGCGCGAGCTGCGTCTCGAGCCTCCCGCCCACGACCGTGTTCGTGATCTTGCGGTCCTTCCCGTGGCGCACGACGACGGTCGGCGTGTCGGGCGGCATCCCCGCGGGCTTCTCCTTCTGGTAGAAGCACTGGCCCGAGAGGCCGTCCGGGCAGCGCTCGAGGGAGAGGGGCCGGTCCTCGACCCACGGGCGCAGCTTGTCGAAGACGCCCGCGTAGAACGCGACGAGGTCGCCCTTCGTCCAGCCCTCCTCGGGCCAGAAGACCTTGTCCTGGTTGGAGACGGGGACGGGGAAGACACGGGGAGAGGAAGAGGAAGGAAGAGGAAGAGAAGAAGAAGATTTCCTGAAGAAGGCGCGTGTCGAAGGCGCTGTGGCGCCGCACGCGACCCTCGCCGCGCCGCGCCCGTGGCCTTCGCGCTCTTCACCTTCGAAGAAATCTTCTCTTCTCTTTCCTTCTCTTCCTTCTTCTTCTCGTCCTTCGTTTCTCCCCGCGGCTTCGAGTGCCAGACCGAGGGCTTCGCCTTCTTCTTTCGCTCGAGGAGCCCCGGGTTCTTCAGCAGCTTCTCGACCTCCGCGACGGGGTCGCCCGTCGAGGCCTTCTCGACGTCGCCGCCCTCGTCGATCGCGATCTGGGTCAGGAGCCTGTTCGAGAGGACGGACCGCGAGCGCGTCTCGGCCACGTCTTCGTCCGAGGCGAAGTCGTCGCGGTGCTTGATGAGGAGCCACGTGGCCTTCGAGGAGCCGCCCCAGCCCTTCGTGCGCACGAGGACCCAGGAACCCTTCAGCTTCTCGCCGTGGAGCGTGAACTTGAGGTCGCCCTTCTTCAGGGCCGCGTCCACGTCCGGGCTCTCGGGCGTCCAGGTGCCCCGATCCCAGACCATGACGGTGCCGCCCCCGTACTCGCCCGCGGGGATGATCCCCTCGAACGCCGCGTACTCGAGCGGGTGGTCCTCCACGTGCGTCGCGAGGCGCTTGACGGACGGGTCGAGCGACGGTCCCTTCGGAATCGCCCAGGAGAGAAGGACGCCGTTCCATTCGAGGCGGAAGTCGTAGTGGAGGGCCGTCGCCCGGTGCTTCTGGACGACGTAGACGAGGCCCTTCGCGCTCTTCCGCGGCGCCTTCGCCCCCGCGGGCTCCGGCGTGACCCCGAAGCGGCGCTTCTTCCGGTATTCCTCGAGCGGCACGTCGGAACGATACGGGGAACCGCCCGGGCGCGCCAGGCGCCGCCCGCCACGGGGCGGGCGGCGTCGGCGGCCGGCCCGGGACGCGTCAGACCTCGCGGCGCTTCCTCAGGATTGCCGCGAGGCCGAGGGAGGCGAGGCCGAGCACCGCGATCAGGGGATAGGGGCTCGCCGTCTTCGGCAGCGTGTCGGCGTCCGTGCCCGTCGCGTTCGACGCGCTCGTCTCGTTCGACGCCATCGTCTCGGCCGGGGCCGGAGCGGGAGGCGGCGGGGGCGGCGGCGCGACGACGCCCTTCGAGGTCTCGGTCTGCGCCGATGCCCGGGAAGAGGAGCCCGAGGCCGGCATCATGTCCGCGGTGGCGACCGGGACTTCCTCGTGCGTCCGACTCCTCAGCTCGGCGGCCCGCTCGGCCGGGTAGTAGAAGTCCTGTCCGTTCGGGTCGTTGGGCGCGAACCAGGACCGCAGGACGCGGGGCTCGCCGGGCGCGGTCGTGTAGAACGTGAATTCGGATTGCGTGAGGGCCTTCGCGCCCCGATGCGGCGTCGCGATCGCCGTCGCGTACGTCTTGCTTCCGTCCGGGCTCTCGAAGAGGACGACGTTGCGGTTGGACTGGACGTCGGCGACGCGGACGAGATAGGTGCCGGGCTCGAGGACGGCGCCCGGCACCTCGACCCGGTCTGCGATCGCGAGCGTGGATTTCGTCTGTTCGTACTGGGCCCTCGCGCCGGAGGCGGCGAGGAGCAGGACGGCGGCTCCGAGGACGGTGGCTCGAGTCGTTCTCATGTGTACGTGACCTCCTGACAGCGGGTTAGGGTTACGGGAATCCCTTACACCCCGACCCGTCGAGCAATCGCCGTGCCCGAGGCCGTGCTACGATAATTTGATCCTGACGATCAAGCGCTCCGGAGCTCCCCTGGCCGGAGCGCAATGGTGGTTTCGGTCGTGACGATGGACGAGGCCCAGCCTGTCGATCCGGACGTGAAGGAAGCGCTCCTGGAGCTGCAGCGCTACCTGTCCGACAGCCTCGCGCCGCTCATGGTGGCCGACTCCATCAACCTCCTCCTCGACTACCCGGCGAATCTCGCCGCCACGGAAGTCCAGTCGTGGACGGTCGCGCAGTTCCGCGAGCCGCCAGAACGTGCCGATCGCCGACTACCTCTATCACGCGGTCGAGAAGCTCCATGCGATGGGACAGTACGAGCTCGTCCCGCGCGAGGAGCTGCACCGCTACCTCGGCGAGCTCGGGGCGAGTACCTTCTCGCGTTCTGCCCGCCCGCGGACCGCGAGACCCTCCGGCAGAACCTGGGACGCCTCGGCCAGACCGAGAGCGTCCTCGCGGCGCCCGTCGAGATGCTGCACCGGCAGGGGACGACCGTCACCGCGTCCGCCGCCGCGCAGCCGACCTCGGGGGAGCGCGCGATCCCGCTGGCGCCCGCGACGGTCTCGGACCTCCGCCACCTCACGATGCTGCTCGAGCGGCTCGGGCCGCTCGACGGCCTGCCGGCGGCCGGCGGCGCCGCGGGCGCGCCGTTCCCGGCGGCGGCTCCCGTCCCGCGGCGCCCCCGGCGCCGTGCCGTACGGCGCGCTCATCCAGTCCCCGCGGGAGGCGCTCGTCGCGCAGATCCTCGCCGTCGCGGCGGTCGCGTCGCGTTCCGAGGGGGAGCTCGGCGCGGCCCTCGAGCGCCTCCGCGCCGCCGGCGTGGACGTTCCGTCCGGCGAGGTCATCCGCACCCTCGGCCGCTCGATCCCGCCCTGGCCCCTGTCGCTTCCGCCGGAGCCGGTCGAGGAGGCGCTCTCCTCCGCGCGGGCTTCCGCGACGCAGGCGATCCGCCGCGTCGTCACGCTGCCCCAGGACCAGGAGGAGGTCGGAAAGCGCTTCCACGAGATGGTCGCCGCGGCCGTCGAGCAGCTCAACCAGGGCTCGCTGACGCGCGCCTCGCGGATGTTCGACGTCGCCGAGAAGCTCGTCGTCGAGAAGAAGGTGAGCCCGCTCGCGCTCGATTCGACCCGCCGGAAGGCGCAGGAGACGGTCGACCTGGAGCGCGTCCGCAGCCTCGGCGAGGACGCGCGCAACCAGCAGGCTCTCGCACGCATCCTGGCCTTCTTCCCGGGTCTCTCGGTCGTCTCCCTCATCAAGGAGCTCCGGGTCGAGGAGAAGCGCGAGCGCCGCCGGCTGCTCCTCGCCCTGCTCGAGATCTACGGCCCGGAGGCGCGCTCCACGGCGCTCGACCTCCTCCGGGAGCTCGCGGCCGCGGGCCCGCCCGACCAGGACTGGCACTTCAAGCGGAACCTCCTGTACGTGCTCCGGAAGACGCCGCGCCCCGCGGAGCAGGCGCCGGACGCCGACCTGGAGGCTCTCGTCCCGTTCGCGGACCCGTCGCTTCCGCCGTCTCTCGTCAAGGAGGCGATCGCCGGCCTCGCCGCGATCAAGCACGAGCGCGCCGAGGCGGCGCTCGTCACCCTCGTCCAGGGGCTCGAGTCGATGCTCGTCAAGAAGGGCGACGCCCCGTTCGACGAGGCCGAGCTGCAGCCGCTCCTCGACCGCGGCGTCTCCGCGCTCGCGCGCTTCGGGAGCGCCACGGCGCGGCGGGTCGTGGTCGAGCACGGGCTCAAGAGGAAGAGCGGCCTCGGGGACGCCGGCGCCCGTCTCGCCGAGCTCGCGAGCCAGGACCTGACGGACGATCCGGAGCTCGTCAGCCTGCTCCTCAAGAGCGCGCGCGCCGAGATGCCCTTCAAGGTGTTCGGCCTCACGCTCAAGAAGCGGGAGGACCGCCTGTCGCCGATCGTCGAGGCTCTTTCCGGGACCCCGACGCCGGCCGTCCGGAAGGTCCTCGAGGAGATCGTCGACAAGCACGGCGACGCGCCGGCCGCGAAGGCCGCCGCGCGCGCCCTCGCCGCCTTCGACGCGCCGAAGGCCGCGGACGAGGGGCAGGCGAGCCTGATGGGCGACCTCGCGATCTTCGAGCTGCCGGCCCTTCTCCAGAGCCTCGCGTCCACGGAGGTCACGGGCACGCTGACGCTGCGCGACCCCTCCGGCGGCGTCGTCGGGAAGTTCGTCCTCGAGAACGGGAAGATCCGGTCCGCCGAGGCCTTCGGGCTCAAGGGCGACGACGCGTGCTACCAGCTCTTCGAGCGCCCGACCGGCGGGACGTTCTCGTTCGTGCGCCAGGCGGCGGTGCCGCCGCTGCGCGAGGGCGAGAGCCTGCGCGAGGTCGTCTCGATCCTGCTCGAGGGAATGCGCCGCTACGACGACTTCCAGCGCTTCTCGGCGCTGGTTCCGGACGATCTCGTGCTCGGGCCGACGGGGACGAAGCCCTCGACGGAGCCGGAAGAAGCCGACGGCGCGCTCCAGAAGGCGGTGTGGACGAAGGCGTCGGCCGGGGCGACCGCGCGGAAGATCGAGTCGGCGGTGGCCGCGGACGCGTACCGGATCCGCAGGCTGCTCGTCAGGTGGGTGGAAGAGGGGAGCCTGAAGGCGGCCTGACGAGGCCCGGGCTCACGCGGGACGGGGAAACCCCGCCCCGCGGAGCCGCCCGGGTTCAGTAGTAGAAGACCTGGAACTGGATGGTGTACTGGTTCGTCGACGCGACGTTCGAATTGTCGGGAGCGTCCGTGCGCGTGAAGCCGGCCTTGATGTTGAAGTTCGAGCTGTAGGGATACCAGCCGAGCCCGCCCTGATACTTCGTCCTGTTGAGGCCCTTGTTCACGTCGTCCGCGTACTTCTGCTGCTCGTAGCGGAAGAACGGCATGAGCTTCAACGAGGAGATGAAGAAGCCCGCCTCCGCGTAGATGTCGTCCTGCTTGTAGAGCAGGGCCGACTTCGTCGCCGCCGGGGCGGTCTTCCGAAGGTCGATCCTCCGTCGTAGTGGATGTAGTCGGCCTGCGCCGTGATGCCGTTCGAGCCGACGGGGTAGTCGAAGAAGACGTCGCCCGCGTAGGCCTGGTAGTCGCTCTGCGTGTCGTAGCTCGCGCCGAACGCGAGGATCTTCTTCTTCCCGAAGTACGTGCCCGGGTAGAACTGGAGCTTCTCGATGTCGAACACGTTGTACATGAGGCGTCCCGTGAAGCGGAAGCTGTTCTTGACGCCGGGGGCGCGGAAGCCGGAGTAGACGCCGGCGCGGTACTCGAGGTGGTCGCCCGCGAAGTAGCCCAGGGCCTGGAAGCCCGTGTCGCGGCCCACCGAGGACTGCGTCGAGGCGCTTTCCTGGAAGTGCCACGTGCCGTAGTCCATCGTGATGAGGCTCACCGCGCTCGAGTTGCAGTTGCGGCAGAGCGGGATGAGGATGAGGCCGCCCTGGAGGCTGAACTCGTTCGCGATCTTCCAGGACAGGAACGCGTCCTGGACGATGAAGCCGGTGCCCGGAGCCTTGCCGCCCGCTCCGCCGGCGACCGTCTGCGTGGACTTCCCGAGGTTCGGGTTGTCCGTCATGAAGAAGAACGTGACGTCCTTCGCGACCTGTCCTCCGAGGAAGAAGCGCGCCCGCCGCAGGAACAGGTTCTGCTGGAACCCGGCCGTCTGGCCGGTGGCGTTCGACACCTCGTTCCAGTCCGCCCAGCCCTGCAGCAGGATGCCGAGCCGGAAGTTCACGGTGTCGTTGACCTTGATGATGGCCTGGGCGCTGGCGATCCCGGGCAGGAGCGCCACGACGACGGCCAGAGCGACGAGGGCGACGCGAACGTACTGGATCCTTGAACGCACACCTTCCTCCTTAAACGTCAGCACGCCGAGGAGCGGCACGACTGGAAGCGCATCAATGTGAAAACGATAAACACTCATTGGATTCCGCGTCAACTGGAATCTCTGTCGAGACGCGATCTCTTTCGGATCCGCCACCTGCCGATTTGCGTTAACGCCGGGACCCCGGTTTCCGCTTGACATCCGGGCGGACTCTGAAAGACTTCCGCCAGATTTCAAAACGAATCCAGGGGGGCACCGTGTGCGCCGAACCGACGGGTAGGGCGAACTGATCTCGATCGGGGTTTCGCGACCGTCGGGGCGACCGGCGTCAGGCTAAGTTCAACCGGCCAAAGGCCGTATAGCAGGGAGGATCGGATGAGCACAGCGGCACCCGCGGATACCGGCAAACGGATCATCAGCTCCGCCGAGGAACGACGCGTCATCGTCGCGTCGTCGGTCGGCACCGTCTTCGAGTGGTACGACTTCTACCTCTACGCGATCCTGGCACCGTTCTTCGCGGCCCTCTTCTTCCCGCCGGGGAACGTGACGGCGGCGCTGCTGGGCGCGTTCGGAGCCTACGCCGCGGGCTTCCTCGTCCGGCCGTTCGGCGCGCTCATCTTCGGGCGCGTCGGCGACCTCGTCGGTCGCAAGTACACGTTCCTCGTGACGATCTCCGTCATGGGCCTCTCGACCGTCCTCGTCGGCTTCCTGCCGACCTACAAGACGATCGGGTTCTCCGCTGCGTTCCTCCTCGTCCTGCTGCGCCTCGCGCAGGGCCTCGCCCTCGGCGGCGAGTACGGCGGCGCCGCGACGTACGTCGCCGAGCACGCCCCGGACCATCGGCGCGGCTACGCGACGAGCTGGATCCAGACGACCGCCACCGTCGGCATGCTCGTGGCCCTCATCATCATTCTCCTGTGCCGCGTGAACATGAGCGCCGACGCCTTCAAGCTCTGGGGCTGGCGCATCCCGTTCTGGCTCTCCATCCCGCTCCTCATCATCTCGATCTACATCCGGTTCAAGCTGCAGGAATCGCCGATCTTCCAGCGTATGAAGGCCCAGGGGAAGCGCTCGAAGTCGCCCATCAAGGACAGCTTCCTCAAGTACCCGAACAACAAGTACACGGCCCTCGCGCTCTTCGGCGCGACGGCGGGCCAGGGCGTCGTCTGGTACACGGGCCAGTTCTACGCGCTGTTCTTCATCCTCATCTACCTCAAGCTGGACTTCGTCGCGACGTACCTCCTCATCGGCCTCTCGCTCGCGATCGGGACGCCGTTCTTCCTCGTCTTCGGCGCGCTCTCGGACAAGATCGGACGGAAGAAGATCATCCTGGCGGGCTGCCTCATCGCGGCCCTCACGTACTTCCCGCTCTTCCGGGCGCTGACGCACTACATCAACCCGGACCTCGAGGCGTACCAGGCGAGGACGAAGATCTCCGTCGCGGCCACGAACTGCAGCTTCCACCTCTTCGTGATGCCGACGACCGTCTTCACGCCCTGCGACAAGGTCAAGGACTACCTCGGCAAGAACGGCCTCTCGTTCGTCTCGGTGCCGAGCGAGGGAGGCAAGGAAGTCGTCACGAACATCGGAGAGCTCCCGGCCATCGAGGGCTGGGACGAGGCGAAGTTCTCGGCCGCCCTGAAGGCGACGAACTATCCGCCCGAAGGCCGACCCCGCGAAGGTCAACTGGTTCATGGCCGAGCTGATCCTCGTCATCATGCTCATCTACGTGACCATGGTCTACGGGCCGATCGCGGCGTTCCTCGTGGAGCTGTTCCCGGCGAACATCCGCTACACCTCGATGTCGCTGCCGTACCACATCGGCAACGGCTGGTTCGGCGGGATGCTTCCGCTCATCGCGACGGCCTGGGTGGCCGCGTCGGGCAACATCTACCAGGGCCTCTGGTATCCGATCATCGTCGCCGCCATCACGTTCGTGATCGGCCTGCTCTTCCTGCACGAGACGAAGGACGTCAAGATCCACGAAGAGCTCTGATCCGCTCGTTCCGATGTGACCCACCGGCCGGGCGGGACCTCCCCGCCCGGCCCTTTCTTTGGCGGCGCGCGCCGACCGGCCGAGAACGGGCGCCGGTGCGCGGGCGGGTCGAACCGGAGACATCTAGAATCGAAAGAGAGGGGGACGCCATGGCCGACCCGAAAGTTTCCGACACCAACGAGAGCCAGATCGCGGTCCACTGGAAGGAAGAGGAGAGCTACCTCCCGTCTCCGAAGTTCATCGCGCAGGCGAACCTCACGGACTCTGCGGTCAACGAGCGGTTCTCGCTCGCGAATTTCCCGAAGTGCTTCGAGGAGTACGCCGAGATGCTCACGTGGTACGAGCCCTGGAAGCAGGTGCTCGACACGAGCGACCCGCCCTTCTGGAAATGGTTCACCGGCGGGAAGCTGAACGCCTCCTACAACTGCGTCGACCGCCACCTGGCGACGCACAAGAACAAGGCCGCTCTCATCTTCGTCCCCGAGCCCGAGGACGAGGACCCGCAGGCGATCACCTACCAGGAGCTGTACGCCCGTGTGAACGAGTTCGCCGCCCTTCTCCGGGACTTCTGCGGGCTGAAGGCCGGCGACCGCGTCACGATCCACATGCCGATGGTGGCCGAGCTCCCGATCACGATGCTGGCCTGCGCGCGGCTCGGGATCATCCACTCGGTCGTCTTCGGAGGCTTCTCGGGCGAGGCGTGCGGCCTGCGCGCCGCCGACTCGGGGAGCCGCGTCCTCATCTACATGGACGGCTACTACCGCGGCGGCAAGATGATCGACCACAAGGCCGCCGCCGAGATCGCCGTCGCCGCCGCCGAAAAGGAAGGGCAGAAGATCGAGAAGGTCCTCGTCTGGAAGCGCTATCCGGAGAAGTACACCTCGGCGACGCCGATGGTGAAGGGCCGCGATTTCTTCGTCGACGAGGTCCTGAAGAACTACCACCGCGCGCGGGTCGAGCCGGTCCCGATGGACTCCGAGGCGCCGCTCTTCCTCATGTACACGAGCGGCACGACCGGAAAGCCCAAGGGCTGCCAGCACCGCACGGGCGGCTACCTCGCCTACGTGACGGGCACGTCGAAGTACATCCAGGACATTCACCCGACGGACGTCTACTGGTGCATGGCCGACATCGGCTGGATCACGGGGCACTCGTACATCGTCTACGGACCGCTCGCGCTGGCCGCGACCTCCGTGATCTACGAAGGGGTGCCCAACTTCCCCGACGCGGGCCGCGTCTGGCGGATCGCCGAGCGGCTCGACGTCAACATCTTCCACACCTCGCCGACGGCGATCCGGATGCTCCGCAAGACCGGTCCGGACGAGCCGGCGAAGTACCACTACCACTTCAAGCACATGACGACGGTCGGCGAGCCGATCGAGCCGGACGTCTGGAAGTGGTACTACGAGGTCGTCGGCAAGAAGGAAGCGGTCATCGTCGACACCTGGTGGCAGACGGAGACCGGCGGCTTCCTCTGCTCGACCAAGCCGGCGCTCGATCCGATGAAGCCCGGGAGCGCGGGTCCCGGAATGCCCGGGATCTTCCCCGTCATCCTCGACGAGAAGGCGCAGGTGATGGAAAAGGGGACGGGCAAGGCCGGGAACCTCTGCATCACGAACCCGTGGCCCGGGATCTTCCAGACGATCTGGGGGGACCGCGACCGCTTCGTCAGGCAGTACTACGCGAAGTACTGCAAGAACCCCAAGAGCAAGGACTGGCGCGACTGGCCCTACTTCGCGGGCGACGGCGCGCTCCACGCCGCGGACGGTTACTTCCGGATCCTGGGCCGCGTGGACGACGTCATCAACGTCGCGGGACACCGGCTCGGCACGAAGGAGCTGGAGTCGGCCTGCCTCACCGTCAACGAGGTCGCCGAGGCGGCGGTCGTGCCGGTCGTGGACGAGGTGAAGGGGCGCGTGCCCGAGATCTACATCGCGCTCAAGCCGGGCTACGCCCCGACCAAGGAGATCACCGACAAGGTGATCGCGACCATCGAGACGATGATCGGGAAGATCGCCCGTCCGAAGGCCGTCCACATCGTCCCGGACATGCCGAAGACCCGGTCCGGGAAGATCATGCGCCGCGTCCTGGCGGCCATCTCCAACACGCTGGACACCGGGCGACATCACGACGCTCGCCAATCCCGACGTCGTCGAGCAGATCCGCGTGGCCGTGCAGGGAAAGGAGAGGAAGGCGACGAAGGAAGGGCCGGAGGACCTGAAGCAGTTCGGCAAGGAAGAGTAGTCTCCACGTCAGCACCCGGGATCGCGGTGACTCCGGCGGCGGGGCACCGCGATCCTTTTTCGTGAGGGCCGCCCGATGCTGGTGAAGGACATCATGCGCAGCCCGGCGGTGGCGATCGCGCCGGAGACGACGCTCGAGGACGCGTACCGGACGATGCGCGAGAAGGGGTTCCGCCACCTGCCGGTGCTCGAGTCCGGCCGGCTGGTGGGCGTGATCACCGACCGCGACCTGCGCCTCGCGACCAGCTCGCTCGCCCCGTCGCCGTTCCCGCCGGGAAGCCGCGTCGAGGAGGTCATGAGCCGCGCGCCCCTCACCGCGGACCGGCTCGACCCGGTGGAGGACGCCGCCCGCACGATGCGCGAGCGGAAGATCGGCTGCCTTCCCGTCGTCGCGAACGGGACGCTCGTCGGGATCATCACGGGCCTCGACCTCCTGGACGCCCTGATCCGGATGACGGGCGTCGACAAGCCCTCGGGGCGCCTCGAGATCCGCCTCGCGGACCAGCCCGGCGAGCTCGCGCGCCTCGCCAACCTCCTGGGGGTCCGGGGGCTCAACATCCTCTCGATCCTGACCATGCCGGACGGGACGCGGACGATCCGCGCGGTCCTGCGGGTCGGGTCGATCGAGACCCACGCGCTCGCGCACGACCTGAGGCGCGAGAAGTTCGACGTCGTCTGGCCTCCCGAGAAGCCGCTCTCCCGGTAGCCGCCGCATGGCCTCGGTGATCTATCACCCGGCTTACCGGAGCTACTCGTTCGGAAACGACCACCCGTTCAGCCCGTTGCGCCTCGACATGACGCTCGAGCTCTGCGCGGCGCTGGGTGAACCGCTGGAGACCGTCGCTCCGGAGCCCGCGTCGCGCGAGGATCTGCTCGGCGTCCACGAGGAGTACTACGTGCGGCGGGTGGAGGCGCTGAGCGCCGGCGAGGAAGTCCCCGACCGCGAGGACTACGGCCTCGGGACGCCCGACACCCCGGCGTTCCCCGGGATGGACCTGGCGTGCCGGTGGCTCGTGGGCGGGACGCTCGAGGGGGCCCGCCGGATCGTCGGCGGGGAACGGCGCGTCCTGCAGCTCGGAGGGGGGCTCCACCACGCGCGGCGCAACTTCGCGTCCGGCTTCTGCATCTACAACGACGTCGTCGTCGCGATCCGCGAGCTGACCCGGGCGGGCCTCTGGGTCGCCTACCTCGACATCGACGTCCACCACGGGGACGGCGTCCAGCAGATCCTCTACGAGGACAAGCGGGTGATGACGATCAGCCTGCACGAGTCGGGGCAGTACCTCTTTCCCGGGTCGGGACAGGTGCGCGAGCTCGGCGCGGGCGTCGGCCGCGGCCTGAAGCTGAACGTTCCTCTCCAGCCCTACACGGAAGGAGAGAGCTATCTCGAGGTCCTCGAGCACGTCGTCCCGGCGGCCCTCCGCCAGTTCGAGCCGGGAGTCCTCGTGGTCCAGGCCGGAGCCGACGCGCACGCGGACGACCAGCTGGCCGACCTGATGCTCACGACGCGCGACTACGAGAGGATCTTCCGCAGGATCCTCGAGTGGGCCGACGCCTTCACGAACGGGCGCGTCCTGTTCACGCTCGGGGGCGGGTACTCGTTCTGGGCCGCCCCGCGCGTCTGGACGCTCCTCTCGCTCGTGCTGCGCGACCGGCCCGTGCCGAAGGAGATCCCGGCCGCATGGCGGGAGAAGTGGACGCCGGTCATCGGGCGCGTGCCTCCGCCGCGCTTCCACGACATCGAGATTCCCGCCGGCGCGATCCCGGACAGGATCGAGATCGCGCAGCGAAACCTCCAACAGGCCGAGCTGCTCCTTCAGGAGGCTCGTCCATACTGGTTCCCGTAGAAGAGCCCGGGCCGCGAGGCCCCGGGGGAGGAGCGCGGGCCGATGTTCCGGATCATTCCCGACGGAAAAGGGTTCAGCGAATACGTGCTCCTGCGCGACGGCGAGAGCGTGCTCCTCCGGACGGCGACCGCCGCGGACGTTCCGGCCGTCGACGAGCTGATGAAGAGCGTCTCGCGCGACAGCCTCCAGATGCGGTTCATGGGCGCGGTCGCGTACGTCGCCCGCAGCGTGATCGAGATCATGTGCACCGGGGAGCCCCGCGACCGGCTCTGCCTGCTCGCGATCGTGGGGGCCGACCCCGGGCGCGTGGTGGGAATCGGCAACTACGTCTCGATCGGGTCCGGAGGGCGCGCCGAGGTCGCCTTCCTCGTCCTCGACGAATTCCAGGGGCGCGGAATCTCGACGCTCATCCTGGAGCGCCTCGCGGGGATCGCGGCGGCCTTCGGGTTCATCGGATTCGAGGCCGAGGTCCTCTCCGACAACGAGGCGATGATCAACGTCTTCCGCGACTCGGGCTTCGAGGTCCACCAGGCGGCCATGAACGGCGGGAGCGTGCACGTGGAGTTCCCGGTGGGAGGGCTGGCCGCGCTCCGGGAAAGGGTGGAGCTGCGCGACCGGATCGCCACCGCCAGCTCGCTGGTGCCGCTGCTCGCCCCGCGCACGGTGGCCGTGGTGGGCGCCTCGCGCGACCCGGCCTCGATCGGAAGCATGATCTTCCGCGCGATCCTGCGCGGGGGCTTCACCGGCACGGTCACTCCCGTGAACAACCAGGCCAGCTCGGTGCAGGGCGTCCGCGCCTGCGCCTCCGCGCGCGACCTGCCGGAGCCGCCCGAGCTCGTCGTCATCGCGGTGCCGGCCCCCGCGGTTCTCGACGTGGCCAGGGAGTCGCTTCAGGCCGGCGCCAAGGGCCTCCTCGTGGTGACCTCGGGGTTCGCGGAGAGCGGCCCGGACGGAGCCGCGCGGCAACGCGAGCTGGTGGAGCTCGTCCGCTCGCACGGGGCGCGCCTCGTCGGCCCCAACTGCCTCGGGCTCATCAACACGCATCCCGACGTGAGCCTCAACGCGAGCCTCGCCCCGGCGATGGCCCCGCGCGGCCGGATCGGCTTCTTCTCCCATTCGGCCGCCCTGGGACTCGTCATCCTCAAGTACGCCGAGGAGCGGGGGCTCGGCTTCTCGAGCTTCGTCTCGGCGGGGAACCGGGGCGACGTCTCGGGCAACGACCTCCTCCAGTACTGGGAGGAGGACCCGGCCACCGACATCGCCCTCCTCTACCTCGAGACGTTCGGCAACCCGCGCCGCTTCGCCCGGATCGCCCGGCGCATCGCGCACCGCAAACCCGTCCTCTGCGTGAAGAGCGCCCGGAGCCGGGCGGGACGCGACGTGGCGCGCGCCCACATCGGGGCGGTGGCGCAGAGCGACACGAACGTGGACATGCTCTTCCGGCAGGCGGGAGTCATCCGCGCCGACACGCTCGAGGAGATGTTCGACGTCGCGGTCCTCCTCGCGAGCCAGCCGCTCCCGCGCGGAGACCGGGTGGCCATCATCAGCAACTCCGGGGGCGTCCTCACCATCTGCGCCGACGCCTGCGAGTCGCACGGCCTCGTCGTCGCGGGTCCGGGCGTCCTCGACCTCGGACCGCTCGTGACCGTGGAGGCGTACGAGGAGGCGGTGCGCCAGACGCTCGAGCACGAGGACGTCGACGCCCTGATCGCGATCTACGCGTGCGTGGGGAACTGCGACGCGGACGTCGTCGGTCGCGGCATCCGGCGGGGAGTGGTGAAGGCCGAGCGGAAGACCCGGGTCGAGAAGCCGGTGCTCCTCTGCCTCATGGGGGCCGCGGGCGCCGTCCGGTTCGGCTCCGAGGAAGCCGGCGGGTCGGCCGCCCGGCACGTCTTTCCCTCGTACCGCTTCCCCGAGTCGGCCGCGCTCGCGCTCGCCCGCGCGGCGCAGTACGCGGCGTTCCGCCGGCGGCCCGGCGGGCGGCTCCTCTGGTACGAGGATGCCGATCCCGCGGCGGCGCGGCAGGAGGTGACGGCGCTCCTCGAGGACAAGCCCGGCGAGATGCTCTGGCTCGAAGGGAGCGGCGCCGCGAAGATCCTCCGGCATTTCGGGATCCCGACCGGCGGCGTGCCGTTCGTCCCCGCGACGGACGCCGAGAAGGCGTTCCTCGAGGTCCGGTCCGACCCGAGCTTCGGGCCGCTCCTCAGGATCCTGCGCCGGGGGAAAGAGCCGGTGCTCCGGATCACCCCGCTCACCGACCAGGACATCCAGGAGGTCGTGGAGGCGGCGGAGATCCCCACCGGATGCGGCGTCGAAGAGCTGCTCGGCCGGATCTCGCAGGCGATCTCGGAGCTGCCGTGGCTCTCGGCGATGACGGCGGAGATCCACCGCGTGGAGCAGGGTGGAGGAGGGTGCCACGTGGCGCTCGCGTCGGACGTGAAGATCGGCTTCCTCGGGGCGTCGCCGGGCGCCGGGACGGCTGAACTCCCTCCGATACACTCGCGCCCGGATGCGACGGCGTGAGCTCCTTCGTCCTCTCACGTTCCTCCAGGAGTTCCTCAGGACCGAGGCGGCCTCGGGCGTCCTCCTCCTCGCGGCCGCCGTCGCCGCGATCGCTCTCGCGAATTCCCCGCTGAGGGAGGGCTACGCCCACGCGACGCACCTCGCGCTCCGCTTCGGAGAGGGGGCGTGGCGCGTCGACACGACGCTCACCCACGCGATCAACGACGGGCTCATGGCCGTCTTCTTCCTCGTCGTCGGCCTCGAGATCAAGCGCGAGTTCCTCACGGGGGAGCTCTCGGGCAAGGGCGCCGCGATCCTCCCGGTGGCCGCCGCGTGCGGCGGGGCCGCCGTTCCCGCCCTCATCTACACGGCCTTCAACGGCGGCACGCCCGCCGCGCACGGCTGGGGCATCCCGATGGCGACGGACATTGCGTTCGCCGTGGGCGTCCTCGCGCTCGTCGGGCGGCACGTCGCGCCCGTGTTCAAGGTGTTCCTGACCGCGGTGGCGGTCGTCGACGACCTGATCGCGGTCCTCGTGATCGCCTTCTTCTACACGTCGGGCCTCGACGTGAAGGCGCTCGGCGTCGTCGCGGCCGCGGTCGTCCTGCTGCTCGCGATGAACCGCGCCGGGATCCGTGCCCTCACGCCGTACCTCCTCGCCGGCTTCGTGCTCTGGGCGGCGATGGCGAAGTCCGGAGTCCACGCCACGATCGCCGGCGTCCTCCTCGGACTGTGCGTCCCGGCGAGCGGCGGAGACGCCTCGCCTCTCCGGCGGCTCGAGCACGCGCTCCACCCCTGGGTCGCATTCGGCGTCATGCCGGTCTTCGCGCTCGCGAACGCCGGGGTGACGGTGGCGGCCGGGAGGACGGGCGCGATGCTCACCTCTCCGATCGCCCTCGGAATCGTCCTGGGGCTCTTCCTGGGCAAGCAGGTCGGGATCTTCGGGACGACGCTGCTCCTCGCCCGGAGCGGCGTCGGCCGCATGCCTTTCGACCGGAGGGCGCGCCGCTCCCTCTGGGGCGTCGCCCTGCTCGGCGGAATCGGGTTCACGATGTCGCTCTTCGTGAGCTCCCTGGCGTTCGCGGACGAGGCGATGACGGACGTCTCCAAGGCGGCGATCCTCGCGGGCTCGTTGATATCGGGTCTCGCCGGTGCCGCGGTCCTCGCGAGCGTCCCGGCCCCGGTGGCGGGCGACGAGGACGCCGGTTAGACTCCTTCGTCGAGGATGGCCATCTTCGGGAAAAGCGCGCAGGGCCCGGCACCCGCGGGCCGCAGCGAGCCCGCGAGGGGACCTTCCGTCATCGGTCCCCACACGCGGGTCCAGGGCGAGCTTCTCGGAGACGAGGACGTCCTCGTCGAAGGCCGCGTGGAGGGGCGGGTCCTCCTCGCCCGCGAGTTCCGGGTCGCCCCGGCCGGCGTCGTCGTCGCGGAGGTCCATGCGGGCACGGTCGTCATCGCCGGCCAGGTCACCGGCAACGTGAGCGCGACCGAGCGCGTCGAGATCCTCTCTTCCGGCTCTCTCGAAGGAAACATCCGCGCCCCGAAGGTCGCCGTCGGCGAGGGGGCGCGATTCAAGGGGAGCGTCGACATGAGCGCCGGGCCCCCTCCCGGCGACGACGCCCCCAGCTGACCGAAAGGAAACTCCCCACATGGCTCCCTCCGCACCCGTTCACGGCAACTGGATCGCCGGCAAGCACGTTCCCGCCCGTTCGGGCCGAACCTTCGAGAACCGCAACCCCGCGGACGTGACCGACCTCATCGGCCGCTTCGCCGACTCCGACGAGCGCGACGTCAAGGACGCGGTCGACACGGCCGCCGACGCGTACAGGACCTGGCGCCTCGTGCCCGGCCCCCAGCGCGGCGAGATCCTCTACCGTCTCGGCGAGATCCTGCGCGACCGCAAGGAGCAGTACTCCCGGGACATGACGCGCGAGATGGGCAAGGTCCTCAAGGAAGCGCGCGGCGACGTCCAGGAAGCGATCGACATGGCCTTTCTCATGGGCGGCGAGGGCCGGCGCCTGCACGGCCAGACGACCCCGTCCGAGCTCCCGAACAAGTTCGCGATGTCGGTCCGTTCGCCCATCGGCGTCTGCGCGTTCATCACGCCCTGGAACTTCCCGATGGCGATCCCGGCGTGGAAGACCACGGCCGCGCTCGTCTGCGGCAACACGGTCGTCATCAAGCCCGCGACGGACACGCCGCTCTCGGTCGTGAACTTCGCGAAGGCGCTCGAGGACGCGGGCCTTCCCCCGGGCGTCTTCAACGTCGTGACGGGCTCGGGCTCGAAGGTCGGGAACCCGCTCCTGAAGGACCCGCGGGTGAAGGTCGTCTCGTTCACGGGCTCGACGTCCGTCGGCCGCGCGATCAACGAGGCCTGCGCGCCGTCGTTCAAGCACGTGCACCTCGAGATGGGCGGCAAGAACCCGATCATCGTGATGGACGACGCGAACCTCGAGCTCGCCGTCGACGGCGCGATCTGGGGCGCGTTCGGGACCAGCGGCCAGCGCTGCACGGCGTCCTCGCGTCTCCTCGTTCACCGCAAGGTCGTCAAGAAGTTCACGGCGATGCTCGCGGAGCGGGCGGCGGCCCTCCGGGTCGGGCAACGGCCTCGACGAGAAGAACGAGATGGGCCCGGCGATCAACGAGAGCCAGCTCGACACGGTCCTCGACTACATCTCGATCGGCAAGGACGAGGGCGCGAAGGTCGTCGCGGGCGGCAAGCGCCTCACGGGCAAGGGCCACGACAAGGGCTGGTTCGTCGCTCCGACGGTGTTCGGCGACGGCGACCGGAAGATGCGGATCGCGCGCGAGGAGATCTTCGGCGCCGTCACGGTCGTCGTGCCGATCTCGTCTCTCGAGGAGGCGATCGACATCTCCAACGAGTCGGAGTACGGGCTGTCCTCGGCGATCTTCACGCAGGACATCAACAAGGCGTTCGTCGCGATGCGCGACCTCGAGGCCGGCATCTTCTACGTCAACCTTCCGACGATCGGCGCCGAGACGCACCTGCCGTTCGGCGGGACGAAGCAGACCGGCAACGGCCACCGCGAGGCGGGGCTGGCCGCGCTGGACGTCTTCAGCGAGTGGAAATCGATCTACGTCGACTACTCCGGGACGATCCAGAAGGCGCAGATCGACGTGCCGGCAGGCGAAGCGTCCGCGAAGAGGAAGAAATAGCCGGAGATTCTCTTAGAAGGTGAAGAGGGCGGCCGGTTGCGCGGAACCGCGGTCGGCCGTCGTCATTCGATGCCGCGCGCCTTGCGGTACGCAGGGATGGCCGCGGCGAGGATGTCGATCGCGAGTCCTCAGGTCCTCGTCCTTGAGGACGTAGGCGATCCGCACCTCGTCCTTGCCGAGGCCTTCGGTCACGTAGAACCCGCTCGCGGGCGCGACCATGACGGTCCTGCCGTCCTTCTGGAAGTCCGTGAGGAGCCAGGCCGCGAAGTCGTCGCTGTCCGTGATCGGCAGGCGCGCCACGAAGTAGAACGCGCCCTCGGGCTTTCTCAGGAAGACGCCCGGGATCGTCGAGAGTCCCTCGAAGAGCGTGTCGCGCCTCTTCTGGTATTCGGTCACGATGCCGCGGTAGTAGTCGGGCCCGAGCTCCAGGGCGCCCGGAGCGATGATCTGGGCGAGCCCCGGCGGCGAGAGGCGCCCCTGGGCCATCCGGTTGCAGGCGCCGGCCACCTCTGCGTTCCGCGTGACGAGCGCGCCGAGCCGGATCCCGCAGGCCGAGAAGCGCTTGGAGAGGGAGTCCACGACCACGACCTCGTCCTCGAATCCCGGCAGCGAAAGCGCGCTGACGGACTCGCGGCCGTCGTAGAGGAACTCGCGGTAGACCTCGTCGCACACGAAGAACAGCCCGTGGTCCCGGCAGAACTCGGCCGCGCGGACGATCTCCTCCTTCGAGTAGACGGTGCCGGTCGGGTTGTTCGGATTGCAGAGGAGGACGAGACGGGTCTTCGGCGTCAGCGCCTTCTCCCATTCCGCGCGCGCGGGGAGGTGAAAGCCGTCCTCGCCGCGGGTCACGAGCGGGCTTGAGCGTGAGACCGGCCATCGCCGCGAAGGAGCGGTAGTTCGTGTAGAGCGGCTCGACGGTCAGGATCTCGCCGCCCGGATCCGAGCACGCCATGAACGCGAAGAGGAGCGCCTCGCTGCCGCCGGTCGTCGCGAGGATCTCGCCGGGCTCGAGCGCGACTCCCGAGCTTCGCGTAGTACGTCTGTCGGAGAAAGTCGAGGTACTCGGGCGTGCCGTTCGACGGCGAGTAGGCGTAGACCTTGTCCTTCAGCGTCGTGAGCCGGCGGCGCATCGGCTCTGGCGTCTCCAGGTCGGGCTGGCCGATGTTCAGGTGCAGGACCTTCACGCCGCGCGCCCGGGCCTCGTTGGCGAGCGGCATGAGCTTGCGGATGGGGGAGGGGGGCATCGCGAGGCCCCGCGCGGAGACTTGGGCGGCCGACCGGATCGTGCTCATGGACGCCAGACTAGCAAAGACCGGGCGCCTCGAGCCGCGCGGCCGAAATCAGGCCGGCCATGTCCGACGGGACGGGCGCCGTGAACGTCATCGGCGCGCCCGAGACCGGGTGCCGGATCCCGAGGCGCCACGCGTGCAGCGCCTGCCGCGGGAACGCCTTGCAGACTTCCTTGAGCGCCTCGTCCTTCAGTCCCTTCCACCGCGGCGAGCCGTAGACGGGGTCGCCGACGATCGGGAGGTTCAGCGCCTTGAGGTGGACGCGGATCTGGTGCGTGCGGCCGGTGACGAGCCTGCACTTGAGGAGAGAGAGACCGGAGAGGGAACCGGAAGATTCGGAGAGGATTTCGTAGAAGGTGGCAGAGGGTCGCCCCTCGGTCTTCGAGACCGCCATGCGTTTGCGGTCCCTTGGGTCGCGAAGGATTCCCATCTCGATCTTTCCCTTGTGGACGGGAGGGTGCCCGTAGACGACCGCCAGATATTCCTTTTCTAAGGATCTCTCCTTCATCGCTTTCCCGAGCTTCGCCATCGCCGCTTCGGTTTTCGCGATGATCAGCACCCCCGACGTGTCCTTGTCGAGGCGGTGGACGAGGCCGGGGCGGTCGGCCGGACCGGCCCAGTCCCTCGAGCGGTGCAGGAGCGCGTTCACGAGCGTCCCGCCGCGATGGCCGACGGCCGGGTGGACGACGAGCCCGGGTGGCTTGTCGAGAACGAGTATTTCGGAGTCTTCGAAGATGATGGAGAGAGGAATGTCCTCGGCGAGGATGTCGGGACGCGGTGGCCGAGGCGGCGGCAGCTGCACCTCGATCACGTCCCCCTTCTTCACTTTCTCAGAACTCTTCGTCGGCCTTCTCCCTCCGATGGTGACGAATCCCCCTTCGATCCACTCCTGGATCTTCGTGCGCGAGGCCTCGGGCAGGTCCGTCAGGTGGCGCAGGAGAACGTGGTCGAGGCGCTCGCCGACGTCTCCCCGGTCCGCGCGGATCGCCCGGGCCGGCCGCGCCGGTTCGCTCACGCCGGCTTCGGCACGGGCGGGGTCCGGCGCCGGAGGGCGAAGATCGCGAGTCCCGCGAAGACGCCGCAGAGCGCGATGAACTGCGACGTCGACATCACGCCGAGGACCTCGCCGCGCGGATCGCCGCGGAAGAACTCGATCGTGCCGCGCAGGAGCGCGTAGCCGACGACGTAGCGGGCGAACGTCTCTCCCGAGAACGCGCGGCGCTCGAAGCGGACGAGGAGGACGCAGAGGAGGAGCGTCCCGAGGATCTCGTAGACCTGGGTCGGGTGGAGCGGGACGCCGAGCGGCACGCCGACGTTCTCGTGCGCGACCGGACTCGTGAACGTGACGGCCCACGGGAGCGCGCATTCCCGGCCCCAGCAGCAGCCGGCGAGGAAGCAGCCCACCCGCCCGAACGCCTGCCCCAGCGCCACGGACGGCGCGGCCGCGTCGGCGAACGTCCAGAACGAGATGCGCCTGCGGCGCAGGAGGATCACGGTGGCAAGGACCGCGCCGATGAGGCCGCCGTAGAAGACTCCTCCGGCGCGGGCGAGCGACGCGAAGTCCCTCCACGAGCGCACGTACGTGGGCCACTCGACGATCACGAGGAGGAGCTTGGACCCGAGGAGACCCGACAGCAGGAGCCACACGCCGATGTCCGAGGCCGTCTCGGCCTCGATCCCGAAGGACGGGGCGCGGCGGCGCAGGAGCCACAGGGCCGCGAGAAAGGCGACCGCCATCATGAAGCCGTAGCTCGGCAGGGCGAACGAACCGATCCGGAACAGCTCGGGATGCATCGGACCTCAGGCCCTCGCGGGCGGCCGCGCGGGCGCGGCCTCGGGCCGGCGCCAGATGTCCCACGCGAGGAGGACGACACCGACCGTGATGGCGCTGTCGGCGACGTTGAAGGAAGGCCACTCCCAGCGGTCCACGTAGAAGCGCAGGAAGTCGGTGACGGCCTGGAAGCGCACGCGGTCGATCAGGTTCCCGACCGCTCCGCCCATGATCAGGCCGAGCGCCGTCTGGAGGAGGCGGTGCCCGGGAGGCGACGAGAGCGACCAGACGAGGACGCCCGCGAAGACCGCGAGCGCGAGGAGCGTCACGAGGAGCGGCCGGGCCGAGCCGGCGGCCGCGAAGACCCCGAAGGCGGCCCCGGTGTTCTGGAGATGGGTCAGGTCGAAGAACCCGCGGATCACCGGGATCGTGCGGTAGAGGGGGATCCTCGCGATGACGAGCGCCTTCGTGGCCTGATCGACGACGACGACGCCCAGGGCGAGGGCGAGATAGGGGAGGCGCCGCGTCACCGGAGGATTCTAACCGCCGACGACCGCGCGGCAGCGCGCGCAGATCCCGTCCTCGCCGGGCTCGACGTCCTTGCGCACCTGCCAGCAGCGCGGGCACTTCGCGCCCTCGGCGGGGCGGGCGAGGACGCCCTCCGGCGCCGGCCTCCCGCACGACGGACGAGCACGCCGAAGACGTCCGCGAGATTTTCTTCTGAAAGGTGAAGAAGGGCCAGAGCGCGTCGAGTCCGTCGGCGCGCCCGACCGACGGCGGCCTCGGCCTGCGACGCGGAGCCGACCTTGTTTTCGCGCCTCAGCGGCTCGAGGGACTGCAGGAACGCGGCCCGAAGCGCGAGGACCTTCCCCCACGCTTCTCTTTCATTCGAAGAAATCTGCGAAAGCTTGCACGATCGCTCCAGCTCATCAGGAAGAGCGCGGACGGATCCCCCGCGTTCCCCGGCAGCGCCTCGAAGATCTCCTCGGCCGTGAACGGGCAGATCGGGGAAAGGGCGACCGCGATCGTCTCCACGAGCTTCCAGGCCGCCGTCTGCGCCGAGCGGCGCACCGGGTCGTTCGCGGCGAGGACGTAGAAGGCGTCCTTGCGGACGTCGCACCAGAACGCCGAGAGGTCCGTCGTCACGAGGTCGAGGAGCCGGCGCGCGACGGCGTGGAACTCGAAGCGTTCGTAGGCCTCGCGCGCCTCGGCCGAGAAGCGCGCGGCGGCGTCCAGGACCCACCGCTCGAGCGGCTCGAGTCGCGCGTCCGGGACCGCGTCCTTCGCGGGGTCGAAGTCGAACAGGTTCGACAGGAGGAAGCGCGCCGTGTTCCGGATCTTGCGGTAGGCCTCCGCGGTGCGCGCGAGGATCTCCTTCGAGAGCGGATCGTCGTTCGTGTAGTCGAGGGAGGCGACCCAGAGACGGATCACGTCGGCGCCGTCGGTCTTGAGGAGGTCCTGCGGCTCGATCGTGTTCCCGAGCGATTTCGACATCTTCCGGCCGTCGCCCGCCACGACGAACCCGTGCGTGAGCACGGTGTCGTACGGAGCCCGGCCCGTCAGGGCGACGGACGTGAGGAGCGAGGACTGGAACCACCCGCGGTGCTGGTCGTGGCCCTCGAGGTACATGACCGGCACGGGCGGCCGAGCCGTGTACGGGTCCGCGAGGCCGTAGTCGCCGGAGCGCAGGACCGCCGCGTGCGAGACGCCGGAGTCGAACCAGACGTCGAGGATGTCCTTCAGCTTCTCGAAGTTCGTCCCGCCGCAGGAAGAGCAGGAGGCTGAAGAGGAAGATGAGGACGAAGGAAGAGGAAGAGGAAGATTTTCTTAGAAAGTAAGACGGGGGGAAGGCGTCGTCGTACCAGGCGTTCGCTCCGTGCTCGCGGAACGTCTCTCTTACCCTTTCGAAGAAATCTTCTCTTTCCCTCTTTTCCTGTTCGCTGACGTTCCCCTCGACTCGCGGAAAGTGGGAGACGATGCCTCTCTGTCGGCAGTCGACGCAGCGCAGGAACGTGATCGGCGAGCCCCAGCGGCGCTGGCGGGAGATCGTCCACTCCAGCCGGTTGTCGACCATCGCGCCGATGCGGTTCTCGCTGTAGGACGGGATCCATTCGACACGGTCGCGGATCTCGCTCATCGCGCGGTCGCGCAGGGCCCCGAGGTCGATGAACCACTGGTGCGTCGCCCGGAAGATGACCGGGTTCTTGCAGCGCCAGCAGTGGGGATAGGAGTGGGGAGAAGACTTCTGCGAAAGGAGGATCGAGGTCCCGGCGCGTCCGTCGCGCAGCGCCTCGAGAACCGCGAGGTTCGCGTTCTCCGCGTCGCTCCGCGGCGATGACGACTCTCTTCCCCCTGAGGAATTCCGGCGCGTTCGCGTCGTAATACCCGCCCTCGTCGACGGGGCAGAGCGCCGGATCGTCGACCTTGAACCCCGCGCGCCGCACGACCTCGTAGTCGTCGCGCCCGTGGCCGGGCGCCGTGTGGACGAGGCCCGTGCCGTCCGTCGTCGAGACGTGCTCGCCGAGAAGGAAGCCGAAGTTGTCTGTCGGGATCGCTCGAGAACGGTCTCGTGTAAAGGAGCTTCGCCCCGGCCAGGGCCGCGCCGCTTTTCTTCGAGTGGGGAAGAGGGCTGGCGTCGCGCCAGCCGAGCTCGGCCGTCACCTGCGGAACGAGCTCCTCGGCGACGAGGTAGGCGGTGCCGGGCTCCGATTCCCTTCTAAGAAGGATGTATTCGATCTTCGGACCCAGCGCGATGGCGCGATTCGCGGGAAGCGTCCACGGCGTCGTCGTCCAGATCACGGCGTAGAGGCGCGGCACCTCCGCCGCCTCCGGACGCGAGCGCCCCACGCGCCCTTCGAAGAATCCCTCTCCAGGGGCATGGCCACGTAGATCGACCAGTCCGTCTTGTCCTCGTACTCGATCTCCGCCTCGGCGAGAGCCGTGCGGTCGTGGACGCACCAGAGGACGGACTTGAACCCGAACGAGACGAGGCCGCCCTCGACGAACCGTCCGAACGCCCGCGCGATCTCGGACTGGTACGAGAAGTCCATCGTCCGGTACGGGGCCTGCCAGGCTCCGAGGATGCCGAGGCGCTTGAAGTCCGTCCCGCTGGACGTCGATCCACTTCTCGGCGTACGCGCGGCAGGCGTCGCGGATCGCGACGTCCGTCATCCCGCGCTTCTTCGGGCCGAGCTCCTTGTCGACCTTGAGCTCGATCGGAAGCCCGTGGCAGTCCCAGCCGGGCACGTACGGGGCGTCGAAGCCGGCGAGCGACTTCGAGCGGACGACGAGATCCTTGAGGATCTTGTTCATCGCCGTCCCCATGTGGATCCGGCCGTTCGCGTACGGCGGGCCGTCGTGCAGGAGGTACCCGTGGGCGCCCTTCCGCGCGGCGCGGATGCGGCCGTAGAGATCCTCCGTCCTGCCACCGCGCGAGGCGCGCGGGCTCCCGCCTCGGGAGGTCCGCCTTCATGGGGAAGTCCGTCTTCGGGAGGAGGAGAGTGGATTTCCAGTCGCGGCCCATGTGAGCCGCGGAGGTTACATGATTCAGATGGATCAGACGGGTCTCGGGCCGGCCGTTCGTCCTTTACACTCCGCCGCGCATGACGTCGCTCAAGACCGGTGTCGTCGGGTGCGGGTACCTCGGCCGCCACCACGCCCGCATCCTGTCCACGCTGGAAGGGTCCGATCCCGCCGGCTTCGTCGAGACCGACGACGCGGCGGCGGCCGCCATCGAGGCGGCTCACGGGGCGTCGGGCATGGTGCGCCGGAGGTCGATCCGCGAGCTCCTCGACGCGGGAGCGACCGCCGTCGTCGTCGCGTCCCCCACCGTCACGCACGCCGCCGTCGCGGAAGAACTCCTCGCGGGCGGCGCGGACGTGATGGTCGAGAAGCCGATCACGGCGACCCTCGCCGAGGCGGACCGTCTCGTCGCCCTCGCGCGCGAGAGGGGCCGGGTCCTGCAGGTCGGGCACATCGAGCGCTTCAATCCCGCCGTCGCCGCCGTCCGGCCGCTCGTCACCGACGTCAAGTTCATCGAGGCGCACCGCCTCGGCGTCTTCGTGCCGCGCGCTCTCGACGTGGACGTCGTCCTCGACCTCCTCGTCCACGACCTCGACATCGCGCTCGACCTCGTCGGGCGGCCCGTGACCGAGATCCGCGCCGTCGGCGTCCCGATCCTCTCGAACAAGATCGACATCGCGTCCGTGCGTCTCTCCTTCGAGGGCGGCTGCGTCGCGAACCTGACGGCCTCGCGCGTCTCGCAGGAAAAGACGCGGAAGTTCCGGTTCTTCCAGCCGGACTGGTACTTCTCGATCGACACCCAGAACCGCGACGTCACGGCCTTCCGCCTCGACCGGCTGACCGGCCCGCCGCGCATCGTGCCCTGGCCGGTCGCCGTCGAGCCGCAGGACCCGCTCACGGCCGAGGACGCGGCGTTCCTCAAGGCGTGCCGCGAGCGCTCCGAGCCGGAGGTCACCGGCGAGGCGGGCCGCGCCGCGCTGAAGCTCGCCCTCGACATCCTCGAGGAGATGGGGCGGAACCGCTGACATGACGCGTCCGAAGAGCACGAAGAGGAAGAAAGAGATTTCTTCGAGTGGAAGAGGGCAGGGGGGCGGCCGCAAGGCGCGCGAGGAGGCCTCGGTGCGCTCCCGCCCGTCTTCACCTTCTAAGAAATCTTCATCTTCGTCTTCGCGGCGCCAGCGCCGCGATCGGCCTCATCGGAGGTTCCGGCCTCTACGCCCTGCCGGGATTGAAGGTCACGGACGAGATCGCGACTTGCGCACTCCTTTCGGCGCGCCCTCCGACTCTTACTTTCTAGGAAATCTCTCTTCGGTCCCGGTCGCCTTCCTCGCCCGCCACGGGCGCCACCACTCGCTCCTGCCCACCGAGATCAACTACCGGGCGAACGTCTGGGGCTTCCGGAAGCTGGGCTGCTCGTGGCTCGTCTCCGCGTCGGCCTGCGGCTCGATGAAGGAGGCCTACAGGCCGACCGACATCGTCCTGCCGGACCAGTTCCTCGACCTCACGAAGCGTCGCGCCTCGACGTTCTTCGGCGACGGCTGCGTCGGCCACGTCTCGTTCTCGCACCCGGTCTCCGAGACGCTCGTCGCGGCGCTCGAGGCGGCGGCGAAGGCGGAACGGGCCGTCGTCCACCGCGGCGGCACGTACGTCTGCATGGAGGGGCCGCAGTTCTCGACGAAGGCCGAGTCCCTCCTCTACCGCTCGTGGGGCGTCGACGTGATCGGGATGACGAACGCCACCGAGGCGAAGCTCTGCCGCGAGGCCGGAATCGCGTACGCGTCGATGTGCCTCGTGACCGACTACGACTGCTGGCACGAGGAGGAGGGCCCGGTCAGCGTCGAATCGGTCCTCGCCGTCCTCACGGCGAACGCGGCCATGGCGAACCGCGTGCTCGCGAACGCCGTCCGCCGTCTCGACCCGGCGCGTCCGAGCGACTGCGCCGACGCGCTCGCCTTCGCGATCCTCACGCATCCGACGCGCGTCCCCGCCGCCACCCGGCGGCGGCTCGCGCTCTTCACGCAGAAAGGACGTCCATGACGCCCTCGCGCATCGTCGTGACCGGCTCCGTCGCCTTCGACTACCTGATGACGTTCCCCGGGAAGTTCCTCGACGTCGTCGTCCCCGACCGCATGAGCCGCCTGTCGGTCTCGTTCCTCGTGGACTCGATGCGCCGCGTGCGGGGCGGCGTGGCGCCGAACATCGCGTACGGCCTCGCGCTCTTCGGCCTCAAGCCCGTCATCATGGCGACGGCCGGCGTCGACGCGCTCGACTACGCGCGGTGGCTCGCGGAGGAGGGCGTCGACACGTCCGAGCTCCACATCAGCGACGACCTCTTCACCGCCTCGTTCTTCGTCTCGACGGACGAGGTCCAGAACCAGATCGCGACCTTCTACACGGGCGCGATGGCCCGGGCCGTGAACCTCTCCTTCCGCGCCTTCGGGCCGGGGACGGTCTCGCTCGCGGTGATCGCCCCGAACGCGCCCGAGGCGATGATCAAGTACGCGGAGGAGTGCCGGACGCTGCGCATCCCGTTCGTCTTCGATCCGAGCCAGCAGGTCGCGCGCCTCGGCGGCGCCGAGATCCTCTCCGGCCTCGAGGGCGCCGCCATCCTCGTCGCGAACGAGTACGAGTTCGGGGTCATCGAGAAGAAGACGGGCCTTTCGGAGGCCGAGGTCCTCAGCCGCGTGCCCGTCCTCATCGTCACGCGCGGCGAGCAGGGCTCGACGATCGCCCTGCGCGGCGGCTCGGCGGACGCTCCGGACGGAGCCGTCGTGCACGAGCATTCCGCCCGCGAGGCTCCGCGGCGCCGCGGTCGACCCGACCGGCGTCGGCGACGCGTTCCGCGCGGGGCTCCTCGCGGCACGCCAGCGCGGACTGCCGTGGGACGTGGCGGGCCGGGTCGGGAGCGTCGCCGCCGTCTACGCCCTGGAGACGATCGGGGCCCAGCCGCAACGCTACGCGATCGTCGGACTTCCTCGACCGCTACCGCGAGAACTACGGGTGCGACGGCGTCGCACGCGACCGTCGACCGGCTCCGCGCGGGGGCGTGAGCTTCTAAGGAGCGGCCGGGCGGGTTACACTCCGCCTTCCCATGACCGTGATCGAAGGACACCTCACCTCCACGGGCCGGCGTTTCGGCATCGTGGCCGCCCGGACGAACGACGTCGTCGTCGTCGCGCCTCCTCGACGGCGCTCTCGACGCCTTGCGCCGCACCGGCGCGCCGACGGACGTCGTCGTCGTCCGCACGCCGGGCGCCTGGGAGCTGCCTCTCGCCCTGCGTGATCTGGGGCGCACCGGAGCGTTCGACGCCCTCGTCGCCCTCGGCGCCGTCATCCGCGGGGGCACGCCGCACTTCGACTACGTCGCGGGCGAGACGGCCAAGGGTGTCTTCCAGGTCTCGCTCGAGCTCGACCTCCCGGTGTCCTTCGGCGTCCTCACGTGCGACACGCTCGAGCAGGCGCTCGAGCGCTCCGGCGCCAAGGCCGGCAACAAGGGCTTCGAGGCGGCGATGGCCGCCGTCGAGTCCGCCGACCTGCGCGCCCGCCTGAAGGTCCCGGCCGCGAAGCGTCGCGCGCGCTGACGGGCGGCGGAGGGACGCGTGAGCGGCCGCCGTCGCAAGTCCCGCGAGCTGGCGCTTCAGCTCCTCTACCAGAACGATCTCGCGGGCACGGAGCCCGCCGAGATGTTCCGGCGCACGGAGGAGTACGTCGAGGCCCGGCCCGACGTGCAGGAGTACGCGGCGCGGCTCGTCGAGGGCACGCTCGCGCGCCGCGACGAGCTGGACGCAAAGCTGTCCGAGCGCTCGGAGCACTGGCGCCTCGGCCGCATGGCCGCCGTCGACCGGAACCTCCTCCGCCTCGCCCTCTACGAGCTCCTCTACGAGAACGACACTCCCGACGCCGTCGTGATCGACGAGGCCGTCGAGATCGCGAAGAAGTTCTCGACGCCGTCGTCCGGCCCGTTCGTGAACGGCGTCCTCGACGGAATCCGCCGCGCGACGTACGGCCCGCGCACGGGCGCGGGCGGGGACGCGACATGAAGCGCCTCGTCCCGTCCTCCTCGCGCGGTGGCCTGGCGCGGCGGCCCGGAGCCGACGGCCCGCACGTCGAATGGGCCCGTTACCGCGTGGAGGGGGAGTCGCCGTGGCGCTTCGCGCGCCCGGTCGAGGACGCCGGGCTACCGCGTCGTCCTCTCGAGTCCGGACGGGCGCACCCTCGAGGCCCGCGTCGAGGTGGACGGGGCGCCCTTCGGCACCGACGCGCCCTTCCCGCCGCCGCTCGGCGTCGCTCTCGTCCGAGGCCCGCGCGGCGCTGGCCGAGCCGCGCGCCGACGACCCGCCTCCTCGACGCGACGTCGCGCCGCGTCCTCGCCGGCGTCACCACCACGCTCGAGGCCGTCGAGCGCGTGATCGCGTTCACGTCCCGAGTTCGTCGCGTACACGCTGCCGGACGGCAACGAGACCGCCTCGACGGCCCTGCGCTCCGGGCCACGGCTCGTGCGTGGGCCGCTCCCTGCTCGCGGCCGAGCTCCTGCTGCGCGCGGGCGTTCCGACGCGGCAGGTCACCGGCCTCCTCGTCGCGGCCGAGCCGAAGGAGCTGACGCCGGAGTCCCGTCTCGTCTACAACGCCGTCCTGGGCGGCGTCCGCCACCGCTGGATCGAGGTGTACGTTCCCGTCGCTCGGCTGGGTCCCGTCGGACCCGGGGGGCCTCGCGAATACCGTCACGGCGCGCCACCTCGCGCTCGCGCGCCAGCCGGCCTCCGCCTTCCATGCCGACGTCCTCTCGCGATCGGCCGAGCTCCGGCGGCCGGCGCTGGAGAGCGGAGACGGGCGCGTGACGCTCGCGCGGCCGCGGGGCCCGCTCGAGGGCGCCTCCTTCGACCCCGCGCCGCTCGCGGCGCCGCGTCCCGCCGGCCGGGACGAGCGGCGTTGACCGCGGACGCGGGCGCCCCCGGCGCGCCGCTCCCGATCCTCGTCGTCCTGCCCTCGCCGCCGCTGCGCATCCTCGCGGCTTCGCCGCTCTCCGCGAGGCGCTCGCGCGCGTCGGGCGGGTTCCCCGCACGTCGGCAAGCCGGGTCGGCGCTCGACGCGCTCTGGCTCGTCGCCCGCGAACGGCCGGTGCTCGCCCTCGTCTCGCTCGACCTGCCCGTCCTCTCGGGCGACGAGCTCGTCGCGCTCCTGCGCGCGCGTCCCGGGCATCCCGAGCCTTCCGGTCGTCGCCGTCGCCCCGGCATCCGACGACGGACGCGCCCCGGCCGGGCCGCGGACGTCGGAGCGGCCGCGCTCCTGAGACCCCGTTCGACGTCGATGCCGTCGGAGCCGCGCTCGCGGCCGCCGGGATCTCCGGGAGCGCGGCGTTGAGCGGGAATCCGCTGGTCTCCGTCGTGCAGGAAGCCGGCTCGCCGAAGCCCGGAAGTGCGCCTCCACGCCGCGGCCGTACTCGCCGGCCTGGGCGGCCCCGAGGCCGAGGAGGCGCTGGCCGGCCTGCTCGCGGATGCCGACCATCGCGTCCGCGCCCGCGCCGTCGAGGGCCTCGCCGCCGCGGGCTCGGGAGGCCGTGCGATCTGCACCGCGCTGCTCCTCGACCCGTGCGTCCGGAGCGGCGGGCATCGCCGCGGCCCGCGCGCTGGCGGCCCGGCCCGGGGGCGGCGAGACGCTCCTCGAGGCGCTCTCCCACGAGTCCCTCGCCCGTCGTCCGCCTGCGCGCGGCGCGGGAGCTCCCGTCCCGCGCCGTCGGGCCCGGCAGTTCGTCGCGGTCCTCGAGGCGGCCGCGCGAATCGAGTCGGATCCGGACGTGGGCGCCGAGCTGCTCCTCGCCCTCGGCGCGAACGGGCCGCACCGAGGCGGCGCCCTTCCTCCTCCGCGTCGCTGCGCGACGGAACGCCCTACGCCCGCGCGCACGCCGCCTGGGCGCTCGGCCTCCTCGGCGATCCGCGAGCGGCGGCCCGCCTCCTGCCGGTGCTCGACGAGCCCGGCGTCGGCGCGTGCGCGCTGGCCGCCTCGCGAGGCTCCCGGCGCCCGAGGCCGCCGAGGAGCTGGCGCGACGCGGGGCGCCGCGGGCTGGGGGGCGCCGACCTTCTCGCTCGCGCTCGCGAAGTGCGTCGCGCGCGGCTCCGCGGCTCTCGCGCGCCGCGTGCGCACCCTCTGGCCCGGCGTGACCGAGGCGGCGCAGGCCCTCCTCGCCGAGCCCGGCGTTCCGCGGAGCGACGGCGGGCGCTCTCGCGCGGCTCCTCGCGCGGCTCGACGCGGCGGGGGCGGCCGCCCTGATCGTCCGCCAGGGCCCGTTTCCCGACGGCTACGCCCCGCTGGCCGACCTTCCCTCCGAAGCGCCTCGCGGAGGCGGCGCGGACCGCGCTGGTCGTGGACGACGCCGAACCCGCGCTCGCGCTCCTCCTCGACGGGAGGGCCTCCGTCGAGCCCTCGAACCTCCTCTCCCACGTCCATCCCCGCGCGAAGACCGCGGCTCTGAACCGGCTCGCGCCCGGCTCCACGCCCCTGCCGGACCTCCTCGAGATCCTCGCGGACGACGACCCGGACACGGCCCTGGCCGCCGCCTGGGCCGTCGCGCGCGAGGCGCGCCGGGAGGGCGGCGAGACGGGTGCGGGCCGCGGCGACCGCCCTTCACGATCGCGCGAGCGGCCACGACGGACCGGGCCGGGCCGCCGCCCTCACGGCGCTGCGCGAAGAGCCGGGCGTGGCGGCGGACGTCGCGCTCAGGGCCGCCTTCGCGTCCCGGGACGCGGGGACGCGCGCCGCCGCCGTCGCCGCCGCGGCCGGCCGGACGGGCATCGCGGAGCGGGATGTCCTGGCGCTCCTCGACGACGAGGATTTCACCGTGCGCGCGGAGGCCCTCTGGAGCCTCGGGCGCCTGGCGCGCGTCCGGAAGCCGGGTCTCGAGGCGCGGCAGGTCCTGCGGTTCCTGAACGACGACGCGTCGGTGGCGGCCGCTGCCGGTGCCCTGCTCGTGACGCTCGCCGGGCCGGAGCGGCCGCGGCGTGGCGCGCGAGATGCTCGCCCAGCGCGGCGCCGTCCGGCGGGCCGCGATGGAGACGGTCGCCGAGCTCCGCGACTCCGCGGCCGCGTCCGCCGTCGCGTTCGCCGTTTTCCACGAGGACCCGTCGACGGCTCGCGCCGTCCTCGAGGCCGCCGCCGTCGCGCCTCCTCACGTGGCGGCCGACGCCGTCGCGAACGGCCTCGCGGATCGGCGCGCCGAGGTTCGGGTCGCGGCGGCGTCGACGGCCGCGCACGCGGGCGACGACCTGGCCGCCGCTCTCGCCGTCCCGCTCGCCGAGGCGCTCGACCGCGAGACGGACCCGGAGGCGCACGCGGCGCTGCTGCGGGCCGTCGCCGCCGCCGGCCGCGCCGACGCGATTTCCGCCGTCACCCGGGCCCTCGTCGCCGACGGCGAGCGGCCCGAGGCGCGCGCCGCCGCCGAGGCTCTTGCGCGCCGTTTCCCGGAGGCCGTGCGGGGCGCGTGGGCGCGCGGCACCGCCGCGGGCCGGCCGCGCGTGGGGCGCGGCGATCGAGACGGCGCGGACGTCGCGCGCCGGGGCCCGACGGCCCCGACGACGAGGCCGACGCGCTGCGCCTGCTCGCGGGCCTCGCGCGAATGCGCACCGGGCTCGCCGTCGACCCCGAGGCGCTTCGGCCGAGGCTCGGCCTGCTCCTCGCGGCCGAAGCGTGGGCGGCGGGCTCGTTCCGGCTGCTCTGGCGGCGGATGCGCGACCTCCCGGCCGCGCACCCGCTGTTCGCGCGCCTCGTCGACTCGCGTCGCGAACACGTCCTCGCGCTTCTTCGCGGACCCGGGCTCCCTCGAGGCCCTGGCCGGGGAGATCGCCCCCGAGCGGCTTCTCGCGCTCGGAGCGGACGGCACGCTCGAGGTCTGGTGCGTCGGGTGCGGAACGGGAGAGGAGGTCTGGTCCGCGGCGATCCGCCTCGCCGAGCGCGGGCTCGTCGGGAACCGCCGGGTGCGCATCCGCGGCACGGACCTGTCTCCGGCCGCGATCCGCTACGCGCGCGCGGGCGTCTACGGGCCGCACGCACTGCGCGGGGTCGCCGATGCGGTTCGGAACCGCCATTTCCAGCCCCTGTCGAACGGCCGTTACCGGGTGCGCGAGTCGCTCCGGGAGTCCGCGTTCTTCGAGGCGCGCGCGCTCGCCGACGAGCCGGCGGGCGCCGGCAAGCACGACGTCATCGTCTGCCACGGGGTCCTGCAGCAGCTTCCCGCCCGCGCGCGCGCGCTGGCGGTGGAACGCCTCGGCGCGAGCCTGAAGCCCGGCGGCTACCTCCTTCTCGGCCGCGAGGACCACGTCGCCGCGTCTTCCGCGCCGCTTGCGCCCGTCCTCCTCGGAAGTGACCTCGCCTACCGGCGGCCGGGCGCGGTCGTTTACACTCGCGCGCTCTCATGACGACGACGAACACGTCCCCCTCGCGCAGCGACGAGATCCGGCGGATCGAGACGAAATGGCGCGAGCGCTGGGAGGCGGACCGCGCGGCCTTCGTGGACACCGGGAAGAGCGCCGGCGACGGGACGTACCTCCTCGTGATGCTGCCGTACCCCTCGGGAGACCGGCTGCACGTCGGCCATGCGCGCACGTACTTCCTCACGGACGCGCTCCACCGGTACCTGCGCCAGCGCGGCCGGACGATCTTCTGCCCCATGGGCTGGGACGCGTTCGGGCTGCCCGCCGAGAACTACGCGATCCAGAAGGGCATCCACCCGCGCACCTCGACGCTCGCGAACATCGCGGCGATGAAGGAGCAGTTCCGGGCGTGGGGCGTCCTCTACGACTGGACGAAGGAAGTCACGACCTGCGAGCCGGCCTATTACCACTGGAACCAGTGGTTCTTCCTGAGGCTCCTCGAGAAGGGCCTCGCCGTGCGGCGGAAGTCCGGCGTGAACTGGTGCCCTTCGTGCGAGACCGTCCTCGCGAACGAGCAGGCCGAAGGCGGCGTCTGCGAGCGCTGCGGGACGCCCGTCGTCCAGCGCGAGCTCGAGCAGTGGTTCCTGAAGATCACGGACTACGCCGAGAGCCTCCTCGCCGGCCTCGACACCCTCGGGAAGTGGCCCGAGAAGGTCGTCACGATGCAGCGCAACTGGATCGGAAAGTCGGTCGGCGCCGACCTCGACTTCGCGATCCCCGCGCTCGGCGAGACCGTGCGCGTCTTCACGACGCGCCCCGACACCGTGTACGGCGCGACGGCGCTCATCCTCGCGCCCGAGCACGCGCTCGTGCCGCGCCTGATCGCGAACCACCCGCAGAAGGCCGCGCTCGCGGCCTGGGTGACGTCCATCCGCAACCAGGAGCGCCTCGAGCGCGAGGCCGAGGGCGCGGCGAAGGACGGCCGCGACACGGGCGTCAAGGCGATCAATCCGTTCACCGGGCAGGAAATCCCGGTGTGGCTCGCGAACTTCGTGATCGCGGACTACGGCACCGGCGCGCTCATGGCCGTCCCCGCGCACGACACGCGCGACTTCGAGTTCGCGACGAAGTACGGGATTCCGATCGTGAAGGTCATCGAGGAAGAGAAGAAAGAGAAAGAGAGAAGATTTTCTTAGAAGGGAAGAGGGGGAGGGCGCAGCGGGTGGGCGCCGGCGGCGCCCCGGGCTCCGGCGCGCCCTGCGCGGGACCACTCGAAGAAATCTTCCTCTTCGGCCTTCTTCGGACGTCGGCGGTGCTCCGGCGGCGCCTATACGGGCGAAGGTCTGCCTCGTCGCCTCCGGCCCATTCACAGAAAAATCTTCTTCCACCGCCCGCGAACTGATTTCGCAGGAAGCCGCGCAGGCGAGGGATCGGCGGCCCGCGCATTCGTTATCGCCTGCGGGACTGGCTCATCTCCCGCCAGCGCTACTGGGGGACGCCGATCCCGATGGTGAAGTGCGAGAAGGACGGCTGGGTGCCGGTTCCGGAGAAGGACCTGCCCGTCGTCCTCCCGCCCGATGCGCCGTTCACCGGCAAGGGCGGCAACCCGCTCGAGAAGGTCGCCTCCTTCGTCGAACACGACGTGCCCGAAGTGCGGCGGCCCCGCGCGCCGCGAGACCGACACGATGGACACGTTCGTCGACTCGTCGTGGTACTACCTGCGGTACCTCGATCCCGCGAACGGACAAGGCCCCGTTCGACCCGGCGCGCGCCGCCGAGTGGGCGCCGGTCGACCAGTACATCGGCGGGATCGAGCACGCGATCCTCCACCTCCTCTACGCGCGGTTCTTCGCGCGCGTCATGAAGGACCTCGGCCTCGTCACGTTCGAGGAGCCGTTCTCGGCCCTCTTCAACCAGGGGATGATCACGCGCCTGTCGCCGACGGGGCGGGTCGAGAAGATGTCGAAGTCCCGCGGCAACGCGGTCTCGCTGGACCCGCTCATCGCCGAGAAGGGCGCCGACGCCGTGCGCGCGTTCGTCCTCTTCCTCGGGCCGCCCGAAAAGGACGCCGAGTGGAGCGACGAGGGGATCAGCGGCCCCGAGCGGTTCCTCGGCCGCGTGCGCACGGCCGTCGAGCGCTTCGTCGCGTCCGGCGCCGACCCGCGCGGCGAGCCCGCGGCGGCCGACACGCCCGCCGCCCGGGCCCGGCACATGGCGGTCAAGAAGGTCACCGAGGACTTCGACGCGTTTTCCTTCCACACCGGCGTCGCGCACCTCATGGAGTTCGGCACGCACGCGGCGGGTCTCGTCGGCGACCCGAAGGCCGACCCGGGCGAGACCGCCGCGACGCTTCGCGCGCTCGTCGCGCTCCTCCATCCCATCGCCCCGCACCTCTCCGAGGAGCTGAACGAGAGGCTCGGCGGCACGCGAGAGCCTCCTCGTGTCCGGCTGGCCCGCGTTCGACCCGAAGCTCGCGGTGGAAGAGGTGGCTTCGATCGCCGTGCAGGTCTCGGGGAAGGTCCGCGCAGAGATCAGGCTGAAGAGGGGATCTTCTGAGAAAGAGGCGCGGGACGCCGCGTTGGCCGAGCCCGCTTTGGCTCGCTGGCTGGAAGGGCAAGCAGATCGTGAAGGTCATCTGGGTCCAGGACCGCCTCCTGAACCTGGTTGTGAAGTGAAAGAGCAAATACGGAAGAGAGGACCGAAGAAAAGATTCTTCGAGTGGTCGCGGGCGGACGCCCCTCGCGCCGCGCCGCCTGCGCCGCGCTTCTTCCTCCTCTCCATTCAAAGAAATCTTCCTTTTCTCCTTCCTTCTTTCTCTTTCTCTCGGATCTCCCGGCTGCGGCTATTCGCTCGTCGGCACCGGCGCGAGCGCGCTGCCGCCGAACGTCAAGACCGTCTGGGTCCCCACGTTCGTCAACGACACGACGGTCGTCGGCGTCGAGCAGCAGCTCACCGAGGCCGTGCTTCGGGAGCTGTCGGCCCGCGGGCGGCCTGAAGCCCGTCGCCGACCGGTCGCTCGCCGACTCCGAGCTGAACGGCCGGCTGACGTCGCTGAGCGTGACGCCCGTCCGCTTCGACGACGCCGGGCCTCGCGGTCGAGTACCAGGTGACCGTGACGGCACACCTCGTCCTCGTCGAGAAGGCGACCGAGAAGCCGCTGTTCACGGAGCCGTCATTCGTATTCCGGCAGCCGTACACGGTGCCGGGGAGCTCGCGGTCGTACTACGACCGCGAGCGGGAGGCGATCGTGGCCCTGGCGCGACCGTTCGCCCAGAGCCTCGTCACGACCATCCTGGAAGGGTTCTAGAGCCGTTACTTCGCCTTCGCGGCGGACCTCTCTTCGCCTTGTTCGCGGTCTTCGAGATGCGCGATTTCAGGCGCGAGGCGGTCTTCCGGTGGAGGACGCCCTTGCGGACGGCGACGTCCAGCTCGGAGACCGCGCCGGAAAGCATGTCGCCGACCTTCGCCGCCTCGATCTCGGCGGTCTTGCGGAGGTTCTTGACGACGTTGCGGACGCGCGTCACGACGGAGCGGTTGCGGGCGCGGCGCTTCTCGCTCTGACCGGCGCGCTTCTTGGCCTGCTTGGTGTTTGCCATTTCGGGGAAGGTCCCTTTCTCTCGGTGTGCTTACCGGGCGTCGCCGCCGAGGGCCTTGAGGCGCTGGCGCGCGCTCTTGGCCTCGTCGGAGCCCGGGAACTGATTGACGACGTAGTTGAGCTCGACCATTGCCTGGGCCTTCTCCCCGAGCTCGAGGTGGGCCAGGCCCTTCTTGAGGTGCGCGGCCGGCGCCTTGTCGCTCTGCGGGTACGTCCGGAAGAGCTTGTCGTAGGCCGCGATCGCCTCGCGGGATTTCTTCTGCGCCGACCAGCACTCGCCGGCCCAGTAGAGGGCGTCGTCGGAGAGGTCGGTCCGCGGGAACTTCTCGGCGTAGTCCTCGAAGCCCTGCCGCGCGAGGTCGTAGCGTCCGCGCTGGTAGTCGGCGGTCGCCTGCGCGAAGAGGTCGGACGGGGAGATCCCGCCGCCCTTCGGCGCCGGCGCGGCCGCCGCGCCCCCGCACCGCCACGAGGCCCCCGGCGGCCACCGGCGCGGCCGGGTACGCACCCGCGCCGGGCCCGGGCGCGACGACGGGCGGCGCCGCGCCGCCGGAAGCGGCGCGGGCCTGGACCTCGGCGATCTGCTGCGAGAGCTGCGCGAGGCGCCGGTTCGTGTCCTCGAGCTTGCCGGCGAGCGACTGCATCTCGCGCGTCAGGTCGTCGAATTTCGTTCCGAGGTCGGCGTTCGAGCGCAGGAGCGTCGTCGACTGCTTCGCGAGGGTGTCGTTGAGCTTCGCGACCTCGTCCTTCGAGGAGGACTGCTTCTCGAGCGTCTCCACCTGCTTCTCCACCTCGGAGATGTGGCGGTGGAGCTGGTCGATGTCGCTTCCGCTCACGCAGCCGACCGCGGCCGCGAGGATCCCCGCGGCCGCGAGCGCCCGAACGGCCTTCACCCGTGTCACTTCGCCGTCACGACGAAATGGGCGCGACGGTTCTTCGCCCACGAATCCTCGTCGTGCCCGGTTGCGAAGGGACGTTCCTTTCCGTAGGAGACGGTCTTGATCCGGCCGGCCTCGATCCCGAGAGAGACGAGGTACTCCTTGGCGGCGTTCGCGCGGCGGTCGCCGAGCGCGAGGTTGTACTGGGCGGTCCCGCGCTCGTCGCAGTGGCCCTCGATCGTGAACTGGACGGTCGGGTGGGACTTGAGCCAGGTCGCGTTCGCGGCGAGGACGTCGCGCGCGTCGGCGCGGAGGTCCGCCTTGTCGTAGTCGAAGAAGGCCGGCTTCAGATAGCTCGAAACACGGTCGAGGGACATCGCCTTGATGTCCTCCTCCAGGGACCGCGGCGTGGGCATCGGCGTCGGAGCCGGGGTGGGCTCGAGCGTGACGACCGTCGGGGTCGCCGTCGGGGCCGGCGGCGGTGCGGGCGCCGGCTTCGGCTTGGGAGAACAGGCCACGGCGAGCGCCGCGGCGGCGACCACGAGGATCCCGGACTTCGCGAGGTTGTTCATTGAGCGAATCCTTCCGTCAAAAGGTGAGAATGATGTCCGGGGACGCCTGACGCGCGCCCCGGGGGGTGAGAATCCTATTCTAGCGTCTTGATCCACGCCGGCGAAAAATTGTTGCCGGCGGACGTCACGATGCGCATCGAGGACCCGTCGGCGTTCGCGACGGCGATCTGCGTCGAGCTCCCGCGGGTGAGCTCCCACGCGATCTTCGTCCCGTCCGGCGACCACGTCGGGTTCTCGTTGGCGCCCGGCCCCTCCGAGATCTGGAGCGTGCGGCCCGTCCCGAGGTCCATCACGCAGATCTGGAAGTCGCCTTCGTTCCGGCACGCGAAGGCGATGCGCCCCCCGTCCGGCGAGAACGACGCCTCGTCGTTCCAGTTGCCCGCGAGCGAGATGCGCCGGACGTTCGCGCCCTCGAGATCCATCATGTAGATCTGCGGCGAGCCCTGCCGGTTGGACGTGAAGGCCAGCTCGCGGCCGTTCGGGGACCAGCGGGGCGTCGAGTCGATCGCGACGTTCTCCGTGAGGCGCTTGAGGCCGGAGCCGTCCGTCTGGACCGTGTAGATCTCGGGGTTCCCCTTCACGCTCCCGCAGAACGCGATCGTCCTGCCGTCCGGAGCGAACGACGGGGACGCGTTGAGCTGCGTCGAGAGCGGCACGCGGAACTTGTCCGTCCCGTCGCGACCCACGAGGAAGACGCCCGGCGTGTCCTTCTCGTAGGACTGGTAGACGATCTTCTTGCCGTCGGGCGACCAGTCCGGCGCCAGCGAGAGCGTGTGCGAGTACGTCACCCGGCGCTGGGTCTCGCCGTCGAAGTCCATCGTGTAGATCTCCTTCACGCGCGGCTCGTCGCGGTCGGAGACGAAGGCGATCTTCGTCAGGAAGGGCCCCGGCTTGCCCGTGAACTGGCGGGTGAGGTCGTTCGCGAGCGTGTGCGCGATCCGGCGGGCGGCGGCGATCGGGCCCGTGTACTTCCGGCTCGAGGATCGGCTGGAGCGTCCCGAGGTCCCAGAGCTGGGCCTCGACGCCGATGTTCGCGCCGGTGTCCTGCGTGAGACGCGTGTCGAGGAGGTACTGCGCGGAAGACGCCTTCCACTGGTCGCCCTCCTCGCGCGTGCGCGGCGGACGCAGGCCCTTCGGGTAGAGCGTCGGATCGGAGACGAGGAAGACCCGCGACCCCGACAGGTCGTCGTTCAGGGTCGTGAAGAACGGGTCCACGGCCCCCTTCTGGAGCTCCGGCGTGAGAGGGGCGATCGTGACGGGGATCGCCAGCGGGATCCGCGCCCCCTTCGCGCCGAGGATGTCGATGACGACCTGGCTCGGAAGGCTCGAGACGGGCGGCGCGACCGGACCGGTCCCGGGCGTCGGCGCCGAGGTCGACGGCTGGGCGCCCGCCCGTGCGGCGGCGGCGGCGAGGACGAGGGCGGCCAGGATGCGGATCGGGTTCGGTCGGTTCACGGAGCCTCCATGCGGTGATTCTTCAGCGGAAGCGCAGGTGCACGCCGAGCTGCTCGTTGCGGTAGTCGGTCGGGAGCGGGGGAAGCGGATTGGCCGCGTAGACCGCGCGGACGGCGGCCCGGTCGTAGTAGCTGACCCCCGACGAGGACTCGACGGTCACGTCGGTCACCTGCCCGGAGCGCTGGATCCGGAACGAGACGGTGCAGACGCTCCCGTCCGGGGAATCCGGCCGGAACCAGTTCGCCCCGATGAGCGAGACGAGCTGCTGGACGTAGTAGGAGAACGGGAAGTCCGTGTCGAACCCGGCGACGTCGGCGCCGAAGCTCAGTGCCGTGCCGGTCGCGCCCGCGGTCCCGTTCGGGAGGCCGGGGGCGCTCGGGAGGTCGACGGCGGGCGGCGCGCCCTTTCCGGGAAGGGCCGCCTTCGGCGGCGTGGGCTTGACCTTGGCCGGCTTGAGCGCCGGCATCGCGCTCGGCGAGGGCTCGATCTTCTCGTCGCGCTTCTTCTCGATCACGGGCCGGGCCCTGGCCGGCTCCGGAACCGGCGCGGCGACGGGGGCGGCCGCGGCCGGCGCCGGGGCGGCCTGGGGATGTCCGAGGGCCGCCGGGCTCACGACGCGGACGGGGAGCGAGATCGGGATCGCGTTAGGCACGTGCCGCGGACGGCTCGTGAGGATCACGGCGACCACGAACGCGGCGTGGGCGAGGATCGACAGGCCGGCCGAAACGGCCGTCGGGGGCCGGCCGTCGTGCGCGCGGCGCGCGAGGATCTCCGAGACCGTGAGCGGCGAGCCGACGGTCCCGCCGGACGTCAACGCCGGTCCTCCGATTTCAGCTCCGTCACCATGCCGAGACTCTCCACGCCCAGCCGGTTGAGCGTGTCCATCGTTTCGACCACGGTGCCGTACGGAAGGTTCCGGTCCGCCTTGAGGTAGACGGACTTGTCGCGCCGTCGGGACAGCACGAGCTTGAGCCTCTCCCGGAGCTGGGCCTTCGCGACGGGCGATTCGTTCAGGTAGTACGTGCCGCTCTTCGTGATCGAGAGGATGAGCGGGTCTTCGGGAGTCTTCGGGAGGTTCTGGGCCACCGACTTCGGCAGCTGGACCTCGACTCCCTGGTGGAGCAGCGGCGCCGTGACCATGAAGATCACGAGCAGGACGAGCATGACGTCCACGAGGGGCGTCACGTTGATGTCGTGGAACGCGTCGGCGTCGTCGTCGAGCTTGAGGGCCACGCGAGCCTCAGGTGAAGTGGCGCTCGGCCAGGTTCATGAACTCGAGGGCGAAGTCCCGCATCTCGGCGCGCGCCGCGCGGACGCGGGCGTTGAAGTTGTTGTACGCGATGAGGGCGGGCACGGCGGCCACGAGGCCGGCCGCCGTGTTGATGAGGGCCTCCGCGATGCCGGGAGCGACGACGACGATGGAGGTCGACCCCTTCGAGGCGATCTGGGAGAACGAGATGAGGATGCCCATGACCGTGCCGAAGAGGCCGATGAACGGGGTCGCCGAGGCCGTCGTCGCGAGGAACGAGAGGCCCCGCGTCAGGCGCGTCGTCTCGACGCCGGCGGCGCGCTCGAGCGCCCTCTCGATGGAGGCGAGGCTCTTGACGAAGAGGCGGCCCGAATCCGCGGGCGCCACCTCGCGCCCGTCCTTCACCTGCTGGTCGAGCTCGGCGTAGCCCGCGCGGAAGATCCCGACGAGCGGGCTCGGTTCGCAGCGATCGCAGATCCCGAGGACGTCCGCGAACTTGCGGCTCTTGCGGAAGTGGGCGAGGAAGGAGCGGGAGCTTCCCGCCGCGCGTGAGAAACTCCAGATCTTGCCGATGATGATCGCCCACGACACGAGCGAGAAGAACGCGAGGACGACGAGCACGGCCTTGGCCGTCGGCCCGGCCCCGAGGAACAGCTGGACCAGATTGGATCCGTTCGGTTCGGACATGTGTGCTCTTTCGGCCTCCCTCGAATTCGGGGGATACGATCCGCGACGGTCCGGTCGCCGGCCGTCCCGTCAAGGTAGCACGGAAACTCGAAGAGGGTCAAAGCGTTGGCAGGCTTTCGCCGCTCTCGTCCTGGCCCTCGTCGCCGCCGTCTCCGCGGCCGCGGCGCCCCTCCCGCCGGACGTCCTGCCCCTCGCCGCGGTGCACGCCGGGATGAAGGGCTGGGGCCTGACGGTCATGAAGGGCGCGGCGCCCGAGCGCTTCGAGGTCGAGGTCCTCGGCATCCTCCCGAACACGCTCGGGCGGAGCCGGATCCTCGTGAGGGTCTCGGGCCTCGGCCTCGAGAAGACCGGCGTCATCGCCGGAATGAGCGGGAGCCCCGTCTACCTGGACGGGAAGCTCGCGGGGGCCGTCTCGTCGACGTGGGCGTTCGGCAAGGAGCCGATCGGCCAGGTGACGCCGATCGAGAACATGCTCGACATCGACGCGGCGCCCGCGGCACCCCGTGCCCGCGCGACGGCGTCGTCCGTGGCGGCCTGGAACGCGCTCGCCGCGTCCCACGGCCTCCCGCCCGAGGAGCGCGTCGCCGCCCTCGAGCGGATCGCCGCGCCGTACCGGCCCGCCGCGGGGCGCGAGGCCTCCTCCCTGCTCGCGCCCGTCGCGGCCGGGATCCCGACCGCGACCCTCTCGCGCTTCGCCGAGGACCTCGGGCGCCTGGGTCTCCCGGCGGCCTTCCTCGCCGCCGCGGGAAGCGCCGGGGGAGGCGCGGCTTCTCCCGCCGCGGGGCACGCGGCGGAGCCCGGCGGCGCGTCGCCGAAGCTCGTGAACGGCGGCGCGGTGACGGCCCTCCTCCTCGACGGCGACCTCCAGCTCGGCGCGACGGGCACCGTGACCCGCGTCGGGGCGGACGGCAGCTTCGTCGCGTTCGGCCATCCGTTCCTCGGCATGGGGGAGCTCGAGCTGCCGGTCGCGGCGACGGACGTCGTCCAGGTCTTCCCGAGCGCGATGATGTCGTTCAAGCTCGCGGTCCCGCACGCGCCCGCGTTCCGTCTCACGCGCGACCGCGACTCCGGCATCGCGGGCCTCACGGACCACGTCGCGCCCCTCGTCCCGGTGCGCTTCCGCCTCGACAACGGCGGCGGGCCGGCGAAGGAGCTGCGCTGGGGAGCGGCGCCGGCGCCCGCGATCTTCCCGCTCCTCCTCGCGATGTCCACGGACGTGGCGCTGGTCCTGAACGACCCGACGCCCGCGCAGAAGACGGTTTCGCTCAGGCTCTCGATCCAGACCCGGGCCGGTCCGTTCGTCTACGAGGACGTCCTCTCGGGCCCGCACGCGCGGGACATCGCCCTGCTCACGACGATCGCGCTCGCGGGCCTCGTCGCGGACAACGAGTTCGAGGACCCGCAGATCTCGGGGGTCGAGATCTCGCTGTCGAACGTGCCCGGCGAGCGCCGCCTCCGCGTCGTGGACGCGGGCGTCGCGCCCCAGCGCGTCGCCCCCGGACAGACGCTCGTGGCGAGCGTCCGCCTCGCCGGGCGCCGGGGCGAGGACGAGACGCGCGTCGTGAGGCTCCGCGTCCCGCGCGAGGCCCCCGAGGGCCGTGCGACGCTCGTGATCGCCGACGGCGCGTCGGCGTCCGCCCAGCGGATCGCCCTCGATCCGGCGACGCCGCGCTCGCTCGCGGGCCTCCGCCGCTCGGTCGAGAGGCTCCTTCCCGCGAACCGCCTCGTCGCGTCGCTCCTGGTCCCGACGCGCGGCGCCACGACCGGCGCCGCCACGGTCACCGCCCTCCCGCCGTCCGTCGCCGCGATCCTCGCCGACGGCGAGGGAGGGGCCTCGCCCAATTCCGCCGTCGCGTCCCGCCTCCTCGCCGAGGAAATCCTCACGCTCGACCGTCCCGCGTCCGGCAGCGTCCGGCTCGAGGTCGAGATCGAAAGGCCGCGCTCGTGAAACGCCTGCTCGCCTGCTCCGCGCTGTTCGCGGTCTCGCCTCTCCTCGCCGCCACCTCGCGTGTCGCCGTCACCGCCGGCGCCCGCGATTTCCTCGCCGGCGAGGCGAAGGGCACGGCCGTCTCGGCCGACGGCCGCCTCACCATCGCCCCGCCGCTCGCGCCGCGCACGTGGCCCGAGAACGCGGCCGACGCCGCCGTGTTCGCGGCGGCCGGCGACGCCTCCGGCCGCGTGTATCTCGCGACGGGCGGCGGCCTGGGCCGGCTCTTCGTCTCCGACCCGAAGGGAGTGACCCTCGTCTTCGCGGCCCCGGAGCCGAACATCACGGCCGTCGCGATCGCGCCCGACGGCGCGGTCGTTTGCGCGTCGTCGCCCAACGGGAAGATCTACCGCGTCAACCCGAAGGAAAGCGACCCCGAGAAGGCCGGCACCGTCCTCGGCGATCCGAAGGAGGCCGCCGTCTGGTCGCTCGCCTTCGGGCCGGACGGGACGCTCTACGCGGGCACGGGCAACAAGGGACGGATCTACCGGAAGACTCCCGCCGGGGCTCTCGAGCTCTTCCACGAGATCGAGGACGTCCACGTCCGGACGCTCCTCGCCGGGCCCGACGGGACCCTCTACGCGGGCACGTCGGACCGCGGCCTCGTCGTCGCGATCGGAGCGAAGGGCGCGCGGACGCTCTACGATTTCTCCCGGCCCGAGGTCACCGGCCTCGCCCTCGACGGACGGGGGGTTCTCTATGCCGCGGCCTCGCAGGTCGACGCCTCCGTCGGGCGCGCCGTGCCGATCGAGATCCGCTCGCGCCCGACGCCCACGCCCACGCCGTCGCCCGGCCCGGCGCCGGAGGCGCCGAAGGGCACCGTCTCGATCGCGGCGACGACGTCCGCCGTGCGTCCCGTCGTCGCGCCGCAGGCCGCGAATTCGTCGGAGATCGCGGCCATCGCGCCCGACGGCTTCGTCGAGCCCGCCTGGACGTTCCCCGAGGAGGCGGTGTTCTCGCTCCGCTTCGACGCCTCGTCCGGTTCCCTCATCATCGCGACCGGTCCGCGCGGGCGCCTCTATGCCTGGAAGGACCGGGAGGTCCGCCTCCTCGCGCAGACGGGCGAGAAGCTCGTCGTCGCCGCGCCCGCCGCCGGGGCCGGGTTCGCGGCGGTCACGAACGGGGCCGCCGGGATCCTGCGGCCCGCCGGGGCCCCGGCTCCGGCCTCCTACGTGTCGGCGGTGAAGGACGCCGCGCGGCTCTCGACGTTCGGCCACGCCCGGTGGGAAGGGGCCGCCCCCGCGGGCTCGGCCGTCTCGCTCTCGGTGCGGGCGGGGAACAGCGAAAAGCCGGACGCGACGTGGTCGGCGTGGACGCCCACCGGCGCCGGCGGCGGCGCGAAGCTTCCGGCCGCCCGCTTCTTCCAGTGGAAGGCCGACCTCACGCCGAACGGCAAGGGCGAGTCTCCGTCCGTCGAGCGCGTCGAGATCACCTACACCGAGCGCAACGCGCGGCCCGTCCTCGAGAACCTGACGGTGCTCGAGCCGGGCCTCGTCTTCGCGCGCGGGGGATCCGCGGGCTCCGGCGTCCTGTCGGTCACGAACCCGGACGAGAACGGGATCTTCGCGGGCCTCGAGCAGCCGCACGACGGCAGTTCTCTCGAAGGCCCCGGCCGCCGCCTCTGGCGCAAGGGCTTCCGCACCCTGACGTGGAAGGGGCTCGACCCGAACGGGGACTCGCTGCGGTACGACGTCGAGGCGCGGCGCGAGGGGGGCTCGTGGTTCCCCGTGCGCAAGGACGTCGAAGACTCGTTCCTGTCCTTCGACACGACCGCCCTCGCGGACGGCCGCTACCGTTTCCGCGTCACGGCCTCCGACCGCGTCTCGCAGCCCGAGGGCGAGGCCCTCTCGTCCGTCGAGGAGAGCGCGCTGGCCGTCGTCGACAACACGCCGCCCGTCCTCAAGGTCGAGTCCCGGCGGCTGGAGGGCGACTTCCGTCGAGCTCCGGATCCTCGCCACCGACGCGCTCTCGCCCGTCGTGCGCGCCGAGGGCTCCCTGAACGCCGACCGCTGGCGGCTCCTGCCCGCCGAGGACGGCGCGGCCGACTCGCCCGTCGAGCGCTTCGTCTTCCGCGTCCCGAAGCCTCCCGGTCCCTCCGTCCTCGCGGTGCGCGTCGTCGACGCGGCCGGCAACGCCGCGGCCGTCTCGGTCGAATGGCCGTTCTGACCTCGAAAGGGGGAACCCGACGCCGGGTTCCCCCTGCGGCGCACCCCCTCCGCGCGGCTGGCTATGCCGCACTGGTCGGCCTGTGCTTCGTCGTCTCCGCCTGCGGGACGCACGGGAAGGACCAGACGAGCGTCATCCGGCGCCGTCTCGACGGCGAGCCGAAGACGCTCAACCCGATCCTCACGACGACGGACGCCGAGCAGATCGTCGTCGCCCTTCTGTCGCGGAACCTGCTCGACTACGACGAGAAGCTGAACCTCGTCCCGGGCCTCGCGGAGGAGGTCTCGGACTCGCCGGACCACCTCGTGTTCACGGTGCGGCTGAGGCCCGACGCGCGCTGGGAGGACGGGACCCCCGTCACGTCGGCCGACGTCGTCTTCACGCTGAACGCCATCATGGACCCGAAGGTGCCCGCCCTCGCCCGCCGGCCGCTCTTCGAGGGGCTCGTGAAGGCCGAGGCCGTGGATCCCCGCACGGCGCGCGTCACGTTCCGCACGGCCTCCGCCGGCCGGCGCGACGCGTTCAACCTCCCGCTCCTGTCGGCGGCCGCGTGGAGGGACGGCGACGTCGCGACGCACCCGCGCAACCGCCACCCGCTCGCGGACGGGCCGTACCGCCTCGGGGCCTGGGAAGCGGGGCGGACGATCTCCCTCGTCCGAAACACGCAGTACGCCGGCCCGGCCGCCCCGGCCGAGCAGGTCGTCTTCCGGGTCGTGCCGGAGACGGCGCCCGCGTTCGCCGGCCTCCTCTCGGGCGACCTCGACGAGATGCGCCTCACGTTCGCCCAGAAAAGGGAGATCGACGCGCAGGCGGGGACGCCCGGCGCCCCGCGGGCCGTCACGTTCGACGACCTGGCGTACGCGTACTTCGGCTGGAACAACCGGTCGCCGCTCTTCTCGGACCGGCGCGTCCGCCGCGCGCTCACGATGCTCGTCGACCGCGAGAGCATCGACCGCAACCTCTACGGCGGCCTCGCGAAGCTCGCGAACGGGCCCCTGCCGCCCGCCCACTGGGCGTGGAACTCCTCGATCGCGTCCCTGGCCGTACGATCCGAAGGCGGCCGAGGCCCTTCTCGACGAGGCCGGCTTTCGCAGGGGCCCGGACGGGATCCGCCGCAAGGGCGCCCTGAGGCTCGCGTTCACGTTCTCCTTCGGCATGGGCAGCGACGTGCAGCGGCAGATGGTCGAGCTGGCCCAGCAGTCCTTCCGCAAGGCGGGGATCGACATGCGGATCCAGCCGCTCGAGTGGGCGACGTTCATCGCGAAGGTGGACGCCGGGGAGCTCGAGGCGTGGGCCGCGGCGCTCAACCTCGACCCGTACCCGGACCTCGCGCGTCTCCTGGCACTCGGCGCAGGTCCCCCCGAACGGTCTCAACAACTGCTTCTACCGGAACCCGGAGGTCGATGCTCTTCTCGAACGCCTCAGGACGGTCTTCGACCGCGAGGAGGCCCGGAAGCTGCTCGGCGAGGTCCAGCGGCTCATCCACGAGGACGAGCCCGTCTCGTTCCTGAACACGCCGCTGACGAAGTGGGGCGTGTCGAGCCGGATCGAGGGCGTGCGGACCTCTCCGATGGGCCTCTTCCTCTTCTGGCCGGGCGCCTCGGCGTGGCGGCCGGGAGCGGGCTCGAGACCGATCTCCTGACCGGCGTTCCACGCGCGCGGGCGTCCTCCAAGTAACATTCCTCCATGCTCCGTTTCGCCCTGCGGCGGGCGGCGTCGGCCGCGCTGACGCTGCTGGGCGTTCTCGCGCTCGTGTTCGGGCTCCTCGCGGCGGCTCCCGGGGATCCGGCGCGGATGGCCGCGAGGGCCGGCGCCCGCGCCGCGGCCGTCTCGCCCGAGGCGCTCGCCGCGTTCCGGGCCCTCTACGGGCTGGACCGCCCGGCGCCCGAGCGGTTCGGCCTGTGGGTCGTGCACGCGGCCCGCTTCGATTTCGGGCTCTCGCTCTCGGACGGACGCCCGGTCACGGCGAGGATCGCGGGCGCGCTGCCGGCCACACTCGCGCTGAATCTCTCGGCGCTCCTCCTCGCGCTCGCGCTGGGAGTGCCGGTGGGGATCGGCGCCGCGCGGCGGCCGGGGGGGCGCCTCGACCGGATCTCCGGCGCGATCGGCGACGCCCTCTTCGCGACGCCGTCCTTCGTCCTCGGGCTCGTCCTGCTGCTCGTCTTCTCGGGCGCGCTCCGCTGGACGCCGCTCTTCTCGGACGCGGGCGACGTCCGGAGCTACGTTCTTCCCGTCGTCACGCTCGCGCTCCCGACGGCCGCGTTCCTCGCGCGGTTCGTCCGGGCGTGCGTGGTGTCGGCGCTCGCGAACCCCGCGGCCGCCGCCGGGCGCGCGCGGGGCGAGGGGAGCGGGGCCGCCGTGCGGCGTGCGCTCCGGCGCTCCGCGGCGCCGTTCGCGGCGATGGGAGCGGCCCTCGTCCCGAGCCTCGTGTCGGGGTCGGTCCTCGTCGAGCGCGTCTTCTCGCTCCCGGGCGCGGGCGGTCTCCTCGCGGACGCCGTGTTCGCCCGCGACGTCCCGACGGTCCTCGCCCTCACGCTCTTCTCCGCGGGAGCCGTCGTGGCCGCCTCGTTCCTCGCGGAGCTCGTCTCGGGTCTCCTCGACCCGAGGACGCGGGGCGCGGAAACGCCGCTGGCCGCCGCCGGGGAGGCCGCGTGAGCGGGCGCCGGGGCCGGGCCTGGCGCGCGGCCGCGCTCTTCGCGCTCTTCCCCGCGCTGGCGCTCCTCGCGCCGGTCCTCGCGCGCCAGAGGCCCTGGGTCGAGACGCGGAGCGGGGAAGCCGCTCCTGAACGCGCCCGTCCCGTTCGATCCCGATTCCGCGGACCTCGACCGCCGGCTGCAGCCGCCCGGCCACGGTCATCTCCTCGGCACGGACGAGCTGGGGCGCGACGTCCTCGCGCGAACGCTGCACGGCGCGCGCGTGTCCGTCGCGGCGGGCCTCCTCGCGTCTGCTCTCGCCCTGGCCCTCGGTGCCGGGCTCGGCGCGGCGGCCGGCTGGTCCGGCGGAGGCCTGGATCGGGTCGTCCTTTTCCTCGTGAACGTCGTCCAGGCTCTTCCCGCCCTCGTCCTCGTCGTCGCGGGCGCGTCGTTTCTGCCGCCGTCCTTCACGATCGCCGCGACCCTGATCGCCCTGACGGCCTGGACGGATACGGCGCGCGTCGTCCGGGCCGAGGCGCGGAGAGTCCGCGAGGCGCCGTTCGTGGACGCGGCCCGGGCCGCGGGCGCGTCCGGATCGCGGCTCGTGCTCGTCCACGTCCTCCCGCACGCGCTCGGGCCCGCCCTCGCGCTGCTCCCGTACACGCTCGGAGCGGCGGTGCTCACGGAGGCGGCCCTGTCCTTCCTCGGCCTCGGGGCGCCCCCTCCCGGGGCGTCGTGGGGCCGGGCGCTCGCCGAGGCACGGAATCTCCTGCCGTCGGCGTGGTGGTGCGTCCTGCCCCCGGCGGTCGCGCTCTTCCTGCTCGTGCTCTCGGCGCGGCGGCTCGGAGACGCCGTACAATCGCCGTCCCCGTGAAGCAGACCGCCGTCTACCCGGGCACCTTCGATCCCATGACGAACGGGCACGTCGACCTCATCCGGCGCGGCTGTCACATCTTCGACCGCGTCCTCGTCGCGGTCCTCGTCAACACCGAGAAATCGCCTCTCTTCACCGTCGACGAGCGCATCCGGATGATCCGGGCGATCTTCAGGCGCGAGCCGAAGGTCGTCGTGAAGTCCTTCCGGGGGCTCCTCGTGGACTTCATGCGCGCAGGAGAAGGCGCGCATCGTCGTGCGCGGGCTGCGCGTCGTCTCCGATTTCGAGCACGAGTTCCAGATGGCGCTCATGAACCGCCGGCTCGGGCCCGAGGTCGAGACGCTCTTCCTGACGCCCAAGGAGGAGCTCTCGTACACGTCGAGCCGCCTCGTGAAGCAGGTCCACCAGCTGGGCGGCGACGTCACGGGCCTCGTCCCGCCGCTCGTCCGTCGCGCCCTCCTCAAGCGGCTCCCGCGCCGCTGAGGCTGGAGCGACGGGCGGCCCGTGAACGCGCGGAACGCGTCCCCGACCCCGGCCGGGATCGTGCGCGGGCGGCCGGCGGCGTCGAGGAAGAGGTGGCGCGTCTCGCCCTCGGCGGCGACGCTCCCGTCCGGCAGGAGCACCTCGTACGTGAAGGCGCAGCCGCGGCTCTTCATCTCCGAGCAGCGCGTCCGGACCGTCACCACGTCGCCGTAGCGCGCCGACTTTCGGTAGCGCACGCGCACGTCCACGACCGTGATGAAGATCCCGTCGGCCTCCATCCGCGCGTACGGGTAGCCGACGCGGTCGCAGTACGTCGTGCGGCCGACCTCGAACCAGATGACGTAATTGGCGTGGTAGACGACGCGCTGGGCGTCCGTCTCGGCGTAGCGCACCGCGAGCGTGCAATCGACGGCGGGACCGTTGGCTTCTGGCATGACGCGGGCAGAATAGCCGACGTGGCGCGCTGCGCGTTTCGGGGAAGCGGGTGGAGACTCGGAGACGGGGGAGAAGAGAAGATTTTCTTTGAAGGTGAAGAGAAGAGAATCTGCGCCGAGACGGCCGGAGCAGCTGCCCGCGGTCCTCGCCGCGCTCGACGAGGTCGCCGCCTCGGGCGACCCGCACCTCCTCGCCGCCGGGTTCATCTCCTACGAGGCGGGCGTGTGGATCGAAGGCTCGACCTCCCTCGTGCGTCCGCACGATTTTCTTCCTTTCGCAGAATTCTTCGTCTTCGACACCCGAGAGGCCGGCCGCGCCCCGAATCGCTCCGCCGCCTCCCGCCGCGTTCCCCTCTTTCACACTCGAAGAATCGGCGAGCGCGCAGCGCTCGCTCTCTTCGGACGAGTGGGCGAGCGCGTGTCGGCGCCATCAGGGACGGGATCGAGCGGGGCGACGTCTACCAGGTCAACCTCTCGCTACCGCACGCGTTTCGCCGCGCGCGTCGAGCCGTTCGCGCTCGCGCGGGAGCTCTTCGCCGGAAGCCCGGTCCCGTACGCCGTGACGCTCGCCGCGGACGGCTGGGCCGTCGTCTCGAACTCGCCGGAGCTGTTCCTGGACGTCGACCTCCGCTGCCGGGCGCGCCGTCACGAAGCCGATCAAGGGAACCGCCGCCCGCGGCGCGGACGCCAGAGGCCGACGCGCGACGCGCGCGCGCGGCTCCTCGCGTCCGCGAAGGACCGCGCGGAGAACGTCATGATCACGGACCTGCTGCGCAACGACCTCGGCCGCGTCGCGATCCCGGGCGGCGTCGAGACCGTCGGCCCTCGCCCGGCTCCGGACCTTCGCGCACCTCCACCACCTCGAATCCACGGTGGAGGCGCGCCTCGCGCCGCGGACGCGCCTCTCCGACGTCCTCGGGGCGACGCTGCCCGGCGGCTCGATCACCGGGGCGCCGAAGCGCGCCGCCCTCGGCTTCATCCGGCGGCTGGAGCCGGTCGCGCGCGGGGCGTACACCGGCGCCGCGGGCTACGTCCGGGGAGACGGCCGGGCCGTCTTCAACGTCGCGATCCGGACGGCGGTCACCGCCGGGGATACAGTCGACTATCACGCGGGAGGTGGGATCGTGTGGGACTCGGACGCCGGAGCGGAATGGCAGGAGACGCTCACGAAGTCGCGCGAGATGCGTTCGTTCCTCGGCGCGCGCGCGGGGGCCCCCCGTGGCTGACCTCGCACCCCTGCCGTACCTCTCGCCGGCCGTCCAGCGCGGCTTCGGCTTCTTCGAGACGGCCCTCCTCGTGGGCCGCCGGGCCGTCCTGTGGGACGCGCACCTCGACCGCCTCCTGAGGGGCCTGCGGCGCCTCGAGCTGCCCGCGCCCGCGCGCGACGCGCTGGACGCGGCGGCCCGCGGCGCCGTCGACGCGGTCGCGCCGCAGGGCGACCGGCAGTCCGGCCTGCGCCTGACGTGGCTCGCGGCGGGCGAGGACGTCGAGGATCCGTTTCGTCGTGGAGGCTGGACTGTTACGTGATCCCGATCCCCGAGAGCCGGCTCGCGCGGCGGAACGGCTCGCACGCCGTGTCGCTGCCGCTCGACCTCCAGCGCGACACGCCCGGGGTGAAGTCCACGAGCTACTTCGCCGCGATCCAGGGCGCCCGCGTCGCGAAGAAGGCCGGGGCCGACGAGGGCTTCTTCCGCGGCCACGACGGGCGCTACCTCGAGGGGACGACGACGGGCCTCGCCGCGTGGAACGGCGGGACGCCCGTTCTCGCGCCGGAGGGCGTCCTTCCGAGCGTCACCGCCGCGGCCTTCTTCGACGGAGCAGGCGGCCGTCGCACCGATCGGGGAGGAGCGACCTGCGCGCGGGGAGCGTCCTCCTCGGCTCGCTCACGACGGCGGCGCCTCTCCTCTCGCTGGACGGGCGGCCCTGCGCACAGCCCGCCGGGATGCTCGCGCGGATCCGCTCCTTCCGCGAGCGCCTGCTCGGCGACCCGTCCCTCTCCCGTGCCCTCTGAGAGGCCCGACACGGAGCGGGCGTCGCCGGGCCTGAGCGCCGTCCTCCTCGCCCTGTACGCCGTCTTCGTCGCGGCGGCGGTGACGCGCCGCCTCGACTTCGACGAGAGTCTCGCGCTCCGGGCCGGCTGGCTCCTCTGGGAGCGCGTCCCGGCCTCGCCGCCGTTCGCGATGCCCGTCACCCTCCTGCTCGGCGCGCTCGCGGAGACGGTCGCCGACCCCGCGTCGGTGTTCCTCGTTGCTCGCCTCGTCACCGTGGCCGCCGTCACGGCCGCGGGCGTCGGGGCGCTCCGGCTCGCCGGGGTCCCGCCCCGGGAGGGCGTCCTCGCCGCGCTCCTGACGCTCCTCAACGTGTCGTTCTTCGTCCACGGCCTCGAATTCCGGTACGACGCGGCCCTCCTCGCGGGCCTTCTCGTGGCGTACGGCCTCCTCGTTCGCGCCCGGCCGTGCGATCTGTTCTTCCTCGGTGCCGCGCTCGCGTGGCTTGCCGCGCATCACCTGAAGGGGGTCTTCTTCGCGGCGGGCGTCTACGGCTTCGCCCTGCTCCGGGCGGGCTCCGATCGACGGCGCCTCCTGCGCCTCCACGCCGGGCTCGGCGCGGGCCTGGCGGCGTGGGGGCTGGCCGTCGCCGCCCTCGGTTTCTCGCGGCCCGTGCTCGACGTCTACGCGTTCTGGACGGGAGTCGGTCTCGGCGCGCCTCGCGATTCGCGCAGCCTCGCGGAGGCCTTCCGGCAGGACGGCGCGTTCTGGCTCGCGGCGGGCGCCGCGGGCGCCTGGGTCTTCTTCGGCCCGGCACGGCCCCGCGCGCGCGAGTTGCGCGAGAGCGGAGTCTTCTGGGCGGCGGCATTCGCCCTGCTGGCGCTCGTCTTCACGCGGATCCACCCGCACCCGTGGCCCTACATGCTGTCGCTCGCCGCCCCCTTCGCCGCGCTCGTCGTGGCCCGGGCGGCGGTGGCTCTCTGGCGACGCGCGCCCGCGCTCGCCGTCGCGGCGGGTGTCGGGGCGGCGGCCCTCCAGCCCCTCATCTCGACCGCCGGTATCGCGGCCGCGGTCGCGACGACGTTCGAGAGCCCCCGGCGCCCCGAGGAGCGGGTCCTTTCGATGCTCGCGTCCCTCGCGCGCCGCGGCGACCGCGTCCTCGATCCTTCGGGCTTCGCGTACTTCCTCCGGCCGTGCGCCGCGGAGTGGTACGTGGACGGCGTCCTGAGGCCTCGCGTGAGGTCCGGAAGCTGGATGGCCGGGCTCACCCCCGCCCGCCTCGAGAGGTGCGCGTGGATCGTCGAGAGCCCTCGCCTTCGGATGATCCCGGAGCCGGCGCTCCGGCGCGTCGAGGACCGCTACCGGGTCGTCGCCGGAGGGCTGGGCCTCGACCGGGATGACCCCAGGCTTCCCGAGCTCGACCGTCTGTCGCGAATCGGCCCGCACGACTCCGTGGGCCGCTTCCTCCTGAAACCCTTCTAGCCGCCCCGGCCTGTGCGCCTTCGAGGTCCCGCGGAACGCGTCCGCGTCTGCGCACGCGATCGGAAGGCATCGCCCGCAGTAGACTTCCCCCCAAATGGCCACCCGCAAGATCCGGAAGCCCGCCTCCGAACGCTCCTCCGGCGGGACGATCCTCTTCACCGGGTTCCCCGGCTTCATCGGCGCGCGGCTGATCCCGCGCCTCCTCGAGCTGCGCCCCGAGTCGACGTTCGAATGCCTCGTCCAGGAGAAGTTCCTTCCGGCCGCCGACGCCTCCGTCGCGGCGCTCGCGGCCTCCCACCCCCACACGACGGGCCGCATCCGCCTCGTCACGGGCGACATCACGGCGCCCGGGCTCGGCCTCGGCGCCCGGGCCGCGAAGGGCCTCGCGAAGAAGGTGACGGGCTGCTTCCACCTCGCCGCCGTCTACGACCTCGCCGTCGCCCGCGACGTGGGGATGCGGATCAACGTCGAGGGAACGAAGAACGTGGTCGCGTTCCTCGGCGAGGCGCCTCACCTCCGCCGCCTCGACTACGTCTCGACCGCCTACGTCTCCGGGACCGCCGTCGGGACGTTCCGCGAGAAGGACCTCGACGTCGGCCAGTCGTTCAAGAACCACTACGAGGAGACGAAGTTCCTCGCGGAGATGGCCGTGAAGGAGAGCGGCCTGCCCGCCGCGATCTACCGGCCGGGCATCGTCGTCGGGGACTCGAGGACGGGGGAGACCGCCAAGTTCGACGGTCCGTACTTCGCCCTGAACGCGATGAGCCTCCTCCCGTCGCCCGGCGCGTTCCTGCGGATCGGGGACGGCGCGGCCGAGGTGAACCTCGTCCCGGTCGACTACGTCCTCGAGGCGATCGCGCGGCTCGGCGCGTGGGACGGCGCGATCGGGAAGACGTACCACCTGACCGATCCGGCGCCCGAGACGGCGCTCGGCGTCGCCGAGCTCCTCGCGAAGTCGATCGGCAAGTCGTTCGTCTTCATCCCCGTCCCGCTCCCGCTCGCGAAGCTCGCCTTCGTGGCGCCCCAGGTCGCGAAGTGGCTCGGGATGCCCGGGCAGACGCTCGACTACTTCGACCACCCGGTCCACTACGACTCCGCCCAGGCCGTCAAGGACCTCGCGCGGTTCGGCCTCGAGTGCCCGCCGTTCCGTTCCTACGTCCAGCGGCTCGTGGCCTTCTGGAAGAAGAAGCGCTCCGAGATCACGCGCGGGGCGATGATCTGAGGGCGGGCCCTTGAAGACGCCGCGCGTTCCCCAACAAGCCCATCGTCGACGGGCAGGACGTCGACACGGGGAGGACGTTCAAGGCCGTGAACCCGGCCACGGGCGAGGCCTTCGCGGACGTCTTCCGCGCCGGGCCCGCCGAGATCGACGCCGCCGTCGCCTCCGCGCGCAAGGCGTTCCTCTCGTGGTCGAGGACGCCCGTGTCCGCCCGGCAGAAGCACCTCGCGCGCCTCCTCGAGGAGGTCCGCAAGTCGCACGAGGAGATCGCGCGCCTCATCGCCACCGAGCAGGGCAAGCCGGTGGGCGAGGCCCGGGCCGTGGACGTCGTCCCGGCCGCCGACACGCTCCGATATCTCTCGCGGCACGCCGCGGCGATCCTCGCCGAGCGGCCCGTCGACTACGCGCAGATCCTCTTCGCCCACAAGTCCGGCTCCGTGCGCCTCGAGCCCCTGGGCGTCGTCGCGATCGTGACGCCGTGGAACTTCCCGTTCGGGATCCCGTTCGTGGAGGTCGCCGCATGCCTCGCGGCGGGGGACACGGTCGTCCTGAAGCCCGCTTCGGCCACCGCGCTCACGGGCCTCGCGGTCGGCGACCTCTGCCGGCGCGCCGGGCATTCCGCCCGGCGTCGTGAACGTCGTGACGGCGAGCGGCGAGGACACGAACCGCCTCGTCGAGCACCCCGGGATCTCGAAGGTGCTCTTCACGGGCGCCGTCGAGACGGGGATCGGCGTCATGCAGCGGGCCGCGAAGAACCTCACCGGGCGTCGTCCTCGAGCTGGGGGGGAAGGACCCCGCGGTCGTCGCCGCCGACGCGGACCTCGATCGCACCGCGTCGGGTCTCGTGTGGGGCGCGTTCGTGAACGCGGGGCAGGCCTGCGGGTCGGTCGAGCGCGTCTACGTCGTGAAGGACGTCGCCGAGGAGCTCCTCGGGAAGCTCGTCGCGAAGGCGAAGGCCCTGCGGCTGGGCGACCCGCTCTCTGCGTCCACCGACATGGGCCCGCTCACGACGGAGGCGCAGCGCGCGCTCGTCGAGGCCCACGTCGCCGACGCGCGCGCACGGGGGGCGAAGGTCCTGACCGGCGGCCACAGGCCGCGCGCGAAGGGCTGGTGGTACCCGCCGACGGTCCTCACGGGCGTCGACCACACGATGCGCTGCATGCACGAGGAGACGTTCGGGCCGCTCCTGCCCGTCATGGTCGTGGACACGCTGGACGAGGCGATCCGTCTCGCGAACGAGTCGGAGTTCGGCCTCACGGCCTCCGGCTGGACGCGCTCGCGGCGGACGGCGCGGCGGCTCGCCGAGGAGCTGCACGCGGGCACGGTGACGATCAACGACCATCTCTTCTCGTTCGGCGAGCCCACGGCGACGTGGGGCGGCATCAAGAAGTCGGGCGTCGGGCGCAGCCACGCGGCCTTCGGCCTTCACGAGCTCGTGAACGTCAAGCACGTGAGCGTGGACATGGGAAACGCCGGCGCGATGCCGTGGTGGTATCCGTACGACTCGGCCTTCCACGCCTTCACGAAGAAGGCGTTCGGGACGCTCTACTCGAACGACCCGCGGACGAAGCTGCCCGACGCGCTCGGTCTCCTCGGCAGCGGCCGCTTCTTCGGCTACGTGAAGGTTTCGACGCTGGCGTCGCGGCTCGGGAAGGTCTTCTAGGGCCGGAAGAAGCCGGACCTCCCGCCGAAAAAGAAGAGGGCGGCCCCCCGCGAGGGGAGCCGCCCGAAACGAGCGAAGAGAAAGAGCGACCTAGGCGGAGCGCCGGAGCCTGCGCAGGCCCGCGCCGGCCACGAGGGAAAGCCCGCCGAGGAGGCCGACGAGCGGCATCGGGCTCGCCGTCTTCGGGAGCTTCTTCTTGGCGGGCTCGGCCGGCGCCGCGGCGACCGGGGCGGGAGCCTCGGCCGGGGCGGCCGCGACCGGAGCGGGGGCCGGCTCGGCCGGGGCGGCGCCGCCGACCTTTCCGCGCTGGACCTCATGCGTCATCTTCGTGGAGGTGGTGACGATCGTCGCGTTCAGCTTCATGCCGGGCGTGAGGTCCTCGACCGACCTCTCGCCGACGCCCTCGACGTTGAAGCGGAAGCCCTTGGGGACCTGATAGGTGTGGAGCTTGTTGTTCTCCTTCGTGATGAGCGTGGAGCCGTTGACCTTGAAGACCTCGCCGTTCTTGATCGTCGTCGTCTTGACGACGACGGGCTTCTCGACCGTGTTGAACGTCGCGGTCAGCGTCGTGCCGATCTTGAGGTCGGCGAGGCCGACTTCCTTGCCGTCCACCATCGCGGTGCGACCGGCGGGGACCTCGTACTCCTTCACGACGCCGTCCTCGCCCTTGATGATGACGGAGTGGTCGGTCTTGCCGATCACCATGCCGGACTTGACCTCGGACTTGACGACGGTCTGCGCGACCGCGGCGCCCGCGACGCACAGGGCGACCGCGAGGACGACGAACATGACGAACCGGGGAGATTTCATTCTTTCCTCCTGCTGAAGTTTAGTTCGCTCGGGGCGAACGACAAATCGGGATACAGCGCACCATTCTGCACCATATGAGGACCGGGGAGTCAATCTGTCAAGGGTTCAACGGCTTCCGGGGACCGTCCCCGTCGTCCGCCTCCGTAGAATCGACCCGGTGGGCGCCCCTCCGGACCTCTCCCTGTACCCCGACCAGCCCGGTATCTACCTCTACAAGGACGCCGCCGGGAGGATCCTCTACGTCGGGAAGGCGCGTTCGATCCGCAAGCGGCTCGCGTCGTATTTCAACGCCGGTGTTAAACATCCGAAGACCGAGGCGCTGCTCCTGGAGTTCGCCTCGATCGACACCGTCGTCGCGAAGACCGAGAGCGAGGCCCTCGCCCTCGAAAACGCCTTCATCAAGAAGCACCGGCCCCGCTACAACGTCCTCCTGCGCGACGACAAGACGTACCCCTACATCAAGGTCACGACGGGGGAGGCCTGGCCGCGGGCGTTCGTGACGCGCAAGGTCCTCCGGGACGGGCACACCTACTTCGGCCCCTTCCTCCCGGCCCGCACCTGCCGCGGCGCGATGAAGATGGTCCAGAGGATGTTCCAGGTCCGGACCTGCCGGATCGAGATCGACGGCACGCTGCCGCGCCCCTGCCTCTACTACGACATGCACGCCTGCCTCGGGCCCTGCGTCGCGGGCCTCACGACGGCCGGCGGCGTACGCCGAGGCCGTCCAGGACGTCCTTCTCTTCCTCTCGGGCCGGAACGAGGAGCTGAGGCCGCGGCTCGAGGAGAAGATGCGCGCGGCCGCGGACGCGGAGAACTACGAGATGGCGGCGGCCTACCGCGACTGCCTGCGAACGGTCGAGGAGCTCGCCGAGAAGCAGCGCGTGCAGTCTCTCTCGGGCGAGGACGTGGACGTCTTCGGAGATTTCTTCGATGGAGGAAATCTGGGGATTTCCGTGCTCCTCGTGCGCGGCGGCGTGGTCCTCGATTCGCGCGAATATTACTGGGAAGGGATCGGCGACGTCCCCCCCGAAGAGTTCTGGGTCTCGCTCCTTTCGCAGTACTACGACGCCGTGGCTTCGAGCTTCCTGCCCAGAGAGGTGCTCATTCCCGTCGACATCCCGGACGACGCGCTGGAGCCGATCGAGACGTGGCTGTCCCAGCGGCGCGGCTCGAAGGTCGTCATCAAGACGCCGCAGCGCGGGGCCGCGTTCGACCGCGTCCGGATCGCCCGCGACAACGCCCGGCAGAACCACCTGCGGCGGTTCCGGCGGGTGCGCGAGCGCGGGGAGAAGGCGACGCTCGCGCTCGCGCGCGCCCTCGAGCTGCCGGTGCGGCCGGCGCGGATCGAGTGCTTCGACATCTCCCATCTCCAGGGCGCCGCAGACGTACGCCTCGTGCGTCGTGTTCGTGGACGGCGAGCCGAAGAAGGACGAGTACCGCCTCTTCCGGATCGAGCGGCCGGGCATCGACGACTTCGCCTCGATCTCGGAGGCCGTGACGCGGCGGTACGCGCGGGCGAGGGAGGACGAGCGGGCGCTTCCCGACCTCCTCCTGATCGACGGCGGGAAGGGCCAGCTCTCGGCGGCGCTCGCCGCGCTGGATCGCCTCGGGATCGAGATGCCCGCCGCGGGCCTCGCCAAGCGCGAGGAGGAAGTCTTCGTTCCGGGCCGCTCGGCCCCGATCGTCCTGCCGCGGACGAACGCCGGCCTCAAGCTCCTCCAGCGCGCGCGCGACGAGGCGCATCGCTTCGGCCTGAAGTCCCACCGGCGCGCGCGGGGCAAGCGCGCGCTCGAGAGCCCGCTCCTCGCGGTGCCCGGGCTCGGCCCGGCCCGCGTGCGGGCGCTCCTCGCGGCGTTCGGCGGCGCCGAGGCGGTCCTCGCGGCGAGCGAGGAGGCGGTCGCGGCCGTCTCGGGCAAGGCCGTGGCGGCACGCATCGCCCGGTGGCGGGCGGCGGGGCGCTGAATCCCGCGAAGCGGAAGCCTTCCCGCTGCTACACTTTGCGCAACACATGGTCGCCGAACGCTCAGACGCCCGCAGCCGCATGCTGACGGGCGGCTCCCTCGAGCGCACGCCGTTCGCCGAGGTCGTCCGCATGCTGTACCGCGAACGCGCGACGGCCAAGCTGCTCGTCTCCTACCGCGGCGAGGAGCGGACGTTCTGGTTCGATCGCGGACAGCTCCTCTCGGCCAGCTCGAACCGCGAGGCGCAGCTCGTCGGCGATCTCCTGCGCACGTTCGGCCTCGCGGAGGAGAACCTTCTGATGACCGCGTTCGAGAAGGCGCTCGCCGAGCCGGGCCGCGGCCTCGCGCGCGCGCTCAGCGGATCCGGGGCCGTTCCCGACTACGTCGCCGACGCGGCGGTCCGCGCGCTCTCGGAGCGGTTGTTCTTCGAATCGTTCCGCTGGACCACCGGGGTCTTCACGGTGACGCCGCTCGACGCGGCGCCCGACGTGCCGGTGCGCGCCGACCGGCCCACCGGCGGCCTCCTCCTCGAGGCGCTCCGCCGGCTCCCGGCTCCGGCGGCCCAGCTGTCGAGCCCGCTCTCGCCCGCGGCCCGGCCCGTCTTCGCGCCGGATCTCCTCATGCGCTATCAGGCCTTCACCGTCTCGGCCGTCGAAGCCGAGGTCCTCGGCCGCATCGACGGCAGGCTCACGGTCGAGCAGATCCACCCGGACCAGAGGGTCGTCGCCCGCCTCGCGGCGACGGGCCTCGTCTTCCTCGTCGCGCCCGGGCGCACGTTCGAGAAGTCCGGCGTGCCGGAGGGCCTGCTCTACCTGAACGTCGACATCGCCGGCGCGGCGCCGCCGGCCCGCGTCGCCGAGCAGCTCGACGCGCAGCGCGATCTCGTCCGGCACACGTACCGCCGCCTCGACTGGGCGACCCACTACGAGATCCTCGGCGTGGAGCGCGACGTTCCCTCCGAGGCCCTCCTGAAGGCCCTCCACGAGCGCGCGCGCCTGTTTCACCCGGACCTCTATCCTCAAGTCGCACCTCGGCGACGACCGCGACGCGCTCGAGGCCCTGTTCGCCCGCGTTCGCGAGGCCGAGCGCGTCTTCCGCACGGAGGAGGGCCGCACCCAGTACGACCGCTCCCTCGAGGTCCGCGCCGACACCGTGTCGCTCCCGGGCGGCGCCCCGACCGTCGAGATCCAGAAGGAGATCGCGCGGAAGAACTACGCGCGCGCCAAGGGGCTCTACGACGAGGAGGACTACTACCCGGCGTACGAGATGGTGAGGCAGGCGGTGGAGTTCGACCCCGACCAGAAGGAATACTGGGTCCTCCTCTCCCGCATCCAGCGCAAGAACCCGAAGTGGGTCCGGCAGGCGTCGGAGACGATGCGGCGGGCCGTGAAGAAGCTGCCGGACAGCGTCGATCTCTGGTGGGAGCTCGCCGAGACGTACGCCCACGAGCGCAACCAGCCCGAGCGCCTGAAGGCCCTCAAGGAGGTCATGCGTCTCGACCCCGTGAACCGCCGGGCGCAGCAGGCGCTGGCGGAGATCAACGGAAAGTCCGGCTGAGATGAATCCCCTCCCGCAGCTCTTCGGCACCGGCCTCGGCCTCTCGGCGGCCGCGGGCCTGAACTCCTACGCCGTGCTCCTCGTCTACGGGGGAATGGCGCGCTTCCTCCCCGAGGACTATCCCGGCGCGATCGCCCGCCTGCTCGCCACGACGCCGGCGCTGGCGATCGCCGCGGTCCTCTTCCTGATGGAGTTCTTCGCCGACAAGATTCCCGGGCTCGATCACTTCTGGCATCTCCTCCATTCCATCGTGCGGCCCCTCGTCGGCGCGCTGGTGGCGATCGCCGCCGTCCAGCCCGAGGGCTCCCACCTCCTGAACGTCGTGGCGGGCGGCGCGGGCGGGGGAGTCGCCCTCGTCTCGCACCTCGTCAAGAGCGCGACTCGCCTGACCTCGACCGCGATCACGTTCGGCACCGCGAACGCGGGGCTGTCCCTCGCGGAGGACATCGTCGCGTTCCTGCAGAGCCTGGTGTCCATCTTCCTCCCGCTCGTCGCGCTCGTCGTCGTGATCGCGATCGGGTTCATCTTCGTCCTGACCATCCCGCGCATGGCGCGCTTCCTCGACCTCTTCGGGAGGCGGCGCCCGGGGCGCGAGACACCCCCGCCCACCTGACCCGTCAGGGGTGGCATCTCCCGTGCACTTCCGGACGGAGGAGTTCCGATGACGATTCGCCCGCCGAGCCCGACGACCGCCGTCGCCGCCCTCCTCCTTTTCGCGGCCGCGTCCGCCTCCGCCATGCGACCCGACGAGCCCCTCCGGGACGTCGCGCCCGTCCCGCGGGAGGTCTCCCGCAGCGTGGACGCCGGGCGTCTCGACGGGGACGTCTGGCTCTCCCGGGCGATCCTCGTCCTGCCGCTCCGCGACGCGGCGGGGCTGTCGCGGCTCCTCGCCGCCCAGCAGGATCCCGCGTCACCGGACTTCCGGCGCTGGCTTACCCCGGACGAGTTCGGGAACCGGTTCGGCGCCTCCGAGGCCGACGTCGCCGCGCTGCGGGCGCACCTCGAGGCGAACGGGCTCGAGGTCGAGGACGTCCCCGGCGGGCGCACGGCGCTCGTCTTCTCGGGCCGCGCCGCGGACGTCGAGCGGGCGTTCGCGACCGAGCTCCACGACGTCTTCGTCGACGGCGCCGTCCGCGTCGCGAACGTCCTGCCGGCGCGCCTGCCGCTCGGTCTCGCGCGCCGGACGGCGGGCCTCCTCTCGCTGAACTCGTTCCCGCGGCGCCGGCCGCTCGCGCGCCGCGCTCCCGCGTACACGGACGGAGGGGGCGGGCACAGCCTCGCGCCCGCGGACTTCGCGACGCTCTACGGCATCGACGCGCTCGCGGCGGCGGGGATCAACGGCGCGGGCCGCAAGATCGCCGTCATCGCGCAGACGAACGTCGCCCTCGCCGACACGCGGTTCTTCCGCCAGTACTTCGGCCTCGCGGCGAACGACCCGCAGGTCGTCCTGAACGGCGACGACCCCGGCGTCACCGGTGACGAGATCGAGGCGGACCTCGACATCCAGTGGGCCGGCGCCGTCGCGCCGGCGGCGCAGGTCGCTCCTCGTGGTCTCCAAGGACACCCAGGTGGCGTACGGCGTGGACCTGAGCGCCCTCTACGCCGTGAGCAACAACCTGGCGGACGTCCTGACCCTCTCCTACGGCGCCTGCGAGGACGACTTCGGGGACAGCGACACGACGTTCTACACGAACATCTGGGCGCAGGCGGCCGCGCAGGGCCAGACCGCGTTCGTCGCGTCCGGCGACAGCGGAGCCGCGGGCTGCGAGGCCAGACCGCGACGACGGGGACGATCCGGTCCGTCAACGGGCTCGGCTCTTCGCCGTACGCGACGTGCGTCGGAGGGACCCAGTACCTCGACACCGCGAACCCGTCCGCCTACTGGAGCTCCTCGAACGACCCCGCCACGAAGAAGTCGGCCAGGGGACCGATCCCCGAGGGCACCTGGAACGAGAGCGCCTCGGGCAGCAGCCTCGCGGCCACGGGCGGCGGCGTGAGCGTTCTCTTCGCGCGGCCTCCCTGGCAGGCCGTGGCGGGAATTCCGCCGGGAACCGGCCGCGCCGTCCCGGACATCTCCGTCGCGGGAGCCGGCCATACGCCCTACTTCATCGTGATGGGCGGATCGGGAGGTTCGTCGGGCCTCACGCGTGTCTACGGCACGTCGGCATCGGCTCCGGCCGCCGCGGGCATCGCGGCGCTGCTCTCGCAGCGTGCCGGGACGCGGCTCGGCAACCTCAACCCGCTCCTCTACGCCCTGGGGATGACACAGTACGGAACTTCCGGCGCGGCGACCGCGGGAGCGGGCCCTTTCCGCGACGTGACGAGCGGCACGAATTCCGTTCCCGGGGTCACGGGGTACGACGCGGGACCGGGCTACGACGCCGCCACGGGCCTCGGATCGCCCGACGTCGCCGCCCTCTCGGCCGCGCTCGCGGCGCCCGCGGGTCCCGGCACGGACTTCGCGCTCGCGGCCGTTCCCGCCGTCGCGTCGGTCGCGCCCGGCGCGGCCCTCACCGTCACGGCGTCCCTCGCGCAGGCCGCGATCGCCGCCGACGTCGTCTCGACCCTCACCGTCTCCGGGCTTCCCGCCGGCCTCACCGCGTCGTTCAGCCCGTCGAAGGCGGACGACGCGACGACCGGAATCGTCTCGCGGGGCGAGACGTCGGTCCTGACCCTCGCGGCCGCCCGGTCGACCGCGGCCGGCACGTACCGCCTCGACCTCGCCGCGGCGGCGGGCTCCGTCGTCCGGCACGTCGCGCTGTTCGTCACGGTCGGCTCGCAGACGGCCACGTCTCCGTCCGGCCCCGCGGTGCAGGCTCCGGTCGTCCTCGACGTCTTCGGGGCGGGAGGCTCCCACTACACGTCCGACCTCGTCGCCGTGAACCGCGGCACGACGGACGTGACGCTCCTCCTGCGTTTCGCCCAGACGCCGGCACCTTCCACGGCGGGGCCGGTCGTCGCGCGGTCGCTCGGCGCCGGACGGCAGTTCTACGTCCCGGACGTCATCGCGTTCCTCGACGCGAACGGCTACGCACTGCCTTCCGACGGGACCCTGAAGCTCGGCACTCTCTTCGCGACGTTCGTCGGCGCGGCGGACCCTCTCGCGGTGTACGTCGGCTCGCGGACGTCCACGCCGAACCCGAATACGTCCGTCGGCGGCGCGTTCGGCACGTTCTCGGCCGCCGTCGCCGCCGGGAGCGCGACCTCCGGAGACGCGTGGATCTACGGCCTCAGGGAGAACACGCAGTTCCGCTCGAACCTCGCCCTCGTCCACGCGCCGGGAACCGCGGCCGGAGTCTCTTCCGGCCCCGTCACGCTGGAGGTCCAGATCTTCGACGGCGACAGCGGGGCGCCGGCCGGCGCGCCGCTGTCGCCGGTCCTCCAGCCGGGCGAGTTCGTCCAGTTCAATTCGGTCCTCCAGCTGAAAGACACCGTTCTGGCCGAGCTGGGGATCACGAACGGGTACGCGCGCGTCCGCCTCACCTCCGGCACCGACCGCTTCATCGCGTACGGCGTCGTGAACGACGGCGCCGCGGGGGGCGGCGGGACCTCGGACGGGAGCTTCATCGCGGCGAACGCGACCGAGGGCCTCGTCCCGATCGTTCTCGACCTCCCGGGCGCGACGCACTACTCGAGCGACCTGACCCTGACGAACCCGACGTCGAGCGCCGTCACGGCGACGCTCACGTACACGGCCGCGGTCGTCGCTCCGTTCTCGGGGCTGGGCAGCGGGACGAGGACCGTGACGCTCGCCGGCGCGGGCAGCAGCTCGTCGTCCCGAACGCGATCGCGTTCCTCCGGGGGCTCGGACTCGCGATTCCCGCGACCGGAAACCAGGGCGGGACCCTCCTCGTCTCGGGCGCGCCGGCGCTCGCGCGCACGTCGAACCCGAACCCCGACGCCAGCGTCGGGCGGGACGTTCGGTCTCGCCTATCCGGCGGTCTCGGCGTCGGCGCGCGCGCGAAGGGCGAGGCCTGGGTGCACGGCCTCAGGCAGGACGCGGACGCGCGCACGAACCTCGCGATCGCGGACGCGCGGGCGGGAAACGCGGCGGGCGTCGACTACGTCGTGGACGTCTTCGACGCGGACACCGGCGCGACGTCGCCGGTCCTCACGAAGCGCGTCACGCTGACGGGCGGGCAGTGGTACCAGTTCAACACGATCCTCGCCGAGGCGGGCATCACGCACGGGTTCGCGCGCGTGAGGCCGGCCGTCGGGGACGTCCGACTTCGTCGTCTACGGCGTCGTGAACGACGGGCCGACGGCCGGGCTCGCGCACGTCGGACGGCTCGTACGTCCCGATGGTCGTCGTGAACTAGGGACCGAGAGAAGAGAAGAGATATTTTCTGCTATCGGGGCCGCATTCGCGGCCCCCGAGAGAGAACGTGTTCGTCGGCCTCCGGCAGTCAAGGGCGCGCTGCGCGCGCCGCGTAGCGGCCGAAGGCCCTTGACCGCCGGAGACCGCCCAGATCCTGCCTGCGGCGTCTGCGAATCAGCCGCCTATAGCAGAAATCTCTCTTCCTCGCGATACACTCCGCCCGACTCGGGCCGGACAGGCGGTCGCCGCTCTTGACGCCTCGGCGGAAGGAGGGGAGGAAAGTCCGGACTCCCGCGGGCAGCGTGCCGGAGAAATCCCGGTCGGGGCAACCCGAAGGAAAGTGGCACAGAAAACACACCGCCGACGCGCCGCGAGGCGCAGGTAAGGGTGAAAAGGTGCGGTAAGAGCGCACCGCGGTTCCGGCAACGGAACTGGCAGGCGAAACCCCACGCGGAGCAAGGCCAAATAGGGTGACGGCAGGGACGCCCGCTCCCGCGGCTCACGCCGACGTCACCGGGTCGGTCGCTCGAGCCCGTCCGGAAGGGCGGGCCTAGAGGAATGACCGCCAGCCGGAAGGCGCGAGCCGACCGGTCACAGAATCCGGCTTATCGTCCGGCCCGAGTCATTCTTCCTCCCCAAGCTGCGACAATTCCCGCGTGGCCGAGATCGTCGACGGCAACAACCTCATCGGCCGCCTGGGCGGCGGCACGCGGGAGGGCCTCGTCTCGGAGCTGTGCGAGGTCGCGCGCCGGAAGAGGAAACGCCTCACCGTGGTGTTCGACGGACCTCCCGAGGCCGGTCGCGCGAAGGTGCAGGCCTTCGGCGACGTGCAGGTCGTCTACGCGGCCCCGCGCTCGGCGGACGAGGAGATCGTGCGACGCATCCGCGAGGCGCGCGACCCGCGCGGCGTCACCGTCGTCACGGACGACCGGGCCCTGGCCTCGGCGGTCGCGTCGGCCGGGGCGCGGACGGCGGGGATCGAGGTGTTCCAGCGGGACGCGTCGGCCCGGATGCGGGCGCCGGCTCCGGCCGAGGCCGGAAAGCCTCCCGCGCCCGGCAACGCGAAAGACTGGGAGCGCTGGTTCGCGGACCCGAAGAACCGGATCGACTGATGGGAGCTCTCGCCCGGCTGCCGCGGCTCGTCCCCGGCGACACGATCGGCGTGGCCGCGCTCTCCGGGCCGTCCGACCCGGACCGGCTCGCCGGCGGCGTCCGCGCGCTGGAAGCCCTCGGCTACCGCGTGCGGCTGGCGCCGAACGCGCTCGCGAAAGAGCCGCTGCTCGGTCTCGCCGGCACCGCCGCGGAGCGCGCGGCGGGTTACCGGGCGCTGCTCCTGGACGATTCGGTGAAGGCGATCGTCTTTTCGCGCGGCGGCTACGGCGTCGCGCCCGCGCTCGAGCACCTCGACCCCGCCGAGGCGGCGCGGCACCCGAAGATCCACTGCGGCTTCTCCGACGTGACGCTTCTCTCGGCGTGGCTCCTCCGCGCGGGCGTGCCGTCGTTCCACGGCCCGATGGTCGCGGCCGACCTCGCGCGCGGCCTCGACCCGCTCTCCGCGTCGTTCTTTCCGGCGATGCTCGAGGGGAGGGGACCGAGGGAGATTTTCCTGGAAGGTGAAGAGGGGAAGGGCCCGGGGCGGTTCGGGAGCAGCGTCCTCGTACCCGGCGCCGCCACGGGGAGGCTCGTCGGAGGGTGCCTTTCGCTTCTCGCCGCCTCCGTCGGGACGCCGTACGAATTCGACTACGACGGCGGACTCCTCTTCTTCGAAGAAATCTCCGAGGAGGCGTACCGCATCGACCGCATGCTCGGAACGCTGATCGATTCCGGGCGATTCGCTAAACTGTCCGGTATCTTGATCGGCACGCTGTCCGTCGTGACGTTCGGAGGAGTCGAGGACGCGAAGAGGCTGCGTTCCGTCCTCGAGGCCCGGCTCGCCCCGCTCGGCATTCCCGTGGCCCTCGGCCTGCCCGCGGGCCACCGCGGTCCCAACGCGACCCTGCCCGTCGGCGCCCGGGCTTCGTGGGACGGGGCCGGCACGCTCACCTTCCTCGAGGAGATCGTCGAGCTCATTGAAAGTGGTCGTCAAGTCGGGGACCCCGAGCGGCTTCACGGACTACCTCATGAAGGCGCCGGCGGGGAAGGACCTCTTCACCGAGGGCGAGGTCGGCACGGAGATGTACGTGATCCAGGCCGGCACCGTCGAGATCTACAAGAAGAGCCGCAAGGGCGAGGACAAGGTCCTCGCGACGCTCGAGAAGGGCGACTTCTTCGGCGAGATGTCGATCCTCGAGGACGTGCCCGCGCACCGCGTCGGCGCGGGCGAAGACCGACTGCGAGCTCGTCCGGATCAACCAGGCGACGTTCGACGAGATGCTCCGGCACAACGCGGAGATCGCGGTCCGGATGCTGCGCAAGCTCTCGCGGCGCCTGCGCGAGACGACGAAGCTCCTCGAGCAGTCCACGGGCGTCGCCCCGACGCTCGACCAGTCGTCCTCGGACATCTTCGCGAAGGAAGCCGACCGCCACGACATCTTCCGGCTCGTCGCGGACGCGGGCGGCGAGTTCTTCCTGAACCGGGAAGGGGAGACGACGGTCGGGCGCATCGACCCGGTCACGGGCATCCGGCCCGACGTCGACCTCGCGAACCTCGACACGCAGCGCTCCGTCTCGCGCCGGCACTCGAAGATCGTCCACGCGGGAAACGAGTTCCGCGTCGTCGAGGAGATCGGGACGATGAACGGGACGTTCGTGAACGGGACGCGCATCGCCACGGGCCAGCCGGTCCCGATCAAGGACGGAGACCGGATCCGCTTCGGCCTCGTCGACCTCACCTTCCGCATCAGCAAGGCGTAGGCGACATTTCCGCGCCGCTCCCGCCCCTCGCGTCCCTCCCCGGCATCGGCGCCGCGCGCGCGAAGGAGCTGGCCGAGGCCGGCGTCGAGACCGCGCTCGACCTCCTCCTGCATCTCCCGTTCCGGTACGAGGACCGCACGCGGATCGGCCCGATCTCGGGCCTCGTCCCGGACGGCCCCGCGACGACCGTCAGGGGAACCGTCCTCTCCTCGCGCCTCATCCGGACGCGCCGGCGCGGCTTCACGATCTTCGAGGCGATCCTCGACGACGGCTCCGGCACCGTCCGCCTCGTCTTCTTCAACCAGCCCTACCTGCAGCGCTGGATGGCGCCGAAGAAGACGTTCTGGGTCTACGGGGTTCCCACGGCGGCGGCGCGCTATCGGCGCGGGCTCGTCATGGAGAACCCGCAGATAGAAGAATTCTCGGAGGGTCAAGAGAAAGAGTTCTTAGAAGGTAAAGAGGGCGGAAGGGTGAAGCCGTCCATGGCGGAGGCGTCGCCGACCCGCTCTCGGTGGGGCGGGTCGTCCCGATCTACCGCAAGCTTGCCCGCGCTCACGCCGCGGAGCGGCGGCACCTCGTCTTCCACCTTCTAAGAAACTTTGCAGACCATCTCCCGGAGCGCGTCCCCCCGTCGCGAGAGAGGGAGCAAAACCTCCCTCCCTCTCCGAATCCCTGCGCGAGGCCCACTTCCCGGGCAGCGCCGGCGGCCCCGCGGACGCCGAGCCGTGGACGGAGCGGACGTCGCCGCACCTGCACCGGCTCGTCCGGGAGGAGTTTCTCGAGTTCCAGGTCGGCCTGCAGCGCCGCCGCGCCGAGCGCGACCGCGTCCCGGCGCCCGTCCTCGCCGCCGACGACGCGATCCGCGCGCGCCTCAAGGAGGCGCTGCCGTTCTCGCTCACGGCCGCCCAGAAGCGCGTGATCCGCGAGATCGGGGAGGACTTCCGCGCGGGCCGGCCGATGCGCCGCCTCCTGCAGGGCGACGTCGGCAGCGGCAAGACGATCGTGGCCGTGCTCTCGGCGATCCTCGCGGCGGAGTGCGGCCGGCAAACGGCGCTCATGGCGCCGACCGAGATCCTCGCCGAGCAGCACTTCTCGACGATCTTCCGCATCTTCGGCAAGACGCGCTTCCGGGCCGAGCTCCTGACCGGCCGCGTGAAGGGCAAGGCGCGCGCCCAGATCCTCGACGCCCTCGCGGGCGGGCGCATCGACATGCTCGTCGGGACGCACGCGCTCCTGGAAGATGCCGTGCACTTCCGGAGGCTCGGACTTCTGGTGGTGGACGAGCAGCACCGTTTCGGCGTCTCCCAGCGCGCGACGCTGTCCGCGAAGGCGGACCCGTCCGGCGCGCGGCCGCACCTCCTCGTGATGTCCGCGACGCCGATCCCCCGCTCCCTCGCGCTGACGCTCTACGGCGACCTCGACGTCTCGACTCTCGACGAGAAGCCGCCCGGGCGGACGGCGATCGTGACGCGGGTCCTTCCCGAGAGCGAGCGGGGCGCGGCGTTCCGCGAGATCGAAGCCGAGATCCGCGCGGGCGGCCAGGCGTACGTCGTCGTCCCGCTCATCGAGGAGTCGGACGCCATCGACGCGCGCGCCGTCGAGAAGCACGCCGAGGAGATCCGCAGGGCCCTGCCCGGGCGGCGCGTCGGCGTCCTCCACGGGCGGATCCCTCCGGACGAGCGCGAGCGGACGATGGGGGAGTTCGTGGCGGGGCGGCTGGACGTCCTCGCGGCGACGACGGTGATCGAGGTCGGCGTCGACGTCCCCAACGCCTCCTACATGCTCGTCGAGAACGCCGAGCGCTTCGGCCTCGCCCAGCTCCATCAGCTCCGGGGGCGCGTCGGCCGGGGCCGCCGGAGGTCGCGCTGCGTGCTCCTGTTCGGCGCGAAGACCTCGCCGGAGTCCCGTGAGCGCCTCGGCGTCCTCGAGAAGACGGACGACGGCTTCGTCGTCGCCGAGGAGGACCTCAGGCGCCGCGGCCCCGGCGACGCCCTCGGGACCCGCCAGAGCGGCGTCCCGCTCTTCCGCGTGGGCGACCTCGTCCGCGACGTGACGTGGATGAAGGACGCGAAGGAAGAGGCGGCGCGGCTCATCGCCGACGGGCGCGACGCGGCTTTCCGCGAACCGCTCTTCCTCCGGCCCGGGACCGGCGCGGCGGGCGACTGACGGCGCTCGTTCCGGGTTAACATCCGCGCCGCCGCGCCGCGCTCCACGCGCCGCGCAGGGAGCATCGTGACCCCCGAGAAGATCCTCGAGATCGTCATCCAGATCGTCGTCCTTCTGTTCGCAGTCTCGTTCCACGAGTCGGCCCACGGCTTCGTCGCGATGAAGTGCGGCGACAACACGGCGCGCGACCTCGGGCGGATCACCATGAACCCGCTCAAGCACCTCGACCCGATCGGGAGCCTCCTGTTCCCGGCGATGCTCGCGTTCTCCGGGCTGCCGGTCTTCGGCTGGGCCCGTCCCGTCCCGGTGTCTCTTCGCGGCGTGAGGCACCCGCGGCGGGCCAACCTCCTCGTCTCGGCGGCGGGGCCGCTCTCGAATCTGCTCCTCGCCCTCGTCTTCGGAGCGGCGTTCGCGCTCGTCAAGGACACCGTGATCCCGTCGAAAGCGAGCCCCCTCTACCCGCTCTCCCTGATCTTCGGCCTTTCCGTCCTCGTGAACGTCTCCCTCGCGGTCTTCAACCTGCTTCCGATTCCGCCGCTGGACGGCTTCGGCGTCGTCGAGAGCCTCGCGCCGGCGGCCGCGCTTCCGGCCGTCCTGTGGCTGAGGCGCTTCGGCTTCCTCATCCTCGTCGTGATGATGTTCACCGGCGATCCTCAGCTTCATCATGCGGCCGGTGCAGGAAGTGGTCATCGGATGGCTGAGGTCCTGATGCCCCGGGAAATCGTGCTCTCCGGCCTCCGCCCCACGGGCCGCGTCCACCTCGGCAACTACTGGGGCGCGGTCAAGAACTGGGTCGACCTGCAGGACACGTACGCCTGCCGGTACTTCGTCGCGGACCTCCACGCGCTCACGACGGACTACGCGGACGCCTCCGCGATCCGTCAGGCCTCCCTCGACGCGGCGACGGACTGGCTGTCCGTCGGACTCGACCCGGAGAAGTCCGTCATCTTCGTCCAGTCGCGCGTCCCGCAGACCGCCGAGCTCGCGCTCGTCTTCGGGATGATCACGCCGCTCGGCTGGCTCGAGCGCGTCCCGACGTACAAGGAGCAGATCGAGCAGCTCCGCGAAAAGGACCTCGGGACGTTCGGCTTCCTCGGCTACCCGGTCCTCATGACGGCGGACATCGCGCTCTACCTCGCGCACTACGTCCCGGTCGGGAAGGACCAGGAGAGCCACCTCGAGATCTGCCGCGAGATCGTCCGGCGCTTCAACGGCTTCTACGGCGACGTCTTCCCGGAGCCGAAGGCGCTCTTCACGGCGACGCCGAAGGTGCCCGGGCTCGACGGCCGGAAGATGTCCAAGAGCTACGGCAACACGCTGGCCCTCTCGGACTCGGCCGAGGACGTCGCGAAGAAGGTCATGGGGATGGTCACGGACCCGGGCCGCGCCCGCCGCTCGGATCCCGGCGACCCGGACGTCTGCAACCTGTATCCCTTCCACGTCCTCTACTCGACGCCCGAGGAGCAGAAGGTCGTCGCCGAGGAGTGCCGCTCGGCGGCGCGCGGCTGCGTGGACTGCAAGAAGCACCTCATCCGCAACATGAACGCCGCGCTCGAGCCGATCCGCCAGAAGCGCGCGGAGATCGTCGCGAAGAAGGACTTCGTGAAGGACGTGCTGGAAGACGGAAACTCGAGGGCCCGGGCGATCGCCGCCGAAACCATGGAGAAGGTCTCGAACGCCATGGGATTGCTGTGATGGACGCGAAAGGAACGAAGAGAAGAGAAGATTTTCTTAGAAGGGTGTGTGCGGGCATCGCGCGCTCGCGCGGCGCAGCGGTGACCAGCCCTCTTCACCTTCTAAGAAATCTTCTCTTTCTTCTCTCTTTCTCCTTCTCCTCCTCCGTCGCCCGGGGTCCCGAATGGCTGAGATCCGCATCCCCGTCCCCGCCGGCTCGGACCTCATGGGGCCGTACCCGGTGAAGGTGCCCCAGTTCGAGGGGCCGCTGGACCTGCTGCTCCACCTCATCCGCAAGAACGAGGTGGACCTGAGGAACATCCCGGTCGCGGACATCTGCCGCCAGTACCACGAGTACCTCGTCCTCATGCAGGAGCTCGACCTCGAGGTCGCCGCCGAGTTCCTGTACGTCGAGGCGCTGCTCGTCCACGTGAAGTCCCAGATGGTGCTCCCGCGCGCCGTCTCGCCCGACGGCACGCCGCAGGAGGACCCGCGCGACGAGCTCGTGCGCCGCCTGATCGAGTACCGCAAGTACAAGGGCGTCGCCGAGACCCTCCACGAGATGGAGGCCGTGCGCCTCGGCCTCTGGAGCCGGCCGCCCGCGAAGCTCGAGACGACGGAGGCCGAGGCCGAGGAGACGGACCTCTCCGAGGTCTCGCTCTTCGACCTCCTCACGTTCTTCAAGGGCGCGCTCGACCGGTACCGCGCCGCGCACCCCCCCTCGATGGAGATCGCCCACCAGAAGTACTCCATCAAGGAGAAGATGGAGAACATGCTCGCGCGCGTGAAGGGCGGGATCGGCCCGGTGCCGCTCTCCGACGTCTTCAAGGGCCTCGCGGGCCGCGCCGAGGCGATCGCCGTCTTCCTCGCCGTCCTCGAGCTCCTGCGCCTGCGCGTCGTCCGCGCGCGGCAGGAGTCCGAGTTCGGCGACATCCTCCTCGAATCGACCGGCGCGGAAGCCACGCTCGACGGCTACGAGGAGGCGTACCGGTGAGCGGCGAGGCCGAGAACGCCGCCACGGCCCCCGCGCCTCCGGCGGCGCCGGCGGCGCACGTCGCGGTCGTCGAGGCTCTCCTCTTCGCGTCCGGCAGGCCCGCGAGCGTCGAGCGGCTGGCGGAGGCGTCGGAGCTGACGCCCGCGGAGGTCGAGGCGGCGCTCGACGCCCTCGAGCGGACGCTCGAGCAGGACGGCCGCGGCGTCCGGCTGGACCGGGTCGCGGGCGGGGCGCGCCTCGTCTCGCGGAACGAGTTCGACGTGCCCGTGCGCAAGCTCCTCGGCCTCGAGGGCAAGAACAAGCTCTCGATGGCGAGCCTCGAGACCCTGTCGATCATCGCGTACCGCCAGCCCGTCACGGCGCCCGAGATCGCCGAGCTGCGCGGCGTGAGCTCGGCGTCGTCGCTGAGGACGCTGCTCGACAAGAAGCTCATCACGACGGCCGGCCGCAAGGAGGTCGTCGGGACCCCCTTCCTCTACAAGACGACGAAGGAATTCCTCGTCCACTTCGGGCTCACCGGCCTCAAGGACCTCCCGCGGCCCGAGGACCTCGACGCCCTCTACGGCGTCGAGACGAACACCTCGCAGACGGAGCTCTTCCCGGAGAGAGAAGACGAAGAGAGAAAAGGAAGAGAAGAGATTTCTGCGAGTGGGGAAGAGCGCCAGGACGGGACGCGGCCGAGCAGGGCGGCGAGGGCGACGCGGGGGAATCGTCCGGAGAGAAGAAGAGGAAGATTCTTCGAATGGTTAAGACAACAGACCGATGCGCCGAAGCCGCGAGGCGCGGCCCCGGCGCGCCCCTCGCCCTATTACCTTCTAAGAAAATCTCCTCTTCTCTCTTCTCTCCTTGCTCTTCCGGAGGTCCGCCCATGAGCGCCGAACGCCTCCAGAAGCTCCTCTCCGCCGCCGGCGTCGCGTCGCGGCGCGAGGCCGAGAAGATCATCCTCGAGGGCCGGGTGACCGTGAACGGCCACAAGGTCACGGAGCTCGGCGTGAAGGCCGACCCCGCGAAGGATCACGTCAAGGTGGACGGCAAGCTCCTGCGCATCGCGGTCGCGCGCCGCTACGTCCTCATGAACAAGCCGAAGGGCCTCATCGTGACGCGCGACGATCCCGGCGGGATCCCGACGGTCTTCGAGCTCCTGAAGGGGCGCGTCGGCGAGCGCGTCGTGGCCGTCGGCCGCCTCGACGTCGAGTCCGAGGGCCTCCTTCTCCTGACCGACGACGGCCCGCTCGTCCACAAGCTCACGCATCCCTCCGGCGGCTGCCGGAAGGAATACGAGGTCAAGGTCTCGGGCATCCCGACGCCCGCCCAGCTCGAGCGCCTCCGGCGCGGCGTGCGCCTGCCGGACGGCGTGAAGACGGCGCCCGCCGAGATCGACCTGTCCGAGACGACGCCCGAGAAGAACGGCGTGGGCGGCAACTCCTGGCTCAAGGTGATCCTCGGCGAGGGACGCTCGCGCCAGATCCGCCGGATGTTCGACCTCGTCGGGCACCCGGTCACGAAGCTCCGGCGCGTCGCGATCGGCCCGATCCGCGACCCGAAGCTTCCCCCGGGCGCCTTCCGCGACCTCGCACCCGAGGAGGTCGCCGCGCTGAAGGCGATCCGCCCCGCGCCGCCGAGGGGCTCGCGGCCGGCGCCCGCCTACGCGCGGCCGCCCCGTCCCGGCGCCGGAGAGGGAAAGAGGGCCGGGAAGAAGAAATGGCCCGCGCGCTGATCGTCGCGATCGACGGGCCGTCGGGGGTCGGAAAGTCCACGGTCGGGAAGGCGGTCGCGGCGCGGCTCGGCGTCCCGTACCTCGACACGGGCGCGATGTACCGGGCCGTCGGCCTCGCCGCGAAGCGGGCGGGCGTCACGCTGCCGATCGCGGACCCCGGCGCCGTCGTGGACCTCGCGAACCGCCTCGACGTGCGCGTGACCGGAAACGCCGCGGACGCGCGGACGTGGCTCGGCGGGGAGGACGTCTCGAACGAGATCCGGACGCCCGAGATCTCGAAGTTCGCCTCGGCGGTCTCCGCGATCCCCGGCGTGAGGCGCCGCCTCGCCGGGATGCAGCGCAGCCTCGCGCTCGAGGGGGGCGGCGTCCTCGAGGGGCGCGACATCGGGACGAAGGTCGTGCCCGAGACGAAGAACAAGTTCTTCCTCACGGCGACCGCGGAGGTCCGGGCGAAACGGCGGCACGCCGAGCTCGCCGCGAAGGGCTCCGCGCACTCCTACGAGGACGTCCTGGCGGACATGGTCGCGCGCGACCACGCGGATTCGACGCGGGCCGACTCGCCCCTGACGGACGACGGGACTTACGTCCGCGTCGACACGTCGGAGCTGACCGCGGATCAGGTCGTCGAGCGCCTCCTCGAAAGCGTCGGAACGGGCTGATCGAGCCCCCGGTTGACCGTTTCCGGGCAGGCCGTCTAACATCACCGGTTCCGGCCGCTTAAGCACTTGCCTCACGGACATTTAGGCGGGCCGAAATCCGGAAGAAAAAGGAGCACGCGTACATGTCGCCCACGGACCTGAAGAAGACTGGCCCCAAGGCTGAGGATGGCGAGAACGGGGAGTTCGCACGCCTCCTCGCCGAGAGCGAACGCTCTCTGAAGGAGGGCGAGCTCATCAAGGGCCGCGTGCTTCAGGTGACGAACGACGAGATCCTCGTGGACATCGGCTACAAGAGCGAGGGCATGATCCCGCGCTCCGAGTTCCACCACGTTCCGCCCGACAAGATGCCTCACCCCGGCCAGGAGATCGAGGCGATCCTCGAGCGCACCGAGGGCCCGAACGGCTACGTCGTCCTCTCCTACGAGAAGGCGCGCCGCGGCCGCGCGTGGGACCTCGTCGAGACGGCCTTCACGACGAACCAGCCCGTCAAGGGCCGCGTGATCGACCGCGTCAAGGGCGGCCTCTCCGTCGACATCGGCGTCCGCGCGTTCCTGCCGGGCTCGATCGCCGACTCGCGCCCGCTCAAGAACCTCGACGTCCTCAAGGGGCGCGAGCTCGAGTTCCGCGTCGTGTCGCTCGACAAGAAGCGCGGCAACATCGTCCTGTCGCGCAAGGCGATCCTCGACGAGGTCGCCGAGGTCAAGAAGAAGGAAGCGGCCGCGGCGCTCGCGGACGGCCGCGTCCTGAAGGGAATCGTCAAGAACCTGACGGACTACGGCGCGTTCGTCGACCTCGGGGGCATCGACGGCCTCCTGCACGTCACGGACATGACGTGGGGCCGCCTCGCGCACCCGTCCGACGCCGTCCACGTGGGACAGGAGGTCGAGGTCAAGGTCCTCCGCTTCGACGAGGCCACGGGCCGCATCTCCCTCGGGATGAAGCAGCTCAAGCCCGACCCGTGGCACGACCTTCCGTCCCACTACCCGGTGGGCGCCCGCGTCCGCGGCAAGGTCGTGTCCCTGACCGACTACGGCGCGTTCGTCGAGCTCGAGGAAGGCGTCGAAGGCCTCATCCACGTCTCCGAGATGTCGTGGACGAAGCGGGTCAAGAACCCCTCGAAGCTCCTGAACGTCGGCGACACGATCGAGGCCGTCATCGCGGACGTCAACCCCGAGACGCGCCGCCTCTCGCTCTCGCTCCGCGCGACGGAGCCGAACCCCTGGGAGCAGCTCGCCGAGAAGTACCACATCGGCGACCGCATCACGGGCACGGTCCGCAACCTCACCGACTTCGGCGCCTTCGTCGAGATCGAGGACGGCATCGACGGCCTCATCCACGTCTCCGACATGTCGTGGGGCCGCCGCGTCAAGCACCCGTCGGAGATCCTCAAGAAGGGCGACGAGGTCCAGGCCGTCCTCACGGCCGTCGACGTCGAGAACCGCCGGATCAGCCTCTCGATCAAGGAATTCCGCCCCAACGAGTGGGAGGAATTCGCCGCCAAGCATCAGCCCGGCGACGTCGTGGACGGCTTCGTCGCGAAGGTCGCCGATTTCGGCGTCTTCGTGCGCCTGCCCGAGGGCCTCGAGGGCCTCATGCACGTGTCCGAGACGCCGCTCCCGCGAGGCGAGAAGCCCGGAAACGTGTACCACGAGGGGAGCCCCGTCCGCGTGCGCATCCTGCGGATCGAGCCGCACGAGCAGCGCATCGGGCTCTCGTCGCGGGACGTCGACCAGCCCGCGCACGACGAGGCCGCCGCGCCCGAGAGCGACGCGGCACCGGACGATCAGGTTCCGGCCGGCTCGGAACCGACCGAGTAGCGGGGCCGCCGTGAGACGCGCGGGGTCCGCCCGATGAAGCGCTCCACGGTCGCGTGGGGGGTCGCCGGCCTCGGCTGCGCGTTCCTCGTGCTCCTCGTGGGGGCGGCCGCTGCTCGTGAGCGGCGCGTTCTCCCGCGGCCCCGCGGTCGACGGCCTCGGCTTCGCGCTCGGGGGCCGGGTCGGCGTCGTGGACGTCGAGGGCGTCATCCTCTCGGCGGACCGCTTCCGCGAGACGCTCAAGAGGTTCCGCGAGACGCCGAACGTCAAGGCCGTCGTCGTGCGGATCAACTCGCCGGGCGGCGGCGTGGCCGCTTCGCAGGAGCTCAACCGCGAGATCGCGCGTTTCCGGCGGGAGACGCGGCAAGCCCGTCGTCGTCTCGATGGAGTCCGTCGCGGCGTCCGGCGGCTACTACACGGCCGTCGCCGCCGACCACATCGTCGCGAACCCCGGCACGATCACCGGGTCGATCGGCGTGATCATCCAGTGGGTCAACTACGGCGACCTCCTCGAGTGGGCGAAGCTCCGGGCCGTCACGATCAAGAGCGGCGCGCTCAAGGACTCCGGCAACCCGACGCGGCCGATCACCGACGAGGACCGGGCCTACTTCGAGGACCTGATCCAGAAGCTCCGCGCGCAGTTCGTCGCGGCCGTCACGGACGGACGCAAGGGGAAGCTCAAGCCGGGCGCGATGGACAAGATGGCCGACGGGCGCGTCGTGACGGGAGAGGAAGCCCTCTCGCTCGGTCTCGTGGACGAGATCGGCGACTACCGCGACGCCGTGGACCGCGCCGCACGGCTCGCGCACATGAGCCTTCCGGCCGAGGTCTGGCACCCGCGGCCGACGCGCCCGGGCCTCCTCGAGCTGCTGACCGGTGGACCTTCCGAATCTTCGATTGCGGGGCGCCTCCTCTCGGGCGCTCCGGTGGGGGGCGGATGGAACGTGTTCTTCCTGTGGTAGGCCGCGCCGAAGGCACGACCACGAAGGCCGACCTCGTGGAAGAGGTCGCGAAGGCGACCGAGCTCACGAAGAAGCAGGCCGAGGTGATCGTCGAGTCGGTCTTCGACGGAATCATCGCGTCGCTCCGCTCGGGCGAGAAGATCGAGCTGCGCGGCTTCGGGAGCTTCCGCCTCCGCCAGCGAGGGGCGCGCATCGCACGCAACCCCAAGCGCAGCGGGGTGAAGGTCATGGTGCCGCCGAAGCGGGTCCCGTACTTCAAGCCCGGCAAGAAGCTCAAGGAGCTCATCAACCAGGTGGCTCCGGCCGCCGCGGCGGGGGAGCCGGACAAGGGTTGATGGAGGCGCTGTTCACGCCCTGGCGCGCGGCCTACCTCGCGGGCGGCGGCGTCGACCCGGGCGGCTGCCTCTTCTGCGAGCTCCCGAAGCACGCCGACGCCGAGGCGCTCGTCGTCCACCGCGGACGCGGGGTCTACGCCGTCCTGAACCGCTATCCGTACACGAACGGCCACGTGATGCTCGCGCCGTTCGCGCACCGCGCGGGCCTCGCCGAGATGACCGCCGGACGAGCGGCACGAGCTCGTCGACCTCGCGGCCCGCTTCGAGACGGTCCTGAGGGAGACGTACCGGCCGCACGGGTTCAACGCGGGGCTGAACCTCGGGCGCAGCGCCGGCGCGGGCGTGGAGCACCACGCGCACCTGCACATCGTCCCGCGCTGGGACGGGGACACGAACTTCCTGACCGTCCTCGGGGGCACGCGCACGATCCCCGAGGAACTGCCGACGACGCGGGCCCGCCTCGCGGCCGCGCTCGCGCGCCCTTCGTGACGAAGCGGCCGGGAGAGGCCGCCCTCCTCGCTCTCGTCGCGGCGGCGTTCCCGGGGATCGGACACGTTCTGCTCGGGCAGCGTTCGCGAGGGGCCGCGTTCTGCACGATCGTCCTCCTGACGGCGGCTCACGGGCCTCCTGCTCGGGCCGCGGAACGACGTCGCGCCGCTCGCGGAGTACGCGCGCACGTTCCTGTTCGTCGCCGCCATCATGCAGGCGCTCCTCGTCCTCGACGTCTTCGAGCGCGCGCGCGGGAGGCGCGGATGAGCCTCCTGACGGACCACTCCGTCCTCCTCGTGTGGCTCGCGGCCCTCCTCTCCGCGTTCCTCGCCCTCCTCTGGAAGGACGAGCCGCGCGCGCGCGGGCACTTCTTCCTGAGGGCCTTCGCCGCTCTCGTCGGCGGCTCCGTCCTCGTGGCCTGGCTCCTCGCGGCGGTGCCGCGTTGAAGCTCCTCGTCGTCGCCGGCGAGGTGTCGGGCGACCAGCACGCGTCCGCCCTCCTCGCGGCGCTCGGCCCGCGGGTTCCGGCCCTCGAGGTCTTCGGGGTGGGCGGGGAAGGGATGAGAGCGTCGGGTGCGCGCCTCGTCGCGCATCAGAAGGACCTCGCGATCATCGGCCTCGTCGAAGCGTTCTCGAAGATCCGATTCGCGCGGCGCCTCATCCATCGGCTCGTCGCCGAGGCGGCACGGGAGAATGCGGACGCGGCCGTCCTCATCGACTCGCCCGACTTCAACCTCCCGCTCGCGAGGCGCCTCGCGAAGGCGGGCGTTCCCGTCGTCTTCTACGTCTCGCCCCAGGTCTGGGCCTGGCGGCGGCGCCGCGCGAGGACGATCGCCAGGATCGGTCGCGCGGTGCTCGTCCTCTTCGGGTTCGAGAAGCGCTGGTACGACGCGCGCGGCCTCGGCGCGAAGGTGACGTGGGTCGGGCACCCGCTCGTGGACGCGGCCGCCGCAGAGCTCGCCCATCCCGCCGCGCCGCCCCCGCCGGGCGTGCGCCGCGTCGTCCTCATGCCGGGCTCGCGGAGCGGGCGAAGTGAAGTCGATTCTTCCGGTCCTCCGCGACGCCGTCGAAATCCTTCGAAGGAAGGTGCCCGGCCTCGAGGTCGTGCTCATCCGTGCGGACTCGATCTCCGACGCGCTGCTCGAAGAGCTGGCCGGTCCTGCGCTCGCGCTCTGGCGCGTCGTCTCCGGCGAGCACCTCGCGCTCCTCGCGGCCTCGGACGTCCTTCTCGTCGCGTCCGGAACCGCCACGGTCGAGGGGCTCCTCGCGCGCGTCCCGATGGTCGTCGTCTACAAGGTCCATCCCGTCACGTTCTGGGTCGCCCGGCGGCTCGTGAAAGTCGCCCACGTCGCGATGGCGAACATCGTCTCGGACGACGGGAGCGGCGCGCGCACCGTGCCCGAGCTTCTCCAGGGAGAGGCCACGGCCGCCAACGTCGCCACCGAGGCCGAGAGGTTCCTCACGGACGCGGACCTGTCGGCGGCGACGCGGGCGCGGCTCGCGAAGGGCGCCGCGGACCTCGGGCCGCCCGGCGCCGCCGTGCGCACGGCCGAGGCGATCCTCGCCGCCGTCGGCGCGGAGAGGGCCGCGTGACCGACTTCCGCCGCCTCGCGGCCCTCTTCAAGCCTCACCGGCGCGCCGCGGCGCTCGCGATCGGCGCGATGCTCGGCGTCGCGCTCTTCACGTCGCTCGTCGCGTACCTCATCGGCCCGCTCTTCGACGAGGTGCTTTCGGCCGAGGCGAAGAGCGCCGTGATGGAGAAGGCCGGGAGGACGGGGGTGGGCTCTCTCGTGGGCGACAAGGCGGCCGTCCGCCGGACGCCGGTCGCGCGGGCACTCGACCGGGGACTGCTCGCGCTCGAGGCGTCCCTCGGGGTGACGACGAAGGAGCGCCGCATCTTCCTGCCGCTGCTTCTCTTCGTGTGTTTCCTTTCGAAGAATCTCTTCACCTTCTTCGCGGAGTACCGCTTCAACGCCGTCGGCCTCGCGTTCGTGCGCGACCTCAGGAGCCGCGTCTACGAGAAGGTGCTCGGCCAGTCGGGATCCTTCTTCGCCCGGCACCCGTCGGGCGACCTCATCTCCCGCGTCACGGGCGACGTGGACCGCATCCAGAGCCTCTTCGGGACGGACCTCGCGGACCTCGTGCAGTCCGTCGCGACGCTCGTCGGGCTCATGGTGCTCGTCGTCTCGCTCTCGCCGGAGCTCACGGCGGCCGCGCTCCTGATCGCGCCCGCGATCGTGATCCCCGTCGTCGTCATCGCGCGGCGCCTCCGGCAGCTCTCGAAGGCCGCCCGGGAGCGGATGGGCGACCTCACGGGCGTCCTGTCCGAGACGATCCGCGGGGCGCGCGTCGTCCAGGCCTACGGGGCCGAGCGCTGGGAATCGGGCCGGTTCTCGGAGGTCAACGAGAGGACGTTCCGTCTCGCGAAGAAGGGCGCCCGCGTGATGGCGTTCGCGTCGCCGCTCGTCGAGTCCGCGTCCGTCCTCACGTTCCTCCTCCTCCTCGGCTACGCGTCGACGCGCATCGCGGCCGGGAAGATGACGCTCGGGACGTTCCTCTCGTTCGGCGTCGGCCTCGTCATGATGTACCAGCCGTTCAAGCGCGCCACGCGGACGAACCTCGCTCTCCAGCAGGCCCTCGCCTCGGCGCGGCGCGTCTTCGAGGTCCTCGACGCCCCGAACGACGTCGCCGACCGCCCCGGCGCCGCCGCGCTCGCGGGTCTGGCGCGCGAGATCCGCTTCGAGCGCGTCACGTTCGCCTACCCGGGCGGCGAGCCCGTCCTGCACGAGATCGACCTCGTCCTGCCGCGCGGGTCGGTCACGGCGCTCGTCGGGCCGTCCGGCGGCGGCAAGTCCACGCTCGCGTCGCTCCTCCCGCGCTTCATGGACCCGACCGCCGGCCGCGTGACGATCGACGGGACCGACCTGCGCGAGGTGACGCTCGCGTCCCTGAGGGGGCAGATCGGGCTCGTGACGCAGGACGTGGTCCTCTTCGACGAGAGCGTCCGGCGCAACGTCGCCTACGGGACGCCGGACGTTCCGGACGCGAGGGTCCGCGAGGCCCTCGAGGCCGCGAACGCCCTCGCCTTCGTCGAAGCGCTGCCGGACGGACTCGCGACCCGCGTCGGAGAGGGAGGCGCCCGGCTCTCGGGCGGCCAGCGCCAGCGCCTCGCGATCGCGCGGGCGCTCCTCAAGGACCCGCCGATCCTCGTCCTCGACGAGGCGACGTCGTCCCTCGACGCCGAGAGCGAGCGCGCCGTCCAGCAGGCGCTCGAACGCCTCATGTCGGGCCGCACGACGCTCGTGATCGCGCACCGCCTCTCGACCGTGCGGCGGGCGGATCAGCTCGCCGTGATCGAGGCGGGCCGGATCGTCGAGCGCGGCTCGCACGGCGACCTCCTCGCCGCGGGGGGGTTGTATCGTCGCCTCCACGACCTGCAGGTCTTCGAGAACGGAGACGGCGGGGGAGGAGCCTCCTCATGAAGTCCATGACCGGGTTCGGGAAGGCGGCCGGGACGCTCCCGGACGGCACCGAAGCCAGCGTCGTCGTCCGCGGCGTGAACCACCGCTTCCTCGACCTCGCGATCAAGCTGCGCGACGAGTACGCCGTCGGCCGAGCCCGCGATCCGCAGGGCGGTCGCGAAGGTCGCGCAGAGGGGGCACATCGACGTCCTGATCCGGACGACGAGGCCCGCGGGCGCCGCGGGCCACGGCCCGCATCGACATGGAGGCCGCGGAGAAATACGCGACGGAATGGAGAGAAGATTCTTCGAAAAGAGGGATTGCCGGGCGGATCTCTCCGCGAGCGACCTCCTCGCGTCTGCCGGGAGTCGTGCGGACGGACGACGCCGGGCGCGGCCGGCGATTGCACCTTCGAAGAAATCTTCGTTCCTCTCGTCGAATCGGCGCTCCAGGACTTCGACGCGGCGCGCCGGCGGGAGGGCGATTCTCTCTCTCTTACCTTCAAAGAAATTCTTCAGAGGATCGACGCCGGTGTGGCCCTTCTCGACGCGGCACGGGCGGGCATCTCCGAACGCATCGCCGCCTCGCTCCGCGAGCGCATCGAGAAGCTGGCGGCCGGGATCCCGCTCGACGAGGGCCGGCTCGCGCAGGAAGTCGCGCAGCTCGCGGACCGCGCGGACATCACCGAGGAGATCGACCGGCTGAAGACGCACCTCGCCGAGGCGCGGCGCCTCCTCGCGGCGGAGGGCGCCATCGGCCGCCGCCTCGACCACCTCGCGCAGGAGCTCCATCGCGAGGTGAACACGTCGGGCTCCAAGGTGCGCGAGGCCGGGGCGACGAAGCTCGTCCTCGACCTGAAGTCCGAGCTCGAGGCTTTCAAGGAACAGGTCCAGAACGTCGAATGAGAGACGCCCGATGACCCGCGGAGACCTCTTCATCGTCTCGTCCCCCTCCGGGGCCGGCAAGACCACGCTGATCCGGCGCGTCCTCGAGGACCCGCGCATCGGCGGCACGCTGCACTTCTCCGTCTCGCACACGACGCGCCCGCCGCGCCCGGGCGAGACGGACGGCGTCGAGTACCACTTCTGCGACGGCGAGGCCTTCCGGAAGCTGGAGGCCGAGGGCGGGTTCCTCGAGTGGGCGACGGTCCACGGGAACCTGTACGGGACGTCCCGGGCCGAGGTCGAGCCGCGGCTCGCGACGGGGGTGGACGTCCTCCTCGACATCGACGTCCAGGGCGCCCGGCAGGTGCGTTCCTCGGTCCCGGAGGCGGTCAAGGTCATCGTCTTTCCGCCCTCGCGGGAGGTCCTCGAGGCGCGCCTGAAGGACCGGGGGTCCGACGCGCCGGAGGTCGTGGCCCGGCGGCTGGCCGTGGCGGCGAAGGAGATGGCGGAGTTCGGCGAGTACGACTATGCGATAATCAACGACGGCCTCGAGCCTGCGGTGGACGAGCTTCGCTCGATCATCGTGGCGCGCCGCGCGGGACGCGGGCGTCGGCGCGAGCACCTCGAAGCGATCCTCAGAACTTTTGCACCCTGATCTCACGGAGGTCTAACCCCAGATGGCGCAGAATCTTCCCCCGAACGTCGAATCGAAGTTCCGCCTCGTCCACATCGCCTCGCGCCGCGCCGAGCAGCTCGTCCAGGGCGCCCGTCCGAAGATGGAGAGCAAGCACGCGAAAGTGACGCGGGTGGCCCTGGACGAGGTCACGGCCGACCTCGTGCGCTGGCAGCTCGCCTCCGCGGAACCGGTCCTCGAAGAGGTGCCGGTGGTCGACCCCCTCCCGACCGAGTGACCACCCGCGTCGTCCTCGGGGTCAGCGGCGGGATCGCGGCGTACAAGTCCGCCGAGATCGTCCGCGCCCTCGTGGACGGCGGCGCCGAGGTGCGCGTCGTCATGACGCCCGCGGCGACGCGCTTCCTCGCGCCGCTGACGCTCTCGGTCCTCTCGAAGAACCCGGTCGTCGCCGACCTGTGGGACCCTTCCTCCGGGGCGGTGGACCACGTCGAGCTCGCGCGCTGGGCCGACGTCCTCGCCGTGGCGCCCGCCACGGCGGACGTGCTCGCGAAACTGGCCCGCGGCATCGGCGACGACGTTCTCACGACGTACGCGCTCGGGCACCGCCGGGCGGTCGTTCTCGCGCCCGCGATGAACACCTGGATGTGGGCGCACCCCGCGACGGAGGAGAACCTCGCGATCCTGAAGGCGCGCGGGGCCACGGTCGTCGAGCCCGACGCCGGGGACCTCGCCTGCGGCGACGTCGGCCCCGGGCGTCTCGCGCCGCCCGCCCGGATCGCGAAGGCGATCCTCGCGGCGGGCGCCGTCGGGCGCTCGCTTCAGGGGCGCCGCGTCCTCGTGACGGCCGGCCCGACGCGCGAGCCGCTCGACCCCGTCCGGTTCCTCTCGAACCGCAGCTCGGGGAAGATGGGCTACGCCCTCGCGCGGGAGGCGGCGCGGCGCGGAGGAGACGTCGTTCTCGTGAGCGGTCCCGTGTCGCTCGCTTCTCCGCCGGGCGTCCGCGTCGTGAGCGTGGAGCGGGCTTCCGAGATGCGCGACGCGGTTCTCGCCGAGATCGGGGCGGCCGACGTCCTCCTGATGGCCGCGGCTCCGGCGGACTTCACCGTCGACGCGCCGGCGCCCGAGAAGATCAAGCGGGCGGCGGGCGTGCCGCGGATCGCGCTGGTCCGCGACGCCCGACATCCTGCGCGAGGCGGCCGGCGCCGCGCGCCGGACGACCGTCCTCGTCGGCTTCGCCGCCGAGACGCAGGACCTTCTCTCGAACGCGGGGCGGAAGCTCGCCGACAAGGGCCTCGACCTCCTCGTCGCGAACGACGTCGGCCGGCCCGGCATCGGTTTCGACTCCGACGAGAACGAAGTCGTCCTCCTCGCCCCCACGGCCGCGCCCGAACGCGTCGAAAGGGCTTCGAAGACGGTGGTCGCCGGCCGTATCCTCGACCGCGTCGCGGCCCTCCTCGACGTCAAATGCCCGAAGACCAAAGACGCCCCCGCCCCGGCGACCCGCTGACCGATCTCCTCGCCTACTACCGCGACCTCGGGGTGGCGGAGCTGTACCTCGCCCCCGGCGCGCCGGCGCAGCCGGCGCAATCCATCGGAAGGAAGAGAAAGAGAAGACGAAGAGAAGATTTCTTTGAAAGTGAAGACGGGCGGCGGGTCGCGGCGAAGCAGGAAGCGCACGCGGCGTCGCACCCCGCTCCGCCCGCATCATTCACCTTCGAAGAAAATGCGCCGTATCCCGATGCTCCGCCGGCATCTCGTCGAGCGCTCGGCCGTGGATCTGCCGTCTTTGGCAAAGGAAGTCTCTTCCTGCGTGGCATGTTCGCTCTGCCAACCCGCAAGCAGACGGTCTTCGCCGACGGCTCGCCGAACGCGAAGATCATGTTCATCGGCGAGGCGCCCGGCGCCGACGAGGACGCCCAGGGCGTTCCGTTCGTGGGGCGGGCCGGCCAGCTCCTGACGCGCATGATCGAGGACGGGATGGGCCTGCCGCGGCAGTCCGTGTACATCGCGAACGTCCTCAAGTGCCGGCCGCCCGACAACCGCAACCCCGAGCCGGACGAGATCGCGTCCTGCCGGGGCTTCCTCGAGGCGCAGATCGACCTCGTGAAGCCCGAAGTGCTCGTCGCGCTCGGCAAGTTCGCGGCGCAGTTCCTCCTCCAGACCGAGGAGGGGATCATGCGGCTGCGCGGCCGGTGGGGCACGTACCGGGGGATTCCCGTGATGCCGACCTTTCACCCCTCCTTCCTGCTGCGCCAGCCCGCACAGAAGAAGGAGGCCTGGGAGGACCTGCTGAAGGTCCTCGCGAAGGTCGGGCTGCCCGCCCCGGCGCGCAAGGGAGCGAAGGCGTGACGCTGCGGCCCCGCCACCTCCTCGCCGTCGCCGCGCTGGCGGTCGCCGCCGCGGGCACGGCGCTGCTGGTCACGCGCCGGATGCCGACGTCCGCGTCGCCCCGGCGCGCGGCGCCCGAGTCCCGCGCGGAGATGTGGACTCCGGCCGAGAGGCGCGCGATCGACGACGCGATCGCCGCGGCCGCGGCCGGGTCTCCGAAGCTCTCGCTGCGCGCGGCGCTCGACGGCGACGCGACGGACACCGACGAGCACCGCGACCTCGACGCCGTCTACGGCGCCTACCACCCGTACTTCACGCGCGGCGACCTCGACGGCGACGCCCGGCTCGACTTCGTCCAGGCCTTCCTCGAGAAGGGGCGGAGCGGTCCGTGGTTTCACGTCGCCGTGTTCTTCGGGAAGCCCGACGGCACGTTCGAGAAGCCGGTCTGGGTGGAACGGTCGATCTCGCTCGCGGACGGCGACGTGACGGTCGAGCGCAGCCTCGTCGTCATCACGCCGGACCTCGCGGCCGACCCGACGCGCCGCTGGCGCTGGGAGCCTTCCGAACACCTCTTCGTCGACCCCGACGCCGAGCCGCGGCCCGCGGGAAACAACGACGACGACGTGCCCGACGAGACCCCCGAGCAGAAGCCGAGGGCGAGAATCTGACGCGCCGCGTCGGCCTGCTCCTCCCGAACCGCTTCCCGGGCCTGCCGTCGTACCGCCTGCCGGCCGACGCGGGCGACGCCGTGCTCGGCGCCCGCGTCGCGGCCCCGTTCGGGACCGCGCTCGTGACCGGCCTCGTCGCGGACCTCGATCCGCCGCCCGCGCCGGAGGGCACCTCGGAGCGCGACGTCGTGGCGATCCTCGAGGACGAGCCGTTCCTCCCTCCGGCGCTCGTGAACGTCCTCGTGCGCGCCGCCGCCTACTACGTCGTCGCGCCCGGGGAGCTGCTCCGCGCCGCCGTGCCCGGACGCCTGCTGGGCGGGACGGAGGCCGTCTACGCCCCCGCCAACGCGGCCGTCGGGGCGTCCGTCGGCGGGGTCGCGGGGCAGGTCCTCGCGGTCCTTCTCGAGCGCGGCGAAGCGAGACTGCCCGAGCTCGTCGAGGCCGTCGGCCGGCGGGGCCTCGCCGCGGCGCTCAAGGAGCTCGTCGGCGGGGGCCTCGCCCGCATCCGCTCCGAGCACCTGCGTGCCGGCGTCGCCGCCGTCGGACCGGGCGTTCGTGGCGCGGCCCGCCCCCGCGGACCATCCGGCCTTCGCCCGCGCGCCGAAGCGCCGGGCCCTCCACGCGCGCCTCCTCGCTCTCGGCCGGCCGGCGTCGCCCGAGGAGCTGCGCGCCGCCGGCGGCACGCCGGCCGTCCTCTCGGCCCTCGCGAAGGCGGGCCTCGTCTCGGCGGTGGAGATGGAACGGCGCGTCGACCTCGCGCGCCACGTCGGCGCGGCCGGCGCGGACCGGCGCCCCGTCCCGACGCCGGCCCAGGAGGAGGCGATCGCCGCGATCTCCGCCTCCGTGGCGGGCCGCCGCACCCGCGAGCTGCTCCTCGACGGCGTCACGGGCAGCGGCAAGACCGAGGTCTATCTCGCCGCCCTCGAGCAGGCGGTCGCGGCCGGACGGCGCGGCATCCTCCTCGTCCCCGAGATCGCCCTCGCGCCCGCGCTCGTGCGCCGCCTCGTCGCCCGCTTCGGGGACCGCGTCTCGCTCCTCCACAGCGGCCTCTCGGACGGCGAGCGCGCCTCCGAGTGGGAGCGCGCGCGCCGCGGCGACGTGGACGCCGTCGTCGGGCCGCGCTCGGCCGTCTTCGCGCCGCTCCCGGACCTCGGCCTCCTCGTGGTCGACGAGGCGCACGACGCGTCGTACAAGCAGGCCGAGTCCCCCCGCTACGACGCCCGCGACGTGGCGCGCGTGCGGGCCAGGGAGGAGGGCGCGACGGTCGTGTTCGGGTCGGCGACGCCGTCGATGGAGCTCGAGCGCGCCGCGCGCGAGGGCCGCCTCCCGCGCCTCGCGCTGCCCGAGCGGCCGGGCGCGCGCCCGCGCGCGGCCGTCGAGGTGGTGGACCTGCGCGACGAGACGGCGCGGGAGGGCGACCACGGGCGCGTCCTCTTCGCGGCGCGGACCGTCGAGATCCTGCGCGCGTGCTTCGAGCGCGGCGAGCAGGCGATCGTCCTCCTGAACCGTCGCGGTTTCTCGCCTTCGCTCCTGTGCCGCGCGTGCGGGGAGGACTTCCGCTGCCGGAACTGCTCGGTCGCGCGCACGTACCACCGCCGGAACGAGAGCCTCCTCTGCCACTACTGCGGCGACGTCGTCCGCCGCCCCCCGAAGTGCCCGGCCTGCGGGTCGGAGGCGCTGCAGCCCGTGGGCTTCGGCACCGAGCGCCTGGCCGAGCGCTTCGCCGAGACGTTCACGGGCGTTTCCTTCGCCGTCCTCGACCGCGACGCGGCGGCGCGCCGGGGCGGCGCCGCGGGCGTCCTCCTCGACTTCGAGTCGGGGAAGGCGCAGGCGCTCCTGGGCACGCAGATGGTCGCCAAGGGGCACGACTTCCCGAACGCGACGGCGCTCGCGGTCCTGGACGCGGACGCGCTCCTCTCCTTCCCCGACTTCCGGGCGGCCGAGCGCACGTTCCAGCTGGTCACGCAGGCCGCGGGCCGCGTCGGGCGCGGCGACAAGCCGGGGATCGTCGCGGTCCAGACCTCGCGCCCCGGCCACGAGGCGATCCGCGCGGCCGTCCGCCAGGACCACGTCGCGTTCGCGGACGCCGAGCTGCGGTTCCGCAAGGCCTTCCGGTATCCGCCCTACACGCGCCTCCTCCTCGCGCTCTTCGCGGATCCGGACCTCGCGAAGGCGCACCGCGCGGCGGGGGAGGGCTTCACGGCGCTCCTCGCGTCGCCGGTCGCGGCGAAGGTCAAGCTCCTCGGCCCGGCACCGGCGCCGCTCGAGCGGCTCAAGGGCGTGTGGCGCTACCACCTCGTCGTGAAGGCCGAGAAGCGCGAGGCGATCGCCGAGGCCGCCCGCCTCCTCGCGGCGCTGCCCGACCCGCCGAAGCTGGACGTCGACCCGCAGAACCTGCTCTAACGGCGGCGGAGTGCGAGAACGAGGTACGGGTTCAGGGGAGTCCCCGCGAGCCACGTGAAGCCGGGCACGGACGTGAGCGCGTAGAACCCCGCCACCGGTGCACGGAAGACGCGCCCGTACCAGTGCGCGCCGACCTGGTTGAACCGGAGCCGGCGGTGGGGAGAGCGGACGGAGACGCGGAACCCGGGACCGAGAGTCCTCGCGAGCGCTGCGATCTCCTTCACTTTCGGAAGAAATCCTTCGAAGGGTGAATGAACCCGGGCGCCTCCCGCGCTCGTCCCGTGCCAGAAGTCGATCGGGAAGGCGCCGTTGGGAAAATCCAGGTAAAGCGTCCCGCCCGGGGCCAGAACACGGGCGAGGCCCGAGAGGAACGCGGCCCGGCGCACGTCGCGGTCGGGAAGGGGAGCGACCTCGTAGATCCCCGGGCCGCCGCGCTCGTCCACGCCGACGTGCTCGAGAACGCCCGAGGAGATCACGGCGTCGAAGAAGCCGTCCGGGAACGGCAGCGTCAGGCCGTCGGCGACGACGAGCCGGTCCCGCCTGGACCGCGCCCGCCACTGCCACTTCCGGAACGCCGAGAGGTCGTGCCCCCACGCGTCGAAGCCAGCCCGGAGGAGAACGTCCACCGCCTCGCCGTTGCCGCAGCCCGAGTCGAGGACGCGCCGCGCGCCGCCGCGCGGAGCACGGGCAGGTAGTAGTCCTCGATGCGGCGGCCCTCGGTCTCGTTCGCCAGTCCCCGCCGGGCGTCCTCGGAGAGCGCGCCCGGGTCCGGATGGTCGCCGAAGTACCGGCCCTCGACGAAGTCCGCGATGCCGTCGTCGACCGGGAAACGGCGGCCGCACGGGCCGCATGCGAGAGCGGACGCGGAAACGCGAGAGCGCCCCGCGACAGCCGGACACACGAGAGGCGAATCCGGAGCCGCGTTCCTCTCTTCCACTCGCAGAAATTCCTTTCTCTCTCCTCGGAGCTTGCCCGGAACGGGGGGCCCTGTCGAGCGAGGCGGGAGGCCCTCTGCTACAGTCGCCCCGTGGCGAACGAGGCCCAGTTCGAAGAGCCCCTCAACCGAGTCCGCCGCCGGCTCGAAGCGTTGCAGGGCTTCGCCGAGAGCCCCGCGAAGGAACGCGAGGTGCAGAAGCTCCGCGAGAAGCTCACGAAGCTCTCGCGCGAGATCTACGAGAACCTGACGCCCTGGCAGAAGACGCTCGTCGCGCGGCATCCGAACCGTCCGTTCACGCTCGACTACGTCCGCGTCCTCGTCCAGGACTTCGTCGAGTGGAAGGGCGACCGGGCGTACGCGGACGACCCGGCGATCGTCGCCGGCTTCGGCTGGCTCGGCTCGCGCGCCGTCGCGGTCGTCGGACACCAGAAGGGCCGGGACACGAAGGAAAAGATCCGGCGCAACTTCGGGATGCCGAGGCCCGAGGGCTACCGCAAGGCTCTCCGCGTCATGAAGCTCGCCGAGAAGTTCGCCAAGCCCGTCGTCACGTTCATCGACACGCCCGGCGCGTACCCGGGGCTCGAGAGCGAGGAGCGCGGCGTGTCCGAGGCGATCGCCCGGAACCTCCTCGAGATGGCCGCCCTGAAGACGCCGATCGTCGCCACGGTGATCGGCGAAGGCGGGTCGGGCGGAGCGCTCGGAATCGGGATCGGCGACGCGGTCCTCATGCTCGAGCATTCCGTGTATTCCGTCATCTCGCCGGAGGGCTGCGCCGCCATCCTCTGGAAGGACCAGGGGAAGGCGAAGGAGGCCGCGGAAGCGCTGCGGCTCACGGCCGCCGACTGCCAGGCGCTCGGCGTGATCGACGAGGTGATCCCCGAGCCGGCCGGCGGCGCGCACGCGGATCCCGTCGCGGCGATCGACGCGGTCGGCCGCGCCGTCTCGCTGCACCTCGACCGCCTGGCGGGCCTCCCGGCGGACGCGCTCCTCGACGCCCGTTACGCGAAGTTCCGCGCGATGGGGGCCTGGGAAGGCGCGTGAGCGCGCGGGTCCGCGCCCCGCGCCTCGTCCGCCGCAGCCTGCGGCCGCAGAACCCTGAAGCGGCTGCCCGGATCTCGCGCGAGCTGGGCCTTCCGCCCGCCGCGTCGCGCGTCCTCGCGGCCCGCGGCTTCGCGGACGTCGAGGCGGCACGGACGCACCTCTCGCCCGCGCCGGACGGCCTCCACGACCCGTTCGGGATGGGCGGCCTGCCCGCGGCGGTGGAGCTCCTCGCGGCGACGGCCGCCCGCGGCGGACGCATCGTCGTCTTCGGGGACTACGACTGCGACGGGATCGGCGCGATCGCGATCCTCACGACGGCGCTCCGGAAGCTGGGCGCCGACGCGCGTCCCGTTCATCCCGCACCGCCTCCACGACGGCTACGGCCTCAAGGCGCCCGCGCTGCGCCGCGCGCTCGAGGAGCACGAGCCCGAGGGGATCGTCACGGTCGACTGCGGGATCACCGCGGTCGAGACCGTCGCGGAGGCGACGCGCCGCGGCGTCTACGTCGTCGTCACGGATCACCATCTCCCGCCGGCCGCGCTGCCGGAGGGCGCGGTCCTCGTGGACCCGAAGCTCCCCGGCTGCCGTTACCCGTTCAAGGACCTCTGCGGGGCGGGCATCGCCTGGAAGCTCTCCGAGGCGCTCTTCATCCACTCGGGAGCGCGGGTGGGCGTCGATGCCGCCGCGCGCCGCCGCTGGCTCGCGCTCCCTCGCGAAGATCGCCGCGCTCTCGACGGTGGCCGACATGGTGCCTCTGACGGGGGAGAACCGCGTCCTCGTCGCCTGGGGCCTCTCGGGCCTCGCCGATCCGCGCTCGCCCGGCCTCGCGGCGCTCCTCAAGAGGGCGGGCGTCCCCGCCGGGCGGCCCCCCTCCACGCGCGAGGTCGCGTTCCGGATCGCGCCCCGCCTGAACGCGACGGGCCGCATCGACCACGCGGCGCGGGCCCTCGAGCTCCTCACGACCGCCGACGCGGCGCGCGCCGAGACGCTCGCGGACGAGATCGAGGCCGCGAACGACGAGCGCCGCGCCGTGCAGGAGAGCCTCGTCGAGGCCGTCCTCGCGCGCCTCGAGACGAGCTTCGATCCCGGCCGCGACGCCGTGGTCGTGGAGGCCGGACCGGCCTCCGAGGGATGGCACCGCGGCGTCCTCGGGATCGCGGCCTCGCGGGTGGCGCAGCACGTCGGGCGGCCCGCGCTCCTCCTCTCGATGGACGGCGACGTCGTCGCCGGCAGCGGGCGCTCGTTCGGCCGGACGCCCCTCTACGAACGCGTCGCGCCGGTCGCCGCTCGCTACACGAAGGAGTTCGGCGGGCACGCCGCGGCGCTCGGCCTCACGATCCCGGCGGCCTCGTGGGAGGCGTTCCGGGAAGACCTGCGCGCGGCCTTCGCGGCGGCGCGCGACGAGGAGGAGTGGGCGTCGGAGCTGGAGGTCGACACGGAGGTCGAGGCGCCCGAGGCGGACGCCGATCTCGCGCGGGCGCTCGAGCGCTTCGAACCGCACGGGCAGGAGAACCCGAAGCCGCTGCTGCTCCTGCGCGGCCTGACGTGGGACGGCCGGGGACGGCCGGTCGGAGACGCCGGACTTCGGGTCTCCTTCGCGTCCGCGGGCCGCCGCCTCGAGGCCGTCGGCTGGACCCTCGCGGAGATCCCGGCCGACGTCCGCGCGGGCCGCTGGGACGTGGCCGCGAACCTGGCGATCGACTCCTTCACGGGCCGGCCCGGCCTGACGGTCGTCGACCTCGCGCCGGAGGCCGCGTGAACCGCTTCTCGCGCGTCGGCCGCACCCTCGTCCTCGTCCTCGCGGGAGCGTTCGCGCTCCTCGTCGTCCTCTCGTACCGCAAGCCGGGGGCCCGCACCGAGGAGGGCGCTCCCGACCCGGTCGCCGAGACCCTGATCGCCGAGGCGCACGGCGCGCGCGACAAGATGCGCTTCCGCGACTTCCAGTACGACGAGACGCGCGAGTCCGAGGGCCGTTACCGCGTCACGGCCACGGAGGCGGTGCGCTTCGACGAGAAGGGCGGGCGGGTGTTCCGGCTGAAGGATGTCGTGTTCGAGTCGCAGGAGTCGAAGGAAGGCCAGACGGTCTCGATCCGCGCGCCGCGGGCCGAGCTCACCGAGGGGTCGCGCGCGTTCCGCGTCTTCGAGGGCGTCGAGGTCGCCGGCGAGGGCACGCGGGTCACCGGCGCATCCTTCAACTACGACCCGGCGCGCCGCCTCCTCGCCTCCGACGGGCCGGTCGACGCGACGCGCGGAGGCCTCGTCGCGAACGCGAATTCCGGATCCCTCGACACGCGCGACGGCGTCCTCCATCCTCGACGGGGACGCGCGGCTGCGCGGCCGCGGGGACGAGGGCCGCCCGGTCGAGCTGCGCGCCCCGAGCGTCCTCGTCGGACGGGACGGCCGGCTCGAGGCCACCGGCGGCGCCACCCTGAAGACGGATCGATTCGTCCTGCGCGCGGGGACGTTCGTGCGCGAGAAGCAGCCCGAGGGAAGCCACGTGAGGGCGACGACGGACGCGCACCTCCTCGTTCCGCCGGACCGCGGGCAGCCGCCGGCCGCCCTCACCGTCGTCGGCGACGTCCTCGACCTCTCGCTCGATCCGCGCGGCGAGCCGGCGGGTTTCGAGGCGAGCGCGCCGGGCGGAGCCCGCATCGACCTCGCCCCGACCGCGACGTCGGGGGCGCGGCGGGCCGAGGCGCCCCGCTTCTCGGGCCGCTTCCAGGACGGACGCCTCTCGGAGCTGAACGTTCCGGAGAGCCTGCGCGCCGCCGAGGCGGGGGGCGCGGGCGGGCCGCCGGGCGCCGGCCTGCGCACGCTCGCGGCCGGCTGGGCGCGCATCACGTTCGCGGCCGATCTCGCGCTCGACACCGCGACGTTCGACAAGGGCGTCGTCGCCACGGACGGAACGCGCGCGGCGGTCAAGGCCCCCCACGCGACGCTGCGAGGTCGCGACGAGACGGCCGTCTTCTCGGGCGAGCCCGGCCAGCCGGCCGACTACCGGGACGAGCGCGGGACGATCCGCGCGCGAACGCTCGCGTGGAATCGCCGCGAGGAGCGCGTGGACGCGGCGGGCGACGTGAAGGCCACGTACGTGAGCGGCGCCGGGGACAGGCGCGTCGGCCTCCTCGGCAGCGACAGCACGGCGCCGTTCTTCTCGGAGTCCGACACGCTGCGGCTCTCGGCGCGCACCTCGAAGGTCCTCCTGACGGGGTCGGTGCGGGCCTGGCAGAACGAGAACGTCCTGCGCTGCGGCTCGCTCGAGCTCGACGACAGGGAGAAGACGCTGCGCGCCGAGGGGAACGTCCGGGCCTTCTTCCGCCGGGAGACGGCGTCTCCGAAGGGGCGGCCGGGCAAGGGCGCCGCGCCGGAGACCGTCAACGCGACGAGCGACGTCCTGACCCACCGCGAGGCCGACCGGTTCGTCCGGCTGGAGGGTCATGCGACGATCACGTCCGGACCCTGGACGATGAACGCCGACGTGACGGACATCCGCCTGACCGAGACGCGCGCGATCGAGTACGCCGAGGCGCGGGGCGCGGTCGTGGTGGAGGACCGCGCCGAGCACCGCCGCGGCGAGGGAACGAAGGCGATCTGGCGGCCCGTGACGGAGGCCGTGACGCTCGAGGGCTCGCCCGCCACCGCCCTGGACGGACGCGGCAACAAGTCGACGGGCGCGGCCCTCACGTTCCGGCAGGGCCGCTCCCAGGTGGACGTCGAGACCGGCGGGAAGGTCCCGAGCGAGACCGTGCTCCGCCCGGAGGGCTCGTGAGCGCGTCGAGGCCGCGCCTCGAGGGCCGCGGGCTCCGCAAGTCCTACCGCGGTCGCACGGTCGTCAACGACGTGAGCGTCCTCGTGGAGGGCGGCGAGGTCGTCGGCCTCCTCGGCCCGAACGGCGCGGGCAAGACGACGACGTTCTCGATGACGGTCGGGCTCGTGTCGCCCGACGCGGGCGCCGTGCTCCTCGACGGGGAGGACGTGACGGACCTCCCCATGTTCCGGCGGGCGCGACGCGGCCTCGGGTATCTCCCTCAGGAGCCCTCGATCTTCCGGCGCATGACGGCCGTCGAGAACCTCCTCGCGATTCTCGAGACGCTCCCCGGCGGAAGGGCCGAACGCGAGACGACCGCGCACGACCTCCTCGACCGCTTCAAGCTCTCGCACCTCGCCCACGCCGTCGCGGACACGCTTTCCGGCGGCGAGCGGCGCCGCCTCGAGATCGCGCGGGCGCTGACGCTGTCGCCGCGGTTCATCCTCCTCGACGAGCCGTTCGCGGGGATCGACCCGATCACCGTCCTCGACCTCCAGCAGGTCATCCGCGACCTCGCCGCCGCCGGGATCGGCATCCTGGTCACGGACCACAACGTCCGCGACACGCTCGCGATCGTGAATCGCGGCTACATCATCCACTCGGGCACGATCTTCAGGACGGGCTCTCCCGAGACGCTTTCGGCCGACCCGGAAGTCCGCCGGGTGTATCTCGGCGAGGGGTTCCGGCTGGACTGAGCCGCAGAGCTAGAATCGTGCCAAGGCCGGCCCGACAAGTCGGGCTGCCGAATCTCAAATGGGACTCGAACAGAAACTCTCGCTGAGACTCTCGCAGCGCCTCGTCATGACGCCGACGCTGCAGCAGGCGATCAAGCTCCTGCAAATGACGCGCCTGGAGCTCCAGGACGTGGTGAACCAGGAGCTCGTCTCGAACCCGGTGCTGGACGAGGAGGACGCCGAGCAGGCGGGAGGGCCCGACGAGGAGCCGGGCGCCGCCGAGACCCGCGAGCTGGATCTCGCTTCCTCGGCCGAGGCTCCGGACGCGGCGCTCGAGGCCGCCGTCGCCGACGACCGCGAGTTCGCCGCCGCGGCGACGGACGCGGACGCGCGCGCCGAATCGGCCGAGGCCCTGCCCACGCCGACGTCGGACGTCCCCGCCCCGGAGCCGGTCGTCGATCCCTCGACCGGCGCCACGGACGACCCGTTCTCCGACCTCGAGCTCGAGGCGTATTTCGGCGACTACATGGAAGGCACCGCCACGGCCCCCCGCATGAGCGAGGAGGCCGAGGAGTTCTCCCTCGAGAACCGCCCCGAGGCGCCCCCCGGGCTCGAGCCCCATCTCACGGAGCAGCTCGGCGTCTCGGACGCGCCGCCGGACGTGCGCGAGGCCTGCGGCTTCCTGATCGGAAACGTCGATCCGGACGGCTGCCTGCGGGTGACGCTCGAGGAGACGTCCCAGGCCGTCCCGTGCCCGCTCGAGACCGCCGAGAAGGCGCTCGCGCTCCTCCAGTCGTTCGACCCGGTCGGCGTCGGCGGGCGCGACCTGTCGGAGATCCTCCTCCTGCAGGCGCGTGCCGCGAACGTCGCGACGCCCCTCCTCGTGGAGCTCGTGACCCACCGCTTCACGGAGCTCGGGTCCAAGCCCCCGGCCCTTCTCGCGCGCCAGATGGGCGTCCCGGTCGAGGAGATCCAGCAGGCCCTCGAGTGGATCCGCAAGCTGGACCCGAAACCCGGCCGCCGCTACGACTCGTCCCGCACGATCTACGTCGAGCCCGACGTCGCCGTCGTGAAGGTCGAGGACGACTACGTCGTCGTCTTCAACGACGACGGCCTTCCGCGCCTGAAGGTGTCCGCCCTGTACCGGAGGATGCTGCTGTCGCGCGACGCGAACCTCGACGGCGAGGGGAAGAGCTACCTGCGCGAGAAGATGCGCGCGGCGCAGTGGCTCCTCAAGAGCCTCGACCAGAGGAAGCGCACGATCGTGAGGGTCGCCGAGTCCATCGTGAAGAAGCAGCGCGACTTCCTCGACTACGGCGTCGCGCACCTCAAGCCGCTCGTCCTGCGCGACGTCGCCGAGGACATCGGGATGCACGAGAGCACCGTCTCGCGCGTCGTCTCGAACAAGTGGATGGCGACGCCGCGCGGGCTCGTGCCGATGAAGTTCTTCTTTCACTCGGCGATCGCGTCCTCGGTCGGCGAGGACGTCTCGTCCCTGGCCGTGAAGAACAAGATCCGCGGCCTCATCGAGGCCGAGGACGCCGCGCACCCCCTCTCGGACGCCCGGCTCGCGGAGCTGCTCGCGCGCGAGGGGATCCAGATCGCCCGTCGGACCGTCGCGAAGTACCGCGAGGAGCTCCGCATTCCCGCCAGCTCGATCCGCCGCACCGGGACTCCGTCGCTTCCGGCGCCGCTCCCGGCGCGCCCGGATCCGGGGACGGGCCCGTGGAGGGCGCCGGCGCGGCGGACGCCACCGGGGAGCCCTCGGAAGAGGAGGAGCCATGAAGACCGTCTACACCGCGCGCCACATCCGCATCCACTCCGGGGTCCGCGAGGTCGTCGAGACGAAGCTCGCGCGTCTCGAGCGGGTCCTCCCGCCGCGTGCGGAGGCGCGCGTCGTCGTGAGCGCCGGCAAGAAGGACGTCGAGGTGGAGGTCACCGTGCGCGGAAAGACCCGGACGATCACGGGCGTCGGCCCGCGGCGCCGACCAGAGGACGGCCGCGCAGGCCGCCATGGAGCAAGCTCGCGGGACAGGTCCGCAAGACGAAGGCGATCGTCAAGGAGTCCAAGAAGCACCGGCGCGTCCGGCGTCCGCGGCTCCGAAGGCTGGGCCGTCCCCGCGCCGGAGCCCGAGGCCGCGTCGGCTCCGGGGCCGCGGCGCGAGACCGTGAGCCCGCGGGCGATGTTCGAGGAGGACGCCCTCACGCACTTCGCGGCCTCGCGGCGCGAGTTCATGGTCTTCCGCGACGCCGCCTCGGGGCACCAGATCCGGTTCCTGTACCGGCGACGCGACGGGGGCTTCCACCTCGTCGTGCCCGAGTAGCGCATGCGCGACCCGTCCGAGCCGAAATCTCCCTCGGTGCGGGCCGCCGACCTGCAGTCCCCGGCGCTCGTGTCCCTGGGCCTCACGCTCGTCGCGGGAAGCAGGGGTCTCGAACGGCCCGTGGACTGGCCGCGCGTCCAGAAGCCCGGCCTGGCGATCGCGGGCTTCCTCGACTACGTGAAGGAGAACCGCGTCCAGATCCTCGGCGCCTCCGAGTTCAACTACCTCAAGACGCTGCCGGCCTCGGTCGTGCGGGAGCGCCTCGACGCCTTCACGAAGCTCCCGCTCTCGGCCGTCGTCGTCACGAAGGGCATCCATCCCGGCCGGGTCCTGACCGGCCTGTGCCGCCGCCGCCACATTCCGCTCTTCACGACGGAACGGCTCACGAGCGTCGTCATCGAGGGGCTCACGGCCTTCCTCGAGGAGTCCCTCGCGCCGCGGGCGACGCTGCACGGAGTCCTCATGGAGGTGGGCGGGCTCGGGACCCTCCTCCTCGGCGACTCGGGCGTCGGCAAGAGCGAGTGCGCCCTCTCGCTCGTCCAGCGCGGGCACCGCCTCGTCGCGGACGACCTCGTCGTCATCCAGCGCTTCCCGAACGACGTCCTCATCGGCTCGTCGTCCGGCCTGATCCGCCACCACATGGAGCTGCGCGGCCTCGGGATCGTGAACGTCCCGATGCTCTTCGGCGTCGCCGCCGTCCTGGAGCGCCACACCGTCGAGTTCGTCATCCAGCTGCAGGACTGGAACGACCAGACCGAGGTCGACCGCCTCGGCCTCGACGAGGAGTTCGAGGACATCCTCGGAGTCGCCGTGCCCCGGGTGAGAATGCCGGTCGCGACGGGGCGCGACGTCGCGCTCCTCGTCGAGATCGCGGCGCGCAACCAGCTCCTCAAGCGCCGGGGGTTCAACGCCGCCCGCGAGATCGCGCAGAAGGTGCACGACGAGATCGTCCGCAAGGCCGCCGCGGACCTCGTCGCGAGGCGCCGCCGGCGGAAGCTCACGGCCCGGGAGCGCGAACGGTGAGCGAAGCGTCGCGCCTCGTCATCGCGACGGGGCTCTCCGGGTTCGGGCAAGAGCTACGTCGCGCACGCGCTCGAGGACATCGGGTACGCGACCGTCGACAACCTCCCGCTCTCGCTGCTCGAGGAGTACGTCGGGGAGGTCGCGGCCGACCGGACGCCGAGCAGGCGGAACGCCGTCGTCCTCGACGTGAGGAACCCGGACTTCGCGACGCGCTTTCCGGAGCTCCTCGAGACGCTCCGCGCGCGCGCTTCCCATCACGGTCCTGTTCCTCGACTGCGAGGAGAAGGCGCTCCTGAACCGCTTCTCGGAGACGCGCCGGCCGCACCCGCTCGGCGCAGGGCCGCTCCGTGGCCGAGGCCGTCGCGTACGAGCGGCGCCTGCTCGCGGAGGTCAAGGCGAAGGCCGACCTCGTGATCGACACGACCGTCATGACCGTCCACGAGCTGCGCGCCGCCGTCGCCGAGCACTTCCGCGATCCCGGGGACCCCGGCGTCCTCGCGGTCTCGCTCGTGTCCTTCGGGTTCAAGCACGGCCTTCCGGCCGCGCTCGACCTCTGCTTCGACGTCCGGTTCCTCGCGAACCCGCACTTCGACGCCGGTCCTGCGGCCGCGCACGGGCAAGGATCCCGACGGTCGTGCGGTTCATCGAGGCCGGCGAACAGACGGAGCCGTTCTACCGGCAGCTCCGCGGCTTCCTGGAGTTCTGCCTTCCGAACTACCGGCGCGAGAACCGCGCGTACCTCACGATCGGGATCGGCTGCACGGGCGGGCGCCACCGCTCCGTCTACGTGGCCGAGCGCCTCGCGCGCGACCTGACCGCGATCGGCTACCCCGTGCGGGTCTCGCATCGGGACGAGGCGCTCGACTGACATGACCGAGCCCGCCGGCCCCGCCGTGGGCCTTCTCCTCCTGTCGCACGGGCCGCTCGCGAATGCCCTGCGCGAGACCGTCCACATGCTCGAGCCCGACGAACCGGACGACATCGGCGCCCTCTCGCTCGCCTGGGACGAGGCGACCGAGGCCGCGACGCGCCGGCTCGAGAAGGCGATCGCGGACGTCGAGAAGGGCCGCGGCGTCGTCGTCCTGACGGACATGTTCGGCGGGACGCCCTCGAACCTCGCCCTCGCGTTCCTGGAGCCGGGCCGCCTCGAGATCGTCTCGGGCATCAATCTTCCGATGGTCGTGAAGGCGCGTGCCCTCGCGCGCGAGGGGCGGAGCGCCCGCGAGATCGCCCACATCCTCGTCGAGAGGGGGCGCCGCGCGATCGTCGCCGCGGCCGAGCTCGTGGACGCCCCCGCCAAGGGCAAACCGTGAGGGAGGAGGTCCTGACGCTCCGGAACCGTCTCGGCCTTCACGCCCGGGCGGCCGCCAAGTTCGTCCACTCCGCCGCCACCTTCGAGGCGAAGATCACGATCACGAAGGACGGCGACGAGGTGGACGGCAAGAGCATCCTCGGCCTCCTGCTCCTCGCGGCGGGGAAGGGGACGGCGCTGCTCGTGCGCGCCGAGGGGCCCGACGAGGAGCAGGCGCTCGCCGCCCTCCGCGACCTCGTGGACCGGAAGTTCGACGAGGCGGAATAGGCGCCCGCTACAATAGGAAGGTGAAGCGACCCCTTTCGCTGAGCGGAATTCCCGTATCCCCCGGCGTGGCCGTGGGCCGGGCGGTGCTCTGGGTCTCGCGGGACGACACGTCGCCGCGCCGGACGCTCGAGCCCGAAGAAATTCCCGACGAGATCGAGCGCTTCCGGCGTGCGGCCCGCGCGGCCGTGAGCGAGATCGAGGAGACCGCCCGGCACGTCAAGGAGCGCCTCGGCTCCGAGTACGCGGGGATCTTCCATGCCCACGCGCTCTTCCTGCAGGACAGGGCCTTCGTCGGTCCCGTCGAACGGCGGATCGCCCACGACGCCGCGAACGCGGAGTGGGCGGTCGCGCAGACGACCGAGGACCTCGTCTCGCGTTTCCGCAGCCTCCCGGACGAGAGCCTCCGGGACCGCGCCGCGGACCTCGCGGACGTCGCGCGCGTCCTCCGCCGCCACCTCGGCGGGGAAGAGCAGTCGCGCGTGAAGATGAGCGACCTCGCGGGCGAGGCGATCGTCCTCGTCGCGGACGAGATCACCCCTTCGGACGCCGTCCGCATTCCGCGCGACCGCGTGATCGCGTTCGTGACCGAGCGGGGCGGCAAGACGTCCCATGCCGCGATCCTCGCCCGTTCGTTCGGCCTGCCGGCCGTCGTCGCCGTGCACGGGCTCCTGACCGCCGTCGGCGAGGGGGACCGCCTCGTCGTGGACGGGCGCGACGGGGTCGTGTGGCGCGAGCCCTCGGAGGATGTCGTCTCCCTCTTCCGCGAGCGGCGCGACTCCGAGACCCGGCGCGCGCTCTCGCTCAAGGAGCGTGCCGTGTCGGGGCCGGCCCATTCGGCCGACGGGACGCCGATCGAGATCCGCGCGAACATCGAGCTCGCGAGCGAGGTCCCGGACGTCGTGGGCTACGGCGCCGACGGCGTCGGGCTGTTCCGTTCGGAGTTCCTCTATCTCTCGAAGGAGGGCGTCGAGTTCCCGAGCGAAGAAGAGCAGGCGGCCGTCTACCGCGAGGTCGTCGCGGGCCTCGCGCCGCTCCCCGTCGTGATCCGCACGTACGACCTCGGCGGCAAGAAGGGCGCGCGGCACCTCGTCGGCGCCGACGAGATCAATCCGGTCCTCGGCCTGCGCGGCGTGCGCCTCTGCTTCGCGCGCCCCGAGATGTTCATGACGCAGCTCCGGGCGCTCCTCTCGGCCGCGAACGCGGGCGACCTCAGGATCCTCGTCCCGATGGTCTCGAGCGTCGAGGAGTTCCGGCGCGTGCGGGAGCTCGTGAAGGCGGCCCGCGAGGACGTCCTCGCCCGGGGCATCGCGGTTCCGGACGACATCCCGGTCGGCGCGATGATCGAGGTGCCCTCCGCCGCGATCACGGCGGACCTCCTCGCGCCGGAGACGGACTTCCTCGCGCTCGGGACGAACGACCTCATCCAGTACACGCTCGCCGTCGACCGCTCGAACGAGACGGTCTCCGAGCTGTTCCGGCCGACGCATCCCGCGGTCCTGCGGCTCGTCGCGCAGGTCGCGTCGGCCGCGCGTGCGGCCCGCAAGCCGCTGTCGGTCTGCGGCGAGATGGCGGCGGATCCCGCCCTCATGCTCCTGTTCCTCGGCCTCGGCATCCGCGAGTTCTCGATGGGCCCGCGGTCCGTTCCGGTCCTCAAGGAGTTCGTCCGCGGCGTGAGCCTCGCCGACGCCGAACGCGTCGCGAAGGCCGCGCTGTCGCTCTCGACCGCCGACGAGGTCTCCTCGTTGCTCGCGCAGGAGCTGCGCGGCCTGCCCGCGGGGGAGCCCGCGCGCCGGGCGGAGGTTTCCGCTTGAGCCTCGCGACCAGCCGCCCCCGGATCGTTCCGAAGCCCTGGGGAGAGGAGCGGATCTTCGCGGAGAACGAGCGCTACGCCGGCAAGTTTCTCCTGATCCGGAAGGGCGAGACGCTCTCCCTTCAGTATCACAACCGCAAGGACGAGACCGTCCACGTCCTCGAGGGCGTGCTCGGCCTCGAGCTCGAGCGCGACGGCCAGGCCGCGGATCTCCGTGTGACGGCGGGCGAGGCGTTCCACGTCACGCCGGGCACGCGCCACCGGATGTACGCGCCCGAGGGAGACTGCCTCGTCGTCGAGGTTTCGACGCCGGAGCTCGACGACGTGGTGCGCCTCGCGGACCGGTACGGACGCGCGGGGACGAGCGCGCCGTGACGCGCCGCGTGGCCCTCGCATGCGTCGCGCTGGCGGCATGGACCGCCTCGGCGCAATCGCCGGCCGTCTCGGGCCTGTCTCCCACGCCGACCCCTCCGGCCGCCACGAGCGGGGAGACGCCGGTCCCGACGCCGGCGCCGAAGCTCACCGGCGTCGCGGGCCCGGCTCCCGAATCGGGCCACGGAAGCCAGTCCCTCGCGGACGTCGTCCGCCTCTCGAAGGAGGCCCGCAAGGGCCAGCCGCCGCGGAAATTCCTCGGGACGATCACGAACGAAAACCTCCACAAGGGAGTCTCCGTCCAGTCGACGCCCGTGAAGGGCGCCGCGAAGGGCTCGGCCGCGGCGCACGCGCCGGGGCCGACGGCGCGCCCCACGCCGGCGCCGACGTACGACGTCCCGCGCGACGACCAGGGGCGGAGCGAAGCCGACTGGCGCCGGATCATGAACCACGCGCGGGCGGTCGTCGCCGACGGCGAGAATCGCGTGCGGGATCTCGACACGAAGTCCAAGCAGCTCGAGAACGACTTCTACGCGCAGAGCGACGGCTACCGCCGTGACGGCGTGATCAAGCCGGCCTGGGACAAGGCGCGGGACGATCTCGCCGCGGCGCGCGCGAGCCTCGACGCGGCGCGGAAGGCGCTGGACGACCTCTCCGAGGACGCCCGCCGCTCGAACACGCCTCCCGGCTGGCTGCGCTGAGGAGAACCGAAGGGACCGGGGATTTCTTAGAAAGTAGATAGGGCGGGGCGCCCCAGCCTCTGTCCCCCTTCAAAGCAATCTTCTCTTCTTCTCCTGCTAATCTATTCCTCCTGTGAGCGTGAATCCCGATCTCAGGAGCGGCCGGAGCGTCTTCATCGAGACGTGGGGCTGCCAGATGAACGTCCTGGACGGCCGCCGCTTCGCGGGCCTCCTCGCGCGGGACGGGTACGCCGAGACGTTCGACGAGAGCGCCGCCGACGTCTTCATCCTCAACACCTGCTCCGTGCGCGACAAGGCCGAGCAGAAGGTCTACGACCGCGTCGGACGCCTCGCGAAGTTGAAGCGCGAGAAGCCGGACCTCGTCGTCGGCGTGTGCGGCTGCGTGGCCCAGCAGGAGGGCGAGTCCCTCCTCGAGCGCCTTCCCGCGGTCGACTTCGTCCTCGGGACGGGCCGCATCGAGACCCTTCCCTCGGTCCTTCGCCGCGTCCGCGAGGAAGGGGACCGCCCGTGCGAGACCGGGTTCGACGCGGACGAGGTCGTTTACACGCCCGGCGCGATCGCGCGTCTCGTGCGGCACCGCGCGTCGCTCACGGTCATCGAGGGGTGCAACAAGAACTGCACGTTCTGCGTCGTCCCGCGAACCCGGGGCCGCGAGCGCAACCGCCGCCTCGCCGACGTCGTCGAGGAGAGCCGGCGACTCCTCGGCGACGGGGTCGTGGAGATCGAGCTCCTCGGTCAGACGGTCAACGCGTTTCGCGACCCCGTCACGGGAGAGGACTTCGCCGACCTCGTCCGCGCCGTCGGCGCGCTGCCGGGGCTGAGGCGGCTTCGCTTCGTCACGTCTCACCCGAAGAACTTCGGGACGAAGCTGATCGACGCGATGGCCGAGACGCCCGCCGTCGTGCCGTACCTCCACCTGCCGGTCCAGTCGGGCTCGGATGCGGTCCTGCGGCGCATGAAGCGGCAGTACACCCGCGCCGAGTACGTCGACCTCGCGGACCGGCTGCGGCGCCGTCTCCCCGGCCTCGCGCTCTCGACGGACGTCATCGTCGGGTTCCCGGGGGAGACCGATGCGGACTTCGAGGCCACGCTCTCGCTTCTCGCGGAAGTGCGCTTCGCCGGGGTCTTCTCGTTCACGTACTCGCCCCGGCCGGACACGGCCGCAGCGCGCTGGGAGCACGACGTGACGCCCCGCGAGGCCTCGCGCCGGCTCGCGACGCTGATGGACCTCCAGCAGGCGCATCCAGCGCGAGACGCACCTCGCCCTCGAGGGCCGCGTGATGGAGGTCCTCGTCGAGGGCCTCGACCGGCAGGGCCGCCGAAGCTCCGGCCGCTCGCGCTGCAGCCGCGTCGTGAACATCGCGCGCGCGGAAGGGGAGCCTCCCATCGCCCCGGGGACGTTCGTGAACGTGCTCATCGAGAGGGGCTACCCGAACTCGCTCCTGGGAACGCGGCTCGAATCGTCGCCTGGATGCTAGCGGGCGGTCGGCGCGGCTTGCTGGGACTGACAGGGGAGAAGAAGAGATTTTCTTCGAATGGTTAATATGGCTGGGCGCCCCGACCCCGCGCGACGGGATTTCCCGCGAGCCGCGACGTCCCGCTAACCCTTTCTAAGCAAATCTCTTAGGTTCTCTTCGGGCGCGTCGTGCCGAGATTTCTCCTTGCGCAAAGCACGGGCGCTCCCTAGATTCAGTCTCAGGAGGCGTCCCACGTGAGCGTAAAGATGGACGTCAAGGCGTTGATCGTGGATCCCATCGCGAACGTGCCGGTCGTCATCCTCAGAGATGAAGAGGAGAAGAATTTCCTGCCCATCTGGGTGGGTGTCTTCGAGGCGAATGCGATCGCGCTCCAGATGGAGGGCGTGACGACGCCCCGCCCGATGACGCACGACCTGCTGCGCAACCTCATCCGGCAGATCGAGGGCGACGTCGTGCGCGTGGTCATCAACAACCTCGAGGAGAACACGTTCTACGCCCAGATCCACCTCAGGATCGCGAACCGGGAACTGACGGTCGACAGCAGGCCGTCGGACGCCATCGCGCTGGCCCTTCGCACGCATTCTCCGCTGTTCGTGGAGGAGACCGTGCTCGAGAAGAGCCGCAGCAGCGACGACTCCGCCGAGGCTCACGGCGCCGAGCGGCTGCGCAAGTGGCTCGAGGACGCCGATCCGGAGAGCCTCGGCAAGTACAAAATGTAGCTCCGGCCCTCCGGAATCCCTTGAAGGCTGCGCATGCGCTCCGTATCATGCGCATCTCTCGCGCATGATCATCACGGTCGCGAATCAGAAGGGCGGGGTGGGGAAGACCACCACGGCGATCAACATCGCCGCCGCCCTTGCGCAAAAGGGGCTCCGCACCCTTCTCATCGACCTCGACCCCCAGGGCAACTCGACGATGTCCTTCATCGACCGGAAGGAGATCGGGAAGTCGATGTACGACGTGCTCACGGACAGCGCGACGTCGGTGTTCGACGTGATTCGTCCCGCGCCGATCCCGAAGCTCACGATCGCGCCCGCGCGGATCGCGCTCGCCAAGGTGGAGTCGAAGCTCCTCGGGGAGCTCGACGGCCACTTCCGGCTGAAGGACAAGCTCCAGGTCGTGAAGGAGTCCGGCGAGTACGACGCGATCATCATCGACACCCCTCCGACGCTCGGCATGATCACCGTGAACGCCCTCGTCGCGTCCTCGCACATCCTGATCCCGATCCAGTCGTCGTACTTCGCGCTCGAGGGGACGGACGACCTCCTCGAAACGATCGAGAAGATCAAGGGCCGCCCGAACCCGAACCTCCAGATTCTCGGCGTCGTGATCACGCTCCACGACCGGCGCACGACGCTCGGTCGGGACATCCAGGGCCAGATCGATGAAGTCTTCAAGGGCAAGGTCTTCAAGACGACGATCTCGAAGTCGATCCGCCTCGAGGAGTCACCCGCGTACAAGGAGTCCATCTTCACGTTCGCCCCGCGCTCGTCAGGCGCGCTCGAGTACTACAGCCTGACGGAGGAGATTCTCTCCCGTGTCTAAGCGTCGCGGCCTCCCCGAAACCTCCCGCATGCGCCACGACTCGCACTTCGTCGAGCAGCTCGTCCGCGCCGACGAGCTGCCCGTCGGACGGCGCATCCCGATCCACCTCATCGAGGCGAACCCCGACCAGCCACGAACCTCGATGGGCGACCTCGCAGAGCTGACGAAGTCGATCTCGGACAAGGGCGTTCTCGAGCCCATCCTCGTCCGGCCACGCGAGGACGGCCGCTACACGATCATCTCCGGCGAGCGCCGCTTCCGCGCGTCGCTCGACGCCGGCCTCTCCGAGATCCCGTGCATCGAGATGGAGGTCGCCGACAACGAGCTCCTCGAGATCGCTCTCATCGAGAACCTGCAGCGCAAGGACCTCAGTCCGTTCGAGGAAGCCGACGGCTACCGCGCGCTCCAGGAGAGGCACGAGTACACGCACGAGCAGATCGCCGACGCCGTGGGGAAGTCGCGCGTCACGATCACGGAGGCGCTCGCGATCGGACGACTGCCCGAGGCCGTCCAGCTGGAATGTCGGCGCGCCGACATCCAGTCGCGTTCGTTCCTTCTCGAGCTGGGCCGCCTCAAGGACGAGGACCTCATGCTCACGATGGTGGCCGCCATGGCGCGTGGAGAGGACGTGAGCCGAGACGTCCTGCGCGAGGCGAAGACGGCCGCGAGGCGAGGCGCAGCCCCCGCGAAGGCGGGAGCGCTGAAGAAGGCGTACACGCTCGACTTCGCGCCGGAGGATCGGCGCTACAAGGTCAGCCTCGTTCTCAAGGGGAAGATCCACAGGAAGGACGAGATCCTGGAGGCGATCCGCGATCTCGCGCGCCGCATCGAAGCCGGCGAGATCGACCTCGAGACGCAGGGCCGCTTCGTCAAGGCGAAGCCGAAGAAGTAGGCGTTCGCCTCACGAGAGCAAGGTTCGAAGAGCACCGAAGATTTTCTTAGAAGGTCAAGAGGGCCACGCGCTCTCCTTACCGCGATCTGCTCACGATGGGGGCGCAGCGGGGCGCTGAGTAACCGCCAGGGCGCCGCACAGGCTGGGGCGCCCCAAACACCTTCTAAGAGAATCCTCTGACTACCTCTCCCGTTGCCTGGCCGAACAAAATAAGGCTGGACACCTTCTTGTATTTAACATAATAAATATTATCGGACGTTGCCTATTGGCCGGAGATTTCGGCGAAAGAGACGCTCGAGGGGCTGAATGGGCGCTTCCCCGGGGCCGATTTAACCTTCAGAGAATTCTTCCTCTTCCGGCTACCATCGAATGGTGCTGAGGCGGCTCGATCGGTACGTCTTCGGCGAGGTGCTGGCCCCGACGGTCGTCGGCTTCCTCGCGTACACGGGCTTCATGGCGGTGCGCGGGCTCGTCCAGTTCTCGGAGCTCCTCGTCCAGAGCGAGCAGCCTCTCGCCGAGGCGGGGATCGTGCTCGCGCTGTCCCTGCCGCACATCGTCGTCCTGACTCTTCCGGTGGCCTTCCTGCTCGGGCTCCTGATCGGGATCGGCCGCCTCTCGGCGGACTCCGAGCTGACGGCCCTCCGCGCGTCCGGGATCGACCTGGCGGGCCTGTACCGCCCGATCGGCGCCCTCGCGATCGCGATCTCCGGCGTGACGCTCTTCCTGATGCTCGCGGTCGTCCCGCGGACCAACCACCTGCTCTACGCGATGAAGCTCCGGCTCTCGAGCTTCGCCTTCGCGCAGCGGATCCAGCCCGGCGTCTTCAGCCCCGAGTTCGGCGGCCTGAGGGTCTACGTCGAGAAGGCCTCGTCCGACCGCCGCGAGCTCTCCGGCCTCATCATCTCGGATCGATCCAACCCGGCCGAGGGCGACCGGCTCACGCTGGCCCGCCGGGGCTGGCTGGAGCTCGAGGAGGATCAGGGCCGCCTCTGGCTGCGCGTCGAGGACGCCGAGACGCACCACGAGCAGGACGGCGGGGCGCGCTACGACGTGACCTCCTTCTCGAAGCAGCGGATGGTCCTCCAGGACAACGGTCCGGCCGGCCTGACCCAGGAGAAGCAGATCCGCGAGCAGGGCCTCCGCGAGCTCCTGGCCCGTGCGGCGGCGCGCGCGCGCCGCCCCGAGGACCGCCGCCTCGCGATGACGGAGGTCCACAAGAAGTTCGCGCTGCCGGCGGCCTGCCTCGTGTTCGGCCTCATCGGGCTCCCCCTCGGCATCGTGAACCGCCGCGGGGGGCGCGCCGCGGGGTTCGCGGTCTCCGTCGCGATCGTCCTCGCCTACTACGCCCTCATCGCGACCGGCGAAGCGCGCGCGATCGAGGGCCGGATGTCGCCGGCCCTCGCCATGTGGCTCCCGAACATCCTGCTCCTCGTCTTCGGCCTCTTCGCGCTCGCCCGCGTCCGGCGCGATCGCACCCTCTTCGAGCTGAACCTGCGCGCCCCCGCGAAGCCCGCGGCACAGACGCCGTCCCGCGCGGGGGCCGCGACGGCCGCCTCGCGTCGCCGGCCCATGCGCCTGCCCGGCCTCCTCCTCATCGACCGGTACGTCGCGCGCCGGTTCCTGGCGGCGTTCGCGCTCGTCGTCTCCTCGATCGCCGTCCTCTACGTCCTCATCGACTACCTCGAGATCTCCGACGACATCGCGCGGCACAAGACGCCCTTCGCGATGGTCCTGAGGTACTACCAGGCGTTCGTCTCCCCCATCCTCCTCGACATCGTCCCGTTCGCGTTTCTCGTGGCCGCGCTCGTCACGACCGCGAGCCTGGTCCGCTCCGCCGAGACGACCGCTCTCCTTTCCCACGGCGTCTCTCTGCACCGGGCCGCGGCGCCTCTCCTCGTCATGGCCGCCGTCGCGGGCGCGTTCCTCTTCTTCTTCGCCGAGAGGGTCGTCCCGGCGGCCGCGGCCGAATCCGACCGTCTCCGTTACCTTCTCAAGGGCCAGACGCCGCCCTCGGCGGGCGCGACCGGCATCTGGGTGAGAGGCGAGCACGGACGCTTCTTCGCCGCGGCCGCGTACGATCCCGCGACGCGGCGCGTGGACGGCCTCACGATGCTCCAGATCGACCCGAAGACCTGGCACCTCGAGGCCCGCACGGACACCGAGCACGCCACCGTGGTCCCGGGCCGCGGGCTCGTCGCGCGCGGGCGGCTGGGTGCGGACCTTCACGGGGCCGACCGCGATGGCGGCCCGGCGCGACGACGACTTCCTGCTCGACGCCCCGGAGGCGGCCGCCGCGTTCGTCGCGGGCCCGTCCGACGTCAAGCGGATGACCTTCCTCCAGCTGCGCCGCTTCATCGCGGAGCGGCGGAGGGCGGGCGCCGACACGGCCGTCCTCGCGACGGGCCTCTACCAGAAGACGGCGGCGGCCGGGTCCGCGCTCCTCCTGACGCTCGTCGGCCTCCCCTTCGCCTTCAAGTACGGAAAGCGCGGCGCCGTCGCGGGGATCGGCGTCGCGCTCTTCCTGGGCCTGACCTACCTGTTCCTGACGTCGCTGTTCGTCAGGTTCGGAGAGTCGGGATCGCTCCCTCCCCTCCTCGCCGCCTGGGTTCCGAACGTCTTCTTCGGCCTCGGCGCGGCATGGGGGCTACTGGGAGTAAGAACTTGAGGAAGAGAGAGAAAGAGAAGGAGGGAGAGAAGATCTTCTTAGAAGGTGCCCGAGCCGGGGGTACGGCCGGTGCCACGCCGCAACGGCCGCGCTCCCCTGCCCTATTACCCTTCTAAGAACTCTTCGTCTTTCTCCTCTCGTCCTGTTTCCTACGTCCCCTCTTCCCAGCCCGCCAGGTACTTCTCCTGCTCCGGCGTGAGGATGTCGATCGCGACGCCCATGGACGCGAGCTTGAGGCGCGCGATCTCGGCGTCGATCGCCTGCGGGATGGAGTAGACCTTCCTGCCGAGGGTCGCGTGGTTCTTGACCATGTACTCGGCTCCGAGGGCCTGGTTCGCGAAGGACATGTCCATGACCGAAGCCGGGTGTCCCTCGGCGGCGGCGAGGTTGATGAGGCGGCCGTCCCCGAGGAGGAAGATCGTGCGGCCGTCCTTGAGGCGGAACTCCTCGACGAACTCGCGGATCATCCGGCGCGCGCCGGCGCGCTTCTCGAGCGACGGGATGTCGATCTCGACGTTGAAGTGACCCGAGTTCGAGATCACGGCGCCCGACTTCATGACGGCGAAGTGCTCGTCGGCGAGGACGCTCTTGTTGCCCGTGACCGTGACGAAGATGTCGCCGATCTTCGCGGCTTCGGCCATCGGCATCACGCGGAAGCCGTCCATCGCGGCCTCGATCCCGCGGACCGGGTTGATCTCGGTGACGATGACGTTCGCGCCGAGGCCCTTGGCGCGCATCGCGACGCCCTTGCCGCACCAGCCGTAGCCCGCGACGACGACGTTGAGGCCGGCGACGAGGAGGTTCGTCGCGCGGATGATCCCGTCGATCGTGGACTGGCCCGTGCCGTAGCGGTTGTCGAAGAAGTGCTTCGTCTCGGCGTCGTTCACGGCGACGACGGGGAACTTCAGGACGCCTTCCTTCTCCATCGCCTTGAGGCGGATGACGCCGGTCGTCGTCTCCTCCGTCCCGCCGACGATGCCGTCGAGGAGGCTCTTCCTGTCGGCCGCCGGAAGGCCCTTCGCCCAGGCGGCGAGCGAGGGCTCCAGCTGGTTCTCCTTCCCGAGGGCGATGAACAGGAGCGACGACACGAGGTCGGCGCCGTCGTCCATCGTCATGTTCGGGCGGTGCGCGAGCGCCGCCTGGATGTGGGAGTAGTACGTCTTGTGGTCCTCGCCCTTGATCGCGTACGTCGAGATCCCGAACTCCGCGACGAGGGCCGCGGCGACGTCGTCCTGGGTCGAGAGCGGGTTGGACGCGCAGAGGACGACGTCGGCGCCGCCGGCCTTGAGAGCGCGGGCGAGGTTGCCCGTCTCGCTCGTGACGTGGAGGCAGGCCGAGAGGCGCAGGCCCTTCGAGCGGCTTCTCCTTCTCGAAGCGCTCGCGGATGCGCGCGAGGACGGGCATCGAGCGGTCGGCCCACTCCATGCGCAGGCGGCCCTTCGCGGCGAGCGCGAGGTCCTTGACGTCGTGGGCGGGAAGGGTGGCGGTCGTCATGAGGGCTCCTTTTGTTCGCCGTGGGCGGCGCGCACGGCGTCGACGAGATACGCGGGAAGGGGCGTCTCCCCCTCTTCGGAGGGGACGCGATAGGGAGCGAGGGCGCAGAAGCGGGCGTCGGCGAACCCGGCGCGCTTGAGGCCGGCGCGCACGGTCTCGCGCGGGAGGCCGAGGTGCGTCGAGCCCGTGGCCTCGCGCAGGGCGCGGTGGCCGTGCGGCTCGAGCTCGACGAGGACGACGCGGCCGCCCGGCTTCACGACGCGGCCGAACTCCGCGAGGGCGTCGGCCGGCTTCGCGAGGTGGCGCAGGAGATGGAACGCGAAGACGGCGTCGAGGGACGCGTCCGCGAACGGCAGGCTCTCGGCGGACGCCTTCTTCGACGGTCACGTTCGGGAGGCCGGCGCGGCGCACCTTCTCGCGGGCGAGGCGGACCATCCGTTCGCTCGAGTCGACCGCGTGCACCCGTTCCGCGACGGCGGCCAGGCCGAGCGTCAGGAGACCGGTTCCGCAGCCGACGTCCGCGACCGAGAGGCCGCGCGGGACCAGCTTCAGGAGCGCGGCCTCGCGGGCGCCCGACGCGTAGAAGGGTCCCTGGATCCGGTCCCAGTCCCCCGCCACCGCGTCGAACCCGCCGTCGGGGACGCCGCGGTCCGCTCCTCGAGGACGTCGCGCAGCCGGTCGTCGTCGGCCGGGAACGCGGCGTCCGAGACGGCGTCCGACACGGACTCCCAGAGTTTCGCCCCGGCGGCCGTCGCCGCGTAGCGCTCCGCCCCGTTCGACCGGCGCGTCTCGACGAGCCCGGCGTGGCGCAGCACCGCGAGGTGGTTCGAGACCCGCGACTGGGCGGCCTCGAGGATCCGCTGGATCTCGCGGACCTGCAGCTCCTCCTTCGCGAGGAGCCTCACGGCCCTCAGGCGCAGGGGGTCCGCGAGCGCGGCGAGAGCGGGGGCGGCGTCCAGCACCGCCGCTCTTATATCACATGAATCAGATTTGATTGATGCAGACTCAGGCCGTCGCCGGAACGCGCCGCCCCGGCCGCCGCGGCGAGCGCCGCCGCCTTGTCCGTCTGCTCCCACGTGAACTCGGGGAGCCGGCGTCCGAAGTGGCCGTAGGCCGCCGTCTTGCGGAAGATCGGCCTGCGGAGCTGGAGCGCCTCGATGATGCCCTTCGGCGTCAGCGGGAAGTGCTCGCGGACGAGCTTCGCGAGCGCCTCGGGGTCGACCTTCGCGTCCCGAACGTGTCCACGTAGACGGAGACCGGGCTCCGCGACGCCGATCGCGTAGGCGAGCTGGACCTCGACCTTGTCGGCGAGGCCCGCGGCGACGAGGTTCTTCGCGATGTAGCGGGCCATGTACGACGCCGAGCGGTCGACCTTCGTCGCGTCCTTGCCCGAGAAGGCGCCGCCGCCGTGGCGGCCGTAGCCGCCGTACGTGTCGACGATGATCTTGCGGCCCGTCAGGCCCGTGTCCCCCTGCGGCCCGCCCGTCACGAAGCGGCCCGTCGGGTTGATGTGGAACTTCGTCGTCGTCGTCCATGAGCGCCGCCGGGACGACCGGCCGGATGATCTCCTCGCGGATCGCCTCGCGCAGCTCCGGCGTCGGGATCGACTCGGCGTGCTGCGTCGAGATGACGACCGTGTCGACGCGGACGGGCTTGCCGTCCGCGTACTCGACCGTCACCTGGCTCTTGCCGTCGGGCCGCAGCCATTCGAGCGTGCGGTTCTTGCGCGCCTCGGCGAGGCGGAGCGTGAGCTTGTGCGCGAGCGTGATCGGGAGCGGCATCAGCTCCTCGGTCTCGCGGACGGCGAGGCCGAACATGAGCCCCTGGTCTCCCGCGCCGCCCGTGTCGACGCCCATCGCGATGTCGGGCGACTGCTTGTCGATCGTCGAGATCACCGCGCACGTCTCGTAGTCGAAGCCGTACTTGGCGCGCGTGTAGCCGACGTCCTTGATCGTCTGCCGCACGATGCCCGGGATGTCGACGTACGTCTTCGTCGTGATCTCGCCGGCGATGAGAGCGAGCCCGGTCGTGACGAGCGTCTCGCAGGCGACGCGGCCCATCGGGTCGTCGGTCAGGATCGCGTCGAGGATCGAGTCCGAGATCTGGTCGGCGATCTTGTCGGGATGGCCCTCGGTGACGGACTCGGACGTGAAGAGATGCCGGTTCTTGCTCATGAAATGTCTCCACGCCGCGTGCGGCGAAAGGCGGATGTTAACAGGCGGGAACGGCGTCAGGGCCGGTAGATCAGGAACCGCGTGAGGCCGTACCGGCGCCGGTCGGCCGGAGGGACCCCGCCGGGAGAGAGAACGAGATCGTCGCCGCGCTCGTGGAAGAGCCAGCCGCCCGGGACGGACGAGAGAGAGCAGGAGAGAAAGATCGGATTCGGAGGAGATTTCTTTGAAAGGGGGATCGTGGAAGATCACGTCGAACCGGCGCCGGCGGCGCGCCGCCGACCGGGCGCGATCGCGCTCCCCTCTTCACCATTCGAAGAAAATCTCTCCTACGGACGTTCACCTCGACGCGAGCCTCGCCGCCGCGCCGAAGCGCTCCACGTTCCCCCTCAAGACCTCCGCGACCTTCCGGTCCGCCTCGACGAACGTCGCGTGCGCCGCGCCGCGCGAGAGGGCCTCGAGGCCGTACGCGCCCGAGCCCGGCGCAGGCGTCGAGGACGCGCGCGCCGCGGATCGCGTCGCCGAGGATGTCGAACGCCGCCTTGCGCGCGAGCTCGGTCGTCGGCCGGATCCCGAGCGGCACGTCGAGGCGCCGTCCCCGCCAGGCGCCTCCCGTGATGCGGACCATCAGTGCCGTCCGCGCGGGAGGCACGGGCGTCGGGCCGGGCCCCGCGCGCTCGGGATTCTCGAAGAGCCGCGGGATGTCTCCGCGGTACACGAACAGGTCGAGCTCGTGGCTCGCCCTCGCCGCCCGTGACGACGAGCTCCTCGAGCTCGAAGTCGTGGTCGAGCGCATCGTCGTGGACGACGCGGTACCAGACGCCGTCCGACCTCCTCTTCAGGAGCGAGCCCGCGCGAAGGCCCGTCGTGTCCCACGTCATCTCGGACGGATCCTCCTTCGCGAAGCGCGCGCGGAGGTCCTCGATCGCTCCGCGCGCCCGACCGACGGCCAGGGGAAGAGTCGCGAGGTCGTCGAACGGATACGCCCGGATCTTGCCGGGGCCGTTCGCGATCTCGAGCCGGAGCCGCCGGGCGTTCGAGTCTCCGAGCACCATCCGTCCCGGGATCCTCGACGTCGCGGCGCTCGACGACGAGCGCGTCCTGGCACACGCGCTTGATGACCTCGACTTCCTGGGGCGAGACCACGCGTCGCTCGAGCGTGTCGACCCCGCGAAAGCTGACGACCCGCACGAGCGTCCCGTCGTCGAAGAGCGCCGTCCGCTCCCGGCCGACGCCCTGCCACGACTCGAGCGCGATCACGAGGTGGGGATCGCGGACCTCCGGTCGCGTCGGCGTCGGCGTGGCCGTCGGCGTGGGCGCCGGGGACGGCTCGGGCGCCCCGACCGGGGGCGAGCGCGAGCGCCGCGGCGGCGAGGACGAGGAGCGGCTCACGCCGCGACGCCCGCCGCCCTCTTCAGGGCGCGCGAGAAGTTGAGGCGCGCGGCGGCGGCGGCGCGCTCGGGCCCCGGCAGCGGCTCGAGCAGCCGGCGCCAGATTTCTTCTGGTTTCGGACGCGCAGACGCCGCGCCTGGTCGCGTCGACCGTGCGCCGCAGGAGCATCCGCATCGGCGGTTGAAGATTTCTTAGAAGGGTAAGAGAGGCCGGTCCAGCCGGGGAGGACGTCGCCGAAGAGTGCGAGCCCGCTCGCGAGGGCCGCAGCTTTCTCCCATTCACCTTCTAAGAAAATCTCTTCTATCCCTCTTCTCATCCGGTCGCCCGAAAGGCGCCTGGAAGGCATTCGCCGTTCTCGCCGCTTTCAAGGCCTTCTCGAACTCCCTGTCCCACGCGAACCCCAGCCGCACCGCGTACTTCACCGCGCGGTACGCGCGCGTCGGGTCGTCGACGAGGGATTTCGGGTGCAGGAGGCGCAGCGTCTTCGCGGCGAGGTCGCGCTTGCCGCCGAAGGGGTCGAGCGTCGCGCCGACGAGCCCGCGCGTCCCGATGCGCCGCGCCATCGCGTGGATCGTGAAGTCGCGGCGCCCGAGGTCCTCGTCGATGGTCGCCGTTCCCGTGATCACGGGCAGACTCCCGGGGGAGGCGTACTCCTCGCGGCGGGTGGCCGCGAGGTCGATGCGAAGGCCTCCGGGCGCTTCGAGCGTCGCGGTGCCGAAGCGCTCGTGCCGCGCGCGGAGGGACCACCCGGGGATCGACGCGAGCCGGTCCGCGAGCCGGAGCGCGTTCGCCGCGCCGGCCTCGACGGCGACGTCGACGTCCTTCGTCGGGTGCCCGAGGAGGAGATCCCGCAGCGCTCCCCCGACGAGCCACAGGCCCATCTCCCGGCGCGCGGCCGCCTCGCCGATGCGGGCGAAGAAGCTCCGGAGGTCCTCCGCGTCCTGCGCCGGGCGCTCCGGAGCCTGGTTCGTCATGACGACGGCGCGTAGCCGTAACGGACCGAGCCCGGGCCGAGAAGCGCCTCCGCCGACGCCGTGAAGTCCGGCGTGGGCCGGACCCAGAACTCGGAAGAGAGCTTGAGAGGGGCCGCGAACTGGCCCGAACGGCGCATCTCGAGGAAGACGGGGGTCGAGCCCGGGAACCTCCTGAGAATCTCTCCGAGGGTCTTCTCGTCGAACGTGTCGAAGTTCGGCGGGGCGATCACGACGTGCCGCGCGGCCTGCTCCTTCATCCCCTCGAGGGGCTGGATCTCGCGCGCGATGACCTCGACCGGGAGCGAGGCGTTCTCCCCCTCGTGCTCGCCGGACGCGGCGGCGGCTCCCATGGGCATCGACGAACGGACGGTCCCCGTCACGAGGATCGCCTTGCCCGGCGCGAACCATCCGTTGATGCGCTCGAGCAGGCTCGCGAAGACCGTGACGGGAACGGCGCCCGTGAGGTCCTCGACGACGGCCTTCGCCATCATCTTCCCCTCGTTCTGCCCCTTCTTGATCTGGTTCTTCTTGATCGAGGACACGAGGCCGACGAGCTTCACGGGCGCGTCGAGCCGCTCGTGGAGCGTCTCGCAGGTCGCGTCGCCGAAGATCCGGATCTCGTCCTCGAAGCGCGTGAGCGGGTGGCCCGTGATGTAGAAGCCGAGCGTCTCCTTCTCGAACCGGATCTTCTCGTCCGCGTTCATCTCGGGCTTGTCGCCGAAACGGTCCTCGACCTGCGCGTCCGCCGGGACGTCGAAGAGGACGCTCTGGTTGGACGCCGCGGCCTCGCGCGCGGCCGCGGCGACGTCGATGGCCGTGTCGAGCCCGTCGAGGAGGGCCGCCCGCGTCTTGCCGAGCGAGTCGAAGCAGCCCGACTTCACGAGGGCCTCGATCACGCGCCGGTTGTTGAGGCGCAGGTCGACGCGCGAGCAGAAGTCCGTGAGCGACCGGAACGGTCCGTCTCCCGCGCGCGCGCCGAGCACCGACGCGACGGCGCCCTCGCCGACGCCCTTGACGGCGCCGAGCCCGAACCGGATGGCGTCGCCGTCGGGCGTGAAGGAGAGCTCCGACTTGTTCACGTCGGGCGGAAGGACCGGGATCTTCATCTCCCGGCACGTGTTCACGTACTTCACGACGTCGTCCGAGCTGCCCGAGGACGCCGTGAGCGTCGCCGCGAGGAATTCCACCGGGTGGTGGACCTTCATCCACGCCGTCCGGTACGCGAGGAGCGCGTAGACGACGGAGTGCGACTTGTTGAAGCCGTAGCGGCCGAACGGGAGGATCAGCGCCCAGAGCTCCTCGGCCTTCCTCTTCGGGGTGCCCGCGGCGACCGCCTTCTTGATGAACTTGTCGCCTTCGGCCTTCAGGAGCGCCTCGTCCTTCTTGCCGATCGCCTTCCGGAGCTTGTCCGCCTCGCCGGGCGAATAGCCCGCGACGGCGCGCGCCGCGAGCATGACCTGCTCCTGGTAGACGAGGATCCCGTGGGTCTCCTTCAGGATCGGCTCGAGCTGCGGCAGCGGGTAGTCGAACTTCCGGCCGCGGCGCCTCTCGATGTAGGTCTCGACCGTGCCGGCGTCGAGCGCGCCCGGACGGTAGAGCGCGTTCAGGGCGGCGAGGTCGTCGAACACCTCGGGCCTCACCCGCCGGAGCAGATCGCGCATCCCCGACGACTCGAACTGGAAGACCCCGTCCGTCCGACCGTCCGCGAAGAGCCGGTAGACCTCGGGGTCGTCGAGCGGGATCGTCTCGAGCTCCGGCCTCGCGCCCGTCTTCTTCTCGACGAACGCGAGCGCGTCGTCGAGGATCGTGAGCGTGATGAGGCCGAGGAAGTCCATCTTCAGGAGGCCCATCCGGTCGACGGACTTCATCTCGAACTGGGTCGTGATCTCGTCGTTGCTGTTCCGGTAGAGCGGCAGGTACTCGACGAGAGGCCTCGGCGCGATCAGGACGCCCGCGGCGTGGACGCCCGCGTGGCGCGAGACGCCTTCGAGACGCTCCCCGAGGTCGAAGAGCCGCCGGTAGGTCTCGTTGTCGCGCAGCGCCTCCGCGAGCTCCTTGACGTCGCGCCGCGCCTCCGCGAGGGTCGTCGGCTTCCCCGGGTTCGCCGGGATCAGGGAGCAGAGACGGTTCACCTCGGCGAGCGGGACGTCGAGGACGCGGCCCACGTCGCGGATCACGGCGCGGGCCTTCATCGAGTTGAACGTGATGATCTGCCCGACGTTCTCGCGTCCGTACTTGCGGCGGACGTACTCGATGACCTCCCCGCGGCGCCGCTCGCAGAGGTCGACGTCGATGTCGGGCATCGAGATGCGGTCGGGGTTCAGGAAGCGCTCGAAGAGGAGGTCGTACCGCAGCGGGTCGACGTCCGTGATGCCGAGCGACCAGGCGACCAGTGATCCGGCGGCGGACCCGCGGCCCGGACCGACGGGGATTCCCTCGTCCTTCGCGTACTTGATGAAGTCCCAGACGATGAGGAAGTAGCTCGAGAGCCCCATCTTGAGGATGACGGAGAGCTCCCACGACAGCCGTTCGTCGTACTCGGCGCGCGTCTTCGGGGGCTTCGATCCCGCCGGGAGGGGGGCCGGACGCGCGAGGCGCCGCTCGAGGCCCTCCTTCGCGAGGTCCTCCAGGTATTCGTCCGGATTCCGGTCGGACACCGGGACCGGGTACGTCGGGATCTTGAGGCCCGTGTCGATGATGACGCTCGGCGTGATGCGGTCCGCGATCGCCGCCGTGTTCCGGACCGCCTCGAGCGTGTACGGACGGAACACGTCGCTCATCTCGTCGGGGTTCTTGACGTAGAACTCCGAGTTGTAGAACTTCATCCGCTTGGAGTCCGTGAGGGTCTTGCCCGTGCCGATGCACAGGAGGACGTCCTGCGCGGCCGCGTCGTCGCGCGTGAGGTAGTGCGAGTCGTTCGTCGCGACGGGCGGGATCCCCGTCTCCCCCGACAGGCGCAGCAGATCCGGCAGGATCTGGCGCTGCTCGGGCAGTCCGTGATCCATGATCTCGATGAAGTACCGGTCCTTCCCGAAGAGGGCCTGGTACTTCAGCGCGACCTTCTTCGCGCCGTCGTAGTCGCCGGCGCGGAGTCGCCGGGACACCTCTCCGTTCAGGCAGCCCGAGAGGGCGATGATCCCGTCGTGGTGCTTCTCGAGGAGCTCCCAGTCCATCCGGGGCTTGTAATAGAAGCCCGACAGGAAGGCCTCCGAGACGAGCCGCGCGAGGTTCTTGTACCCCTCGGGCGTCTCGACGAGGAGCGTGAGGTGGTAGTTGCTGCCCTCGCCGTCGAACGTCTTGACGCTCTCGCGGTCGAAGCGCGAGCCGGGCGCGACGTACGCCTCCACGCCGAGGATCGGCTTGACGCCCGCCTCGAGCGCCGTCGTCTGCAGGTCGTACGCCCCGAACATGTTCCCGTGGTCCGTCACGGCCACGGCATCCATGCCCGACGCCTTCACCTTGTGGACGAGCTCCTTGACGCGGTTGGCGCCGTCGAGGAGCGAGTACTGGGTGTGCAGGTGGAGGTGAACGAAGTCGCCGGACATCCGTCCCGGATTCTAGCGTCCGCGGAAAACGCCGGATCGGCGCGGGATTGCGGCCGGGCGCCCGCTCGCGCCGCGGACGGGTCTTTGTAGAATTCCCGCCGGTTCCTCATGGCCGATCACTCCTCCCAGCGGATCGGAGGCGTCCTCTTCGACGCCGTGCGACGGCGGCTGGCCGGGCCCCACGGACCCGTCCCGCTGTCGCCGAAGGAATTCGAGTTCCTCTCGCTCCTTCTCGCTCACCGGCCGCGGGTCCTGTCCAAGGAGGAGATCCAGGACGCCCTCTGGCCCGACACGCTGGTGACCGAGACGAGCCTGTCGACGCTCGTGAACGAGCTGCGGAGGAAGGTCGGCCAGCGCGGGCGGGACGGCCCGATCCGCACCGTACACGGCGTCGGCTACGCGCTCGAGGACGAAGGCGCCGTCCCGTCGGTGCGCGACGCGCCCCGTCTCGTCCGGGGCACGACCGAAATCCCGCTCACGGGGGCGGCCATCGTTCTCGGGCGCGAGCCCGGCACGCCCGGGACGATCGAGGATCCGTCCGTCTCGCGCCGGCACGCGCGCCTGACGTGGGACGGGGCGCACGCGACGCTCGCGGACCTCGGGAGCAAGAACGGGACGTTCGTGCGTGGGTCGCGCGTCGCCGAGCCGGTCGTGCTCGAGGACGGCGACGACGTCCGCCTCGGCCTCGTCCTTTTCGTATTCCGGGCACCGCGACGCCTCGGGCGATTCGACGACCAAGACGGCGAGGTGAGCGCGAGCCGGCGGAACGCGGGCCCGGCGCCACGGCGGCGCCGGGCCCCGCCGTCTCACCGGGGCAGGAGGATTCTCGTGTCCTGCGTGTGGTTGTCGATCGCCGTCGCGGCCGCCGCGTACGCCGCGTCGGGCGTCGGGCTGGACAGGCTCAGGTAGGCGCCCGAGACCTCGCCCGTCGCCCCGAGGGCCCTCGCGACGCGGTTGACCTGCGCCATCCCCTTCGGGAGCAGGTGAACGCGCATCGGCCCGAAGGCGTTCCCGTCCGCCGTGACGAGCCGGACGTCGACGTCCGTCTCCACGGCCGCCGCGTTCGCGAGGAGCAGGTTCGTGCGCGTCGCGCCTCCCTCGTCCACGGACGCGATCGTCGCGGACTGGTCCGTCCGGAGCAGGTCGCCGGCGCCGAACGCGGGCAGGGTCGAGCCGACGGAGCCTTCGCCGGCGAGGGCGAGCGTCTGGCTCTGCACGACGAGGTCCGGCACGTCCGACCGGACCTCGACGGCTCCCCAGCCGTCCGCGACCCCGAGGACGGACGGGAGCAGGTCGCGGTACGTGACGGTCGCGCCCGCCGCGAGCGAGAACGTCTTCGTCGCGACGGGCACCGTCCCGTCCCGGTCGTGGCCGAGGAACGACACGGAGAACCCGCCGTCGCGCGAGGTCGGGTTCACGACGGTGAGGTCCGTCGCGAGCGTCGTCCCCGACGCCTGCGAGGTCAGGTGGGCCGCCGACGGCACGAGCCACGAGGCCGCGTCCGCGTCCGCGCAGTCGCTCGTCGGCGCGAGCTGGATCCTCAGGATCTCGCCCACGGGCGGTCCGAAGCCCATGTTCGACACGTAGAGGCCGCCGTCGGGCCCGAACGTCATCGCCGTCGGGAGGAAGAGACCGGACGCGATCACGTCCAGCCCGCCCGACTTCGTCACGCGGACGACCCGCCCCGTGCCCGGCGTCGGGAACGGGTTGCCCGTCGTGTTCTCGAGCACGTACATCCGCCCGCAGCCGTCGAACGCCACGCCGAGCACCGTCGTCAGGCCGCGCGCGACGATCTTGACCTGGCCGCTCGGGCTGATCCGGTAGATCTTGGACGACCCCTCGACGATCGGGAACGGGTTGAGGTTGCCGACGTAGAAGCTGCCGTCGTGGTACGCGATCGCGGTCGGCACGACGTGCCCCTGGCTGGCCGAGATGTCCGCGACCCTCTGGATGCGGCCCTCCGGCGTGATCCGGTCGAGCTCGCCGTGGTTCGGCTCCACGGCGTAGAAGACGCCGTCCACCGCGACCATTCCGTACCAGGTTCCGTCGGGCTCGAAGTCGTCCGGCTCGGGATTCTGGACGGGGTGGGATTTCTGGAACGCGCTGAGGTCCGCGATCAGCTTCCAGCTACCGTCCGGGGCCACGCGGACGATTCCGTTCGGCAGGCTCGCGACGCCGTGGGAGCAGCCCGCTCCCGCGAGGATCGCGTACAGCGTGCCGTCGAGGAACGCGACGTCCGCGACGCCGCTGACGAGCGCTCCGGAATCCGCGCTCGTCTGCGAGGACGGGAATCCGGAGGCGAACGTCGTCCGGTTGCCGTGGACGTCGATGCGCGAGATGCGCGCGCCGTCCGGCGAGCCCGTGTACGGCCCGATCGGCGGCGGGACCTGCTCGCACTGCCCCACCGTGGACGTGGCGCCGCCCGCGCCGCCCTCGGCCACGTAGAGATAGCCGTCCGGCCCGAACTTCAGACCGCGCGGCGTCTGGAGCCCGCTCGCGAAGACCGTCACCGTTCCGGGCGGCAGCCGGCGTCCGGCCGCTCGCGGCGAGCGCCTCCGGGACCCCCCACCAGGCGGCGGCTCCCGCGGCCAGGACGACGGCGCCGCGCCACCGCCACCGCGATCGAGACTCCCTCGCACGTGAAGACGACTTCTCGCGTTCCGATGCACTCGTCATGGTCCCCTCCCTTCGCCTTTGCTCGAAGGTGGGGCCCCGGCCGCTCAGAGTCCTCGGGAAATCCTCAGGAAATTTCGGGGGGCGAAGCCGGGACACGTGCTCGCGCGCGAGATTGAGGTCAGGATCTTCCCGGATGCCGTTCGACAGGACCGTGGCGCCAGACGAGACGGGCCGCTGTCCTATTACTTCTCGTCGAGGCGGATCATGCGGATGAAGCTGCCGTCGGACGTCTTCGCGTCGTTGAGGACGGCGTAGGCGAAGAACGTGTCGTCGCCGGCGACGCGCGTGACTGTCGCGATCGCCTTGGTCGTCGTCGCTCCGGCAAGCGCTATGACGCGGTTCCACTGGAACCACTCGCCCGGACTCAGCGTCACGACGAGCGGGTTTCCCGTGACCGTGCCCGTATCCGCGTCGCGGAGCTCGACCGAGAGCGTGATCGGCCCCTCGGCGCCACCGCCGGCGTTGACGACGGCGAGGTTCGAGCGGGTCGAGGCGTCCTCCGTCAGAGCCGGGACCAGCGCCGCACCCTCCGCCCCGCCGCCCCACGCGATCGCGGAGTATCCGACTCCGAAGCGGCCACCGGTGCTGTGGTTCGGATTCGGCGTCGTCGTTCGTGCCAGCGCCATGGTCCGTGCTGCATCGTTACCCTCGAGGCCATCGAAGGTGACCTCGAGAGTTCCGGCCTGCTGACCCGCCCGACAAGCGGATCGGGTATCGCGACCCCGTTCGACCGCAGGTACGCGACGACGTCCTGCAGCGTGACCTGTCGTCCCGCTCCTACGGGAAGTGTGACGGCCGGCGCCGCGAGCGGACCGCCGTAGCCGGCCGCCGCGTGGTAGAGGAGCGAGACCGTCGATGGCTGTGAGGAGTCGTCGACGAGAGTCAGCTCGGTCGTGTAGTGAGAGTCGGCGGCGCCATAGGCGTCGAGGACGACGGGCACGAGGAGCCGCCGCGCCGCGGCGAGGCCGCCCGGCCGGTAAAGCGGCAGGACGGCACCGTCTGACGTCGCGGCGTCGTTGACGACGCCGTACCCCGTCCACGCGCCGATGCCCGCGGTGCGCGAGATCCGGGCGTAACCCGATGACCCCTGCGGGAGTCCGGCGCGAAGCAGCACGTCATTCCATTGGAAGAACTCGCCGGGCGCGAGCGTGTGCGTGAGGACGTTCGGCGCCGGCACGCCCTCCGACGAAAACACCTGGACCGAAAGAGCGATCGGGTCGGGCCCGCGCCCCGGCATATGGACGACAGCGAGGTTCGAGCGGTCGAGTCCGGCCGCGCTCCTCAGGCCGTAGACGTTCGCCTCGTCCTCCGCGGCGTCGATGTCCGTCGGCGCGTCGAGCATCACGCCGTACGTGCCGCCCGCGGGGTCGGTCGTGTAGACCCGGGCGAGCATGTAGACGTCCTCGGCACTGCCTGCGAGCGGCCACGTGGCCATCACGCTCGCAACGGGAGTGCCCGGGGGCACGGCAAGTCCCTGCGAGCGAAACCATCCGAAGGGGTCGGACGTTCGGAGCTCTCCGTCGGAATGGAGGTACGTAACGGCGGAAGTGCTCGTCGAGGGAAGGGAAAGGGGTATTTGCGTGAACCCGGCGCCCGCATAGCCAATCGTGAGTTCCGTCTGAAGCCGTTGCCCGGTCGCCGCGAACGTGTCGACGACCGCCGGCAGCAGCCTCAGCTGCCCGTTCGCAAACGCCCCGAAGAGACCCTGGCCTCCGGTGCCCAGATACAGCTCGGTGCCGCTCAGCTGGAGGTTTCCGCCGACCGGAACGGAGGCGAGGACCCGCGCATCGGCGCCGGGTGGCAGCCCCGACGTCTCGGGGATCCACCCGCCATCGGTGTGGCGCAGAACCCCTCGCGTACCTGCCGCTGCAAACCAGCTCGCGAGACTGACGACCCCGGCTGAGGCCGCTCCGTTGGAGTCGCGACGCCAATGGCCCGAAGGCTCGCGCCGCCAGAGGCCGAATTGCTCGAGCGCGGCGTACGGAACCGCACGTCCACCGACGGCGGCCACCACGGTGCCTGCCGGGAAGCCGGTCGCCGCGTATTCCCATTTGCTTCCGGTCCCCCGGTCGTAGAGCCCACCTGCGGAAAGGGAGACATAGGTCCGCTCCGCGGCGAGGCCAAACCCGCGGACGGACGCGTTCGCGGGAAGGCCGTCGTTCGACGGAGTCAGGGTGCCGCCCGTCGAGCCGACGGAAAGGGAGAAGACGCCGGCGTTCGACGTTCCGACGAGGCCCTCGAGCATGGCGGTGACCTCCGTACCGGCGGGCACCCCGACTCCACCGGTCGTCGCGCCACCGAAAACCGTGAAGAGGCCGCAACTGGTCCAGGCGGAGTACAAGTGATAGCCGAGTACGCCCACGATGCGCCCGTCGGCACACGGCGATTCGTCGAATTGCGTCGACCCCAGCTCGAACACCCCACGCCCCGGGACGGCAAAGAGCCCGTACGCGTTCAGCGAACTGAAGGGACCAAAAGCCACGGACATCGCCGCGCCGGAGATCACGAGCGCATCCGGAGGCGCCGAAACGGGCGTGAATCTCAGCCCGGCGAATGCCGGGGCCGCGGCGAGGAGCCAAACGGCGAAGGCGAAGATCTTCGAAGGGCGAATCACCGACAGCGTGTGTTCACGTCATCCCGAAGTGTGGCCCGTTTGCCAGACCTCACTCCCACTCGATCGTGCCGGGGGGCTTGGACGTGACGTCGTAGACGACGCGGTTCACGCCCCGCACCTCGCCCACGACGCGCCGCGAGACGCGGTCGAGGAGGTCGTGCGGGAGGCGGGCCCAGTCGGCGGTCATGAAGTCCTCGGTCGTCACGGCGCGCAGCGCGAGGACGCTCTCGTACGTCCGCCCGTCGCCCATCACGCCGACCGACTTCACGGGCAGCAGGACGGCGAACGCCTGCGACGTCCGGTCGTACCAGCCCGACTCGCGCAGTTCCTCCATGAAGATCGCGTCGGCGTCCTGCAGGATGCGCACGCGCTCCGGCGTGATCTCTCCCGGGATGCGCACGGCGAGGCCCGGCCCCGGGAACGGATGCCGCGAGAGCATCTCCTTCGGGATCCCGAGCTCCTCTCCGAGGCGCCGCACCTCGTCCTTGAAGAGCTCGCGGAGCGGCTCGACCAGCCTGAAGCCGAGCTTCTCGGGCAGGCCGCCGACGTTGTGGTGCGTCTTGATCACGGCCGACGGTCCCTTGATCGAGACGGACTCGATGACGTCCGGGTAGAGCGTCCCCTGCGCGAGCCATCGCGCGCCGTCCACCGCCTTCGCGTTCTCCGTGAAGACGTCGATGAAGAGACTCCCGATGACCTTGCGCTTTCTCTCCGGCTCGGTGATGCCCGCGAGGCCCTCGAAGAACCGCTTCGACGCGTCCACGCCGGTGACCGGCAGGCCGAGGTGGCGAAACGCCTCGAGGACCTGGCGGCCCTCGTTCTTGCGCAGGAGGCCGGTGTCCACGAAGACGCCGCGGAACCGGTCCCCGATCGCCTCGCGCAGGAGGACGGCCGCGACCGTCGAATCGACTCCGCCGGAGAGCGCGCCGAGGACGACGCCCTCCCGCACGTCCTCGCGCAGGCGCGCGATCGTCGCGTCCCGGAACCCCGCCATCGTCCACGACGGCTTCGCTCCGCAGACGTCGTAGAGGAAGTTCTCGAGCATCTGCGCCCCGTGCTCGGAGTGGTGGACCTCCGGGTGGCCCTGGATCCCGTAGAGCGCCCGCGCCGGATCCTCGAAGGCCGCGACCGGCGCGTTCTCCGTCGTCGCCGTCACGGAGAACCCCGCGGGCGCGGTCTCGACGTGGTCGCCGTGGCTCATCCAGATCGTCTCGACCGGGCCGAGGCCCCGGAAGAGCCGCCCTCCCGAGACCTTCACGTGCGCGCGGCCGTACTCGCGGCCGGGGGCGCTCCCGACCTTCCCGCCGTAGCGCTGGGCGAGCCACATCATTCCGTAGCAGAGCCCGAGCACGGGGACCTTCAGGTCGAACAGGCCGGCGTCGCCCTGGGGGGCCTCGCGGTCGTAGACGCTCGACGGCCCGCCCGAGAGGACGATCCCCTTCGGCGCGAGCCGCGCGATCTCGGTCGCCCGCGCGTCGAACGGGAGGACGACGGACCGGATCCGCGCCTCGCGGATCCGTCGGGCGATCACCTGCGTGTACTGCGAGCCGAAGTCGAGGACGACGACCGTGTCGGCGGCGGCGCTCACGCCGCGGAGTATAGAGGCGCCGGGACGGCCGTCAGACCGACGCGCCCAGCCGCCGGGCCACGGCGCGCGGCAGCGCGACGAGGCCGCCCGAGAGGAGGCCCGCCCCGACGGCCGCGAAGGACGCGAGAACCACGAGGAGCGGCGCGATGTTCACGCCGACGGACAGCTCGCCGCCGTGCGCGACACGGTGGAGGAGCACGCCGAACGCGATCGCGGACAGGAGGCTGACGCCCACGAACGTCCATCGGCTCTCCGGCGGCGGCCCGCCGCTCGCCGGACGAGCCCGTCTCCCCTTCGACCACAGGGGCGCCGCGGCCGAGATGCCGGCGTCCGCCACGAACAGGAGCAGTCCCGCCACGAGATACGGCGGCACGAAGAACGCCGTCGCCGTGAGGACGAAGCGGATCACGGGCCGCCTGCCCACCCACGAGCCGATGGACTCGGCGAGAAACGGGTAGGCCACGAAGGAGCCGGCCGCACCCGGGTGAAAGAGGAGGAACGCGAGAAGGACGAGGAGAAAGGCCGCCGGGAGGACGAGGAGGAACGCGCGGGCGGTCCGGAACATCTAGAACGCCGACGCCGCGGAGGCGACGGGCGAGGCGGCACCGGTCCAGAACGCGAGGACCCTCCGGACGTACTCCCGCGTCTCGCGGTAGGGCGGCACGCCCTTGTGCTCCTCCACGGCGCGCTCCCCCGCGTTGTAGGCGGCCAGGACGAGGTCCGGCCGCGTGTCGCCGTACCGTGCGGCGAGCTCGGCGAGGTAGGCCGTGCCCCCGCGGATGTTCTCCTTCGGGTCGAACGGCCTCCTCACGCCGAGACGCCGCGCGGTCGCCGGCATGAGCTGCATGAGCCCGCGCGCGCCCTTCCGGGACACGGCCGTCGGGACTCCGTTCGACTCGGCGCGGATGACCGCCGCGATGAACGCGGGGTCGACCCGGTGCTCCTTCGCGGCCGCGAGGATCTGCGAGGAATAGGGAGACGCCGAAGGGAGATTCTCCGAGAAGGCGCGGAGGGAGCGACTCTCGCCGGCGGCCGGCCCGGCCGCGGTGCGTGAGGCGTCGTCGGGCGTGGCCACGGGACGGTCGCTCGTACTCGTCGTCCACGATGCGGTCGACGACGTCGATCGAGACCGTCATCGAGCCGCCGCCCGGGAACGTCATCGACACGCGGTCGTCCTCCCCGTCCGCGGTCCGTCCGCGCAGGACCTCGTACTTCTCCACCCGCAGGAGATGCCCGTCCTCGAAGACGACGAGCGTGGCGGCGGCGGGAGCCGCCGCGAGGAGAGACCCGAGCGCGACGAGAAGCAGCGACAGCGCAGGAAAGGGCGCAAGGAGATCTTCTTAGAAGGTGAATGGGGCGCACCGCGCGCGAGAAGCGCCGGGGCGCCACCCGACGCAACGGCCTCACTCACCCTTCTAAGAAAATCTTCCTCTTCTCTTTCTTCCGGTTCGAGCATCACTTCTTCGCTACGCCCTCGGGTGCGTCCGGTCGTAGACCTTGCGCACGCGCGAGCGGGAGACGTGAGTGTAGATCTCGGTCGTCGCGATGTCGGCGTGCCCGAGCATGAGCTGCACGGCCCTGAGGTCGGCGTCGTTGTCGACGAGGTGCGTCGCGAACGCGTGCCGCAGGACGTGCGGCGAGACCGACGCGGCCGGGATCCCGGCCTTGACGGCCGCCGCCTTCAGCGCGAGGAAGACGGTCTGGCGCGTCACGGGCCTGCCTTTCGTGCCCGGAAACACCCAGCGGCTGCCGGCGCCGCGCGTGTCGCGCCCCTGGGCCAGCCAGCGCTGGACCCAGCGCCCGGACGAGTCGGCGACGGGCACGATGCGCTCCTTGCTTCCCTTGCCGCGCACGAGGACGAACCCCTCCGCGAGGCGCAGGCTCGCGACGGGAAGGGCGGCGAGCTCGGAGACGCGCAGGCCGCACGCGTAGAGGAGCTCGAACATCGCGCGGTCCCGCAGGCCCCTCGGCGTCGTGACGTCCGGCGCGTCGAGAAGCCTCTCCACCTCCTCCTTCGAGAGGATCTTCGGGAGCATCGCCCAGCGCCGCGCGTTCGTGAGGTCCGCCGTCGGATCCTCCGGCAGGACCTTTTCCGCCGCGAGGAACCCGTAGAGCCCGCGCAGCGCGGACGTCTCGCGCGCCAGCGTGCGCGGCGACATCCCGTCGGCCCGGCGGGACCCGAGGTAGGCGACGACGTCCCCTCGCGAGACCCGGCCGGGGTCGACGCCCCTGTCGGCGAGGAACGTCCCGAAGCCCGCGAGGTCCCTGCGGTACGCCTCGAGCGTGTTCGCGGCGAGCCCTTTCTCGGCGGACAGGTAGTCGAGGTACAGGGGCAGGTGGCGATCGAGGAAGACGCCTCCGCGGGCGCCGGCGGCAGATCGGGGGCTCACGTCAGGATTTTACGGAAGCCGAGGGGCTCGCGTCGCGCGACCCACCCGGCTCACCCGCCTCCGGGAACGAGCCCAGGATGGCCCGGATCTCCGCGTCGGCGAGGACGTGGTTCGCGAGCTTGGCGGCGCGGAGGATGGCGGCGACGCGCTCAGGATCCGCCTCGAGCCCGCGCTCCTTCAGCCACGCGACGACGTTCGACTCGCCCGACATCGGGCCGACCTCGATGATCTGCTTCAGCCCGAACATCCCCGCCGGCACGCCGGAGTAGACCCGGTCGGCGAGCCAGTCGTCGCCCTTGGCCCGCGCCTTCACGATCGCGGCGGCGTGCCCGCCCGTTCCGGTCCGGAAAGCGTCCCGGCCGACGACCGGATAGCCGTCCGGGATCGGCACCCGGACGTAGAGCGCGACCTTCTGGACGTACTCGGCGAGCGCCGAGAGATCCCGGTCGATCCACCCCAGCAGGCGCAGGTTGACGAGGACCTGGTCCATGGGCGCGTTGCCCACGCGCTCGCCGAGCCCGAGGCCGCAGCCATGCACGCGATGCGCGCCCGACCGGAGCGCCGCCAGCGAGTTCGCGACGGCCAGCCCGCGGTCCTGGTGCCCGTGCCAGTCGATGCGCACCCTCGGGTTCTCGCGCGAGACGAACTCGGCGAGGAAGCCGACGAGCGCGGCGGTGCCCTCCGGCGTCGCGTGCCCCACGGTGTCGCAGGCGCAGATCCGCGTCGCCCCGGCCTGGATCGCCGTGCCGTAGAGCGCGACGAGATCCTCGGGACGGGCGCGCGTCGTGTCTTCCGTGACGTACGTCACGAGGAGCCCTTCCCGCACGCCCATGCGTCACGGCGTCGCGGGTCAGCTTCATCATCTGCGAAAGGTCCCAGTCCTCGACGTACTGGCGGATCGGCGACGACCCGATGAAGGTCGTCATCTCGAGGGTCCGGCCGACCCGCTGGGCGATCTCGACGACCGGCTCGATGTCGGCGGCGAGCGTCCGCGCCGCGAAGCCGGGCTGGACGGAGAGCCGGGCCTCCGTCACGAGGCGCGCGAGCGCCTCTCCCTCGGCCCGCGCGGTGGGGCCGGCCGCCGGGATGCCCGAGCACCGCCGTGTCCACCCCAGACGCTCCATGAGGCAGACGAGCTCGAATCGCTCGTCCACGCTCGGGGCGACCGCGGACGGCGACTGGAGGCCGTCCCGGAGCGTCTCGTCGACGAGCTCGACCGGGCTCATGGCGCGGCCGGCCCTCCCCGGCGGCGCGGTTCCAGTCGTAGACGAGACGGCTGCGGTCCATCTCTCCTCTCGGCGCCGAGGGCCTGTTCCCCGCGGGTCCACCCGGCTTACACTCGGATTATGGTCGATTCGATCGGAATTGTCGGCTACGACTCGTTCCACTTCGTCGTCTCCGATCTCGTGCGGAGCCGGCGCTTTTACGCGGAGGCGCTCGGCTTCACCGAGGTGGCGCGCGCGGCGCGCGACAAGGTCGACCGGGGAGGAGAGGAAGCCTCGGTCTTCGGCGCGGGTCAGATCCGCGTCCTCGTCTCGACTCCCGTCCGCAAGGAGTCCCGGGCCGCGCGCTACCTCCGCATCCACCCCGACGGGATCTCCTCGCTCGCCTTCCGGGTGAAGGACATCGAGGCCGCGTGGGCGTTCCTCGACGGGCGCGGGGCGACGTTCCTCTCCGACATCCAGACGGACGAAACGCCGGACGGCTCCTTCCGGACGTTCAACATCGCGACGCCCCTGGACGACGTCACGTTCCGGTTCATCCAGCGTGACGGGACGTACCCGCTCTTCGCGCCGGGTTTCGAAACCGTCGGCGACGGCAAGCCGCGGGAGAACCCGCACGGCTTCGCGACGATCGACCACGTGACCTCGAACGCCTACACGATGCTTCCCGTCGTGAACTGGTACCGCGACGTCCTCGGGTTCACCCACTACTGGGACGTCGAGTTCCACACCGCGGAGGTCGGGAGCACGAAGCGCATGGCCGGCTCCGGCCTGCGCTCCATCGTCATGGCGGACCCGGGCAGCGGCGTCAAGTTCGCCACGAACGAGCCGATGCGGCCGTACTTCCGCGAGAGCCAGATCAACCGCTTCTGCGAGGACCACCACGGGGCCGGCGTCCAGCACGTCGCCTTCCTCGTCAAGGAGATCATCCCGGCGGTCGAGGCCCTCCGCGCGAAGGGGATCCAGTTCCTGCCCGCGCCGGGCGCGTACTACGACCGGCTCCCGAAGCGGATGGCGGAGGTGAAGGTCTCGAAGATCAACGAGCCGATGGAGCTCCTCCGCAGGAACCACATCCTCGTGGACGGCGCCGACGAGAAGTACATGCTCCAGATCTTCATGCTGGACGCGATGGCGATGTACGGCGACGAGAAGGCCGGCCCCTTCTTCTACGAGCTCATCCAGCGCGAGGGCGACCGCGGCTTCGGCTACGGCAACTTCCGCGCCCTGTTCGAGTCCATCGAGTCGGCACAGCGCGCCGACTCGAGCGCCCTCGAGGTCGTCGGGTGATCGACCGCATGGTCGCGGGCGAGGTGCCCGCCAAGCCGCACACCGCGTTCCGATCGTCCGACGGCGCGCTCCGCTTCGAGGAGTGCCTCACGCGGCGCGGGTTCGACGGCGAGTTCTCGATCCTCTATCACGAGGGTCCGCCCATGACGGACTCGCTCATCGGCCCGGCCACGCCGGGGCGCTGGGACCGCAAGCCGCCGATTCCGGCCGAGCACCAGCCGCTTCGCCGCCGGCTCCTCCTCGGCGCGAAGGCGCCGGAGGGCTTCACGCCCGTTCTCTACAACGAGGACGTGACGGTGTCGCTCTTCAGGCTGCCGCGGGAGGCGGAGTCGCCGGACGGGTTTTCGAACGGCGACGGGGACGACCTTTTTTTCTTCTACGAAGGTGAGGGAACGCTGGAGTCGCCTTTCGGCGATCTTCCGATCCGTGGCGGCGATTACGTCTGTGTTCCGCGGGGCGTCGTCGTCCGGCTCCGGATCTCTTCACCATTCGAAGGAATTCTCTTCGAGCTGCGTGGCGGACTGCACCTGCCCGACGCGAGTTCCGCAACCCCGTCGGCCAGCTCCGCATGGACGCGCCGTTCTCGCACCGCGACTTCGTCGCGGCCCGTCTTCAAGGGTCCGCGCCCCGGCCCGAAGCGCATCCTCGTCAAGAAGGACGACGCGTTCGTCGAGCGCGTCCCGGTCACGTCGCCGTTCGACGTCGTCGGGTGGGACGGGACGGTCTGGCCGTTCGCCTTCGACATCCTGAAGTACCAGCCGAAGACGGGGCTCGTCCACCTGCCGCCGACGATTCACGCGACGTTCGCCGGGCGCAATGCGCTCGTCTGCTCGTTCGTGCCGCGCGTGACGGACACGCACCCCGACGCGATCCCCTGCCCCTACCCGCACGCGTCCGTCGACTGCGACGAGATCATCTACTACGTGCGCGGCAACTTCACGAGCCGCAAGGGCGTCGGCCCGAAGGCCGTCTCGCTCCATCCGGCCGGAGTCCCGCACGGCCCGCACCCCGGCGCCTACGAGGGATCGATCGGCACCCGCTCGACGGACGAGCTCGCCGTCATGATGGACACCTTCGCCCCGCTCCGCCTCACGGCGCAGGCCCTCGCCCTCGAGTCCCCCGGCTACCACGACAGCTGGATCCCGGGCTGAGTGGCGAGCGGGCGGATTTTTCTGCCCGAAGCGTGAAGGATTCCGCCCGAGCCTGCTCCAACTAGGCAGGACGAGGCTCGAGATGAGCGAAGAACCCTGCGAAGGCTTCGAAATCGCGATCGAGATGCGGCTGCACGGGGCGCTTACGTCCGGACAGGAGGGAGACCTCGAGGGACATCTGGCGGGATGCGCGCGCTGCCGTACCTACGAGGCGCGCGCCCGGGGCGCTGAGGACGCCCTGCGCGCCGGCGGCGAAACCGTCGACTGGGCGGCCCTGCGGCGCCGGGTCTTGTTTCGGCGCTACGGGTCGCTCGCGAGCGCCGCGCTCTACGCCGCGGGCCTCCTGTGGCTCACGGCCACGTGGTGGCTCGAGCGCGTCGGCCGGTCATCGAGCTCCTTTCCGTCTCTGGACGAATCTGCCGCTCGACGTCTTTGCCGGGGCCGCGGTCGGTGCGCTCGTCGTGACCCGAGAGTGGGCCCGGGCGAAGGACGCTCGGGATGCTGCGCTCTCCCGCGTACCTCAATCGCCTGCACCACAGGGACCTCGTTCAGCGCATCCGATCCATCCGGCTCTACGCGTGGCTGTGGCTGCCGTTTCTCCTCTACCTGCTCGTCGCGCCCCGGCCGGGTGCTTCCCTGGCGGCCCGGGCCGTGGACGCTGGCTTGATCATTCTCATTCTCTGGGAGCGCTTCGTCGTTCTTCCGCGCCTCGAACGGGAGGAGCAGGACCTCCCCTTCTTTGACGACTTCCCCCACATCACCTGACCGGCCCGCCTTCGAGGACGTCTTCGAGTCGTTCCGGATGCCGGTGTTCCGACTCGCCCTCGGACTGACGGGGAACCAATCCGACGCGGAGGATGCGACCCAGGAAACGTTTCTCGCGATTCTCGGCGGCCTGGCCGGTTTCCGCGGGGAGTGCCGGATCTCGACGTGGGTCTACCGGATCGCCATCCGCTCGGCCCTGCGGGTGCGGGCGCGGCGGCCGCGCGAGGAGACTCTCGCCTTCGAACCCGTCGGGGATGCGCGAGATCCCGCTCTGGAGAGCGAGCGCTCCCGCCAAGTGCGCCGCGCCCTGTCCCGCCTGACGGCCGATCACCGGACCGTCCTCGCGCTCTTCTCCCTCGACGGGCTCTCCCACCGCGAGATCGCCGAGACGCTCGGCATCCCGGAGGGCACGGTCTGGTCCCGGCTGCACCTGGCCCGGAAGAAGCTCGCCGCCGAGCTGAGGGCCCTCGGGCTCGATTTCTGACCAGAGTCGGCATTTTTCCGTGAAGGATCGGGCGGCCGCCTGCTCCAATGAGCAGGGACGGAAGGCTCCGATGAGCGAAAACGCCTGCGAAGGTTTCGAGATCGCGATCGAGATGCGGCGGCACGGGGCCGCCGACCCCGAGGCCTCGCGCCGGCTGGACGAGCACCTCCGGGGCTGCGCGAGCTGCCGGGCCTACGAGGAACTCGGGTCCGAGACCGAGGCCGGGCTGCGGTCGGATGCCGAGGAGGCGAGGGCAAAGGTCGACCTCGAACGCCTGCGAGCGCGCGGACACCGGATTCTCGGCGGCATCTGGAGCGACGTCGGCGCGTTCTGCCTTCTCCTCTCCCTCGCCTTCATGACGCGGGTCGCTGCCGGAGGAATCGACCCCGTCGTGGCGACCCTTCAGGCGCTCCTCCTCGTCGCCTGGCCGTTCGTCCTGATGCGCCGGTCGCGGAGAGAACTGGAGGAGGCCTGGAGCTCCGATACTCTCTTCTACGCGATTCGACAGGAGCTCAAATGGAGGCTGCTCATCTCCGGCTCACTGGCGGTCACCGCCGTCACCCTCACGGCGCTCCTGCTCGTCGATCGCGCGCTCGGCAGCGGCGTGTTCCCCGGGGGCGCTCTTCGGCTGGCGTTCTCGGCCGCTCTCGGAACCCTCGGGATCTTCGTCCTCGCCGTCCGCGTCCCGCAGCTGCTGCGTGAGCGGCGGGAAATCCCCGTCGTTCCCGACCCGTACCAGTTTGCGCGGTCGACGTCGACGTTCGGGCTGCCGTGATCGCCGACGTACGCACCGGGACCCTCGAGGAAGCCGGCCGTGCGGCCGCGCCCTCATTCGACGAGGTCTTCTCCGCGACTCATGGCCGGGTCCTCGGGTTGTGCCTGCACCTGACGGGAAATCCGGCGGACGCCGAAGACGCCGCGCAGGAGACGTATCTCTCGGTCACGAAGGCCCTCAAGCGGTTCCGGGGCGACGCCCGCGTCTCGACGTGGGTCTACCGCATCGCCATCCGGGCCGCTCTTCGCGTGAAGGCACGCCGGCCTGCGACGGAGCCGCTGGAGTTCGAGCCCACGGCCGAGACACGGGATCCCGCACTCGATCGGGAGCGCTCCGACCAGATCCGACGGGCCCTCGCTCGCCTCACCTTCGAGCACCGGACCGTCCTCGCCCTTTTCACCCTGGACGGCCTCTCCCACCGCGAGATCGCCGAGACGCTCGGCATCCCGGAGGGCACCGTCTGGTCCCGGCTGCACCTGGCCCGGAAGAAGCTCGCCGCCGAACTGGAGCGCCTTGGCCTTCAGGCCCCCTGAAACTCCGGCCGCGCCCGGACGTATCTCTTCCGATGCCTGAAAACGGAGGAACGATGAAGCCACGCCTCGCCCTTGCCGCGCTCGCCCTCGGGGCGGCGATCGGGCCGTCCGCCCCCGCCGCCGAGCCTCCCGTCCCGCCCCCTCCCGCCCGCGCCCCGATCCCCGTCGATTACCGCAAGCTCCCGAACGGGTTGAAAGTGGTCCTCTCCCCCGACCACACCTCCCCCACCGCGGTCGTGGCCGTCTACTACAACATCGGCTTCCGGATCGAGCCGCGAAACCGCACGGGCTTCGCCCACCTCTTCGAGCACCTCATGTTCCAGGGCTCGAAGAACCTCGGGAAGATGGAGTTCATCAAGCTCGTCCAGTCCAACGGCGGCATCCTGAACGGCTCGACGCGCTTCGACTTCACGAACTACTTCGAGGTCGTGCCCGCGAACGCGCTCAAGACCGCTCTGTGGGCCGAGGCCGACCGGATGCGCGGCCTCGCGATCACGCAGGAGAACCTCGCGAACCAGCAGGGCGTCGTCAAGAACGAGGTCAAGGTCAACGTCCTGAACCGCCCCTACGGCGGGTTCCCCTGGCTGGACATGCCGCAGGTCGCGAACGAGAACTGGTTCAACGCGCACAACTTCTACGGCGACCTGAAGGACCTCGACGCCGCGACGCTGCAGGACGCCGAGGCGTTCTTCAAGTCCTTCTACTCGCCGGGCAACGCCGCGCTCGTCGTCACGGGGGACTTCGAGACCGAGACGGCCTTCAAGTGGGTCCAGGAGTACTTCGCGTCCATCCCGTCGGCGCCGCACCAGGAGCTCCCCGACATCTCCGAGCCGCGCCAGGAGAAGGAGAAGCGCGTCTCCAAGCAGGACCCGCAGGCGCCGCGCCCCGCGCTCGCCGTCGCGTACCACGCGCCGAAGCGCAACACGCCCGAGTACTACGCGCTCGGCCTGATCGAGCAGATCCTCGCGGGCGGCAACGACAGCCGGCTCCACGAGGCGCTCGTCCGCAAGGCCGCGCTGACGGGAGAGGTGGACTCCTCGATCAACGGGCTCGGCAACCAGTTCAACATCGCGGGCCCGACGCTGTTCACGCTCTCGCTCTTCCACGACCGCGACAAGACGCCCGACGCGATCCTGAAGGTGATGGACGCCGAGATCGAGAAGCTCCGCACGACGCCGGTCGACAAGGCCACGCTCGACCGCGCGATGGTCAAGATGCGCTCCGACCTCTACGCGATGCAGGAGAGCACCTTCGGCTTCGGCCGCGCGGACCTCCTCGCGTCGTTCGCTCTCTTCGACGACGACCCGGCCCGCATCAACCACCTCGAGGAGCAGTTCGCGAAGGTCACGCCCGAGCTGATCCGGAAGACCGCGCAGGAGTACCTGCGCTCCACGAACCGCACGATCCTCGCGATCGAGCCGAAGCCGGAGGCTCCCAAGCTCCCCGGCCCGAAGGTCTGAGGAAGGACGCCATGACGACCCGACGCACCCTCTCCCTGATCGCCGCCTCCGCCCTCCTCGCTCTTGCGCCGGCGGTCGCCCGCGCCGAGGAGCCGACCGTCCGCGAGAAGCCTCCCGAACCCGACGCGCCCCGGCCGTTCAAGCTCCCCGCGCCCACGCGCTTCACGCTCCCGAACGGCCTGAAGGTCTCGCTCGTGCCCTACGGGACGATCCCCAAGGCGCTCGTGCGGCTGACCGTCCAGGCCGGAAACGCGGACGACCCCGCCGGCCAGACCTGGATGGCGGACCTGACGGGCGACCTTCTCCTCGAGGGCACCAGGACGCGCAGCGCGAGCAAGGTCGCGCAGGACGCCGCCGCCATGGGCGGCGAGGTCGCCGTCCAGGCCGGTGAGAACCTCACGACGGTCGGCGGAGAGGTCCTGTCCGAGTTCACCCCCGCGATGGTCGACCTCGTCGCCGACGTCGTCCGCAACCCGGCGTTTCCCGAATCCGAGCTCGGGCGCCTCAAGGCGAACCTCTCGCGCCGCCTGTCCATCGCGAAGAGCCAGTCCGGCCAGATGGCCGCCGAGGCCTTCCGCGCGGCGATGTATCCCGGACAGTCCTACGGCCGCCTCTTTCCCACCGCCGACGCGCTCTCGGGCTACACCCTCGCGAACGCGAAGGCGTTCTGGTCGGGACACTTCGGCGCCGACCGCGCCACCCTCTACGTGGTCGGGGTCTTCGACGCGAAGTCGACCGAGGCCGCGATCCGCCGCGCGTTCGACGGCTGGGGCAAGGCGTCCTCCCACGAGGCCGCGGCGCCGAAACCCTCGACGAAGCGGACGCTCACGGTCATCGACCGTCCCGGCGCCTCGCAGTCCACGGTCTGGCTCGGAATGCCGGTGATCGACCCGTCCAACCCCGACTACGTCCCGCTCGTCGTCACGAACGCCCTTCTCGGGGGTTCCTTCGGCTCGCGCATCACGAGCAACATCCGGGAGCAGAAGGGCTACACCTACTCGCCGTTCAGCCAGGTCTCGGTCCGCCGCCAGGGCGCGTTCTGGGCCGAGGTCGCGGACGTCACGACGAACGTGACCGGGGCCTCGATCAAGGAGATCTTCGGCGAGATCGACCGCCTGCGCGCCGAGCCGCCGTCCGCCGCCGAGCTGAAGGGCATCCAGAACTACCTCGCGGGGACGTTCGTCCTCCTGAACTCCACGCGGGCCGGCATCGCGAACCAGCTCCAGTTCCTCGCGCTCCACGGCCTGCCGGACTCGTACCTCTCCGGCTACGTCGCGCGCGTGCACGCCGTCACGCCGGCGGACGTCACACGCCTCGCGAAGGCCTACATCCGGCCGGACGAGTCGACCCTCGTCGTCGTCGGCGACCGCAAGGTCATCGACGAGCAGCTCAAGCCGTACGCACCCGCGGGCCAGCCGTAGGCCCGCGGCGGCCCCGCGGGCTCCTCAGCGGCCGGCGAACGTCGCCGGCCGCTTCTCGAGGAACGCGGACACCCCTTCCTTCATGTCCTCCGTGGCGACGCAAAGGCCGAAGAGCGTCACCTCGTGCTCCAGCGCCGCGGACAGCGGCACGTCGAGTCCGGCGTTCACCGCGTCGAGGACGTAGCGGACCGCGAGGGGCGCCTTCCCGAGGATCTTCTTCAACGTCTCCCGGCACGCCGGCAGCAGCTCGGACGGCTCGACGACCCGGTTGACGAGCCCGATGCGGAGGGCCTCCTCGGCGCCGATCGCGTCGCCCGTGAGAAGGAGCTCCATCGCGCGTCCCTTCCCCACGAGCCGGGGCAGGCGCTGCGAGCCGCCGTAGCCCGGGAGGAGCCCGAGGTTCACCTCCGGTTGACCGAGCTTCGCGTTCCTCGACGCGTAGCGGAAGGTCGCGGCCATCGCGAGCTCGCAGCCGCCTCCGAGTGCGAAGCCGTTCACGGCGGCGACGACCGGCTTGCCGAGGTTCTCGATCCGGCCGAGGACGGCCTGGCCCTTGCGCGCGAATTCGCAGGCGGAGGCCGGGGTGAGCGAGCGGAAGCCCGAGATGTCCGCGCCCGCGACGAACGCCTTCTCCCCGGCTCCCGTCAGAATCACGGCTCCGACCGCCGGGTTCTCCCTCGCGGCCGCGAACGCCGCATCGAGGCCGTCGACCACCTCCGCGTTCAGGGCGTTCAGCTTGTCCGGCCGGTTGATCGTGACCGTCAGGATGCGATCGGCGAGCTCCGTGAGGACGAGGCTCATCGCGCTCACCCGAAGGGGTTTTCGTCGGCGGACGGCCCGTAGATCGCGGGCACGGCGACGTCGAGGAGCCGCAGGTAGACCGAGAGCTGGCCGCGGTGGTGGATCGAATGGTTCAGGAGGATCGTGCGCACGAGCGCGATCCGGGGCATCTCCATGATGACCTTGTCCCCGTTGCGGAACGTCCAGGGGCCCAGGGCGCGCGCGTCGTCGAGCTGCGCCATGGCGGTCTTCGCGGACGCGACGGAATCATCGAACGCCTTCAGCACGGCCTCGGTGCTCGCGGGCTCCTTCGGAGAGAAGTCGCCGCCGCCCTTCGCCATGTCGAACTCGCCGGGGAGCAGCGAGCCCGCCGATCCAGTGCGGGAGGGTCGCGAGGTGCTGCGCGAGCTGGCCGATCGACATCGACTTCGCATGCGGCTTCCAGGCCAGCTTGTCCCCGGGGACGCGCGAGAGGACCTTTCGGGTCGTCGAACACTCGCGGTCGAATTCCATGAGGAGCGGATCGATCATTCTCATTGGTCTCCCTCCGAGATCTCGGAGCCGCATCGGCGTGCCCCGGCGGAACCGTACTACGCACGGCGGTTTCCCCGCTCGTCATATTCGAAGAATCCCCTTCCGGTCTTCCTTCCGAATCTTCCGGCCAGGACGAGCCTCTTCAGGAGCGCGGGCGGCGCGAAACGGGTCTCACGATACTCCGCGAACATGATCTCCGCGATCGCGTAGACCGTGTCGAGGCCGACGTAGTCGAGGAGCTCGAACGGGCCCATCGGGTGCGCGCAGCCGAGCTTCATGCCGGTGTCGATGTCCTCCAGGCTGCCGACGCCCTGCTCGTGGGCGCGGATCGCGTCGAGGAGGTAGGGCACGAGCAGGCGGTTGACGATGAATCCCGAGTTGTCCCGGCAGGCGACCGGCTCCTTGCCGAGGGCGCGGGCGAACGCCGTGACGGCGGACACCGTCGCCTCCGACGTCGCGAGCCCGCGCACGACCTCGACCAGCTTCATGACCGGCACCGGGTTGAAGAAGTGCAGGCCCGCGAAGCGGTCCGGCCGCTTCGTGGCCGCGGCCAGCTCCGTGATCGTCAGGGACGAGGTGTTCGAGCAGAAGATCGTCTCCGGCCCGCACATCTCGTCGAGCGCCCGGTAGACCTCGCGCTTGACGTCGAGGTTCTCGACGATCGCCTCGAGGATGAGATCGGAAGAGGAGATTTCTTCGAGTGAAGAGGAGAAGGTCAGCCGCGCCCGGATCTCGTCGCCTGCTTTGGCTTCCAGCTTGCCGCGTTCGATTGCCTTCGAAAGTGAATTCTCGATGCGCCGGCGGCCCGCGGCGAGGGCCTTCTCGTCGACCTCACGGACGACGACCGTGAAACCCGCCTTCGCGCACACCTCGGCGATGCCCGAGCCCATCAGCCCGGCGCCCAGGACTCCGACTCTTCGAACGTCTCCCACGCATCAACCTCCACTCGACGCGCACTGCGCCGCCGATCGCCCTTCTTACTTTCGAAGAAATCTTCTCTTCTCTCTTCGGTTCCCTTCGAACCTCGCACATTACCCGAGCGCGGCCGCGATCTCGTGGAAGCGGCGGCGGAAGGCGTTCATGTCGACCGTCCGGGCGTCGGGATGCAGGCGGTTCGCGAGGAGAACCGCGACCCGTCCGCGCACGGGATCGACGAAGATCGACGCCCCGGTGAAGCCCGTGTGCCCGAACGCGGCGGGGCCGAGAGGCTCGGCCGGGCTCCCGGGCGTCGAGGCGAGCTGCCAGCCGAGGCCGCGGTCCTCCCCGAGGCCGGCGGTGGCGTTCCCGGTCGCGAGGGCGAAGAAGCGCTCGGGGAGGAGGCGCCCGTCGCGGACCAGCCACGCGCGGCCGAGCGCGGCGGCCGCCGCCGCCGTCCCGAAGAGCCCGGCGTTGAGCGACACCCCGTTTCCGCGGCGGTAGGCGTTGCCGTCGTTCACCTGCCCGTTGACGACGCCCTGTCCGGAACCCGCCGTACTTCAGCTTGCGGTCCGCGGTCATCTTTCTTTCCGTTGCGTCGTCCCGCTCGCCTCCCGCGCAGCGGGCGAGGTCTTCGGGGGAGGAGGGAGAGAAGAGGAGATCCTTTGAGAGGGTAAGAGGGCCTGCGATGCGCTCGCGAAACAGGTCATCGACGGGGGCGCCCGCGGCGCGCTCGACGATTTCAGAGAGGAAGAGATAGCCGGGACAGGAATAGATCACCTTCGTCCCGGGGATGGCCGCCGCATCGAGTTCTCCAAGAGTCCGGACGTAAGCGGCGCGGCCCTCGCCGCGAGAGTAGAGAGGAAACCAGTCCACGAGTCCGCCGAGATGCGCGAGCAAGCGGCTGACGCTGACACCTTCTAAGAAACTCTTCTTCCACCGGTCGTCAAATCGTCGCGACGCAGTCGTCCAGAGAGAGGGTCTTCTCCGAAACCAGAGACAGAACCAGCGCCGCCCCCGCGAGAGGCTTCGTCAGCGACGCGAGGTCCCAGAGCGTGTCGGGACCGGCCGCGCGGCGTTCGCCGGCCGGCTCGACGCGCGCGTCGCCCGCGTGCCTCTCGGCGAGCGTTTCCGTCTCCGAGACGACGAGGGCCGACGCGCCCGCGAAAAAGCCGCGCTCGAGCCCCTCGTCGAGGAGCGCGCGGAGGTCCTCCGGCACGCTCACGACTTCGTCGCGGCGGGCCGGGAGGGCTCCTTCGCGGCCGGGGGCAGGAGCGGGCGGTCCAACGCCTCGTGGGCCGCCGCCAGGCGCGCGCGGAAGGGCTCCAGCGTCTTCATGTTCGCGCGCACGGAATCCGGCTCCTTCTCGCGCGACTCGCGCCGCACGCGCTCGGCCTCGGCCTCGAAGTTCGCGATCTGCTCGGCGACGAGCTTGCGCGACCCCTCGTCCGGCGCGTCCGCCTTCCGCGCCTTGAGGTCCGCGAGCGTCCGGTCGAGCATGGAGAGGACGGATGCGTTCAGGTGCGCCGTCATGGCCGCGGCCTCGGCCTCGAGGACCCGCTCCTTCACCCAGAGGAACTCCTCGGTGTTGACGCCCCGGGCGCGCGCCGCCGCGACGTCGGCCGGGACGGACGTGAGCGGGTCGGACGACGGGGGCACCTTCCCCGCCTTGCGGTCGAGGCGCACGCGGTCGACGACGCCGAGGTAGGTCTCGACCTGCTGGGGCGTCACCCGGCCGTCGGCGGGCGGGCGATAGACGTCGCGCGAGGCGCCGGGCCGCTGGAGGGGGGCCGCGGACGGCGGCGACGGGGGCGTGTCGGATCCGCCACAGCCGGCGAGGGCGGCGGCCGCGACGAGCGGCAAAAGGGAGGCGACGCGGCGCCGGACCATCGGAGAATGATAGCCGCGTGGTACGATTTTTTTCTTCACCATGCTGACGCAGGTCGGGAAGTACCTGATCGAGGAGAAGGTCGGGGTGGGCGGCTTCGGGACCGTCTACAAGGGACGGGATCCGTTCATCAAGCGCGCCGTCGCGATCAAGACCTGCCAGAGCGAAGAAGAGGAGATCAAGAAGCGCTTCTTCCGCGAGGCCGAGTTCGCGGGAAACCTCCACCACCGGAACATCACGACGATCTACGACTTCGGCGTCACGGACGACGGGACGCCCTACATCGTCCAGGAGTTCCTGACCGGCGAGGACCTCGACAAGCTCGCGAAGAAGCGCGAGCCGCTGCCGCTCAAGAGGAAGCTCGCAATCCTGGTGGACGTCTGCGAGGGCCTCGGCTACGCCCACGGGGCCGGGATCATCCACCGCGACATCAAGCCCTCGAACGTCCGGATCCTCGAGGACGGGACGGTCAAGATCATGGACTTCGGGATCGCGAAGTCCATGGTCTCGCAGTCCACGCTCACGCAGACCGGCATCACGCTGGGCACGGCCTCGTACCTCGCTCCGGAGCAGATCCGCGGCGAGGACCTCGACCCGCGCACCGACATCTTCAGCCTCGGGGTCCTCGCCTACGAGCTCGTGACGGGCGCCAAGCCCTTCACGGGCGACCACATCTCGACGGTGCTCTACAAGATCATGAACGAGCAGCCGGCCGCCCCGTCGGTTCAGGTCCCGGGTCTCCCCCGCGGACTGGACGCGTTCGTCCTCAAGGCGCTCGAGAAGGACCGGACCCGCCGGTACGCGAGCTGCGCCGAGATGAAGGCCGACGTCGTCGCGGTGCTCGCGTCGCTCTCCGACTCCGCTCCGCGAGAGGCCGCGCCGCCGGAGGACATGGAGCGCACGGTCGCGACGCCCACCGCCGGATACCAGACCGGCGCCGCGCGGCCCTCGCGCGTCCTCGATACGCCGCTCACCCCGTCACCGGCTCTTCGCCAGACCCAGGGAGGCGTCGCCGACGTCCGCCTCCGCGCGTCCGGCGGCTCGCCGGGCGTCACGGAAGCGACGGCGACCCACGCGGCCGAGCGGGGCCCGGCGCTGCGCGTCCTCCTGTCGGCCGCGGTCGTCGTCCTCGCCGGGGGAGGCGCGTTCTGGCTCTACTCGCAGAAGAGGGCCGCTCACCCCGTGTCCCCGCCCGCGGCGACGCCCGCGTCGGCGGGCCCCGCGACGTCCTCAGGGGCCGGATCGGAGACGGGCGCCGCCGCGCCTTCCACGTCCGCTCCCGTTCCCTCGACGGCGTCCGAGCCGGCCACGGCCCCGGCGGGGGCCGCCCCCGTGCAGGCCCCGACCGCGTCCCCGGAGCCGACGCCGGTGCCGAAACCCGCGGGACCCGTGACCGTCACGTTCCGATCGAACCAGGTCGCCGTGCTCACCGTCGACGGGAAGAAGCAGGGCTCCGTCCTCCCGGCGGGAACCCGTCTCTCGCTCAAGCCGGGAACGCACACCGCGATCTTCGAGGTCCCGGGCTTCATGAAGCTGCCGCCCCGCACGTTCGAGGTCGCGGGCTCCGACACGAAGCCCGTCACGGCCGTGTTCCCGGCCAAGGGCCAGATCCTCCTGACGGTCACGCCGGCAGGAGCCGAGATCCGGATCGACGGCGTGTCGCTCGGACAGGCCTCGGCGACGCCCCTCAAGAAGTTCCTCGTGGCCGGGGCGCACGAGATCGCCGTGAGCATGCCCGGGTACCGCTCCGAGACGAAGGCGATCGACCTCGACGAAGAGGCCCAGACGACCTACCGCATCGATTTGCGGAAAGAGTAGCTAGAATCGGTCCGTGCGCATCCGGACGGTCCTCGCGGCGGCCTGTGCCGTGCTCGTCCTCGCCGTTCCCGCCACCGCGCAGGAGGGCTCCGAGTCGCTCGAGAAGGAGGCCCGCAAGGCCTTCAATGCCGGCGAGTTCCGCCGCGCCGCCCTCAAGTTCGAGAGCGCCGCCTCCGCGGCCGGCGACGCCACGCGCAAGGGGCGGATGCTCGTGCAGTCCGCATGGGCGCGGTTCAACGAAGGCCGGCGGGCGGACGCCCAGGAGGCGCTTCGCCGCGCTTACGCCGCGAGCCCCGACCTCGAGATCGTCCCCGACTTCTACTCGCCGGAGTTCGTGAAGGTCGCGGCCGACGTGAAGGCGGCGCTCCGGCCGCTTCCGGTGGCGCCCGCGGCCGACCTCGCCGAGCTGAAGCGCGTCGCCCGGGAGAAGCTGGCGGACGGCGCGGCCGAGGACGTCATCCACGACCTCACCTACGACGTGCCGCGCGACAAGCTGGACGCCGAATGCCTCGACCTCCTCGCGGCCGCGTACGAGAAGCTCGGGAAGTTCAACGAGGCCTCGCGCATCCGCGCCGCCAAGGGCGATCCCTCGAAGGTCCCGCTCCCCGCCGCCGGACCCGCACCGGCCGCACCCGTCGTCGCGGCGGGCGCGCCGCCGCCCCCGGCCCCTGCCCACGCGGCGTCGACGGCGTCCACGGCTCCGGCGGCCGCGGCCGGCCCCGGTCCCGTCCGGATCGTGCCGGGCACGGGGGTCCCCGCCGTCGACTACATCGCCCTCGGGCGGGCCGCCCTCTCGCACGGCGACGCGCTGAACGCGCAGGCCGCGGCGAACCGTCTCCTCGAGATCGACCCGCAGTCGAGCGAGGCGTACCGGCTCCTCGGCAACGCGTTCACGATGCGCGGCGAGAAGGTCCTCGCGGAGGCGAACCTCAAGCAGGCCCTCAAGTACGACGAGAAGAACGAGGGCGCGCTCCTCGACCTCTACGACTTCTACATGGCGGACAAGAACTGGGAGCCGGCTCTCGACGCGCTTCGGAAGGCCGCGGAGCTCAATCCGGCGAACCGCGACAAGCTCGTCGCGCTCGGGCGCAAGGTCCGCGCCGAGGGCGACCTCAAGCATGCCCGGCAGGTCTTCGCGACGGCGGCCGCCGCGGCGCCGAAGGACACGTCGATCCTGACCGAGTACGCGTCCGTCCTCCTCCAGGCCAAGGACCCCGAGGCCGCGCTCGAACCGCTCACGAAGGCCGCGGCGGCCGAGCCGAACCGCGAGATCGTCCGCGCGAACCTCGCGGCGGTGCTCCGCCAGAAGGGCCTCTGGACCGAGGCCGAGAAGGAGTACCGCGAGTCGCTCCGCGCCGACCCGGACTACGCGCCGGCGCTCACGGGTCTCGGCGGCCTCCTTCTCCAGCGGGGACAGGCGGCCGAGGCGATCGAGCCTCTCAAGAAGGCGGTGCAGCGCGCGCCGCAGAGCGTGGGCGCCGCGTGGGCGCTCGCGCGCGCGCAGCGGCAGACCGGTGCGCTCCAGGACGCGGCCGACACCCTCGAGAAGGCCACGGCGCTCGACGCGCCCGAGCTGTGGAACGAGGCGGGCGCGCTCGCCGTCGAGCGCGGCCGATACGACGAGGCCGTGGCCGATTTCGACAAGGCGATCGCGAAGGACGGCGCGACGCCGCTCTACAAGGCGAACCGCGAGAAGGCGGCCGCCGTGGCCGCGTTCGTCAAGAGCGCCGCGCCCGCGTCCTAACGCAGCCCCTCGACGTCGTAGAGCCTCGAGAGGCTCCGCATGAAGCGTGTAGCAGTAGCACGCGCCGTCGGGCGTGATCTGGACGCTGAACACGTGGTCGACGCCGGTCGGGTCCGAGAGCGCGATCTCCTTCCAGAAGAGCGTCCGTTTCCCGGTCGCGAGCTCGAACCGGTCGATGCGCATCGGCACGCCCGATGGTCACCACGAAGAGGCCCTTGCCGGTCGCTCGTCGAAGTCCAGGACGCTCCTCCTCGGGCCTCGATGCCCGGCAGGGGCCGCGCGTCCGCGCCGTCGCTCGACGGGAACGAGGTGACTCCCGTCCGGACCCGCGCGACGACGAGCTTCCCGTCAGGCGAGAGGACGCTGCAGTCCGAGTCCGTCGCGGGTCGAACGGCAGCCGGAGGGCCGCCGCGAGGTCGCTGCACGTACAGGTCGCGGCGGCTTCCCCTTCTCCGAACGCGCTCGACGAGGAGACGCTGGCCGTCCGGGAAGAACAGCGGCCGTCCCGGTACTCGAGTGCCTTCGTCCCTGAGCGTCCGCGCTCTCTCCCGGTCCGGCCGGGAGGAGCACGAGGCGGTCCGGCAATGCCTGGACGACCCACTTGCCGGTCCGGAGAGAGGCCGCGAGCGTTCTCGCCGTCCCCGAGGCGCACCGCGGGAGCGGAGCCGTCCGTCTTGCGCATGTACATGCCACCCTTGGCGCCCTCGCCGGCGCCGCCTTCGTGGAACACGAGGTCTCGCCCGTCGCGCGACAGGTCGTCGCCCACCGAGAAGTCCAGCCAGCTCAGGTCCACCGCTTCGCCGCGCCCGGCGGCAGGCACGTCATCGTCGTCGGCCAGTCGTCGCTGCGCACGCAGGACGCTTCCGTCCGGCGCGATGTCCTCGACGATCAGGAGGGTCGGGGCCCGGGCGACGACGCGCCTCTTCCCCGAGAGCGACACCGCCTGGAGCTCGACGACGCCGAACCGGCGAATCCTGCTCCCGGCCCGGAAACCCAGATCTCGCCCGTCACGCGGATGCCACGCGAGCGACGTCACGATGTCCATCCCTTCGAGAGAGCATCGTCGTTCCTGCGAGTCTACGATCGCCGACGTCATTGCTGGCCTCCGACCGCCCCGGACGAAGGCGATCCTTCTCCCGTCCGGCGAGAACCTCGCGCCGTGGACGGGATCGGCCGGCGTCGCCCGGAACGAGGACCTTTCCGTCGGGAACTCGAGGTTCCACGCCGGACACCGCGAGCCCTTAACCGCCGGGCGCCCAGTCCGCGATCGGCGGGGCGAACGGGAGGGAAAGCCACGCTCCGTCGGCGAGCTCGCGCGGCGCGCCGCCGGCGAGCGAAACCTCGGCGACGACGCCCGCGGGCTTGCGCGGGAGGACGAGCGCGAGCATCCCCTTTCCCGAAACGGAGGCGACGTTCGCGTCCGGGAGCGGGAGGGCCGTCGACTCGCGGCTGTCGACGCGCGTCGTGTACAGCCGTGGCGGGCCGCCCTGCCACGCCGCGGCATAGACGACGGTCTTCCCGTCCGGCGCCGAAGCGGGCCCCGCCGATCGTGCCGCGACGGAACGTGAGCGGGCGCCAGACCGGCGGCACCGCCGGCGCGCTTCCTCGTCGCGAGGACGCCGAGGATCGCCCCGGCCACCAGCACGCCGGCCGCGGCCGCCACCGTCACGATTCTGCCGCGCGCGGCGCCGGGCGGCGGGCGCCGCGATCGCGCCTCCGGAGGCGCTTCCCTCGGACAGGCTCTCCCGGAGGCGCGCGAGGTCGCGCGCGAGGTCCTTCGTCGACGCATAGCGCTCCTCGGGGTCCTTCGCGTGGCAGCGCTCCACGATCCAGCGCAGGGGAACCGGCGTCACGGGCGCGGCGGACGCGAGAGGCACGGGCTCCTCGCGGATGATGGCCGCCATCGTCTCCGGCGCGCTCGCGCGCGCGAAGGCCCGCTTTCCGGTGGCCATCTCGTACAGGATCGACCCGAACGAGAACTGGTCCGACCGGAAGTCCAGGGGCTCGCCGAGCGCCTGCTCGGGGGACATGTACCCGACCGTCCCGAGCACGACGCCCGGCCTCCGTGAGCGCGGAGACCGTCAGCGTCTGCGTGAGCTCTCCGCTCCGCGCGACCGGGCCGGTCGGCTTGGCGAGACCGAAGTCGAGGATCTTGAGGGTCCCGTCCCTCGTGACCATCAGGTTCTCGGGCTTCAGGTCCCGGTGAACGATGCCCGTCGCGTGCGCCTTCGCGAGGCCGTCGGCGATCTGCGCGGCCCAGGCGAGGAGCCTCTTCGTCGGCAGCGCGCCGCCGGCGAGACGCGCGCGGAGCGTCTCGCCCTCCACCAGCTCCATGACGATGACGTGCCGCGAAGAGGAAGGGGAAGAAGAGGAAGAGGAAGAGGAAGAGCGAATTTCTTCGAAGGAATAAATTGCCGCGATCCCCGGATGATTCAGCGCTCGCCAGCGTGCGCGCCTCGCGCTCGAAAGCGCCGCCTTCCGCTCTTCACCTTCCAGGAAATCTTCCGGCAGTACCTTTATCGCGACATCTCTTGCGAGTCTCGGGTCCCTCGCCCGATAGACCTCTCCCATTCCTCCGGCGCCCAGCGGGGCGAGGATCTCGTAGGGGCCGAGGCGCGTTCCGGCGGCGAGAGGCACGGTGTTGAGAACGGATTCTACGTGCCGGAAGAGCGGCTATCGGCGGCAGGGGCCGATTCCCCCGCGCCGTCAGGGCCGCCACGGCGAGTAGTCGAAGACGACCTCGTGGGAGCCCGGCGGGACGACGACCATTCGGAACGCGACGTCGGCCGGGAAGATCGTCGCCGCGCGGCCGTCGATCCCCGCCCTCCAGCCCGGCGCAAAGGAGTCGCTCAGGACGAGGAATCCTCCCCCGCCGCTCGTCCGGAGGGACACCCGCGCGCTCGAGTCCTCGACGAGACGGACGTCACCGCCGGGGGCTTCGATTCCGGCGGCCTTCCAGGCGGCCGCGACGCGCGGCAGATCGTCCGCGTCGACGATCGTCCGGCCGCCGAAGAACGCGTCGTCCACGCGCGCGAGGACTTCGGCGTCGAAACCTCGACGGACGGGGACGACGGCCTTGACGAGGCGCGCGCGCGGCAGGAGCGCGCGGTTGCGATAGACCCGAAGCGGCTGATCCGAGCCCACGTCGACCGAAGCGATCTCGTCGAGGCGCTCGTCGGCGAGCGCCGTGGGGCTGACGAGGTGCGACACGCCGGCCGCGCCGAGCAGCGACACCCGGGCGCGGAGCGGCACGGAGTACGCGAGGCTCGTCAGGAGGGCGTAACGCGACGTGCCGAGGGCTTCGAGATCGACGTGAAACGCCAGCGGCAGGCCGTACGCCGCCGTCGTGTAGGCATCCAGCCGTTCCCGGCGCCCGACGAGGGCGGCGTCGAGCGCCGCGGGGTCCGACGGCGCCCGGGCGAGCACGGCGCGGGCCGCCATGCTCTGGTCGACCCACACCCGCGCGTGACCCCGGGGATCCTCCCGGATGACGCGCACGGCCGCGGGCGTCGCCTCGTAGAAGCGGGCCGGCGCCGTCGGGGCGAGGGAGCGATTCGCCGCCACGAGATCCAGGGCGAGGAGCAGGGAGACCATCCACGGCGCCCCTCCGGCTGACCCCGCGGCCCGGACGACCCCGAGCGCGACGAGCGCGGGAACGGCGCCCCGTGCGGCTCCCTCGAGCAGCCGGATCCGAATCGACTCCGCGACCTCCTGAAGCGGCCGTCCGCTTCCGGCCGGCACGGAGGCGCCGGCCAGGAAGCGACCGAGGCCGAGGTTCGCGCCTGCGGCGACGGCCGCGAGGACGATGAGCGCACACGCGAGAGAGCCCGCGAGAAGCCTCCGGTTCGCGGGCGCGCGGTCGCCTTCGAGCGCGGAGACGCCGCCGCCGACGAGAAGGGCGAGCGGGAGTCCCGCGGCGAGGATCCACTTCGACGGGAAGCGGAGCGCCGCGAGCGCGGGCAGGTCCGACACGAAGGCGAACGGTCCGTAACGGCCGAGCGCGAGCAGGACGAGCAGCGCGAACCAGGCGACGAGCCTCGTCCGCGCGGGTCCGCGCACCGCGCCGACGAATCCGAGCGCGAGCGCGCTGGCGCCCACGTAGAGCCCGGGGAAGAGGGGCGGGCCGTTCCCGTCCTTCTGCCCCGGATAGAGGATGCCGCCGTCGGGGCCGGCCAGCACGCGGCTCCCGTACGCGTCCGGGACCAGAAAGCCGACCGCCTCCAGCGGGTGCAGCGACCGGGAGACCCTCTCGGCGGGATTCAGACCGGCCGCGCGCACCGTCGCCGGGAAGTACCGCCGGATGGCGAGCAGGGCGGGCGACGCGAGGAGGAGGCCGACCGCGAGGCCGGCGGCGACCCGACCGACCTTCCCCGGCGCGAGGTCCCCACGCACGAGAAGGCACGCGACGCCGATCGACCCCGCGAGGATCATCGCCGGGTCGGCCGCGAGCAGCATCATTCCGAGGACGGCTCCGAGGGCGAGAAAGGCGCGGCGCCTTTCCTCGCGCACCCCGAGGCACGCGAGGACGAGCCACGGCAGCCACATCGCCGTGCAGACGAGGACGACCATGTACGTCCCCGACACGGTCGCACCCGACAGCGAGAAGGCGAGGGCCGCCGCCGTGCCGCCGGCGACGCCCTGCCCGAGCCGGCGCGCGAGACGCGCGGCTCCCCATCCTCCGAAGACGACGTGCAGGACGACGAGGATGCTCAGCAGCCGTCCGGTCTCAGCAGGCGCGAGCGCGAGGACCAGATTCGGCGGATAGAGAACTCCCGCGAACGGGCTCGCCAGAAGAGGCATTCCGTTGGCGAGGGCCGGGCTCCAGAGGGGAAGTCCCTCGCGCCACGCCCGCGCGACGATGGCGCGCAGGGGCTCGAACGCGGCCTGGAAATCTCCGAAGTAGAAGCACCGTCCGGAGAGGACCAGGGAGAACGCGGCGCCGGCGGCAAGGCCGAACAGGAGGCTGCCGGCCGCGTTCGGATGCCGGGCCACGGCCGTCCGCCAGCCCCCTGCTCCGTCTCCGGGCGACGGCGTCACACCGGATCCCCCCGCAGGGCGGCCAGGAAGTCCGCGAGGATGCGCGCCGTCGCGCCCCAGATCGCGTGGCCCTTGTAGTGGTAGACGAGCGTCAGGACGTCGCGGCCCTTCCACTTCACGGGCCGCTCCTCGACGACCATCGGGTCGAGGAGGTACGAGACGGGCACCTCGATGATGGACTCGACCTCCCCCGCGTGGAGCTCGAACTGCGTCGGGTACGGGATCGCGCCCACGAACGGCGAGATCTCGAAATCGGTCACCGTCACGAGCTTCGGAAGCGCACCGAGGATCTTCACGCCGGCGCGCGGCACGCCGATCTCCTCCTCGGTCTCGCGGATCGCGGTCTCCCAGAGGTTCGCGTCCGCGGCGTGCTTGCCGCCGCCGGGGAACGAGATCTGCCCCTTGTGGTGCTCGACGAGGTCCGTGCGCTTCGTGAAGAGCGTCCAGAGCGCCTTCTCCCTCACGAAGAGCGGGATCAGGACGGCCGCGGGGCGGATGGGGCCCGCGCCGGGGCCGCGCTCGAGCTCGAGCCGGCGCTCGGGCCAGTCCCGGAGGAGGCGCGCGCGAACGTCGTCGATCCAGCTGCGCGGCGCGCCGCCGCCGTCGCCCTTCACGCCGGCTCGGCCGCGTTGAAGCCCGGGCGGTCCGTCGCGGCCTTCTCGCCCTTCTTGACCATGGTCTGCAGGAACGCCTCGATGAAGCCGTCCAGATCGCCGTCGAGGACGCGGTCCACGTCCCCCACCTCGAAGTTCGTCCGGTGGTCCTTGATGAGCCGGTACGGCGCGAGGACGTACGAACGGATCTGCGATCCGAACCCGATCTCCATCTTCGTCCCCGCGCGCGCGTCGTTCTTCGCCTGCTGCTCCTCGAGCGCCCTCTGGTAGAGGCGCGAGCGCAGGACCTTCATCGCCGAGTCGCGGTTCTTGTGCTGCGACCTCTCGTTCTGGCACTGCACGACGAGGCCGCTCGGCAGGTGGGTGATCCGGATGGCCGACTCCGTCTTGTTGACGTGCTGGCCGCCCTTGCCGCCCGCCCGGAACGTGTCGATCCTCAGGTCCTTGTCGTTGATGTCGACCTCGATCGTGTCGTCGATCTCGGGCGAGACGTAGACGGCCGCGAAGGACGTGTGCCGCCGCGCGGCCGCGTCGAAGGGCGAGATGCGGACGAGGCGGTGGACGCCGCGCTCGGCCTTCAGGTGGCCGTAGGCGTACTCGCCCTCGAAGCGCAGGGTCGCCGTCTTGATCCCGGCGTCGTCCGCGTACGTGACCTCGAGGACGTCCGTCTTCCAGCCGTGCCGCTCGCCGAAGCGCAGGTACATGCGCATGAGCATCTCGGCCCAGTCCTGCGCCTCGGTGCCGCCTGCCCCCGCGTGGATCTCCAGGAGCGCGGGCAGGGGGTCCTCGTCGTTCGTGAGCTTGAACGTCAGCTCCTTCGCGCGCGCCCAGGGGGCGATCGTCGCGAGCGCCGCGTCGGCGTCCTTCTCGACCGCCTCGCCGGACTTCAGGAACTCCGCGAGGATCTCGAGCTCCTCCTGCCGTTCCCGGAGGTCCTTGTCGTCGGCGAGGACGCGCTCGGCGCGCTTCAGCTTGCGGAGCGTGTCCTGGGCCTCGAGGGCGTTCGTCCAGAACCCGGGCTCGCCCGTCTTCCGCTCCAGCTCGGCCTTCTCGCGGTCCGCCTTGCGGACGTCAAAGGTAGCCCCGGAGGGAGCTCACGGACGACGCGAGTTCGAGCAGCCGCTCAATGCGTTCTTCGTTCACGTGTTTCCTCTCGGCGGCGCGGAGGACGCGGCCGCCACGGGACCCCGGGGCGAGGGGAACCGCGCGCGCAGGATACCGGCCACGAGGCCGGCCGCGCAAACCCAGACGATCGCGTCGCCGAGGGCGACGGCGGGCGGCGTCGAGAGCATCCGGAACACGGGCGCCGAGAACGCTCCCTTCCGCCCCGCCGGCAGGGACACGACGACGCGGCCGTCCGGGTTCACGGCGCCGCTGATCCCGGTGACGGCGGCGCGGACGAGCGGCCGGCCCGTCTCGACCGCGCGCAGCACGGCGGCCTGCCAGTGCTGCCGCTGGGCGCCGGCGCGGCCGTACCACGCGTCGTTCGTGAGCGTGAAGAGGACGTCGGCGCCCGCGCGCGTCTCGGCGCGGGCGATCCAGGGGTAGACGACCTCGTAGCAGACGGCGCCGCCGAGCTTCCAGTCGCCGAGCGGCAAGAGCACGGTGCCGTCCCCCGGCGTGAACCCGCCCGGCACGGCGCGGCTGATCGGCCTGATCATGCGCAGGACGGGCGCGAGCGGGACGTACTCCCCGAACGGCACGAGGCGCTGCTTGAAGTACGGCGGCAGGACGGGACCGTCCTTCGTCACGAGGAGCGCGGCGTTGTAGTACGGCGCGTCCTCGTCCGCCGGCGCGTCCGACCACACCGTGCTCATCAGGATCGTCACGTCGAGCTCGCGGCAGAGGCGCAGGACCCGCTCGCGGTAAGGCGCGTTGAACGACCACGCGTACGGGGACGCGCTCTCGGGCCAGAGGACCAGGACCGGACGGTCGGCGCGGCAGAGCTCGCGCGTCTGCTCCTCGAGGTCGCGCTGGATGCGCTCGGCGGTCCCCCGGTCCCAGCGGAGGTCCTGCTCGACGTTCGGCTGGACGACGCCGACCCGGAGAGCCTCGTTCGAGGGCCGCGGGGCCCCCGGGCGCACGGCCGCCGCGCCCAGCGCGCCGGCCGCCGCCGCGACGAGCCACGCGAGCCGTGCGTTGCGCGAGGGCCTCGTCCAGGCGACGAAGAGAGCCGCGTTCAGGGCCGCGAGGAGGAACGACGTGAAGAACGCTCCCCCAAGCGCGGCCGTGCCCAGGAGCACGGGGACGTCCGCGAGCGGGTTCGCGAGGAGGTTCCAGGGGAAGCCGCCGAAGACCCAGACGTACGTGCGGAAGGCTTCCTGCGCGGCCCACGCCGCCGCGAACGTCGCGACGACGCCTGGACCGGAGCGCGGCCGCACGGCCGCGTAGAGCGACGCCATGAGGCCGAACGGGACCGCCATCAGGCCCGCCGAGATCGCGAGCGCGAGGCCGGCGACCGGCAGCCCCACGCCGCCGAAACGGTGGACCGTGTATGCGATCCACGGGATCGACACGAGCCAGAACGCGGCGCCGAAGACGAAGCCGGGCAGGAACGCCTGCCGCCACCCGAGGCCCGAGAGCGCCGCGAGCAGCGGGATCAGCGCGACGGGGAGGAGCGGAAGGATCGAGAAGTTCGGGAAGCAGAGCGCCAGCAGAACGCCGGAGGCGAGAGAGAAGAGAAGACGGGAAGATTTCTTAGAAGGTAAGAGGGATAGCATCGGCGGCTGCGCCGCCGGCCAGCGCCGCGCGCGGCTGAGCAGGAGAACCATTCACCTTCGAAGAAAACGGGCCCCGGCCACGGAACGGTGGCGACCGCCTCCGCGCGTCCTGCGATCGGAGCAGCGATTCTCCTCTTCTCTTCAAGAAACTCTTCCGCGCGGTAACTCGACCGCACGAAGGGGCCCGCGAAGACGGCCGTGAACCCCATCTCCTTTCCGCGCGCTTCCGAGCGCCGCGAAGCGCTCCGGAGTCGCGTATTCGACGACCGGGAGGTTCCACGCGGACGGGCGCAGGTACTGCCCCACCGTCACGACGTCGACGCCGGCCGCGCGCAGCGCCCGGAAGACGTCGAGCACCTCGTCGTCGCGCTCGCCGAGGCCGAGCATGAGGCCCGACTTCGCCGTCAGTCCCGGGTGCCGGGCCTTGACGCGCCCGAGGAGATCCACCGACCGCCGGAAATCCGACTTCGGCCGCACGGTCGCGTAGAGGCGGGGCACGGTCTCGACGTTGTGGTTGTAGACGTCGGGGCCCGCGTCGGCCACGCGGTCGATCTGTTCCGCGATCCCCTGGAAGTCCGGCGTGAGGACCTCGACGGTACGCGCCGGGTCGTCGTCCTTCAGCGCGCGGACGACGGCGGCCCAGTGCGCCGCGCCGCCGTCCGGCAGGTCGTCGCGGTCCACCGACGTCACGACGACGTGCGCGAGTCCCATGTCGCGCGCGGCCGCCGCGAGGCTCGCGGGCTCGACCGGGTCGAGCGGCGCGGGCCGGCCGGACGCGATGTGGCAGAAGCCGCACGCGCGCGTGCAGACGTCGCCGGCGATCAGGAACGTCGCGGTCCTCTTCTCGAAACACTCCGTGCGGTTCGGACAGCGCGCCTCCTCGCAGACGGTCGAGAGCTTGCCGAGGCGCATCCGGGCCTTGATCGCGTGCAGGTCCTTCAGGCGAAGCTTCTTCTCGCGGATCCAGGGCGGCAGCGCCGGCTCGCCTCGGACGGGCAGCGGACGGCTCACGGCACCACGATCGGGACGTTCTTGATCTGCTTGTCGGTGGCCTTGATCTTCTTCGCGAGCGCCTCGGCCTTCGCGCGGTCCTTGAACGGCCCGACGTGGACGCGGAACCATCCCGGTTTCCCCGGGATGGTCGCGACGTCGGCGCTGAAGCCCTCGCCCTTCAGGCGCTTGGCGAGCTCGTCGGCGGCCGCCGCGTTCTTCGTGGCGAGGATCTGCACGTAGAACGGGCCCTTCGGAGCGGGTTTTGCGGCCGGTTTCGCGGCCGGCTTCGCCGCGGGCGCCGGCTTGTGCGTCGGGGCCGGTGCCGCCGTCGGCGTCGGCGGGACGGGCGTCGGCGCCGGCTCGGCGGCCTTCTTCGCCTCCCGGGCCTCCCTCTCCTCGGCCGCGGCGGCCTTCTTCTCCTCGGGCTTGAACCCGAGCGCGTCGTCCGGCTTCCGCTCCTCCCGGGGGACGTCGGCGGGCGCGAGCGTCGGAACCGGTGCGTCCGAGGCGGACGCGATGACCGCGCCGGAGCTGCCGGGCCCCTTGCGCGCGGCCGCGCCGGTCCTCATCCCGAAGAAGAACGAGAGCCCGAGCGCGGCGAGGAGAAGCAGGAAGAACGCGCCGGCCTGGCGGCCCGTGATCGAGATCTGGTAATGGACTGGCGCGGGCCCGTCGGAGGCGTCCTACGGGCGGTCGTCGAGTCCCAGCCCCGCCATCAGGCCTTGTCCTTCTTGAGGAACGCGCTGACGAGGTCCATCGGCAGCGGGAAGATGATCGTCGAGTTCTTCTCCGAGGCGATCTCCGTGAGCGTCTGCAGGTACCGAAGCTGCAGCGTCGCCGGCTCGCGTCCGATGATCGCGGCGGCCTCGGAGAGCTGCTTGGACGCCTCGAACTCGCCGGAGGCGTGGATGATCTTCGCCCGCTTCTCGCGCTCGGCCTCGGCCTGCTTCGCCATCGCGCGCTGCATCTCGATCGGGAAGGTCGACGGCCTTCAGCTCGACCATCGTGACCTTGATCCCCCAGGGATCCGTGTGCTTGTCGAGGATCTCCTGCAGGTTCTCGTTCAGCTTGTCGCGCGAGGAGAGGAGCTCGTCGAGCGTCGCCTGCCCGAGGATCGACCGCAGCGTCGTCTGCGCGAGCTGCGACGTCGCGTAGAGGTAGTTCTCGACCTTCACGACCGCCTTCGACGGGTCCATCACGTGGAAGTACACGACCGCGTTCACCTTCACGGACACGTTGTCGCGCGTGATGACGTCCTGCGGAGGCACGTCGAGGACGACCGTGCGGAGCGAGATCCGGATCATCGTCTCGAAGGGCCAGAAGATGAACGTGAGGCCGGGGCCCTTGGGCTGCGGCGAGAGGCGGCCGAGCCAGAACGTGACGGCCCTTTCGTACTCGTTGAGGATGTTGATCCACTTCGAGATGAAGATGATCGCCACGAAGACGACCGGAACGATCAGCGCGAGGTTGTTCATCGGGACTCCTGGCCCGCGGGGCGGGCCGGCCGCACGACGAGCGCGAGGCCTTCCATGCCGACGATCTCCACGAGGTCGCCGGCGGCTACCGGTATGGCGGAATGCGCCTCCCACAGCGCTCCGTCGGCGAAGACCTTGCCGGCCGGGGCGATGGGGGTGCGCGCGGCGACGACCTGGCCGACGAGGACGCCGAGGCCCGTGCGATCGGGCAGGCGCTTCATCGCCAGGGCCTTGAACGAGAGGGTCGGCGAGGATCGCGGCCGTCGTGACGGCGCTGGCGACGAGAACCGCGAATTCGCCGCGCGGGGCTCCGGCCTGCTCCGGGAAGAGCAGGATCCCTCCGAGCACGATCGCCGCGGCGCCGCCGATCGCGAGGACGCCGTGGGCCGCGAGCTTCACCTCGAGGAAGAAGAACAGGGCCCCCACGAGGAGGAGGGCGACGCCGGCCGCGTTCACGGGCAGGACCGACATCGCGAAGAGGGCGAGGAGAAGCGCGATCGCTCCGAGGACTCCCGGAAGGATTCCGCCCGGATGGGACAGCTCCGAGTAGAGCCCGACGAGACCGATGAGGAACAGGATGCCCGCGAGAGCGGGGCTCGCGAGGACGCCGAGGATGCGCTCGCGGCGCGTCATCGTCGATCGCGACGGTCGAGAGCCCCGCCGTCCTCAGGACCACGTCGGGCTTCCCGACGCGCTTGACCGTCCGCCCGTCCAGCTGCGCGAGGAGATCCTTCTCGTCGCGCGCCACGACCTCGATGAGCTTCTTCTTCAGGGCCTCGGTCTCCGAGTACGAGGCCGCCTCGGTGACGGCCTTCACGGCGTCGTCCACGGGCCTGCCTCGCGGCTCCGTCATGGACCGCAGCATCGCCGAGACGTCCTGCCCCGCCTTCTTCGCGAGCGTCTTCGGGAGATCCTCGCCCGCGCCTCCCACGGGCGCCGCCGCTCCGGCGTTCGTGCCGGGCGCCATCGCCGCGACGTCGCACGCCATGAGGATGATGAAGCCCGCCGAGGCCGCCTGCGCTCCCGGCGGCGCGACCCAGCCGACGACCGGCACCGGCGACGCGAGGATCGCCTGCGCGATCGTCCGCGTGGAATCGAGGCGCCCGCCGGGGGTGTCGATCCTCAGGACGACGAACGGCGCGCCGTTCTTCTCGGCCTCCTTCAGGACCCGCGCGACGAAGGCGGCGCTCACGGCGTGGATCTCGGTGTTCAGGTCCGCGACGACGACCGGGCCCGTGGCCGGCGCGGGCCGCGGAGCCGCGGACGCCGCGAGCGCGCCGGACAGGAGGAAGATCGCGGCGCTGCGCACGAGGAGATTATAGGTTCGTGTGCTAGAACGCGCCGGTGCGCTGGAAGCCGGTCGACGCCCTGACGTCGCTTTTCGCGGCGGCGCTGGTCGTGGCGGGCCTCGCCAGGTTCCAGGCTCTCGAAGACCGAAGAGTTCTTCTGAGAATGATCGTGGTCGCGGCGGTGCCCGCGCTGGTCGCCTTCCTGCGGGCGCAGCGTCCGAACCCTTCTAAGAATCTCCAGATTCTCTTCGATTATTACGTCATCGTCTGCATCGTCGTGATCTTCGACGGCCTCGGGCCGCTCATCCGGGCCGTCAACCCCGTCGACAAGGACGCTTACGCTCATCGCCTTCGACCGGTGGCTCACCGGGACGGACCCGACGGTGGCCCTCGAGCGGTTCGCGACGCCTCTCCTCTCGGACGTCCTGACGGTCTTCTACTCGCTCTACTACTTCCACCCGATCGTCCTCGGGACGCTCGTCGCGCTCGACGACCGTGCGCGGCCGCCCGCCTCGCGCGACTTCGACCGCTATGCCTTCGTCGTCGTCTTCGTCTTCTTCGTGAGCTACGTCGGCTACTTTCTCGTCCCGGCCGTCGGCCCGCGCTTCACGGTCACGCACGCCGGCCCGCTGCCGCGCGGCGCGGTCGCGCGCGTCATCGACGACACGCTGAACAAGCTCGAGAGCAACAAGCGCGACTGCTTCCCGTCCGGCCACACGATGGTCGTGACGGCGGTCCTCCTGGAGGCGGCGCGCCGCTCGAGGAAGACGTTCTGGTGGTTCCTGCCGTTCGCCGTCGGGCTCGTGCTGGCCACGGTCTACTGCCGCTACCACTACGTCGCGGACGTCCTGGCGGGCTTCGCCCTGGTCTTCGTCGCGGTTCCGGCTCGGGAACGCCCTCTACAGGCGCTTCTCGACGAGCCGGTAGCGGCGGTAGATCCTCCCGCCGAAGACCTCGAGCGGCTTCAGGATGCCGAGGTTGTCCTCGAGCATCCACGAGAACTCGGCCCACTTGTGGCCGATCCGGATCCCTTCCTTCATGGCCTCGTAGTACAGGAGGGCGTCGACGCCCTTCCTTCGGTATTCGGGGAGCACGCCGAGGGCCATCGTCCGGCAGCGGTCGATCTTCCCCTTCTCGAGGAGGAACGTGAGCCAGCCGAAAGGAAAGAGCGATCCCTTCATCTTCGCGAGGACCTGGTTGAAGTCCGGCAGCGCGAGGTGGAACGCGACGGGCTCGCCGTTCATCTCGGCGAAGAGGACGTACGGCGGGTAGAGGATCGGCTTGAGCTTCTTCGCCATCGCGTCGATCTCCTCCGACGTCATCGGCACGAAGCCCCAGTTGCTCTCCCACGCCGCGTTGTAGATCTTCTTGACGATCGCGAGCTCCTCGTCGAACCGGTCCATGCGGATTTGACGCACGGTCAGGGACGGCTCGCGGCGCCGGAGCCCTTCCGCGATCCGGGACAGGCGCTTGAGCGACCGGTCGTCCACCGGCGCGAGGATCGCGACGAGGTCCTTGACCTTCGCGTACCCGGCGGCCCCGAAGAGGTCGAGGTAGTACGCCGGGTTGTGCGTCATCATGATGTAGGGGATGCCGGGCTCGCTCTCGGCGGGCACGAGCGCCCCGACCTCGTCGTTCAGCGACGGGTTCGCGGGCCCGCGGAGAAGCGAAGCCTCGGGCAGAACGCCCCGCACCCATGCTTCGGCCGCCCGGAAAAGCGCCGCCGCGACGTCCCGATCGTCTTCACTCTCAAAGAATCCGAAGAATCCGATCTTCTCTCCGTGGACCCGGTTGTGCTCGTCGTCCACGATCGCGGCGATCCGCCCGACGACCTTGCCGTCGCGCCGTGCGAGAAACAGCTCGCGCTTCGCGTGATGCCAGAAGGGGTTCTTCGAGACGTCCAGCATCCAGCGGACGTCGGATCTGAGCGGCGGTGGCCAGTTCGGGTCGGCGCGCGTACAGGCGGTACGGCAGCTCGACGAATGCCTTGAGGTCGGACGAAGACGAGACGGTTTCGATCTGGATGCTGCTCATGCCAAGTGAGAGGGGAACGAAGATTTTCTTAGAAGGTGAAGAGGGCGGCGGCGCAGCCGCGACGGCACGGCGATCCGGCACGCACGCTGCTCGCTCATCCTTCCAAGAAATCCGAAGTCTTTTCCCTACGCCACGAGCCCGAGCTCGCGTCCCACCTTGTGGAACGCCTCGACCGCGCGCGTCAGGTGCTCGCGCGTGTGGGTCGCCATGTAGGACGTCCGGATGAGGGCGCGCCCCGGGGGGCGACGCCGGGCTCACGACGGCGTTCACGAAGACGCCCTCTTCCTCGAGCCGCTTGGCCATCTTGAACGCGACCATGTCGGGGCCGACGACGACCGGGATGACGGGGGTCGAGGACTCGCCGCAGTCGAAGCCGATCGCCCGGAGCGCGGTCAGCATGAAGCGCGTGTTCTCCCAGAGGCGGTCGCGGCGCTCCGGCTCGCTCTCGATGATGTCGAGGGCCGCGAGGACGGCCGCGACGGACGCGGGCGGCGGCGCCGCCGTGAACATGAGCGCCCGGGCGCGGTGCTTGACGAACTTGATCACGTCCGGCTCGCCGACGACGAAGCCGCCGACGGTCGCGAGCGACTTCGAGAACGTGCCCATGATGAGGTCCACGCGGTCCTCGATGCCGAAGTGCTCGGACGTCCCGCGGCCGTGCGCGCCGAGCACGCCGACGCCGTGGGCGTCGTCCACCATGATCGCCATGTCGTAGTCGTCGCAGATCCGGACGTAGTCCGGCAGCGGGGCGATGTCCCCTTCCATCGAGAAGACGCCGTCGATGACGAGCAGGCGCCCGCTGCGGTCCCCGTTCAGCGCGAGGAGACGCCGGAGGTCGGCCGGGTCGTTGTGCTTGAACTTCTTCACCTCGGCGCCGACGGCGAGCCGGGCCCCGTCGAAGATGCAGGCGTGGTCCTGGCGGTCGAGGTAGATCGAGTCGCCCTTGCCCGCCAGCGACGAGATGACGCCGAGGTTCACGCCGAACCCGGTCGAGAACGTGACGCACGCCGGCTTCTTCATGAAGTCGGCGAGCCGCTCCTCCAGCTCGACGTGAATGTCGAGGGTTCCGTTCAGGAGACGGCTGCCGGCGCACCCCGCGCCGTACTTGCGGATGGCCGCGATCGCCCGCTCCTTGATCTTCGGATGGGAGGTCAGGCCCAGGTAGTTGTTCGACCCGAGCATGACCATCTCGCGCCCGCCCATCATGACGACGGGGTCCTGGCCCGACTCGATCGTGCGGAAGAACGTGAAGAGACCGGCCGCCCGGAGGTCGTCGGGAGCGGTATAAGTTCGACACTTCTCCAGGATCGAGCGGGTTCCGCCGGCAGGGGACTCCATGCGCGAACCCGCGAGCATCGCTTCACCATCTGCGGCGGCAGGACGCCGCGCCACTCGAGGCTCTGTCATCTGGTCTCCCCTTTCGGGATTTTATCACCCCGGTCCGCGATCCAGCCGCGCTCGACGTACCAGTTCCACGTGAGCCGGGCGCCGGCTCGAAAGTCCGTGCGAAATGGTTGTCCCAGAGCAACTTGCGCCTCGCCGACGTCGCACAGCCACGCCTCCTGGAGCATCTCCTCCGCTTTCTCGGAGTTGAAGACGGGAGGTCCTTTCCCGAGCGACGAGAGCGCTCCCACGATGTGACCTGCGCCACGGATCAGGGCCGCCGGCACCGGCAGCCGGAGAGGCCGCCGCGACGGCAGGCCCGCGAGCGTCTCGGCGATCGAGCCGTAGTCCAGCACTTCCGGGTGGGCGACGAAAAACGTCTCCTGCCGGGGCCCGCGAGAGAGAGCGCCGACGACGGCGGCCGCCACGTCCGGTCCGTAGGCCATGTGGATGCGCGGCCGGCCGCCCGCGAGGACCGGGACGACGCCGCGCGACGCCGCCACGAACAGGTCCCGGATCGCCGTCTCGCGCGGCCCGTAGACGGCGCAGGGCCGGAGGATCGTGAACGGGACGCCGGCCCGTCTCAGGGCCTCCTCGCCGGCCAGCTTCGACCGGCCGTACGCCGAGACGGGGCGCGGCGGATCGGACGCCTTCACGGGAGCTCCGTCCCGGCTCGGGCCGCCCGCCGCCTGCGACGACACGAGGACGACGTGGGCCAGGGGCGCGTGAGCGCGCGCCGCGGCCGCGACGTTCTCCGTACCCGCGGCGTTCGCCGCCATGTACGCCTCTTCATTTCGAGCGGACGTCTTTCCCGCGACGTGCACGACCGCCGACGCGCCCGCGACGAGAGCGGGAAGCGTCGCGGCGTCGCGCACGTCGCCCTTCACGAGGTCGACGCCGGTCCCCTTCAGCCACGCGACGTCGTCCGGGCGCCTCACGAGGGCCCGCACCCGGAAGCCGGCCGCGAGGAGCGCGTCCGCGACGTGGCTGCCGACGAAGCCCGTGCCGCCCGTCAGCGCGACGAGGTCGCCCCTGCGCATCTTCCGACTCTATCGCAGGGCTAGAATCCCCGACGATCATGAGACAACTCGCCTTCGCCGCAGCCGCGACACTCGTGCTCGGTCTTCCCGCCGCCGCGCTCGAGGCGCCGCGGAAGATCGTCGACTACGACATCAAGGTCTCGCTCGACCCCGAGACGAAGCTCGTCGAGGGGTCCGAGACCCTCAAGTGGACGAACCCCGGAGGCGGCCCGGTCGGCGAGCTGCGTTTCCACCTCTACTGGAACGCGTTCCGCAACGACCGCTCCACGTTCTTCCGGGAGTCCGGCGGACAGCTGCGCGGCGACAGGGCCGACACGGGCAAGGGGTGGGGATACACGGACGTGACCTCGATGAAGTGGGACGGGGCCGAGCTGATGAAGGGCGCGCGCTTCGAGAGCCCGGACGACGGCAACCCCGACGACCGCACCGTCCTCGTCGTCCCCCTCCCCCGCCCCGTCGCGCCCGGCGAGACGGCGACGCTCGCGATCGCGTGGAAGGCGAAGGTCCCGAAGGTCTACGCGCGCGCGGGCTACGTCCGCGACTTCTTCATGTTCGGCCAGTGGTTCCCGCAGATCGGCGTCTACGAGCCGAAGGGGCTCCGCCGCCGGGCGGAGGCGGGCTGGAACTGCCACCAGTACCACGCGAACTCCGAGTTCTACGCCGACTGGGGCGACTGGCGCGTCGCGATCACGCTGCCCGAGAGGTTCGTCGTCGGCTCGGCGGGCGCCCTCGTCGACACGAAGACCGCGGGCGGAAAGAAGACGCTCACGTTCGAGCAGAAGTCGGTCCACAACTTCGCGTTCACGGCCGACCCGCGGTACGTCGTCGTCGACGACGTCTTCGACCCCGCGAAGGACATCCCGAAGGACGAGATCGCCCGCGCGTCGAAGACGCTCGGCCGCTCCGAGGCCGACCTCCTCGCGGGGTTCCACAAGGTCGCGATCCACCTGTACCTCCAGCCCGACCACCGGGCCTTCGACCGCCGGCACATCGAGGCCCAGAAGTGGGCGCTCGCGTGGACGGGCCTCTGGGCGTTCCCGTACCCGTACGCCCAGGTCTCCATCGTCGACCCGCCCGAGGACGGCATGGGCGCGGGCGGCATGGAGTACGAGACGATCTACACGACGTTCACGTTCAAGTTCCTCTCGCACTGGCCGCTCGACCGGATCTACCTGCCCGAGATGGTGACGATCCACGAGTTCACGCACGGCTACTGGATGGGCCTCGTCGCCTCGAACGAGTTCGAGGAGAGCTGGATGGACGAGGGGATCAACACCTTCACCGAGATCGTGATGGTGGACCGCAAGTACGGCGCGTTCGTCCGAGATGCCGCCGGGGATCGGCTTCACGAACGAGGCCGTGAACCGCGCGCAGGCCGCCCTGACCGTCGACCACGACCCGATCCAGTCGTTCGCGTGGAAGTACGCGACCGGGAATTCGTACGGGCGCAACTCGTACCCGCAGACGGGCACGACGATCCAGCAGATCCGCCTCCTCCTCGGCGAGGAGACGTTCTGGCGCGCCTTCCGCGCGTACGCGGAGCGCTGGCGCTTCGACCATCCGACGTCCGAGGACTTTTTCGACTTCATGCGCGCGAGCGGGAACCCGCTCGTCGCGGACCTCATCCGGAAGACGTGGTACGGCCGCGGCTGGATCGACTTCTCGATCCTCGCGGCGAGCACGCATCCGGACGAGGGCTTCACGGGGTTCGACGACGCGGACAAGCCCGTCAACTTCGATCCGGACCCGAAGAAGAAGCCGCCGAAGAGGCCCGACGAGAAGAAGCACAAGGGGCCGTGGCAGTCGGTCGTCGTGGTCGGCCGCGACGGCGACATCGAGATGCCGGCTCACGTCGTCCTGACGCTCAAGGACGGAACGAAGATCGACCGCACCTGGGACGGGGCGGGCGACTGGATCCGGTACCGCGTCACGTCCTCGTCGCCGCTCGTGAAGGCCGAGGTGGACCCGGAGCGCCGGACGGTCCTCGACCGCGACCCGTGGAACAACGCCCGGTACACGCCACGGTACGAGGGGCCGTCCGCCGCCGCCAAGGGACGGACGTACGCCCTGCATCTCGTGGAGATCCTGCTCTCCACCGTGTGGGGTGTCCTGTGAGCGCGTTCTCGACCGGCGTCGGCGCCGCCCTCCGCAACCGCCGGCTCGCCGCCGTCCTGTGGCTTTCCCTTCTCGGGTCCGCGCTCGTCGCGTGGGGCCCGATCAAGACTCTCCTCGCGGCGCTCGACGAGGGCGCGTTCCGCGAGGCCCTCGTGAAGGGCTGGGACGGCTGGGGGATCCTGTCGTTCCTCGTGGCGAAATGGTCCGAGGTCGGCATCGTCGTCGCCGCCGTCACGGGCGCATTCGTGGTCTTCGCGCTCCTCCAGATCTACCTGACGGGCGGCGTCCTGCGCGCGCTCATCTCGGGCCGGCCGCGCCCCGTCTTCCGCCTCGTCGTCGCCGAGTCCGCCGGCCTGTTCAAGGCGAACCTCTGGGCGACCGTGCGCTTCGTGATCGCGGCGCTCTTCTGGGGCGGCCTCCTGGTGGCGGGACCGATGAAGCTCCTCGAGAAGCTCGGGAAGGACGCCCCGCCGCACACGTTCGTCCCCGACCTCCGCTTCTGGTGGATGGTCGTGGTCGGCGCGATCGTCCTCCTGAACGTGGGCCTGAGGTACGACCTCGCGCGCGTCGCGCTCGCGCGCGGCGAGGCCGTGAACGCGCGCGGCGCCTTCCGCGTGGCGAAGCGCCGGCTGCGCGGCAGCCGGCCGTCCGCGATCCTCCTCGCCGTCGCCTGGCTCGCGGTCGGGCTCGCCGTACAGGCGGCCTTCACCTCGTGGGGGCTCCGCTGGAGCCCGCACACGAACGGCTCGACGTTCGGGCTCTTCGTCTTCCGCCAGTTCGGCTTCTTCGTCCTCGCGATGGTCCGCGTCGGCTTCTGGGGCTCGCTCCTCGCGTGGGAGGACGCGCGGCGCCCGGCGCCGTCTTTGTACGGGACCTAGTCGGTCAGCGGCAGCGCCAGCGGCGGCTCGACGTGGAAGTCGAGCCGCGCGATCCGCGCGAGCGCGGCGTCGAGCGCGTCCTGGGCCACCGGCTCGAGCGTGATGACGAACGGGAGCGCGTTCTTGTCGTCCCAGGGCTCCTGGAAGACCGCCTCGATGTTCGCGCCGTGGTCCGCGAGGATCCGCGCGAGGTCCGCGATGATGCCGGGCCGGTCGTTGACGACGAAACGGAGCGACCAGGCGGACACGAACTCCGAGCGTCCGGCCGCCTCGCACGCCAGGAGTTCGGCGAAGCCCAGCGGCGGCACCCGCGGCTCGCCCGACGACCGGGCGAGCTCGACCACGTCCGCGAGGACGGCCGTCGCCGTGGGGTCGCCGCCGGCGCCGCGCCCGGAGAAGACGAACGAGCCGCCGGCTTCCGCCTTCACCTCGATCGCGTTGAACGGCCCGGTCACCTTCGCGAGGAGCGCCGCCTTCGAGACGAGGTGGGTGCGCACCGAGAGGACGAGGTGGCCGGACGCGAGCTCGCGCGCGACGCCGAGCTGCCGGGGCGTGCGCCCGAGGCGCTTCGCGTAGAGGAAGTCGCACGGGAGGAGCCGCGTGATGCCCTCGCGCGCGATCTGCGAGACCTGCGCGTCGCGGCCGAACGCGATCCGGGCGAGGAGCGCGAGCTTGTAGGCCGCGTCCTCTCCCTCGACGTCGCTCGCCGGATCGGCCTCGGCGTATCCGAGGCGCTGGGCGTCCTTCAGGACGTCCGCGTACGCGCGGCCGGTTTCCTCCATCTCGGTGAGGATGAAGTTGCACGTGCCGTTGAGGATTCCCGCGACGGAGACGATCCGGTCGCCCGCGAAGCTCTCCCGCAGCGCCCGGAGGATCGGGATCCCGCCGGCGACGGACGCCTCGATGCCGAGGCCGGCCCTCTTCTCCCGCGCGAGGGCCTGGAGCGCGGCCCCTTCCCTCGCGAGGAGGAGCTTGTTCGCGGTGACGACGCTCTTCCCGGCGCCCAGGGCCGCGCGGATGAGGGCGTTCGCGGGCTCCTCGCCGCCGATCAGCTCGACGACGAGGTCGACGTCGGAGCCCGCCGCGACGGATGCGAGGTCGCTCGTCCAGCGGACGTCGCCGAGCCCGGGGTCGCGCACCTGCTCGGCCCGGCGCGTCCCGACGGCGGCGAGGCGCAGCGCCACGCCGCGGCGCGCGGCGAGGTGCGGCGCGCGTGCGGCCAGAAGCCGCGCGAAGGCGCGCCCGACGTTCCCGTACCCGAGGAGGCCCACGCGCACGGGCGAGGCGCTATCGCTTTTCATGCTCCGGCAATGTACGGTACGCCTTCGCCGCGGTCAAAAACCCCGTTCGGAGGCTCCCGATGCTGAGCACGCTCGCCCTCGCCGTACTCCTGGCCCAGGCCCATGCCACACGACCCGAGGTCCCGGCCCATGAGGCCCCGGCGTCCGCGTCCGCGCACGGGGATGACCGGGACAAGGACAGGGACGACCGGAAGGAAAAGAAGAAGGAAGAGAAGGAAGAGCCGCCGGTCGTCACGAAGCACGCCGCTGTCGATCCGCGGGACCGACGCTCAACTACACGGCGACGACGGGCTTCCTGCCGCTCAAGACGGACGCCGGCGACGTCGAGGCGAAGGTCTTCTTCATGGCGTACACGCTCGACCGCGGCACGGCGCCCGCGTCGAAGCGGCCGCTCACGTTCTCGTTCAACGGCGGGCCGGGCGCGGCCTCCGTCTGGCTGCACATGGGCGCCCTCGGGCCGAAGCGGGTCAGGATGAAGGACGCCGACGGGATGATGCCGGCGCCCCCCTACGGCGTCGTCGACAACGAGGAGACCTGGCTCTCCGACACGGACCTCGTCTTCATCGACCCGGTCGGCACCGGCTACAGCCGCGCCGCGAAGCCCGAGCTCGGCAAGAAGTTCTGGGGCCTCGACGGCGACATCGCGTCCGTCGGCGAGTTCATCCGCCTGTACCTGACGCGCTACGAGCGCTGGGGCTCGCCGCTCTTCCTCGTCGGCGAGAGCTACGGGACGACGCGGGCGGCGGGCCTCTCGGGCTACCTCGTGGACCGCGGCATCGCCTTCAACGGGATCATCCTCGTCTCCTCGATCCTGAACTTCCAGACGGGCCGCTTCACGCGCGGCAACGACCTGCCCGTACTCGCTCTTCCTCCCGACCTACGCCGCGACGGCCTGGTACCACAAGAGGCTTCCGGCCGACCTGCAGGCGAAGCCGCTGCGCGCCGTCCTCGACGAGGTCGAGGCGTTCGCGGGCGGCGAGTATCCCGTCGCGCTCGCCAAGGGCGACGCCCTGACGCCGGCCGAGCGCACGGCGCTCGCGGCGCGCCTCGCGCGTTACACGGGGCTCGACGCCGGATGGATCGAGCGGGCGGACGAACGGATCGAGATCCAGCACTTCTGCCGCGAGCTGCTCGCCGCGGAGCGGAAGAACGTCGGCCGGATCGACTCGCGCTTCACGGGAGACAACGAATCGGGGATCGCCGAGCGGCCCGACTTCGACCCGAGCATCGCCGCGATCGTCCCGCCGTACACGGCCGCCTTCAACCAGTACGTCAGGGCCGACCTCGGGTTCAAGAGCGACCTCACGTACTACGTCCTCGGCGGCGGGATCGGGAGCCCGTGGGAGTTCCCCCGGAACACGTTCGCGGACACGAGCGGCGCGCTGCGCTCGGCGTTCGCGAAGAACCCCTCCATGCGGCTCTTCGTCGCCTCCGGACACTTCGACCTCGCGACACCCCACTTCGCGACGCGCTACACGCTTGCGCACATGGGCCTCACGGCCGATCAGCGCTCGCGCATCACGACCCGGGAGTACGAGGCCGGGCACATGATGTACCTCCAGACCGGCGAGCTCGCGAAGCTCCGCAAGGACGTCGGCGCGTTCTTCGCGTCCGCGCTCGGGAAGTGACCGGGAGCGCGCTCGCGCTCCTCCTGGCGTTCCCGGTCGGACTCTCGCTCGGCCTCCTCGGGGGCGGCGGCTCGATCCTGACGGTGCCGGTCCTCGTCTATGCCGCCGGCCTCGACCCGAAGCTCGCGATCCCGGCCTCGCTCGTGAGCGTCGGGGCGACGAGCGTCGTCGCCGCGCTCGCTCACGCGCGGCAGAAGGCCGTGGACTGGGGCTCGGCGCTCGCGTTCGGCGGGGCGGGCATCGTCGGCGCGTTCCTCGGCGCGCGCATCGGCCGGACGTTTTCCGGGCGCACGCTCCTCGTGCTGTTCTCGCTCCTCATGGTCGCGGCGGGCCTCCTCATGCTCCGCGGCCGCCGCGGGGGCGACGCGCCGCACGCACCGCGCCCGCTCCTCGTCGCGCCCCTCGGTGCGGGGGTGGGCTTCCTGACCGGCCTCCTCGGCGTCGGGGGCGGCTTCCTGATCGTGCCGGCGCTCGTCCTCGCGGCGGGCCTCGCGATGCCGCTCGCGGTCGGGACGTCGCTCGTCGTGATCGCGATCAATTCCGCCTCCGGCTTCGCCGGCCACATCGGAGAGCAGGCGGTGCCGGCCGGCTTCACCGCGGCGTTCACGGGGGTCTGCGTCCTCGGCGCGCTGATCGGCGAGCGCCTCGGGCGGAACGTCCCGGCCGCGACTCTCAGGAGGTGGTTCGGGGCGTTCGTGATCGCGGTCGGCCTCGCCCTCCTCGCGAAGAACCTCGCGCCCTGACGGGAACCGCCGGCGGCGCGGCGGGTCCAAGGGTGCGAAGGAGGACGTCATGAATCTCCGCGCCCCGCTCCTCTCCCTTCTTCTCGCCGCCGGACCCGCCCTCGCCAACGCGCCCGCCGGCTTCGGCCTCGAGGTCCTCGTGGACGGCGCCGCGCGCCCCGAGTACCCCGCCCGCGGCACCGTCTACGTCGAGGCGCTCCGCGGCCGCGACTTCTCGCTGAGGATCACGAACCCGCTCGGCGTCCGCGTCGCCGTCGCGCTCTCGGTCGACGGCCTCAACACGATCGACGCGAAGCACACGACGGCCGCGGGACGCGCGCAAGTGGATCCTCGACCCGTACCAGACCGTCGTGATCCCCGGCTGGCAGGTCTCGGGCGACACGAGCCGGAAGTTCTATTTCACCGGCGAGAAGCGCTCCTACGGCGCGAAGCTCGGCGAGACCGCGAACCTCGGGACGATCGAGGCGGTGTTCTTCCGGGAGAAGCTGCCGTATCGGACGGGGCGCTGGGGAGGAAGGAAAGACGAAGAGAGGATTTCTTCGAACGAGAATCAGGGACGCCTCGACGAGTCCGCGGCCGGTGCGCCTGCGGGCGCGGCGGCGCCGGCCGCCCCGCGCGAGCAGGTCGCCCGCGACCATTCGAAGGAATCTCCCTCTTCCTCTTCGCAGAAATCTCCTTCTTCCTCCTCCCTCTCCGACGAGCTCGCCGCCACCGGCATCGGCCGCCGGACGCGGTTCGAGGTGACGCGCGTCGACCTCGACCTCGAGGACGCACCCGCCATGTCGGTCCGCCTGCGTTACGAGTTCCGGCCGCAGCTCGTCGCCCTCGGTGTCCTCCGCGAGTCGCGCGACCCGATCGCCCGGCGCGAGGCCGGCCGGGGCTTCTCGGACTTCTGCCCCGAGCCGGACTGACCTGAAACCATCCGGGCTCTCCTGCGTACGCGTACGGGATAGATTCCGTCTACGAAGGAGAGCCCCGCATGCGCCTCACCAGGCACCTTGCCCTTATCCTCCTCGCCCTCATGGCCACGCGAGGAAACGCCCAGACCCCGCCAAACCCGCCTCCCCCGCCAGGCCGGCCGCGAAGACCACGCGACCCGCGAAGGCCGCCGCCGACATCCTGCCCTTCAAGGCCACCGAGAAGACCCTCCCGAACGGCCTCAAGATCATCGTCGTCCCGACGGGCTTCCCGAACATCGTCTCGCTCCAGATTCCCGTGAAGACGGGGTCGCGGAACGAGGTCGAGCCCGGCAAGTCCGGCTTCGCCCACTTCTTCGAGCACATGATGTTCCGCGGGACGAAGGCGTACCCGCCGGAGAAGTACCAGGCGATCGTGACGCGCGCGGGCGCCCGCCAGAACGCGTACACGACGGACGACTACACGAACTACCACACGACGTTCCCGAAGGAAGACCTCGAGACGATGCTGAAGATCGAGGCCGACCGCTTCCAGAACCTCGAGTACGGCGAGTCGGAGTTCAAGACCGAGGCGCGCGCCGTCCTCGGCGAGTACAACAAGAACAGCGCGAACCCGATCTCGAAGCTCTACGAGGTCACGCGCGACAAGGCGTTCGACGTCCACACGTACAAGCACACGACGATGGGCTTCCTCAAGGACATCGAGGACATGCCCAACCAGTACGCCTACTCGAAGACGTTCTTCGACCGCTGGTACCGCCCCGAGCACACGACGATCATCGTCGCCGGCGACGTGGATCCGGCCGAGACGATCCGGCTCGTCGAGAAGTACTGGAGCGGCTGGAAGAAGGGCGGGAGGACTCTCCCGATCCCCGCGGAGCCGCCCGCGAAGGGCCCCGTCACCGCGCACGTGCCGTGGCCGTCCGAAACGCTCCCGTGGGTCGTCGTCGCGTTCCACGGGCCGGCCTTCTCCGAGACGAAGAAGGACCTCCCGGCGCTCGACGCGCTCTTCGACCTCTCGTTCGGCCCCACCTCCGACCTCTACAAGAAGCTCGTCGAGAAGGAGCAGAAGGTCGACGCGCTCGGGCCGAACGTCGACCTTCACGAGGATCCCGAGCTCGTCGCCGTCTTCGCCCGCCTCAAGAAGGGCACCGATCCCGTCTACGTGCGCGACGAGATCCTCCGCACGGTCGAGGCCCTGCGCGAGGCGCCCGTCGACGCGAAGCGTCTCGCGGACGTGAAGTCGAACGCCCGCTACGGTCTCGTGCGCGGCCTCGACGACACCGAGCGGATCGCCGGCCTCCTCGCCCGCTTCGTGCGCCTGCGCCGCTCGTACGGCACGATCAACGAGTACTACCGCCTCATCGCGTCCCTCACGCCGGCCGACCTCGAGGCCGCCGCGAGGACCTACCTGACGGACTCGAACCTCGTCCTCACGACGCTCTCGAAGGATCGCGATGCCCGCGTCGATGGCGGCCGTGCCCGCGCTCGCCACGTTCGCGGCCCGCGAAGAGCGCGCCGGGCCCCGAGGTGCCGTGGATCGCGCAGAAGTCCCCGCTCCCGCGCCTCGAGGTCAAGCTCGTCTTCGCCGCGGGCTCCGCGCACGACCCGGCCGGAAAGGAGGGCCTCGCGGCCCTCACGGCCAGCATGATCGCGGACGGCGGCTCGCGGGACCTCGGCATCGACGAGATCAAGAAGGCGCTCTTCCCCGTCGCCGCGAGCTTCGATTCCGGCGTCGACCGGGAGATGACCGTCTTCACGGGCGTCGTCCACAGGGACGCGTGGAAGACGTTCGCGGACGTCGCGCTCGGGCAGCTCGTCGCGCCGGGCTTCCGCGAGGAGGACTTCCGCCGCCTCAAGGACGCCCAGAAGAACGCGCTCGTCCAGAACCTCAGGAGCAGCAACGACGAGGAGCTCGGCAAGGAGCGCCTCCAGCAGCGGATCTTCGCCGGCACGCCGTACGGGCATCCGACCCTCGGAACGGTCGCCGGGATCGACGCGATCACGCTCGACGACGTCAAGGAGTTCGCGAAGAAGGCCTACACGCGGGCCGCGCTCACGGTCGGCGTCGCGGGCGACGTCCCGGCCGAGTTCGCGGACCGGATCCGCTCCGACGTCGGGAAGCTCCCGGCGGGGCCCGCGCTTGCCCGCTCCCGTCCGGCGTCGTCGGCCGCAAGCCTTCCGGCATCGACGTCGACATCGTGAAGAAGGAGACGCGCTCCACGGCGATCTCGTTCGGCTTCCCGATCGACGTGACGCGCACGAGCCCGGACTTCGCGGCCCTGTCGGTCGCGCGCTCCTGGCTCGGCGAGCACCGCTCGTCCAGCTCGCACCTCTACCAGCGCATCCGCGAGGTGCGCGGCATGAACTACGGCGACTACGCCTACATCGAGGCGTTCCCGGGCGGCATGTACCGCATGCTCCCGGAGCCGAACGTCCCGCGGCGCGCGCAGCTCTTCGAGGTCTGGATCCGGCCCGTCGTGCCGCAGAACGCGCACATGGCGCTCCGCGTGGCGATCTGCGAGCTGAACAGGCTCGTCGAACGACGGGATCTCCGAGGAAGACTTCCAGACGACGCGCGACTACCTCATGAAGAACGTGTACCTCCTGACGGCGACCCAGGACCACGCGCTCGGCACCGCCCTCGACCAGAAGTGGTACGGCCTGCCGGACTTCGTCACGGACACGCGCGCGAAGCTGGCGAAGCTCACGCGCGCCGACGTGAACGCCGCGATCAAGCGGCACCTGCAGGCGAAGGACCTGTCGGTCGTGATCGTCACGAAGGACGCCGAGGGCCTGAGGGACGCTCTCGTCTCCGACGCGTTCTCGCCGATCAAGTACGACGGCGAGAAGCCGCAGTCGCTCCTCGACGAGGACAAGGTGATCGGGGCGCTCAAGCTCGGGATCAGGCCCGAGGCCGTGACGATCACCCCGGTCGACGACGTTTTCGCGAAGTAACGTAACCTCCCCGGCCAGGGACGGGCGGCGGGCGACCGCCGCCCGTTCCGTTTCCGGAGGACCCGTGGCGATCGACAACATGTACAGGCGGCGCCGGCTCGGTCCGCCGCTCGGGGTGCGGATGGCCCTGTCGATCCCGCCCTCGGTGCTGTTTCCGGCGCTCGGGTTCGCCTACATGGCGTTCCTCGACCACCCGCGCCGCCCGCGTCCCGCGCTCCTCTACGTCTTCGCGCCGATCACGGCGCTCGGGTCGACGAAGGACATCGGCCTCGCGGCCATGCTCGTCCTCCTCGACATGCTCCTGTGGATGGCCGTCCTCAACGGGATCTTCACGGGAATCGGGTGGCTGTTCGAGAGGCCGGGCGCCAGTTCCTGAGGCTGGCCTCCCGGCCCGATCGGGCGCATATTGTCCGGGAGCGGGGTGAGCGATGCCCTCCGTCGTCGAATCCACGCATCCCACGACCTACTGGCACGCCGTCGAGGGCGACCGCGTCCAGTGCGACGTGTGCCCCCGCTACTGCAGGCTCAAGGACGGGCAGGAAGGCCACTGCTTCGTCCGCGCCGCGCGCGGCGGGGCGATCGTCCTGACGACGTACGGCCGGTCGAGCGGCTTCTGCGTCGATCCGATCGAGAAGAAGCCCCTGAACCACTTCCTCCCGGGCACGTCGGTCCTCTCGTTCGGCACCGCCGGCTGCAACCTCGCCTGCCGTTTCTGCCAGAACTGGGACATCTCGAAGTCGCGCGAGATCGACACGCTCGCGGACCAGGCGACGCCCGAGCGCATCGCGGCCTCCGCGGTCGAGCTGGGCTGCCGGAGCGTCGCCTTCACGTACAACGACCCCGTCGTCTTCATGGAGTACGCGATCGACGTGGCCGCGGCCTGCCGCGCGCGGGACGTGAAGACCGTCGCCGTGACGGCGGGCTACGTCTCGCCCGGGCCGCGCGAGGAGCTCTTCGCCGCGATGGACGCCGCGAACGTGGACCTCAAGGCGTTCACGGAGGACTTCTACCTGAAGACGTGCGGCGCGCACCTTCAGCCCGTCCTCGAGACGCTCGAGTACCTCGTGAAGGAGACGAGGGTCTGGACCGAGATCACGACTCTCCTGATCCCCGGGATGAACGACTCCGACGCCGAGCTCGACGCCATGACGCGCTGGGTGGCGGATCACCTCGGGCCGGACGTGCCGCACCACTTCACGGCGTTTCACCCCGACTGGAAGATGCGCGACATCCCGGCGACTCCCGCCGCCACGCTGAAGCGCGCGAGGGAGATCGCGAAGAGAAACGGCCTTCACTACGTGTACACGGGCAACGTCCACGATCCCGGGGGACAGTCCACGGATTGCGCCCGATGCGGCGCACGGCTCATCGGCCGCGACGGATATGAGATCTTCGAATGGTCCCTCGCGAAGGGCGGCCATTGCGGCTCCTGCGGGGCGCTCTGCCCGGGCACTTTCGAAGAAATCCCCGGTGCCTGGGGTTCCCGGCGGTTGCCGGTCCATCTGGCGGCCTCGTGAAGGTCGCGGCGACGGCCCCCCGCGTCCGACCGCCCGCAGTCGCCGGGACGTTCTATCCCGCCTCGAAATCCGAGCTCGCCGCGCACGTCGACGCCCTCCTCGATTCCGCCGAGCCGGCGCCGGCGGGCGCCGCGCTTCCGCTCGCCCTCGTCGTTCCGCACGCGGGCACGATCTACTCGGGGCCCGTCGCGGCGACGGCGTACGCGCGCCTGCGCCCCCACGCGGCCTCGATCCTTCGCGTGGTCGCGTTCGGCCCGGTCCACCGCGTCCCGGTGCACGGCGCCGTCGTGCCCGCGGCCGACGCATGGGCGACGCCGCTCGGCGAGGTGCCGATCGACTCCGGGCTCCGGACGCGCGCCGTCGCGTGCGGGGCGGCGGTGGACGACCGGCCGCACGCCCCGGAGCACGCGCTCGAGGTCCAGCTGCCGTTCCTGCAGCGGGTCCTCGGAAAGGGCTTCACGCTCCTCCCCGTGGCCGTCTCGGAGATCTCCGCGAAGGCGACGGCCGACCTCGTCGGCGAGTTCCTCGGCGAAGCGGGCACGCTCGTCCTCGTGAGCACGGACCTGAGCCACTACCACGACATTCAGACCGCCCGCCGCCTCGACCGCGCGACGGCCGACGCGATCCTCGCGCGCGACGCCTCGGCGATCTCCGGCGACGACGCCTGCGGGTTCTATCCCCTCCGGGGACTCGTCGAGATGGCCCGACGGAAGAGCCTGCCCCTCCGGCTCCTCGACCTGAGGACTTCCGGCGACACGGCGGGAGACCCGCACAGCGTCGTCGGCTACGGCGCGTTCGAGGTCGGGAACCGAGGAGAAGAGAAGATTCGGATTTCCTAGAAGGTCAAGAGGGCTGGGCGGCCGGCTGGAGCCATTTCAGCGAGGATACCTTCCATCCACCGCCCGACGGGCCGCCCCGTCGGCCCTGCGAATGCGTCTCACTAACCCTTTCTAAGCAAATCTCTTATCCACTCTTCTCTGCCTCTTGACCGAATTCGTCCTATTTCATATCGTACCGTTCCGGTTCGATATCCTTCCGGGGACTCGGGCCGGGGAGACGACATGTTCCGAATGACCAAGATGACCGACTACGGGATCGTGCTCCTGACGCAGTTCGCGGCGCACGAGGACCGGCCCGCGTTCACGGCGCGCGAGCTCTCCCACGACACGCGGCTCCCGCTCCCGACGGTCGGAAAGCTCCTCAAGCAGCTCTCGCACGGAGGCCTCCTCGTCTCGCAGCGCGGCACGCGCGGCGGGTACTCGCTGGCGCGGCCGCCGCGGGAGATCTCGGTCGCCTCCATCATCGCGACGCTCGAAGGCCCGGTCGCGATCACCGAGTGCAACGGGGCGATCCGCTGCGAACACGAGAGCTTCTGCTCGACGAAGCCGAACTGGCAGATCATCAACGACACGATCCGGGCGTCGCTCGAGGGACTCACCCTCGCCGACATGACCCGGCCTCTCGCGCCCCGCTTCGCCGGCCCGTCGACCGCCGTGCTCCCCGCCCATCGGAGCCCCGCATGAGCGACGCCCTCCTCAACGAGCTGACCCAGCGCGAGTACCAGCACGGCTTCGTGACGGACGTCGAGACCGAGTCGATTCCGGCGGGGCTGAGCGAGGACGTCGTCCGGCTCATCTCGAGGAAGAAGAACGAGCCCGAGTGGCTCCTCGAGTGGCGCCTCAAGGCCTACCGGCACTGGCTCACGATGGAGGAGCCGACCTGGGCGCGCGTCACGTATCCGCCGATCGACTACCAGAAGATCGTCTACTACGCCGCCCCGAAGTCCGCGAAGGAGGGCCCGCAGAGCCTCGCCGACGTGGATCCCGAGCTTCTCGCGATGTACGAGAAGCTCGGCGTCCCGCTCAAGGAGCGCGAGGTCCTCGCGGGCGTCGCGGTGGACGCCGTGATCGACAGCGTGTCCGTCGCGACCACGTTTCGCGAGAAGCTCGCGTCCGTCGGGATCATCTTCTGCTCGTTCTCCGAGGCCGTGCGCGAGCACCCCGACCTCGTGCGCAAGTGGCTCGGCTCGGTCGTCCCCTCGCGCGACAACTTCTTCGCGGCGCTGAACTCGGCCGTCTTCTCCGACGGCTCGTTCTGCTACATCCCGAAGGGCGTCCGCTGCCCGATGGAGCTCTCGACGTATTTCCGGATCAACCAGGCGGACACCGGGCAGTTCGAGCGGACGCTCATCGTGGCGGAGGAAGGGGCCTACGTCTCCTACCTCGAGGGCTGCACGGCGCCGAAGCGCGACGTGAACCAGCTCCACGCGGCCGTCGTCGAGCTCGTCGCGATGGACGACGCCCAGATCAAGTACTCCACGGTCCAGAACTGGTACCCCGGCGACCGCGAGGGCAAGGGCGGCATCTACAACTTCGTCACGAAGCGCGGGAAGTGCCTCGGCAGGCGTTCGAAGATCTCGTGGACGCAGGTCGAGACCGGCTCGGCGATCACGTGGAAGTACCCGAGCTGCATCCTCATGGGCGACGACTCGGTCGGCGAGTTCTACTCGGTCGCGCTCGCGAACAACTACCAGCAGGCCGACACGGGCACGAAGATGATCCACATCGGGAAGAACACCCGCTCGACGATCGTCTCCAAGGGGATCTCCGCCGGCCACGGCCAGAACACGTACCGCGGCGGCGTCACGATCCTGAAGTCGGCCGTCGGCGCGCGGAACTACTCCCAGTGCGACTCGCTCCTCATCGGAGACCAGTGCGGCGCGCACACGTTCCCGTACATCGAGGTCAAGAACAGCACGGCCACGCTCGAGCACGAGGCGTCCACGTCGAAGATCGGCGAGGACCAGCTCTTCTACTGCATGCAGCGCGGGATCTCGGCGGAGGACGCCGTGTCCCTCATCGTCAACGGCTTCGCCAAGCGCGTCCTCAAGGAGCTCCCGATGGAGTTCGCGGTGGAAGCGCAGAAGCTCCTGGGCGTTTCGCTCGAGGGTTCGGTCGGATGAAGAGGAGAAAGAGAGAGATTTCTTCGAGTGGAAGAGTGCGTGCGCGCCGCCGGCGCCTCGCGACCGATGGCGCGCGCAACCTGCTCCGCCCCGCATTCACCTTCTAAGAAATGCGCCGTGGCCTGCGCCACTGAGCCAGCGGCGAAAGGATTGATGCGTTCGTGAGCGAGCAAAATCTTCTCGAAATCCGAAATCTCCACGCCTCCATCGAAGAGGACGGCACGGAGATCCTCCGCGGCATCGATCTGGTCATCAAGCCCGGCGAAGTCCACGCCGTCATGGGCCCGAACGGGTCCGGCAAGAGCACGCTCGCGCACGTCCTCTCGGGGCGGCCGGGCTACAAGGTCACGCAGGGAACGGTCTCGTTCCTCGGCAAGGACCTCCTCGCGATGAAGCCCGAGGAGCGGGCGCGCGAGGGCGTGTTCCTCGCCTTCCAGTACCCGGTCGAGATCCCGGGCGTCTCGAACACGTACTTCCTGCGCACGGCCGTGAACGCCGTCCGCAAGCACCGCGGGCAGCCGGAGCTGGACGCGATGGACTTCCTCCAGCTCCTCGACGAGAAGGCGAAGCTCGTCGAGATGGAGGAGGCGCTCCTGAACCGCTCCGTCAACGAGGGCTTCTCGGGAGGCGAGAAGAAGCGCAACGAGGTGCTCCAGATGGCGCTCCTCGACCCGCGCCTCGCGATCCTCGACGAGACGGACTCGGGCCTCGACATCGACGCCCTCCGCATCGCCGCGGGCGGCGTGAACGCGCTGCGCGACGGAAAGCGCGGGATGCTCGTCATCACCCACTACCAGCGCCTGCTGAACTACATCGTGCCGGACGTCGTCCACGTCCTCTCGGACGGGAAGATCGTCAAGTCGGGCGGCAAGGGCCTCGCGCTCGAGCTCGAGGCCAAGGGCTACGGCTGGATCGAGAAGGAAGCCGCGGCCGCGGTGCCGTGAGCATGCCGACCACCGCCGGCTCCGCCCGTTCCGCGAAGTCCGTCTCGATCCGCGACGGCGTGGACGTTCTCGCCGCGCAGGCCGAGGAGTTCACCGCCGGTCTCGCCGGCCCGCCGTGGCTCACGCGGCTGCGCCGCGACGGCCTCGCCGCGTTCACGAAGGCCGGCTTCCCGTCCCTTCACGACGAGGACTGGCGCTACACGAACCTGCTGCCGCTCGCCCGGACCGTCTTCGGCCTCGCCCCGCGCGAGGTCACGATCGCCGAGCGCACGCAGGCCGTCGAGCTGGAGGCCCGCCTCGGGACGCTCGGCCTCTCCTCCCCCGGCCCCCGCCTCGTCTTCGTGAACGGCCGGCTCGTCCGCCGCACCGCTCAGACGCTCCCGCCGGAGATCCTGTTCGAGAACCTCGCGACGGTGCTCCGGCTCGCGCCGGAGCGCGTCGAGAAGGCGCTCCTCGCGGCCCCGACGTCCCACCCCTTCGTCGCGCTGAACGACGCGTTCCTGGGCACGGGCGCGCTCGTCCACGTCGGCCGGGGCCTCGCCGCGCCCGACGCGCTCGTCATCGTGCACGTGTCGACGTCCGCGAGCGGGACGCCCGCGCCGCTCATGTCGCACCTCAGGAACCTCGTCGTCCTCGAGGAGAACTGCCGCCGCGACCGTCGTCGAGGTCTTCCTCGGGTCCGACGAGCTCTCCTTCACGAACGCCGTGACGCAGGCCGTGCTCGGCGAGAACGCCCGACTCACGCACGTCAAGGTCCAGCTCGAGGGCCGGCAGACGTTCCACGTCGGGAACCTCTTCCTCTCGCACGCGCGCGGGGCGCGCTCCGTCTCGCACGTCGCGTCCTTCGGCGCCGCGACCGCCCGCAACGAGATCGCCGCGACGCTCTCCGGCGAGGGCTCGGGCACCGAGCTGTACGGCCTCTTCGCCGCGGCCTCGGGCCAGCACGTCGACTGCCACACCCTCATCGACCACGCGGCCCCGCACGCCGACAGCCTCGAGCTCTACAAGGGCATCCTCGACGGGAACGGCCGCGGTGCGTTCGACGGCAAGGTGATCGTGCGCGAGGGCGCCGTGAAGACCGACGCTCGCCAGACGAACCGGAACCTCATCCTCTCGGACGAGGCGCTCGTCGACAGCAAGCCCCAGCTCGAAATCCACAACAACGACGTGAAGTGCTCGCACGGCTCGACGACGGGCCGCATCGACGCGGACGCCCTCTTCTACCTTCGCTCGCGCGGCCTCTCGGAAGGGGCGGCCCGGGCCCTCCTCACGTACGCCTTCGGCAGCGAGGTCGTCTCGAAGGTGGCCGCACCGGACGTCAGGGCCCTCCTCGAGGACCGGCTCCACGCGTGGCTGCCGCTCGTGCAAACGGTGACCCCATGAGTGTCGTCCCCGAGACCGCCGTCCCCGGCGTTTCACCCGCCTTCGACGTCGCGAAGATCCGGGAGCAATTCCCGATCCTCCGCGCAGACCGTGCACGGCAAAAGGCTCGTCTACCTCGACAACGCGAACACGACGCAGAAGCCGCGCGCCGTCATCGAGGCCGAGAGCCGCTACTACGAGGAGACGAACGCGAACATCCACCGCGGGACGCACTTCCTCTCCGAGAAGGCGACGGCCGAGTACGAGGGCGCGCGGGCGAAGGTCGCGCGGTTCCTCGGCGCCCGCGCCCCGAAGGAGGTCGTCTTCGCGCGCGGGACGACCGAGGCGATCAACCTGGTGGCCGCCGGGCTTCGCGAATTCGATCCTGAAGGAGGGCGACGAGGTCCTCATCACGGGCCTCGAGCACCACTCGAACATCGTCCCGTGGCAGCTCGCGTGCGGCCGCACGGGCGCGAAGCTCGTGGTCGTCCCGATCACGGATTCCGGCGAGGTGCCGGTCGAGGAGTTCGAAAAGCGCCTGTCGGAGAGGACGAGGATCGCGGCCGTCTCCCACGTCTCGAACGCGCTCGGCACCATCAACCCCGTCGAGGAATTCGTCCGGCTGGCGCACGAGCGGAACGTGCCGGTCCTCGTGGACGGCGCGCAGGCCGCGCCGCACCTCCCCATCGACGTCGCCGCCCTCGGCTGCGACTTCTACGCGGTCTCCGGCCACAAGATGTACGGCCCGACCGGCATCGGCGCGCTCTACGGAACGGAGGCGTGGCTCGAGAAGCTGCCTCCGTACCAGGGCGGCGGCGACATGATCGCGTCCGTCACGTTCGAGAAGACGACGTACAACGAGCTGCCCTGGAAGTTCGAGGCCGGCACCGCGAACATCGCGGGCGGCATCGTCTTCGGCGTCGCGACCGACTGGCTCACGGCCGTCGGCCTCCCGGCCGTCGCCGCGCACGAGCACGGCCTCCTCGTCCGCGCGACCGAGGCGCTCTCGGCGATCGAGGGCCTGCGCATCGTCGGAACCGCGCCGAAGAAGGCGGCCGTCGTCTCGTTCCTTCTCGGCGACGTCCACCCGCACGACATCGGGACCGTTCTCGACCGCGAGGGCATCGCGATCCGCACGGGTCAGCACTGCGCGCAGCCGCGTCATGGACCGCTACGGGATCGGCGCGACCGCGCGCGCCTCCTTCGGCGTCTACAACACGGAGGAAGAGGTCGACATCCTCGCCGCGGCCCTGAAGAAGGTGCAGGAGGTCTTCGCCTGATGACGGACCTCCGCGACCTCTACCAGGAGGTCATCCTCGACCACAACAAGTCGCCCCACAACTACCGCGAGATGGCGGATCGCGAGCCGCATGGCGCTCGGCCACAACCCGCTCTGCGGCGACCGGCTGAAGCTTTACGTGAGGCTCGACGGCGACAGGATCGCGGACGTCGCGTTCCAGGGCCGGGCTGCGCGATCTCGAAGGCGTCGGCGTCGCTCATGACGGACGCGGTGAAGGGCAAGACGATCGCGGAGGCAGAGGCGCTCTACGGAAAGTTCCACGACCTCCTCACGGGCCCGCCCGACGTGAAGGCGACGGGCGCCGGCCTCGGCAAGCTCGCCGTCTTCTCCGGCGTGCGCGAATTCCCCGTGCGCGTGAAATGCGCGACGCTCGCGTGGCACACGCTCGAAAGCGCGCTGAAGGACGTCCATGAAGTGGCCAAGACTGAGTAGGGACAAAGAGAAAGAGATAAAGAACGTGGAGAACCGGGGAGAACAGAAGATTCTCTTAGAAGGTAATACGGACGAGAGCCATGGCGCAGCAGTCGCGGCGCCGCCGGCCCACGCCGCTCCGGCCTCTGACGCGCCTTCTAAGCAATCTCCATCTTCATCTTCATCTTCGTCCCCCTCTTCCTCTTCAGCAGAATCCTCTTCTTCCTCCCGCTCCCCTCTCGAGCAGAAGGTCATCGACGAGGCGCTCAAGAAGTGCTTCGACCCGGAGATCCCGGTGAACATCTGGGAGCTCGGGCTGATCTACTCCATCGCCGCCTCGCCCGAGGGATTCATCGACGTGAAGATGACGCTCACGGCGCCGGCCTGCCCCGTCGCGGGCTCGCTGCCCGGCGAGGTCGAAACGAAGATCAAGGCCGTCGAGGGCGTGACGGGTGCGAAGGTCGAGGTGGTCTGGGATCCGCCCTGGAACGCCGACATGATGTCGCGCGTGGCGCGCGTCATGCTCGGGATGTAACGGCGGCGACTCAGTTCGTCGGCTTCGCCTCGTATACCGTCACGGAGTTGGTGCCGGGCTCGCCGCCCTCGAAGATCGTCGTGACGTAGGCCAGGAACGGCTGACTTCCGGTAATGCTGAGCCACACACGGACGTCGTATCCGTCGCCTGGCTGCATGTTTTCGGCGAGGGAAATCGGAACGGCGTTTAGCTGGGTGACTTGCCCCGGCGGGGCCAACAAGTGGGATTCAATCACAGGGCTCGAAAAGGCCCGGTGCGTTCGGACCGTGAGCCTGAACTCAGCCCAGTCCCTGCCCGCATTCAGGAGTGTCACGTTCACCCGGCGTCGATGCGTCGCGACCCCCGTGATGCACGTTTCTGGATGGTCCAACGCGCCGAGATCTACGGGACCCACGACCACCGAGGAATTTTCCGGAAACAACCCTCTGTAGACCGGAAGCGGCACGGACCCCTGCTGAAGCAGGTTGTAGCTCGGATTTCCGTCGAGGGTCGCGCCTCCTCCGCAATGCGGCAGGAAGAGCACCCGTTGCACGTCAGCCGCCAGAACGATCGTGTCATCGGATGTAATCTTCATGAAGCCCGGGCCGAAGTCACCCCAATATGAGCAATAGTCGAGGTCGTAGCCTGTCTGCGGCGGAACTTGAATCTCGCCGCACTCATGCCGATAAGCGCCTACCTCGAGCGGAGCACAGATCTGATAGACGAGATCCAACGAGACCCTTGCCTGGGCGGGTCCGTTATTGAAGGCGCTCATCCGGCTCATCCAGAAGACATGGGTGGACTCCCACGAGCCCGGGGTCGACAGGGAGAACGTCGAGACGAACGGCACATAAGAGGTAACGTCCTCCCCCTGCGCGCCTGCGCTCAGGAGCAATGAGAGGACGCTACCCAACCCTCGAAGAAATCTCCCCTTCTTCGTACACATATCTGCACGATAGGCGCCGAGTAAGACAGCCGCCCTGATGCTCTGGCACTAAGCGGTGCGCGTGGTCGCCGGCTCCGGCCTTCTCAGCGACAGGAGCCAGCCCGTCCCGAGCGCGATCGTCGAGCCGAGGAGCGAGTACCACGGCCACGCGATCGCCTTTCCGAGCGGGAACGGCACGAAGTCCTTCGAGCCGAGCCAGAGGACGAACATGAAGACCGCGGACGTCGCGATGCCGATCATCGCGTCCGCCTGCGTCGCCTTCCGCGCCCAGAGCGCGAGGAGGAAGCCGCCGAGGAGACCGCCCGCCGTCACGCTCGCGAGCCCGAGCGCGACCTGCACGGCCGGCACGTGCTGCGGCAGGCGCGAGAACCCGACGGCGAGCCCCGCGAGGACGAGCGTCCAGAAGAGCGTGAGCGCCTTCCCGAGGACGAGGCCGGGCCTCCCCTCGACGTACTTCTTCCCCATCAGCGGCGCGACGATGTCCATCGCGAGCGCCGACGCGAGGGAGTTCAGCGCCGAGGACTCCGAGCACATCGCCGCCGAGAAGATCCCCGCGACGAGGTACGCCGACACGAACGGCGGCAGGCTCTTCACGATGAACGTCGGCAGGATCGCGTCCGACGTCGCGAAGCCGCCTGGGCCGATCGGCGCCCCGCCGTAGAACGCGAAGAGGCCGACGCCGAGCGCGAGGAACAGCGTGAACTGCAGGATCACGAGGACGCCTGACCCGATGAGCGCCTTCTGCGCGTCGCGGAGGCCGCGGCAAGCCAACAAACGCTGGACGATCAGCTGGTCGGCGCCGTGGGAGGCCATGGCGAGCACGGCGCCCCCGAGGACACCGGCGCAAAAGGGTATAGGGTTCGGAAAGATTCTTAGAAAGGTTAAGAAGGCGAACCGGCTGCCCGAGCTCCATGCACCTTCTAAGAATCTCTTCCCATCCCCGGATTCCCCCTCCGAACGTTCCCAGGAGAACCCACAGCGCCATCACCGCGCCCGAGATGTAGACGACGACCTGGATGAGGTCGATCCAGATGACCGCCTTGATGCCGCCGACGTACGTGTAGAGAGCCGTCGCCGCCGCGAGGAGGAGGATCGCCGCCCAGACCGGGATCCCGAGGATGAGTGCGATCGGGATCGCGGGGACCGCGAGGCGGACGCTCGCCGCCATGACGCGCGTGACCATGAAGATCAGCGACGTGAAGCGCCGCGCGCCCACGCCGAAGCGCCGCTCGAGAAGCGCGTAGGCCGTCGTGATCTCGCCGTGGAAGTAGCCCGGCAGGAGGAGGAACGACACGGCGATGCGCCCGACGAGGTAGCCGAACGCGAGCTGCAGGAACGTGAACCCCGAGTGGTACGCGTCGCCCGGAACCGAGAGGAACGTCAGCGCCGACGTCTCCGTCGCGACGATCGAGGCCATGACGGCCCCCCACGGCATCGCGTGGCCCCCCAGGAAGTAGTCCTTCGCGTCCTTCTGGCCCTTCCCGAGCCAGGCGCCGAGCACGTTGATGGCCGCCAGGTACACGGCGATCGCGACGAGCGTCGGCAGCCCGAGGGAGATGCCTTCCATCCGCGGGGCATGATCACACAGGCCTCCGCCGCGCTTACACTCCGCCCGTGGCGCCTGCCGTCGAACGCAACAGACTCCTCTCGGAGCTGGCGGATTTCTGCGCGGCCCACTCCGTGGACGAGAAGATCCTCCTCGTCCCGTCCTTCCCGGTCGGCCAGCAGATCCTCGATGCGCTCGCGCGCTCCGGCTGCGCGCACCTGAACCTCAGGCCCGCGACCGTCTTCTCGCTCGCGCACGGCGTCGCCGGAGTCGCCCTCGCCGCCGCGGGGCGCGAGACGCTCTCGCGCGCCCAGCTCCTCGCGCTCGTCGAGGACGCCTGCGACCAGGTCCTGAGGCCCGACTCGTACTTCGGGGCGCTGCGCGAGAGGCCCGGCCTCCACCGGGCGCTCCAGTCCACGCTGAACGAGATCCGGCGCGCGGGCCTGACGCCCGAGCAGCTCCCCTCGGAGGCGCTCGAGGACCCGCGCAAGGCGCGCGAGATGAAGGCGATCGGCGCGGCCTACCGCGGCGCCCTCGAGGCCGGGAGCTTCGCCGACCCGCTGGACGTCCTCGCCGCCGCGACGCGGATGCTCCGCGAGAACCCGGGCCTCAGGCTCGCGCCGGCCGTCCGTGTCCTCAGGCCCGACGGTCTCGAGCTCTCCGCGCTCGAGGCCGCGTTCCTCGACGCGCTCCTCCCGCGCCCGGCGACCGCCCTCGCCGTCGACGCGCCCCAGGACGCGCCCCTGACCGCCGGGCGCGTGTCCCTCGCGTGCGCCTCCGGCGAGGAGAACGAGGTGCGCGCGGTCTTCCGCCGGATCGTCGACGAGAACATCCCCCTCGACGACGTCGAGATCGCGATCACGGACGACGCCGCGTACCGGCCGCTCGTCTACGAGCTTTCCCAGCAGGCGGGCTTCCCCTGCACGTTCGCCGACGGCGTCCCGGCCACCTTCTCGCGCCCGGCGCAGGGTGTCCTCGACGTCCTCGACTGGATCGCCGGCGGGTACGAGGAGCGCCCCCTCGCCCGGCTCTTCGGCGCGGGCCGCGCGAACCTCGCCGCGGTGGACCCGCGGGGCGCCCTCGTGGGGCCGGTTCGGGCGGCGCGCGTCTTCCGCCGCGCCCGGATCGTCCGGGGCCGCGAGCGCACGCGCGCGCGCCTCTCGCTCGAGCGCGCGCGCCTCGCGCGCCGGGCGGCCGCCGAGGGCCTCGAGCCCGAGGCGATCGCCGAGCGTCTCGTCCCGCTCGACGCGGTCGCGGCCTGGGTGGAGCGCCTCCTCGCGATCGCGCCCGTGCCCGACCCGGAGGGCCGCGTCGACTTCGCGGCGCTCGCGCGCGCCGGCCTCGCCCTGACCGACGTTCTCGACGTCGCGAGCCGCCTCGACGGGATGGCGCGCGAGGGCCTCGCCCGCCTCTTCGCCGAGTTCGCCGCCCTTCCGCCGCGCAGGCTCCCGATCGCGGAAGCGGCGGCCCGCCTGCGCGAGGCCGTGGAGACGCTCGCCGTGGCGTCCTCGACGCCCGTGCCCGGACACGTCCACGTCGCGCGCATCGCGGCGGCCGGCTGGAGCGGCCGCGCGCGCACGTTCGTCCTCGGCCTCGACGAGGCGCGCTTCCCCGGCGGCGGCGCGCAGGACCCGGTCCTCCTGGACCACGAGAGGGAGGCCGTCAACAGGCGCCTCGGCCCGAACGCGCTCCCGCTGCGGCGCGGCTCCGCGCCCGAGGAGAGCCGCCGCGCGCTCGCGTCGCTCCTCGCGCGGCTGAGGGGCCGCGTCGTCCTCTCGTACTCGAACCGCGACTTCCTGCAGGACGCCGAGCAGTTCCCGTCGTCCGCCGTTCTCGAGGCCTTCCGGGCCCTCGAGGGGAAGCCGCGCGCCGGATTCCGCGATCTCTTCGAGCGCGAGGGGGCCCCGGCGGCGTTCCGGCCGGCCGGCGAGCCGCTCGACGAGATCGAGTGGTGGCTCGCCGCGTTGCACGCGCCCGGAGCGGACCCGGCCCGCGCCGCGGCCGAGGTCGAGCGGGCCTATCCGTGGATCGCGGACGGGCGCGAGGCCGAGGAGGCCCGGCGGTCCCCCGCCTTCACGAAATGGGACGGCCGGCTCACGGTCTCCCCCGGCGATCTCGACCCGCGCGTCACGCGCGAACCGATCTCCGCCTCGCGGCTGCAGCTCCTCGCGAAGAGCCCGCGCGCCTATTTCCTGAAGTACGTTCTCGGGCTCTCCGAACCGGACGAGGAGAGGGCCGTGGACGTCTGGCTCGATCCCCTCGAGTACGGCCGCCTCTTCCACGACACGGTCTTCGACTTCTTCACCGAGCGCCGCGATCCGGACGCGCCGTTCGAGCTCGTGAAGGAAACCGCGCGCCTCCTCAAGGTCGCCGAGCGGAACCTCGCGAGGATGCGCGCGGAGATCCCGCCGCCGGGCGACGTCGCGTTCCGGACGCAGCGCGACGCCTTCCTCGCGGACCTCGACGTCTTCGTCAAGGGAGAGGCGAAGAGCGCGGCGACGTCGGTCCCCCGGTTCTTCGAGGTCCCGTTCGGCCGCTCCCACGGGAACGCCGGCAAGGAGCTCGCCTCCGTCGAGCCGCTGGAGATCCCCGCGGGCGCCTCGACGTTCCGCCTCGAGGGAAAGATCGACCGCATCGACTCGGAGGGCGCCGGCGCGTGGGCCGTCTGGGACTACAAGACGGGGAGCGAGCGCCAGTTCAAGGAATCGCTGCCCCTGAACGGCGGCCGGCAGATCCAGCACGCGCTCTACGCGCGCGCGGCCGGGATCCTCCTCGCGCGGCACGGGTTCCGCGTCGAGTCCCTCCGCTCGGGGTACTACTTCCCCACCCGCAAGGGCGGCGGGCGGCGCGTCGTACCCGACGTCACGGACGCGGACGTCGACGCCACGCTGACGGACCTCTTCGACCTGCTGGCCGCGGGCGCGTTCCCGCACTCGACCGAGGAGCGCGACTGCGATTTCTGCGACTTCCGCATGGCCTGCGGCGACCCCGTCGCCGCCGCCCGCCGCACGCAGGCCAAGTGCGCCGGCGACCCGCTCCTCGCGCCGCTCGCCGCGCTGGAGGGCCGCCGTGTCTGACCGGCTCCTCAAGGAGGGCGCGCTCCCGGACGCGGCGGAGCGGACACGCATCGAGGCCGAGCTCGACCGGACGTTTCTCGTCGAGGCGGGCGCCGGCTCGGGCAAGACGACGAGCCTCGTCGCGCGGATGATCGCCCTCCTCGCGTCGGGCAGGGCCACGCCCGACTCCCTCGTCGCCGTGACGTTCACGCGCAAGGCGGCGTCGCAGCTCAGGCAGAAGTTCCAGGAGAGCCTCGAGGCGCGCCTGAGGGACGAGACGGACGACGCGGTCCGGGCCCGGCTCGACCGCGCACAGAAGGGCCTCGACCTCGTGCGGGTGGGGACGATCCACTCCTTCTGCGCGTCGCTCCTGCGCGAGCGCCCCGTCGAGGCGGGCATCGACCTCGGCCTCTCGGACGTGAAGCTGCAGGAGGCCGCGCTCTTCCAGCACGTCGCCTGGCGCGAGTGGATCGCCGCGTGCTCCGACGAGGACGACCCGCGCCTCGCCGCGCTCGAGGAGACGGGCGTCCGCCCGCAGGACCTCGAGGAGGCGTTCCTCCGGCTCGCGGAGTACCCGGACGTCGAGGCCGTCGTCGCCTCCCCGCCCCCGCAGAAGCCGCCCCTCGACGGCGTCCGGCGCAGGACGGCGCTCCTCCTCGGGGAGGCGGCCCCGCTCAAGCCCGAGGCGCCGTTCGGCGGCAATCCCCCGGACGCCCTCCAGGAGGCGCTCGTCCGCGTGAAGCGCCTCCTGGGCCAGCCCGACGCCGAGAGCGACGGCGGGTTCGTCCGCGTCCTCGAGGAGCTCGAGGCCGAGAAGCTCCTGAAGATCAAGGTCACCCGGTGGGAAGGCGGCAAGGCCGCCGCGCAGGCGTTTCTCGCGCGGTTCGAGGACTTCCGCGAGAAGGTCCTCTTCCCGGCGCTCCGCGCGTGGCGCGAGTGGGTCCACCCGCGCGCGATGGGATTCCTCCTCCCCGCCCTCGAGCGCCTGAGAACGCGCCGGCGCGAGGAGGGATTCCTCACGTACGAGGACCTCCTCCTGATCTCGCGCGACCTCCTGCGCGACCAGCCCGCCGTCCGCCGGTACTTCCGGAGCCGGGTGTCGCACCTCCTCGTCGACGAGTTCCAGGACACGGACCCCCTCCAGGCCGAGATCATGCTGTTCCTCACGTCCGACGACGACCGCCAGAGGAACGCCTGGAAGCTCCGCCCGCGGCGCGGGTCGCTCTTCGTCGTCGGCGACCCCAAGCAGTCCATCTACCGGTTCCGGCGTGCCGACATCGAGACGTACGAGACGTTCCGGGACATCGTGAAGGCGTCGGGCGGCGACGTGCTCGAGCTGACGTCGAGCTTCCGGACGGTGGACGCGATCGCCGGACCCGTCAACGCGACCTTCCGGGGAATCCTCCCGAAGAAGGCCACGCGGGCCCAGGCCGCCTTCGCGCCGCTGAACGCGCGCGGCGCCGAGACGGGACCGGGGTGCGGCGCCTTCCGCATTCCCTCGAGCGGCGACGGGACCATGAAAGAGAACCGCGTCCGGCACCAGAACGCGCAGGACGTCGCCGCGTTCGTCCGCCACGCGCTCGCGGGCGGCTGGAAGATCCCCGGCCCCGGAGGCGCGCCGGTGACGCCGCGCCCCTCGGACATCCTCGTCCTCACGGCGCAGCGCCCGGCGCTCGGCGAATACGCGCAGGCGCTCGAGAAAGCGGGCGTCCCCGTCGAGGTCACGGGCAGCAAGGCCTTCGCGATCACGCGCGGGCTCGTCGCGCTCCAGCCGCTCCTCGCCGCGGTGAACGACCCGGACGACGAGGTCGCGGTCGTCGCGTTCCTTTCCGGCCCCCTGTGCGGCGTGGACGACGACGCCCTCTTCCGGCACCGCAGGGCCGGGCGGCGCTTCGCGTTCGTCTCGGACGCCGATCCCGGCACGGACCCGAAGATCGCCCGCGGCCTCGGCCTCCTGCGCGAGGCGCACCGCGACAGCCGCTCCCTCCCGCCCGCGGCGGCGCTCGTGCGGATCGTCGAGCGGCTCGGTCTCGCCGCCTCGATCTCGGCGGAGGAGGGCGGGCGGACCGCGACCGGCAACCTCCTGAAGGTCCTCGCGTGGGCGCGGCGCCTCTCCGCCGACGGGCATTCCTTCGCGGACGTCGCGCGCCGCCTCGTCGAGGAGACTCTCGAGCTCGAGGAGATGAGCGTCGACGCCGCGCGCGCGAACGCGGTCCGTCTCATGAACATCCACCGGGCCAAGGGCCTCGAGGCGCCGATCGTCGTCCTCGCCGAGCCCGTCGACAAGGACGAGCGCGAGCCCGACGTCCACGTGGAGCGCACGGGCGACGCGCCCCGCGGCTGGTTCCCGATCCTCCAGTCGCGGGGCGACCGCGACGATCGCGTGATCGGGCTCCCGCCGGACTGGGCCGAGAAGAGCCGCCTCGAGCTCGCCTTCCTCGCCGCCGAGCAGGACCGCCTCTTCTACGTCGGCGCGACGCGCGCGATGTACACGCTCGCCGCGAGCGTCCACACGAAGACGACGCAGAAGGACGGGCCGCGGCTCACGGGCCTCTGGGCCCCGCTCGACCCGCACCTCGCCCCGCTCCCCTCGCGGCCCGTCCCCGTCCCGGCGGCCGGCACGCGCGCGCTTCCGCCGCTCGCGGATCAGCTGCCCGAGGTGCGGGCGCGCCTCGCGGCCGCGCGCGAACGCGCCGCCGCGCCGACGTACGGCGTCGTGACCGTCACGGCGCTCGCGAAGAAGGAGGGGCCGCGCGCCCCGTCGCCCGCCGAGGAGGCGCGCGGCGCCGCGTGGGGGCGCGTCCTGCACCAGCTGCTCGAGGCCGCGATGCGGAGCCCGGGCGTCCCGCTCGAGCCCCTGGCGCGGAACCTCCTGCGCGAGGAGGAGGTCGCGCCCGACCTCCTCGGCGAGGTGCTGCGCGTCGCGGCGTCCGTCACGGCCTCGGAGCTGTGGGCGCGGGCGCTGAAGGCGCCGCGGCGGTACGTCGAGGTGCCGTTCGAGATGGTCGTGCCGTCGGCGGACCTCGGCCGCGCGGACGGCCCCTCCGAGACCCTTCTCAAGGGCGCGATGGACCTCGTCTTCGAGGAGGGCGGCGTCTGGCACATCGTGGACTGGAAGTCCGACGTCGTGAACGGCGGCCTCGCCGCCCTCGTCGCGCACTACGCGCCCGCAGGTCACGCACTACCGGCGCGCGTGGGAGGCGCTCACGAGGCGGACGGCGAAGGCCGGGCTCTTCTTCATGGACACCGGGGAGCTCGTCTGGCTGGGAGAAGAGGGGAACGGAAAGAGAAGAGAAGAGTTCTTTGAAGGTGAAGACGGCGTCGCCCGCCGCCGAAGCGCGGCCCGCCGAGGCGACGCCACGGCAAGGGTCTCTGTTCGACGAATGAGACGCGCCGTTCTCGTCCTCGCGTCGTGCGCCGTCGGCTGCGCGTCGTCCCCGTGGCAGAGCACGGAGAGCGTTCCCGGAGGGAAACTCTACGTCCCGAAGCTCTACGCGCCGCTCCTCCCGGGCTCGATGTATCCGGACAGAAAGGCGCCCGTTCCGGCAAAGGGACGGCCCGTCGTGGTCGTCGTGTGCCCGAGAAGGGCGACTGCCGCAAGGACGTGATCCTCGACCAGGCCGCGCAGCGCGGCTTCGTCGTCCTCGTCGCGAAAGAGCCGAGGGTCGATTTGCTTCGGACCCGTGCGGAGGCGGACCCGGAGCGGATCGGCTGGCTTCTCGTCGCACCCAACGGGGAATTTCTTAGAAGGTGGATGGAGGGCGCTGCACCGGGCAGGGCCGCCGCGGTGATCGGGCCGCCGTCGCTCGGAGGCGCGGGATTCCCCTCTTCCCTTTCTAAGCAGAATTCTCTTCTCTTCGCGGCGCTTCACTCTGTTGAGCCGCTCGAGGCACCCGACGGGGCGGTCCTCAAGCTCTATTCTCCGAACCAGAAGAACCTTCTCCCCTCCCAGGCGTATCGCGACGCCGTCGAGTGGCTCGCGGGCGAGCTCGGGGCTCGCTGAGATTCGCTCGCAGGTCTAGAATCCCGCGCCATGAACACACGGAACGAAGGCGCGGTACGCGCCAAGGGCGTCCTTCACCCGTGGCAGAGGCGGCTCTACACGATCCTGCTCGTGCCGCTCGGCCTCATGGCGGCGAACTCGATCTATCTCGTCGCCTTCACGAAGTACTCCTCGTTCTTCATGGCGATGCTGCTCATGCACCTCACGCTGGGCCTGCTCATCGCCGTCCCGTTCCTCGTCTTCGCCCTCACGCACGGGGCGCGGATGCTCGCGAACATCCGGAACCGGAACGCCAAGATCGCCGGCATCACGATCGTCACGCTCGCGTTCACGTGCATCGGCACGGGCGTCTACATGGCCCTCAAGGGCGCGACGCTCACGCACCGCCCGGTCTACCTCGCGCACGTCTTCGCGATCCCGGTCGCGCTCGTCGCGTTCATCCTCCACCGGCGCGCGGCCGTCCACAAGCTGCACTTCCGGATGCTCGCCCAGTGGGGAGGCGCCGTCGCGGCGTTCCTCCTCGTGATGGCCGGCCTCCACAAGATGGAGAAGCCGCCGCAGCGCATCGTGAACAGGAACGGCGACACGCAGTTCTTCCTCTCCTCGGCCGAGACGTTCGACCAGGGCCTCCTCGACGGGAAGAAGCTCGCCGCGAACCAGTACTGCCAGGAGTGCCACCCCGACACCTACAAGCGCTGGGAGAAGGGAGCCCACCGCTTCTCGTCGTTCAACAACCCCTTCTACCGGCGCGCCGTCGAGCTGATGGCCGACCGCGTCGGCCGCGAGAAGACGAAATGGTGCGCCGGCTGCCACGACCCCGTCGTCCTCTTCACGGGCCAGATGGGCAAGGCGACGATGGCGACGTTCTCGTACGACCAGTTCGAGGCGCAGCAGGGGCTCGCCTGCATGGCCTGCCATTCGATCGCCGAGATCAAGGACCTGCGCGGGAACGGCGGCTACGTCATCGAGGAGAGCAAGCAGTACCCGTTCGCGTTCTCGAAGAACAAGGCGCTCCACGAGGTCAACAAGCTCCTGATCCGGATGGAGCCGTCCCTGCACCGCCAGACGTTCATGAAGCCGTTCATGCGGACGCCCGAGTTCTGCTCGACCTGCCACAAGGTCGGCCTCCTTCCGCCGCTGAACGACTACCACTGGATGCGCGGCCAGAACCACTACGACAGCTGGTACGACTCCGGCGTGTCCGGGAACGCCGTGCGTTCGTTCTACGACCCGCCGAAGCCGAAGGCCTGCCGCGACTGCCACCTCCCGCTCATGCCCTCCGAGGAATTCGGCAACCAGGCCGGGATGCTGCACGACCACCTCTTCCCGGCCGCGAACACGGCCTTGCCCGCGATCCGCGGGGACAAGCAGACGATCGAAGACATCCGAAGAAGATCCTCGTCGGCTCGCTTTCCATCGACCTGTTCGGCTTGAAGCGAGGTTCGCGAGGTCTTCCCATCGGACCCGCGCTTCCTTCCGTTCGTCCCGGCGAGACCGTGAACGTCGAGGTCGTCGTGCGGACGCGGACGCTCGGACACCCGTACACGAACGGCACCTCCGACAGCAACGAGACGTGGGTCGAGTTCCACGCGGTCAACGGGGCGCGCTCCGTCATGGACGTCCGGCACCCTCGACGCCGCCGGGCGCCTCGATCCGGCCGCCGACAAGGTCGGCCAGCTCGTCATCGCGCACGACGGGTCGGCCATGGACCGCCGCCAGCCGCAGGACATCCACGTCCCGCTCTACAACAACTTCATTCCGCCCGGCGCGGCGCGCACGGTCCACTACCGCTTCACGGTGCCGAAGGACGCAACGGGCTCCGTCACCCTTTCGGCCGCCCTCAACTACCGGAAGTTCTCGCGGGACTACTCGATCTTCGTCGGCGGCCCGAACGCACCGGACCTGCCCGTCACGCGCATCTCGGCCGACTCCGTGACGCTTCCGATTTCTTCGAAGAATTCTCCGAAAGCGCTCGCGGTCGCCGCGGCCTCGCCGCCTGGCTCCGCGCCTGCGAGCGCCCAGACCCATACCACTCGAGGAAATCCGGATTTCCCCGATCGCCAGTGGATCCGCTGGAACGACTACGGGATCGGCCTTCTCCTGCAGGGGGACCTCAAGGGAGCGTCCGCGGCCTTCGCGAAGGTCGCCGACCTCGCGCCCGCGCTGCCGGACGGCCCCCTGAACCTCGCGCGCTGCAAGCTGCAGGAAGGCGACCTCCCGGCCGCGAAGGCGGCGCTCGCCGAGTCCGAGAAGCGCCGGCCCGGCTGGGGCAAGACGCAGGTCTTCCGCGCGCTCGTCTCCAAGGAGGAGGGCCGCCTCGACGACGCGCTGGCGGACTTCGACCGCGTCCTCGCCAAGTTCCCGAAGGACCGCTTCGTCCTCAACCAGAAGGCGCGCGTGCTCTACCTCGCGGGACGCTACGCCGAGGCGCTCCCGTCGATCGACAAGGTGCTCGCGAGCGACGGCGAGGACCTCGGGGCGCACTACAACGCGATGCTCTGCCTCAAGGCGCTCGGGCGCACGGAGGAAGCCGCGGCCGAGGAGAAGTGGTACCGGTTCTTCAAGGACGACGAGTCGGCCCGGGCCCTGCTCGCGGACTACCGCATCGCGCACCCGTACGACAACCGCGAGTCGCTCCCCGTCCACGTTCACGACGAGGCGCAGCCGGCCGAGGCGGCGCCGCCCCCCTGGCTCGCGGAGATCGGGCCGAACGGGTACGCCTACAAGGGCTACGCGCCGAAGGGCGAGATGGTCCTCAAGGACGACCGGCCGACGGGAGCCCCGCGTCCCTTCGCGCGCCCGGAGCCGCCGTCGAAGCAGGCGGGCGAGCGCAAGGCGCCGGGCGTGCCGGTCGCGGCCGCCGTGATTCCGTTCCTCGCGTCGCACTGAACTTTGAGACCCGGCGCCTGTCGGGCCCACGCGCTCCTTGTCGTGGTCGAGAAGCGGCGACGAGGAGCGGAACGGCCGGGGCGCCGACCAGGCCGAGCAGGTAAGAGGCCGGCGTGCGGCCCGTCCAGTGCTGGAAGCGCTCGACGACGACGTCCCGCGCCGCGTCGGCGGGCAGGACGGACGCGAGCATCCGCCGCGCGGCACGTGCGGCGCGGTAGTCGGGTCCCTGATCGAGCAGCCGTCCGAATGCCACGGCCGGCGTCCCGGCGAACTTCGGCCCGGAGCCGAATCGCGCAGAAGGCGGGTGCCACGCCCGAACCTTCGCCGATGACGTACAAGACGAGGAGGGCGAAGTACGGCAGCCCAGTAGAGAAACCATGGTTTCCCCCGCCGAGCTTCGAGGGCGTCCTTTCGCTCGCGCGTGCACGGGCCTCCCGGGAAGACGCTCCGGGCCTCATCGGCATTCCTCTCCCTCTCGGCAGACGACCGATTGCGCGTCATCATAAATTCCGGCGAGAATGGACGCGCCATGCAGATCCACACCCTCGACCTCGAGTTCTTCCGCCGCGGCACGATCGCGGCCTACCTCGTCGAATCCGGCGGCCACCTCGCGCTCGTCGAGACCGGGCCCGACTCGACGTGGCCCCACCTCGTCGCGGCGCTCGCGCAGCACGGCGCCAGGCCGTCCGACGTGAAGGACGTCCTCGTGACGCACATCCACCTGGACCACGCCGGCGCCGCCTGGCGCCTCGCCCGGGCCGGAGCGAACGTCTGGGTGCATCCCCGCGGCGCCCCGCACATGGCCGACCCCTCGAAGCTCCTCGCGTCCGCGAAGCGGATCTACCGCGACGAGATGGACTCCCTGTGGGGCACGCTCGAGCCGATCCCCGCCGACCGGCTGAAGATCACCGCCGACGGCGCCACGATCCCGGTCGGGAACGCCGCCCTCCGCGTGCTCGAGACGCCGGGGCACGCGATCCACCACAACGCGTACCTCCTCGACGGGAACGTCTTCACGGGCGACGTCGGGGGCGTCGCGATCGGCGACGGCCCGAACCTTCCGCCGACGCCGCCGCCGGACATCGACCTCCCGACGTGGACGCGTTCCATCGAGCGCATCAAGGCGGCGCGGCCGGACACGTTCTACCCGACGCACTTCGGCCCTCACCCCGACGTCGCCCGCCGGCTCGACGAGATGATGGAGGAGCTCCACGCGTGGGCCGGGTTCGTGCGCGCGCGCCTCGACGAAGGGAAGGAAGAGCCGCGGATCGTGCCGGAGTTCGAGGCCTGGCTCACGGCGCGGCTCGTCGGCAAGGGCGTGGACCCCGCCGGCCTCGAGGCGTACCGGACCGCGCTCCCGTTCGCGATGAACGTCACCGGGCTCGTCCGGTACTGGAAGACCGTGGGCGCGGCGGCATGACCGTCGCCCTCGCCCTCTCCGGCGGGCGCGGGCAGGCCGGTCAGGTCTCGCGAGGAGGAGCGCCCAGCCAGTAGGGCTCGAACGTCTCCGGATCGGGCGAGACCATGTAGCAGACGGGAGACGCCGCGCTGAACCCTTCCGTCGGATTCTCCGACGGAAGGAGAGGCCGCCAGCGGGAGTCCCGCGAGAACCCGCTCGCCTCCCGGACGGCGATCGGGTGCGCGGCGAGCGCGCGGGACTGGGCCTCGCGCAGGGAGAGCCCGGAATTGGCGCCGATCACGAAGTCCGGCTGGGCGAGCTGGAGGAGGTCGTCCACCCACCCGCAGACGGGGCACGTGTCGGAGGACCCGTAGGCCCGCGGGAACACGGTGAACCCGCAGGCGGGGCACGGAAGCACCGGGCGCGTCGTCACGGGACGCGGCCCAGGCGGGTCGCGGGAAGGCGGCGCTCCCCCATCCTCCCCTACATCCCCGCCTGCGGCTTGAGGTCGATCGTGGGTCTCGGCTCGTAGCGGCTCAGGAAATCGCTCACGCTCTCCTGCTGGGCGGCCTTGAAGGCGGCGCGAAGCTGGATCTGCTCGAGCGTCTGCGCGAGGACGCGCGGGCCGCCCATGTACTTCGGCGCCTTGTCCTTGAAGAACGCCTCGACGTCCGCGCGGCGTCCGGCGTCGCTGAAGCCCGAGGCGAGCATCGGAAAGCGCGCCGGCGACTCGCGCGGAAGCCGCGCGCTCAGCCTCTCGAAGTTCGCCTTCAGGAACGCCCACGCCTCCGGGCGCGTCTCGGGGCTCATGGCCTCCTCGCGGAGGATGAACACCGTCTCGCGCGCGTCGAACTCGTCCGAGAGCGTCAGCGCGAGTGCCGCGGGAACGACGGCCGGATCGCGGAAGAGCCCGAGCGCGCCGAGAAGGCGCATGCGCTCCCGGCGGTCCGCCGCCTTGCGCGCCGCGGCGAGGTAGGCCTGGAAGAGCTCCATGTCCCCGTGCCGCGCCGCCACGTCGAGGACCTGGGACGAGACGAGCGGGTCGACGGCCTTGCGATCCTTGAGCCACGCCTTCGCGAGAGCGCTCGCCTGGGCGACCAGGGCCGGCTCGTCGCCCTCGTTCGCGACGAACGGGACGAGCTCCGCGCGCAGGAGCTGCGTGTCCTCGTCCTCCCCCGGCCTGGGGACCCAGCCGAGCGCGATCGCCCGCGCGCCGAACGCGTCGCTCACGAACTGGCGGTACCGCGGCCGCATCTCGTCCGTGACGAGGAGGTCCCGCGGCACCGCGGCGATCTTCAGCACCGACTCGACGACGGGCCGGTCGGGGTCGTTCGCGAAGACCGGCACGAGCGCGAGCGCCGTCGCCATGGGCACGTCGCCGCTCCGCGCGAGCGCGGCCGCGTCGGAAAGCGTGGCCACGCGCTCGCCCGGCGTCAGGTGCCGGCCGCGGTCGGCGAGGACCTTCCCGAGCAGGCTGCCCTTGTAGAGCACCCGGTAGTAGCCGTTCTCCGCGTTCGCGAGGACGCGCGCCGGGCACGGGCCGGGCAGGGCGAGCGACCCCGTCGGTTCCGTCAGGAGCGTGCAGGCCGTCGCCGCGCCCGGGTCGCCCGTCCGCGCGCAGACGGGCACCTGCCACCTCTCCTCTGCCGCACCGGTGGACCCCGTCGGCCGGAACCGCTTCTGCGAGAGGAGGAGCCTCGGGGGGCCGCCGCCGCACTGGAGATCCACCGTGATCAGCGGGACGCCGGCCTGGTCCAGGAACGAGCGAAACGCGGGGACGACGGCCGGGGTCTTCGTCGCCTCCGCGATCGACGCGACGAAATCGTCGGCCGTCGCGTTCCCCCACGCGTGCGACTTCAGGTACTGCTGGATCCCCTTCCGGAAGCCCTCCGCGCCGACCCAGCCCTCGAACATCCCGATGACGGCCGCGCCCTTCTGGTACGTGATGCCGTCGAACGCGTTCGCGATGTCGTCGTTTCCGGCGATCGGCTGGCGGATGCGCCGCGCCGTCGCGAGAGAGTCCTGGTCCATCACGGCGGTCCGGGCGCCCGCGCGCTGCACCGCCCAGCCCCACTCGGGCTTCCAGCGGTCCACGATCTTCGACCCCATCCACGTCGCGAAGGCCTCGTTGAGCCAGATGTCGTCCCACCACGCGGTGGTCACGTAGTCCCCGAACCACTGGTGGGCCGTCTCGTGCGCGCAGACGCTCGCGTACCGCCGCCGCTGGGCGATCGTCTCGTCGGACGGCTTCGCGAGGAGAAGGCTCGACGAGTACGTGATGAGGCCCGCGTTCTCCATCGCGCCGAAGCCCACGGTCTGCGGGATCGCGAGGTCGTCGAGCTTCTCGTAGGGGTACGGGATGCCGAAGTAGTCCTCGAGCACCTCGAGGATCGGCCCCGTGGTCTCGGCCGCCCAGCGCGCTTCCGCGGCGTGCCCCTTCGGGACGATCACCCGGATCGGCGTGCGGTTCCGGCCCGCGGTCCCGGCGTTCACGACGTCGAACGGCCCGACGCCGAGCGCCACGAGGTAGCTCGGGATCGGCCTCGTCGGCGCGAAGGCGAACGTCCGCCCGCCGTCCGGATCGGCGGTCTCCGACGCCACCGGCGTGTTCGAGACGGCGATCGAGCCCTTCGGGACGTGGATCGTGAGCTGCCAGGGCGTCTTGAACGAGGGCTCGTCGAAGCACGGGAACGCGCGGCGGGCGTAGATCGCCTCGAACTGGCTGAAGGCGTACCAGTCGCCGCCTTCCTTCTGGCGGAAGATGCCCTCGGTGTCCTTCGACTCGACGCGGCCCCCGTATTCGAGGATCAGGAACCAGGGACCGGGAGAGAGATTTCTTTGAAAGGTCAGGCGGACGTAATCGCTGCCCCCCGTGGCCGCAGCGCCGGGGATCGCCACACCCCCTCCCGCGGGGCGCGCCGACACGTCCCGCACGTCGAGCTCCTTCGCGTTCAACCAGACGGCGGACGTCTCTTCCTTCAAAGAAATCTCTATCTGTATCTTCCCCTTGAACGTCTCTTTCGCCGGGTCCAGCCACAGCTCCGCCGCGTAACGCGCCGGCGCGACGCCCGCGGGCAGGCGCAACGTCGGGGGCTTTGGCGCCTCGGCGGCCGCGGCCCCTGAGGCGCCGAAGACGAGGGAGAAGAGAAGAATTCCTTTGAAAGGAAGAGAGGCGAGGGACCGCTTCATGTGGCGGACTTTACGACGAACGGGGCCCTGCCGGCCTGCGATAGCATTTCCGTCCGATGACCATTCAAAGAAATTTCTCCTCTTCACCGGCTCCCTGTTCGCCTGCTTGCCGCAGCCTGCGCCAAGACGCCTCCGCGGGCGGTCTCCCCGACGCCCGCGCCCGAGCCGACGAAGGTCGCGTCGACCATCAGGTTCGAGGACGTGACGAAGTCCTCCGGGGTGTCGTTCGTCCACGTGAACGGCGCCGAGGGGAAGAAGTGGATGCCCGAGACGATGGGGTCGGGGGTCGCCGCGTTCGACGCGGACGGCGACGGCCGCGTCGACCTCCTGTTCGTGAACGGCCGCTGGTGGCCCGGCGACCCGAAGGCCGCTCATCAGCCCACGCTGTCGTTCTGGAGGAACGTGACCGAACCCGGCGGCGCCATCCGGTTCGAGGACCGGACGAAGGAGTCCGGGCTCGCGATCTCGCTCTACGGGATGGGCGTCGCGGTGGGAGACGTGAACGACGACGGCGCGCCCGACGTCGTGATCACCGGGCTCGACGACATCCGCCTCCTCGTGAACGACGGCAAGGGACACTTCAGGGACGCGACGTCCGCTTCGGGACTCGACGACAAATCCGGGAAGTGGACCGGCTGGGGAACGTCGGCCGCCTTCGCGGACTTCGACGGCGACGGCGTCCTCGACCTCTTCGTCGGCCGCTACGTGAACTGGACGCCGAAGACGGACATGTACTGCTCCCTCGACGGCAGGACGAAGTCCTACTGCACGCCCGAGCGCTACGACGGCGTCCCGTCGCGGCTCTACAAGGGTCTCGGCGGCGGGAAGTTCCGGGAGGTCACGAAGGAAGCCGGCCTCGTCAATCCGCTCGGCAAGGCGCTCGGCGTGGCCGTCCGCGACATCGACGGCGACGGCCGACCGACCTCGTCGTCGCGAACGACACGTCGCCGAACAACCTCTGCCGAAACGTCGAGACCGTGAACGGCGTCCCGACGTTCAAGGACGTCGCGATCGAGGCAGGGCGTCGCCGTCGGCGAGGACGGGCGGGCCCGCGGCGCGATGGGCGTCGCCTTCGGGGACACGAAGAACGAGGGCGGCGTAGCCGGCGGCATCATCGGCAACTACTCGAACGAGATGTCGTCCGTGTGGAGCGCGGGACCGAAGGGCGACTTCTTCGTCGACGAGTCGGTCCAGAGCGGCATCGGCCGCACGTCGCTCCTGCCTCTCACGTTCGGCGTCGCGTTCGCGGACTTCGACCTCGACGGCGTCCTCGACCTCGTCGGCGCGGACGGACACGTCGAGACCTCGGTGCAGGACGTTCAGCCCACCGTGACGTACCGCCAGGCCCCGCTCCTCTTCCGCGGGCTCGGCGCCGCCATTCTCGCCGACGTGACGTCGCAGGCCGGGGCCGCGTTCGCGGCGCCGATGGTCGGGCGGGGGCTCGCGGTCGCCGATCTCGACGGCGACGGGCGCCCCGACGTCGTGATC